>JAXLWT010000036.1:0-48376 GCA_046328375.1 Thermomicrobiales bacterium
TGCAGGTACCAGCCGAGGCCGGCCTTCACGCCGAGCATCTCGGCAACCACTAGGACCGCGAACGCTGAGCCAAGACCCATGAACAGCCCGACGAAGACGTGGGGCATGGCGGCGGGCACAGCCACCTTCCAAACGAGGAAACGCTGGCTGGCGCCCATGGTGCGCGCGATGTCGAAGTAATCCTTGTTCACGCTGCCGACCCCGGACCAGGTCAGGATCGTGACGGGTACGCCGCTGGCGAGCGCAACGAGGAACGTGCTGGCGCTGAAACTGGAGGGGAAGATGAAGAAGGCGATCGGCAGCCAGGCGGTCGCGGGGAGGGGGCCGATAAAGCGCAGGACCGGGTGCAGCCAGTAGCCGGCAATCTTCCACCAACCGATCGCGATACCGGTGAGGAACCCGGTCATGGCTCCTACGAAGTAGCCAATGGCCAGCAGGCGGACGGAGTGGAGCAGGCTTTCACTCAGCTTCGGAAAGTCCTGGAAGTAGACGTTCAGGATTCCCTGCGGGGTGGAAAAGAAGGGTCGGGGCAGGATGCCCAGCTTGGCGGTGACCGCCTCCCAGGCGATGAGGATCACAGCGAGGGCGATAAACCAGGGCCCGACTGGCTGCAGGGCGCTCAAGACGGCAGGTGCCCGCGTCCCGATCAGGCTGATCACCAGGAGCACGAGCGCGATCGCCGCCGTGAACTGGATGAGGAGCGTGGGGTCCGCCATGACCATCTGGCCTGGCCACCAGGCGATGTACGCGGATGCCCCGGCCCAGGCGAGGGCGGCCACCATGCCGGTCAGCCAGATTCCACCAAAGCGGACGTCCCAGGTGGCAGGCTGGTCCGCCCGGGAGAGTGGTGGGCCAACCGCCGCAGTTGTCGGTTCAGCAAGCGAAGACATGAGTTACCCCTGGGTCAGGACGTCGGCGTAGACCTTGTTGGCGAACTCGACCGGGTCCGTGTTCTGCTGGAAGACGTTGACCAGTTTGAGTTCCTCGGCGTACGCCGCGATGTTCTCCTTGAGTTCGTCGCCGATCGGCTGGTGGGTGTGCTGCTGGCTCTCCAGCATTTCGGTGAGTTGCTCGACCGAGCCCTCGCCGCCGTACTTCGCAAACGCGGCGGCGCCCACCTCCGGCTCGGTACCGACGATGTGCGCGGCGTCCAGCAACGACTGGGTCAGGGCCCGGGCGATGGCCGGTTCGTCGCGGACCAGGCTGCCGCGAATGCCGACGATGCAGCAGGTGCGATGCGCGTATTCGCCGGTGAGGTTGGTGGCGACCTCGGTCAGCGTGTCCGGGTACTGCTTCAGCCAGAGCCATGTCTTCGGGTCGCCATCGACGAACGCCTGTGCCTCGCCCTTGTCGAAGGTCAGCGGCAGCACGTCGCCTGGGAACTGCTTCCAGGTGACATCGCGCTCAGGATCGATACCGTTCTTGGCCAGCATGATCGAGAAGAAATTCTTGCCCGGGGAGGCCATATCGGCGGTGGCGATGGTCTTGCCGACCAGGTCCTGAAGCGTGGCGACGCCGGCCGCCGTCGAGCCAATGAGGCGCATGCAGCCGCCGTGGATGCCGGCGGTGATGTTGACGTCAAAGCCCTGCTCCAGCGGCTTGAGCCAGCGCAGCGCCATACCGACTCCGGCATCCGCCTTGCCGGTGGCAATCGCCTCCAGCAGTTGCTCGGTGGAACTGCCGAAGTTGACGAACTCGACTTCGAGGCCATTCTCGGCAAAGATCCCCGACTCCTGGGCAACCGGGGCCGAGGCGGTGCAGATGGCGCTGGCGTTCCAGGCCAGTTTCAGCTTGCGCGGCTCGCTGGCCTGGTTGGCGAACGCCTGCCGTCCCGCGGTTCCCAGCATGATTGAGGCGGCCGCTGCGGTCCCGGCGCCCAGGAGCGCGCGACGGTGCAGGCGAGTGGCCCGGCGACGAGTTGGGCGAGCCGGGATATTCAGGACATTGCTTGAGTGGAGCGTCATGGAATCCTCCGTGGTGAATAGTCGGTAATATCCATCGATAATGTGGACAAATCAGACGCAAGGGCTGACCCTGGATCACCCTTGCAGCGGGTTACGACGTTGGACGTGGAACCAGGTGGCTAACGCACGGCCACCTGGTGGCTGGCTGTATCCAGGTGAGGGGTATGCCCGGGTCGGGGTTGCGGGTCGGGATTCGTGCCAGGTCGGTCGGTGGCAACCATGCGCGTGAGCGTGGCCCTGGCAATGGCCGAAAGGCGCTCCGGGGTGTCAGGCTCGGTTGCCGGTACTGCCATGAACTACCTCCTGCGGTGTTCGGTGCGGGGCGAACTGCTGGACCCGTTTGCCACCTCAGCGCACCTGGGGCGGCCGGAGACGACGGATGACTGCGTTCGCTCTCATGTCACCGAAGCACTACACGGTTGGGGATCTCAGCGATCCGCTCATTTCGCAACGCCGTGGCCAGGTTCCCTGTTGTGCGAGCATCTCGACGAAGCGGGAACTACGCGGATTCTATGTATTGTGTATTTACTTGTCAAGTATATGGAAAATGATGCCGGTCAGAATCTGAAGCGAGATCGTCTTCGATAGTCAGGATGCGTGGGCATGCGGGATCGTATCCGAGGGGGAAATCGTCCGGGAACCTTATCGAGCGTCGGCAGGCACGGTTAACCACGCCTGTCTGGTAGGTATTGAATTGTGCCCGTCCAAGGTGTGAGGTTAGCTCCAGGCTGCCGATGTCGCAGCCTGGAGCCAGGCCCTGGTTGACGGTTCAATCGAGAGAAGAGGGCGGATCAGATCAGTCGACAGCCACCCGTACCTCTCCTCGCCCATAACTAGACGGTGCGATCCTGCCCGGGGATCGGCTGGTTGAGGACTCCCTCATCGACCACGTCCACTTCTTCCCGGCGGACGGTGCCCCGCACCTGCTCGGTGTGCTGGATCGCTTCCTTGCTGACCACCACCTCTTCGGCGACGCGCGCCTGCTTGCGCAGTTCCACTTCCTGCTGGGTCAGCGGGACTTCGATGACGATCTCCTCGAAGGCATCGGCGTCTGCGGCGTCGGCCGCGCGGTCCACCACGCGCCGCTCAACGCGGATCTGCTCCTCGGTAACCGGCACCTCGAGCACCCGATCTTCGGCGACGACCCGCTTCTGGATGCGAGCGGCGCCTGCCTCCGTCTCGCGGACCGTCGCGGTCAGTTCCTCTTCCCGCACCGGGATGACCAGTTCGTCCTCGCTGGTGGCCTCGTACCCGGCGACCTGCGGCTGGCCCACGGCCGTGTCGGTTTGCCAGGCGGCGGCGTCAACGGCCGTGCCACTCACGACGTCGGTGGCAGGTATGGCGGTGGTGCCCATATCGGTCAGCGTGGTGCCGGCGGTGGTGTCAGGGATCGTCTCCCAGCCACTGTGCAGCGCGGTGTCCTTGGACACGTTGAGGACCACCTGGCGGTCGCCGATCTGGGTGATGGCCGAGACAGGGATGTAGTAGTCGGTGGGGAAGAAGAAGCCCTTCTCGACCACGATGTAGCCGCTCTGGACTTCCGCCACCGTGCCGACCTTGTCGCCATCACTGCCGTAGACGTCGTCGCCGATCTGGATTTGAGACGTGTTGCTTGACCAGCTCACTGGTTTCCTCCCTTGATCTCCGCTTGAGAAAGCAGGCAGTCACTGGCAGGTGCGTCACCGGGGCCGCACCTTGCCTCGTGGCGTGACTGTCAGCGTTTGCTCCTATCGCAGAAGCAGGACCATGAAGAATCGTTAATGGAGCGAGCGCTACGCTGGAGATGCCAACGCTGTCGCGTGCGTTACGCTGAGGTGGTGATGACACCTGGGGCGAGAACTCAGACAGAAGGCGCCTGAGTCGCGGCACCCGGTCGTGATCGGAGGCACGTCTGCCGGGGTACCTTCACCAACATTCCGTGTCACTGCGAGGACGATTGGCCCATAGGGTGAGTAGGCGCTAGCGGTTACGAAGGAGACGCCGATGCGAATCGCCATCGGGGAAGTGATGCACGAGACGAACACGTTTCGGCCTGGCATCACGGAGATCACGTCGTTCAAGGCTTTGCAGTGGGAGCATGGCGAGGAGATCCGGCAGGAGCACACCGGGGTGCGAGATAGCCTCGGTGGGATGCTGGCAGGTGGGGCACGCCTCGGGGTGGAGATCGTGCCGACCTTCGCGGCGACCGCTGAGCCGTCAGCGACGATTGGACGCGAGGCGTTCGAGACATTGCAGCGCGAGTTGCTGAGTGGCCTGGCCCAGGCCATGCCCGTTGACGCGGTCTGCCTCTCGCTGCACGGCGCAGGGTCAGCGGAGGGGTGTGACGATATCGAAGGCGCAATCCTGGCCGAGGTGCGCAAGTTGATTGGACCGGATGTCCCGCTGGTGGTGACGCTCGATCTGCACGGCCACCTGACGCAGGCCATGCAGGAGCACGCCGATATCCTGCTGAATTGCCACGAGTACCCGCATGTCGACCTGTATGAGCGGGGCGTGGAAGCGGTGGAGCTGGCGGTGAAGCTGGTGCGGAGAGAGATTGCGCCAGTGACGCACGCGGTAATCCTGCCGATGTTGCTGCCGCCAGCGACGACCCTGACCGGGCCTGGCAAGACGATCACGGACGTGTGCTACGCGCGCGAGCAGGATCCGTCCGTGATCGATTGCGCGATCGTGCACGGGTTCCCGCACACGGACGTCCCGATCTGCTCGACGGCAGTGGTGGTGACGACAGACGGGGAGCCGGAAACCGCGCGGCGCATCGCCGAGGAGGTGGCGACGACGCTCTGGGAGATGCGGGAGGAGTTCCGGGAGGCATTCCCGGACCCGGTGGAAGCGGTGGCCCAGGGGCTGGCGCTCGAGGCCTTACCCGTGGTTATCGCCGAGATCTCGGACAACTCGGGCGGTGGCGCTCCTGGCGATGGCACCTACCTCCTGCGCGCGTTGCTGGAGGCAGACGCACCAGGCACGGCGTTCGGGTTCATCACGGACGCGGAAGTGGCACGGCAAGCACACAGCGCTGGGGTTGGGGCGACGATCACGATTTCCCTGGGCGGCAAATCGGACAACCTGCACGGGGAGCCAATCGTGACAGAGGCCTACGTGAAGGCGCTGACAGACGGCCGGTTCCGTCTGACGAACCCGATGGGGGCTGGATCCGAGGTCAACCTCGGGCTGATGGCCCGGCTCGTCATCGGACAGGTCGACGTCCTGGTCGCGTCCGACCGCGCGCAGACCCTCGATCCGGAGGTGTTCCTCCTGCACGGCATCGATGTCACGCGGTACAAGGTCGTGGCGCTGAAATCGCAGCAGCACTTCCGGGGCGGGTTTGCGGGCGTGGCTGGCGCGGTCATCCGGACGGACTCTCCGGGGGCAACCACCAGCACCTTGTCAAACCTGCCGTACCGGCGGGTGCAGCGCCCGATCTGGCCGCTGGATGACGTGGAGTTCACATCGCCGCGCGGGTGAGTGTGCCATGGAGAAGCTGACGGGTATCCTGAGACCACCTGAGTTCGTGATGGAACTGAATGGCGTCGTCAGACGAAGGCTCCCTGGCAGGACGTTAGACAAGATCCTTCACCTATGGGCTCCGGATGACACCCGAGAGGGGATGCGGGGACCTGCAGACCCTCTTGATGACGCTTCGCGACAGGCATTTGGAGATCGGGCGTGCAGACCATCGACCCCAAGGGCTCGTTCGCGAAGAACCTGATCCTCTCGCTGGTGCTGATTGGAGTGACCAGCCTGGTGATCCCGCTGGTGCTGAAGCAGATCGATGACCGCAAGGCTGTGGATCAACAGCGTTACCAGGACGAACTCTCCCGGCAGGATACCGTGCTCGACGCGCAGGCCAACCTGATCGACACCATGGCGGCGGACTTCTGGGAGTACGAGTTGTACGCCTCGGACCTGGTGATCTCGCGCGATCCGCGCTTCGGCGAAGCGGAGTGGCACCGGCGCGCAGTCCAGAACTACTACGACAAGAGCGCCCCGCTGCTGGGGACCATGCGCGCGGAAATCAGCACCCTCCTCCGGCTGGCGCCGAAATCGACGTACGATTCCTTTCTGTCGTTCTACAACGAGGATATTGGGCCGCTCGACGCGTGTCTGCTGGAGTTGCTGAAGCACGAGCAGCAGGCGGCAAGTACCCCGGTGGCGGGCCTGCCCGCGGCAATCAGCGGAACGCCTACGCCGGCAACGTGCAGCGCAGCCGCGGGACGGTTCACCGGGGCGACGTGGGAGTCGCTCGCCGACTCGGTGGTGAAAGACGAACTGACGAACCGCCTCGATCGGCAATTTGCCGCCCTGGCCGAGGACTTTCGCCTCGAAGGTGCTCCGGAGGAAGGCACGACGCCGTGAGCGGTGCCGTGGCCGTGGGGCGCACGGGTCTCACCCGATGGCCAGCGCCTGGCGCACCAGCGAGATGTTGATCACGATGAACGAGATCACGGCGACGGCGCCCAGACGATAGTTGAGCCGGGTGACATCCGCGACTGACCAGCCTCGGTCCAGGAGCAGGCGGGAGACGACGGTCACCGCCGCGGCGATCAGGATGTAGATCAGCACGATGATGTGTATCCAGTCGACGAGGGTCAGGCCGCTGGAGGTTCCCAACGCGTTGCTGGCATTGATCAGGTTGACGGCGGCGGAGAAGAGCGCGATGGCGAGCAGGCTGACGCGCGGCCCGATGCCGGAGGTCGTATCCATCTGCATGAGGTAGGTGACCAGCGAGAAGATGAACGCGGCATAGACGACGGCGGTCAGCTTGAAGAACCCACTCAGATCGTTGCGCGCCAGGTCGACGGAGAGGGTGACCCGGCTGTACTGGCTGGTGCCGCCGGGCGGTAGCTCAGGGTCACCAAACGTCGTGTTGTATGCATTCGAGCCCCCGGACAGCGTCCAGCCGGTGATCTGCCAACCCCCGGGCAACTGCATACTGGGATCGATACCGGAATTCGCCAGGTCTGGCTCGTAAATGAACTTTCGCACATCGTCGATGCCCTCTTCCATCTCGATGGTCAGGGTGTGGCGGTCGAACGGAAAGTCGCGTTCGTCCCAGTCGTAGCGAAACGTGCCATCGACGTTGCGGTTGGCCCAGAAGGGGTTGCCGGGCACGTCCAGCAGGATGGCGGTGTTATCGGCATTGACGAACTCCATGGTGTGGAGTGGCTGGTCATCCTGCGACGGGCAGACGCTCCACAACCAGAGATCTCCACCGAAGGTATCCGCGTTGGGATCGAATGAGTGCAGTGAGCGAAGGTAGATGCCAACCTGGCAGGTCGTCGGTGCTGTCACCGGCTGCGCCGATGCCGGTCTGGCGGTCCCCAGCGCGCCGAACAGGGCCAGGACGCTCGCGCAGAGGAGCACCATCGTTCGTACCACCCGGTTCCTCATGACCGCGTCTCCACACTGGTGTTCGTTACCTGGCCCTTGCGCTGGTTCGGCGAGCTGCGAGCTGGCGCGGCGCGCGGCGAAGCGATCCAGTCTGCAGAGATTCACAACGGGTTGCACTCGGGTATCCCGCGGAGGATAGCCGACTGGTCCGGGTCATGGCGCCGGCTGGGTGACGTTCTCCCGATGCAATCTCCGTCGGGAATGAGAGGCTTTGCTCCGGCTCCAGAAGCGATTTATGGCCGGAGGCGAACGCCACGCGAGTGGTCGTTAACGGCGGTACGGCAGCAGGTGCGCCACGTGAGACGAGTCCGGGCGGTGGGGAGGCCGTCTTCTAGTAGGATGGATTTCGGATGAGCTCCAGGTGTGACGAAGAACTGGCGTCTTCTCTCAGGGAAGGCGCGGAGGCCGGGTGGTGTAGCGCCCGCGAGAGCAGGATCTTCGGGATGTGTGGGTAGGGGCGGCGGATGATCACAGGACAGAGCGGCATCTTCGCGCTGGGGACGGCGAGTCACGTCTACCTGGAGTTTGACGCGCGGCCAGGGGTTGCCGCGCTCGACCTGGTGCGGACACTGGCCAGCATCCGTGAGCCGCGTACGACCGTTGGTGGCGTGAACCTGGTCTCCGGCTTCCGTCCGGAGTTGTGGCGCACCGTGTCACCGGGAGACATCCCGTCTGACGTGGCCGGATTCAATCAGCCGATCAGGGGCGCAGGTGGCTTCACAATGCCGGCCACGCAGCACGACGCCGTGCTCTGGCTGGCGGGCAGTGAGTACGACGTACTGTTCGATGAAGCGCGGGGAGCGATCCAGGATCTGGCCGGGGTCGCAACGCTGGCCGATGAGCTGTCCGGTTGGCCCTACCAACGCTACCGCGATCTCACCGGTTTCATCGATGGCACCGAGAATCCCGGCCTGCTGGAAGCTCCAGACGTCGTGCTCGTGCCGCCGGGATCGCCCGGGGAAGGGGGAACCGTTCTCCTCTTGCAGCGGTGGCCGCACGACGCCGTCGCCTGGGAGGCGCTCGCGGTGGCCCAGCAGGAAGCCGCCATGGGACGGACGAAGGCAGACAGCGTCGAACTGGACCCCCGGCCCGCAAACTCGCACGTGGCGAAGACGGACCAGGACACCTTCGGGAAGGTCTTCCGGCGCAACATGCCGTACGGCACGGTCAGCGACCACGGCACGATCTTCGTGGGATTCTGCGCCGAGCAGGGGCCGCTCCAGTCGATGCTGGAGAGCATGGCCGGCGTCCGGGATGGGGTGCGGGATGCGCTGACGACGTACACGCACCCGGTCAGCGGCGCCTACTACTTCATGCCCGCCAACCAGGTGATTGCCAGGCTCGCACCTGACGAGGCGGGGTAGGGAGTTCACACGTTCATCCGAGGCGGAATGATTTTGCACGAATACGATGACTGGGACCCGCCAGGTTCCGCAGGCTGCGCCGGGTGCGGCAGGTACCCACGCCACGCCGGGCCCGGGGTGACGCACCGGGCCGGAGCAACATCTGGCTCCGTGCTGAACCGCCGGACGCTCGGGCGGAGGTTCCTGGTGGGGACGGCGGTGACCTTATACGCGCCGCTGCGGCGCGCCTCCGCGCAACCTGCCACTCCAGTCCTTTCGCGGGCGCCAGACCTCACCAGTCTCTTCCCGGATCAGCGCGAGCTCCCGGCTGGCGTCGAGCTGGAGAGTGCCGGTACCCGCGAGGAGATCGGTCAACTGGCCGGCACCTTCCGCAATTCGCGGGATGCCGCGCAGCTGCTCGCTGGCTGGGGGTGGCTGGGGAACGCCTACCGTAGCTATGCGGCCAGCCCAGGGGCGGGCCGCTCAACGCCGGCCCGGGTGGACATCTCGCTGCACCGGTTCGCCTCCAGTACCGGCGCGGCCTACGCGCTCGCGTACTTTGCGCATGACCGGGCTGTCGCGCTCCATCATCAGGAGGAGATTGGCGATTTCCTGTTGCCCTGCGAGGCGATGGTGACCAGCGACGAATCAGCCACGCGCTTCCTTCGGCGCGGCAACCTGGTGGTGCGCGTGACCGTCGTGATGCCCAGGCCGGTGGATGTGGCGGCAGGCAGGACCGCGCTCGCCAGCGCGACAGCTATTGCGCTGGCGGTGGTGGCAAACGCGGGAGAAAGGGGAGCCGAATTCGGCAGCGCTTGCTGACGGGCGATGTGACCGGGCTGTAAAGCCGCCGGTGGAAAATGCCAGCACAGCAGGATGAACCGGCACAGCGTTCGTCGTGTCTCGGGGATGGGCTGGCCGGCGGCTGGTGTAAACTCTCCGCGTTCAGCCTGTTCCATCCCCGCAAGAACATCACCGAGGAGATTCAGACACCGTGAGGGGCAATCGGCGAGCCTTCCTGGCAGGGGCGGCTGGGATGGTGGCAGCCGGAGTAACGCGTCGTGTTTCGGCGCAGATCGAGGTGGCTCCGCCCGCCGGAAACACCGCCCGCCGGCCGCTGGACATGCGTCCGTTCGTGGACGCCCTGGATCACCTGACGCCCCAGGCGCGGACGCAGCTCGATGGCATGATCCGCGAGGCCAGCATCCCCCAGATGCAGGAAGATCTCCAGGCGGGCCGCTACAGCAGCGTCGATCTCGTCACCTACTACGTGGATCGCATCCGCCGCTTCGATATCACGGGCCTGCACGCGCTCCTCGATCTCAACCCGGAGATCCTCGAGATCGCGGCTACCCACGACAGCGAACGCAGCCAGGGGCGTCTGCGTGGGCCTTTACACGGCATCCCGGTCCTGCTCAAGGACAATATCGGGAGTGGTGATCAGATGCGGACGACGGCCGGTGCCGCCGCGCTCGGCTCCGCCCGCTGTGACCGCGACGCCCACCTGGTTGCCGGCCTGCGCAACGCCGGCGCGATGATGCTCGGCAAGACCAATCTCTCCGAGTGGGCCTACTGGATGTCCTACATCGCCCCGAGTGGTTTCAGTGCCCTCGGTGGGCAGACACTCTGCCCGTACGGCGCGTCGATCGACCCGGTTGGTTCAAGCACCGGCTCGGCTGTGGCCATGACCGCCAACTTCGCCGCCATCAGCGTCGGTACCGAGACCGCAGGTTCGATCGTGGCGCCATCGTCGCGTGCCTCAGTTGTCGGGATGCGACCAACCCTGGGCCTGGTCAGCCGGGACCGCGTGCTGCCGATCACGGACGAGTGCGATATGGCCGGGCCAATAGGGCGGACTGTCAGCGATGTCGCACTGGCCCTGACGGCCATGGCCGCGGTTCCAGATCCCCGGGACCGGCAGTCGGAGCGCGCCGCGGGTGTGCACGGGACCGATTTCTTCGCACTGCTGGATCGCGATGCGCTGCGGGGCAAACGGGTCGGCATCATCGGGATCGAGCTCACCGGCCCGGCCGATGATGAGTGGGTGATTGCCAACTCCGGGCTGAGCGCCACTGCCGATGCCTTGCGCCGGGCGGGAGCAGAGATCACCGTGGTGCGGGCCGCCCCCTTTGACTTCACCGGTCCAGGCTTTGTCGGCGAGTTCAATTTTGGCATGCGCGAGGGGGTGAATGCCTACCTGCGTGCCACCAACGCGCCGATGGGCTCGCTGGCGGAGATTGTTGAGTTCAATGATCAGGACCCGGGCCGATTTGCCCCCTGGGGGCAGGACCGGCTGCGGGACTGTCTCTGGAGTCCGCTGGGTGAGGCAGATGCCCGCCTGATTGCGCGCGGGAACCGGCAGCAGGCGCGGGCCTATCTCACCGATCTGCTTGACGGCCAGGATCTCGACGTGCTCGTTGGGATCGACACGCTGCAGTCCTTGATCTACCCCTTTGCCGGGTTCCCGGCTATCGCCATGCCGGGCGGGCTTTCGCCGTGGGGCGTGCCTTTCTCGGCGACCTTCATCGGCCGCCCGCGCGATGACGCGGCGCTGCTCAGCATGGCTTACGCCTTCGAGCAGGCTGGGCCGCTGCGGGTGATGCCCGATCTGCGCGGTGATCTGCCGCTGCAACGGTCAGTGGGCCCAGAGCGGCCGGGGCGCGCGAGGCACCGCGTGAGCGGGCTCTAGGGAGCCCGCCATGGTATGCTTTTGCGGTTGAGCGAGGCTGCGTGCGCTCGTGAGTGCGCGTGACTTGACTCAGGCACTGGGGAGGTGCCAGAGTGGTCGATCGGGGCCGCCTGCTAAGCGGTTAAGGGCCTTATACGTCCTTCGAGGGTTCGAATCCCTCCCTTCCCGCCGCACAGTGTCTGCCTGCCGGGAGTGCCCGGCGGCTGGTACAATGTGCGCAGCGCGCCTGTAGCTCAGGGGATAGAGCGTTGGGTTGCGGACCCAAAGGCCGCAGGTTCGAATCCTGCCAGGCGTACCCATTGCACCGGCTGGGGCAACTGCCCCAGCCGGTGTTTGTTTCTCTCGTCACCACCACTGCGTCGGACACCAACTGCCACCGGAGGCTACGCCTGGTGATGCGTCCACTGTTGCCAGCGATGCGTATACCGAGGAAGGCCGGCGCCCCGGGTTACACCCAACGTGACAAGGAGCATCGGCACTGGGTGATGACAGGTCGAAGAGATCCGCGGTGGAATGCCCGCCTGGCAAAGGGCAGCGTGTGAACGTCCTCGGCAAGGTTTCGCATGATCGGCCGCCACCGGGATGGCCCCAGTTTCTCTGGGAAGGGCGTCAGGGCCAGGACGCCGTGGCGTTCACGTTCGCAAAGAGGCGCAATCGCTTCGGTACACCGGAAATGGGGAGGACCTCATGCAGCGCACACCACAGTCACCGTCGCCAACCGCCGCCCACGCTACCCGGCGGAGTCTGTTGAAGGGAGCCGCCGCGCTTGGCGTCGCGGCTTCTGGCTTGTCTCACCGCGCGACGGGGCCCGCTGCCGCGGTGCCGGCCCGGCAAGGTGACCCCAAGTTGCTGACGATCGCCGTGAATGGCTCGGCGACCAATCTCGACCCACATTCTTCTTACGAGTATCGATCGACGCTGGCGATTCGTGGACCTTTTGAGGGACTGATCACGCTTGATGGTGGCGCCGTTGACAAATACGTTGGCGTTATTGCCGAGTCGTGGTCACCGAACGAAGACCAGAGTGTCTGGACTTTCAAGATTCGCCCAGGTGTCACCTTCCAGGATGGCTCGGTCTGCGACGCGGAAGCGTGCCGTTTGTCATTCGAGCGGTTTCTGACGCTGGGGTTGGGGCCGGTCGATGTCATCGGGCGCTTTGTTGACGACCCGGCCAGGATCACCGCGCCCGATGAGTCCACGCTGGTCTTCGATCTTGGCAAACCTCAGCCCATGTTCGAAGCAGCCATGTCCTCACAGTACGGCCCCTTGATCGTCAACGCCGCACTCGCCAAGCAAGATGAAGAGGACGGCGACTGGGGCGGGGCGCGTGCGCAGATTGACAGCACGGGGCTCGGTACCGGGCCGTATGCCATCACCGATTTCGAGCCAGGCAACTTGCTGACACTGCAGCGCAATGAAAACTACTGGGGCGGTTGGACGGGCTCCGAGTTCGACCAGATCATCCTGCGGGTGGTCGAAGAAGACGCGACGCGGCGCCAGTTGATCGAGCAGGGTGGGGTCGACATCGTCGACAACCTGACGCCGGAGGCACTGCAGGCGCTGGAGCAGAATCCCGACATCACCGTCGATGCCAGCTACAGCACGGAGGTCTATTACCTGACGCTGACCGTCGGAGGACCTCTGGAGTCGGTGGAGGCGCGACAGGCAATGTGCGCCGCCTTCCCCTACGACGAGGTGATCGACGGTGTGTTCAAGGGGTACGCGAAGCGAGCCATTGGACCGGTCGCTGAACTGTGTCGTGGCTTCGCCCCCGACACCCCCGTCTTTGAGACCGACCTGGATCGCGCCAGGGAACTCCTCGCCAAGGCGGGCCTGGCGGAGGGCACGACGATTACATTGATGCAAGAGAGCGGCGACGAGAATCTCAATGCCACCACGCAGCTCTTCCAGGCGAACCTTGCGTCGATTGGGATCACCCTGGACATCCAATCGGTGGACTACAGCACCGCGAGCGCAATGTTCTACGGTGACGCTCCGGTCGAGGAGCGCCCGAGCCTGCAGTCGGGCTTCTGGTGGCCCGATTACAACGATGCCTACAACCATCTCTACCCGCAGGTGGCGTGTGCGTCCTGGGGTTCGAAGGGAGCGAACGCCGGCTTCTACTGTAACGAGCAGGTTGACAAGGACCTGGTGAGCGCGCGCGACGCCATGGACGACGCGACCTACATGTCGGCCCTGGCGGACGCCCAGAAGATCCTGTCGGTAGACGATCCTTCGGCGATCTACTACATGCAGCCAAAGTGGACGACCATTTTGCGCAGCGACATAGAGGGGTTTGTCTTCAACCCGATCTACCAGGGCACCTACGACTTTGCCCGGCTGCGACGGAAGGCCTGAGCCATCGCGGAATTGGAGCGGGAGTGGTCCGTTCTCATCGGGCCGCTCCCGCATTCAATTCGCCGGGTGGGGTTGATCGCCAACGGTGCGCGTAGCCCGGCGGGGCCTGGAATTGCTATACTCGACCGCTGGAGAGGTGTCCGAGTGGTTGAAGGTGCCGCTCTCGAAAAGCGGTGTGGTGTTGAGCCACCGTGGGTTCGAATCCCACCCTCTCCGCCCGCAACGGCGTAACCGCCGGGCGCAAGATAACCTGGAAGGGTCGCATAGCCTGGCCTAGTGCGCGCGACTGGAAATCGCGTAGGCGGTCATACCGTCTCGAGGGTTCGAATCCCTCCCCTTCCGCCACCTCGGTTGCAGTTTTGCCATCCCTGATTTCAGCGACTCTCGCCCAAACTGGCATTACGCCTTGTGACGTGGCGCTCTATCTTCACTCCGCAATTGTCGCCCGTCGTGGTGATTCCGCAAGGCCAAGAAACACCATCATCGCCCGGTTCAGCCGGACCACGTCTTCCATGTCCAGATGGCCGACTCGTTCGCCAAGTCTTGATCTTGGAACTGTGGTGAGTTTGTCCACCATCAACCGGGAAGGCAAGCGAAGCCCATTTCGCTCATTGGGCTCGATGAGAAGTCTGATGAGTGGCGCTTCAACGGTGCTGGAAGTGAAGCCGCAAAGGGTCACGGACTCTGTGCGATCGAAATTGTCGTCCTGAACGATGACGCACGGACGAGGTTTTCCGGCATAGTCACGTCCGCCGGAGACCGTCCAAATCTCTCCTCGCCTCATTCGTTGTCCCAAGCACCGGCTGACGCCGCGTCAACGAATGCTTGATCGTCTGCCTCATGTGGGCTGGAAGCAACGAGTGCCGACTGCCGGCTCGCCTCGGCCTTGAAGGCTTCAGTCCGTACGTCTGGTACCCAGAGTTGCACGGGGCGCAAGCCTTGCGCTCGCAACCGGTCCCGATGCTTCCTTACCTTCAATTGCGAGGACTGGGCAGTCCGTGTCGGATCCATTTCTTGCTCCCTTGGAAGTTACATGTAACTAATTGTAACCCACGGTGTCGAGGACCTGGGGAACTGGCTCCGGAAAGAGGCCTCAGAATTGCCGGGCGCGCTCGTTGCACGAGCATGCGGGCCAGGGTTCTGGAACGATCGCGGGAATCGTTCCCAAGATGTCTTCAAACGTTGGCTGAGCACGGAGGTGATATGAAGCCGCGGATATCAGTTCTCACAATCGGCGTGAACGATCTCGAGCGGTCGCTGCAGTTTTATCGCGACGGACTTGGGCTACCCACTGAAGGCATCGTCGGCCAGGAGTTCGAGCACGGTGCCGTGGCCTTCTTCACGCTTTCCGGCGGGCTAAGGCTTGCCATCTAGGCACAGGACGATATCGCCTTCGACACCGGTCAACCCAAAGCACCAGTCAGTTCCACGTCATTCACCATTGGGCACAATGTTGTGCGCCGGGCGGACGTTGACGAGGTAATGGCCGAAGCCGCCCGAGCGGGGGCGGAAATCATCAAGCCACCGCGTGAAACGTTCTTCGGTGGTTACGCGGGCTATTTCCGGGACCCAAACGGGCACATCTGGGAAGTTGTCTGGAACCCCGCCAATCTTCCTGACGACAGCTTCGGGTAGCCGGGCACTGCAACCGCTCGACAAGGGCAGCGATGGCAGCGGGACCTTGGTCCAGCGTTAATCCGGCAAGAGCCTGCCATCGACGTCGCGGAACGATTCCCGGTACTGCGTTGGGCTCACTCCCAGCAGGTCGCGAAACGCGGCGTTAAAGGCGGAAGTGGAGTTGTACCCGACCTCGAACGCGATCTCGGTTACTGTCAGGTCGCTGCTGGCGAGGGCCTCGACGGCGCGCATCATCCGCATGCGACAGAGCGCCTGCCGCCAGGTCATGCCCATCTCTTCGGCAAAGCGCCGTGAGAGCGCGCGGGGAGACTGACCCGTCTGGTAGGCGATTTCCGAGAAGGTGGGCGCATCGCTGGCGGTAGCCTCAGTGAGATCGAGGGCCCGCTGCAACGGTTCCGAGGTGGGCAGCGGCAGGCTCAACGGGCTGGGGTTCTCCGCCAGGCGCAACGCCACCGTGGCGAGCATCTGGAACAGTGCTTGTCCGTAGGAAGGCAGGTCTCCGGCTTCCGGGCCGTACTCCTGGCACTCACCAAGCAGGGCTCGCGCCAGCGGCGACACGTCGAAGACGGCCACCGCTGGCGGATCTGGCATGAGGTGGGGAGCGAAGAGCACAGACGCTGAGGTGAGCTTCGTCAGGATGGTGACGGAGACCGGCTGCCGGGCAGCGATCAACGCCGCCCGCGCCGGGGGAAGCGTCCACCGTTGACCCACTGCCTCCAACCGCATCGTCCCGCTTGACGCGTAAAGCAGGTAGTGCCTATCGACCTCGAACGGGATCGGGCCCTCTGGCGCGAACTCGCGGTGCAGGCAGTAGGCCTCGGGGATCATCGCTCAATTCGCCGGTGCAAGGAGCTCGGCGTCGAAGCGGCGGCTGTCCGGCTGCTGGGTCATGAGCGGGAAGAGCCGCGCGCCGGACGCCGCGAAGGTCTGGGAGGCGAGATAGGCGGCAAAGTCACTCTCCGTCGCCCACTCGTGCAGCACGCCGATACCCCCGGTGGTCGTGGGGTCTATGAACGGGATGAAGGCCACGCACCCCTTCATCTCTCTCACGGTCGGAACCTCGTCGAGCAGAACCTCAAGGGCCTCGCTCTGGGCCTCGGGCCGAACAGCAAACGTCAGGTGAGCCAGTCTCATGTCCTATCCTCTCAAATTGCGTTGCCGCCAACCGGCAACACCGTGATCGTAGGTGTGATTGACTGGCGCCACTACCGCGCAACCGCGGAATTCTTGCTGCTATCTGCCAGATCTGTTGGCCGCCAGAATCGTGATTTGCGCGGGGGCGCGGAACTAATTCGTGCCGCACGAATCAGTCCGCCCGCGCAGGGCGCAGGCCGCCAGAGCACCTCATAAGTCAGCCGGCGCGAGCGGCGCGCAGGCGGAAGGGATGGGTACCGTTCGTCCCCATGGGGTTGAGGCCGCTGAGCGTACGGAACGAGGCTGAGCATGGTGCGGGACAGTGGCCTGGAAGAGTTCGTCCGTGAGTACCTGGCGGACCTGCCTGGGTTGAGCGGCAAGGCGATGTTCGGCAGTTGGTGCTGGCTCCTGCAGGGGAACCTGCTCTGCTGCGCGAACCAGGAGGGCGTGATGGTGCGCCTGGGAAAAGGGAACGAGACGTGGGCCCTGCCGCTGGATGGGATTACACCCTTCGTAACCGGCCAGCGCCCCATGCCCGGCTGGGTGCAGGTCGCGCCAGAGGCGTTTGCTGATGACGCCCTGGCACGCAGGTTGATCGATCATGCGCTCACGTTCGTGCAGGAGCTTCCCCCGAAGTAGCGTCGACTCTGGCGTTGGCTAGATGAGCGGAAGACCAAGCTCCTGCTGCCAGTGGGCGAGGCGCCGCTTCAGGTGACCACGCAGATCGTGAACAGGCTCATCGTCCGGGACCCGTTCCACCACCTCAAAGACGAAGTGATCCGCTCCATGCTCCTGCCACGCCTGCTGCAGGCGCGTGGTGCGGTGACTGCCCAGGCGCAGGGTGAACCAGAGCCGGTTCTGGATCGCCTCGAGGTCGGGGTTCTGCCCGATCCAGGCCTCACCCGTCGCCGTGCAGCGCACCACGTAGATTCCCGCCGGACGGGAGCGTTCCTTGAACGCGGCAACGGCCGCCTTACGGTCTTCCTTGAACATGCATCGCCTCCAGGCTCGACTCGACCTGGCGATTATTATACGGGTAAAATAATGCCAGGGTGCAATGGAAGCTGCCGCGGGTGCCCCTGCGATACGAACAAGGAGTGAGTGGTGACGGATCCGCTGGCCCGTCCTGTGACGGCATTTGTGGGCGATCGCCTGTTAGGCGCCGGGTCGCTGCTGGACGTGGCCCGGGCCGTCAAGCGGGAGGTTGAGGCGGGGACGGATGCCTCGATCCTCACCTTTGACGACGCGACCGGGCGTGTCATCGATATTGACATCAGGGGAGAGGAGCCGGAGTTCCTGGCGCACCTGTCGCGATCGGCCACGCGGCTCGGTGCCCCTGGCCTGGCCGCTGGAGCGCCTGCGGCCACACCCCCAGGCTCAGCACAACCACGCGGGCGGGGCCGGCCGAAACTCGGGGTGATTGGGCGTGAGGTGACCTTGCTCCCCCGGCACTGGGAGTGGCTGAACGCCCAACCGGGCGGAGCATCTGTCGCACTGCGCCGGTTGGTGGACGAGGCGCGTCGCGCAAGCGCGCCAGCCCAGGGCCAACGTCTGGCCCAGGAGCGCGCCTACCGAGTGATGTCGGCGTTAGCTGGCGATCGCCCGGGGTACGAGGAGGCACTGCGCGCGCTCTTCGCCGGAGATCGCGCGCGGCTGGAAGCACAGATAACGACCTGGCCAGCGGATATCAGGGAGTACACCCTGCGCCTGGTGTATGGGGACGACGGGGAGACCACCAGAGAACGCATGACAGATGAGGAATCGTGACGTGACTGAAGGCCAGTACGCCACTTGCGCGGAGTGCGGCGCCACGGACCTCGATGGCCTCGATTGCCAAGGGATGTTCGGCGTATTGCTGGCGTGGGAATGGCAGGATCCTGAACTGTTGAGCGTGCACTTTCTCACGGTAGGTTCCTATCAACTGCAACATCCCGCGTCCCTAACCGATGACGCAGTTGACGGACTCCGGACGGCCTTCTCCCGTTTTCTCGACGGCGAGTTAACGACTGAGCAGATCCGGGCGCAAACGGCCAGGGCGTATGACGGCGCTGCGCGTGTGCGCCGGCGGGCAGGTGACATCCAGCCACGTCTCCGGACATGGTCCATGACCGTTGCCGATGTCTACGCAGGCGGACAAGCCGGCGCCGCCGCGCGTGTCAGGGACTGGGCGCAGGTTGTGCGTTCTCAAGGTGAACAGGGGCGAACAGAACAGATCACCTGACCTGATGATCTGGTGACTGGCTGCTAGACGCTCATCTCGGCCTGGTGCGACGGGCACCGGAAACAGCCGCTAGCTGGGGTTCGTACCGGTATCTCCCGCATCGCTTGGCTCCGGACGGTTGACAGCCCAAAGGAGCAGGGCGTCCAGAGCTGGGCACAGGGATTGACCCCAAGGCGTCAGGCGGTACTCCACCTTCGGAGGCACCTGCGGGTAGATGGTGCGCACGACGATACCGTCCGCTTCGAGTTGCCGTAGTTGCTGAATCAGCATCTTCTGGGAGACACCCGGGATTGCCCTCTCCAGTTCCGAGAAGCGGAGCACCTTGCCGCCGAAGAGGTGGAAGAGGATGACGAGCTTCCAGCGGCCTTCGAGCATGCGCAGCGCTCGTTCCACCCCGGCCGAGGCGGCGTCCGGCGTCGGGAAGAGTTCCACACTTGAAGGTGAGTACCCTACTTTTTCGTGCGTACTTGTCATTTCCTCAGTATAGATGCAGGATGGGGCTCTGGTTCGTACGGGAGTCTCCAGACCGTAGCTGGGGACCTACAAGGAGCGCAGCGTTCGATGAGCCAACCAATGCCACAGTCCATTGCCGATTACTTCGCCGGCAAGAATGCCCGCGATTACGCGCTGGCCTTGTCAGGCTTCGCTCCAGACGGAACGGTCAGCGACGAAGAGCGGCAGCACGTTGGGGCTGAGGCGATTCAGCGCTGGATGGAGGAGACCGCCGCCAAATACAACGATCGGTCTCAAGTGCGAGAGGCAAGCGCTGACGGCGATCGCACGGTCGTGACGGCGGAAGTCTCCGGCACATTTCCTGGTAGCCCGATTGAATTGCGCTATGCATTCACGTTGCGCGACGGCCTGATCACGAGCCTCGCGATAGATTCGTAGTCGTTTTCTCCCGGCGAAGCGGAAGTTGATCGCAGTGAGATGCGGCTACACCTGTCCTGAGGCCGGAATCGGATCACCTCGTCTGCATTAGTGGCTTGTGGAGTTGCACTCTCTCCGCTGCCCTTGAGAGCTTTCTGTAGGGCTTTGCTCCTCCAGCCATGACGGATTGAGTGTACTGTCCGCCCTCAGGCGTCATGCTGAGACACGAAGAATCTCGTTCTCCTTCCTTGCAGGTCCGGTGAGTCACCTACCACGTTCCCCTGTCATTGCGACTGAAGTGGGGAAGTCTCGGGTCTCCTGACAACTGACGAACGATGGCTGCACCCTGGGCCCGCTGAACCCACAATCCATTGCCGTCTGAGGCGCCAAGGTCTCTCCACTTCGGTCGAGACGACTTGCGTTGCGTGGAAGTGGGCAGGGAACAGGCTGGGTTGGTGGGTCTCTGCAGGCACAGCGGTGGGCCGAGATCCTTCGCCTGCGGGCTCAGGATGACCTGTCAGGGTGGATGTCACAACGGCGCAGGTGACACGGCGCAGTGCGCCCTGAACCCGGGCAGGTGCCACCTGCCCGGGTTCGTGCCAACTGAGGCGATCGTCAAGTTGGCTGCTCCATCTCCGCCAGCAACGTTTCGATTTCCGCGCGGTGCGGAATGCTCGGGTAGGCGCCCGGCTTGGTCGTCGCCAGCGAGCCGGCAACTACGCCACGGCGAGCTGCCGAGAACGGGTCGCCGCCTCGGGCCAGTTCGGCGGCGAACGCGCCAGTGAAGGAATCCCCCGCGCCCGTGGTATCGACGGCGTGAACGGGCGGAGCCGGGAAGTAGCGGGTTTCCCCCTCGTGCGCCACGACGGCGCCGGCCGGGCCGAGGGTAATGACGACGGTGGGCGGACCGAGCTCAGCCAACGACAGCGCCGCCGCACTGCCGTTTTCGACGGTGACGTGCGTGCCGAGGAGTTCTTCGGCCTCGGTTTCATTGACAATCAGGATGTCGAGGTCAGGCAGAAAGGGACGTGCGCCAAGGGGCTCCGGGCTGGCGTTCAGGACGACGACCCCTCCAACCGCATGCGTGGATTCGATGAGTGCGGCGATCGTCTCTGGCACGGGCTCCAGCGTGGTGAGCACGACGGCGGGCTGGATCCGCTTGACGGCGTGCCGCGCCTGTGCCGGGCGGATCGTGAGCGTGGCCCCGGGAACATAGGAGATGCGGTTCTGGCCGCTCCCTTCCTCGACGATGATCAGGGCCACGCCAGATGGCTCGCTCTCGTGGCGCGCGACAGAGCCGGTGTCAATTCCCTCGGCGTCCAGGTCAGCACGGCGGGCGCGCCCGAAATCGTCGTCACCGAGCGCGCCGAGCATGGCTGTCGGTGCGCCGGAGCGGGCGGTGGCGATTGCCTGGTTCGCGCCCTTGCCGCCGCCGAAGATGGCGAACGCGTTCCCAGTAACCGTTTCACCGGCGGCAGGCGCCTTCGCCACGCGCGCCACGAGGTCGGTGTTGATGGCCCCGGCTACCAGGACCGGACGAGCAACGCTGGTCGTCATGCTCCGTTATCTCCCCCGGTTGCGGCGGAACAGCCCACCCAACGCAATGCCGCGCAGTTCGTTCCAGGCGGTGCGGGCGCGCTGGAGTTGGTCTGCGTCTGGCCGCGTGTTCCCGTACAGCTCCTGCGTGTAGATCTCGGAGACGGTCCGCACCGGACCCTGCGCCGATGGCGCAACCCGGCCCACACGCTCCGCAAACTCATGCGGCGTCAGCGAGGCCGCTGGCGGCACTCCCAGCCAGTTTCCCGCTTTCAGGGTCCGGGCGTACATGCCCGAGATGGGTGAAAGCCCGCGGAACCCACCGAACCACGCAACAGCGGCGGCGATTGTACCGCCGAGCATGACCACGAGCAGAACGAGTCCAACCCACCCGGCCACGCGCGCGGGATTCGACAGCAATTCCTGCGGTCCGGATGGCGGCGTGGTTGGGGGCGGCGCCTGTTGCTCGGCGGGTGCAGGAGTTGCTACAGCGGGTTCTGGTGTTGGCACGGGCGTCGGAAGTGGCGTGGGCTCGGCCTGCGCATCCTGCTGCGGCGTGAAATCACCGTACTGCAGCTCGTCGCGGTTGGCCGTGGGCTCGAACGGGATCCAGCCGAATCCGGGGAAGAAGACCTCGACCCAGAGGTGGGCGTTCTTCTCGCGATAAAGGCTGCCGCCTGCCTCGGCGTCGTACGGAGCCGGGTAGTACCCGCCGACGACGCGCGTGGGAATCCCTTCTGCCCGGAGCAGGACCGCCATGGCCGAGGCGTAGTACTCGCAGTACCCCTCGAGGCTGTCAAAGAGGACGTAATCGACGACGTCCTGGTCGTCCGGTGGCGCGTCGATATCCTCGCGATAGGCAATTGTGGAGCGCACGTACTGCTCCACCGCAGACGCGGCATCGAAGACTGTCGGCTGGCTGCTCACCAGTTCGGTTGCCAGGGCACGGGTGCGGTCGGTGATGGTGTCCGGGAGTTGCAGGTACCGCTCGGTTACCCAGCCGGGATACGCTGTGCCCGCTCCACGCAGGGCGTCAGGAGAGGCTGTACTGGCCAGACCCGTGACCTCGTAGACGTCATCGGCAGCCAGGCCCGTCTGGCTGAAGACGGATTCCACATCGTCATAGACCGGAAGCTGACCGCTCACGACCAGCGTGTCTGCCTGCCCCTGGTCATTGACCTGCCAACTGACATCAATGAATCGTTTCCGCAGCGCTTCCCGCTCGGTCTGAATATCCGCAGCCAAGGCCTGTTCACTCGGCAAGGGAGCATCAACCCCTGGGCTGGCCGCGTAGGTCCCGCGCGAAACAAGAACACCCATGCGCTGCAGGTCGAGAGGCAACTGGGCGGGGTTGTCGAGGGGGAACGAGACGTTGTCCAGTTGCTCCCAGGAAACCTGCACGTTCGTGCGACGGTCCGCGGCCAGGTAGGTATCGACGGTGAACATGAGGTCGCCCTTGGGGCGGATCACGCGCAGCGTCCCTTCCACTGTGCTGCGCCCGGTGGTGACCTCTGGGGAAAGGTGGACGCCCTGCCCACTGCGGAAGCTGAGGCGGGACGAGTAGCGGGTGCCGTCTGGCCCAACCGCGTTGAAGGTGTCATCGACCGTGGTGTTCCAGCCGTGACCGGTGTACTGGTCGTAGCGCTGGCCAGCCAGGTAGGTCGGTTGCATGGCAGCGGACGAGGGCTCCAGCACCATCACCGGGTCATCGGAAAGGCTGAGGTTTCCGCCCAGGTCGAAGCTCTCACCGAAGGCAGAGTAGGAGCCACCGTTCGGGCTGGTGCGGCCAGAGATCTGGGCCAGCAGGTCGTTCCAGCGCTCGCTGACGTTGGCAAGGGGCTCGCTCAGTTGAGCCCAGGCCTGCTCCAGCGCGTCGTCACGCGCCGACAGGGGGATGGTCCAGGCAACGACGCCGCCAAGGAGAGCCACCACCAGGCCCGCCGCCAGGAAGCGGGACGCCGTGCGTCGTGGGTAGGGGAGGCGGAGCCGGGTCCACTCCACCTGCCGCCGGTAGGCAGCGTGGCGTGCCGTGAGGAGGGTCGCGGCCAGCACGATGACCAGCAGGGGAAGCGTGCCCTGTTCGGGGGAGTAGCCAAGATTCGCCAGGGCGATCACGGTCGGCAAGGCCACGGCCGTCGTGAGCCAGCCACGCCGGAAGAGCACCCAGGCCGAGGTGTAGGCGATCAGCCAGACGGCCGCGCCGAGCATGATGGCGAGCAGGCGCGGATCTTCCAGCCGGCCGCCGGACTGGAGCGTCGCATACCACTTCTCGCCCATCTGCAGCAGGGCCTGCGCTCGTGCAGACCGGCCACCTGGCGCGAGCGGCATGCGCTCCACGGCCAGGATGATCGAGGCCATGACCCCGCTCAGGATTGCCAGCACGTGCGCCAGCAGGTCGGGCGCAGCGGACTTGGCCAGGACCAGCCCGGTGAGCAATCCTCCCAGGGCGAGCGCGCCCATGCTCACGCCGTCCGGATCGACCTCGGTGCGGGTGATCGTCCAGGCTGTCGCCAGGAGCATGATCGCGAGCAGCACGACACTGCTCCAGCCCTCCGCCGGCTGGAGTGAGGCCCAGACGCGGCGAGGGCTCCAGCGTGAGACCGCAGGAAGCGGCGCCGGCCGCGCCAGGCTAGCCACGGAAGTGCCTCGGGGCGGCCAGGGCCGGACTGGCGAACGCGGTCGCGATCGGTTCGCCGTACTTGACCAGATGGGCGGGGACGCCGGCGGCCGCCAGCGCACTGACCATCAGGAGCGAGTTTGGCGCCGGGCCAAAGGTGGAGGCCTCCAGCAGGACGGTTGAGACCCGTACACCGCGTTGGGCGATGGCCGCGAGCGCGGCGACCCAGGCTTCCGAGAGGGAAGGTGTGACGATAACCAGGAAGTCGTTACGACCCAGACGGCGTCCCTCGGCCGCCAGCAGTTGCGCCAGGGGCAACGCGCCGTCCGCGCGGACGACCGCCAGGCTCTCGAGGATCTTGACGAGTTGCCGGTCAGAGCGGTCGGCCGGGATCGTCTCCAGGTGCGCGCCAGAGGCGATGAGACCGACATTGCGGCCCTCGCGCAGGAAGCGTTGCGCCAGCGATGCGGCGACGGTGACGGCGTACTCCTCCGTCGAATCGAGCCAGGCTTCCGGCGGCCACTCGCCGCGCTCATCCGGGGTCCAGTTCACCGGCCGGGTGGCCAGCGCGTGCACACTGTGGTCCAGGTCAAGCACGATCCAGACATCCGCCGTGGGATCAAGGTCAAACTCCTTGACCATCATGCGCCCCATGCGCGCTGTCGCGGTCCAGGAGATGCGGTTGAACGCGTCACCTGCCACGTAGTCACGCACGCCAGCCACGTTCGAGGTGACATGGGGTGTGCGGCGCCTCAGCGCGCTGCCGCCCGAGAGGGCACCCTCCGGCAGGCCGGCTTCGCGGAGATCAACAACTGCGGGATAGATAATCACTTCCGGGCGCTCCGGGTAGTCGTAACGGTGCGTGAAGAGGCCAAGCGGGTCGCCGGATTTCACGGCCACTGGTCCCAGGTGGTAGCGGCCCCGGCGGGCGCACACCGTCCGGGTATCCCACTCCACGGCAGATCGGCGTGGGACGCTGACCACTCGGCCCGGGTCGTGACCGGGGAGTGTGGAGAGATCGAGCAGTTCCACCCACAGCTTGCCGATGCGGCTTCCGTTCCGGATCGCCAGCGTCTCGGAGAGTGTTTGACCGACCTGGGCCCGGTCCGCGCTGAGGTGGCGCACCACCGAGATGCCAGAGAGGCTGACCCGGCTCCAGAGCCAGCAGATGACCAGGGTGGCCAGCAGCGCCAGCACCAGGTGATCGGCCACATCCCAGTCAGTAAGTTGCCCGACGACCAGCGTGGCAATCAGGAAGATCAGGATCTTGAGACCGTTCAACCAGGCACCATCTAGGGGGAAGCGGGCTTGCGGCTTCCCCACCCCCGAGTGGCAGGATTGACCGGCTGTGCTCCCGGGACGGGCACGGTGCTCAGCAGGTCTCTGACTACAACGCGGCTGTCCACATTCTTGATCCGCGCGGCGGGGTTGACGATGATACGGTGAGCCAGTGTCGGCTCAGCCAGCCGCTTTACGTCGTCCGGGGTGACAAAATCGCGGCCATGCAGCGCGGCCCAGGCGCGCGAGGCGTTGTAGAGCGCCAGGGAGCCGCGTGGTGATGCGCCCAGGTAGACATCGTCATGCAGGCGCGAGGCCTCAACCAGGGACACGATGTACTCGCGCACCGGCATCGCCACATGCACGTTCTTGACCGCTTCCTGCGCGCGCAGCAGGTCCTCCACCCGCACCGTCTGCTGCAGGGAGTCGAGCGGATGCGCGTGGTGCTGCCGCTCCAGCATCTCCAGTTCACCAGCGCGGCCGGGGTAATCCATCGACATCCGAATCAGGAACCGGTCAAGCTGGGCCTCTGGCAGCGGGAACGTGCCTTCGTACTCGATCGGGTTCTGGGTGGCGAGCACCACAAAGGGATCTGGTAAGCGGTGCGTGACGCCGTCAACCGTCACCTGGGCCTCTTCCATCGCTTCCAGGAGGGCGGCCTGGGTTTTGGGCGTGGCACGGTTGATCTCATCAGCCAGCACCAGTTGCGCCACCACTGGACCGGGCCGGTATTCGAAGTGGCCCGATTGCTGGTTGAAGACGTTGACGCCGGTGACATCGCTGGGGAGCAGGTCCGGCGTGAACTGGATTCGTTTGAAGGTGCATCCGATAGAGCGGGCCATGGCCTTGGCCAGCACGGTCTTGCCGACGCCCGGCACATCCTCGATCAGGACGTGTCCCCGGCAGAGCAGCGCAACCAGCACCAGCAGCACTTCGTGCCGCTTGCCAACGATGACGCGTTCCACGTTATCACCGACCAGGCGGGCAACGCCCTGGACGGCTGCTGGATCCATAGAAATGACCCTGTGTCCGTTGCGGCGAATAGGTCGCTCTGCCCCGAGTGCGGTGGTCAGGGCGATGGGCACGGCACGCCGTGCCAGCCGCGAGTATAGACCTGATGGTTCTGAAAACGTTCAGCGTGGGAGGTTTTTGCAACGATGGCGCCGCACCAGCCTGGTCGCACTGGTTTATGCGCCAGCACCGGCTTTGGGAGTCATGCGGCCGGTGGCCAGGGCGTAGGCCCACGCCGAGACTTCGGGCGGCTCGTGGCCCAACGCACCAAGAATGGAACAGACATGCGCGCGATGCTCGTTCGCATGGTGGATGATCTGCACGAGGAACACCCCGGCGCGAACCGCGAAGACCTCCTCATCGCCGTACGCTTCCCCGAGCCGCTCATCGTCCCAGTCAGTTGACAGGAACTGCTCCAGGGTTTCTGCCAGCACCGCTGCCCGATCGAGCAGGACATCGATACTGACGGCCTCATCCGCTACCCAGGGGCGCTCCGGCCAGGCGCCAGTGAGCCGGTAGACGTACGACATCTCGGCGTCAACGAGGTGCCGCAGCGTTTCGATAATCGAGCCGTAGGTTCCGGCCGCCGTCGCCTGCAAGGTGGCGTCATCAAGCCCCTGGCAATAGGTCAGCAGCAGTTCTGTTGCCCAACCATGATGCGCAGCAAGATCGCGCCAGCCATTTCCCATCGTCGACCCCTCCTGCGAACGGACGAACCATTTGAATGAAACCATCTTCGCGTTGGCTGGAGTTGCCACGAGGAGACGTGAAACCGTGGCACAGGGCGTACGGACACCGCCGTTTCCGCCATACTTGGCAGTGAGATAAAGGAGAGTTCACTGTGACTGATGTCCTGCCTACCACCGCCCCGCACGATCGTCCCACGCTGCTGTTGATTGATGGTTTCGGCCTGATCTTCCGCGCCTACTACGCGATCAAGAACGAAATCTCGACCTCGAGAGGGGAGACGGTCAACGCGGTGTTCGGGTTCGCGTCCATGCTGCTGGATGTGCTGAACCGGGAGCAACCTGACCATGCGATCATCGCCCTGGAGGGTGGGCGCACGTTCCGCGAGGCGGAATACACCGAGTACAAGGCGAACCGGGGCTCCATGCCGGAGGACCTGAAGCCGCAGGTCGGCCGTGTGCGGCAACTCATCGAAGCGCTGAACATCCCAATTGAAGAGCGCGAAGGGTACGAGGCGGACGACGTCATCGGCAGCATCGCGCGCATCAGCCGTGAGCGCGGAGACGTGCAGGTGCTGATCGTGACGGGCGACAGTGACTTGCTGCAACTGGTGGATGAGAACACCCGCGTGGTGCTGCCGGGGACGCAGCGCTTTGGAGACCTGCGCTACTACGACGTCGATGCCGTGCGCTCCCGCTTCGGGTTCGATCCGCCCTTCGTGGCCGACTACAAGGCGCTGGTTGGGGACACCTCGGACAACATCCCCGGCGTCGCGGGGATCGGTGAGAAGACCGCCAAGGCCCTCATCGCCCAGTACGGGGACATCGAGGCGATCCTGGCGAATGTCGAAGAGATCACGCCCACGCGGGCCCGCAATTCGCTGATCGCGGGCGTCGATTCTGCCCGCCAGAGCAAGTGGCTCGCAACCATCGTGCGCGATCTCCCGATCGAGATCGATCTCGACCACAGTCATGTCGGCAACTACGATCGCGAAGCGATTGTTGAGCTCTTTCGTGAACTCGAGTTCCGCACGCTTTCGAACCGGTTGCCGGAAATGCGCGCGGACCGCAAGGCGGCGCCCAAGATCGAGCGGGCTCCCTCGGTCCGCACCATCGTGCGTGACGAGGCTGAACTGGCGCACCTGGTCAAGCGCGTACGTGAAGTCGGCCGCTACGCCTTCGACATGGAGACCGATTCGCTCGATGCGCTCCATGCGAACCTGGTCGGGATCGCAATTGGAGTCGGGCCAGCGGAGGGATACTACATCCCGGTCGGTCACGCGGCCGGCAATCCCGTCCAGCTCCCGCTCGAGACCGTCCACGCCGCTTTGCAGCCGCTCTTCGAGGACCCCACGCTCGAGGGCTACGCGCACCACGCCAAGTACGACCTGGCTGTGCTG
The DNA here is from genome assembly GCA_046328375.1 of Thermomicrobiales bacterium. Taxonomy (GTDB): domain Bacteria; phylum Chloroflexota; class Chloroflexia; order Thermomicrobiales; family UBA6265; genus JACCXM01. The sequence continues at coordinate 28,137 of JAXLWT010000036.1, forward strand.
GACACGCACGGGTTTACGCTCAGCAACCTGCGCTTCGAGACGATGATCGCGGCGTACCTGTTGAACGAATCCTCGCTCCGCCTGAAAGATCTGGCATTCACCCGGCTCGGCCGCGAGATGACCGAGATCGTGGAACTGATCGGCACCGGCCGCAAGCAGGTGACCATGGACCAGGTCGATTCCGACCTGGCCGGCGACTACGCGGCTGCTGATGTCGAAGTCACCTTCGAGTTGGCCGAGACCTTCCGCCCGGAGATCGAAGCGGCAGGCATGGAACACCTCCTCTACGAGATCGACCAGCCGCTGGTCGATGTGCTGCTGGACATGGAGAAGACGGGCATCGCTGTCGATGTCCCCTACCTGGAAGAACTGTCCGAGGAGATCACGAGCCGCCTGCACCAGGTCGAAGCCGAGATGCAGGAGATGGCCGGACGCGCCATCAACCCCAATTCGGCAAGGCAACTGGCGCCGCTTCTCTTCGAGGAACTGGGGCTGAAATCAGGGCGGAAGACCAAGACCGGCTTCTCGGTCGACTCCGAGGTGCTCGAGAACATCCGGCAAGAGCACCCGATCGTGGACCTCATCCTGGAGCACCGCTCGCTGGCCAAGCTGAAGTCCACCTATGTCGACGCGCTGCCGCTGCAGGTCGACGCGGAGGACGGCCGCGTCCACACCTCGTTCAACCAGACGATTGCCGCGACGGGCCGCCTCTCCTCAACGAACCCGAACCTGCAGAACATCCCGATCCGGACCGAGCTGGGACGGCGGGTACGCCGTGCCTTCGTTGCGGACACCCGCCCGGAGTACCGGCTCTTCGAAGACCCGGTCCTGGTCGCGGCGGACTACTCGCAGATCGAGTTGCGCCTGCTGGCGCATATGAGCCAGGAGCCCTTCCTGGTCGATGCCTTCGCGCGTGGCGACGATATCCACGCCGTGACGGCCGCGTTGATTCACGATGTTTCCCGGGAAGAGGTGACGCCGAACATGCGCCGCCTGGCAAAGACCGTGAACTTCGGCATCATCTACGGTATGCAGGCGCAGGGGCTCTCGCGCGATACGGGTCTGACGCGGACCGAGGCCGCGCGTTTCATCGACCAGTACTGGACGAACCTGCCCGCGGTGAAGCGCTACTTTGACGCCACGCTGGCGTTCGGTCACAAGCACGGGTACGTGGAATCGATCTACGGCCGGCGCCGGGTCATCGCGGACCTGACCTCGTCCAACTTTCAGCGCCGGGCCGCGGCCGAGCGCATGGCCGTCAACATGCCGCTGCAGGGGACCGCAGCGGACATCATGAAGATCGCTATGAACCGTTTTCACACCGAACTCCTGAAGTCGGGCCTCAACGCCCGGCTGATCCTGCAGGTGCACGACGAGCTGGTGCTCGAAGCGGAGCGCGCGGATGTTCCAGCCGTGGCTGAATTACTGCAGCGCACCATGGAGGGCGCCGCGCAGTTGTCGGTCCCGCTGGAGACAGAAGTGCGCGCCGGCCTGAACTGGGATGATCTGGCGCCGCTGGAAGCGTTGGCGCTGGCGAGGTAGAGAAGCAGTCGAACTGGTGGCTGCGGACCGCTCCGCGAGGGGCTGGGACAGGCATCGTTTCCCGGTCGAAGGGAAGGCCGGGATCTCTCGACTGCGCTCCGGATGCGCGGTGAACGGAGCGGTGGAGCGGGGCGGGCCGGAGGTTCGCCGCAGGTTCGAGGCGGAAAAGCGAGCTTTCGCCTGGGGACCAGGCAGACGCAGGACAGGGGAAACCGGATCATGTGCCAGGAGGAGAGCGCGGGACGAGGTGATGCTGGAGGCGGTTTGACGTAACATAATGATAAGCAGCGGGGTTTGGGCTGACGGTCGTCGTACCCGGCGTGGCGCCTGCTGGAGACGTTTTCAGCCCGTAGGTACAATCCGGCGCACGAGTTCGTTTCGCGCTATGTTGAGTTGTGTGGAGAGCGTGGCTAGCAATGCCGACCTATAGCTATCACTGCGATACCGGTGATCATGATTTTGACATCGTGCAGCGTTTTTCTGATGATGCGTTGACCGTTTGCCCGGAGTGTGGGGGAAGTGTCCGCCGCGTGATCCACCCGGTCGGGGTCGTGTTCAAGGGCTCCGGGTGGTACATCACCGACAGCCGGAAGGGTTCGGGAGACAGTGAGTCTTCGCGCTCCGGCAGCAAGTCTTCCGAGAAGAAGAGCGAATCGGCCGGTGAGAAATCGTCATCGACCACCGAGAAGGCCACGGCGAGTCCAGGCGCAAGTTCCGAGAAGAGCACTGCCAAGGCGGCTGACTAGCGTGCCGGCGCTGGCAATCTCACACGACGTATCGAGGCACGTTTCGCCGGTGAGGGCACGTTGTCATGCGTGACACCGTGCCTGCTCTGGACCTCGTGCTGTTCGGTGCTGTTCCGCGTCTTCGTCCCGTCTGAAAGGTCGCGCTCATGTGGTTTTCCAGGGAGATCCGGGCCATTCGCGAGCGTGATCCCGCATCGCGCTCCAACGTCGAGGCCGTCCTTACCTCTCCTGGCCTGCATGCCATCATCTACCATCGCCTGGCGCACACGCTCTGGAAGCGCGGCTTCCTGCTGCCCGCCCGACTGCTTTCGCAGTTCGCACGCTGGCTGACAGGTATTGAGATTCACCCGGGTGCGCGCCTTGGCCAGGGGGTCTTCATTGACCACGGCATGGGCGTTGTGATCGGGGAGACAGCCACGGTCGGCGATAACGTGATGATGTACCAGGGCGTGACCCTGGGCGGCACCGGCAAGGAGCGTGGCAAACGTCACCCGACCGTGGAGGACGACGCCATCATCGGCGTTGGAGCAAGCGTCCTGGGTGCCGTCACCATCGGCGAGGGCGCCCGCGTTGGCGCGGGATCGGTCGTCTTGAAGGATGTGCCGGCCCACACCACGGCCGTGGGCATTCCCGCCCGTGCTGTCTCCTGGCGCGACCCCGAGTCGGGTGAAACGCGGCGTATGGAGCACCTGCCAGACCCCTACCGGGACACCATCCTGAGCATGATGCAGCGGATCGAAGAACTGGAAGAGCGAGTGCAGGACCTCACTCGCAACAAGGTGGAGTGTTAGGCAACGGCCAAAACGCGATAGGCTTCCCGCTGATTGATCACGCGAACCACAGGGAGGCTCGCCATGACCGTTACCAGCGCTGCGTCAGACCAGGGCACCGACGCGCCAGCAGCGTCCATCCAGATCTACAACACACAGTCCCGGCGCAAGGAACCGTTCGAAACAATCGAGCCGGGCGTGGTCCGCATGTATGTCTGCGGCGTGACGCCGTACGACAGCGCGCACATCGGCCACGGGATGTCCATGACCTCGTTCGACGTTATCCGGCGCTACCTGGAGCACCGCGGCTACCGCGTGCGTCACATCCAGAACTTCACGGATATCGACGACAAGATCATTGCCCGCGCGAACCGGGACAATATCGACCCCAATGTCCTGACCGAGGGGCTGATCGCCGAGTGGTTGGCTGACTCGGCCGAGTTGAATGCGCTCCCTGCGACGCATTACCCGCGCGCCACCCAGGAGGTGGGGCCGATCATCGAGATGGTCCAGGGGCTTATCGACCGTGGCTACGCCTATGAGGTGGATGGCGATGTCTACTTCAGGGTACGAGCCTTCCCGGGGTACGGCAAACTTTCCCACCGCGACATCGACGACCTGCTCTCCGGTGCGCGCATCGAGGTTGATGAGCGGAAGGCAGATCCGCTCGACTTCGCGCTCTGGAAGGCCGTCAAGCCAGGCGAGCCAAGCTGGGATTCCCCGTGGGGTCCGGGGCGCCCGGGCTGGCACATCGAGTGCTCTGCCATGAGCAGCACCTACCTCGATGGCCAGGTCGATATTCACGGCGGAGGCTCTGATCTCATCTTCCCTCACCACGAAAACGAGATCGCCCAGAGCGAGGCGTATCTCGGTGTCGAGCCTTTCGCCCGCTACTGGGTGCACAACGGCCTGGTGCGCGTCGGCTCGGAGAAGATGTCCAAGTCGCTTGGCAACTTCGTGCGCATGCGGGAGATCCTGGAGCGTGGCCTGGGGCCTGCGTTTCGCCTGATGGTGCTGCAGAGCCACTACCGCGCGCCGCTGACCTACTCGGAAGAGGGGCTGCAGGCGGCCGAGCGCGGCCTCGCTCGCCTCCGCATTGCAGCCGCTCCCGGGACCGCGACGGACGCGGGCCTCGAAGACGGTGACGTCGCTGCCTCCGCGAATCTGGCGGATGTTGTGGCGCAGACTGACGACCGTTTCCACACCGCCATGGATGACGATTTCAACGCCCCCGAGGCGGTGGCGGCGCTCTTCGACCTGGGCCGGGCCATCAACCGCGCCCGCACCGAAGGGCAGCCGGAGAGTACCGTGGAGCCGGCACGGCTGAAGCTGGTGGAACTGGCCTCGGTGCTTGGGCTCGATCTCTCCGAACAGGAGACGGCCAGCGCCGATGCCACGCCCTTCATTGACCTGCTGTTGCGTGTGCGCGATGAGTTGCGCCAGCGCAAGGAGTGGGCACTCTCTGACCTGATTCGGGATGAACTCGCCGCATTGGAGGTGGTGGTTGAAGACACGCCGGCCGGAGCTAGCTGGTCGCGGCGGCGGGGATAACACCTCTTCGCGGCGGACCAGTGACAAATCGCCGCAGCGGCAGGGTGGGAGTGGGCCCTCACGAGGTGGGAGCAGCCCTTCCCGCGGTGGCGGGGGGCCGACTCGTAGTGGGAGTCCGTCTCGCGGTGGCGGCGGCAGCCGTCCTCCCGGGCGTGGCGGCTCGCGCCCACCTTCCGGTGACGGCTCCCGGAACCGCTACGACGGGAATGAAGGGCCAAAGGGACGCCCACCGCGCACCCCGTCGCGTAAGCCGAAAACGGAGAAGGCGCCTGCTCCTGTCCTGGCGCGGACCGGCCGCGACCTGATCTACGGCCGCAATGCCGTCATCGAGACGCTGCAGGGGCGACGCACCATCGAGCGCCTCTTTGTGGCCGAAGGCGTGCGTGAGGATGACCGCATGCGGGCGCTGCTGGCGCTGGCGGCCAAGCGGAAGGTGGATGTGGAACGCATCCCGCGCCTGATGCTGGACGATGCGACGCGAGGCGCTAACCACCAGGGCGTGGCGCTGGAGGCTGAGGGCTACCGCTACGCCAGCCTGGAGGACATTGTGGCCGCACCGGGCTCTGTGCTGGTCTTCGACCACCTGCAGGACCCACAGAATGTCGGCTCTCTCTTCCGCGCGGCGGAGGCTGCCGGAGTGGCTGGCGTGATCCTGCCCCAGAACCGCGCTGCCGAAGTGACGCCGGCAGTGGTGAATGCCTCGGCTGGCGCCGTCGAACACCTGCGGGTGGCGGTCGTGCCGAGCCTGGCTCACGCCCTGGAGGAGTTGAAAGGGAGCGGGCGCTGGGTGGTTGGCCTGGACGGTGGTTCGAACTCCCGTCCCCTCTTCGAGACTGAGATTCCGACGCCGGTGGCGCTGGTGGTGGGCGCTGAGGGACATGGCATCAGCGGCGGGCTGCGCAAGCAGTGTGACCTGATCCTGGCCCTGCCGATGCGCGGCCGTGTCGAGTCCTTGAACGCCTCAACCGCCGGCGCGATTGCTCTCTACGAGATCGTGCGCCGTGAGGAGTTGGCGCATCCGGCAGTGGGGGCAGACGCCTGACCCGCTCTCGGCGACAATGGAGCTCGCGCCCAGGTGTGCTGGCGCGTAGTCCAATCCGCGAGGCAACGAGGACCCGGAATGACGCATCTCCCGCCGGTTGAAGGTATCGCCGAGCAGCACGTTGAGTTCCTGAAGGGCGTGGACAGCCCCACCATCGCGAACGCCATCGAGTCGTTCAAGGTGCGCGACCGCACGGAGGGGTTCATCGGCGGAGAGGTCAGGTGCCTTTTCCCGGAGCTGCCGCCAATGGTGGGGACCGCGCTGACTGTGCGCATGACCAACCGGCCGGAGCCCGTTGCCCCACGTGAGCCGTGGTTCGACATGTTCGAGGCCCTCGGCGAAATTCCGGCACCCTCGGTCCTGGTGGTCCAGGACATCAGCGGCCATGCCTCACGTGTGGCGCTGGCCGGTGAGGTGATGGCGACGCTGGCCAAGCGCCTGGGCGCGGTCGGCATGGTGACCGACGGCGGCTTGCGTGACTTCCACGAAGTGCGAGCGCTCGGCTTCGGCTACTTCTCGAAGTACCTGGTGGTCTCCCACGCCAACTTCGACATCATCGACATCGGCAAACCGATCACGCTCGACGGCCAGGTGGTGCGCACCGGCGACATCCTGCACGGCGACGCAAATGGCATCGTGATCGTGCCGCGCGAGGTCCTCGATGGCCTGCCGGCGGCGGTGGAGGAGGTCCGCACGCGCGAGCGCGCGACGATGGACTTCATCAACTCCCCGGAGTACACGATTGCCGAGGCCAAAAAGCGGGCCGGGTACAAGTAGCGAAAAACCCTCGCCCCAAGCCCCTCTCCCGGTGCGCGGGAGAGGGGTTTCCTTACCCCATGAACTCGGGGACCCGGTAGCGCGATCGACAACGAAAGCAGGAGATCAGTCCGCCGCGGTGGCGACCGTCCATGGGTCCGCACCGAGGTCTGACAGGGCTTCGATGGCGCAGTTACGTCCCGGGGCGCCGAAGACGGCGCCACCCGGCCAGGCGCCGGAGCCGCAGAGATAGAGGCGGTCAACCGGGGTACGGTAGTCCGTGAAGCCAGGGACAGGGCGGTAACTGAACATCTGGTCCGGCAGAATCTCGCCGTGGAAGATGTTGCCCCCGGTGATGCCGATGATGCGTTCGATGTCGGGCGGCCCCAACACTTCCATGTGCTCGATGGCGGCGGGGATGTTCGGTGCGAACATGGCCAGCGTATCGACGATGTTGTCGCCGATCTCTTGCCGGCGCTCATCCCAGGTGCCTTCAGCCAGGTCGTAGGGCGCGTACTGCACGAAGGCGCTCAGCGTGTGCTTGCCGGGCGGGGTGAGTCCTTCCTCAGTTGCCGTCTGGATGTAGCAATCCATGAAGGGGCGCCGGCTGGGGTTGCCGTGCTTGCAGTCGTCCCATGCCGTTTCCAGGTACTCGACCGAGGGGTTGATCACAATGCCGCCGGTGTGCTGGGGACCGACCTCCGTACCAGGCATGGCCGTGAAGTTCGGCAGTTCGCCCAGCGCCAGGAGCAACTTGACGACAGAGCCCTTGATCTTGAGGTTCTTGATGCCGCGCGCAAACGGCTCAGGCAGTTTGCTCTCGCCGACCAGGCCCAGGAATGTGCGGGTGGGATCGGCGTTGGAGAGGATGATGTCCGCCGTGTAGGTGCGGCCGTCGACCGTGCGCACACCCTTCGCGCTGCCATCCCTGATGTCGATCTCGGCAACTTCACTGTCCGTGGCGATCTGTAGCCCGTGCTCGATCCCGGCGGCGGCGATGGCGCGCGAGACGGCGCCCATGCCGCCGCGCACGAATCCCCAGGCGCCCTGGTGCCCCTTGATGCTCCCGATGAGGTGGTGGTACTTGACGTAGGCCGTGCCGGGCGTCATGGGGCCGGCATTGACGCCGATCACGCCGCCGGTGGAGAGCGGCGCCTTGATCTGCGGGGACTCGAAGTACTCGTCCAGCAGCTCGGCGATGCTCTTGCGCGTGAGGGTGCGCCAGTCTTCCTCACCCTGCGGGCCAGAGAATCGCTCCTCGATCTGATCCCACGTAGGAGCGGGTTGCAGCAGGAGCGGACGCATGCGCTCCACGATACGGTCCCACATCTCCCAGTAGGCGTCGTAGGCTGCAACATCCTTCTGCGAGAATTTGGCGATCTGCTCGCGCGTCTTCCTGCCATCCAGGAAGCTCATGTAGTACTGGCCGTCCGGGAATGGAACGAAGTACTGGGGATCGAAGGGCCTGACGTCGTAGCCGTGCCGCTCCAGTTCCAGGTCCGCGATGACTTCGGGCAGCAGCAGGTTACAGACGTACGAACAGGTCGAGAGACGGTAGCCGGGAAAGAGTTCCTCAGTCACGGTCGCGCCGCCAATGATCGAGCGCCGTTCCAGGACCAGGACCTTCTTGCCCGCCTTGGCCAGGTAGCTCCCGGCGATGAGGCCGTTGTGGCCGGAGCCGACCACAATAGCGTCATAGTGCGCGCCGCTGGCTGGTGATGCGTTGCCAGGAGGAGACGTAAAGGCCTCTGCCATGCCAGGAAATCCCTTCTCGCGTCGGTCAACCGGTCACAAACTTGGTCGATGCGAGAGGGATGGTGCCAAGCAGTTGGCCAGAACGCAAGTGGGGGCGCGGGTAGCCCGAGGTTCAGGCGGTCTGGCAGGCGCTCCAGAGGCCAGCGCCGTTCGTACGCGCCAGCGCCGAGGAAGCCAGAAGCCACGCTTCGTAGCGGGAGTCTGGCCCGGAGATGTTGGGGGCGGCGTTGCCGCTCTCCAGCATCTGCGCTGCCAACAGGACGCGGCCGCCGTTCCCATCGCTGATCCACGCGTCGCGGGCCAGCGAGCCGTCTGGGAGGGTGTCGGTCGCTTCCCGCTCCAGCCAGATCGTCTGGCCGTCCACCAACTGCTGCAGCGCGGCCGTGGACTCGGCTGAGAAGCAGCCTCCAGTCGTCGGCGCGGCAATGCCAAGGAGGCTCACGTTCAGCGACTGCCCGGCGGCGGTGACGGTGAGCTGCGCGCCGTTGACGACCTTGTCCACTGCCGCCTCCACCAGCGAGGGTGGGGCGGCGATGGCGGCAGATCGAGCTTCAAGCGAGGGAGCCAGCTCCATGGAGGTGTCCCCGAAAAGGAGCGCCAGGTCATCACTGCTGCCCGGGGGAAGCAGGTAGAGGAGCAGGACGGTGCTGCTGGCGCCCGGATCGAGCGTCACCGTGTCATCGCCACCGAGTGCTGGTTTCAGCCCGGCCAATCCCGCGATGACATCCGTTCCACCGTCCAGGTCGGCAGTTGTGCCCGTGCCACGGTCATACAGCCGGAAGTCAGCCATTGGAGCTGAGGCTGCCTTGTCGCTCTCGTTGGTGAGCTGCGCGAGGACCAGTACCCAGTCACCTGTGCCTGGCGGCAAGCCGTACTTCGGCAGGGATTGGTCACGCAACGCCGTGTCAACCGCGAGCCGCATTGGTCCCACGACCATCTCCTGCGCTGGTGGCGCATTGGGATCGACCGCAGGCTGCTGTGACAATGCAGGCTGATCAGTTGACCCTGCCGGGGCCGCTGGGGCAGCCGCGGAGGCTTCGGGTGCGGCCGCGGAGTCCTCTGGCGCAGCAGCATCCTTCGCGGGCGCAGCCGCGTCTTCCGCGGGTGCCGCGGCACTCTGTTCCGGGGCCTGGGCGGTATCGGCAGGGGCGGCGGCTGAATCAGTTGCCGCTGGTGTGGGGATGGCGACGCTCTGAGCAGGCGCCTCCGCCGAGTCCACGGTTTCCGAGCCGCCGACGCCGATCGCCACAGCCGTCATTTCGGCGGGCGAGAGTGCAGAGGCCGGAGCGGGTGTTTCCTCGGCCGGGGCGGCCGGTTCGTCACTTGCGTTCGTTGCCGGAGCCGCTGGCTCCGTCGGCGCGGTCAGGACCGCGTTGGTAGTGCCATTTGGTACTGGGAGCGGCAGGTGAACGCGCCCCGCACCCAGGGCGGCGGCCGTGGCGAGCAGAATGGTCAGCGCGGCCAGGCGCAGAAAGAGCCCCCACGGCGACTTGCGCTGATCTCGCGGGGCAATGCCCATGATCGGGAAGCCGCCCGCGTGGCCCTGAGCGCGGGGGGTGTTGGAGGAGACCCGGATCAGCTTTTCCTGCGGCTCGACCAGGCCGAGCAGATGGTTGTCCGCCAACTCGGCTTCGCTGCTGGTGCGGAGGAGCGGTTCCTCCCTGCGAGGCGTCTCGGGTGGGCTCGCTTCGAGGCCGGCCCAGAAACTCTCGGAAGAGGCCGGACGAGTGCTCGCTTCCCTCGCGCGTTCGATACCGGAGAGCGTGTCCGGCGTTATGCGCCGCACGCCACCGGGCGCCAGCATGGCGATGATGTGCCCGGCCGCCGGGTGACCCTCGCGCATGCGCAGCGGTACCCGCATGGGTTCGTCAAAGGGGTTGCTCTCCGGCGTTGTGACGAAGATCTCCAGGATGCCATCCCGGCGGAGGACCGGTTCCTGCCGGAGCCAGCCGCGCGGAATCTCCAGCACGACATCGCCGCCGCGCACGAAGACCACGCGGCGATGTGTCACAATCATCCGGGCGGCGAGATCGACATCCCCGCCGACGAGCAGGACCTGGCCTTCCCAGACGACGCCATCCGCCTGCAGGGAGCGCCAGAGCGCCCCACGCGGCCGGCCCACGGTGGGCGCCTCGCGCGGAGACTGGTGATGTTGTTCGTCGCGTTTTGCCAGCGCCATCCCACTTCCCTCGACGTTCAGGCGTCTGCCAACCGGCTCCGCTCTCTGGGCCAGCAGGCGTCTTCGGTTTCGCGCGGGGGAAGCGACACCGTAGGGGCAAGGGTGTCGTGTACGTACACTATAACATATGGCGTTAGCAGCAAGTAGCAGAATCAAGAGAGGTTAGCTTTGACATTTAGTCACCATGGCAAGCTGAGGTCGCAACGGTGTCGTGGGGTGGCCGCGTGAGCTGTCTACCACACGGCCTGGCCATTGGCATCGATCTCGGGGGCACTAACCTCAAGCTGGCGCTCCTCGACGAGCAGGACCGCATCATCGAGCGCATCTCGCTGCCCACCAGCGGTGGAGATGGTCATGACGCGGTGATCGCCCGCATGATCGACGGAGTCGTCACCCTGCGCGCATTGCCGGATGGTGAACGCGCGACATCTATTGGGATTGGCGTCCCGGGCATGGTTGACATGACGACGGGCATTACGGGCGATCTGCCGAACCTGCCGGGACGCTGGACCGGTGTCCCGGTGGGACCGCTGCTGGCAGAAGCGAGTGGCCTGCCGGTTGCCCTCCTGAACGATGGCAAAGCCTTCGCCGTGGCCGAGCATCAGCGCGGTGCGGCCTCAGGCGCCGAGACCGCACTGCTGGCGGCGGTCGGGACCGGGATTGCGGGGGCGGTGATCGCGCACAACCACGTGGTGTTTGGGGTTGGTGGCGCCGCGGGGGAAATTGGGCATCTCATCGTGCAACCCGACGGCCCGCGCTGCACGTGTGGTAACCGGGGGTGTGTCGAGACGCTCTGCAGCGGACCGGCAATTGTGGCCGAAGCGGTGCGCCGGATCGTCCAGGGGTTCAGCACGGCCCTGGTGGATGCCTGCCAGGGTGACTTGCGCGCGATCACGCCGATCATGGTGGCGGAGGTCGCGGAAGACGGCGACCCCGTGGCAGAGGAAGTGATCGACACCGCAGGCCATTGGCTTGGTACCGCCCTGGCCGGGGCAATTGCGTTGGTTGCACCAGAGGTGGTGGTGATCGGCGGCGGAGTGGCGCCAGCAGGGAGTCGTTACTACCGCATGGCGGAAGCGACGGCACGTTCTCACAGCGGCGTGACGGAAATCGATCGCATCCGCTTCCGGCCGGCCTCGCTCGGGTACGACGCCGGCGTCATTGGCGCCGCGCTCTGGGGCCGGTCTCAGGCCACTGCACGAGTCACGGCGTAGCACCCGACGCGACACCTGCTTGATGGGTCGCACGCCTGCTGAGCAAGCGCTTGAACTACAGGAAAACATCGGGGCGTGTTGCGTGCTAGCCGGCCGCTAGGGTAGGGTAGCCGGACCTCCGCATTGTTTGGTCAGTTCCGGCGAGGTAGCCGATCATGAGCGGCAACCCAGCAACGTTTCCGGTGCCCGCAAGGCCCGCGGGCCGGCGCATTTCGCCCACGGTCATTTCGCAGTATGTCCGGCTCGATCAGTGCCGGCGTTACCTGCGGCTGGCGTTACATGAGCGCGCCGCCGGCGCTGACTTCATGCGGGACTACGGCGTGGCGCCTCAGGAACTCCTGCCGCTGCTCACTCGCTCGGGAGCGGAGTTCGAGGAGGGCGTCGAGGCAGCGACGGCGCAGCACTGTCCGGTGCGCAACCTGGCGCGTGAGCAGGCATTCGCCCGGCGGATTCCCAACAACGACGAACTCATTGCAGCCGCACGTAGCCTGGCTGACGGCGCAGTGCTGGTGCTCTTCCAGGTACGGCTGAACGTTTCCGTCGCCGGCTGGGATATGACCGGCGACGCCGACATCATCCGGCTCGAACGCCAGGCGGATGGCCAGCTCGATCTGCTGGTGGCCGACATGAAGGCGACGACCACCGAGAAGATAGAGCACCGGTTGCAGGTCGCGTTCTATCGCGAAATGCTGCAGACGCTCTTTCGCAACGCGGGCGTACCCATCCGCGAAGTCGCAATCGGCATCCTGTATCGCGGCGCGGCGAACGCGGTTGAGCCGGCTGACGAGAACGAGCGGAAGCGGCTGGAAGGCGAGCGAGCGGCGGCCGAGCGGCTGTTCGGTGTCTCGGACGCCTACCTCGATGTGATTGCCAACCCCGAAGCCTATGACGACGAGGTGCGAGCGCTCGTCACAGGATCGGGCTCGGTGGCGGACCAGGTTGCTGAGCAGCCGTTCCCGGATATTCCCTGGCACCTTACCTACAAGTGTGATGGCTGCCTGTACAACGAGTTCTGCATGAAGTGGGCAGCGGAGCATGACGATCTCTCGCTGCTACCTCACCTCACCGAGCATGAGAAGGCCGGCCTGCTGCGGGCCGGGGTGGCCACCACGAGCGACCTGGCGACGCTGCTGGAACCGGTGACGCTTCCCAGCGGCGCGGAGGACCTGAAGACGCTGCGGCCAGCGAGTGGCCGGGAGCCAGATGCCGAGCGCATCGCGAAAACGTGGCCAGTGGGACCGCGCCTGGAAGAACTGGTGCACCGGGCGCGCCGCTACCGGCAGACCCAGGGTGATGCTATTTCGGCGCTGCGCTACATTCCGAGCAAGGGATACGGCTCGTTGCCCTTTTCCTCGCCAGAGCAGAACCCCAACCTGGTCCGCGTCTACATCGACGCGCAGCACGACTACCTCAATGACCGCATCTACCTGATCGGGTCGCTGATCACAGGTAACGAGGCTGGTCAGCCGGACCCGGAGCGGCGACGCAGCGTGGTGGAAATGACCGCCGCACCGCCAGATGAAGAGAGCGAGCGCGACCTGCTCGTCAAGTGGATCGAGGCGACGATTCGGGCGGTGGTCGAGGTCGCGGCGCCTGATGAGAACGGCGAGCCGACGGCGCCGATCCACCTGATCTTTTTCAACAGCTTCGAGCAGCGGCTACTGCTCGATGCGCTTAGCCGCCACGCGCAGAGCATCCTCTCCGCCACGCCGCTCTACGACTTCGTAACGCAGATTGCCGCGTTCGATTCGTCGCTGGTGACCTTTCTCGATCGCGACATCCGCGAGCAGAAGAACTACCCGATGGTCTGCCAGTCGTTGCAGGCGCTGGCCGGAATGGCCTTCCCGAACGGCGACCGCTTCGACTGGAACTCGCCGGAGCCATTCCGCGAGATCTTTCGCGAGCGCATGTTTGATGCGTTGGGCCGCTTCGCGCCGCCCCCTGCTGACGGGGAGCGCCAACCGTGGGCAACACGCCGCTCGCGTTTCAACAGCCAGTTGCCGCTGGAATACGCGACGTCGGCATGGGGGAACCTGCCGCAGCCCGAACCGGGCGAGAAGGATCCCTACGAGGCGTACCGGCGGGCGACCCGCGACTTGATCATGGCGTTTCAGCGGCGGCGACTGGAGGCCCTGGAGCACGTCGCGAATGACTTCATGGGGAACCGGGACACCACCAAGACGAATTTCCGGTTGCCTGACCTGGCCAGCTTCAACGGTAAGGCGGGTGGCCTGGCCGAAGCGCTCCAGGAGTTCCTGACGCTGGAGCGGCATGTAGCCCTGGCGAGTTGGAAATCTGCGCGCTTGCCACCGCCAGAGCGCCGCGTCCTGGCTGGCGACACGCTGATCGCGCGTTTCCTGGAAGAGGACCAGCTTCCCGAAGTGCTCGCAGCGCTACGCGAGAACGCGAGGCGTGAGCCGTTGCGGGAGGTGGCGCGGACGGCGTACTTCGCGGCCAACCCGGGCAAGAAGCAGGCAAAGCTGTCCCCCGAAGTGAAGGCGCAGACTGATCCTGTGCCGATTCCCGGGCCGTTCCGCTTTCGGCTGGAGACGGCGGGGACCGGTGTCTCGCTGGATGACGTGCTTGCGCTGACGACGATCAAGGACGGCGAGCGGCTGGTAGTGGAACCTCGCTGGACGGTCGATTCCCGGCTACCGGAGGCAGAGCAACGCCCGTTGCAACCGACCCCCAAGCAGCTCCTGCGCGGGATGCGACAGACCTTGACAGAGATCGAGAAGGAACGGGGCCCGGACGGGCGAGTGGTGCGGGCGTGGCTGCACGCCGAGGACGTTCCCTTTTCGATGAACAGCGATAACCCGCCCGGCTACCTCTTCTCCAGCTTCAAGGAGCCGCTGCTAGACGGCGAACTCTACACCTTCGACAGCGACCCGAACGACATCTATGGCTTCTGGCAAGCCAAGGTGGTGCAGGGGCTGCTGGCAGGTGCCGAGAACGAGCTCTTCCGGCGGGTGCAGTCGGGGGCCGAGGCACTCGTGCACTGGTCTGCCGTCGCGGCAGACGCGCAGGCGCGCTTCATGGCCGGCCTGGAAGCTATGCACCGGGCGGGAATTACCCACAGTTTTGAGGCGAGCAAGAGGGCTTACATCGGGGCGCACGGCGCCGCGCCGCTGATGCTTGTGCAGGGGCCGCCCGGGACCGGCAAGAGCTTCACGACGGCTTACGCCATCCTCTCTCGCATCCAGGGGGCGTTGGCAGCCGGGATTCCCTACCGCGTGGTGCTTGGGGCGAAGACGCACGCAGCCACCAACGTGCTGCTCACCAACGTGATCGAGGCCATCGACTCGCTGGAGGGCATGCGGGCGAAGGAACCGGCGCTGTTCGAGGCATTCTTCGACGCGCGGCTGCTAAATACCCCCTGCTACCGGCTCAACGCCCGGGAAGGGGAGCAGCCCGCAGGTTCCATCGTGCTCCAGGTGGGGGAGGGAGATCACCCGAAGCCGCTGCAGTTCCTGGCCGGACTCTCGGTCGCCATCGTCGGTTCGACACCGGGGGGCATCTACCGGGCGGCCAAGGAACAGGGGAAAGACCTCTTCAGTCACCCCACCTTCGAGCTGCTGGTGCTGGATGAGGCGTCCCAGATCAGCTTGCCTGAGGCAATCATGGCGGCATTGCCGCTGCGGACGAGTGGGCAGGTGATCGTGGTCGGCGATCACCGCCAGATGGCGCCCATCGTGCAGCACGACTGGGAAAATGAAACGCGGCGCACTTTCCAGGATTACGCGGTCTACCGCTCCCTCTTTGAGACGGTGCAGGCGTGCGATCCGGTCGAGATCAAGTTCCAGCAGACCTTCCGGCTGCACCGGGACATGGCGGAGTTCCTGCGTCGTAGCGTCTACACCCTGGATGGCCTGCACTACTTCTCCGAGAAGAACCACCTGCTGCCATTGTCCGCGCAGGCTGACGCCTTCGTCGCGGCGGTGCTGAATTCGGTCCATCCCATCGTGGTCGTGACCCATGACGAGAAGAGCAGCCAGGTCCGCAATGACTTCGAGCGGACGTTGACCGCTCCGCTGCTGGAGGCGCTCTTCGCCGAGGGGTACAGCGTCTCGCACGGCTTCGGCATGGTGGTGCCGCACCGGGCGCAACGCGCGAGCCTGCAGGAGGCCCTGCGCGCGATGGCGACCGATCCCAACGACGCGGACATCGCGACGGCGGTAGACACCGTGGAGCGGTTCCAGGGTGGTGAGCGGCAAGCGATCATTGTCTCGGCGACGGAGAGTGATCCCGCCTACCTGCTGGCGTCAGGCAAGTTTCTCTACGACCCCCGCCGCCTGACGGTGGCGATTAGCCGGGCGAAGGAGAAGCTGGTGGTGGTGGCCTCGCGCTCGGTGTTCGAAACGTTCAGCCCGGACGAGCAGACATTTCTCAACGCGCAGCTCTGGAAGGACCTCCTGCACCGCACGTGCACGACGCTGCTCTGGAGCGGAGAGCGGGGTGGGCATCAGGTCCAGGTCTGGGGCAACCCGCCGCTGGTCGTACCCGAGCGGGTTCAGCCATCCCTGAATGTGAACATGGCAACGTCGGGAATATCGTCGATGCCGCCGGCCGCGCGGTAGAGCGCCATCGCAGCGGTGTTGGAGCGCTCGGTGAGCACCCACGCGCAGTCCGCACCGAGTTCGCTGGCCCACGCCTTCGTTGCGTCCACCAGGGCGCGCCCAATGCCCTGGCGCTGCATCGATTCATGGACGTCGATGGAGTAGAGGAGCACCTCGGCGCGCAACGCATCGAGCCGTTGCAGGCGGTGCGCAATGACGATGCCGCAGATCAGGCCGGGCGTCGTTGCCAGCAGCAGGAGGTTGTCCGGGTTCGCGACAAAGGCTTGCGCCTGCTCCAGCACCCAGGGTTCGTCGGGCCAGTCGTGATTCAGCCGGTCCAACAGCGCCTCGTCAAGTGCCGTCAGCCGTTCAATCTGCCAGCCCAGCTCAGGCATCGCCGAGGACGTGCTCAAGCAGGGCCATGCGAATGTAGACCCCGTTGTGGGCCTGCCGGAAATAGGCGGCGCGGGGATCACGATCGACATCTGTCGTGATCTCGTCGACACGCGGGAGCGGGTGGAGCACGATGGCGCCAGGCGCCAGGGCATGCATCGACTCGGCATCGATGACGTACTGCCCCCGCACAGCTTCGTACTCTTCAGTCGACGGGAAGCGTTCTTTCTGCACGCGCGTCTGGTAGACGACGTCAACGTGCGGCAGGACGGCGTCCAGGTCTGGCTCGTCGTGGAACGGGATACCCGCCGCGGTCAACTCCTGCCGCACGTCCTCACCCATCGGCACGGCGGGCGGTGAGACGAAGACGATTTCCGCGCCCCTGGTGAGTTTGAGCATGCGGGCGAGTGAGCGCGCGGTGCGCCCGAAGCGGAGATCGCCGACCAGGGCGACCTTGAGGTTGTCGATGCGACCCAACTCGTGGCCGATGGTGTAGAGATCGAGCAGGGCCTGCGTTGGATGCTCGCCCGGTCCATCCCCTGCGTTCAGGATCGGGACCGACGAGACCGAGGCGGCGCGGTGGGCCGCGCCCTGCTCGTAGTGGCGAATGACGATGGCGTCCGCATAGCCATTCACGATGCGGATCGTATCCTCCACCGTCTCACCCTTGATCGCGGACGAGAATTCGCGCGCGTTTTCGGTGGAGATGACGTTCCCCCCGAGGCGGTGCATGGCCGTCTCGAAGGAGAGACGGGTGCGTGTGGAAGGTTCGTAGAAAATCGTCGCCAGCGTCAGGCCAGCGAGCGGCGCCGAGAAGCGCGGCATATCCCGCATGCGGTCCGCTGCGGCAAACAGCGCTTCGATCCCCGCACGGTCAAACTGCCCGACATCCACGACATGGCGAACTGGCGCACTTGGCTGGCTCACGGCTCCCTCCCCGGCAGGTCAGTATAGTGACCCGCATGAGGGCCAGGTTGCTGAGATCGAGGAGGTAGGCGTGGCACTGCTGACGCCAGTGGCGGACCGGATCTGGGTGGTGCCAGGGGGTGTGAACATCGGCGTGCTGGCGAACGAGGCCGGGCAGATTGTGCTGGTGGACACCGGGTTGAACGACACTTCTGCCAAGAAGGCGCTGAAGGCCGTGCGGGAGGAACTGGGCGGGGACGTCGTGGCGATCTTGACCACCCACGCCCACGCCGATCACTTCGGCGGGAACGCCACGGTGGTGAAGCGGACGGGCGCAGCGGTTCACGCGCCAGCCTTTGACGAGGCGGTCCTGAAGTACCCCCTGCTGCAACCGGCCTTGCTCTACGGTGGGGCTGACCCCATCGATACCATGCGTGGGCGATTCATGCTGGCCGACGCCAGCCCGGTTGATGTGATCGTGGAGCCGGGGCAGCACGAGGTGGCGGGGATTTCGCTCGAGGCGATCCCGCTCTTTGGGCATTCGCCGGGGCAGTTGGGCTACCTGGTGGGGGACGTCTTCTTCTGTGCCGATATCGTCCTGCCTGCCAGCGTCCTGGAGAAGTACCGCATCCCGTACCTCTTTTCGCTGACCGACCACCTGGGGGCGCTCGAACACGCGGCAACTGTTCCACACCGCGTGGCTGTGCCAGGCCACGGCGCCATCCTGGCGGAGGGTGAGCTGGCGCAGTTGATCGTGGAGAACCGCACACTGGCCGAGCGCGTGCTGGACGCCACGCTTGAGCTGACGGCGAACCCGCGGACGGCGTCCGACGTGTTGCAGGGGCTGTTGCAGCAGTTTGGCGCTCCCGTTGCCGATGCGCCGTCATACTTCCTGCTCCAGCCAACAGCCTTTGCCTTCCTTGCCCACTTGCATCGCCAGGGACTCGTTCACCATGAGGTGAGCGACGGCGCATCGCTGTGGACGCGGGTGTAGTTGGGGCGCCGCTTCAGGACCCCGCAGCCGTCTCTGGTAGGATGCTCCCCTGACCGGATGCCGATCTGAGCAGGAACCCCGCCCCGTGACCGACCTGCTTGCTGAGTTGTTCTCCTCGAAAGTGCGTGCGGCGGTGCTCGGCATGCTGTTGCCCCGGCCGCACCGCTGGTTCTCCCTGACCGAGCTTTCGCGCTCGCTGGGATTGCCGGTGAGCAGCCTGCAGCACGAGTGCTACAAGTTGGCCCGCGTGGGACTTCTGCATGACCAGCGCACCGGAAATGTGCGGCGGTATGCGCCGAACCCTGATTTCCCACTTTTGAAGCCGCTGACGTCGCTGGTGCTGGCGGCAGTGCCGCTCACGGAAACCCTGCCGGCCGCAGCCGAGGGGATGTCGAGCATCGAGCAGGGTTGGCTCACCGGTGAACCAGATGCCCGTCACGCCCGGCCATTCCTGGTGGTGATCGGCAACCTGGGGATTGAGGAACTTGACGCGCTGTTCGAGCGGGCCCGGGCCGCCACTGCCGCCGCAGGAACGGCTGAGATCGAACTTGCGTATTATCCATCGAGAGAATGGGCACGCCGCCTGGAGAATCAGGATCCGTTTGTCTCGTCATTGGCAACGGATATTGCGGTGCGGTTGCACACAGGGGCAGTTCCCCCTGAGGCCACCTGAGCCTACGTCCCTTCTTCTATCTTGATATCACGTTGGCGGAGTCCGGTTCCGTCTGGCGTGGTTCCACGATAGCGCCGATGTGCCGCGGCCCCGTCGGGTCAGTTGGAGGATACGTTGCTTGAATTGTTGAGCCAGCCAGCGTTCTGGACGGCGCTCCTGACGTTGACCGTGCTCGAGATTGTGCTCGGCATCGACAACATCGTCTTCATCTCCATTCTCTCTGACCGCCTCCCGGAAGAACAGCGGGCCCGGGCCCGGACCGTTGGCCTGTTGCTGGCCATGCTCATGCGCATCGCGTTGCTCTTCTCCATCGGCTGGATGATGGGGCTCACGCAACCACTCTTCGAACTGTTTGGCCACGAATTCACGGGCCGGGATCTCATCCTGATCGCGGGTGGCCTCTTCCTGATCTACAAGTCCACTACCGAGATTCACGACAAGTTGGAGGGTGAGGAGCACCACCAGGACGCTACAAAAGGGCGCGCCACTTTTGGCAGCGTCATCGCCCAGATCGTGGCGCTGGACATCGTCTTTTCGCTGGATTCGGTCATCACGGCCATTGGGATGACTGACCATATCGAGATCGCCGTCATCGCGGTCGTCATCGCCGTCGGCATCATGCTGATCGCGGCGGGCCCGCTCAGCGAGTTCGTGAACCGTCACCCGACGGTCAAGATCCTGGCGCTGAGCTTCCTTCTCCTGATCGGCATGTCGCTGGTGGCGGATGGATTCGGCCAGCACATCCCGAAGGGGTATATCTACTTCGCCATGGCGTTCTCGGTCTTCATCGAGTTGCTGAACATGCGATTGCGCGCCAGGACCGAGCCCGTGCACCTGCGGCAGGCAATCACGGCCGAGCCCGCGACGGAAGTACGTCACTAGTGGGAGGCGCCAAGCCCACCCACGTCACGTTGGGAGCAGGATGAGTACACGTTTCTTCAAGCTGCCGGGACGCGGGCGCAAGCCCGGTACGGAGGCGAGCGCCGGGGCGCTGCTGACCGACCGCCAGCACCAACTGATCGAGCAGGAACTTGCGCTCCTGGCCCGCCTGCTGGAGATCATGGAGCGCTACCCGGCGGCGCAGGAGGACCAGGCGGCCGTCAAGCGGGCGGCAGATCACCTGACCTCCCTCTTCCTGCTGGTGATCGTCGGGGAGTTCAACG
>JAXLWT010000037.1:0-47749 GCA_046328375.1 Thermomicrobiales bacterium
CGTCGCTGCCACATCGTGCATCATCAAGGTGCTCCACCCGTGATTTCGCGCGCCGCGTCCAGGATCATCGTGTCGATGACCAGTTCTACCGGCGCATGGTCGTCCGTAAAGACCAGTCCACCTGGCTGAATCTCGCGCGTGTTGCCGCTCTCCGCTATCCAGCGGCTGACTTCACGCACCGGCGAGTCGGGCGGAAGGGTCGCAACGTTGACTGTCAGCGCATCCGCCGAGAGGGGTGAGTCGCTGGCAATCAGCATGGTGTTGTTGTACCGGCCAACGTCAACCGCAACCACATGCGGGAAAACATCGCGCAGCGTCGCTGCCAGCGCGTTCACCAGCCGGAAGTCCGTTTGCGTTCGCCCGGCGTTGATGACAGCAACGCCGCCTGGACGCAGGTGCGACTGCACCTCCTGGAAGAACTCTCGCGTGGTCAACTGGAACGGAATGTACGGCTGACGATAGGCATCGATGCCGATGAGATCGAAGTTATCAGACGTTGTGCGAAGTGCGTAGCGTCCATCCTCCACCTCAACCGAAAGGTTGGCCAGGTCATCAAGCCCGAAGTACCGCCGCCCTACGTCGACAATGCTTGGATCGATCTCGACACCAGTAATCGGGATGGGACCGAACGCTGCGGTGAGTTGCCGGGCGGTGGTGCCGCCGGCCAGGCCAATGATCAGCGCATTCTTGGGGGCCGGGTCAGGGGTATCCGTGACGAGCAGGGGCGCGGCCATGAAGTAGTCCCAGGGACCGCCGGTCAGCAGTTGATCGGGGTTATAGATGGAATGGACCGCGCGACCCTCGTTCAGGATCAACTCGTGCGCGCCGTTCTCATCGACAACCTGGATGTAGTTGTAGGCCGACTCTTCTTCGTGCAGGAGGGTGCCGCGGTCTGCCGGGCGAATGCCCGCCGATGCCGCAAGCGTCACGGCAGGTACGGCAAGCGCGATGATCGCGAGGACGGCAGCAGTGGCGCGCGCGCGCAGGATCAAGAGGCCCGCCAGGGCTGGAAGCAACAGCAGCAGGCTCAGGGTCACCAACGTCGCCGTCGCCCCAAGCCAGGGTATGAGCAACAGCACGGGCAGGAAACTCCCGGCGATGGAGCCGAGCGTCGAGAGAGCGTAGAGAGAGCCAGCCGTGTTACCAGCGGAATCGACGTCGACCAGTTTGAGGCGAATGGCAAAGGGTGAGACGAAGCCGAGCAGCGTGACCGGCACTGCGAGCAGGAGGAGGGTTCCGACCAGAGTTCCATAGAACGCACCGGCATCGAGTGCACTGAATGCCTCGAGCGATCCAAGCAACAAGGGACGCGCCGCGAGCGGGATTGCCGCCACCGCGACAGCCGCGACAGCCATCACGATGTAGAGAAGGGACGCGTGCGGCCAGCGGTCAGCGGCCCGGCCGCCGATGTAATAACCCAGAGCCAGAAACGTTAGCGTGAGTCCGATGAGCGACGCCCAGATGAAGGTTGAGCTTCCGAAGTACGGGGCAATGAGTCGGCTCATGGTGAGCTCGACCCCAATTGAGGAAAAGCCGCCGACAAACACGAGCAGGCGCAGTAAGGGAGCGGTGTGTTGGGGTTGCCGGTTCGCTCGGGTAGGCGCCGACGCGTCGGAAATGCCCGAATCGTGATCCTGGACTACCAAACGCCGAGACCGCCTTTCCACATCCATCCGAGTATAGTGCCCGTAACGGCCCCGCCTGCTGCGCCGTGCGAGGCCTGCTTGCGAAACCAGCGCGCTGTGCAGGGCGTTGGGGAAGGCAAGCGCCGCGCATTAGGACCGCGGCGGCTTGACATCGACGCTCCGGCGTGTAGGCTAGGAACTAGCCGCATGCCATGGGGTGGATGAGATGCGGCGTGGACCCCAAGGCGGGTTGACCGTCTCCGCGCTCGCGGCGGGGGACACCGATGAGAGGGGAGGACTCAGTCCAATGAAGAGCAAGCTGTTTTCTGGTCTCGCTATTGCTGCGATTGCTTCGACAGCGCTGGCTGGCGCCGCTGGCGCACAGTGGACCGACACGGCCAGCGGCGGTAATGGTGGCGTTTCCACCGCCGACAGCAGTGGTGGTGCGGTGACGATTGGCTCAACCAACAGTGGTGGGTCCACCGGCGTGCAGACCGCCATCGACAATGCCCTGGTCTCCGGCGATGACATCGCCCAGGCCGTGATCGCGGCAATCTACGGCGGCCAGTAAACCCCGCGGAGAGCGATCTCACTGAGCGCCGGCCCAAATGGGCCGGCGCTTTTTGCGTCCGGTGGCGCGAGATGTGCGACGCGCACCGCATGAGTAAAGCGTTCAACTACGACCTGGATTTCGACAGCACGGATTTTCGCGCGCATCCCGAGTTGTACTGCGTCGGACGGGGTGAGCAGGGTGTGCTCCTGGTTCAGCCCTACAAGTCCGAGATCTTGCCGTACTGGCGCTTCCGGACGCCGGAGGTAGCCCGCGAATCCGCGGAGACCATCTGGGCGAGATTTATTCAGTACCGGGACGCCAATGACGTCGTCGGCATGGACATGGCGCGAAAGTTCCTGCAGATGGGTTTCACACGAGCCCGGCGCTACGCCAATCACCGGTCTGGCCGCAAGTACGATCGGGAAACAGGTAAGGCGCTTCCCCAGGACGCCGGTTCAGAGACGAGCGAGAAGGCCGAGTCTGCCCGCATTTTCAAGCACTATCTTGACCAGGCAAATGCAGACCAAACGTACCAACGGGCCGTGGCGGCACATCGAGCGCAGTACGGCTAGCAAGAGCCTGCACTCAGACGACGGACGCGTTCCGCTCGGAAGGGACGTGGTACGTCGTCCAGTTGAGGGAATCAGCTTTTGGGGACGGGGGTCCCGGGCACACTGGTCAACAGCTGATAGGTATTCTCCAGATCGTCGCGGATCACCGTTGCCTGCCCATTGGCTGTTGCCGCGTGCAAATCCTGATCTGGCACAATTTCTCGAAACTGCCAACCGTCTGGCAACGTGAGGCGGTTTCCAAGTTCCTTCAGGCCTGAGAAGTCACCGGCCGGGTCGTTCGCCGCCACGTACGTCTGCATGACATAAACACGACCATCCGGAGCAACGAGTTCGAAGACAGGTTTCCCCGCGAAGTAGACGTACTCTGTATTCCTGTCGATGACCATGTCCGTGTAGGCCGGCTGTGACTGTGGCAGCGACCCTGCCGGAACCTCCAACGTGGCGACAATTCTGGCTTCGAGATCTCCAAAAGTCTCCAGGCTGCCATCGATCTCAGCCGAGATGCGGTCGTAAGCGAGGTAACGGGGACCATTCTTGATTACGATGGGTACCCCGAGCCGCTTCGCTTCAGCGCGGGCGTTGATAGCGTTCCAGGCCGACTCCGGACAGTCGTTCAATCCCTGGGTGTTGTAGACCCGCAGCGTCATCGTGTTGGCGCCAGCCTCACGTGTTGGCACGAGGAGTTCGCAGTAGCGGCTTCCCCGCAAACTTTTGCCAGCCGCGGAAGCTGTCGCGGTGGTTTTTGCGGAAGGGGGAGTAGCGGAGACTACATCTTGTGCCAGCACAAGATTGCCAGACATAATTATCGCCAGCACTGCAGTTCCGATCACGTTTGTCATGGACATGACGTGCCACTTCTCCTT
This sequence comes from Thermomicrobiales bacterium, assembly GCA_046328375.1. GTDB lineage: Bacteria > Chloroflexota > Chloroflexia > Thermomicrobiales > UBA6265 > JACCXM01. Next base: position 3,614 of record JAXLWT010000037.1, read on the forward strand.
TCCGCGACTAAGTTCCTGATGAATACTAGATAAAGATGATCTCCGCGCGAGTCGTGGGAATGCAGTTGCGCTGCGGCGCGGGTTCGTCATGCAGAGAGTGCATGCGTCCCGTGAACGGTGTGGCATGCCTACTGCGTGCCAGGACGGCAAGGCGAGGTTTCTCAGGCGCCGGACCCGAAGCGAAAGGAGCGAGTTACACCTCGGCGTTCGCGCCATCCGTGACGATGATCCACCCACACCGCCAGCATCGCAAGCTGCGGGCTAGGCGGTTCATATCCGAACGCAACCTTGCCGGGATCATAGATAAGAAGGATTCGTACCCATGGACCCGCAGAGATTTGATCGACTTGCCCGCGAGTTTGGAAACCCGACTGACCGCAGGCGTGCCTTGAGGTCAGTTGCAGGTGGGGCCCTGGCGACACTCGGGATTGGTCTTGCCGCGCGCCAGGCTCGGGCCGCCAGTGGCCAGGACGGCGATCCCTGCACAACGAGTTCCGACTGCGAGACCGGCCTCGTCTGCGAGGGCGCCAGCAGCGGGCTACTCGGTGGGCTTGTCGGCAACGGCACCTACGGACCTCCGTTTGCATCAACCATCTTCGGACCGAGTAGTGGGACCTGCCGGTACCGCAGCGACAATTGCGGCAAGAGCGGCCAGTACTGCGACCGTAACAGCGACTGCTGCAACGGCTTGAACCTCGAGTGCCGGGGTCACGAGTGCCAGCGGCGGACCTAGCAAATCGGGGGCGGCGGAGCTGCGGTTCCGCCGCCCTGTTTGCTTGGATCGCCGAAAGAGGACCTCCTTAGTCGCAACAGTGCGACCAGGTGGATGAGATTTCCGGTGTTCGGTGGGTTTGCAGAGAGAGCGGATCCGATCGGGCGTGGAATCCAAAGGTGTAAGACAAAGATTTCGCCAGGAATCTGCAGCTCTCATACACACTCCGTTCATGTTGTTTCATATTTACTTTGAGATGAAGGCCATCTCAGGTTTTTCGTCGGAGGGGTGTGCGTTTCCTTGGCCGAAGCGTCAAGCTACTGAACCGATTGCGCCCTGCGTGAGGCTTCTTCGTAGGGATCTTGACGGGCGTAAAACCTGTTCTTTGCCGTTGGGTTTTCGCAGGCGTCGTCTCGAAGAGGGGTATCCTGCGGCGCACCGTTAATGCGGATCGTTCGTTGCTCGCCAGCAACTACAGACATTTCGCGTTTTTAAAGGCTGTTTTGAGATCTTTCATCTCTTAGACGAGTTCCGCTCGCAGTGTAAGGGGGTTCTCGCGCGCGGAGGCGCCGGCGGGTTTCCAGCAACCGGCCGAGGTATTCATTCTTCATTTATCTTAGGAACTTTTGAATTTCACGCGACGCAGAATCTTGGAGCGGCCAGGTTCAGGTCATTGTCTCGAACGTTTCCAGCGGACCGCCGATTCCGCGTCCCTGATACCAAAGGCAGATTTTGTCGCACGCCTGGGCGAACGTCAGCACAGATGCAGCGTGCCAAGGTTTTGAAGGAGTTGTCGAGCGAGACTCGCTCGTGTGAACCTGTCGGGCAGCCGCGGGAGCGCAAGACTGGCTGACGATGGGCTAGTGGAAGTTTGCAGCATGCCACACCCAACGTGCTTAGTATGAAAACTAGTAAAACCTGCACCAGAAGAGCGTCCCATGTCATAATAGATATTTAATGATGTTTCATTTTCTGCCGTCGAAGTCAGGAGAGCAGGTCTTTGCGGAGCGGCCAGTTTTCGGCCCCGACGGACATGGTACGGATTATTCGTGTTTCGTGAAAGTAAATACGGAATGAAAATGCAGTACTCTGGCGAAATCCGGTCAGGCATGGCAGCGCCTCATTTTGCGCCATGATGCGCCAGCAAGGTCCATAGCTGACGGGAATAGCGGCACATCTCGAGCCGTCAGTCAGGTTGAGCGGCGAATTTCGACAGTAGTGTCTCTGGTGGCTTGCTGGCGCACTGGTTCCGATCAGGGAGCCAGATTCTGCCGCCCGAGATCTACGGTCAGGACGAGGATTTGATCTCCCGGGGCTTCATGGGAAGATGTGGAACCTGTCGGTTCGAAGGCATTCTCCACGTCACGCAGCTTGCTCCTGGACCACCCGGGTCTTGCCCTCCCCCAAGCAAATACTCCCCTGCATGACTGTCCGTCCGCATCTCCTCTTTTGCGGACAATCCACGTTATCCGCAAAACAGTCGGCGCCGGTTAGGATCAGCCCGACGCATCGGTGATCGCGGTCACCAGCGGCGGTAAATCCAGGGGCTCCCCACTCCCCAGCCTCCCTATAGGACTTCGTCGCCCATTCAGGTACGCGCTTGCCGTCATCACCTTGCGTCCCGCTGGCTCAACGGACAGGAGCTCGAGCGCACCGTCGCCAGTTGCCACCAGCAGTCGCTTGCGTTCAAGGATCGTTTCCCCGGGCTTTCGTCCATCCGACGCGTCAGGCACCACACGCGACTGCAATACCTGCAAATTCATCCCTTCAACCGTTGTCCACGCGCGCGGCCAAGGCCACATCGCGCGGACATGCCGTTCGAGCTCAACGGCAGGGCGCGTCCAATCTATCTGTCCGTCTGCCTTGGTGAGCGTTCGCGTGAGCGACGCCTTGCCGACCTGCGCTGTTGCGTGCAACTCCTTGTTGGCCCAACGTGGAGCGTCGCGCAGCAGTTGCCTGGCGGCGACATGCGCCAGCTTGGCGCTCAATGTCTCAGTCGTGTCGTCGTCTGCAACAACCACCGATTCAAACGAGACGATATCCCCGGTGTCAATGCCGGTGTCCATGGCCATGAGACAAACGCCGGTCTCGTCATCCCCCTGCAGCACGGCCGCCATGATTGGACTCGCGCCCCGGTAGCGAGGAAGGCGTGAAGGATGAATATTGAGCGCGCCGAAGCGTGGGATATCGAGCGTCCGTTTCCTGAAAATGAGCCCAAAGGCCGCGACGACGAAGAGGTCGGGTTCCGTTTCGACGAGAGGCTGCCTTGCCTCTGGACTCCGCAGGGAATCGGGTTTGTACACGGGGATCGCATGGGCCCGTGCTGCCTGTTCGACCGGAGACTGCCCTTTCGGTGCCTGCGTGACGACCAGGCGCACGTCGAAGCCCGGATCTGACAGGAGCGCCTCCAGGGGGGGCACCGCGAACTCGGGAGAGCCGAAATACACGGTGCGTAGCGGTGCCGTCATGGTCGGTTCCTTCCAATTCGACCGCTCTGCTGGCTATGCCTAGAATCCGCAGAATGGCAACAACGCGCCGGGCGTGGCGGCCCCTGACGTTCAACACGTGGCATCTGGCCCTCACCCTGGTCTTCCTGGCCGCGCTGTCTCTGCGTCTCTACGGGCTGAACTGGGATCAGGGCGGCGATCTTCACCCCGATGAGCTCTTCGTCGCCAAGATCGTCCTGATCGACCGCATTCACCTGGACTGGCCGCCAGATTTGAGCGAGTTGCTCGATCCGGCACGCAGCGGGCTCAACCCGCGTTCCGCAGATCCTGCCACGGGTCAGTATCGCGAATTCGCCTACGGGGCGTTGCCCCTCTGGGTGACCGACTTCGCGGCCTGGGGACTTTCTCGCCTCACCGGTACGAACTGGAACGCGGCCGAGCGGGTCTATTTGTTCGGTCGCGTGCTGTCCGCACTGCTGAGCTCCGCTACTGTTGTGGCGACGGCCGCCATCGCCCGGCGCCTCGGCGGGCAGTCACTCGGCCTGCTCGCGGCACTTTTTGCCGCGTTCGCCCCCATGTCCATCCAATTGGCGCATTTCTTCACGACCGACAGTTGGTTGACCTGCTTTGTTGCGCTCTGCCTGCTCGGCTGCTGCCGGGCCACTGAACGAGGAACAGTGACCGCATTCGCTCTGGCTGGATGTACGTACGGGCTGGCCATGGCGACCAAAGGGAGCGTGGTGGCACTTGCGGCGCCAATCGTGGCCGCCTGGCTGGTTCTGCTGTGGAACCTCCCGGTCGAAGGCGCTAGTCGTGCTGCGCGAATCTGGTCGCTTGCCCCACACGCCGTCGCGGCAGCCCTGGCTGCGTTGCTTGCGTTCTTCGCCTTCGAGCCCTACGCGTTGCTCAGGCCGATGGTTTACATCCAGTCGTTGCGAACGCAGGCGGATATCGTCAGTGGCGCTTTCGATGTTCCATTTACCCGCGTGTTCAGTGGCACGTCTCCGGGCATCTATCAACTGGAGCAGCTCGTGCGCTGGGGCGTGGGTCCGGCGGCTGGGTTGTTGGCACTGGGTGGACTGGTCTGGCTCGGGAACGAGGTTCGCAGGCGCTCGGCGCCCGCCATCATCCTCGCGACCTGGCTCGTCGCGTACAGCGCGGTCCTGGCTCCCGCCCAGGTGAAATTTCTCCGTTACCTGGAGCCGCTGACACCCGTCCTTGCCATCTGCGCCGCGGGTGCGTTGCTCTGGTTAGTCAACCACGCGCAGCTCCGCTGGTCCCCGCGTTGGGGCACGGTGCTCCTGGCGAGTTCACTGGCCCTCAGCTTTCTCTGGACGGCGTCATTTACGTCAATCTACGCGCAAGAGAATCCGAGGATCGCCGCGACGAAGTGGATCTACGCCCAGACTCCACCCGGCTCTGAGTTGACCGCGGAATACTGGGACGATGCGTTACCCCGCTCACTGACCTACGCACTGAATCCGGCGGCGTATGGCCTGGGCACGATCAACTTCGATCTCTATCGTGACCTCCCACCAGGAGACGCCATGGGCGCGATGGCCGATGTCCTCGATAGGGCTGACTACGTTGTTCAGTCGTCGCTCCGGGTCGAGGCAGGGGTACGTGCTGAGCCCTGGCGGTATCCGGCCCAGATTCGCTACTACGACGCACTGGCTTCCGGAGCAATCGGCTTCTCACAAGCCGCGCAGTTCGCCTCCTGGCCCCGGTTTGGCCCGCTGAGGATTGATGACCGCGCGGCGGACGAATCGTTTATCAACTACGACCATCCGTTGGTGACGATTTACAAGAAAGATCACGCTTTCGACCGGACTCGCTTTGGCACCGCCATCTCCTGGGCGGAAAATCAGCCGTGGCAACCGTCCCGCTGGCAGAGCGATCCAACGCTCCTGCTGCCCACGCCGGTCGGGGACAACCCCTCGGTCGGTGACGCACGGTGGTCGTCAGCCGTGACCTCAACCACGCCAGGTGCTGTGGTCGTCTGGGTGGTCTTGATCGCGGCCTTGCTCGCGACAGGTCTCCCCTGGGCCCGCCTGGCCTTTGGTCGCTTCCCGGACCAGGGCTGGGGACTGGCCCGGATCCTGGGGCTGGTTATTCCAGCCTATCTCGTCTGGATACTCGCCAGCCTCGAGTTCGCGCGGTTCCGGGCTGTCTGGTGCCTGCTGGCTTTGGGCTGTGTCGCGGCGGTGGGATGGTGGCTGGTCCACCGCTCCGACCGGTTACGTCCCTTGCACCGAGCAGACCTCCTGCACCCGGAGATCGCCTTCTGGACGGTGTTCGCGGTCTTCCTTGCCTTTCGCTTCGCCGTTCCCGATGGCTGGCATCCCTTCTGGGGTGGCGAAAAGCCGATGGAGTTCGCGCTGATCAACGCCATCGGTCGCAGTGCCTACTTTCCCCCGTATGATCCGTGGTTCGCTGATGGCTATGTCAACTACTACTACTACGGCTTCTACCTGATCGCGTTCCTATTCAAGGTGATCGGGATTCCAAGCGAGATCGGCTTCAATCTCGCTCTCCCTACCATGATGGGCGCGCTCGGCGCCGCCAGCTTCACTGTGGCAGGAGCGCTGGCTCAGGCGATCAGTGGCACACGGCGCACCCGGCTCGTGGCTGGCTGGGCCAGCGTGGTAGCCATGTGCCTGATCGGGAATCTGTCCGCTCTGCGCACGCTCCTGGAGGGTACTCCGGCGTCCTTCGATGCCTTTATCACCTGGACATGGAACGGCAGCCGCGCAATCGATTACGCCATCACCGAGTTTCCGTACTTCTCTGGACTCTACGCTGATCTCCACTCCCACGTCATTGCCCTGCCGATCACAATGACAGTTATCGCCGTGAGTTTCGCGTTAGCGCGACGGCCAGTTGGCGATGACGAAGAGAATCCGCTGCAGCGCCCTCTGTTGCTCGTACTGGCGGCTCTCCTGTTGGGCACCCTGTTCGTGACGAACGCCTGGGATGTCCCCGTCTACGCGGCCCTCACTGTGGTCACGCTCGTGACGGGGGCGCTCACGTCACCACGCACGCCCCGGGCGTACCTACGTGCTGCAGCGCAAGTGCTGACGGTCCTGGGCGGCGCATATCTCCTGTTCCTGCCCTTCCACCGGCATTTCGTTGCCCTGTTCAGCCAGGTGGCGCTTGTTCATGACCCGACCGATCTCCTCCAGTTCCTGACGCATTTCGGCGCCTTCGTCGCGGTTGGGGCTATCGGGCTGACCGCGCTTCTGGTGCCACAGAGCGCCTCAGCCGATCGATTTGCGTGGCCCGTCGCGTCGATCGCACTTTCGATCGTTGGCGTGGTGATACTGGCTCGCGCGGAAACGGCCGGCGGTGCCCTCGCTGGTGAGGTGCTCGTCCTCGCAGGCCTGGCGGGACCACCGATCGTTGCGGCGCTGCGGCGGGCTGCAAGATCGGAATCACCGACGCTGCTCAGCCGGGTTGCCGCACTCTGCGCCATGGTCGGCGCGCTCGGCGGGGTGCTCAGCCTGGTCTCTGGGCGGCCGGTACTTGGCCTCATGCTCGCGCTCACGGCCGCGGCCGGCGCGGGTTGGCTTTCGCTACCTGGCGTTGCTGAACGTTTCCTCTGCCTCTTGTTGGCGGCTGCCTTTGGCGTTGCGGGCGGGGTCGAGGTTGTTGTCGTGGCCGACGACCTGATCGGCACCGACTGGTACCGCATGAACACGATCTTCAAGTTCTACAACCAGGTCTGGGTGCTGCTGGCGGTCTCCTGTGCGGTGCTGGTTGCCCTGATGTCGGCACGTGTCCTTACGACAACATCGGACGAGTCGATCTCAACCCAGACGCGATCGATCAGCGGGGCCTGGTCGCGTGCCGGCGTCGCCGTGGCGGCACTCCTCTGCGCCGGGGCGCTAACCTATCCAGCGCTTGCGACGCTCCCGCGCCTGGAGCAGCGCATGTCTCCCGGGGCGCAGCCTGGGAGCCTTAATGCCCTGGACTGGATGAACGATGGCAGCGTGCCCGTTGTGGGCAGCCCGGAGTTCCGTGAAATTCGCTACTCCGGTGACCGCGCCGCGATAGCCTGGCTCCAGCAGCATGTCCCAAACTCCACCGTCGTAGCCGAAGCGTCAATCGGCCCCTACCGCTGTAACGGATCACGCATCGCTAATGCGACGGGCCTGCCTACGATCATTGGTTGGGAGCGTCATCAGCAGCAGCAACGTTTCCCGGACCAACTGCCGGCGCGCGTGAATGACGTGCGCACCCTGTACACCAGTGCGAATGTGGACGAGAAGGTCGCGATCCTGCGCAAATACAACGTCGAGTATGTGGTGGTGGGCGACCTCGAGCGCGTCTACCCCACGCCGAATAACGAGTGCACACCGGGCGGCTCCGACGAAGGCATTGCCGCTTTTGACCAGATGGTGGGTTCGAGCCTGCAAGAGGTCTTTTCGCAGGACGGCACCACTATCTACCGCGTCCTGCCGGCGGCTGCGTGAGCGCGTTCGAAGCCGTCGCCCGCTGGTACCTGGTCCTCGCCGCCTGTTCCTGGGCATTTGCACCCCTGGTACGGTGGCTGTGTCCTTCGCTCCCTGACCGTGGGGCAACGATTACCCGTCCCCTCTCCCTCCTGGTCCTGGTCTATCCCGGTTGGCTTCTCGCATCAACTGGCGTTGTTCCCTTCGGAGTTGCTCCGCTAGCGGTCACCCTGGCTGCGGCCGCTGCGCTCGGCTGGGGTCGCTTGCTGCAGCGGCGCGATCGCGATCTCTCCTGGGTGCGCTCCCTGGCCTGGACGGAGCTGGCGTCCCTGGGTTTCTTCGCGATCTACGTCTGGTTTCGTGGCTTCACGCCAGACATTCTGAACACCGAAAAACCGATGGATGTGGCACTGCTGGCCAGCAGCGCGCGCAGCGTAGTGATGCCTCCAGCTGACCCCTGGTTTGCTGGTCAGCCCATCAATTACTACTACCTTGGCTACCTGCTCCACGGGGCCGTGGCGCGCCTGGCGGGTGTCGCCGCACCGGTTGCCTTCAACCTGGCCCTGGCCACCATCTTCAGCATGACCGCGGTGGCCAGCTTTGGCGTCGCCTGGAACGTGGTGCGCCCGTCACTGGGCAAGCTCTCAGCCGTAGCGGCCGGCAGCCTGGCGCTCTTTGGCGTGGTTCTCGCGGGCAACCTCTATGCTCCCCTGCGCCTGCTGCAGGCTCCTCAAACGGTCTGGAACGCCTGGTGGTGGGATAGCGAGGGAATCGGCTGGCGCGCTAGCCGCATTGTCTGCGACGGCGCGCGTGACGGATTTCGTTGTCCGCCGCCGGCGGTGGAAACCATCAACGAGTTTCCGGCGTTCAGCTTCATCCTTGGCGACCTCCACCCGCACCTGATGGCGCTCCCCTTCGCTGTCTCAGTTGTTGCGCTGGCCTGGAACATCTTCGTTGCACAGGCTAGCCCGTTGACCTCCGCCGCCTGGACTGGACGACTGGCGCTATCGGCCGCGGCTGCAGGCGCGCTCTACGCCCTGAACGCCTGGGATCTGCCCACCTATGCGGGTCTGGTTTTCCTTGCGGCATTACTGGTTAGTGGACCCGGCGCTGGTGAGCGGCTGCGGGCTGTTGCCATCATGGGCGTCGCGGCACTGCTCCCCTGGTTGCCATTCTTCGCCACCTACCGTCCGCCGGTAGCGCCGCTGAGCGGTCTGGAACCCGCATGGCTCACTCAGCTCCCTGTTGTGTCGCGATTACTGGGCCTGGTCGCGCCCTACGCGGGTGTGCGGACCTCCGCCGCCGAGTACCTGACGATGTTCGGGGTGCCGTACCTCGCGGGACTCGCCCTTGTCCTCGGCGGTGTCGATTGGAACGATGTGCGAAGCACCTTCACGACGCCCGCCATCATTGCACTCGCTGGTCTGGCCGTCCTTTCTGTGGCGTTCGCTGCCCCAGTCGTGTTGCTCTGTGGTCTTCCGCTCGTGTTCGCGCTGCAGCAACTTCGCCGCAACCACACTCCGGTGCCACGGACATTCGCCCTGGCGATGTATGCGGCGGCCTGGCTGCTCTCGATTGCCGTCGAGTTTTTCTTCATTCGCGACCTTTTCGGCAACCGCATGAACACGCTCTTCAAGTTCTACTACCAGGCCTGGACCCTCTCGGCGCTTGGTGCGGCGGTGGCTCTGGTGGTGCTGGCCACGGCGTACCGTCGATCTCTACCCGGGACATGGGTACTGCGGACGGCGACGGCCGCGCTGCTTGTGCTGGGCCTGGCCTATCCTGTGGTGGCGAGCAGGCAGTGGGCTGATGGTTTCGCAGACTGGCGGGGGCTGGACGGCGTTGCTTACGGCGATCCAGACGAGGTTGCCGCAATCCGCTTCCTGGATGGTCATGCTCAGGTGGGCGATGTCGTCCTGGAGGCGGCGGGCTGCTCCTACTACCCTCTCAGCCAGTTTCCGTACAGCCGCGTGGCGGCGTTTTCTGGAGTACCGACCGTCATCGGTTGGGACAATCACGAGCGGCAGTGGCGGAGCGGCCAGCCAGACCTCACGGCGCAGATTCCAGTTCGCGCCGAGGATGTCCGCCGGATGTACGCTGATCCAACGAGCCCGCTTTACGCCCGGTACGGGGTGGACTGGGTTTTCATCGGGCAATACGAGAAGGGGTCCGCACGGCCCGAGTGTCCGATAGCGGGACCTTACGATTTCGATCTCGCGCAATTCGAAGCTGCGGGCTGGGAGCCCGCCTTTGAGTCTGGCGATGTCACCGTTCTCCACCGGCGGCAGCAGGCGTGAGCGCTTCTGGCGGGGAGGCGGCACCGGCGCTATACTCCAGGGCTGATTCGCGGGGTGTGGCGCAGTTGGTAGCGCGCGGCGTTTGGGACGCTGAGGTCGGAGGTTCGAGTCCTCTCACCCCGACCGTGGACAACATCCCCTCCCCCATCGCCGTGGCGGCGCCATGACAGAAACCCGCTCCGGCGCCTTCAATGACCTGATTGCCCAACCAGAAACCCATGTCGCGCTCGATCTCTCCGGCGACGCGCGCACTCTGCTTGTTCTCTTCGGTGGCATCGCTGGTGGCGTCAGCATGCCGGTCTTTGAGTTCTTCCGATTGACGGCCGACATGCCGGGCAAGAAGGCGTTCCTGCGTGATCCACGCCGGGGCTGGTATCAGCTCGGCTTACCCGGGGTCGGCCCCGCCGCACAGGACGTGCGCCGCTACCTGGACCGCGTGATCGCCGAAGCCGACGTTGAGCGAGTGGTCATGGCCGGCGCGTCCGCTGGTGGCTACGCGGCAATGCTGTTCGGCGCCTGGTGCCGGGCGGATCAGGTGCTTGCGTTCTCGCCGCAAACGTTCATTGACGCAGCGAACCGGGCCGCAGTTGGGGATCATCGATGGGAGCCGCAGATCGACCACCTGCACGCCGCCGATCCCGCAGAAGCCGTCTACGACCTGCGTGATGTGCTTCCAGACATCTCTACGCCTCGAATCGCGATCCACGTCAGCAATGATGATCCGCTGGATCTGCTTCATGCGCACCGCGTCGCGGACCTGCCCAATGTTTCCATCACCGAACACGAGCAAGGAGGCCACCGCCTGGTGAAGACGCTCCGCGACCGCGGCGTTCTGGGCCCTCTGCTCCGGGACGCGCTGCGCCTCTGAACATCCTGATCGAGCCTGTAGCAGGCCGGGCCTGCGGAGTGAATGGGACCTGTTGACCTGACTCCCCAGGCCAGTTGACTGGAGCCGAACACGAGTCGTGCGCTTGCCGCGGACGGTCAGGAGACGTACACTTCGCCAGCCAATTGCGGGGGTAACTCAGTTGGTAGAGTACCTGCCTTCCAAGCAGGCTGTCGCGAGTTCGAGTCTCGTCCCCCGCTCCAGGATACGTGGATACGCAGGCAAAACGTGATGAGGGGTGGTCCATATTGACCACCCCTCACTGCGTCAAGACCGCTCATGGTGCGATTCGTTCAGCTTTGAAACACGCTTGCGCCGCAGTCGATCCGTGCTACTTCCACGTGCTGAAGGAACGGGGCATATAGAAGCGACTGGTGCTCACATATCCGGATTCGTTGTTCTGGGGTGCCAGCCGCACGAGCACAGCCTCCAGGAATGTTCGAAGCCGCTGGTGGTCCGAAGTTTGGACGCCGACGCTGGGCAACTGGAAACGGCCGTTCGAAAACGTACGTAGTTCTGGCAATTGCGCGACGCCATGTTCGCGCGAAACGCTCGGAAACATCAGCCGCTCAGCCTGTTCCATGTCCCCCCCTCCTCTGTCCCGATGCTCCGTGATTGGCTCGTAGATTCGACCAGGGTCAGCGTCGCCACGTGCGGGGATATGGCAGGTTCGAGACGTTCACGTTCGAGCAAGCAGCAGTCGCAACTCGCGCTCCAGGGCTGCACGCTCGGCCTCTGCTACTCGCGCTTCATTGCGGGATTCAACTGCCAGTTGATGCCATCGATCTCGATCTTGTTGGACATCCGCGAATCGGGCCCGGAGCTCAGCCAGTTCCCCTGCCATTCGCGCCGCCTCCAGACTCGATTCGGTTGACCTGAGTGGTTGATAACCAGATGCTTCAGAGTTACCAACCTCTATGTGAACCTCTTTCCGTCCCTGGTGATCCCTTGCACGAAGGTGTCCCACACGGATTCGCTTGCGGACGGCCGTTTCACTGATACCGAGTACACGCGAGGCTTCAGCAACTGAAAGCCAACCTGGTTCTGTACCGGAGTCTATCATTGCTGTCCCAAGTTCTCATCTGCTTGCAGTACCAAATTTGACACTAGTTGAGAACTTCGGTCATCTGTGAGAAGCTTTTATTGACATAAAGTCACCTTCTGTCTCCTGGTGTTTCCTGTGAGCGGGAGAGTTGTGCGGTTTCTCGGGGTGAGTGAGTGACAATACGTCCCGGACCCCGAGACAGTCCGGTTGGCGACCAGAGCATAACCGAATTCGAACCAGGAAGCGTGTGGGGATACGAACTGGGTGTTGGACTCTTGCCTACCGCCTGGCATCTGGGTGCAGGTGTCTAGGTTCGTGTGGTGCACACCTCGATACGTGCAGATCAACCTGTCTGCTCGATCGATGCGAGTCGCGGTCAGGTACGATGTGTGTGGACTGCCTTGGCGTGTTGCGTATCCAAGGAGGCATCGATGGCCCGTTCCCTGTTCCTGGTTCCCTTGCTCGTCCTGGCCTTCCTCGCTGGAGGTCTCTGGTCCTCTCGCACCGGCGCCCAGGATGCCACGCCATCGTCCGCTCCGGGCACCATGTCCATGGTGCTGGTCGAGTCGGCTGGGACCATCATCGATCGTTTCGGCGATGACGGCCCGTCACCCGGAGATATCCGCGTCTGGGGACCCAACCCGCTCTTCGATGAGACCAACACTACCGACACAGGGGCTATCACCCAGGGCTCGTGCATCGGGATCAACACCGATTTCGACTGCCTGCTCAATGAGACGATCGTCTTCCCCGACGGGAGTACCCTGGAGATGCAGGGCCTTCAACCCGGAAAGCCGGTTCCCTCCGTGCGTACCATCGTCGGCGGCTCCGGGCGATTCCTGGGGGCGTCCGGTACGGTGGCTGTGGCACCCTCTGAAGATCTTTCTTTCTGGACCAAGACCTTCGAGATTAGTGGGTTGGATGAAGAGTAATCGTCACATCCTTACGCCTTACCCTCTGTCTGCCCGCATGACCTGGACCCGCTCCAGCAGCGCTGACTCTCGAGGATAGCGAGCGCGAAAATCTGCCAGGTACGCCTCGCTGAACAAGCGCTGCGCCAGGAGCCGGCCATCAGACAGGGACGCGAGCCGGCGCAAGATGTCGTCGGTCAGCAGGTTCGCACGCTCGTCTGCTGGGAGTGGCCAGGTGCTGCGACGAGGGAGTTGAATCATCCCTTCGGACTGAGCGATCAGTAAGAGGCAATTCTCGGCACCTGCTGCCATTCCGGTCTGTCCAACTGGCTCCTGGGTCATTCCCGATTCCACCGCGCGTCCTCTCCCATCAAGGTCAGGACCAGATTTTACCTGTGGCTGCGCTGGCCGCTTTTCGCCTCCAGTAGATAGCCCTCGCGAGGTTCCGGGCGGACGTGGGATCAGGTCGGGCTCTCGCGATGCCGCTCGTCTCCGGGTGACTGCCGTAGCGCCGCAGGGGCCTTCAGTGCCCGCGGTGCTGTGGTGCTGTCCTGGGTCCCTGTGCGCCTGTACACCTGACGTCCCATGTCTTCGTGACGCCCCGAAATCTTCCTTGACTTCCCTCGTAGTAGATCATATGTTCTAATACCTGTGGGATGGGCGCTGGGGTGGGAGCGCCGGCGCCTGATGGGAAGCGAGGCACATCATGGCCATTGCCGCCATTGTCATTCCGCACTTCGCGCTGCGGATCGCGCTGCTGGAGCAACCGCACCTGGACGGGCAGCCGCTCATCCTGGGTCCGGCGCCGGGAGAGCGTCCCGTGGTGCAGGACGCCACGCCGGAGGCCAGGCGGAGCGGTGTCCGCGCCGGTCAGGGATTGCGGGAAGCCCTGGCTCTCTGCCCGGAAGCACGCATCATCACGCCGCACCCGGTCCGCGAGCAGACGGGCGCGGAACGCATCATCGCCGGTCTGGAGCGGCTCGTGCCGGCCGTCGGGGTCGCTCCGGAGCCGGGGCGCTACCTGATCGATCTCACCGGCATGGAGCGGCGTCTGGGCCCACCACCGCAAGCGGCAGAACACCTGTTGCGCACTATGCCGGCCATCCTGCGCCCGCGGGCGGGTGTGGCGGAGGGCCGCTTCGCGGCCATCGTGGCGGCGTATCACGCGCGCCCTGGCGGCGTGGAGGTGATGGATGCGTCCCGGCAAGCGCAGATCTTTGCCCAGGCGCCGATCAGCCTGTTGCCACTCGCCCCCACCAAGCTACGCAGCCTGGAGCGCATGGGTGTCCGCACGCTGGGAGCCTTTGCGGCGCTCAAGCCAAGTGCCGTCGCCGCCCGCTTTGGCCGGGATGGCCACGACGCCTGGCAACTGGCTCACGGTGAGAATGACGAGCCGGTGCGTGGCCGGGAGCGGCCAGAGGTCATTACGGTGCGCCTGGTCCTGCCTGCGCCAGTGACTACGCGCGAGATGCTGCTGGTCGCCATCACCCGCCTCCTCACCCGTGCCTTTGCTCAGCCGCGCCTGCAGCGGCGCCACGCGCGCCAGGCGCGGCTCCAGGCCCTTCTGGAGGGCGGTCAGTCGTGGGAGCACACCGTCACGCTGCGCAACCCGGGCCGGGAACAGCGTGTGAACGAGGCGCTGCGCTACCGCCTGCAGGATGTGGAACTGCCGGGACCCGTGGAAGCCCTGGCGCTGGAGCTCTCCGGGTTGACTGACGCGGCCAGCCGCCAGGAGCAGTTGCCCGGCTTTGCCTCGCAGCGCCGTGCTCACCTGGAAGGCGCCTGCCAGGAGTTGGCGCAGCGCTTCGGCGGGACATCAGGCCTGTTCCAGGTGGTGGAGGTTGAACCATGGTCCCATCTTCCCGAGCGGCAGCACGCCCTGATCGCGTTCACACCCTGAAGCTTCCCTCACCCATTGACGTTGTACTGCACGCCCAGAGTGGTGCCCCGCAACGGATCTGTACCCGCCAGCGCTGGCGGGAGGTCGCGGAGGTGCTGGATAGCTGGCTGGTGGAAACGGAATGGTGGCGGCCAGCACCGGTGCGGCGACGCTATTTCCAGCTCCTGCTGGCCGATGGCGTCATCTTCACCCTCTTCCAGGACCTGGTTGATGATTACTGGTACGCCCAGGCGGCGTAAGGGATGAGATGGTTCTGCGGGAGGCTCAAGTTGTCGACGAGAGATTTCGGCGTCTGCGACAACGGCGATGTCAGGCGGTCACTGGCATGGCGGGCAGACCCCGGTTCCGGGTGGTAAGGCAGCACGAGATCTCTCGACTGCGCTCGCGATGACACGTGGGCGTACGAGCCGCGAGCCGGCTGTGGGCAATGGCAGGAAGAACGAAATCCTTCGCCCGCGGACCCAGGATGCCACATCAGGGTGGTTGATACCTCCAGCCGTGGCGGCTGCCGAAAGAAATCCTGCGATGTCGCTCAGGAAGACACGTGGGACGGAATACTGCCTCACAGGGAGAGGTCGCGGGGAGACACGATTCGGGATGTGGCCCGGCAGGAGGCGCCCAGATGTCCGCCTCCGCAGGGCCAGGGAAAACTAACACGACGTCCGTCATGAAACGCAGAGACCGGAGCAGATTTGCCTGCTCCGGTCTCTTGTTCTGCGGAAAATGCCTCGTGGCCGGTATCTAGACCAGCGCCGGACGAATCTCCTTCACCGCCCGGCGGAAGCCGCCAAGGACGGTGTCGATTGTTTCAGACGTCATCGGGGTGGACGTGCACATCATCAGGCGAGGCGCCGCGTAGATGCCTTCTCCCAGGAGCGCAAGGTGGAGTAGCCGGGCCAGGCCCTTATCAGCGCGGGCGGCATCACGGTAGCAGGAGATGCTGTCAACGCCGAGGTGAACGCCCACGAACGAGCCGTAGCCGGTGACGGTGGCGGTGATCCCCTGCTCCGCGACCATCTCACGCAGGCCCGAGCGCAATTGCTCGCCAAGCGCGTTGATGTGCGAGACCTGCTCGGCGGTGTAGGCCTCCATCGCGGCAACGCCAGCGGCCATGGTGACCAGGTTGCCGTTGAACGTGCCGGACTGCCAGAGCGGTGCTGGGCGAGACGGATCGAACTGCTCCATCACCTCCGCGCGGCCACCGAATGCCCCTACCGGGAAGCCACCGCCGATGATCTTGGCGAACGTCGTCAGGTCGGGCCGCACGCGGTAGTGCTCCTGCACCCCGCCTGGCTCCAGCCGGAACGTCATCACCTCATCGAAGATGAGCAGGGCCCCATTCTCGATCGTCAGGGCCCGCAAGGCTTCCAGGAACGCCTGCTCAGCGGGCAGCATCCCGGCGGAACCCATCACCGGCTCGATGATGATGGCGGCGATCTCGTCGCCCCGCTCACGCATCAGCCGCTCGATGGCCTCGATGTCGTTCAGTGGCGTGACGAGAACGTTCTCCAGCGTGTTCTGGGGCACGCCTGCGGTATCCAGGACCCCTAGCGGTGCGTGGGTGGGGCCAGCGGCTGGGTCACCCGGCGCGGGGTGCACACTGACCTCCGCGTCGTCGTAGGTGCCGTGGTAGCCCCCCTCCATCTTCACGATGACATCGCGGCCGGTAAAGGCACGAGCCGCGCGGATGGCGTTCATGCCTGCTTCCGTCCCGGAGTTACAGAAGCGGATGAGATCGACCGAAGCCACCCGCTCCGTCATGATTTGCGCCAGGCGGGTCTGCGCGGTGTTGGGCGCTGGGAAGGCCGTTCCCGTCGGCAGAACGGCGGAGACCGCCGCCACGATCGACGGGTGGCCGTGACCGTGAATGAGTGAGGTGTAGTTGTTCAGGAGATCGATGTAGGTGCGGCCGTCCGCGTCCTGGATCTCATAACCCCGCCCCTCCGCGACCGTCAGCGGATAGGGCGCGTGGAAGGCAACCGTGCGCGTGTCACCGCCTGGCATCACCTTGCGCGCTTCCTCGTGCAACGCCGCCGAGCGCGGAGAACTGGCCCGAAAGTCCGCGAGCACATCCGCCTCGATCTGGGCACGAGTTCGTGAGTCAACGGTGCTGGTCACCTGCAGGGCCACGGGCGTTCTCCTGATCTTCGCCGTCCAATCGTGTGCGATACCGCGATCGTAGGAACTGGCCGCAGACGCGTCAATAGCCACCGTGTAGGATGACTGCCGACGAGCACCCGAGAGGAAGAGGAGCGCACGTGAGGATAGAGCCCTTCCAGCTTGAGCGCTGGATGACGAAGTACGAGATGGTGGTCAGGTGGGATATCGCCGAAAGCGGCATCTACCCCATGACCATGCGCGAGATCGTGAACCTGTTGCCGGTCGAGGAGCGCGACGCGACGCTGGAGGCGCTCCTGGACACGCGCCTTGGGTACAGCGAAGCGCGTGGGAGCGAGGAACTGCGCAGCCTGATCGCCGCAACCTACGCTGACACCAGCCCGGACGAAATTCTTATCACTACGGGCGCCATCGAGGCCAACTACCTGCTGTTCAACGAGCTGCTCGACCCCGGTGATCGCGTGGTGGCCGTCGCGCCTGCCTACCAGCAACTGAACAGCGTGCCGCGCGCGATTGGTTGTGATGTCGCGCTCTGGCACCTGCGGTCGGAAGGCACGTTCCACTACGACCTCGACGATCTCCGTGCCCTGGCGACACCGGGCACGAAGCTGATCGTCATCAACACGCCGCATAACCCGACCGGCGCGATGCTCAGTGATGAGCAACTCGACGAAATCTACGCCCTGGCCGACTCGCTTGGTGCCTGGGTGTTGAGCGACGAGGCGTATCGCTGGCTGGAACTTCCCGGAATGCCGCCTCTGGCCCGCCCCATGCGGGACCGCGGACCACGCGCTATCAGCACGGGCACCTTCTCCAAGCCGTTCGGCCTCCCTGGCCTGCGCACCGGCTGGATCGCGGCGCCGGAAGAGATCGTGCGTCGCTGCTGGGGGATGCGCGACTACATCACCCTGAGTCCGGGCAAGCTCAACGATGCCCTGGCGGTGATTGCCTTCAAGCACCGGGGTCAGATTACGGAGCGCACGAAGCGCATCGTTGGCCAGAACCTCGACTTCGCGGAGTCCTGGTTCGCCCAGAACGCGGACATCGTCACCTGGAACCCGCCGCTCGGCGGCTTGCTGGCAATGATGAAGTACAAGGCACGAATTCCCTCGGCCGATCTCGCCAACACGCTCGCCGAGGACTACTCCGTCATGCTTGCGCCGGGCTCCGCGTTTGGCTATGAGGGCTACCTGCGCATCGGTATCGGGAACACCCCGCACCTCTTCAAGGAGGGGCTGGAACAGACAGCAAAGGCGTTACGCACGTTGGGGTGATATCGATGCGACGGCAACTGCGACGAATGAGCGCGGTCGCTGCCGTACGACGAGGCGTACCCGGCCAGGCATCGTCGAACGCGCGCCACAAGCTCCCTGAACTCGTGAATTGCCGTCGCGTCTACCTCCAGGTGCCTGTCTGGCTCTCAGGCCGGCGCCTGGTGACGGGTACCAGACGCGTGCTCGGGCTCACGTCGCGGCCAGGTCCCTGTGCTGCAAAAAACAAGACCCCTCTCCCTGCTGCCAGGGAGAGGGGTTCGCGTCAGGCCGGCTTAACGGGAAGCGGCCGCTCGCTTGAGCGCGCGCTCGGTGAGCACCCCGATGAGGTGCCGGCGGTAATCCTCGGAGGCAAAGTGGTCCCCGTTGACCTCCAGGCCGTCGGCAGCAACAGCAGCCGCTGCCGCGATCGACTCGTCATTGAGCGCCTTGCCCTGCAGGGCGTTCTCAGCGGCGGTCGCCCGGGTGGCCTTGCTTGTCGCGCCGGTCACGGCGATGCGAGCCGAATCAACGGTGCCACCGCTGCCAATGTTCACGACGGCCGCGATACCAACCACGGCGTAGCCAGAGGCGGGGTGGCGGAACTTCTCGTATGCCGACACGGTGCCAGCCGCCGAGGCCGGGAAGCTCACCGAGGTGATGATCTCATCCGGGGCAAGCGCCGTGGTAAAGAGATCGACGAAGAGATCGTCTGCACCGATGGTCCGCTTGCCGCCCGAGCCCGTCACATCGACTGAGCCATTCAGCGCCAGGAAGACCGCAGTGAAGTCGGCCGCCGGGTCCGAGTGGGCCAGTGCGCCACCCAGCGTGCCGCGCGCCTGCACGGCCGGGTCACCGACATTGTCTGCCGTTTCCGGAATGATCGGGAGGGCCGCCGCGAGTTCCTGCGAGTCGCGAAGGGCGGCGTACGTCGTCATGGCGCCAATCTTGACGTTGCCATTGGCCTGGATCCCCGTGAGGCCATCCACGCTGCTGAGATCAACCAGCGCGCTCGGTGATGCCAGGCGCAACTTCATGGCTGGAACCAGCGAGTGGCCGCCCGCCAGCAACTTGGCATCTGGATCTGACGAGAGCAACGCAACCGCTTCGTCAACGCTCGCGGGCCGGTGGTAATCGAACTGATTCGGGAACACGGCAATCCTCCCTCACGCCCCGGCGCGACCGCCGCAGCTTGCTGATCGAATGATCTAGGCCGACGCGGCCTGCATCGCGCGCCAGACGCGCTCCGGCGTATACGGCATATCCAGGTGCTTCACGCCAAGGTGCGACAGCGCGTCGACAACCGCGTTGGCCACGCACGGCGTGGAACCGATTGTGCCAGCCTCACCCGCACCCTTGGCGCCCATCGGGTTGACCGGCGTCGTTGTCACGGTGCGGTCCAACTCGTACATGGGGAACATACTTGCCTTCGGTACCGCGTATTCGTTCATGGTGGCGGTTACCAACTCGCCGTTGTCCGTGTAGACCGCACCCTCCCACATCGCCTGGGCCACGCCCTGGGCAATGCCGCCGTGAAGCTGGCCGTCCACGATCAACGGGTTGATGACATTGCCAACGTCGTCCACTGCCACGTAGCGGATCAGGTCGACATGACCTGTGTCGCGGTCAACCTCGACGACGCTGACGTGCGTCCCGAAGGGGAACGTGCAGTTCGGCGGATCGTAGTAGGTAATCGCTTCCAGGCCCGGTTCCATACCTGCCGGCAGGTCGTATGCGATATGAGCCTGCAGGGCAATGTCCTGAATGGTTTTCGCCGCTTCCGGCGAACCCTTCACATACGCCTTGCCGTTCTCGTAAATGACGTCTTCCGGCGCAGCTTCCAGCAGGTGGGCTGCCAGGAGACGGGCTTTCTCGCGAATCTTGGCCACGCTCTTGTGGATAGCGGTGCCACCGACGGCGAGCGAGCGGCTGCCATAGGTGCCAAAGCCGAAGGGCGCGCCCTTGGTGTCGGAGTGCTCGACCTCGATGTCCTCGTAAGGCACGCCAAGTTCGTCCGCAACCAACTGCGCGAACGAGGTCTCATGCCCTTGCCCGTGCGGGAGCGAGCCGGTCGTTACGGTTACTTTCCCGGTGAGGTAGACGCGGACCATGGCGCTTTCGTAGAGACCAGCGCCCCACCCCTCGCCACCGAGACCGATCCACTTCGACGGTGCGATTCCGCAGACTTCGACGTAGGAGGATACCCCGATGCCAAGGAGTTTCTGCGCGTTGTTCGCGCGCCGTGCTGCCTGCTCGGCTTTCAGTCCTTCGTAGCCCACTATCTCCAGGGCTCGGTCCAGGGCCGGAACGTAGTTGCCACTGTCGTACGGCAGCATGCCAACGCCAGTGTCGTACGGAAAGTCCTCCGGCTGGATGAAGTTCCGGCGTCGCACGTCCGCGGGGTCGACACCTGTGGCGTCTGCCACCAGGTCGCACACCCGCTCGATCACGAACGTGGCCTCCGGCCGGCCAGCGCCGCGGTAGGCGTCGACCATCGCCGTGTTGGTGTACACACCGCGCACGTCCACGTGGATGTTCGGGATCTTGTAGCAGCCCGCAATCATGCGACCGTAGAGCGTAGTCGGAATACCCGGCGCCACCGTTGAGAGATACGCGCCGAGGTTGGCCAGCGTCGTCACCTTGAGTGCGGTGATCTTGCCGTCCTTCGTCGCGCCGATTTCGACGTCAGTGTGGTGATCGCGGCCATGCGTCGTGTGCAGGTAGTTCTCGGTGCGATCCTCCATGTACTTCACCGGGCGTCCCAGCTTCTTCGAGAGCCAGAGCACCATCGGGTAGTCGAAATACATGAAGATCTTGGAGCCGAAGCCGCCGCCGACATCCGGCGCAATGACGCGAACTTTCTGCTCCGGCACGCCCAGGATGAATGCGGCGACGAGCAACTTGTGTACGTGCGGCGCCTGCGACGTAGCCCAGAGGGTGTACTCCTCAGTGGCGGCATCGTACTGCCCGACCGACCCGCGCGTCTCCATTGCGGTCGGGATCAACCGCTGGTTGGCGATCGACTGGCTGACGCGGACTTCCGCATCGGCCAGGGCCTGGTCGACTGCAGCGGCGTCTTTGCCACACGTCCAGTGCATGACCACGTTACCGGCCGCATTCTCGTGCAGCTGCGGGGCACCATCCTTGATGGCCTCCCGCGCGTCGGTGACGACCGGGAGTTCTTCGAACTCAACGTCGATCGCTTCGAGCGCATCGTTGGCCTGGTAGACGCTCTCTGCAACCACCACGGCGATCGGATCGCCGACCTGTTTCACCGCGCCCAGGGCGAGAAGGCGCGGCGTGTTGACGAAGTTATCGACACCCGCTGCCTGCCACGCGCATGGGAGCGGGTTGACGTCCGCCATGTCCTCGCCGGTGAAAACGCCGATAACACCCGGCATGGCCCTGGCCTTGCTGGTGTCAATGCTCACGATGTTGGCGTGAGCGACCGGTGACCGCAGAACTGCAGCGTAGGACATACCGGGCAGTTTGATGTCGTCAAGGAACCGCCCGGAGCCGGTCATCAACTTCGGATCTTCGCGCCGGCGCAGCGGCTGGCCGACATACTTCTGTGGAGCCTCAACGGTTGCTGTCATGACACTCCCCTCCAGGGACGCCTGGGCGGCTGCGTCGCCGCCTCATCGTCTGCGTTGATGTGCCGTCATGTCGACCGCACATCGCCTGCGTGTGGGATGCCGCGCTCTGCTAGCTTTCTTCGCCAGCTACCTGATCGCCCCACTCCTTGAGGTTTTCAGGCTCCTTGTCCAGGCCCTGGGCGTGCTCAAACTCGAGATCGGTCCCGCTGCCCGGCTTCTTCGCTGCGCCGCGGCGCTGCTCGGCCGCGTACTGGATGGCCTTGACGATGTTCTGGTAGCCCGTGCAGCGACAGAGATTTCCTTCGAGGGCGTGACGGATTTCCGCTTCGGTGGGATCCGGGTTGCGGTCCAGGAACGCCGCGGCGTTCATGATCATTCCCGGAGTGCAGTAACCGCACTGCAGCCCGTGCATTTCCCAGAAGCCCATCTGCACGGGGTCGTACTCGCCGCCCTTGGCCATGCCTTCAATGGTGGTGATGTTTGCCCCGTTTGCCTGCACGGTGAGCACTGTGCAGCTCTTGACCGGTTCGCCGTTGAGGTGGACGACACACGCGCCACATTGGCTCGTGTCACAGCCAATGTGCGTGCCGGTCAGGCCCAGGTTCTCGCGGAGGAAGCTGACCAGTAGCAGACGCGGTTCAACTTCGGCGGCGTAGTCAACGCCGTTCACGGTCATGCGCACCGCAACTCGGCCCGGCGCCGCGACAGTCGTTGCCATGGTGTTCGCACTCCTTCACTCGCCTACAGCCGTTGCGACATCGCCCGGCATCGCGCACTCATTCGTCGCCACTCCAGGGGAGCGAGTGGAGAACCCTTGTGCAGGGTGCCACATGACCCGCTCCACAAGGTGCACCGCAGACACCGCACCACTACGGCGCTTCTCGTGCATCGGCCCTTGCATGTGGCCCGGAGTATACCGCTCGTTTTCGGGGTTGTCGTGACGGTTTTCTGGCAACCTATACGACAGCGACGCCGGGTTGTGCGTTTTGCAACCGATGGCGGTACTGCTGTTCGTAGTACGTAGCGAAGCGATCGTCCCCTTCGCGGATGGCCCTCCACCACTCCGGGTTGTTCAGGTACCAGTCGATCGTGTCATCCATCGTCTGCTGCCAGTCGCGAGTCTCGCGCCAGCCGAGTTCCTCGCGAATGCGCGCGGTGTCGATCCCGTAGCGCCGGTCGTGTCCAGGGCGATCCTCCACGTGGCGCACCAGGGAGCGCGGCTTCCCGACGCGGTCCAGGATGGCTTGCACGACCTCAAGGTTCTCGCGCTCGTGATCGGCGCCGACGTTGTACGCCTCGCCACTACGTCCCTGGCGCAGGACGAGGTCGATTGCCGCTGCGTGATCCTCGGCGTGCAACCAGTTCCGGATCTGTTTGCCGTCGCCGTAGACTGGCAACGGCTGATCCATCAGCGCGTTCGTGATAAAGAGCGGCACGAGCTTTTCCGGATACTGCCGCGGCCCAATGGTATTGGCTCCGCGAGTGGTCACCACGTCTGCACCGTAGGAGATGTGATAGGACTGGCACATCAGCTCGCCGCCCGCCTTGGCTGCCGAATAGGGAGACCTCGGCCGCAGCGGGTGATCTTCCTTTGCCAGGCTGCCTTCAGGAACGTGCCCGTAGACTTCGTCCGTGCTCACCTGCAACATCCTCAGGCCGTGTTTCCGCGCGGCCTCGAGCAAGGTCATGACGCCGATCACGTTCGCGCGGGCGAAGGCCTGTGGGTCGAGCAGCGAGCGGTCGACGTGCGTCTCAGCGGCAAAATTGACAATGGCGTCGACACTGTCGGTAAGGTCATTGATGGCTTCCGCGTCGGCGATGTCTGCCTGGACAAAGCGAAAGCGATCGTCCGCATGGAGATCCGAAAGGTTGGCCAGGTTGCCAGCGTACGTCAGCAGATCCAGCCCCAGCACCTCATCTTCCGGATGACTGGCCAGCACGTGGTGGACGTAGGCGGAACCGATGAACCCGGCAGCTCCGGTGACGAGAATGCGCATGAAACGGCGTCCTTTACTGGGGGCGGCTGAGGCCCAACTCCGCCGCCAGGTGCGGCACGTAGTCAGCGAGCGCGGCGGACCAGGGGCGCAAGATGATCCCGAGCGCTGCACCGCGTGTGTTCGCGAGGCGGCTATCGGCCGGACGCGCTGCTGGCAATGGGTAACGCGCCAGGAATTCTGGAGTCGATACGGGTCGCACCATCTCCGGTGACAGACCGGCGAGCCGTGCGGTTTCCCAGGCCAGGCCGAAGCGCGATGTTCCGCCTTCGTTGACCAGGTGTAAAACCCCCGGTGCCCTGAGCGCGGCCGCCTCGATCAGCGCGTCCGCAAGATCTCCCGCAAAGGTGGGGCTGCCGACTTCGTCGTCGACGACCTCCATGCTACCCCGGTCACGCAGCACGTTCAGGACGGTCCGGGGGAAGTGCTTGCCAGCGCCCCCATAGAGCCAGGCCGTGCGTGCAACGCCGAAGGCCGGACTGGCCGCAAGGACGGCTTCTTCCGCAGCGAGCTTTGAGGCACCATACGCCGATATGGGCCGCGTTGGAGCATGCTCAACATACGGGGCGCCGCCATCTCCCGGAAACACCATGTCGGTGCTCACAGCGAGCAAGTAGGCACCCTGGGCAGCGGCTGCTTCCGCGAGGTTCCCTGTGGCAACGGCGTTCCCGAGCCGCCCCCGCTCGGGCTCTCGCTCGACACCATCAACGTCTGTGCACGCTGCGGCGTGAATGACGACGTCTGGACGCGTAGTCGCCAGGAGCGTTGCGACAATTGATTTGTCGGCGAGGTCTACGACGTGATCGATGCCTGGCGCCGACGTGCGGGCGGTCGTCATGACCGTTGCGCCGGAGTCTGGCAGACGATCGCGGAGGAAACGCCCGAGCTGCCCGGCCGCCCCGGTCACCAGTACGCGCTGGCCGGCCAGGTCAGATGACATCGACACGCGAGTGGTCCCCCAGCAGCAGACGAATCGCCTGGGGCTTGAACGGTGAACGTTCGATCACGACCTCACGGCCGATCAGCGAATCGGCGATCCGCCGGTCCACGTGCCGCACCGTGCTGGAAGCAAGCATGATGGAGTTCTCGATTTCGCAACTTTCCAGCAGGCAGTCTGGCCCGATCGCCGTGAACGGACCGACGTAGGCGTCGCGCACCGTCGTGCCAGCGCCGATCACGACAGGCCCGCGGATCGTGCTACCGCTGATGCGGGCGCCTTCCTCCACGACGACGGGGCCAACCAGGGTGGAATCGGGATCGACAACGCCCGCAATCTTCCCCTGCAGCAGGTTGAGAACCAGGCGGTTCGCTTCCAGCATGTCGTCTTTCTTGCCGGTGTCGATCCAGTCATCGTTGATGGTCTTGGCGAGGACCTCTCCGCCGTCGTCAATCAGGCCCTGGATGGCGTCCGTAATCTCGAGTTCGCCGCGGCCAGAAGGTCGCAGTCGAGGAGTCACCGAGTGCACCTGCGGGCTGAAGAAGTAGACACCGATGACGGCGAGATCTGAGACGAATTCTTTCGGTTTCTCGACCAGGCGGGCGACTCGTCCCTCGTCATCAAGGACCGCCACCCCGAGAGATGAGGGATCCTCGACCCGGCGGAGCAGGATCTGCGCGGCCATGGGCCGTTCACGGAAGGCATCGGCGTACTGGCTGATCCCGCCACGCAAGAAGTTATCGCCAAGGAACATGCAGAACGCATCATCACCCAGCCAATCCTGGGCGGTGATGATGGCGTGCGCCAGGCCGAGTGGCTGGGACTGCGGGATATAGGTGACCTTCGCGCCGAACGCAGAACCATCACCAACGGCCGCCGCGACCTGCGCGGCGGTGTCGCCGGTAATGATCCCAATGTCGGTGATCCCGGCCTCGACCAGTTGCTCCAGCGCATAGAACAGCACAGGCTTGTTCGCTACCGGTACGAGTTGCTTGGCGCCGGTTGCCGTCAGCGGACGCAGGCGCGAGCCCTTTCCTCCCGCCAGCACCAGTCCCTTCACCTGTGTCTCCCCTTTCCCATCTGGCCGGTGTAGCGGTGATGGGCCGCGCGCATGTAACCGGGGAAGCATAGCGTTTGCGCACATACTCCCGGCTTGTTCCCGGGCGATGCTATAGTCCCGCCACCCTCCGCAGGCTCTGGTGTCCGTGCGGCCGGTTGCATTCCGGAGACTGAACCTTGGCCCTGCGCGAATCGAGCGCAACCGTCATTCCAGCCGTCGAGCGCGAACAATCTTCGGACCCAGCGCGTGGCCGCTTCTGGAGTTCCCTCACCGCGTACCCGGTTTTTCGCCTGCTCTGGTGTGCAGCTCTCGCCGCGTCGACCGGCCAGTGGATGCAACAGGTGGCCCTCGGGTGGCTGGCCATCGAAATGACGAACTCCCCGGGGTTTGTCGGCATCGTGACCTTTGCCGCGGGGATTCCCTTCATCATCGTTGCCCCGCTGGGCGGGGTCTTGATCGATCGCCTGGATCGTCGAAAGTTAATGCTGATTTGCCAGGCCCTCGCGGTCGTACTCGCGTCCGTCATGGCAGTCGACGTCATCTCGGGCTTCGTGCAGACGTGGCATCTGCCAATCGCCGCGATCCTGAATGGTTCGCTGCAGGCCCTGCTGTCTCCGACGCAACAATCGCTTGTCCCAACGCTGGTGCCCCGGAGCGGCCTGACCAACGCCATCGGACTGATGAGCGCTGGCCAGAACATGACCCGTGTGGTTGGTCCGTCGATTGCCGGGGTCGTGATCGGCGCGGTCGGTGTGGGAGAGACTTTTATTGTCCAGGCTGTGGCGATCGCCATCGCATTTTCGCTGGTCCTGCGCATCGTCCTCCCTCCGCGACAGGAACTTGCCAGTGGCAGCCGTGGCGTCTTCGATGGTGTGCGCCTGATGGCCTCGCGCCCTGACTTGCGCGGTCTCTTCCTGCTTGCGGCCATTCCCATGTTTTTCGTGTTCCCGTACATTGGATTCTTCAACGTGTTTGCGCGCGACATTTTCAAGATCGGCGCTCAGGGGCTTGGGCTCTTCATGGCCGTATCAGGCTGCGGCGCGGTCGTCGGGTCGCTCCTCGTTGCCTCCCGCCAAACGATCCAGGGCACAGGCAAGATCCTGATCATGACGACCGTGCTCTACGGGTTCGTCGTGACCATCGTCGCGTTCTCGACGCACCTGTGGCTGTCGCTTCCGATGATGTTTCTCGGCAGTTTGCTCGGCTCCGCCTTCATGGGCGCGAACAACGCGCTCCTCCAGCACAGCGTGAGCGATGAATTCCGAGGTCGCGTGATGGGCGCGTACATGCTGACGTGGGGCCTCATGCCTCTTGGCGCGCTTCCTATGGGACTCGCTGCAGATCGCTTTGGGGTGCAGATCGCCGTCGCAGGGGGCGCCATCATCTCGACCGTGCTCACGGCGGTCCTCGGGCTCACCGCTTCGGCCGTCCGAGAGATCTGACCCGCTTACTCCGCGTTCGCGACGGCAACCGTGGTGACAGCCCCGTCTGGCTGCACGTCTGCCACCAATTCCCGGACAACCCGCTCCACCTCCCGGTCAGCCTGGGGCGCCAACTCCTTGCCAATGCTGGCTATCTCACGCAGGACGTCAGGGAGATTGGCGACGGGCGGGTTGACCGGCCCGATTCGCGATCGAAGCTCCGCCCGGAACCACGCACTCAGTCGCCGGCGAACCTGATTCGCCGATGGGGCATCGGCGCCAAGGCTCTCGGCAATGGCCGCCGCCCGCGGCCGCAACTCACGCCCGGGAATAGGGAGTCCCGCGACCTGCTCGACACTGGCGCGTTGATTCCGCACCGTTTGCACATCGGCGTCCCATTGCCAGATGAGTCCGATTGCGGAGTCGGCGCGCCGGGCGCGGCGCTCAGCCTCGGCCCGCACGGCATCTTCGTCGAGTTCAAGCTGGTCATTGAACAACAGAAGGGGCTTCGTGGCGTCGAGCCAGAAGCCAACGGCCGCTCGAGCCAACCGGAAGTAGTAGACGCCCGAAAGCAGGCTCTGCTCTGGGCGAACGGGCAGGTCATCCACGTCCGCAAGGGGGAGTATGACGCTCGCCCCGGGTACGCCATCCCAGAAGTGGGCTGGATCAGCCGGAACCAACACCACTTCGTGGGGCTCGACGGTTGGACGCATGATTCCGCGCAGGCCGCGACGATCGCCGCGCAGCACCGCGTGGGTCAGGGGATAGTCCGGGGAAAGAAAAATCCCAGGTTCCACATGAGCACTGTCGTGGAGGTCCGGCAGCAATTCAGGCAGCCGGTCACGCAAGCCAAGGAGGGCCAGCACGACTTCCGGGCTCACCTGTTTCGAGCGCGCCGTTTCGATGGAGAACTTGGCGTCTGCGGCCTGGATGACCTGTCCGTGCTCGTCGCCACCGACCAGGAGCAGGTCAGGGTTCTGCAGGCCATGTCTAGAAGCCTCAGCTGCGATGCGCGGCGTCGCATCCAGGCGGTCAACCCGGTCTATCGCTGCCGTCTCACCGTCTGCTAGCTCGATCCAGCCAAGGCCACCCGACCAGCCAGCCGCATGCGCAGCTGCGAGATCGGCCCAACGGTCTCCGATCAGGTTGCTGGCGCCGCCGCGGTCGGCGAATGTCATGACGTCTCGGTCAAAGAGTGCGGCGAAGATGTCCCCCCCAGGGAGACGCGGCGAACGGATTTCCTCACGGGTCATTGCGGAACAACCATCGGCATGAGTCTGAACAGGTCTCCTGTGTTTAATTCACCGCACTGCTCTCGCGGCTCGCGACATGGTAGCTATCTCGCCCGCCCTGGTGAACCGCCAGCGGGTAAATCATGACCAGCAGCAGCCCTGTACCCGCCAGCGCGCGTGCGATCCAGTCGAGCGGTTGCACGGCGTAGGAGAGGGTCACCGACGATGTGGGCGATGTTGACGTGAGTCTCATGGAGCCATTTCTCGCCCGGTCGATACGCATCGATCCACCGTCACCTGTAGCCTGCCAGCGAGGAAACCAGTTCGCGCTCACGACAGCCGATGATGACGGAGAGCTGGACTGCGCGGCCATGAGCTGATTGGCGAAGCCTGAGTGCGTGGCATTTGAGCCATCAAACGTAATTGTGGTCTGGGGATCGCGGACGACGTACGCCTGGTAGGCATCCCCTCCCAGCGGCTCCAGAAGTGGCGATCGCGCGGCTGTCGCAGCCGCCTGGCCTGTGACGACCACGGCCCCAATACCATGTGCAGCCAGGTACCCCGGAGTGAGCGTCTGTTCTGGATCCGGAAAATGGTTCCCTTGTTCGGGCCGGTACCCGGGCGTGCCGGCCTGGAATGGGTGCCAGTACCAGAGCCAGTTGTCGTAGTAGAGCGGGCGCGCTGTCCAGAGGGGAGCCCAGAGCGGCTGGTGCCAGGAGAGTCCAGACCCCAGGACCAGGAGCGCCGTCCCCTGCTCGGCGGCGGCGTCTGCCCGTTCTATTGCCTGCCTGAGGTCCGCCTGCACCGCTTGAGCCGACATGGTCACCGGATAGAGCCCGACGGCCGGGACCTCCGGCGAAGCCGGATCAACCGGGCTTGCGGGGGGCTGCGTCAGCGCCACGACCAGGATGAGGGATGCCACGGTGATGGCCGCCTCGCCGACATTGCGATGCTGACGCGTAGCCAGAGACACGAGCCACCAGGCGCCCGCGGCCGCGAGATACAACGTCAGCAGGCGTTGCAGCGGCATCAGGCGAGTGGTTTCGAGCTGAGCGGCTGCAGTCTCAAGGGCAGGAACAAAGGAGAGCGCTACGGTCAGCAGCCCGTAGATGACGAGCGCAATGAAAGCGCCACGCGTTGCCCGTGGCCCTGTAGCTCGGCTGGCTGTCACCGGGGCCAGGTACGCCCCAAGGCCTCCGGCCAGGGCCAGCACCATGACCCAGGCGGTCACCGCTTCCAGCGATGTGCGGAGATACGATTCCAGGTTTGCGTAGCCGCTGTAGTGGACGAACGTGTAAAGCTCGCTGAATCTCAGGAGCGAAACAAGTTGTGGCGCGGCCAGCAGCCCGGCGCAAACCGTCACGAGGACGAGGCGTCGCAGCACCATGGTGCGCGCTGTACCGGATCCCGCTAGCCCCAGCGAGAGGAGAGCGCCGAGCGCCACCGCGGCGACGCCTATCAGCGAGCGCGGATTGCTGTACACGGCAGCGACGGCCAAAAGGGTGCTGGCGACGAGTCCGAGCCAGCGGCCTGACTGGCAGAACCAGAGGAGCGCAGGCAGCAGCAGGAACGCTGCCGTGGCGCCGGCTACGTTGGTAACCAGGCCCCACTGTACGAGTTCGGTGTAACCGCCGTGGTACCAACCACCGGGCAAGGCAAGCTGTAGCGCGAGCGCCAGCAACGCCACCACCGGGGAGAGCCCATCGAACCGGCTCAGCGCCAGGAATCCTGCGCCAGGTAACAGAAACAGGATGAGAACAGCCAGGGTGTGCGCGCCCTCTGGACCCAGTTTTCCGAACGAGGCCGCGCGCACAGTGACTTCCAGCCACGCCTCACCGAGTGGATAGAACTCAACCGGGTACCCACCCTGATGCTGTCCAATCCAGCGCAGGATGTGGCCCTGCTGCAGCTCATGCCAGAGGGTCGCTGCGCGCGCAACGTGAAATGGATGATCAACGGTTGCAAACGTATTCGGTAGCCAGGTGACCCCCGTCGGCAATGAAACCGGAGCGGAGAGCGTGAATGCCTGCATCCGCACCGCGGCGTAGCACACGAACGTTGCGAAAAGCACAATCCAGAATGCGATCCGCAGGTTCCGTTGGGACCGCAGGGTCACGAAGCGTCCGGTGGTACCGCGGGACCGGAAACATCCGAGCGCTGTCCGAGTACCCACCAGAGAAGCGCGAGACTTCCAATCAGCGTGAGCGCTGCCGCGAACGCCACCAATCCAACCAGCAAGGCGTTGGCGCCGTGGTCAGCCAGAAACGCAAGAAACCGGCTCCAGATGACGCGGACTCGCAACCTCTGCCCGAACCAATGTCCGGCGCCGACACGAACACTTC
The DNA here is from genome assembly GCA_046328375.1 of Thermomicrobiales bacterium. Lineage (GTDB taxonomy): Bacteria > Chloroflexota > Chloroflexia > Thermomicrobiales > UBA6265 > JACCXM01. The sequence continues at coordinate 34,213 of JAXLWT010000037.1, forward strand.
CAGCGTAGATGAACCACACAAGCCCGGCGGAGAACGCCAGCCATCCGGCCGCCAGGATGCTCGAGCGCCGGAACGCGCGCGCTGGCTGTTCAGCATGCACTGACGCTGGTTTGCCCAGATGGGTGTCTTCTACGACTGGTGTGGCAGTTGCCTCAATCACGCCAGACCCAGGGCAGCGTAGGCTGATCGAACGTCGTGGTGAATGGCAGCACGTAGGCGGCAAAGATGTAGACGTTGAGCGCGATCAGCGCCGCCAGGACAAGCCCTTGCCCGGCCGGCCGCCAGCGCCAGGGAAGAAGTGTGCGCAGACCGAGCATGACCAGGATGGCTGCGGCGTTCACAACGGGGAAAAAGTAGCGAGCCTGGGCAAGCGCGAACTCGGTGCCAAACTGGATGACGGCCAGGTAAGCAACAGCGCACGCCAGGACGAGTATCCACAGCGCCTTTCCCTGCCAATCTGCAGCGTCGTCAGTCTGCCGCTGGCTCCAGAGAGCAACGCCACGCCAGCGAGCAATTGCATAGACGATCAGGCCGATCGTGCCGGCGATCATCGGGACCGCAATCGCCCAGAGAAGACCATCACGGAAGTGGATGATGCGCCAGCCGTACTCGCCCCAACTCTCCCGGAAGCGGCCAATGACGAAGTCGGGATCGGTGAGGAGCTCCCAGAAGCTGCCCATCGGCGCGTTCCAGTACTGGAGTTCTTCCACCCGCTTCAGGCCACTGAAGTCTCCATAGGTCCGGTAAAGGTAGAGATACCACGGCGCCGCCATGACGGCGGCAGGCGCCCCAACCAGCACGCCGCGAGTGATCAGCCGCCGCCAGTCCCGGATGCCTAACGTCCAAAGCATGGCAATCGCGATCACTGGTGCGATGGTGGCCGTCGTGCTCTTGACCAGCAGGCCAGCGCCGAGTGCAACGCCGATCAGCAGGCAGAGACGTTGCGGAAAGCCGGTCTTCATGCCGGCCACGATGGCCCAGATCAGCAGGGAGAAGATCGCGATTGCGACGATGTCGTTGTTGACCATCGCCGCTTCGTAGCTGATCTGCGGCTGAAAGGCGACAAACGCCGGCACGGTGATCACCATGAACCAGTCATGCGGGAAGAGAAGACGCGTTGTGCGATAGGCCGCGTAGACCGTCAAGAGACCGAAGGGGATGGCGGCCAGGCGCAACAGGTACTGCTGTACTTCCACCGATGTGTTGAGAGACAACAGGTAAATCGGCGCCATGAGGGCGTAATACAACGGCGGATGGTTCGCGACGTACTGATAGCCGGACGGGAAATAGCCGTACCCCGGCACCGTCACAATGCGCGGCGGATTCTCCCGCCAGCGGAAATTCTCCGGTTCGCAGTACCAGTCCAGGACAAACCGGCAGTAGGTGTACAGCTCATCGGGAATCTGGTCGGTGGGTGGCGGTTGCCCGCCGCGGAGTTGACTTCGCCACTGCTGGAGATCTGGCAGCACGGGTAAACGACCTTCAGTCGCAAGCGTGCGGATGTAGCTGTAGTGCGCCATTTCGTCGTGGCCGCTGAACGGGTAGAACGCGGCCACGGAGAAGATCTGCTTGCAGGTAAAGACTGCCAGGAGCAGGACGATGAACGTGGTCGCCTGCGACCACCGGGCGCGTGAATGGGTCGCGGGAGCGGTAGATACCGCCCCCGCATCTAGAACTGCGCTCAACGGAGCACCGCTGCTACTCCCGGAGGAGAACTAACTGCGCCCGGCCGCCACTGGCTCCTGCACCCGCTTGATTTCGTGGTACTCGCTGTCGGCGTTGACCCGGTCAAGGTCGTGATGTTCGCCAAGAATATTCTTTGCGGCCAGCAGACCTGTCTCGATCGAGTGATCGGTGTTGTTGTACCGGAACGTGCCGTACCGGCCGATAATCTGCAGGTTTTCGAGCTCGTCAATGAACGCCTTGATCTTGGCGAGGGGCTTCTCGTACCCAATCACGTAGGACGGGTACGCGCGCGGCGCGCGGATGGTGAAGCCGCCGATGACCTCGTCCGGCGTGATGAACTTGAGATCCTCGACAAGGTGCTTCACCGTCTGCTCGACGAGTTCGTCTTCGCTCATGGACCAGATGTGATCCCCGAAGGAGCAGAAGTACTCGACTACCAGCGACGTGTACTCGTCGCTCGGCACCATCTCCGGACTCCAGTTCTTCGGCTCGTGGAAGCGGCCGAAGAGGATGTTCCGGTCGTGGACATAGAGCCAGGTGTCATTCGTGACCTGGCGCTTCTTGAGCATCAGGTTGACGGTGATGATATTGCGGAACGTCAACTGATCCGCCGCGGCGAGCACATCAGCCGGCGGAGCCGGATCAACGATCTTCGCCAGCAGGGTCAGGGGAATCGAGGAAATATAGTTGTCAGCCGTCAGGCGCTCAGTTCCGTCCGGGGTGCGCACGGTGACTCCCGTGACCCGGTTCCCCTCGCGGTGAACGCGCTCGACACCAGTTTCCAGGCGAATCTCGTTGCCGGTGGCGGTAATCGCGTCTGCCATGCGCTCCGAGAAGCGCCCAAAGCCGCCGGCGGGGTACATGAACTCATCGATCAGGCTGACGACCTTGCCTTTCGACGGAACCACGGCGTCCTTGACTGCCGTCACCAGCGACATACCCTTTGAGCGCTGGGAGACCCAGTCACCGCTCATCTGGTTGCAGGGGAGCCCCCAGACCTTCTCGGAATAGCGCTGGAAGAAGAGCTTGTACAGCGTGGGACCAAACTGGTCGATGTACGCGTCTTCCATCGACTCGACGTCGGTCGGCCTGATCTTCTGCTGCACCCGCGTGCGCCCGTAGTCAGCCATGGCCTGCGCAGCAACCACCGGGCCAATCGCCTGCAGGGCGTTCGAGATCTTGAGCGGGTAATCAACATACTTGCCGTCAAAGTAGATGCGGCTGATGCGGTTCACCCACAGGAGTTCGTCGGCTACGACTTCACGAAACAGTTCGTTGAGTTCGTCGTTCTTGGTGAACCAGCGGTGGCCACCGATGTCGAACTTGAACTCTCCGTACTCGGTCTGCTTCCGAATCGTGCGGGCCAGGCCCCCGACGAACGGCGCCTTCTCGACCACCGTCACTGGCAGACCAGCCTTGGAAAGCACGTACGCCGAGCAGAGTCCGCCGGGGCCAGCGCCCATGATCAATGTCGAATTGTGATGTGCCGGTCCAGACCCATTCTGCACGGAGCGATCACCGGAGCTTTCATGACCGTTGCGTGCTGATTCCATAGTGTGGGAAAACCCTCTTCTCTGCCTCAGCGCCTGCGGGAGGCGCCTCAGTTGCTCAACCGCCCGAAGCCGGTTCCTTTGCGCCGCCGAGTGTAGAACAGGCGACACACGACGTCTGACAAAACCAGGGAGTTGGCGGCGCCCCTAGCGCCGCCACGTGAGTGCGTGATTCAGTCCGAAATTCCAGATTGCCGCAACGCCTGCGCCAATCACGTTGGCCAGGAGGTAGTTGAGCCCGAAGTGTGTCAGCGTCACCAGGATCAGCCAGTTGATGATCAGACCACCGGAGTTGATCACCCCGTACATGCTGGCCCGGCGCCACACCGCGCCGTTACCGCGGTCGCGCCACGTCCAGTGCTCATTGAGCAGGAACGTGACGATCATGGAGCCGGCGATGGCAAAGGGCGACGCCGTCGCCACCCGTACGCCAGTTTCAGCAACCAGCAGATAGAGCAGGCCCTGGTTTACGGCGAGGCCGATTGCCCCTACAACGAGAAAGATGCGAAACCGACGGGCTGCCGCGGTCGCGCGCAGCGCAATCTCAGGCAAGGCCTCGGAAGAGAGCATCCGGGCAGAAACCTCCGTAGCGCTCGCTGATCCCCGGCAGTTCCGGACAGCAAAACCTTACCATGCGCCTTCCGCAATCCTGCTCAAACAGCCCGTCCGAAAGTTGGGCTTTGCGTCAGGTGTCGCCCAGGCTACTGAGTGGAGGCGGCGCCGTCCCCTTCGAGAGCGGCGAACGCTGCCTGCAGCTGCACATCAGAAGAAGCCGCCAGTTCCGCCTGCGTCATATCGGGATCGTCTTCCGGTCGCGCCGGAAATTCGTTCGACTCCATCATGACGAACTCGTCGGGATCGACGCCCTCCTGCCAGACGTGCTCCCCCTTCGGCGTGAGCCAGAAGGCGGTGCCAAGGACCACGTTTGATCCGTCATCCTGTGCGTAGGTGGCTAGTACTGTCCCCGTGCCGAAGGTGGTTTCGCCAACGAGCTTGGCCCGGCCGTTATCTCGCAGTCCTGCCGCCAGGACCTCCGCACCGGACGCCGACTGGCCATCAATTAGCACAACCAGTGCCATGTCGCGTCCCGGTCCATCGAAGCCAATCGTGCGCAGGTCGTGCGTGGTACCGTCACGGTTCTGCTCCTGGAAGATGGTCAAGCCTTCATCCATGAGCTGCGAGGCAACACCAATCACCTCGGAGACCAGGCCGCCCGGGTTCCCGCGCAAGTCGAGGATGAGCCGCTCGGCGCCCTCGGACTTCGCGACCTGCAGCGCGCTCCGTACGTCCTTGCTCACGCCCGGGGTGAACTGCGTAATGCGCATCTGGATCGTCTTGTCTGGCAGCCAGCGCCAGGTGACGGTGTCCCGGTCAATTGCGCGGCGAACGACATTGAAGTCGATCGGGTCCGGTGAGCCCGGACGGTGCACCGTGACCGTCAGCGAGTCTCCTTCGCTGCCCAGAATCGCCTCACGCAACCCATCGATGTCCATCTGCCGCGTCGACTCGCCATCGACGGCCTCGATGACGTCACCGGGCTGCATACCGGCTTCGCGCGCAGGGGACCCCTTGAAGGTGGAGGTGACCACAGGCACCCCACACCGAGAATCCACCTCGACGCCGATGCCGACGTAGCTGGAGGACTCTTCTTCCGCCTGCTCTTTCACCATCTTGGGATCGAGGAAAGCACTGTGTCCCGTGTCGCCGATGGCGTCGACCATGCCGCGCGCAGCACCGTAGATAAGGGCTGAATCGTCGAGATCTTCCGGATCCGCCCACTCACTGTGGATCAATTCCCACGTGCGCTCGAGCGTGGCGAACTCTGGCCGGCCGGTCAGCGAGTCATCCGCGAGCGTGCTGGCCAAGCCCCCCGGCATTCCGCTCCCAATCAGGACGCCGAACCCGAGCGCACCGGCCACCAGGCCGGCCGTGACGCGGGGACGGACGTACAAGCGTCCTGGGCGCGCCGGGGGCATTGTTGCGGGCTCGGCGGGTGCGGCGGGATCGATCGAAGGCCGGGATTCAACGGGTGTGCTCATCAAGAAAACCTCAGGCTATCCCGTCGCGAGTGCTCGGGGACGATGTCAGATGGGCGGGACAGCAAGGTGCCAATCAGTAGCTGCCTGGAATGCCTGCCCGGCCGCCAGCAACACGGCATCCGCATCAACGCGGCCCGTCAGGCAAACAGCCGTTGGCAAGCCCTGAGCACCCGGTCCGGCGGGCATCATGAGCCCGGGTAAGCCACAAAGGTTTGCTGCTCCATCGATAGTACGCAATCCGAAGAAATCTGGTTCCTCCGAGAAGCGCAGAGCGATATCGGTTGCTACGGATCGGTAGCCCGGCGTGATGATGGCGTCGTAGCCAGCGAACGCTTCCGCCAGTGCCCTACTCGCCCTGGTGCGTACCCGAAGTGCGCGCAGGTAATCGGTCGCCGGAAGTGAGAAATCCGCGAGCAGGGTGACACGATCCTCGGGAGCAGTGACCCCATCTGCGAGCCCCGCTTCCAGGAACTCCTCGAAGGCAGAGGCGGCTTCGGCGGCGATTACAGTAGAGGCCGCTGCGTTGTAGGGAAGCTCGGGTAGGGTGATCTCTTCAATTGAGCCGAGACCGGCAAACACGGTCAGCGCGTCACGGTAGCGTGCCAGCACGTCTGCCTCTATGCCCCCGTCGGACCCGATGAGGGTGGCAAAGCGAAATCCGTTGCGCCGGGGTTCGGGCTGATAGAGCGGTCGCGCGAGTGTGGAGGGATCGCCGGCATCGTGACCCGCCAGCGCCAGCAGCATCGTTTCGCAGTCGGCGGCGCTGCGCGCCATGGGTCCGATCTTGTCCATCGACCAGGAGAGCGCCATGGCGCCACGGCGGCTCACCAGGCCGTAGGTCGGCCGGAAACCAGTAATGCCGTTGAATGCGGCTGGTACATGGATGGAACCCCAGGTCTCTGTCCCGATCGCCAGCGGCACGCACCCGGCTGCGACCGCTGCGCCTGACCCACTCGAGGACCCACCGGCCCAGCGACTCTTGCTCCAGGCATTGAGCCCAGGTCCCGTGAGCGCCGCGTTTGGCTGGTCGTAGCCGAACCCGCCGGCGAACTCAACCATGGCCAACTTGGCCGTCAGGACCGCGCCGGCCTCCCGCATGAACGTGACCACCGCGGCGTCATCGAGAAACTCCTGATCCCGGAGCGGTGCGGCGCCCCAGGTCGTTGGATAGCCGGTCACCGACAGCAGATCCTTGGCGCCGTAGGGAATGCCGTGCAGAGGGCCCCGATCCTGCCCTCTCGCTAGCTCGGCGTCAGCCTGCGCCGCTTCGGCCAGGGCGCGCTCGGCGGTCAGTGTCACGACGGCATTCAGGTCCCGGCCGACTGCATCCAGACGCTCAAGCGAATGCGTTGCCAGTTCGACGGCGGTTGTCTCTCCTCGGCGCAACATTGTGCCAAGTTGGGTGACGCTCGCGAAATTCAGGTCCCGCGGACTTACCACGTCAGAACTCCACCCATTGTCACGCGCGGGTTAAAGCCGGAATCCGGAGCGTCGCCATTGTCCAGCGGAAGGGCACGCATCTCCTCCCGCTGCTTCAGATCCCGCTCAATGCGCTTCCGCACCAGCGCGATCTCGTCGCCGGTCAGCGGACGGTGAGCGCGCGCAACAACGACGTTCAGTCGCGCCTCAATCTCGGCATCGTGCTTCTTGTCCACCACTGCCTCCGCGTGTTCCCGCCAAATGCGCGGCAATCCGTATCTATGCTATAGTGGCACGTCGCGGGTGCGATGTAACCCGGATTGTTTTGTGCGTGCCAGACAGTGGTGCGTTTTTCTGAATGTAAGAGAGCGAGCAAGCATTTCATGGTCGAGTCGGCATCGAGCACTGCACCATATGCCATCATCGAGACGGGCGGCAAGCAGTACCGCGTCTCCGTTGGGGACCGGCTTGCGGTCGAGAAGCTCGATGCCGAGCCCGGCTCGGACATCGTCTTCGACCGCGTTCTGCTGGTTGGTGGCAACGGATCCACCACCGTCGGCGCTCCGCTGGTAAGCGGCGCCTCGGTTTCCGCGCAGGTGGAAGATCAGTTCCGCGGCGAGAAGATCATCGTCTTCAAGTACAAGCCAAAGAAGCGTTACCGCCGCCGGACTGGCCATCGCCAGTCCCTGACGCGGGTGGCGATCACCGGCATCTCGGCCTGAGCTCTAGCTGACGTTCTGCAGACACCAGAGGGGGATTTCCAATGGCACACAAGAAAGGCGGCGGCAGCTCGCGCAACGGCCGCGACAGCAACGCGCAGCGGCTCGGCGTGAAGCGCTCGGACGGCCAGTTCGTCCGTTCTGGCACCATCGTGGTGCGCCAGCGCGGCACCCAGTTCTGGGTCGGCGAGAACGTCGGGATCGGCAAGGACCACACGATCTACGCCAAGATTGATGGCGTGGTCTGCTTCGAGCCCGTCACGCGCGCCAAGCGGCGCATCAGCGTTTACCCGCCGGATGTGTATCCGATCGGCGGCAGCAACGGCCTGCTCAAGCCGGCCTACGAGTCCGTGGTCTTCACGGAGTCGGCTGCGGCCGCAGACTAGTTTTCGTTCACGTGACCACCGGGGCTCCCACACAGGCTACCCCGGAGAAAGACAAGCAACACCAATGAAGCAGGGAATTCACCCCAAGTACGAAGAGACGACGGTCACGTGCGCGTGCGGTAACACCTTCACGACCCGCTCGACGCGCCAGAACCTGCGAACGGACCTGTGCAACGTGTGCCATCCGTTCTACACGGGCGAGCAGCGCATCGTGGACACCGCCGGCCAGGTCGAGCGCTTCATGAAGCGCATGGAGGCCGCCTCCGGGAAGCCGTCCAAGCGGCAGGTCCGCCTCTCGGCACGGGCTGAGCGCGAGGCCGCGGCCCGCCGGCCCGCTGATGGCCAGGCAGAGGCTGAAGCCGAGCTCGTGGGCGCCGAGGCCGCCGCCAACTAGATTTCGTTCCGTACCAGGGACAGAGGGGTCCGTACTTCACGGGCCCCTCTTTTTTGTTTTGCGTTTTGCGTTCGCAGTGACCGTGCGTGGTACGTTCTGCGACAGTCACATGCCGTGTCCTGCAAGTGGGACACCGGTTCAGCGGGAAGAGGCAAGACACTCTGTGAGCACGATCCCAGATTCCCAGCCGCCTGCGCTCGTCAACCCTGACGAAGCGAACGTCATGGCGCTCATCGAGATTCCACGCGGCAGCCGGAACAAGTACGAGTTCGACGAAGCCACCGGGCGCTTCTACCTGGACCGGGTGCTCTACTCCTCCGTTCACTACCCAACGGACTACGGGTACATCGTGGAAACGCTCGCTGGCGATGGCGACCCGCTCGATGTGCTGGTGCTGGTGCAGGAACCGACCTTTCCCGGCTGCATGATCGAGGCGCGCGTGCTGGGTGGCCTCGACATGTCCGACGAGAAGGGCTCCGACTTCAAGGTCCTGGCCGTGCCCGTTGGCGATCCCCGCTACGCACACTTCATGCGTCTGTCCGATATCGGCGACCACTGGCTGCGCGAGATCGAGACCTTCTTCGCTACGTACAAGTTGCTTGAACCGAAGCAGACCGAAGTACTGGGCTGGCACGATGTCGAAGAGACGCTGGCCATGGTCGCGTCGTGTCGAGAGCGCTATCGGGCACACCAGGTAAAGCCGTAACTCATCACCCGCGCGACGACCTTCGGCGCGCAGCATCGCTCCCGGGGAGGGCCGCGTGAACCGTACCCGCCACAGCGGCATCATCTGTCACCCGACGTCCTTTCCTGGCCCCCACGGCATTGGGGACCTCGGGGAGTCCGCCTTCCGCTTCGTGGAGTGGCTGGCCAGGGGTGCCCAAACGGAGTGGCAGATTCTGCCGCTTGGTCCCATTGGGCCAGGGAACTCGCCCTACGCCTCGCCGTCCGCCTTCGCCGGCAATGCCCTCCTGATCTCGCTACCGTGGTTGGCGGGAGATGGCCTGCTGGAGTCCCAGTCGCTCGCCTCGTCACCCCAGTTTTCCGACGCCCAGGTGGACTTTGACGCGGTGCGCGCCTTCAAGATGCCGCTGCTGCGAGAGGCGTTTAGCCGCTTCCGGCGTGGCGCCGCAGCCAACCTCCGACCAGCATTCGAGTCCTACCAGGCCGAACAGGCTGGCTGGCTCGAAGACTACGCGCTCTTCATGGCCCTCAAGGACGCGCACCCGGGTGGCGCCTGGAACACCTGGCCGGTGGAACTCGTGCAGCGTCAACCAGAGGCGCTCGAAGCAGCCCGCCAGGAGCACCGGGACAACATTGCCTTCCACCGCTTCACCCAGTTCATGGTTGACCGGCAGTGGAAAGAAGTGCACAGCTACGCGAACGACCGTGGCGTGCAGATCATGGGGGACATCCCCATCTTTGTTGCCTACGACAGCGCGGATGTCTGGGCGAATCAGGATCTCTTCCGCCTGGGTCCCCTGGGCTTGCCCAGTGAGGTGGCCGGCGTCCCGCCTGATGCCTTCACGGCGGACGGCCAATTGTGGGGAAATCCCGCCTACAACTGGCCACGTCACGCCGAGACGGGCTATGCCTGGTGGATCGAGCGTGTGCGGACCACCTTGCAGCGCGTGGACCTCCTGCGCATCGATCACTTTCGGGGCTTCGCGGCCTCCTGGGTGGTGCCGGCCGACGCGGAAACCGCTGCAGCCGGGCACTGGGAGCCTGGACCCGGGCGCAGCATCTTCGATGCCATCGGAAGGGCGCTGGGCAGGACGCCGTTTATCGTCGAGGACCTGGGCCTGATCACCCCGGATGTCGTTGAGCTGCGCGAGTCGCTCGGATTCCCGGGCATGCGGGTCCTGCAGTTTGCCTTTGGCGAGGGACCGGAGAACGCCTACTTGCCGCACAACTACGATCCGGTGACGGTCGCGTACACCGGGACGCACGATAACCAGACGTCGATCGGGTGGTTCCGCAGCCTCGATAACCACACGCGCAGCAACGTGCAGCGTTACCTGGCGCGTGATGGCAGCGATATTGCATGGGATTTCATCAGGTTAGCGTCGTCTTCCGTTGCCGACCGGGCGCTCATGCCGCTGCAGGATGTCATGCGGCTGGACGACGATGCACGCATGAACACGCCGGGCCGGGCCACCGGCAACTGGGGATGGCGGTACGCACCGTACCAGTTGCACGAGGGCCTGGCTGACGGCTTGCGCGATTTAACAGAAACATATGGACGCGTGCCCACGAGCGAAATTCGCCGGGGATATGATCCGTACGATTACACGGCGCCCTCGACAGCCCACCCGCTCATGGCCCAGGTGCATGACGGGGCGGAGTCCTGACCTGACCGAGAACACCGCGCCCCGCACGAAAGGAGCACGACCATGAGCGCGCCCGTAGGTACCTTCACATTCATGCTTCACAGCCACCTGCCGTACGCGCGCCAGGCGGGCATGTGGCCCCACGGCGAAGAGTGGGTGCATGAGGCCATTGCAGAAACGTACGTTCCTCTCCTGAACGCGCTCTATGACCTGCGCGAAGAGGGGGTGCCGTACCGGCTGACAATCGGGATTACCCCCATCCTCGCGGAGCAACTCGCCGATCCGCTCATCATCGATCATTTCATTGGCTACGCCACGGAGCGGGCTGCGCGCGCTGCCAAGGACATCGAGCGCTTTGAGCTGAATGGCGACGAGCCGATGCGCAACCTGGCGCGCTTCTATCACCACTGGTACGGCCGGGTCCTGACATCCTTTGTCGACCGCTACAACAGGGACCTGCTTGGCGCGTTCCGCACCCTCCAGGATGAGGGCCTGATCGAGGTCGCCACCTGCGCGGCGACCCACGGCTACCTGCCGCTCCTCTCGCGCGACTCCTCGATTCACGCGCAATTGCACACAGGCGTCGAGGCCTACCGCCGGCACTTCGGGCGCGCGCCTCAGGCGATCTGGCTGCCCGAGTGCGCCTATCGCCCTGCCATCATGGAAGAGGATGGAGCGCGCTCAATCCGGCGGCCTGGACTCGAGTCATTCCTCGCCGAAGAGGGCCTGATCGTCTTCTTCAGCGAGACGCACACCGTCGAGGGCGGTGTCCCCGTCGGCATGGCAGTTCCGGGCACCGTGGGCGCTTACGGCATGGTGGCTCGCCGGTACGCCTCGAGCGTCACCAAGCCGACGGGTGATGAGCAACTCTCACCGGGCACGTCTCTCCTCCCCTACTGGGTTGGTGATGCCCCGGGCCAGGTCGCCGTGCTGGCGAGACATGAGCGCACCGGACAGCAGGTCTGGTCCGCCGCGTTCGGCTACCCGGGTGACTTTGCGTACCGCGAGTTTCACCGCAAAGACGCCGAGTCCGGCATGCAGTACTGGCGGATCAGCGGGGCCGGAGTCGACCTCGGTGAAAAGGAGCCGTACGCACCCGAACGCGCCTCCGCCCAGGTGGCGTCTCACGCGGACCACTACGTCCATCTCATCGAGGAGCAACTGCGCGAGTACCACGACAGCACCGGCGGCTTCGGCAGCATCACCGCGTCGTACGACACTGAGTTGTTCGGGCACTGGTGGTTCGAAGGCGTGGATTGGCTCAAGGCCGTTCTCCGCGGCCTGGCAGCGCGTCCGGCTGTGGAACTGAGCACCGCGAGCGGGGTCATCGAGAACCACCCGCCGCGCGAGGTCCTCTCACTTCCGGAATCGAGCTGGGGCGCCGGCGGCGGTCACTACACGTGGCTGAATGACGAGACCGAATGGATGTGGCCGTTGATCCACGAGGCGGAGCGGCGCATGGAGGCCCTGGTCACAGCCTACCCGGAGGCCAGTGGCGATCTGAGGGCTGTGCTCGACCAGGCCGCGCGGGAACTTCTGCTCCTGCAGAGCAGCGACTGGCCGTTCCTGGTCACCACTGGCCAGGCCAACGAGTACGCCACGGAGCGATTCCAGGAGCACCTCGCCCGGTACAACCAGCTCTGCGCGATTGCCGAGCGCGGGGCGCCCACCAGCGAGGACATGGTCTTCACGGCGGCGCTGCGCGAGCGTGACAACCCGTTTCCGGCCGTGGACTACACCGAGTGGGCCCCACGGCAGGGGTTCGCGGGCAGCACCCGCGAGAGGGTCGCGGCGGAATAAACTGCACGCACCGCTTCCGCATGCAACGTATAAGGCGTTGTTATGTAGAGCCGAATCTGCTCCTGGCAACGCTCATTGCTTCTGGGATAGTGCTTCACCGGATTGCGAGAGGCTTCGGATTCTCGGCACCTTAACACGTCCCGAGCTTGTTGAGAGACCCCATCTGCCTTTCCACCTTGATGAGGTCTCTCGGCAAGCTTGAGACACGAAGGATTGGGCTGCACTGTCCTGGATTTCTCCAATGCGCTGTTGAAGGGTCTGTGAAAGGCAGGCGCACGATTGCCCCGCCGGTCGAGAGCACACAGGAACCGACTCCCCCACCACTCCCCCTTTCCTCAGGGAGAGGGGTAGTTGTTAACGCGAGAGGTGGGAGAGGCAGGCACAACTGCAGGCGGAACTATCGCCTGCCCTGCTCGACTGAGCCTTCTTGCAGATGCGCTTCTTACGTCGCGCATCTTGGTTGGACCTTGAGACCCCCAGCGCTCAACTGCAACGCGTCGCCTCCTTGGGGAGTTGAACGCCTCTTGACCCGCGTCTCAACCACGCGCTGCCTCGCGTGACGGGGTTGCCGCCCGTCACCCCATGTCATCCTGAGCCTCCGACCTCGCAGGCGAAGGATCTCGGCCCAGCCTCGGTCCTGACGACGCCCACCAACCCGATCTGTTCCCACTCCACCACCCACCGCACCGTGTCCTGTCGAGCTTACCGAGAAGTCCAACGCCGCTGTCTGCTGAAAATCGATGGTTGCGTGCAACACGCGTGGTGAATTCTCACGGGCGTGGCCGGTGACGCGGAGATCGCTGGACAAGCTCGAGATGACACGGTGAATGATTGGTCGAAGGGGAACAGGCTGGGCTGGAGGGTCCCTGCAGTAGCGGCGCCGGGCCGAGATCCTTCGCCTGCGGGCTCAGGATGACACATGGGGATGGAAGGCAACAGCGGCGTGAGTTGAGGAGTTGATCAGTCAGGAAGGCTCTCGTGTCTCGAGCGGCGTACGGAGAAGTTGATCCGCGAGGGAACCCCTCCTGTCTCCAATTTTTCGAGATATCTCGTTCCAGGACGTGGCAGACGAGGTCTCTCGACAAGCTCGAGACAAGACGAAGTGGCGCGCATCCACAGGCTCGAGACACGACAAAGACGCGGTCCGCATCAAGCGGGCCGATTGTTTTGCGGACAGCTCTGAAGCCTTGATCAGTGCGGTCGAAACTTGCACT
>JAXLWT010000038.1:0-47612 GCA_046328375.1 Thermomicrobiales bacterium
TCGGCCAGCGGCGGCAGGTCAGCCGGCGAGGCAACCCCGCTTACCACCGGATACTCCGACGTCTCTTTCGCGAAGTAGGCCTGGCCCTCGTCGCTCAGCAGGTACTCGACGAAGGCCAGCGCCTCTTCCTGGTGCGCGCTGCTGCTGAGAATGCCCACGCCCGCGATGTTGACCAGCGCGCCCGGGTCCGCGGCGTCCAGGTAGCGGTTGGCAATTGGGAAATCGTCGCCTTCCTCGCGCTTGACGGCGTAGAGGTAGTAGTGATTGACCAGCCCCAACGCGAGTTCACCGTTGCCGACGGCCATCACGATCTCGGTGTTTCCGTCGAAGGGCACCACCCCGTTCGCCACCATGCCCTCGAGCCAGGCGCGCGCGGCGTCATCACCTTCGAGCACGCGAAACGCCGTCACAAAGGTCTGGAACGATGCGTTCGTCGGCGCCCAGCCGACCTTTCCGCTCCACTCAGGATCCAGCAGCGCCCCGACCGTCACCGGGACGTCGTCCTCGTTCAGCGCGTCGGTGTTGTAGACCAGCACCCGGGCCCGCGCCGACGCGCCCGTCCACAGCCCCTCGTCAGACCTGAAGCGGGCGTCGACCGTTGCCAGCAGATCATCCGGCAGCCCAACAAAGCGCCCGGCGTCCTGCAGCAGACCGAGCGCCCCGGCATCCTGCGCGAAGAAGACGTCGGCTGGCGAGGCATCCCCCTCCTCCAGGATCGTCACCGCCAGTTCGCCGGTACCCGCGTAGCGAACGTCAGCCTCGATCCCCGTGGCGGCCGTAAACGCCTCCATGAAGGGGCCAACCAGGTTCTCGTTGCGGCCCGAGTAGATCGTCAACCGGCGGCCGGTCGGTGTGGCATCCGCCTGCGCCTCAACCCGCTGCAGGCCCGCCCTGGTTTCCCACACCCCGAGTACACCCGCTCCCGCCCACCGTGCCAGATCGCGCCGCGTGATCTGGTACTGGCGAGACGCCGGAGCAACCTGCCGGCCGCTTTCCACGCGCGTTTTCTCCGCCGCACCGAGCTGTGGTGAAACCGGGCCACGATGGCCCGCCAGCTTGATCACTCACCACACCTACGGCTGCATATCCGACTATCCAGGTCAGCTTTACTGGAAGCCTAAGGGGCGGAGCCCCGATCGTCAAGCGCGGCGTCAAGCCACCGTGACAGGCGGCTCTTCCCGGCTGGCGATGAGGAGCAATACCCCAGATCCGGCCGGGACATTCCGGACAGGCACCCTGCGAGCCACAACCACCGTTTCTCGTTCTGGAATCGGTCCGAGGTGGGACGGGCGAAGCGCCTGCGACGGCAAGGCAGCCGGTCACCGCTCCGCGTCAGGTCGGATTGGGGAGTTTTTTGGCGTCAGCAGAGCGAGGAAGATATCTGTCTGGATCGCACATTGGTGTGGGTTGCCTGGCTCCGGCGCCAGCCTCACAACCTGGGGGAGTTCCACGACCCGCTGCCGGCGCAGTGCCAGCGTTCAGGCAAAGAAACAGCCCCGACGAACTCTGCGATCTTCCCGCTCCCTGATCTGCCGCTTCCAGCGCGTGCCCCGCAACAACGCGCTTTCCCTGGCGATCCCATCATGCCCCGGTAGCTGGAAAGTACCCCGCGATGCTTTCCGCCCTTTGAAGCGTCCGGTGGGAGCGTTCTGTACGCTCGGCCCCTCGGGACTGTACGTACACTATATCCGGACAATTTCTGGATGTCAAGGGGGTTGCTGCCGCAGTTTCCGCAGCGGGAATCCTCCCCGTACTTCATACTGGTGCCGTTCAGAATCAGGAAAGTGAAGATTGTCGCCGGACCGTCGTCAGCTCGTGACTCCGGAGGCTGCCATGGACGATGTCGTAGACAAGTCCCTCGTCATTCCCCATCCGCCGGCCGCTGCAACCGCAACCTCGGCCGCGGTTGCCGGCTGGGTGTCGAAGGGGCTCGGCAACACGCTCCAGTCCCAGAACATGATCGCCAACTACTTCCCCGTCTGGGTGGTCGCGGTCATGGCCGGCAGCGACAGTCAGATTACGCTCAGCAACACGGTCATCATGCTCCTCATGATCGGGCTGGGCCCCTGGCTGGGGGCCGTCTCCGATCTGCTCCCGCGCCGCATGCCGGTCCTGATCGTCACCACCCTGGTTGCTGCCCTCCTCTTCTCCCTCGTGGCGCAGGGCGATCTCTGGCTCTCGCTCGTGATCTACAGCGTTGCCAACCTGTCCTTTCAGAGCAGCCTGATCATCTACGACGCCCTGCTGCCGCTCGTGAGCACCGAGATCAACCGCGGCCGTGTCAATGGGCTGGGTGTTGGCCTCGGCTACTTCGGGTCGATTGCGGGGCTCATCATTGGTGGCCTGGTGCTGGCGCGGGGCGGCGATTACCAGGCCGTCTTCCGTATCACCAGTTTCGTCTCGGTGCTGCTGGCCCTGCCCTGCTTCATCCTGGTCCGCGAACCCGCCCGTGTCGTGGCGCCCCTGGCCCCCCTTGCCTTGGCCCGCGGCGCCTTCCGCGATGTCGCAACGACGCTGGCGCACGCCAACCAGTTGCCGATCCTGATGAGATTTCTCATCAGCCGCGCGCTCTACTCGATGGCCGGCGGCGCCATCGGCATTTTCATGGCGGTCTACCTGACGCTCGAAGCCGGCTATGCGAGCGCGGACAAGGACCGTCTCCTGCTCGCCTGCATCCTCGGCGCGGTCGCCGGCGGCTCTGGGGGCGCGTGGTCGATGCCAGGGGTCCCCGGAACGCGCTGCTGGTCATTCTTGGCGTGTGGTATTGCCCTCGGGGTGGGGATCGCGGCGAGTGGCTTCGGCGTGGTCGCATGGGAAACCCTCTGGTTCAGTGGACTGCTGGCCGGCTTTGCCCTCGGGGGCATCTACCTTCGACTTCCGCTCATGGCCGCGCTGTCGCCAGCGGCAGAGCTCGGCAAGTTTCTGCCCTCTACGGACTCTCCTCAGGAAGGTTGGCCCTGTTGATCGGGCCGCTGATCTGGACGCTGGTCGCCCAGGTAAGCAGGGCCTCCTCGACGTCCCACGGCCTTGATCGTGCTGGTGGTGCTCGTCCTCGTCGCCATGGTGCTGCTCCGGGCGGTTCCCGCCACTGTCGGCCGGCACACCGGCTGACGTCCCGGACACCGGCGGCGGAGTCGTCGCTACAGGCCGCCTTCAGGATCACCGGATCCACCAGCGAAAACGATCCTCCCCGCTCCCGGTCATCATCAGCGGCCGCAGCAGGGCGATCAGCGGGAACTGCTCCGGCGGCAGCGACGCAAAGGCATCATTGACGCGCTTCAGCACGTCCGCCATCTCTTCGCCCGCGGCCATGCGGTCACCGAAGATGTTCTCCGCCGCCGAGGCCGCGACCAATGCGCCAGGAGATCCACGGCCCAGGCGATGGTGGCGTCGTCCAGGCCACCCTCCCCGCAACAGGGCCCAGGGTGTGCTCCTGCACCACCATGGCGTTGCTCCCGGTCGGGATCATGCCGAGCGCGACCAGCGTTAGCCCCCGCCGCTTCCCGAGAGTCGCGACAATCTCTCATTCTGGAGGAGCCCGATCAGGCGCTCCTTCCACGTGCCGTCCTTTGCGGCACGATTACGATCTCCACCATCACCCGGTCCAGGACCAGGTCGAGCAGGTGCCGCCGGTTGTTGACGTAGACGTGAGCGAAGTGGGCCCGGTGTCCAACTCCTGCGCCACCCCCCCGCATCGTGTGAGCCTCCCCCTCACACACACACACACACACACCGCTTGACGCCCTCACGGTCGATGAGTCGCAATGCAGCGTCCACGATGACGCCCCTGGCGCCTCAGCGGCGCCTTGGCTGGCCGGTCACGCCGGCTCCGCGGCCCGGACTGCGTTGCGGGTGAATCCTCCTTGACACCGTCAGGTCACTCCCGTACAGTGATCAGCGCCATGAACGATGATCGTTACGATCATTGTACTTGAATTCGTTGCCTCGCCTCAGGAGCCATCAATGTCCTAACCATCGCAGCTTTCGGCTTCAACCATCGCCCGGCCCCTTGCAGCCCTGGCTCATCCTTGCCATCGTCCTGCTGGCTGACATCGTCGACTTCCTGCTCGATGCCACGATCACCACTTCATCGCCGCGCCGTCCATCGCGCAGTCGCTCGGGGGTGGCGCGGGCCTGATCTCCTGGCTCGGCGCCAGTTACGCGCTGAGCATGGGCATCCTGCTCGTTCCAGGCGGCCGTCTCGGCGACAAGTTTCCGGGGCGGAAGCGCCTCTTCCTCATCGGCATCGCTTCACCGCGTCTCTGGTCGCCTGTGGCCTCGCCACGTCACCCACCATGATCATACTGGCCCGTGGGCGCGTTCGGCGCCCTGATGATCCCGCAGGGGTTCGGCATCAGCCAGGCGTTTTCGTGGGAGCAGATGGGCCAGGCCTTCAGCGCCTTTGGCCCGGTGCTGGGTCCCGCCGCCGGCCGCTCGTCGCCGGTAGCGCCCTGATCAACGCCAACATCGCGGCCTGCTGGCGCGCCGCGTTCCTTGATCAACCTGCTCGTTGGCGTGGTGACCTTCGCCGGCGCGCTGCTCATCCTGCCCCAGGATGACGGCGGCGATGCCTCGGTGCACATCGACCTTCCGGGCTTCCTCCTGCTGGCCGGCTCCACGTTCGGCGTGCTCTTTGGGTCATCCAGGGCGCCGACGCCGGCGGCCGGCCTACACCCTCGCCTCACTCCTGGCCGGCGCTCCTCTTCGTCGTGTTCGTACTACGGCAGCGCAGCTCGGCAACACCTCTTCTTGCAGCGGTCCTCTTCCGCAACCGTGGCTTCGTGGCCGGGCTCGGTGGTTTCGATCTTCTTCGCGGCAGCTCACTCGGCCTCATGCTCGTGGTCGGGCTTCGTCCGGCCAGACGGGGCTTGGCTTACCACCCTTCGCCGCGTCACTTCGCCACGGCGCCCATCGCCATCGGCATCGTGGTCTCTTCGATCTTCGCGCGGAACGCCGTGGCGAAGCTCGGTCGCCGCCTCGTGTTCGCTGCCGGGCGTCCTGGCCGGGGTAGCGATCATGATCGCCATCCTGGTGGCGCTCCCCGACACCTCGCAACTCAGCACTCCATTTCTGACGCTGCCCCTCTTCATCATCGGGGTTGGCGCGGGTCCCGCCTTCGCCGCTGTCTTCGACGTCGCACTGGGGGATATCGCCCTCGACGAAGCCGGGAGCGCCTCCGGTTCCGTTACCGCCGTGCGCAGCAACTGGCCAGCGCCGCCGGCGCGGCCGGCATCTCGACCATCTACCTGCACGCCGTCGCCAGCAGCGCCAGCACCAGGCCGCGCCGTGATTAGCCTCCTGATCGTCGAAGTCGGCCTCGCTGGTCTCCTCGGCGTGCGCGGCATGCCGCGCGCCGCCTCAGCGATGGGCTGAACGTGCGCCAAGCGCCTGCTGGCGCAATGACCGGGGCAGTGGGAATCGTGCTCCCACTGCCCTGGCGATGTATGCGGGTGAATTTGGCGCTCCCCCTACGCCGGCGCACCGAGTGGTGTGTTGCCACCCATGGGCGAATCTGACCTTCGATTCAACGGCCACGGCATGCGACTTCCACACCCCGCCGCGGCGCGACGAATCGCGCCACCAATGTCTCCACGTAGCCGTCCCCCGCCAACCCGGCCAGCAGTCCAGCACGCCCCAGCTTGCGGTACACCCGCTCGTTCGCCTCGCAGAGGATGACGCGCACCCCTCAAGCTGTTGCAGGTGATGAATGGCCTCTTCCAGGGTCTTGCAGGCCGGTCATGTCGGTGAACGGCATGTCGGTCAAGCGCACCACCAGCACCTTCGGGTCGGCGCCGCGCGCTCCAGGACGCGCTCAAACGTTTCCACGGCGGCAAAGAAGAACGGACCGTCGATGTGGTAGACGAGCACGCCCGGCGGGACCGTGACGTTCCGGTCCTCCCGCAAGTCTCTGCTCGATCTGCTCGTGCGAAAGCTCGTGCACCTCGACGAGGTCGACATGCGGCGCAGGAAGTTCAGCGTCGCCAGGATGACTCCCACGTTGACCGCCACCACCAGGTCGGCGAACACCGTGGCGGTGAACGTCACCAGCAGTACGGCCACGTCCGCCCGCGGCGCCCGCCTGATCATGCTCACCATAAAGCCGGGCGTCGCCTATGTTCCAGGCGACGACGAAGAGGATCGCGGCCAGCGCGGCCAGCGGCACGTTCACCGCCAGCGGCGCCAGCGCCACGATGATCAGCACCAGCACAAGCGAGTGCACCACCCCGGCGATCGGGCTGTTGCCGCCGTTCTTTGATGTTCGTTGCCGTGCGGGCACGGCGCCAGTCGCGGCGGTAGGAAGCTTCTCCCTGAGGGAGGTGACACGATGTTGGCGAGCTCCCGCCCCACCAACTCCTGGTTGAGTCGTGCTCGGCTCCCCCGCCCATGCCATCGGCAACTACCGCGGAGAGCAGCGACTCGATCGACCCCAGGAGCGCGATCGCGAGCGCTGGCCCGAGCAAGCCTGATCACGCGGCCCGGCGTCACTTTTGGCACGGAGGAGTCGGCAGACCGGACGGAATCCCGCCGAACGCACTGCCGACGGTCGGGAACCGGAAGATTGCCACCGCCGCCGTGGCCACGATCAGGCGATCAGCGGGCTCCGGCACGCGGCCACGACCGGCAACCGCGGCCAGATGACGATTGCCAGTGAGATGAGCGCCAGCAGCGTCGTCGTCGGATCGAAGTGCGGCAACTCGCGGAAGAGGTTCAGCATCTTCTCGTGGAAGTGCTCCCCTTCCGGCTTCCTCGAGGCCGAAGAAGTAGTGCCACTGCCCGGGTCCTGATGATGACGCCGTGGATCCCCGCGGTAAAGCCGACGATAACGGGGTCGGGAATGAACTTCACGAGGCGGCTAAGCTTGGTCACGCCCATGATCACCAGGATGATTCCGGCCATCAGCGTCGCGATCTGGTGGCGCCGCCGCAAACCCGCACGGGTGGTGATGCTGGAGAGGATGACGATGAACGCCCCAGTCGGGCCGGAGATCTGCAGGCGGCTGCCACCCAGTGTCGAGGCCACGATGCCGGCCACGATCGCGGTGTAGATGCTGTTCTCTGGTTTTGCGCCCGAGGCGATGCCGGCGAAGGCCATCGCCAGTGGCAGCGCCACCAGGCCAACCACGATGCCGGCGATGATGTTTGGAAGCCAGTTGCTTGGTTTGAGATAGCTGCCGCGGTATGCCTGTTGCAACGCCGAATTGAACATGCCTCACCCAATGTCATCGCCCACGCGGACACGTGCAGCATCCACGCCGCCAGCGCCCAGGACAGAGCAATAACGCAGAGTCAGGTGACGGATTTTGGAGCTACCCTTCCCAAGCAATAGCCTAGCCCGTCCCCATCCTGCCTGCAACTCGCCCCGTCGTATGGCGATAACACACGCTCCTTGCACGAGGTGGGATACTTTCCTGTGACCGCATTCCCGGTCCCCTGATCCAGAATCCTTCCCGGCCTGCGGCGCGTGCGTGGAGCCGGAAGTCGAGGAGGCTTGCTTGTCCGCCCCGCCCTGCACGATCTGCAAACGGAAGCCATCAACGCCATTCGCGTCCTGTCGATCGACGCCATCCAGGCCGCAAATCTGGGCTCATCCCGGCCTGCCCTCGGCGCGGCGCCGATGGCCTACGTCCTCTTTACCGAGTTCATGAAGTTCAACCCGCAGGAGCCCCACTGGCCGGACCGCGACCGCTTCGTCCTCTCGGCGGGCCACGGGTCAGCACTGCTACAGCCTGCTCCACCTCAGCGGGTATGCGCTGCCCATCGAAGAGCTCAAGAACTTCCGCCAGCTTGGTTCCATGACCCCGGCCACCCGGAGCGGCTCCACTCCCGGCGTCGAGGTGACGACCGGTCCGCTCGGCCAGGGCTTTGCGAACGGCGTCGGCATGGCTCTCGCCGAGCGCTTCCTCGCAGCCACCTTCAACACGCCGGACCATGAGATCGTCAATCACTACACCTACGGCATCGTCTCTGACGGCGACATCATGGAGGGCGTTGCGGCGGAAGCGGCGTCACTCGCTGGCCACCTGGGCCTCGGCAAGCTGATTTACCTGTACGACCAGAACCAGATCACGCTGGCCGGGACGCTCGCCCCTTCTCCGAGGATGTCCCGGGCCGCTTCCGCGCGCTCGGCTGGCACGTGCAGGAGATCGATGGCAACGATGTCGACGCCGTGCGCGGGGCGATCAGCAGGCCGAACGGGGCAAGCCCTCCCTGATTTGCGCGCGCACCACGATCGGCTTCGGCTCGCCGAAGGCGGGAAATTTTGGCGTCCATGGCTCGCCTCTCGGAGCCGAAGGCGTCGCGCAGACAAAAGGCGGCCCTCGGCTACGCCGGGGAACCCCTCCTTCCACGTCTCGGAGGTGGTCTACGAGCACTTCGCGGGAGTCGGGCGCACGCGGGGCCGTGGCGCAGGCGAGCTGGCAGCGTGCCTTCACTGAGTACGAGGGTGCGCGGCCGCAACTGGCCCAGGTGTTCCTGGATGCTCGCCGGCAAGTTGCCCGCGGGCTGGAACGCAGACCTTCCATCCTGGGAGGGCAGCAAGCCAGTCTCCACGCGCAAGGCCTCCGGGGAGGTCATCAACGCGTTCGCCAGCAAAGTGCCAACCTTCATCGGCGGCTCGGCCGACCCGAACCCATCCACCAACACCGCCATGAAGAACCTTGGCGACTTCGAGATGCCAGGTTCGGTCCCGGACGTCAGCCAGGAGCAGATCTTCCGACCGGCGGCGAGGATACGCCGGCCGCAACATCCACTTCGGTATTCGCGAGCACGCCATGGGCAGCATCGCCAATGGCATCGCGGCCCACGGTGGCGCCATCCCCTTCACGGCGACCTTCCTGGTCTTCGCGGACGGTATGCGCCTGCCGATGCGCCTGGCCGCGCTTTCTGATCTCAAGGTCATTTTCGTTTTCACGCACGACAGCATCGCGGTGGGTGAGATGGCCCAGACCCACGAGCCAGTCGAGCAACTGCTCAGCCTCCGCGCCATCCCGGATCTGGTCACCATCCGCCCGGCCGACGCCAATGAGACCGCCGAGGCCTGGCAGGTTTCGATGGAGATGGACGGACCGTCCGTGCTGGTCTCCGCGCCAGGACCTGCCGATCCTGGACCGCTCGGGGTGCCACCGGCCTGCGGCCGACGGCGCCTACATCCTCTCCAAGGCCCGCCGGCGCCCCCTGACGTCGTCCTCATCGGGACCGGCGCCGAAGTGGATGCTCGTCCAGGCTGCCGCACTCCTCGCCGGGCAGGGGGTCGCGGCGCGGGTCGTCAGCATGCCCTCCTGGGAGCTTTTCGGAAAGAAGGACGTTGCCTACCGGGAGTCTGTCCTCGGTCGTGGGCACCGC
Source organism: Thermomicrobiales bacterium (assembly GCA_046328375.1). Classification (GTDB taxonomy): domain Bacteria; phylum Chloroflexota; class Chloroflexia; order Thermomicrobiales; family UBA6265; genus JACCXM01. Next base: position 9,342 of record JAXLWT010000038.1, read on the forward strand.
GCGCGTCGCGGTTGAGGCCGGCGTCACACTCGGCTGGGAGCGCTGGGTTGGTGAGCGGGGTGCCGTCGTTGGCATTGACCGCTACGGCGTCTGGTCCGGGCGGCATTGTTCTCAAGCACTTCGGCTTCACGGCGCCGCACGTCGCCGCAACCGCCTGCGGGTTCTCGGCAAGGACGCTCAGGCAATTGACATCGACGACCGCTAGCAGCGGCATCCAGAAGGAGACACGGCCATGGCCGCAAATCGCATTACTGAACTTTTCCTGCAGGAGGGACAGAGTGCCTGGCAGGACGATATCTCGCGCGACATGCTCAACCAGGGGGCAATTGCGAAAGCAATCACCGAGACTGGAATTCGGGGACTGACCTCCAACCCCACCATCTTCGAGAAGGCGATTGCCGCCGGCAACGCCTACGACGACTCGGTGGCTGAGCTGGTCGCGCAGGGCCTGGACGACGCGGAGATCTTTGAATCGGTCGCCGTCGCCGACATCCAGGCGGCGTGTGATCTGTTCCGTGAGCTCTATGACTCCTCGAATGGCGGCGACGGCTTCGTCTCGATCGAGGTCTCGCCGCTTGGCGCGCGCGACGCCGAACGGACGGAGGCCGACGCCCGACGCCTCTGGAAGAGCGTCAACCGCCCGAACCTGATGGTCAAGATCCCGGGCACCCTCGAGGGCTCGCCAGTCATCCAGCAGATGCTGAACGAGGGGATCAACATCAACGTCACCCTCCTCTTCTCCGTGGAGGCGTACGAGCGGGTCGCGCGGGCCTACATCGCCGCGCTGCAGGCGCGACACGCCCGGGGTGAGTCGGTCGATCGCATTGCCTCGGTCGCTTCCTTCTTCGTCTCCCGCGTCGATGCGCTCGTTGACAAGCAACTCGACGCCCTGATCGCCGGCACGAAGGACGAGGCAAAGCAGGCCGAACTTGAGGCCCTCAAGGGCAAGGCCGCCGTCGCCAACGCGAAACTGGCCTACAAGGCCTACCAGGAAATCTTCTCCGGGCCCGCGTGGGAAACGCTGGCCACGGCAGGCGCCAAGGTGCAGCGGCCGCTCTGGGCTTCCACCTCGGTCAAGAATCCGGCCTATCCCGATACGCTCTACGTCGATGAGCTCATCGGCCCGGACACGGTCAACACCATGCCGCGTCCCACCATCATTGCGTTCCTCGATCACGGCACGGTCGCGCGCACCATCGACACCGGCGTGGAGGAAGCCGCTGCCACCATGGCTGCCTTGCAAGCCGCAGGCATCGATTTCCAGGCGGTCACCGATCAACTGGAAGAGGAAGGGATCGCGGCCTTCGTCAAGAGCTTCGACTCCCTTCTCAGCGGCGTCGCGTCCAAGCGCGCCCAGCTTGCCGCTGCACCGGCTGACTAGCCGCGCCGCTCGGTTCTCCGCTTTGCCTGCCCGGCGTGGTTCGCTGCGCCGGGCACGACCGTTTCGGGAAAGGATCTGCTCTCCGTGCCAGACGTGATTCTTCGCCAGGTCGCGCTGCCATCCTATGACTCCGACGATGAGCCGCCGCAGATTCCTGACGCCGAGTACCTGAGACGGTGTGAAGAAACGTTACGTCGCGCTGGCACACCCTGGGTCGCGGTCTACGGCGACCGCGAGCACAACGCCAACCTCCTTTTCCTCACCGGGTTCGATCCGCGCTTCGAGGAGGCGCTCCTCCTCCTCGGTCCCAACGGCCAGCGCCACCTGCTCGTCGGGAATGAAGGGGTCATCCACGCGGTCGAGGCCCGACCTGCACCAAGTGTCCTCCTGTACCAGGGCTTCAGTCTCATGGCGCAGCCCCGCGACAGGACGCCGGTCCTCGAAGCTGTGCTGAGCGACGCCGGCCTCGGCACGGGTGATGTCGTCGGTGTCGCCGGCTGGAAGTACCTGACCGTGCAGGAGCACGCGGACACGCGGCGGCCATCCTGGGTACCCGTCCACGTGGTCGAGGCACTACGGCGGGTCACCGGCGAAGCGCCTGTCGACGTCACCTCCGTGCTGATGTCCGCGGCCGATGGCCTTCGCGCGCAGAACAGCGCCGAGCAGATCGCCGTTTTTGCCTGGGCCGCACTCCGTGCCAGCCAGGCGGTTTTCAACGTCGTGCGCGGCGCCAGGCCGGGCATGTCGGAACGCCGGGCAGCCGCCAACTTCGGGTGGGCCGGGGAGCCCGTTTCCATGCACCCCATCGTGGCCAGCGGTGGCCCCGGCGAAGCCATCAATGGGCTGCGCTCCCCCGGCGGCCGGAAGATCGCGGCCGGTGACGGTATCTCCTGCGGTATCGGCTACTGGGGATCGCTCTGCTGCCGGGCCGGCATGGTCGAGGAAGCGGTCAGCCACGAGTTTTTCCAGCAGTACGTTCGCCCGTACTTCCTGGCCCAGGCTGCCTGGTACTCGACCATCGGCCTCGATGCGACCGGCGGTGAAGTCTTCGCCGCAGTCGATGACACCCTCGCTGGCGCCAACGCCACGTTCCGCCCCTCGCTAAACCCGGGGCACCTCACCTCCTATGATGAGTGGGTCCACTCCCCGATCGAGCGTGGCAGCACCATCCGTCTTGCCTCTGGCATGGCGATCCAGTGCGACATCATTCCGGCCCCGATGCCGCCCGGCACGGCGCTGAACTGCGAGGACACGGTCGTACTGGCGGACGAGCCGCTGCGTAATGACCTTGCGCAGAAGTTCCCTTCTCTCTGGCAACGCATCGAGGCGACGCGCGCCCTCATGCAACGCGAACTCGGCCTGGCCCTTAAGCCAGAGGTGCTGCCGCTGTCCCTGGCCAACGCCTACCTGCCCCCGGCCTGGCTGGCCCCCGAGATGGTCTGCGCGCTTGCCTGACAATCGGCCCGAGGGGAGACAGTACAATCGCGCCGTGGCGTGCCGCGGCAGCGCGCGACTGAAGCGCGGGGAGACATAGCGCCGGTGAGCGAAGCAAAACCTCACGTTGGGCTGATCGGCCTGGCGGTCATGGGCGAGAACCTGGCCCTCAATATTGCCCGAAATGGCTACCCGCTCGTGGTCTACAATCGCACGACCACCCGCACCATGGAGTTCATGGCGGACCGCGCCCAGGACACGGGCATCGCTGGCGCCGAAACGCTGGCGGATTTTGTGGCTGCTCTGGCCCCTCCTCGCCAGATCATCCTCCTCGTCAAGGCGGGGGTCCCGGTCGACGCCGTGATCACGGAGCTGGTGCCCCTGCTCGACCAGGGTGACATCGTCATTGACGGTGGCAACTCCAATTTTCACGATAGCGAGCGCCGCGCCCTGGAACTCGAGGGCCAAGGCATTCGGTTCGTCGGTATGGGCGTCTCTGGCGGCGAGCTGGGGGCACTCTGGGGCCCGAGCCTGATGCCGGGTGGCAACCGAGAGGCGTTCGAGATCATCGAACCCATGCTGAACGCGATTGCCGCCAAGACCGAGTACGGCGCCTGCGTCACCTACATCGGGCCCGGTGGCAGCGGCCACTATGTCAAGATGGTCCACAACGGCATCGAGTACGGCGATATGCAACTCATCGCCGAAACCTACGATGTCATGCGCACCTCACTTGGCATGGGCGCGGCGGAAATTGCCGACGTTTTCGCCGCCTGGAACGAAGGACCCCTTGCCTCATACTTGATCGAGGTCACGCGCGACGTGCTGCGCTACGTCGAGCCTGAGCTGAAGAAACCGCTTGTCGATCTCATCCTCGACGCCGCCGAGCAGAAGGGCACGGGGCGGTGGACGATCGAGAGCGCGCTCGAGCTGGGCAGCCCAGTCCCGACCATCGACGCGGCAGTGACAGCGCGCATGCTCTCTTCGCAGCGAGCGCTCCGCCTCCGCGCGAGTGAGGTACTGGTCGGGCCCGACAGCCCGGGAGATGTCGCCGCGGCGCAGGGCGCGCTCGGCGACGGCAGCCGCGAATCCGCCCTGGCCGCGCTGGAGCACTCCCTGTATTTCGCCAAGATTTCGTCGTATGCCCAGGGCATGGCCCTCCTGGCCGCGGCAAGCGCTACCTACTCCTGGGAACTGAACCTCTCCGAGATTGCGCGTATCTGGACGGGCGGCTGCATCATTCGCGCGGCGTTCCTGGCGGATATCATGCGCGCCTTCCGGGAGAACCCGACGCTGGAAAACCTGTTGCTCGACCCGCAGATCGCACATCTCTCGGACGAGAGTGTGCCAGGGGCACGCCGGACCAACATCACCGCGCGTACCTGGGGCATCCCGGCTCCGGCGACCTCGTCCGCCATCGATTACTTCGACACCTTGCGCCAGTCTTCGCTGCCGGCCAACCTGATCCAGGCCCAGCGCGATTACTTCGGCGCGCACACCTATCAGCGCCTGGACCGCGACGGCATCTTCCATACCGTCTGGCAGGACGAGCCCGAGCGCATCGAGGTCCTCGAACCATGAGCGAGAGAGAGACGAGGCGCCGCCTCACGCAATGACAGATACCGACACGCAAGTCCATTCCGAACTCTGGTCACAACCCTTCGACGCCTGGACGAGCGCCGAGGAGGTCGTCAATCCTCTGCGCTCGACGCAGGCCGACCGCGCGGTCGTCCCCGCCGCCATGGTCATCTTTGGCGTGAGTGGTGATCTCACCTCACGCAAGCTGATGCCGGCGCTGTACGACCTTGCGGTCGACTCGTCGCTGCCCGAGGGGTTCTCCATCGTCGGGGTTTCGCACCGTGACTGGAGCGACGCCGACTTCCGCGAGAAGATGCGGGAAGCAGTCACCGCCAGTGCTCGCACGCCGGTCACCGACGAGGGGTGGCAGAGCTTCGCCAACGGCCTGAGCTACGTCCGCGGCGACTTCAACGACCCCGAAACCTATCAGCGCCTTGGGACCAGGCTGGTCGAGATCGATGCGGAGCGCGGCACCAAGGGCAACCGTATCTTCTACCTGGCCACGTCGCCCAATTACTTCTTGCCCATCATCCATGGGCTCGCCGAGGCGGGCGTTTCCGAGCGGCAGGCAAACTACATCGAGCCCGCCGAAGGCTGGCAACGCATTGTCGTCGAGAAGCCCTTCGGGCACGATCTCGCGTCCGCGCGGGATCTCATCCAGGAGATGGCGGACGCGTTTTCCGAGCGGCAGATCTACCGCATCGACCACTACCTGGGCAAGGAGACCGTCCAGAATATCCTGGCGTTCCGCTTCGCCAACATCCTCTTTGAGCCAATCTGGAACCGGAACTACGTCGACAACGTGCAGATCACGGCGGCTGAGTCGATCGGCGTGGAGGGGCGCGCGGGCTACTACGACAGTGCGGGAGCCCTGCGCGACATGGTGCAGAGCCACCTGCTGCAGTTGTTGACCGTCGTCGCGATGGAGCACCCCGCTCGCTACAGCGGCAATGCCGTCCGCGATGAAAAGGTCAAGGTGCTGCGCTCGGTCGTGCCTCCCGTCGGCACTGAGGACGTCACGCGCTGGGTCGTGCCGGGCCAGTATGGCCCCGGCTTCATTGGCGGCGTACCGGTCCCTGGCTACACCGCGGAGAAGGGTGTTTCGCCGGAGAGCCACACGGAGACGTACGTGGCCCTGCGGTTGAAGGTCGAGAACTGGCGCTGGAACGGCGTCCCCTTCTTCCTGCGCACCGGTAAGCGGCTTCCACGCCGCGTGACGGAAGTCGCCGTCACCCTCAAGCGCGTGCCGCACCTGATCTTTGGCGGCGCTGAACTGGAGCCAACTCCGGACGTCATCTCCATGCGTATCCAGCCCGACGAAGGGATTGCCATTCGCTTCAACGCCAAAGTGCCCGGCGCTGGCACCAATGTGCGTCCCGTGCGCATGGACTTCTCCTACGGCACCGCCTTCGGCGAGGCTGGCCCGGACGCGTATGAACGCCTCTTGCTGGACGTCATTCGCGGCGACCCAACGCTGTTCACGCGCCGCGACGAAGTTGAATCCGCCTGGGCGATCATGCAGCCGATCCTCGATGTCTGGAACGCACCCGACGCCCCGAGCCCATACACCTACGCTGCTGGATCCTGGGGTCCCGTGCAGGCCGACGAAATGATCGCCAGCGCCGGCTTCGCCTGGCGGCGGCCGTAGAGCGGACAGAGCTGTCATGGTCGTAACCCGCACCCACGGGGTCCGTTCCGTCGCGACCCCGGTACCCGGCGCATCGTGGCAAGCGCATGTGCACGATGCAAACCAGGTCTCGGCGCGCCTCCACGAGATTTGGCGCGACTATGGCGCGGCGCGCAACGCCGCCAGCGTCGCGCGCTCGCCGTCCGGGACAGACGGCGGCCCGATGCCGGTTGCCCGCGCCGCGACCATGAACCTGATCTCCGCGGCCCGCAGCCGCCGCGACGCGGAGCGCATACGCCAGACGATCGCCTCGCTTGAGGACATTCACCCGTCGCGTGCAACCATTCTCTACTCCGACACCTCGGGACCCATCGACCCGACAGCGGGCCTGGACGTGCAGATTGAGTTGCTGGAGCAAACCTCTGCCCGCGGACGACCCGCCACCGTCTTCGAGTGCATTACGATCGATGTCAGTGCCGAGAACGAGGCTCAGCTCGCCTCGATCGCCTCGCCGCTGCTGATGCCGGACCTGCCGGATGTCCTGTGGTGGGCGACAGATCCAACCGACACCAGCCAGCTCTTCATGGAGCTGGTGGATGTCTGTGACCGTCTCATTGTCGACAGCGCGATGGCGGTGCAAACCGCGGCGGGGCTACACAACCTGCGCAACTTCGTCGGCGGGTTGCGCGAAGACGTAGCGCTGGGCGACCTGGCCTGGGCCCGCCTCTCGCCCTGGCGCCGCCTGACGACCCAGTTCTTCGATGTGCCTGGCGCTCTGCCCATGCTGGACCTGATTGACGAGATTTCCGTCACCTACGGCAATTCTGCGCACCAGTGGTCGGGATTCTCCGGTGCCCTGCTCTACGCCGGGTGGCTCGGCTCGCGCCTCGGTTGGCGCACGCCGGGCGAGCTGTTGCCCGTGCGCGGTGACCCGAATGTCTGGCGAGCCACGCTTCGCGCTGGATCATCGGGGCAGCAACGCGAAGTCTCGATCACGCTGCGGCCAACGGCGCGACCACTGGCGGCCTCGACGCTGCTCGATGTGAAGTTGGCGGCGGACGGCGGCAAGTCCGGCGTCTTCAAGATCGACCGCCTTGACGAGAACGAAATTTCTACCAGCAGCGATATGCCGGGATCCGCCTCGATCGTGCGCACCGTTTTTGCGCCTCTCCCGGGAGAGGCGGATCTGCTTGCCGAGCAATTACGCGCCTTCAGCCGTGACCCGGTGTTCGAGGCCGCCATGATCTTCGCCGCAGACCTTGCGCCCGCAGGATTCACAGGGGTTGTACCACGATGACCGGAACCGCTTCCGTCGAGAAACTGGACTTTGGCCCGCGCGGGCATGTCATTGTGGTGGACGACAGCGCCGAGCTGGCCGTGGCGGCCGCGGAGCGCTTCGCGTCCACCATCGGGGCCGCGGTCGATGCACGCGGCCGGGCCTTCGTCGCCCTCTCCGGCGGCAGCACGCCGAAGCAAATGGGCACGTTGCTGGCTCGCGAGCCCTACCGCTCCCGCATTCCGTGGGACAAGGTCGAGATCTTCTGGGGTGATGAGCGTTGTGTCCCGCTCGCTTCGCCTGAGAGTAACGCTGGCGAGGCGATGCGCGGCTATCTCGATAGCGTGGGCATTCCCCGGGAGAACGTGCACCCCTGGTTGACCGACCCGGAAGCCTCCGGTGCCGCCGCGATGGAGTATGAAGTCAACCTGCGCTCCGCCTTCGGCCAGGAGACCGGCGTGCCGCGCTTTGACCTCGTGCTTCTCGGCATGGGCGATGACGGTCACACCGCGTCGCTCTTCCCCCACACCAAAGCCTTGCAGGCGGAAACGCCCCTGGCAGTCGCCAACTTCGTGCCCAAACTCGACGCCGACCGGCTGACGCTGACCCGGCCAGTGTTGAACGCGGCTCGCGACATCGTTTTCCTGGTCGGAGGTCCCGGGAAGGCGGAGATGCTGGAAGCGGTGCTCGAGGGTGAGGTGGATCCCGAGGCACGGCCTGCACAGTCGATCGCCCCGTCGCAACCGGATGGTTCGCTGACGTGGCTCGTAGACAAGGCAGCGGCGGCTCGCCTCTCACGAACGGGACGCTCGTGATGGAGGAGCAGGAGCGCCTTCAGCGCCTCGCCGTCGCCGCGGCTGATCTGGTGCAGCCAGGGATGATTGTCGGACTTGGTACCGGGTCGACCGCGAGTGCCGTCGTCGAAGAACTGGGCCGCAGGGTTGCCAGCGGTCTCACCATGACTGGCGTGGTTACGTCGGCGCGAACCGAAGAGCTGGCCCGCTCCTTCGCCATCCCCCTGCTGGGGCTCGATGATGTAGCAGCGCTCGATCTGGGAATCGATGGCGCGGATGAGATTGACCCGGCGCTGAATGCCGTCAAAGGCCGGGGCGGCGCACTGCTCATGGAGAAACTGGTCGCGCTCTCCTGTGCGCAGTTTGTGCTGGTTGCCAGCAGCGAGAAGAGTGTGCCGCAACTGGGTGTACGCATTCCCCTGCCGGTAGAGGTCGTACGCTTTGGCTGGAAGCACACGGCTAACCGGCTGGAATCCCTCGGCCTCGTGCCGCACCTGCGCTCCGCCGCCAGCGCATCCACCTCGCCCTACGTCACTGATCAGGGCAACCACATCCTGGACTGCGCGCTCGAGCCGATCACGGACCCTGCGGCGCTGGCTGCTGCCATCAAGGCCACGCCAGGAGTCGTTGAGCACGGACTCTTCGTCGGCGTTGCCTCAGCAGCCCTACAGGTCGATCCGGAAGGCGAACTGCTCTACCGCACCCGGGACACGATCGGGTAGCACTCCCGGTCCGGGCGACGCTTGCCATTTTCGCCAGCATATGTATCCTGAACGCAACAGGGGGAGTAACTGCCGCGCCGCTCTTGTTGGCCCGGCCCCGGAGTCGTCAGTACGCGCGTGAGCGCCGGCCCGGGATCATGCGACCCGCGCATGGCCCAGTAAGACCCTGGCTGCGCCCGGCTATCGGGCTGGCCGGGGTTTCCTTTTTTGTCACCTGACAGTGGGAACCCCCGTCCATCACCACGCGTTATGACGACAGAAACGGTCGGAAGTGACGCAGGCCACGTGCATCTCAGGCAGGAAACTGCACGCGTGGGGCCGTAGATGGTGAGCACGTCACCGGAAATCACGTTCGTGACCGCAGAAAGGTAACTGCTCATGATCTTTGACCCGATGTACTTCGTTTTCATGATCCCCGGCGTCATCCTGATGCTCTGGGCGCAGAGCCGTGTCAAGGGGAGCTACGCCAAATACAGCAAGGTCCGCAACGACGTCAACATGACTGGCGCCCAGGTGGCGCGGCGCATTCTTGACTCCAACGGGCTGCAGAATGTGCCCGTCGAGCAGGTGCGCGGTGAGCTCACGGACCACTACGATCCCGGCAAGCGGGCGCTCTTCCTGTCTGACGGTGTTTACGGCACGCCGAGTATCGCGGCCATGGGCATCGCCGCCCATGAGGTTGGCCACGCCCTGCAGCACGCCCAGGCCTACGCGCCACTCAAGTTCCGCACGGCCATCGTGCCGGCGGTCAACATCGGCTCCCAACTCGGGATCTTTGTCCTGATTGCCGGTATTTTCCTGCAGGTTACCGGTCTCGCCTGGGCGGGTGTTGCCCTCTTCGCACTGTCTACGATCTTTGCGCTCGTCACGCTTCCAGTCGAGTTCGATGCTTCCCGGCGTGCCAAGCAGCAACTCGTGAATCTCGGCCTGGTCGACGGTGGGCTGGAGCGTGGGCAGGAAGGTCGAGGGGTGGCCTCGGTCCTCAACGCCGCTGCCTGGACCTACGTCGCGGGCTTTGCGACGTCATTGCTCTCACTGCTCTATTACGTCAGCCTGGTTTCCGGCATGAGCCGGGATGAGCGATAAGTCAGCCCAGCGAGGCATGCCAATTCGAGGAGCATTTGACGCACATGACCACGTACCCAACCCGATTCCCCGGGGGTGATACTGCCGGGGCTCGCATCATGGCGCAGGCCTGGACCGAAGCCTACGTCGCGCTCTGGCGCGGTGACGCAGCCGCTGCCTCGTTTGCCGAATGGCTGGCTGGTTTCTGGGTGGAGCAACTTCCTCAACCAGAGGACAGCGCCGACGCCACAAGCCTCTATGCGATGGTGGAAGGCGAGATCGAATGGTATGACCGTGATGGATTCGTCACGGGGCATCTGCCAGGACAGGCGGGCGGCTACCGTTTACCGCGTGAGTTGGTCATGACCTACCCCTGGGTCGCGCTCGAATCCGCCGCCTGACCCGGTTCAACCGCACGATGTTCGCGACCATGGGCCCGGATTGCTAACCGGGTCCATGTCTTTTTCTCCGCCTGATGGCGGCAGGAGTATGTGAATGCCGAACGGGGACAACTCGGGCAACATTGTCATCGGCCAGGTCTGGGGGATCCCTATCCAGATCAATCCCAGCCTGCTCCTGATCCTGGGTCTCATCACCTGGAGCCTGGCCGGGGGCCTCCTCCCCAACGCCTATCCCGAAATGACGACCACCGGTCGCTGGATGACCGCGCTCTTTACCGCGGTGCTCTTTTTCGGATCCATTCTTGTTCACGAGCTGGCGCACGCATGGGAAGCCCGCCGCCAGGGCATTCCGGTCCAGAGCATCACGCTGTACATCTTCGGAGGCGTCGCGCAGATTGCTGGCAAACCTCGCTCTCCAGGCGGAGAGTTTCGCGTTGCAGCCATCGGGCCCGCGTCCAGCTTCGTCCTCGCCGGCCTCTTTTTCGCGTTGAACCGGACGGTCGGTGATCACGGGTACCTCGGCGCTTCGACCCAATGGCTCGCGCTGATCAACGTGATGCTGGGCGGGTTCAACCTGCTTCCCGGCTATCCGCTCGATGGCGGACGCGTCCTGGAATCCATCGTTTGGGGCGCCACGGGCAAACTGGAAAACGGCGTGCGGGCCGCCGCCCTCGCTGGCCAGGTCATCGCCTACATCCTGATTGGGTACGGATTCTTCCTCGCGATTCGCGGCGATATTCTCCAGGGCATCTGGCTGGTCTTTATCGGCTTCTTCCTCAACGGGGCAGCCAACTCGGAGCGCCGGTCTCTCCTGCAGCAGAGCCAGCTTGCCGGCGTGCCCGTCTCCGCCGCGATGGGCATCGTCCGCGAACCACACATCGCGTCGAACGTCATCATCCAGAACCTTGTCGAAAATCATGTGCTCAGCCTTGGTCAGGCATCGTTCATCATCACCGTGAGCGGCAATCCCGCCGGTGTGGTGACGCTTCCCGACATCGCTGCCGTCCCGCGAGCGGAATGGAATATGCGGAACGCGGGAGACCTCATGACACCGCTCAACGCGTTGCCCAGCGTTGCGCCGGATGACGACCTCCTGGCCGCCGTGCAACTCATGTCCGCAAATGAGCTGCTGTTCCTGCCGGTGTTCGAGAACGGCCGCATGGCCGGCTTGCTCACTCGCGACGAGGTCATGCGCTACATGGCGCAGAATCCGGCCGCTGCCTGACATCACGCCACTGCTTGTGAGCGCCCAACCTCTGTGATACGTTGCCGCAACAGCGGGAAACCTGAGACTCAAGGGATAGATCCATGGATGAGGATGCGTCGCGGCAGGAGGACCCGTTGGTCGTCCGATCCAAGATCTGGATCGAGCGAAACGATGTCGTCGTCATTTCGGACTGGCGCGTAGAACTCCTGGAAGCAATCGATGCCCATGGGTCATTGCGGCGCGCGGCAGAGCAACTCAACGTTCCCTACCGAACGGCGTGGGATCGGGTCAAGGCAACCGAGGCGGCGCTCGGCATTCGTCTGCTGGACACCGAGAGCGGGGGCGCAGATGGCGGAGGTAGCCACCTTACCCCACAGGCGCGAGAGGTCTGCCGTCGCTTCCGTCGCATGACCAGCGGTGTTCAGGAGGTGATCACGCGCCGCTTTCAGACGGAGTTTCACGGAAACGAGTAGCTCGCCGTACGCCTGCGTTATGCTCCGCTGAGCATAACGTTCAACCACGCAAGGGAGGCACTCCGTGAGTCACCAACGACAATCTCTGACCCGGCGCGCGCTGACGCGGGGTACGCTCACCCTTCTCTTCGCCGGCCTGTTGACGTTGCTACCGCAGACTGGCCAGGCCCAGGAAGCGACACCGCGGGCTGAAGGGGACGTCATCCTTGCCACCACCACGTCAACAGCCGACACGGGCCTGCTTGACGCCCTCGCGCCAATCTTCAAGGAGGAAACCGGCTACACCCTGAAGCCGATTGCCGTGGGCTCTGGTGCTGCGCTCGAACTGGGCGAAAAGGGCGAGGCGGACGTCCTCCTTGTGCACTCCCCGGGGGCAGAACTGACGTTTATGGACAACGGCTTTGGCACCGAGCGACGGACCGTGATGTACAACGATTTCGTTATCGTCGGTCCGGCGGCTGATCCGGCCGGCATCGCCGGCGCCACATCCGCAGCGGATGCGATGCAGCGCATTGCCGATTCCGAATCGCCGTTCGTCTCGCGCGGTGACGATTCTGGCACGCACGCACTCGAGAAGAGGCTCTGGGCCGCGATTGACATTACGCCGGGCGGAAGCTGGTACACGGAAGCCGGCAGCGGTATGGCCGACACGCTGAACATTGCGAACGAGCGGGATGCCTATACGATCTCGGACAGGGGGACGTTCCTGTCGCTGAAGGATCGGCTGGACCTGGGTGTGCTCGTCGAGGGTGACCCGGCGCTCCTGAACGTCTACCACGTGATCCTGACGAATCCCGACAATGGACAGAGTATTGACACGGTGGGTGGCGCGGCCTTCCTGGACTTCCTGCTGGAACCCAGTACGCAGGAGTTCATCGGCGCCTTTGGCGTCGAGGAGTTTGGTGAGCCGCTCTTCACGCCCTGCGCGGACAATTCGTGCGGGGTTGAAGCCGGATCAACTCCGGTCGCTGCGGCGGCCACGCCGGCCGCATAGCCAGGCAGCCGACGACATCACGGGATGAGCGATCTCGTCTCCGGCCTCGCTGAGGCCTGGCGCTTGCTCGTTGGGAGGGACGCGGAGGTCTGGGCCATCGTCGCTCTCTCGCTCCGCGTCTCGCTCACTGCCACCAGCATCGCTCTGCTCCTCGGCGTGCCTGTTGGCGCCCTGCTCGCACTCACTCGCTTCCCCGGGCACGCGCTTGCGGTCGGTGGCGTCTACGCGGGCATGGGCCTCCCCCCGATCGTCGCTGGGTTGATTGTGAGCGTCATGCTCTGGCGCAATGGCCCGTTTGGCGCCCTGGGTCTCCTCTACTCCCCTCTCGCCATGGTCGTGGCCCAGGCTCTCATTGCTACGCCGGTCGTCGCCGCGCTCTCCTACTCTGCCATCCACGCGCTCGATCCGCGTTACCGCCTTCAGCTCCGGGCGCTCGGGGCAAACCAGGTCCAGACCGCGTGGTGGCTGTTGCGCGAGGCACGGCTGCCACTGATCGCCGCCGTGGTGGCTGGATTCGGGGCGGTCATCTCTGAGGTCGGCGCCGCCATGATGGTGGGCGGCAACATCAAGGGCGAGACTCGGGTGCTCACCACCGCCACTGTGCTCGAGGTGAGCCGAGGGCACTTCGACATCGCGTTTGCCCTGTCCTTCGTGCTCCTGGCCATTACCTACGTCGTCACGTTCCTCCTCACGCTCCTGCAGCGTCAGCCACAATCCTCACGCGGATGACTCCGTCGATTCTCGAATTTCAAGACATCCGGGTTCACGCCGGCCCGCGCGTCCTGCTGGACATCCCGTCCTTTCAACTCGATGCGGAAGAATGTGTCTCCCTCATCGGCCCGAATGGTTCAGGCAAGACGACGTTTCTGCACATAGCCGCGTTCCTGCGCTCTGCAAGTGCCGGAGAAGTCGTCTTCGACGGTCAGGCCCTGGATCGCGCGAATGTGGCGAGATTCAGGCGTCGTGTCTCAGTCGTTTTCCAGGATCCTCTCCTGTTCAGCGTGGATGTCCTGCAGAATGCCTCAGCCGGACTCCATTTTCAGGGTGTGCCACGCGCGGAGGCGCGACGCCGGGCGAGAGAATTTCTGACCCTCTTCGGGGTGGCCCACCTGGAGAACCGCAAGCCCTTTGGGCTCTCCGGGGGCGAAGCAGCGCGCGTGGCCCTCGCACGGGCGTTTGCCACGTACCCTGAGCTGCTGCTCATGGATGAACCATTCAGTGCGCTAGACGCGGGGACCCGGGCGCTGTTGCTTCCCGAGTTGCAGGAGCGGCTGAAGGAACGTGGCGCCGCGGCGATCCTGGTCACTCATGACATCGCGGAGGCGTACACCTTTGCTCCCAGGGTCGCTGTCCTGGACAGCGGCAAATTGATCGCAGACGGCAATGTCCGGGATCTCACGTTGCGCCCACCGTCACGACGGGCAGCGGAACTCCTTGGCGCAGGAAATCTTATGTCGGGCAGTTTCATTGCGTCCGAAGGTGACTTCGGCAAAGTGGAGATTGCCCCGGGCATGTGTTTGCTGGCCGCACACCGACAGGAACTACGATCTGGAACACTTGTCGACGTGACCATTCCTGCCACACAGATTCGCCTTCTGCCGCGCACGGGAACCGTGCCTGACCGCTGGAACGCGATTCCAGCTCGCGTGGAATCTGTCACAGCACAACCCAACTGGGATCAAGTCACGCTCGTCGCGCCAGGAATGATGCTCGAGGTTCGTGCGAACTGGGCTCCAGGTGAACCCGGGTGGGCGACAGGCGATGTGCTGACGGCGGCTTTTCCTCCAGACGCGGCGTGGATAATTCCTACCGCGGCGTCAGGCTGAGCGCATCGGGAACGAAGACTTCCCCGGCGGAAGGCAGGCAGCAGAGGCTGCATCTCGTGCCGAAACAGACCAGACGCGAAGACCCGAGATCCCTACGTCACGGAATCGCGGCGCGTGAGTTGAACAGAATCGTTCAAGGAATGCCGGATAACCGGAAAACAGAGAGCGCTGAACGACCGTACAGCGTAGAGACGCTCAACGCGCGGCGGTTCACCAGGAGCACGACCAGGCATGTCATCTCTTCCTGACGATGTCCAGAAACTGGCCACCCGCATCAACGGGCTTCTGAGGGCGCCGGAAGGTGAGAAATCCCCCCTGACCGTCGCCACGGCTGAATCGTGCACGGGCGGCGCCGTGGCGGCAGCGTTGACGTCCCTTGCCGGGTCATCAGACTATGTGATGGGCGGTATCGTGTCCTACAGCAACTCCGCCAAGGCAAATCTCCTCGGGGTCTCCCACGAGATCCTGGAGACGCGAGGCGCAGTCAGCCCAGAGTGCGCCCGGGAGATGGCCGAGGGTGCACGCCGTGCCCTCAGTGCTGACCTCGCCGTTGCAACGACCGGGATCGCTGGACCGGGCGGTGGCACAGCTCGCAAGCCGGTCGGGCTCGTCTACATTGCGGTGGCGGATGACGAGGGCGTCAAGGCCGTGGAGCATCACTTCACGGGCGACCGCGTGGCGGTGACCCGCGCCGCGACTGAGGCAGCACTGGCCTTCCTCCTGGACCGTATTCAGCACGAGCTGGGGACGCGCTGAGGCTCGCTCCTCCTATGGCAGGGGCGACGGGCAGCCCTCCCCCTCGCAGGTGATGCGTCCCTGAATTTCTGGGTTCAATGCCTCGCCGGGCAGAGCCAGGGCCGAGGTTTCGGAAATCGTGTCGATCAGCACATTCGCAAGGACATCGCGCGAGTTGGCACGTGGCAAGAGATTGGGATACCCATCTCCTCCGGACGCCGTAAAGTCGTTGGTCGTCAGCGTGTAGGTTGCGTCCGGACTGAAGTCAATAGCGACATCGGAGCAACTGCCATCTGCTGCCTGCCGCACCGCGCCCGTAACACGATCTCCAATCTCACGGGATATGTCGTACGTGAAGCAAAAGCCGGAGACTTGTGGGAACGCACCTGAGGCTTCGGGCATATGGGATACCCCCGTCTCGAGCATCGCTTTCAATTCCTCCCCAGTGATCTCCACCGTTACGGCCACATTCCCGAACGGCAAGACGGTCAGCACCTGGCCCTGGGTTATCTGGTTCTCGCCCTTGTCAACCGGGCAGAAGTCGCCTCCCTCCGGCGGGCAGGTCAACGCCGCGCGAATGCCACCGGAGTTCGTCAACGCAAAATCGGTGTTGTAACTGGAGCGCATGGCATCAGTAAGCACATCACCCAGCAGCGACTCGCAGATACGTCCGGTTTCCATTCCGCAGGAGTCAGCGCGCGGGATGGCCTTAACCGCGGACCCGATCACTTGTCCCAGGGTCGGTGCGAGTTCTGCCTCCAGTGCCTCCAGCCGTGCCTCGATCTGTGGATCGGGCGTCATGCCCGCCACCCAGGGCCGATGAAAGTCAGTCGTGGCGTAAACCAACGCGCCGGAATCAGCGTTCACCACGAGGTTGACCCGCGTAAACATGACCCCCTTGCTGCGGTTTTCAGTCAGCAGGACGCCGCCAGGACGCACTGCGGAAACCTGCACGTCCGTGTGGTCCCCAATCACGACATCGACGCCCTCAACAGCGTCCGCCACATCCACCACTGGCCCCGCTGGTTCCGTGAGCGTGCCGGTGAGAGCACCCATATGCCCCATGGCCACCACCGCCGCAGCGCCCCCCTCCCGCAGGCGCGCTGCCTCACGGGTGATGGGTTCCACGGGGTCGACCACCCGGTAGGGATCGAGCGCCCCCGGCCGGGTCAAGCTCGGGATGTCCGGGTTACTGAAGCCGATCAGGCCGACCTTGACGCCATCCAGATCGAGCAGGAGTGAAGGCTGGAACGACTCCTTTCCAGCAAACGGGGTTGCATCGTCCCGAGCGGGAACGAGATTGACGGACAGGAAGGGGAACGTCGCCATCGGCGCCAGTTCACTGAACAGGTAGTCAGCGCCCGCGTCAAAATTGTGGTTGCCCAGCGCATCCGCAGTGAAACCCATGGCGTTCATGATCTCGATCGTTGGCTTGTCGCCGAACGCCGTCGAAATCGGCGGAGTTGCACCAACTGAGTCGCCCGCTGCCACGACCAGCACCGGTCCCCGCGCATTTGCGCGGTACACATCGAACCACTGGTCGAGCGCCGCTACACCGCCGACCGGATACGACGCGCCGTGAGCTCCCTCCGCGTCGATGGTATCTGCGCTCGCGAAAAGGGGCGGCAGTTGCCCATGAAAGTCGCTGATGTCCAGGATGGCGATGTCTCTCAGGGCTGAGCTGTCCGCTATGGCGTTCAGGAGCAGGTTCCCGCTTGCGTTGTAGGGCCCGGGGACATTGAGCAGCATTGCGCTCGTGGGCGCCACGTCTGTCGCGGGCGCGCTGATATCGACGCCACCGGCAAGGGACGGGCCCGCCATGTAGAGCACTCCGTTCGCAGCCACCGGCGGCACGAACTCTGCCTCGGCCCGGGCCACAGCTCGGCCGTCTCGGTTGCTCCCGAAGCGGTATGTGGAGTTGAGGACGACGACAACGTCACCCGTGCGGCTTGGATGCAGAAAATCAACGCCGTCGATACTGCGAGACTGGTCCTGCAGGAACACGTTGGCCACGACACCCGCGCCGGGCGAATCAGGATCCTGGACGGCAGAGAACGCCGTGACGATCTCGTCCTTGATGGCGTCAACCTCGTCTTCACCCACACTACCAGCGGCTTCCCGTCCATCGGCGTTGAGGTAAATGTGTGCTACCTGCCCATCCCAGCAGGCCTTGACGCGCGGGCCACCTGGCAGACCCTCAGGGTCCGGTGTACCCGCAGCGGCCGGGACCGGAGCTGGAAGGCAATTCCCGGGCTGGGGAGCATCCGCCAATCCCGCTGCCGCGAGGACCTCGCCAGCGTCTACGACGTGGGTACTTGTGACACCACGCCCAAATCCAGCCAGAACCAAATTCGCGTTGCCACCCAGCGCTGACTGAGCGATGCCCAACAGCGAATCAACCGCGAGGTAACCGGCGCTGTCTGCATTCGCAGCATCCGGGGCAACGGGAGTTGCTTCACCGGCCGCCAGTGGCGACATCTGCGCCACTCCCGCGCCAAGCAGCAAGAGGTCAGGTTTAAAACCCAAATCGTCTGTGAGATAGCGTACGGCCTCTTGCATCTGGGCGGCGCTCGCCGAGTACTGCTCTGCAAACGTCCGCTCGTCGATAAGTCCTGCCCGCAATGCGGCGTCATCCATCGCGATCGCTGGTCGAGGCGCTTACGCACGCTCTCGGCAAAACCGCCTTCCACCACACAGGCGTCTTCTCCCTGGCACCCGGTCCAGGACGCATGCAAGCGGCTTACCGGAGTCAGGTAGATACTGACCGTACTGAGATCCGGCGCAATCTCCACCGCCTTGAACGCGAAGCCGGCAGTTGTCCCGGCCATATCGCCCTCGAGAGCGAGTGTCACCTCGCCCCAGTCCCCCGCCGCGACGGCATCAGCGCCGGAGGCGTCTTTCCCAACGTTAACGACAACCTCGTCGTAATTCGTCGCATCGTCGTCCGTCGAATCTAGTGCCAGGACCGTGACCGGTAAACCGGGGTCGACTGCCTCGTTGGTCGTTTCGATCGTAACGACGGCTTCCTGCACCTCACTGAAGGACGTGGGCAGGTTCGACCACCCCTCCGCTGGCCCAAAGTCGAGCGCGGACAATGCGGCTCCGTTTGCGACTGCCGCGGCGATTTCATCCTCTGTCACATCCGTCCGCGCGACACCCGGCGGTGAGAAAGATTCGGCCGTACCGATCATTGGTCCCTGCAAGGCCGATACCTCACCGCCAAGCCCAGGCCACCCGACTGCGGCAACCTGCTTCCCGGCCCGCTCAGCCGCGAGCGGTAAGGTGTCCGCCTGCACGACACCCGGGTCATTCCAGGTCGCAACATTCGCAAAACTGGGTGAACCCGTGCGAAAGAACGTGTCACTGACGACCCCGTGCTCCGCGGGCCAGGTACCCGTGAGCAACGTTGTGAGGGCCGCACCGGTGCTCCCGGGTGCGAGCAGGGCGCCATAACTCCCCTGATCTTCTATCTCCCCCAGGCTTGGCAAGCGACCCGCCTTGATCAACTGGTCAGCAACGCCTTCGTCCCACCCGGTCACGGCCGCCAGGATGAGAGGGGATTCTCCGGCAGCACCCGGGATCAAATCATCCTGCGACGCCAGCACCGTGGGGGTGAGCATCGCGGAGATGAGAAGGAAGGCAACAAGCAACGAACAAAGTTGCGATCGGCTCATCAGGCGGGCTCCCCTCGGTCTGGTGCTGTTCGTCAGGTCTTGCTGCCAGTATGCAGGGTATCCCTGGAAACAGGTTGTGGGGTCGTGAAGTGCGTGGGCCCGGCGGAGCAGGTCAGGCTACGTCAACTCGTAGAGAGCGATGGCGTCGAACTCCGCGGTAAATGGTTCAGTGCCTTCTGACGACATGAGTGCACCAAAGCGGATCTCCCCTTCTGCCCCGATCTCGGGAAGCGGCGTGGCTGCAGCGGCAGCCAGATCTACGCCATTGACCAGGAGCAACGGGAACCCTTCTCTCACCCGCAACTCAATCGTGGTGATTTCCCCGTTCACGTCTGGCGGGAACGAGAACGCGCCTGCCCAGGGCACGAACTGCGCGTCATCAGCAGAGTATTCCAGGACTTCCCAGGTGCGGTTGCCGGGATCCACCGCGAAAACCCACTGCCCGCCCTCCGGATCTGTGTGCGTCTCGAATGTCACCATCCCGTCACCGCTGACACGGCCCAGCTCCAGCACCGCGGCGTAGTTCTGGCCTTCGAGGGGATCAACCGTCAATGGGAAGCTCGAAATGCGACCAGCCTGGGTGATATCCAGGACAAAGGCACCGTCCTTGTAGGAACTTGCGGTGCCGTCATCCTCAGCTTCGAGAAAGTGCCTTTCCCCGTCAAAGCCGTCAAGGAAGATGGCACGCCGGTAGGGTTCCAGGCGTGCGAGTTCAACCGTTGCGTCCGTGCGGCTCGGATCTGCGCGCTGGGCATCGGTGAAGGCCACCCGAGCCGAGTCCAGCCGCCCCGCGGCCGCCTCCTGGCGCCCGAGCGCGACGTAGGCATCATAGAGGTCTGCCAGTACGTTGCTGTCGTCTGGAGCACTCGCCACCGCATCTCGGTAGAAATTTGTCGCGCACCGCCAGTCCCCGCGCTGCGCGCACCCTCGTGCGGCGTCCAGGCTCGCAGCCAGGGGATCACTCTCCAGGCGTCAGGGTCGCCGCCACGCTTGTCCCGATTTCTCCGGCGACGGACGCGTCTACGCTCTCCAGGAGCGGGCGCGCGAGGTTGATGGGGCGCAGCTGAGTGAGCGAGCCTCCGGTAGGTAAGCAGCCGACGTCCTCCGGGCCGATGGTGCCGTCGCGGTTTGTATCGCCTACCCGGCAATCCAGAGCAGAGCCCGAAGTCGGTATGCCGATCAGTTCACCCGATGAATTGAGTGCCGCACCCCCGGAGTTTCCGCCAGAGGTGACGGCGTCGCTGTTGATCCACGCCGTTCCGTCGATCTCCTCTTCGAAGAGAAAACCGCTGACAACCCCCTCGGTGTACGTCAGGGATCCGCTGCCGATGGCCGGGAACCCGAACACGTGAACCGGATCTCCGAGATTGAGCCCATCAGAATCGCCAAGTGGAACCGCGGCGAGCGAGAGATTCGCCGCGTCAATCGGTACACCATCGCGGTCGGCGTCGATCCGCAGCACGGCCAGGTCGAGGTCCGGATCACTGGCGGCAACCCAGGCCAGGTAACGTGGTTCCGGCAGGTGCCGCCCGTCCGACGAGGCCACCATGAAGCGGTCTGGCTCGACCTCCAGGTGCGCTTCCTTCCCCTCGGCGGCAAGTTGCTGTTCGAGTTCGGCCAGCTTGTCATTCACACCAGCCGGCGCGATGAGGTGATTGTTGGTCAGGATAAGGCCATCTGGCGACACGATGGTTCCGCTGCCGACCGCGTACCAGATCACTTGCTCGCGGTCATCCACCGTCCCGCGAACAACGATCGAGAGTTGCACCGCCGCGTCAACCGCGTTGCCCAGGATAATGGGGTCAATCTGGGCGCTCGCGGGCCGCACCCGGCCTGCGAGCAACGCCAGGACGCAGAGCAGGGTCAACGCACCCCGCACTGCAATCCCTCGCCCGACCTCGCGCTGTTCAGTTCCGGCTCGTCGTGTCATTGGTGACCTTAACGCGCGGAAGCAGCGAGCCGTATCGCCCCATTGCTACTCGGCGATTTCAAACAGTGACACGGCCTCGAAATCGACGCTGAAGTAGTCTCCAACTCCCGACAAGCTGCCGGGATTGACACCAGCTCCAAATCCCAACGTCAGGCTCCCCGGAACCGCCGGCATCTCCACACCGCTCGGGGTCACCACATCCACTCCGTTGACGTACAGCAGAGGTACCTCGTCGATAACCTGGATTTCGACCTGCTCGATATCTCCCCGCACCGAGCCCGGCAACGGGCGAGGCTCGACCCAGTAGAAGAGGTCGCTGTCGGTCGTGCTCGCGCGGTAGAGGCTCCACTGGCGCGAAACCGGGTCAACGGCAAAATGCCACTCCGTGACGCCGTCATCGGCGATCATCCAGAGCATGATCTCGCCCCACCCCGTAGTTGATCTGATGTCCGTCAGCAGGGAAACGTTTCGTCCTTCAGTTGGCATATTCGAGATGGTGACACCGTCGATATTGCCAGGTTCCGTAATTGCCAGGCGGAAGACGCCGTCCTCGATGTCCCAGGTGCTGACATCGGAATCCGACGTGTCCATGACGCTCGGGTCGTCGAATTCCTCGTACAACCCCCACAGTTCGAGCTCCGGCTCCGGCGTCGGTGTGACTGTTGGGGTAGGAACCGGAGTCGCTGTCGGCTCAGGGGTAGGAGTGACGGTTGATTCCGGGGTCACCGATGCCGCCGGGGGCAAGCTGTCACTGGCAGCCTGCGACACCGATGACTGCGAATCATCGCTGGCAACGCCTCCAGGCGCCGGCAGGGCCAGGAGCCAGGCAGGTGCGTCGATGGTCAACGACGCGCAGCCACTCGTCAGGCACTCCGCCTGGGCCGCCGCTATCCCCCTGACCACTCCAGCCGGAAGCGGCTGGGTCGCCGCGATCTCCACCGCCGCGACCGTCGAATCCACCCGCATGACCGTGACGACCCGGTACTCCGGGTCGACGTCGGTCCACCAGTCGGACTGGAAAGTGAACGTCCTCGACTCGTCGCCAAACTCGGGCGTGTTGGTCAATTCCTTCAGATCGGTCACGACACTATCAAGACCGTCCTCGTAGGTTGCCAGGTAGGACCCGGCGTCCGCCTCGGTATCGAAGTCATACAAGCGAATCCCGACACGTCCGGGCGCAGGGAACACGCCTTCCGGTAGATAGATTTCGGTTTCATAGCCATCGACGACGCCGATTCCCTGCCAGTAGTCAGTCCATTCGGTTGCGCCGTTGGGATCCGCATACCAGCGCGTGGGAACGGCCTCACCATCCTGCATCAGGTAGTAATCGGCAGTCCCGCCGTTGCCATTCGCGGTGACACGTACCACGCGCGCCGACAGAGCATTGCCATTGCCTTGCGGCGCGGCGAGGCGTTCAGCCAGGGCGGATCCCAGATTGACGGCGTCGGCTTGCAGCACTTGCTCATTGTCTGCGGGGCCACCAACGCGAACGGTTCCCACGAGAGCACCAACGCGAGCTGTGGCCTCGAACGAAACCATATCCTCGCCTGAGCTGGAATCGGTGTACGACCAGGTGGTGAGCTCGGACTGATCGCCGAAGGAATCCACAGGCAGATCGGCGAGCCGATCTGAGTTTTCCAGCTCCTCCTCGGTGAAGGCGAACCCACTCGCGGCGTCTGCTGCGGTCGGGTATTGCCAGATGGTGCTGGTAATGGTGGTGGTCGGCCCGGTTTCCTCCTGGCTGGCAAGTGCGAGCACGTAGACTTTTTCCAGGTTCGTTTCCGCCAACCGGTCCACCCAGGTCTCGTCGATGCCGAGCATGGAGGGCACACCGCGCTGGTCGATCATCTCGCTCCAGTCGACGACGAATCCGGGAACGCCCTCGCGCTCGACATCCGCAGGAGAAAGCGCGAGCCGTGGCAGGTCGAACGAACCTGTCGGTACGTCCACGGTTTGGGTGGGGATCGGCGACGGCGTTTGCGGTGCCGTATCGCTTCCGCTCTGCTCGACTGATGCCGCGGCGGCCTCCTTCAGCAAGGGGAGCGCCTGGTTGATTGGCCGCAATTGTCCGAGCGAACCTCCGGTTGGTATGCAGCCAATATCGTTGACATCAACCACGCCGTCACGGTTGGTGTCGCCAGGTCGGCAGTCCAGCTCGGAGCCCTGGGTGGGAACACCAACCAGTTCGCCGGCGTCGTTGACAGCGGTCCCCCCACTACTCCCACCAGACATCACGGCATCCGTGGTAATCCACGCCACGCCGGAAATGCCTTCCTCACGTTGAAAACCGCTCACCACCCCGGGCGTATAGGTGAGCGTGTCGCCGCCGATGCTGGGGTAGGAAAAGACGTGCACGCGGTCACCCAGGCCCATGGCGCTGGAATCGCCAGGTGGCACGTACGGGAAAACCTCACCCTGAACGGCGCTGCGGTCCCCGGTCGCATCGGCGATGATGCGAAGCACAGCCAGGTCGAGACGCGGATCATCTGCGACGACAACCGCCGTGTAGGATTCGACCGGGTCGTTCACGCCGTCGGAGGTCAGGATCAGGAACTGATCCGGGATGAGCGAGATCTCCACGCCGGGAAATTGCTGATCTGCCTCAGTGTTCCAGGACTCGATGACGGAACCAAGTTCGTCATCCGCCACGACGTGATGGTTCGTGAGAATCAATCCATCTTGCGAGACGATCGTCCCGCTGCCCATTGGGACGGGGAAGGTGAACGAGAAGTCCTTTTCCTCCCACCGGGCCGCGGCCGCCACTTCTACGGCCGCCGGGACCACTCGATCTCGCGTGGAGCGATCAATCTGTGCGAGGACCTCCGGCGCGCCGGCCGAACCAAGCAGCGCGAGGCAAATCACGATCCCCAGCACGGCGCGCACTGTCCGCATAGTGTCATCCTTCGCGTCGCCCGTTAGAAGATGACCGGATCATACGGCATGTGACAATCGTGCTCTATCTCCCGAACCTCGTGATGACGACGAGTCCGGCGATATGCTTCCCGCGTGCAGATGTCGCCAGCCGGTTGAAGCGAAGAACTGCCCGGTAGCAGCAGGAAGAAGCGATGTCCACCGAGAGTGAAATGCCAGCCTCCCTCGATGCCCTCGTCGTTGGCGCGGGCTTCGCAGGCATGTACATGCTCCACCGCCTGCGACAACTTGGCCTCGAGACCCGGGTCCTGGAGGCGGGAGACGGGGCGGGCGGCACCTGGTACTGGAATCGCTATCCGGGCGCACGCTGTGACGTTGAAAGCGTCGATTACTCCTACTCCTTCTGCGACGACCTCCAGCAGGAGTGGCACTGGACGGAGCGATATGCTGCTCAACCAGAACTCCTGGCGTATGTCGACCACGTCCTGGACCGGTTCGACCTGCGAAAGGACATCCAGTTCGGCACCCGCGTCACTGCTGCCCACTTCCATGACGAAAACCGTCGCTGGCGAGTCACCACGGCGCGGGGAGAGGAGTTCGACACCCAATACCTGATCATGGCGACTGGCTGCCTGTCCGTGCCACAGCGTCCGGATTTTCCCGGCCTGGACCGATTTGCCGGCTCGGTTTACTCCACGGGCAACTGGCCGCATACCCCGGTCGACTTCTCCGGCTTGCGCGTGGGTGTCGTCGGGACCGGCTCCTCAGGCATCCAGTCGATCCCGGTCATCGCGCAGCAGGCGTCCCGGCTGACCGTGTTCCAGCGCACGCCCAACTACAGTGTGCCTGCCCAGAACGTACCCCTGTCTGCGGAGCGAGAGCGCGAAGTCAAGGCGAACTATGCCGCCCTGCGGCAGCGCAACGCGGAATCACGTGTTGGCTACGTCGTACCTGCCTATCCCTGCTCTGCCCTTGAAGCGACGGCTGAAGAACGAGAGGCGGTCTACGAGGAACGGTGGCAACGCGGTGGCCTTGGCTTTACCGCCGCGTACAACGACCTCCTGACAAACCGTGAAGCAAACGAGACTGCGGCCGAGTTCCTGCGCCAGAAGATCCGCGCCATCGTGCACGATCCGGAAACGGCCGAAGCCCTCTCGCCCCGCACCTACCCGATCGGCACGAAGCGAGTCTGCGTGGACACCGGCTACTACGCGACCTTCAACCTGCCCCACGTCCGCCTGGTCGATCTGCGCAAAGACCCGATCGAAGAGGTGACTGAAGGTGGGGTGCGGACGGCCAGCGAAGAGTTCTCGCTCGATTGCCTCGTCTTCGCCACTGGCTTCGACGCCATGACGGGTGCACTGAGTCGCATCGACATCCGAGGCCGCGCAGGACTGACGTTGCGCGAGGTCTGGGCCGGGGGGCCGCGCAGCTATCTCGGCCTCGCGGTCGCCGGCTTTCCAAACCTGTTCACGATCACGGGGCCTGGCAGCCCCTCAGTGCTGAGCAACATGATGGTCTCGATCGAGCAGCATGTCGAGTGGATTGCCGATTTTCTCGCTGCTCAGCAAGCCGCCGAATTCACGGTCTTCGAGCCCGAACTGACCGCCCAGGATGAGTGGGTTACCCATGTCAACGACGTTGCCGCCGCCACGCTGATGCCACAGGCGAACTCCTGGTACATGGGCGCCAACATTCCGGGGAAACCGCAGATCTTCATGCCGTACGCCGGCGGGGTCGGCATCTACCGCACGCTCTGCGCCGGCATTGCTGAACGCGGATATCCGGGATTCGTCCGCAGCCGGTGATCGGCGGAGCGACCCGACAACGTCCAGAAATGAGCGCGCGGGTCCGCTGCCGGGACGTTCCGGTCACTCCTCAGCCAAGGCCCGCCGTTCAACGAGGAGTAAGTGATCGCAGACCAAGACGATCTCCTGCCGTTGGTTATGCACTTCCAGCCGCTCAACCACAAACCCGAGGTCGGACCGCTTGTGATCGCGCTTCTCGGCAATCGAGACCCGGCAGGAGATGGTGTCCCCGATATGGACCGGCTTGACGAAGCGCAAGCGGTCGTAGCCGTAGGAAAAGGCCCGCGGGTTGATATCGCCCGCTGTCATGCCAACACCTACGCTGAAGATAAGGGTGCCGTGCGCGATGCGTTGCCCAAATGGTTGGGTGGCGCACCACTCCGCATCCATGTGGTGCGGGTAGAAGTCGCCAGTTTGTCCTGCGTGGAGCACGATGTCTGCCTCGGTGATGGTGCGTCCGAGCGTCATCCGCTCCTCACCCAGCACGTAGTCTTCGAAGAATCGTTCCTGAAACTGCATCGCTCCCTCCCCACCGATTGACATCGTGCCTGCGCAAGGGGATCATGCGGCTCCGGACCCGCGGCGTCGCGCGTCATAGAGGCCGAGATGCCATGACGGAATCGGTACGTCCCCCGTCCGCGCTCCCTGAAGCGGACCGTCCACTTGCTGGCCTTTTAGTGCTCGATCTCAGCCAGTTTCTCGCCGGCCCCAGCGCGGCTCTGCGCCTGGCCGATCTCGGCGCGCGCGTCATCAAGATCGAACGTCCAGTCAGTGGAGACCTCTGTCGTCAACTCTACATCTCCAACCTGGCCCTGGATGGCGACAGTACGCTCTTCCACTCTATCAACCGCAACAAGGAGAGCTTCGCGGCTGACCTGAAGCAGCCGGCAGATCTCGAAACCGTCAAAGAACTGATCGCCCGGTCTGATGTCCTGATCCAGAACTTTCGTCCGGGGGTCATCGCACGCCTTGGACTCGACTATTCCGCTGTGTCGGCCATCAATCCTCGCCTGGTGTACGGATCGGTCACCGGGTATGGCGATCGCGGCCCCTGGCGAGACAAACCCGGGCAAGACCTGCTGGCGCAGTCGCTCTCCGGGTTGACCTGGCTCAGCGGCAACGCGGACCAGGGGCCCGTGCCGATGGGGCTCGCGATTGCCGACCTGATTGCTGGCAGCCAACTCACGCAGGGCATCCTTGCCTGCCTCGTCCGGCGCAGCATCACCGGGCAGGGTGGCCTTGTGGAAGTGAGTCTCCTGGAAAGCGTCCTGGATCTCCAGTTCGAAGTACTGACCACCCATCTCAATGACGGTGGCCTCGCGCCGAAACGCAGTGCGGTCAACAACGCCCACGCCTACCTGGCCGCGCCCTATGGCATCTACGCCACACAGGACGGCTTCCTCGCGTTGGCCATGATGCCGGTCCCACGTCTCGGGGAATTGCTGGGCTGCCCGGAGCTTACGGAGTTCGGCGCCCCGCAGAGCTGGTTCGACCGCCGGGACGAAATCAAGGCGATTCTTGCCGGGCACCTGCGACAGCGGACCACGAACGACTGGCTCTCGATCCTGGAACCCTCAGACGTCTGGTGTGCGGATGTGCTGGATTGGCCCAGGTTGATCGAGCACCCGGCTTTCCAGGCGCTGGGGATGATCCAGACGGTCCAGCGAGCGAATGGCGCATCACTTCGGACGACCCGCTGCCCGATTCGCATTGACGAACAGATCCTGACCTCGTCGCGGGGTGCACCTAGGGTCGGGGAACACAACGCGGAGGTTGCATCATTCCTCGCTGGAGAGGAGTCAACCCGTGCCTGACCGTGCCGCCACGTTTCGCGTCGCTATCCGCCGCTTTCCGCCGTTCTCCGACTCGATTGCAATGCAGTGGGCCGCGTTTGAGTCCGAGCATTGCACCGGCCTCAGCCTGGAGGCCGTGTCGCTCGATCTTAACCCACTGGTCGAAACACTTTTTACCGACGGTGGTCTGAAGAATGGCGATTGGGACATTGCGTTTGTCGTCACCGACTGGATGGCGGATGCGGTCGCGGGCGGAGTTCTCCGCGACATTGCTCCAGACATGTTGCAGCACCCTGTCCCTGACTATCCGGGAGGATGGGCGCCCGCCCTGACCCAGATCCAGCAGTTTGGCGACGCAATCTACGGCCTTCCCTATCACGACGGGCCCGAGTGCCTGGTTTACCGATCCGACCTGTTCGCGGACCCACGCGAGCGCGACAACTTCGAACGACGCTACGGCTATCCCCTGGACGTGCCGCGCACCTGGGATGCGTTCGCCGACGTCGCCGAGTTCTTCACGAGACCAGAGGACGGTCTCTACGGTACGGTGTTGGCCGGCTTTCCGGATGGCCACAACACGGTCTACGACTTCTGCCTGCAGCTTTGGAGCCGCGGCGGCGATTTGCAGGACGCTGAAGGCCGGCCCACGCTGGACACTCCTGAGGCCGCAGCTGCGCTCGATTTCTACCGCTTTCTTGCCCGTAGCCGTGATCATACCCCTCCGTGTCCCGAGGAGATCGACTCCGTCAAGAGCGGTGAATTGTTTGCCAGCGGAGCCGTCGCAATGATGGTGAACTGGTTCGGTTTCGCCGCTGTCTGCGAGCAAGAGGGTTGTCCGGTCAAAGGGAAAACCGCAGTCACCACGCTGCCCACGACGCCTGGCACGTCGCCCGCCTCGCTCATCGTCTATTGGCTGTTGGCGATCGGCGCTGGCACCCCACACGCGGCGACGGCGTACGCGTTTGCGCGACACTGCGCGACTCCCGCCATGGACAAGGTGACGACGCTGGCGGGCGGTATCGGATGCCGTCTCTCGACGTGGTCCGACCCTGAAGTCAACAACATGATTCCCTTTTATGCCGAATTGCCGCGCCTCTATGCCGGCGCCCGCACGCTGCCCCGCTCCAGGCAGTTCCCCGACCTCGCCCACATCATCGATATCGCGGTCCAGGAGGCAATCACTCTGGAAACGCCGACAGCCGAGATTCTGCGCAAAGCGCAGTCGGCTGCGGCGCGGATCAGGCTCCGGACCTAGCAGGGGATCGTTAGGATGGACTTCGCCGGGTACACCGTCTCCGATGCCATTGAACTCCCGGAAAACACCAACTTCGGCATCGGCATCATTGGCTGTGGCGGCATCGTCAATTATGCGCACCTCCCTGCTTACCACAGAGCGGGATTCCGTGTTGTTGCGTGCTACGACCAGGATTCGGAGGCGGCGCGCCGGACCGCGCAGGAGCACAGCATCCCCGTGGTAACCGCTTCAATTGCGGAGCTCCTGACCAACCCCGAGGTTGATGTTGTCGATATTGCGGTTACGCCGTGGGCACAGGCGGCCATTACAAAGGATGCAATTGCCGCGGGCAAACATGTGCTCTGCCAGAAGCCGCTGGCCGACGATTATGCCAGCGCGGTAGAAGTCGTTGAACTTGCGGAGCGACGTGGCATCAAGCTGGCGGTCAACCAGCAAATGCGGTGGAACGCCGGAATCGCGGTCGCGAAACAGCTCATCGAACAGGGCGCGATCGGAGTCCCGGCCGACGCCCGGATCGAAACGAGCATCCGCACGCCCTGGCACATGTGGCCGTGGATGGCCAACTCGCCACGCCTGGAAATCATGTACCACAGCATTCACTACCAGGATTCACTGCGGTACCTGTGTGGTGATCCAGTCGCAGTCTCGTCGCTGCACGCCCGCTGGCCAGGCCAACCGGAAACTGGCGAGACACGTACGCTCACAACCTTCATTTACGACGACGACCGTCGCGTCACGATCGATGTCAACCATCACAACTGGAGCGCTGACGCTTACGCGCGCTTTCGCTTTCTGGGCGCCGAGGGCATCATCGAGGGCACACTCGGCCTGCTTTACGACTACCCCACCGGTCGCGTCGACACCCTGCGCTTTGCCTCGCGCCGTGCGCCACACGAGTGGCATGACGCCTCGCTCTCTACGACGTGGATTCCCGATGCGTTTGTTGGTCCAATGGCGTCGCTCATGGCCGCCATCCAGACCGGCGCCAGGCCGCTCACCTCAGGCCGAGACAACCTGGGTACCCTGCGAACCGTCTTCGCCTCGTACCGTTCGGCAGCGGAAGGTCGAGTGGTGTCACTCGCAGAAATCGGCCTCGAAACGCCCTGACCTCGACAGTCACAGGGACCCAGCCAATACTTCCCCTCAGGAAGTATTTGACTCGCCCTGGAGGCTTGATGAAGATCGACGTCTATCACGACATCGCTTGCCCGTGGTGTCGCATCGGGAAGGCGAATCTGGAGACAGCCCTCTCGGAGTGGACCGGCGAACCGGTGACGGTGAACTGGCAGCCGTTCTTGCTCGATCGCGACGTCCCGAACGACGGCGTTTCTGTCTCGGAGTTCTACAAGGCGAAGTTCGGCGCCGAAAACCTCAACAGCATGTTTGACCGGGTCAAGACCGCGGGTCGCAGCGCTGGCGTCGAGTTCAATTTCGAGCGGGGCATCCGGGCGCCATCGCAGGACGCTCACCGGCTGATCTGGTTGGCCCCTGACGACGCGAAACAATCCGTCCTCGAAGGATTGCACCGGGCCTATTTCAACGAGGGCCAGAACGTCGCCGACCTGGACACGCTGGCAGACATAGCTGCCGCGGCGGGTATGGACCGCGTCCAGACCCTGGCTCGCCTGCAGAGCGAAGAGGGCAAAGCCGAAACGGCCGCCGGTATCGAGCACGGCATGCGCCTGGGCATCACCGGCGTCCCGTTCTTCATCTTCGACGATACCTACGCACTGAGCGGAGCGCAGCCGCCAACTACCCTCCTCTCCGCCATGCAACAGACGGTGGCGGCCCGCCAGCAGGTTTAGCAACAAGAAGGGAAGGCCTCAACGTGCGGAATGTCAAAGTGGGAGTGCAACTGCGGCCACAACATGCCTCCATGGCCGAGCTGCGTGCCGCCTGGAAGCGCGCTGACGCCATGGGCGCGGACAGCCTCTGGACGTGGGATCACTTCTACCCACTGTCTGGAGAACCGGACGGCGAACACTTCGAGGGCTTGAGTCTGCTGGCCGCAATGGCGGAATCCACCCAGCACGCCACCATTGGGCCCATGGTGATCTGCAACTCCTACCGCAACCCGAACCTGACGGCGGACATTGCGCGCACCATCGACCACATCTCGGGTGGCCGCTTCATCCTGGGCATTGGCAGCGGGTGGTTCGAGCGCGACTACGACGAGTATGGCTATGACTTCAAGGACGCCCCGGGCCGTCTGCGAGATCTGGCTGCTGCTCTGCCCGTCATCGTCGAGCGGTTGGGCAAGCTGAACCCGGGTCCGGTCAGCGGCAAGATCCCTATCCTGATCGGCGGCGGCGGGGAGAAGGTGACGCTCCGGCTCGTCGCCCAGTACGCCGACATGTGGAACGGTTTCGGAGATCCGGAGGCGGCCGGGCACAAGAGCCGCGTCCTGGATGAATGGTGTGACAAGGTGGGTCGCAATCCGGCCGACATCGAGCGCAGCGTACTGATGAGCGATCCGCAGATGGTCTCTCAGGCGGATGCGTACGTGGCCAACGGCATCACCCACCTCATCTTCGGCGTTGGTGCACCCGAGTTTGACTTCGAGCCAGTCGAACAACTTCTCGCCTGGCGGGACAGCATCCGTTTCAACGAGTAACTGGCATTGAACCGGGCGCCAGTGAAAGCTCCGGCGCCCGGTTCAGGCTATTTCTCTCCCAGCTCGAACGTACAGTACAGCTTGCGCATTGGGGTCTCGAGTTCCCAGATCCCGGTCCAACCGGGAGGGAACGTCGCGCTCTGGCCAGGCCCGATGAGGAGTTCCTCTCCGTCATCGCTCTTGGCCCGGATGGTTCCCTTCACCACGTGCACCATCTCGCCGTCTGTACCAAAGTCTGCCCGAAGCCGCCCGGCAGCACACTCCCAAACGCCGGTGTGGATGCGGGAATCCTCGCTGGCGAAGAAGTTCCGGCCCCAGGTGAGCATCTCACCATCGAGAGGCCGCCCCACCGGCGGCTTGAGTGGGCCGAGCTCATTGAGTTCCAGATCCACCGCCTCGGAGTCGGAAATCGTTCTGATCATGCTGGTCCTCCCGCGTACGACGCATGACGAAGCACGTCCCCTGGCATCCGCCGTGCAGATGTGGGACAGGAAAGTGCTCTGAATCGCTTTCCGAGTAGAGTACCGTAGTTGAGACTGCCTCGGTGCAGGTGGATTCCGGGCGGTCCTCATCTGGCAATCACCCGACCGAGGAGCCCACGTGACCGATCTCACCGCAACCGAGTCTGCGCCTGCAACTGTCGAGGCCGAACCCGCTGGCCCGACGTTCGAGGCGCTGGGCCTCAGCCCCGCTCTCCTGAAGTCTTTGAAGGACGTCGGATTCGAAGCGCCGACGCCGATCCAGGTCGAAACCGTTCCCTTGCTGCTGGGCGGCAGCGACCTCATCGGCCAGGCGCAAACGGGATCTGGCAAAACCGCAGCTTTCGGCCTGCCGATCATCGAAGCGATCGACCCCAAGGTCAAAGCGGTGCAGGCTTTGGTCCTCGCTCCCACGCGTGAGCTGGCCATCCAGGTCTCCGAGGCGCTGCACAAGCTCGGACGCCACAAGGACGTGGAAACACTCCCGATTTATGGTGGCCAGCCCTACGAGCGCCAATTCCGCGGGTTGCAGCGAGGCGCCCAGGTCGTGGTCGGTACGCCTGGTCGCGTCATGGATCACATGCGCCGCGGCACGCTCAACCTTGAGCACGTCCGCTTCTTCGTCCTGGACGAAGCGGACGAAATGCTGGACATGGGCTTCATTGAGGATATCGAGTGGATCCTCTCCCAGGCCCCGGAGACCCGGCAGACCGCGCTCTTCTCGGCCACAATGCCGCCGCGTATCGCCCAGCTTTCGGCTCGCTACCTGCGCGATCCCAAGCACGTCTCGGTCGCCGGGAAGCAGATGACGGTGCCGCAGGTCCACCAGTCTTCCTACGAGGTGCCTCGGGCGCGGCGCGTCGACGCGCTGACCCGCATCCTGGACGCGGAAACACCGCAGTCCGCCATGATTTTCTGCCGCACCAAGGTCGGTGTCGACGAACTGGGCGAGGCCCTGATGGCGCGCGGCTACGCCGTGGAGACGCTGCACGGTGATCTCTCGCAGGCCCAGCGTGACCGCGTGATGCGCCGGTTCCGTTCAGGTCAGGCAGACATGCTGATCGCGACCGATGTTGCCGCCCGCGGCCTGGACATCCCTGACGTTTCCCATGTCATCAACTACGACATTCCGGAAAGCGCCGAAGCCTACGTGCACCGCATCGGCCGCACCGGGCGGGCGGGGCGCGCTGGCGAGGCGATCACGCTTATCACCCCGCGCGAGGTGCGCTGGCTACGCCAGATCGAGCGCATCACTCGCGCTCGCATCGAGCCGCGCCGGCTTCCCACGCTGGCAGACGTCGCGGAGCGGCGACGAGATGCGCTGAAACAGCAGATCCTGGCGGTCCTCGACGCTGATGTCGACGGCTACGACAGCTACCTCGACACCATCAACGATCTTGCCGACGAGCATGACACCGCCGAGATTGCCGCCGCCATCCTGAAACTCTACGCTGAAGAGACAGGCCGCACGACAACCCCCGAACAGCAGACCGACGACATTGCCACCTTTGCCGCTGCGGCGCCCAACGCACGAGGCCCCCGTGGTGAGGCCGGCATGGTTCGACTTTTCATCAACGTCGGGCGAAACCAGGGCGCGCGACCTCAGGATTTCGTCGGAGCTATTGCGAATGAGGCCGGGATCCCGGGACGCGCGATAGGAGCCATCGACATCTTCGATGACTATGCCTTCGTTGACGTGCCGCGTGAGATGGTGGACCGCGTAGTCGCCGCCATGCGCGGCTCCAAAATCAAGGGCCGTCCCGTAAACGTGGAGGTCGCCCGCGTCGATGGCGCGCCGCCCACGCGTGACAATCGTGGGCCGCGGCCGCCGTTCGTTGCCGGCAACCGCGGCGGACATCGCGATGACCGCTCCCAGCAGCGCCGGTACGAGCGCCCCGACCGCGGCGACCGGGAAGCCCCGCGCTTCAAGACCAAGCGGGACAGTTAGCGGGCTCGCGAATCTCGACGAGATGCGCGAGGCCCGAACTGCCAACGCAATTCGGGCCTCGCGCATGATGTTCCGCGCGGAATCGAGGGCCCGGAGACCCGAGGGCCTCCGGTCATTCAGTGCTGGCTATCGCGCCGGAAGCGGCTCCAGCGGCGCATTTGGACCGTTGAGGCCGAAATTCGGCACAGGCCCCGCGACAGGTGCCGCCCAGCGCACGCCATTCGCGATGACTCGCAGCACTTCCGCATTGTGGTAGGTCGGGTAGGACTCATGACCGGGGCGGAAGTAGAAGATCTTGCCCTGCCCCCGCTGGTAGCAGCAGCCACTGCGGAAGACTTCTCCGCCCGTAAACCAACTGACGAAGATCAGGTCGTCCGGCTGGGGAATATCAAAGAACTCGCCGTACATCTCCTCCTGCGGAATCTCGATGTACTCGCCGATGCCGTCGACAATCGGGTGGCTGGGGTTCACGACCCACAGGCGCTCCTTGTCGTTTGCTTCCCGCCACTTCAAGTTGCAGGTAGTCCCCATCAGGGTCTTGAAGATCTTGGAGTGGTGACCAGAGTGCAGGACCACCAGCCCCATGCCATCCAGTACGCGCCGCTGCACCCGGGCGACGATGGCATCATCCACCTCGCGGTGCGCCTTGTGCCCCCACCAGATCAGGACATCGGTATCCGCCAAGACCGCGTCAGTCAATCCATGCTCGGGCTCGTCCAACGTGGCGAACCGCACGCTGAAGTCGTCGCCGGTGAGGCCGTTGCCGATCGCGGCGTGCAAGCCATCGGGGTAGATTGCCGCAATCTCCGGTTCTTCCCGCTCGTGCCGATATTCGTTCCAGATCGTGACCTTGATCGCCATACTCACGCTTCCTCGCATTGAGAACCTGTCGGCCAAATGCCTGCGGCATCTTGCCACGTCAGAGCAGCCACCCGCCGTCGATGTAAAACGATCGCCCGGTTACCCAGCGCGAGGCGGGGCTCGCCAGGTACACGAAGATGCCGGCCAGGTCCTCGGGCTCGCCGATACGCCCCAGGGGCACGCTTTCGACCCACTTTGGTTCCAACCAATCGTGAGCGGCAAAGAGGGGCTCCGTGAGCGGGGTGCGAATCGGCCCGGGTCCGACGGCATTAACTCGCACGCCGGTCTTCCCCCACTCTCGTGCCAGACCAGTCGTGAGCATGGCCACGCCCGCTTTCGACACCCCGTAGTGGAGATTTCCCCAACTCGGGTCAACGGCGTCAACTGACGAGACGTTGATGATGGACCCCGAAGCCCGCTCGATCATCCGGCGGCCAAATGAGCGGCATGCATGCAGTGTGCCGTACAGGTTCACCCCAAGCATGCGTTCCCAGTCGCTGAGTGGGATCTCCAGCACCGGCCGCCTGTGCGAGGTAATGCCGGCGCAGTTGATCAGGACGTCAACCGGTGAAACTTGCCATGCGGCCTCCGCCGCAGATTCGACAGCGTCGGCGTCGGCAACGTCGACCACTCGCGTTGTGACGTGCTCGCGCAGGGAGTGCAGGTGACCCGAAAGGGCAGACTCCAGCGACTCTGGTTTGATGTCCCAGATTTCGAGTTCTGCTCCACGCATGCCGAGTTCATGTGCCGCGGCAAGGCCAATACCGCTCGCACCGCCGGTGATTACGACGTGCAGGCCGCGAACGTCAAAGATGTCCTGTTCCATAGAGACGTGCGTTTCCGTTCCGTTGCACTACGATGCCAGGAGCCTCTCGCCGAATGCGAAGAGCGAGGGTCCGCCCCCAGTATGGAGAAAGAGCACGGAATCGTCCGGCCCATATGCACCAGCCCTGATCGCCGCGATCATGGCCGCCATCGCCTTGCCCGAATAGACCGGGTCAAGCAGGATAGCCTCAGTCTGCGCCAGCAGCCGGATGGCTGCCAGTCCCGCAGGGGTTGCCACACCGTACGCCTCGCCAACGAACGTGCCATCCAGCAGGATGTCTTCAGGCGTGAACTGCCCATTCAGGCCAATCAGTTCAGCGGTCTGAGTCGCAAGCAATGCGCACCGTGCCACCAGTTGTTCGACGGGATGGAGAACCGCCACGCCCTGCACGGCAAAC
This sequence comes from Thermomicrobiales bacterium, assembly GCA_046328375.1. Classification (GTDB taxonomy): domain Bacteria; phylum Chloroflexota; class Chloroflexia; order Thermomicrobiales; family UBA6265; genus JACCXM01. The sequence continues at coordinate 45,311 of JAXLWT010000038.1, forward strand.
GAAGCGGAGTACGCGCGGGCGCCAACGGCTAGCCCGGCCTGAGTACCCAGCGAACCGGAGGCGAAGAAGAGGCTCGCCGGTGCCTCGCTGACAGCCAGGAGTTGCCCCACGATCTCGGCGACCGCTGCGACGTATGAGGCCGCGCCGATGGGCACACTGCCACCCGTCGGAATCACGTAGGGCGTTTCTCCTGCTGCTCGCAACTCGTCACCGATGGTGGCCATCAGCGCGTTTCGCTCGTCGCGAGTGCGCGTGACTCTCACCTCAGCATCAAGCAGATGGTCCAGGAGAAGATTGCCTGCGACGTCCGCACCGTGAATGGCATCGAGCACCAGGACACAGCGCATTCCTGCCACGCGAGCCGCGGCGGCTGTCATTCGGGCGTGATTGGACTGGACGGCGCCCTCACTCACGAGCACCGTGGCACCATGGCGTTGCGCATCAGCCACCAGGTATTCGAGTTTGCGCGCCTTGTTGCCTCCGAAGGCCAGACCGGTCAGGTCGTCCCGCTTTATCCAGATCCGGGGTGCACCGGGTCCGAGTGCGGCTTCGAGATTCCGCAAGCGCTGCAGCGGCGTTGGCAGCACGGCCAGGGAGAACTTTGGAAGACGTGCCAGGTGCACCGGGTTACTCCTGTTTACTCCAGTGGCTAAGGTGAGACATCGTATCGAAAGCGAGCACCTTTTGTGGATCATGAGATTGGCTGAGGTATCGTCGCGGGCATACGCCTGACTGGAGCAGATCTTGGTGGGTCTCAACCACTTTGTCGCAGAGAATGATCCCTGGTCTGACGTCCTGCGCGGAGGTGAGGTACCCAGCGACGCGCGGTGCGTGCTGCTCTGGGTGCAGCGTACACAGCGTGCCGGGGACAATCGCGCCGCCAATCTTGCCGTCGCGATCGGCAACCAACTCAACCTTCCCGTCATTGCCCTGTTCGTACTTGTGCCTGATTACCCCGATGCGAGCTCTCGCGCCTATCAGTTCATGGCCGAGGGCCTGGTTGAGTTACCGGACGCGTTTGCCACGCGGGGCATCGCCTGGACTCTCCGGATCGGCGACCCGCCAGCGACGGTTCGTCGCGTCGCCGCAGAGCTGAACGCCGGCGCGATCATTACCGACCTCGATCCGCTCCGGACCGGCCGTGGTTGGAGACACTCCGTGGCTGAAGTCCTCGACGTGCCTCTCGTCGCGGTCGCCAGCGATTCCATCGTGCCACCGTCCACGTTCCCCAAGATTGAGTATGCCGCGCGTACCATCCGCCCCAAGCTTTGGCGCAAGATCGCCGCCGAGCCGGGTTTGCTCGATGCTATCCCCGAAACGCGCGTGAAATCACCTCCTCCTCACCTGGATCCGGGTCCAGATCCCATTGCCGCTGCGCGCGAGTTTCGACTCGGGCAGGGTTCGCGACCGGCAGATCTTCGTGGTGGCGCCCGGGCGGCCCAGGCGACGCTCAAGGAATTCACCGCACAGCGATTGGCCGGCTATCCCGACCTGCGCAATCGCCCAGACATGGGCGCCAGCAGCCGGCTTTCCGCCTATCTGCATTTCGGCCAGATCAGCCCTCTGGCAATTGCCCGGGCGGTCATCCGTGCTCGAGTTGACGGCTCATCGTGGGTGGCTCCGAAAGGCAAGGCCACCATTGGCGAGAATCACCCACTCCTCGACGAGCCGCTCCAATCCTTTCTGGACGAACTGGTGACCCAGCGGGAGTTAGCCATCAACTTCTGCCTGCGCGAGCCTGCCTACGACGCCTGGGAGGGCTTACCAGAGTGGGGCCAACGCACACTCCTTGACCACCTGGATGACACTCGTCCCGTTATCTACTCGCCCGAGCAACTGGAAGCTGGAGAAACCGATGATGCCCTCTGGAACGCTGCCCAGCGGCAAATGGTGCATCAGGGGTTCATGCCGAACCGGCTCCGGATGTACTGGGCAAAGCAATTGATCGTCTGGACGGCACACCCGGAAGAAGCCCTGGAGATCGCGATCAACCTCAACGACCGCTATCAACTCGATGGACGAGACGCCAACGGCTACGCGAACATCGCTTGGGCCATCGGCGGCCGGCACGATCGCCCGTTTCCACCCCGCAAACCGATCCTGGGCCTCATCCGGCCAATGTCAGCTCGCGGTATGGCCAGGACGTTTGACACCGGCGCCTATATCCAGCAGGTTGAGGCCGCATCGGGTGAGGTAGTGCCGGGAGAGCGGCCAGCACGTTAATCGCGGATATCGAACGCGTTGACCACCGCGCGCTGCAAGCCCGGGTGCTGCTCCAGCAGGCCGTCCACAGTCATGCGCA
>JAXLWT010000039.1:0-46957 GCA_046328375.1 Thermomicrobiales bacterium
GGGCATGATGCATGGCGGCATGATGCACGGCGGAATGCCTGGAGACATGATGCCCGGCGGCAGGACGCACGGTGAGCACGACGGTGGCATGGGCAAAGGCCGCGGCCGAATGCGCATTCGTGAGCGCATGGGCGATGGCGGCTGGGGCGACGAGGAAGGTGACTCCTCCTGGGCGCCTGACGCTCCTGATCAGTCCGCTCCGGCAGCTCCGGCCACACCGGAGGCCGGCGCCTAGCACGACGCGGCGCCGCCATCCCGGCGCCGCCCCTCAACTCCCTCTCCCTCCTTTCAGCACCGCGCGGGACCCAATCCGCGCGGTGCTTCCGCGTGTTTGGCACACGTCCCGGCTGGACAGCCTCGGCTAGAGTTGATCGAGCAGGAACACGCATCATCTCTGGAGGCTCCGGTGTCCCACCCGCTCTTCGACCGACTTGCCGCTGGTCCACTCCTGGTGGATGGAGCCATGGGCACCATGCTCTACGCCGCCGGAGCCTCACTTGACGAAGCGTTCGACATCCTCACGCTCACCCAGCCCGACCTGGTGCTGGGGGTGCACCGCGCCTACCTGGAAGCGGGTGCGGACATCATTGAAACGAACACGTTTGGCGCGAACCGCCTCAAGCTGGAACCGTTTGGGTATGCCGACCGCGTGCGGGAGGTGAACCGGAAGGCGGTGCGCCTGGCGCGGGAGGCGCGGGAAATCTCTGGCCGTCCGGCGCTCATCGCCGGGTCCGTTGGCCCGCTCGGGCGCACCATGACCCCGTTTGGCACGTTGGAGCCGGCAGTTGCGCGCCGGGTCTTCCGCGAGCAGGTCGATGCCCTCCTCGAAGGAGGGGTCGATCTCTTCCTGATCGAGACCATCGGCCATCTCGGCGAGATGGAGCAGGCAATCCTTGCCGTGCAGGAGGCCACGGATCTCCCGATCATCGCCTCCATGACCTTCGCCGAGGATGGGCAAAGCATCGGTGGCAGCACGCCGGAGCAGGTGGTCGAGCGATTGCGCGAGTTGGGCGTGGCCGTGGTCGGCGCCAACTGCTCAGTGGGACCGCAGCGGCTGTTGCCCGTTGTTGAGAGCATGGTGCATTACCTGCAGGGGGAGCACTGCACCACGCTGCCTGTGTCCTGCATGCCGAACGCTGGCTGGCCGGCCCACGTGGCGGGCCGCGTCATCTACCCCTCCTCCGCCGAATACTTTGCCGAGTTTGCGCGACGCGCCGTCGAGGCCGGCGTGAGCGTCGTTGGTGGCTGCTGCGGCACGACGCCGGCGCACACGGCGGCCATGCGCGAGGCACTGGATGCCTGGAGCATCAGCCACGATCTGCCGTGTGCCACCAATGGGTCGATGGCCCGCCGCGAAAGAACGCGCCGCAAGTCAACTGCGATGGTGGTCGACCTCGTTGCCGCCGAGGGCCCGACCCGGCTCCAGGAGAAACTGGCGCGCGGGGAGTTTGCGGTCAGCGTTGAGATCGACCCACCGAAGGGGCTCAACCCCACGAAGGCGCTGGATGGTGCGAGGCTGTTGCAGGCCGCTGGCGTGGACCTGATCAATGTTGCCGACTCGCCGATGGCGCGGGTTCGCATGAGTGCGCTGACGCTCTGCTACCTCATCCAGCACCAGGTGGGGGTGGAAACGATCCTGCACCTCACCACGCGTGACCGCTCGCTGATGGGCCTGCAGTCAGAACTCCTGGGAGCCCATGCCGTCGGCGTGCGCAATATCCTGGCTTTGACTGGCGATCCGCCAAGTCTGGGGGATTATCCGGAATCCTCGGCGGTCTACGATGTGGATTCGGTCGGCCTCATTCGCGTGCTGGGTCGCCTGAACGCCGGGCAGGACTCGGCCGGAGCCTCGATTGGGCGGCCGGCCGGATTCGCGGTGGCCTGCGCGGTGGACCCGACGCGGCAGGATCTGGCGCTGGAGGCAGAACGGCTGCGCGCCAAGCTGGATGCCGGCGCCCACATTGTGATGACGCAGCCAATCTTCGATCCTGAAACGTGGTGGCGCTTCCTCGAGGTGTTCGGCGCCGACCGCCTGCCGGTCCCGGTCATGGCGGGCATCCTCCCGCTGCAAAGCACGCGCCACGCGGAGTTCCTGCACAACGAGGTGCCTGGCATCACCCTCACCGATGAGGCTCGCGAGCGGATGCGGCTCGCCGGGCCGGACGGACGGCGTGAGGGGGTGCTGATGGCGCAGGAGTTGCTGTCGGCCCTGCAACCGCATGTGCAGGGCGTGTACCTGATGCCCTCCTTTGGGCGCTATGAGGTAGCGGCCGAAGTCCTGCAAGTGCTCCAGCGAGAACCTGCCGTAGCCTCGACCGCCTCGTGACTCCGGGTCTCACTTTACGCCCAGGCGGAGGCATGTCTGGCTCCGGAGTGTAGTTGGTGATACAGTCCGGATGCTTCGAACTCCATGGGCTTGTAAGGGGAATGGCATTGGATGCACGGGAATTCGACGAACTGATCGCGCGTATCGCGCAGGCGTCCAGTCGCAGGAGCGCTGTCAAGGGCGTCCTGGGAGGCGCCCTGGCGGGCGCAGGTGTGGCTGCCGCGGCCGAAGCCAAGCACGCGGGCAAGGGCAAGAAAGGGCGCAAAGGTAAGGGCCGGCGCGATGTAGCGAGCGAGCATAACGGCGGTAACGGCAAGCGCACGCTCTGCCTGTGCAAGGATGAAGGCACGACCACGGTCGCGCCGACGACGGTCACGTCAACCTCGACGACCTCGCCCTCAACGACGACCTCTGCGCCAACGACAACGACCCCGCCATCGCCAACGACAACGACAACACCCGCGCCTCGTCAGGGACGCGCTCACGCCCGGGAGCTGGTGTGCGAGACGAAGACCTTCAAGACCAAGAAGGCCAAGAAGGCGTTGCGCGACAATCCGGGCAGCTACCGCGGACCGTGCGTTGAGGCAACGACTACGACGAGTACGTCAACCTCCACCACCACGTTTCTCTCGTAGAGAAAGGAATCGAGAGCGCGTTGGCGCGCGCTCTCGCCTATGACGAGAGGGCCCGGGCTTCTTGCCCAGGCCCTCTCACCTTGTCCGCTCTGTTCTCCGGGTGTGCCCGGGATCTGGCCAGTTCGCTACGACTGTGGCTCGTCGGTCCGCACGAGATAGGGGAGGTTCTCCACCGGGGTTCCGGTGGTTACCCCATTTTCGGCCATCCAGCCGGCAGGAACTTCCAGAACGTACGAGACGGGAACCGGGGACTTCTGCGTCGGCCGGTCTGCGTCCTCGATGTCTGCCGGATCAGGGCAGACGCTCTCAGCCGCGCCCTGCACGACGCCACCCTCGACCCAGATGATATCGAGGCAAAAGCGCATGCCCTTCATCCAGAAGGAGCGGTTCGCCGGTTGCTCGAAGAGGAAGAGCATGCCGGTGCCTGGTGCGAGGCCATCCCGGTAGCCCAGCCCGCGCTGAAGATCCGCGGGCTGGTACGCGAGTTCCACGGTCAGCGGAACGCCGCCGACGACGATGTCCGATGTCTGCAAGGGGGCCACTTGATGCCTCCAGGGCGGGGCTATCTGCGCCAGTGAACTCCCAAATGTGGAGAGAAACATCACCGTCGCCAGCAGATACGTTGTCACGCAAGAACCTCCACCAGTTGCCTGTCCGTGCAGATCATAGCCCGGCCGCTGGTCACGTGGTGGACGGACGTGGCGGGGGCAACTGTGCGGCTATTTCCAGCAGGGTGGCCGCGCAGGCAGGCACCCCGTTGAGGCAGAGGTCCACGTTCTGGGCCACGGCCTCCGGCGTTTCGGCCGCGAGCACTCCCACGCTGAGCGTCGCAGCCAGCCCTTCCTCGCGCAGGGCACGGAGTGCCATGAAGCCATCGACGTCGGTCACATCGTCGCCAAAGAAGACCACGCCGCGCAGTCCCAGGTCCGCCACCAGATCGCGGATAGCGGTGCCCTTGTTCACGGAGAGGGCAGGGCGCAACTCCACGATCATGCGTCCCGGGACCACGCGCAGCCCATGCCGCTCCGCGGCGGCCGCTGCCAGTGGGTTCAGCAGGGCCGCGGCGGCCTCTGGATCCTCGGCCAGGCGGTAGTGGACCGTGCCGGTGACGCCCTTGTTCTCGATGATCAGCCAGGGAGCGGGGCCTGCCGCCTGCACACCCTCCTGGATGTCGGCCAGCGCGGCGGCAATGGCCGGCCGGGCAGCTTCCGCAACTGGGTGGGTCCACGGAGTGCCGCGTACGATGCGCTCCAGCCCGTGATTGCCAACGTAGGTGAGTTGTTCCAAACCAACCATCGCTGCGCCGTCCGCCGGGGCCCGCCCCGAGACGACCGCAACGGCCCCCAGCAGCCCGGCCAGGCGCTCCAGGGCCAGCAGCGCATCGACGTGGACCACGGCCTCGAAGGGCGTCGGGGCAATCGCGCTGATGGTGCCGTCAATGTCGGTAATCAACGCGGCGGGTTGCTGGCCTAAAACGTCCAGGCACGCCGCGACGACGGCCGGGTCAGCGAGGTTTTCAGGAAAGGGCGCTACGTCGTCGCTCATGGCTCAATTCTGGTTCTGGTAGGAGTGGAGCGTCCACCCCGGGCTACTGACGAACAGATCGCGGACGGTCCCCTGTTCCACAACCGCTACGTGATAGACCAGCCCTTCCGGCGTGCCTGGCGGTCCAAATGGATCGGTGGGGACGTTCAGGCGAACGGTGGCGCCGCTGGATGGATTCAGTTCTGCGTCCTCGTTGTACCCCGCGCGCGCCAGCGTCAGGTGCATCTGCACGAAGTTGACCTCATCCAGCGGGAGTGCCGGCACCGATTCCGGCGCAACTTCTGCTGGTTCGCTGAGGCCCGTGTCGCTGAAGTAGAACGATTGCGCCTGCCGGGAGTAGAAGGTCCCCTTCCAGCGGAAGCCATCCTCCAGGGGTGCGCAGCCGACCTGCATCGAGACCAGCCGCGCATCGGGGCGCCAGGCGAGCGCGACCTCGATGGCGGACTGGACACCGGCGGTCCACTCCTGGCCGACGGTTTCCAGGTCCCGGATGCGCAGGCGGCCATCGGCACACCGCTCTGGCGGCGGTGTCAGGCGAAGCGCCGGAGTGGCGGTCGGCGCAGGTGTTGCCGTTTCCGAGACGGCGATGGAAGGCGCCGGCGCGGAGATGCTGCATCCGGCCAGTGACGTGGCGGCGATCACCAGCAGCACGGTCCAGACGGCGCATTGCGTGCGTGGGGAGCGGGCGCTCCGGTTCACTGACCCCAACCTCGAGCAGCTAGCAGGATGACGGCAGGTGCGGGCACGCCGCCGAATCTACCACATCGTCTCCCGGGCTCCTGTGCCGGGAACTGCTGACGGCTGTCAGGATACGGATATACTCCGGGCATTGATCGAATCCAGTTGTGGGCGCCAGCGTGGCCTGAGCGGAGCAGGGGGGAATGCAGCTTTTCAACACGCAGACGGGCCGGGTGGATCGTTTCACCCCGCGCGATGGCGCGGTCGGGATGTACGTCTGCGGAGTCACTCCGTATGACACCACCCATGTCGGACACGCCTTCACGTTCCTGACCTTCGATATTCTTGCCCGCTGGTTGCGCTACCAGGGTGTCGACGTCACGTACGTCCAGAACGTCACGGACATCGACGACGACATCCTGCGCAAGGCCAAAGAAGTCGGCGTCACCTGGACGGAACTGGGCGACCGCGAGATCGCCAAGTACCTCAAGGATATGGAGGACCTGAACTGGGCTGCGCCCGATCACTACGTGCGCGCGACAGACCACATCCCGGAGATGCTGGAGATCACGCAGGCGCTGATCGACAAGGGCAACGCCTACGTCAGCAACGGCAACGTCTACTTCTCGGTAGCCAGTGACCCTGAGTTCGGCAAGCTCAGCCACATCCCGCGCGACCTGATGCTGCCGATCGCGAACGAGCGTGGCAACACGCCGAACGATCCCAACAAGCGAGATCCCCTCGACTTCGTGCTCTGGCAGGCGTGGCAGGAAGGGGAGCCCTCCTGGGATTCCCCCTACGGCCCGGGGCGGCCGGGATGGCACGTCGAGTGTTCGGCGATGGCCAGCCGCTACCTGGGCCCGAGCATCGACATTCACGGTGGCGGGTTCGATCTCGTCTTCCCGCATCATGAAGCGGAGATCGCCCAGTCTGAGAACGCCTTTGGCGTGAAGCCGTTCGCCCGCTCGTGGGTCCATGCCGCCATGGTTGGCTACAACGGCGAGAAGATGAGCAAGTCGCTGGGTAATCTCGTACTCGTCAGCAACACGCTCCAGAACTACACCGCCGACGCGCTGCGCCTCTACCTTTTCTCGAACCACTACCGCACGCCGTGGACCTTCGAGGATGAGGAGATGGACCGCTGGGCGTCGGTGGCCGGCGACCTGGTTGAGGCGATCGACCTGCCCGCCTACGGCATCGAGAATGAACTCGATGTCAGCTCGGAGCGAGAGCGATTCCTGAACGCCATGGATGACGATCTCAATACGCCGGAGGCCATCGAGGCCCTGCGGGAGATCGCCAGCGCCATCCTGGAATCTCCCGAGGATGATGACACCCGGGCCGCGCAGCGTAGCCTGCGCGAGCTGGGTGATGTCCTTGGCCTGACGCTGAACGGCGCTTGAGCCGGGTGGGCCTGCAATCTGCGTAGACCTTGTGTGAACGACGCCGAAATGGAGGTTCTGTTTCGGCGTCGTCACACTAGGACATGGCGCTATGGCATTCCCCTACCGTGACCGGCGAGACGCTGGTCGCACCCTCGCAACCCATCTCCAGGCGTACGCCAACCAGCCGGATGTGATCGTGCTCGGGTTGCCTCGCGGCGGTGTGCCGGTGGCCGCCGAAGTGGCGGCCGCCCTCCACGCGCCGCTGGATGCGTTCCTGGTCCGGAAGTTAGGTGTGCCCGGCCACGAGGAACTGGCCATGGGGGCGATCGCCTCCGGCGGCGTGCGCGTGTTGAACGAAGAGATCGTGCGCGGGTTGCAGATCTCCGATGATGTGCTCGACGCCACGGAAGCCGCGGAGCGGCGCGAACTTGCTCGACGTGAGCGCGTCTACCGGGAGGGGCGGGGGCCGGTCAACCTGGCTGGTAAGACCGTCATCCTGGTCGATGATGGCCTGGCCACCGGTTCCAGCATGCGCGCTGCCGTCCACGCGGCACGACAGATGGGGCCAGCACGCATCGTGGTGGCAGTGCCCGTAGGTGCGTCCAGCGTGTGCGCCAGCCTCAGCGAACTGGCCGATGATGTGGTCTGTGCGAAGACTCCTGACCCTCTCCACGCTGTTGGCATCTGGTACGAAGATTTTCGGCCCACGTCCGATGAGGAGGTGCAGGAAGCGTTGCGAACTGCGCGGGATTCACCTACCCCCATCTCCCGAGCCAGACCCGCCGGCCCTGCCCGATAGCGCAGTTGCCACACTCCGGACCGCCGCGCTGCGGTTCCGGCTGGAAGCAGAACTCAATCAGGTGCTTCATCGGGTTGGCAGAGGTGCGGCTGGATCTGGTCGCTCGAGATTCGCCGAGGATCTTGACCAGCTAGCCGGAGGTGGCCGCCCAGCGAACCAGTGCTGGGCGATTGCGGTTGTCTTGAGGCTCGCCGGGTAGGAAGACATGCGCGTCCTCTCAGCAAAGGCGTTGCGGTTACTGGTGACCCTCAGCCAAGTGGCAGCCGGATTCCTGTGCAACCTTGGGATGGCGCGGGTGTGGCAGTTACACGAGAGCAGCGGGGCGAGGAACGCCCGTGCCGCCCGGGCGGCATCCTGCTCATTGGCGGCTTGTGCCGCTTGCTGAACGGCTTGGAGAAAGAGGCCATCCCTGCCGGCGAGAAGCGGAGCCGTGGGGCTTACCCTAGGCGATGCGTAGCTGCTCGGTCATCAAATGGCTTCAACCTGAACGCGCAAGACCGTCTCGTAGGCCTCGGTTGGGGCTGTTCTGACGTCGACCAGATAGATCTCACGGTGAGTGTGCTCTGACGTACGACGGAGACCATGATCACGGAGATAGCGCTCAAGGATCGCAAACGACGCGGGCTCATCACCGTACGGTCCGATGTGTCGCATATGGACGCAATCACCGTCGTCAACGATCACGAGACGAGCGGCCTCGAGATACACTTGCTGCAACTCATCGACCGTCCGAGCAAGACGACGCTTCTGTTCCTCGAACTGCGCTGCCGGCAGGTCGTCTGGCTGACGCATCATGATCTTGCCAGGTTGGATGCGTTCCTCGAAATCGAGCGCCCCTGAATCGATGAACTCCCAAACGCCTTCGAGCGGGTAAAGATCGTCGCGTATGTCCCCGTGGCGATCGGCCTTGATCATGCCGCTCAGTCGCTCAAGCACCGGAGCGCGTTCCACAATTCTGAAGAACCAGCAGCCACGGCCATATCGATCACGATATATGGTGCTGGGCGAAGGCCATGCATCGCGGGAGTTCGTGGAGCATCGTAAATCGTGCGGTAATCCAACGATGGCCTCCCTTCGAGACGGTGCTGAGGACGCTTGGTCCGCACGGTGAAGTTAGCACGCATGTTCCAAGACACCAAGCAGAGGAATTGCCGGAGATGTTCTCATTTGGGATGTAGTCATTTGCTGAGCCGGAGAGTCTCAACCTGCTATACTCGTCGGCTGGCCGGTGAGTTGCCGGTAATTTCGATAATGTGAGCCTTTCTGCTCCGCAATGGCCGGCCGAGCGCGCAACCTCTGCGCCGAGCTGGCGGGGCAAGCCCACAGAGAGGAGGCCTCGTTGCGCGAATACGAACGCGCGCCCCGCAAGTACGAACTGATGACCATTCTCCACCCTGAGGTGGCAGAAGAGGCATTGCCGGGAGAGCTTGATCGCATCTCCGGGTACATCAGCGCCGTTGGTGGGGAGCTGATTGAATCGCTCCGGGAATCGCCCTGGGGCCGCCGTCGCCTGGCGTACCCGATTCGCTCGGGCGGGCGGGATGTGCGTGATGGCTACTACACCGTCTGGCACTTCGAACTGGCGCCAACGCAGCTCACCGAAATTGAGCGTGAGCTGAAGCTCAATACCCAGGTAATCCGCTACATCATGCTCAGCTGGGAGCCGAAGCCACTCGGGCCCAAGGAGATCGAAGCGGCCGAGATCGCTGCTGAAGATGCCGCTGCTGCTGAGTACGCTGCTGCTCAGGACGCGGCCGCTGCTGAGTACGAGGCCGCCCAGGCGGCTGCGGCCGCTGAAGCGACCGCTGGCGAAGCGGTTGCTGAGACGGAGGCTGAGGCTGGCGTCGTGATCGAGCCGGCTTCTGAAGCCACTCAGGAGGCGCCCGCTGGCGCAGCCGAGACGGGCGCCGCGATGGGTCTGGTAACCCCCGCTGCTGCCGAGACGGCGAGCGACGAGAAGCCGGTGCCGGCGGGCGCGGTGCGCCCGGATGCGGACGGCGTCTGCCCGGCGGAGAATCCAATCAAGGGCAACCTGTCGTCCATGTACTATCACGCTCCGGGCACGCGGTTCTATGACCGCACGGTTCCGGAGTACTGCTTCGACACGGTCGAATCAGCGGAAGCTGCCGGATTCGGCCCAACCAAGGAAGTGGCGAGCGCCGAAGCTGCCGCTGAGTAGTCCCTGGGTCAGGTCGCCGCGAAGGAGTCAGCATGGCCAGCCTTGCAAAGATCACCATTATCGGGAATCTGGGACGTGATCCCGAGACCCGGTACACGCCAAACGGGCGCATGAACCTTCAGTTCACGGTGGCTACCAACCGTCGGTTTACTGATAGTTCGGGCCAGCAGCAGGAGCGCACGGCCTGGTATCGGGTGACGGCCTGGGGCAACCTGGCGGAGACGCTGGATAAGCTGGCCCAGAGCGGCGCGCTGACCAAGGGCAAGCAGGTCTACGTTGAAGGGCGGCTGGACCCCCGCGAGTACCAGGATCAGCAGGGGCAGACGCGCACGTCTCTGGACGTCAACGCGACAGAGTTCCAACTCCTGGGACAGCGTGGGGGCGACGAATTCGGCGGAGAAGGCGGCTACTCGGGCGGCGGCAGTTACGGTGGCAACCGCCCACCTGAACGCCAGGTTCGGGACGGCGAGCCGCGCACCGGCTCGATGAATGACATCCCCTGGGATGACAGCGAGCCGCCCTTCTAGCCAACCTGCCCAACCCTGATCTCACCGACGACAACATTCCATTTCTGGAGAGGATATCAATGAGCGATCGCGATGACATGGGTAATCCGGAGGAGGGCGACGGACCTCGCTCTCGCTTCGGCGGTGGGGCTCCGGCCGGTGGCCGTCCAGGCCCCGGCGGACGCTCCGCAGGCGGGCGTAGCGGTGGACCCCGCCGGGGTGGCGGCGGTGGCGGTGGCCGGTTTGGTGGCCGCCGCAAGGTCTGCGGGTTCTGCGTCGACAACATCGACGAGGTGGACTACAAGGACATCGCTCGCCTGCGCCGCTACGTTTCCGAGCGCGGCAAGATCGAGCCGCGGCGCAAGCTGGGCACCTGTGCCCGGCACCAGCGCTCGCTGACGGTTGCCATCAAGCGGGCGCGCCACGTTGCGCTGCTGCCGTTCACGACGGCCTCGCGCTAGGCTGACCGCAACGTCGTAAATCCTGCGCCGGGGACAGAGGGAGCAATACCCGGTCCCCGGCGCCTCGTTTCTCGTGGCGGAAATCCAACGCCACCCCATCGGGAGCAGCACCGGTATGCAGCGCCCTCAGGATGACTCGCTTCGCGGTCGCATCGCGCGGGCACGTGCACGTGTGCAGGGAAAGCCGCCGGCAGCCCACGTCGGGCCGCCTCCCAAGAAGCGGCGCGTCCCGCGCCGCGAAATCGAAGCGCGCCGGCAGCGCCGGATCCGTTGGGGCCTGGCCATCGCAACCCTTGCCGTCGTGCTGGTCATCACCGGCGGCATCCTCTGGGACAACGTCATCAAGCCGCGGCAGACCCTGGCCCGCGTCGGTGATGTCGCCATCACCCGCGAGGACTACTGGAAGGTCCGCGCGTACGACCTGGCCGAGCAGGCGGAGCAGTACCAGCAACTGGCCCAGTTCGTGGCGCCGGAGCAGCAAAGCCAGTACCTCAATCTTGCCCAGCAGTCCCTGGCGCAGCTCCCGGCGGTCTGGGGCAGCATGGATGTCGATAACACCACGCTTGGCAACATGATCGATGACCAGGTGTACCTGCAGGGTGCGCCCACACTCGGCATCTCCCTGACGCCGGAGGAGGTGCGCACCTATGCGCTCAACCGCTTCGCGCCCTACGATGCGCCGCTGATTGCCGCCAGCCCAACACCAACCTTCACGGCGGAACGTGCGGCGATGGTGACCAGCACCGCGGCCGCGCTGGCGCCGAGTCCGCTGGCCACACCGGGTCTCGCCACTCCCGGAAGTGCCGGTACCCCCGCTGTCGCTGCCGGGACCCCGCTTCCCCTGGCGACTCCCATCGCCTCCGCAAGCGGGGCAACGCCGGTTGGCACACCAGCGATTCCCATGGCCACGCCGCTGCCAGCCGCAACGCCGAGCGCGGCTGACGCCCGGGCCACCGCCGAGGCGGGCTTTACGCGTTTCGAGGACGCGCTCTTCCCGGTCGCGCACCTGAATGAAGCTGATTACGACCGCCTGATCGCGGCGCCCGAACTGGCGCAGCAGCGGGTGCGCGAGGTCCTGGGCGCGCAGGTCGGCCAGGGCGCACCGCAGGTCCACGCCGCGCACATCCTGCTGACAACGCAGCAGGCGGCCGACGACGCCCGGGCGCGTATCGAGGGAGGAGAGGATTTTGGGGCCGTCGCGCGGGAGGTTTCCACGGACACCGGCACGGCTCCGAATGGGGGTGACCTCGGTTGGTTCACGCGTGAGGAAATGGTGCCGGCCTTTGCCGACGCCGCTTTCTCCCTTCCTGTCGGCGAAGTCTCTCAGCCAGTTGCTTCCGAGTTTGGCTGGCACCTGATCAAGGTGCTGGAGAGTGATCCCGATCACCCATTGACGGATGCCCAGATCACCCGGCTGCAGGACACGGCCGTGAACACCTGGCTGGAACAGGAACGCGCAGCGCTCGGCGTCAGCTCGTCGCTCCCACCCACGCCGACGCCGTTCCCGGGCAGCTTCCAGCCCCCGGTTGATGCGCCACAGCCGCCGCTGGAGCCTCAGGGGTAAGGGGAACGGTTTCCCATCTCACGGCGGTGTGCAGTAGGCGAGGCGATCGCAAACCAGCCCGTGTCTCGAGCTTGTCGAAAAACCTCGTGCGCACCAATGGCCCGCCGAGATTTCTTGACAAGCTCGAGACGTCACGAATTCCACGCGCCGCATCACTCCTGGACAAGCCAGGCGCCGCCGCGCATCACGTCGCGCCCGGCAAGCTCATTCTCTTCACGCCAGGCGCGAACGCGCTGCGGCGTGATGCGGAAGTAGCGGTACGTGTCCGGATTGTGGCGGGGGTCGAACCCGGTCTTCGCGGCAAACGCATCTCCGACCGCGGTTGGCAGTTCGCGCGGCAGGATTGCGTCCGCCACGCCGGTGATCAACACCACGTCGCGGGTCGTGCCCAGGCCCAGCCGCACCTGCCCGTTGGCCAGCAGGTTGCGCCCGGTCACCCCCGTTGCTGGTGCCGCGATGAGCACCACGGCGCCGTCCCACAGGAACGAGAAGGGCGCCAGGCAAGGGGAGCCATCACCTGCACTCGCAGTGGCGACCCAGGCGTCGATATCTTCTACCAGGTGCTGAAGCGTGTCGCGCTTGCGCTCCTGCGCTGAGCGAACGGGAGGCATTTCAGTCACGTGTACTCCTTCCAACGGTCTCGCACATCGTCCGGCAGCGTGGGCAGCTTTCGTCAAGGTCCTGACGACGAGCGACGCGTCGGTGTGACCAGCCACGGACGGGAGATCCTTCGCCAGGCTCAGCATGGCAGATGAAGGCAGGCAGCAAGGGGCGGTTGACGTTACTCCAGGACCCCTCGCAGTTGCTCCAGGGCGGCCCGCCGCATGGAGAAGCGGTTTTTGTCGTCCTGTGATAACTCGGCAAAGGTGCCGCTGGCGCCGTCTGGCTGGAAGATGGGATCCCATCCGAAGCCGCGCGTGCCGCGAAGAGAGGTGGTGATTTTCCCTGGTGTTTCGCCAGTGATCACCGTGACAGTGCTCCCGTCGTGCAAGGCGACAGCGGTGCGAGCTATCGCCGTTCGCGGGACGCCGGGAGGCAGCATGTCGCAGATTCCCCCCGGTCCGACCGTCGCCAGGAACCACTTCACCAGCGCACCCGGCAGGCCATGCAACGCGGTGATGTAGAGGCCGGTGTCCTCTACAAGCACAGGACAGCCCGCCAGCTCGAATGCTGCCAGAGCTTTGGCCTGGACCACCTCGGCAACATCCAGGGCCTGGATTTCGGGAATATCGGCCTCCAGTCGCTCCAGCGGAAAGCCCAGGATGGCGGCAACTTCTCGTGCTTTTCCGGCGTTGCCGGAAACGAAGAGAGGTGGCTGCGAGAGCAGGAGGTGATTCACGTCGTGGAGTCCTGGGTTTCGAGGGCCGGCCAAATTGCCTGGCAAGTTTGGCGGCCCAATCCGGACATGACAACTCCCCACCACAAGGCGGGGAGGTGTTGACTGCGTGTGACTGTCCGGCCTGCTAGCTCATTGGGGTTGCTTCGGCCGCGTTCATGTCTCCCATGGGGGTTGCCATCGGCGTGCTCATGGCTCCCATCGTCGGCTCGGCAACGACGCCGCAGGCGAAGCGGGCACCGCTATCGCCACTCGGCTGGGTCTTGAGGTCGTCGCGGCCCGCGTGCAAGATGATGGCTGTGCCATCCTCATCGAACACGGAGGTCGGGCCGTCGCCGAGCGTGAAGTCCGTGGTCGTGAAGGTTGCGTCGGCCAGCCCGTCGGCCGTGGCCTCAAAGTTGCCGAAGTCACCAACGTGGTGCGGTTCGGCATCGGGTGCCCCGTGCTCCATGTCCGTGGGGTTCCAGTGGCCGCCGGCACTGCTGAACGGCTCAGTGGTGCTGCCATCACATGCGCCGAACTCATGCAGATGCCAGCCATGCTCGCCGGGAGTCAATCCTTCTACCAGCAGGTGAATTGTGACGCCATCCGCACCTTCAGAGAAGGTCGCCAGGCCCACGGCGTCGCCAGCGGCGTCCACCAACGGGATGTCCAACGTTGTGCCGGCGCCACTCATGGGGGAAGCCATGGGGGATGCCATCGGCGTCGAGTCCTGGGCGAGTGCCGCAGGAGCAATGAGCGCCAGGCTGGCCAGGGCCATACCGGCGGCGCGGGTGAGGTGATTCGTGCGCATGAGGTCTCCTTGCCGGGTCTGCGGACGACAGCGTACGACTACCGGAGCAGTCGCTCAGTCTCGAGCAACTACTGCAAAAGCGAGGCCAGAGGCTATGGGGCAGGAGCGACCGTGAAGGGCGCTGTCGCCAGTACTACATAGCCGTCGTCGCGCATGAGGCGCACCTCGTATTCCCCAGGTTCCAGTTCGCCACCAATCGCCCCGGCATCGAACGTCGCGGTGCCGTCGATCTCGGCACCCGTGTACAGGTATGCCCAGTAGTTGGAGAGGTCGGGATCTCCGGCGGCGTAGATGGCGATCCAATCGAACCTCATCCCCGGTGCGTTCTTCCACTCCACTACGATCGGTTCACCGCTGGTCACGCCCGGTTCGGTGACGGAAAGCGTGGGCTGTGTTCCGGGTGCGAGGACACTGAACGGTGTGCGTGAGAGTTCCGCACCGTCAGCACCGATCAGCACCGCGTCATAGCCGCCTACTGGCAGCGTCGCGGTGCCGAACGTCTCCCCGCCGTCGGTGAACGCTTCCCTGGGTGGCATGGTCATGATCGCCTCAGCCAGATCGGCGCCGGCCGGCACGATACCAAGGCGTTCGCCGTCCTCGCCAAACGTGTGGTAGCGCACTACCAGCGGATCTCCCTGCGTCACCCGGCGCGTCGCCACGGCAATCAGCACTGGTGGAGTTGCGGGCGTGATCTCAAGCGTCGACACAACACCCCGGTGGTCAGAGGGGTAGGGCATGATGGGGATATCGACGTCGGAATTGCCGCCCTCGCCGACCACCTCGCTATCGACCACGGCGATGTTGTCGCTGGCCAGCACCCAGTCGATGCGGTCGAGGGTCTCCCCTGCCCGCAACGTCGGGTTCGGGTAGCCAGGCGTCCACGTCAGTCCAGGGCGGGAGACCGGGTCCGGGTGGACGGCGCGGAACGTGTCCCGCAGGCCAGCGGCAAAGGCTGCCTCGCTCACCGGCCAGGCCACCGGGTAGGCCACCTGGTCGCGAGCGGTGACTGCGTCCTCCGTCCAGTCAAGCGAGGAGGGTGAGTTGAAATCCCCGGTCATGACGATGGGAATCCCCTCGGCCTGGATCGCTGGCAGGCGGTCGAGCACGGTCTCCAGCACAGGCAAGCGGGTTTCGGTCTCGATCTGAAGCACCTCCTCGGCGGTCGCACCGTCGCGCACTGCCTCAGGCCCGTAGGGATCGGAGGGGAGGTGGACGTTTGCCATGGCGAAGACCTCGCCGGGCCGCACCTGGACGTAGGTGAAGAAACCCGCTGAGTCCGGCGGCGCCAGGAGCGGCAGGCGAGAGATGATCTGCATCCGCTCGTCCGCGTACCGCCAGCCGAGTGCGTCCGCGATCTCGCGTGTTCGCCCTTCTGCTTCCTGCAGGCCGACGACGTCGGCGCCTGCTGCCTGGATGGCGGCAATCACCTGGCCCAGGTCCACCTGCTCTCCACCCACCCAGATGTTGAAACTCATCACGCGCACCTCAGACGCCGCGGCGGGAGGAAGCGGGGTCTTGCCGGGTGAGGGGGTTGCGATTTGGGCCCGCGCTGCCCAGGGCAGCAGACAGACACAGAGCACGACGAGGAGCATGCTTCGGAACCACTTCACGGCGATGGCCTCTCATGAATCGACGCCGCGATGCACCTCTGCTCCGGCGGTCATCTCTCTGCACTCTACCGCCTGCCTGGCAGCAACACGTTAGGCAATCATCAGCTACACGGGGAGGGTGATGATCCAGGTGGGAGCGCGGTACGTATTGCCTGCCAGACCCGGTGACACGCAGGGGTACTCTTGCCGACTGCCTGCACGCTCTTTGCACGGTTGCCGGTGGTTTCCCAGAAGGATGGTTGCCACAATGGCCGTAACGAGTGCCGAATCCCTGAGCCCTTCAACCGCATTCCCTCAGGCTGCCCCTGCGGCGACCTGGGCACGACGAGCCGCCCTGGCGCTGACGGGGGCACTGTGCGGCGCCGTTGCCGCTGTCGCCATGCTCCTGTTGATGCTGGCTGGACGGACGTGGCTGGGCGTTTCTCCACCCTTTGAGGCGCTGCCGGACCGGTTCGCGCCGACGCTGGATATCGCCACGTTCTTTTCCCTCTTTGGGCGCTTTGGCGGCTACAACGGGCTGAAGCGCTTCGGCATCGTCTCGGGTCTCGCGGGACTCTTCGCTCTCGGCATCCTCTTCGGGTTGCTCTACGCGCTGGTCGTAGAAAGTGCAGCCTCTCGCCGGTCGCAGCCCTGGCGGAACGGTTTCAGCCAGCGCGGCCTGGCGTTCATTGGTGGCGCGGCGGTCACACTCTGGCTAGGGACCGTCGCAATCCTCTGGCCGGTGCTGGGAGCGAACTACCGGGGTTTGCCACCCGGAGCGGCGCAGGTGGCCAGCATGCTTTTCCTGGCGCTGGCCTACGCGCTGTTCGCACTCGTCCTGGTCGCGAGTTACCGCTGGCTGACGCAGCGGCCAGATACCCCGACACCGGAAACCCTCGCACCAGTGGCTACCCCGGTCGGGCGGCGGGCGGTCGTCGCCGGGATCGCTGGGCTGGCGCTGGCCGCCGCCTCCGGAGCGCTGCTGCGTGCCCTTAACGCACGCGCTGCCTTCAGTTACGACGGCCTCGCCTACAGCGGCCCGGGCGTGCAACCCATCGCCCCGGCGGACAAGTTCTACACCGTGACCAAGAACGTGGTGGATCCCGATGTGCTGCCGGAGGTGTGGCGGCTGGAGATCGGGGGAATGGTCGAGGAGCCGCGCAGCTATGACTTCGCCGCCCTGCAGGCGCTACCGGGAATCGATCAGGAATCGACGCTGATGTGCATCAGCAACCAGATCGGGGCAGGCCTGATGAGCAACGCTGTCTGGACCGGCGTGCGGCTGCGCGATCTGCTGGAGGCCTCCCGCCCGCTGCCCGGAGCCGTTGAAGTCTTCCTGCGTGCGGCAGATGGGTATACCGACACCTTCTCCATCGACAAGGCGCTCGAGCCAGAGACGCTGGTGGCGTACGCCATCAATGGAGCCCCGCTGCCGCAACGTCACGGTTTCCCGGCGCGGGTCATTGTCCCGGGGCTCTTCGGCGAGAAGAATGTGAAGTGGGTGACCCGCATCGAGGTCATCGATCATGACGCCAAGGGCTTCTACGAGCAGCAGGGGTGGGGGCCGAGTTTCGTCATTCCGACCCGCTCCGATATCTTCGGGCCACGCTGGGTGCGCAAGAAGGGCGACGCTTTTGTCGAGCCCTTTGCTGTGGGCAAGCGGGCCACCATTCGCGGCCGCGCCTTCGCCGGCAACCGCGGCATCCAGCGTGTCGACTACAGCCTGGATGACGGCGCAACCTGGCATGAATCCCGCATCGACTACGCCGGCACGAACCTGACCTGGACCTTCTGGTCATTTGACTGGGTGCCAGAGATGTCCGGTGACTACACGATCGTGTCACGAGCCATCGACGGCACGGGTGAGCCGCAGATTGAGGAACGGCGCAGTATCGTGCCGCAGGGCGCCACAGGTCTGCACCGCGTCGTGGCCACAGTGGCCTGACCATCCGGCTTGAGGAGAGGGTTCACTTGGGAGAGGGTAGGCATCAGACGGCGCTGGTCACGGGCGGAGCGGGACTGATCGGTTCGCACATTGTCGATGCGGCGCTGGCGGCAGGTTGGGATGTGCGCATCCTGGACAACCTGCAGCGCCAGACGCACCGCCATGGCAAGCCCGCCTGGGTTCCGTCCACGGCTGAGTTCGTGCAGGGAGATGTGCGTAACCGGCGCACCTGGGAGCGCGCGCTGGATGGTATCGATGTGGTCTTCCACGAAGCCGCCTACGGTGGCTACATGCCGGAAATCGCCAAGTTCATCGATAGCAACGGCGTTGGCACGGCGCTCCTGCTGGAGACGATCCGCGATCAGAACTTGCCCGTACGCAAGGTGGTGGTGGCGTCCTCGCAGGCGGTCTACAACGAAGGCGCCTACCGCTGCCCTGAGCACGGCCCGTTCTATGGGACCACCCGTTCTGTCGAGCAGCTTGCGCGCGGAGATTGGGCCATGCACTGTCCGCAGTGCGGCCAGCCGGCAACGCCGATTCCCACCGATGAGGGGGCGCCGACTGGTGGCGAGAACGTCTACGCCATCTCCAAGATGATCCAGGAGCGGCTCGTGGTGAGCTGGGGCCGGGCAACCGGGATTCCCGCCGTAGCACTCCGTTACTCCTGCACCTATGGCCCGCGCCAATCGCTCTTCAACCCCTACACCGGGGTGATCGCCATCTTCTGCACCCGCCTCGTCAATGACCTCGCTCCCATCGTCTATGAGGACGGCGGCCAGATGCGCGATCTCATCTACGTCGAGGATGTGGCGCGAGCCAACCTCCTGGTGGCGAATGACGAACGCGCCGATGGCCAGGTCTTCAACGTCGGGACCGGGCAGGCGGCGGAGATTGGCGCACTGGCAGCGTTGCTGGCAGACAAGCTGGGCAAGGAGATTGCGCCGGAGATTCCTGGCGAGTTCCGACCTGGCGAAATGCGGGCCCTGATTTCGGACGGCGCGCGCATCGGCGAACTTGGGTTTCAGCCCCGGGTTCGGCTGGAAGAGGGGATCGGGCGCTACCTGGACTGGGTCCGGGAGCAAGGGACGATCGCAGAGTACTTCGGCGCAGCCCAGCGGCAGTTGCGGCGGCGGCGCGTGGTCAAGCAGGTGAGCGCCGCGTGAGCGGTGAACCCGACGCGCGGCCAACGCTGGCCGTCATTATTCCAGCGCTCAATGAGCAAGAGACGATTGCCGATCAGGTGGCAGAGGTGCTGGCCGTGGCGGCGGCGCCCGACCTCCCTGCGCGCGTGGCGCATGTGATCGTCATCGATAACGGGAGTGATGACGCCACGGCGGCGCGCGCGGCGGCGGCCGGGGCAATCGTGGTCAGCGAGCCCCGGAGGGGCTACGGTCGCGCCTGTTACAGCGGGGTCCTGGCCGCGGGGGATGCCGGGTACATCGTGCAGATGGACGGGGATCGCAGTGATCGCTTCGAGGAGTTGCCGCTCCTGCTGGCGCCCATCCTGGCCGGTGAGGCCGACCTCGTCATCGGTTCGCGCACACTCGGGAGTTACGAGCCGGGCTCCCTGCAACCGCAGCAATTGTTCGGGAACTGGCTCGCCGCCCGTATGCTCGGCGCGCTCTACGGCGTGCACGTCACCGATATCGGCCCTTTCCGGGTCATCGATCGGCAGAAGTTGCTGGCGCTGGGCATGCGCGAGATGACGTACGGCTGGTCCGTTGAAATGATTGCGCGGGCAGCACGACAGGGGCTGCGTGTGCGTGAGGTGCCGGTAACGTATCGGCAGCGTGCAGGCGGGGAATCAAAGGTCAGCGGCAATTTGCGCGCGTCGGTCCGGGCGGGCGGCCGTATCATCGGCACGATCCTGCGCTGCCGTACCGATTCCCCCGCGGCGCCGACGCCGTGAGCCAGCCGCAGGCCGCGCCGGTTCCAGGGAAGCTGGGCATTGCCACCGCCGCGGCACCAACCCCCACCTCACAGTGGCTCCTGGCCTGGCTGCGTGACCGGTGGCCCCTCCTGGTGGTCCTGCTGGGCTTCGCGCTCGCGGCGGCGATCGTGCCAACGCTGACGCAGGTCTCGACAACGGATGACTGGGCCTACAGCCGCTCCGCGCAGATCCTGGTGCATGAGGGGCGGCTGACGATCTTCCCGGTGGTTGCCGCTACCGCCGTCTTCCCGGTGCTTTGGAATGCCCTCTTCGGTCTCATCTTCGAGCCGACGCTCGGCATCTTTCGGCTGGCCACCGTCGTGATCACCGCGCTGGGTGGGATCGCGCTCTGCGCCCTGTGCGGGGATCTCGGTGTCTCGCGCGGCAGGTCGGCCCTTGGTGTGGCCGCGCACCTGGCCAACCCCCTGACGTTCGTGCTGGCGTTCACGGTCATGACGGACGCCCATTTCGTAACCATGTTGCTCTTTGCGTCATGCCTCTTTGCCCGTGCCATCGAACCAGAAGCTGTCGACGGCCGGTGGCTGGTGGCAGGGTCGCTGGTCTCCGGGTTGGCGTTCCTCTCTCGCCAGCAGGGCGCGTTAATTGTGCCGGCCGTGGTGCTCTTTCTGCTCCTGGCAGGCCGCTTGCGCCTGAACGTCGCGAGCGTGCGTCTCCTGCTCCAACTCGTGGTGCCCGTGGCCGCGGTCATCGCGGGGTACTACCTCTGGCTCCGCAGCACCGGGGTACCCCCACAGGTGCAGTCCGCGTTCCTGCGCGAGGCGCTGGCGGAGGGGTGGAGTGGCACCTGGTGGCTGCTGCGCCACCTGACGTTCGTGGAGCTGATCTACCTCGGCTTCTTCACGCTGCCAATCATGGCTGCCGTCGTTCCGGCGACGCGGGCGCTGTTCCAGGAGCAGACCGGCGCTGGCCTGCTGGTGGCCTGGCTCTGGAGCATCATCGCCATCGTCGGGGTGGCGCTCTTCTGGCAGCAAGGCGCGTTCATGCCGTACATCAGCCAGTTCTTTGGCTCGGGTGGGCTAGGCCCGCCTGACGTCCTGGGATCGCGGCCGAAGCTGTTGACGCCCGATACTCGAGGGGCGCTGACCGTCGTCTGTCTCGTGGCAACGCTCCTGCTCGGCCTGTGCGCGGGTCGTGCCGTCAACCGCGCGCTTGGATCCCGAAAGGAGCCGGTGGTCTCGCGCGCGGACAGCGTCGCCGGCCTCGTCTTTTGCATCCTCCTGGGGCAGATAGCCGGCGTCTTGCCGCCCTCGTACCACTACATCGGCTGGACCGCCGGGTCACTTGACCGCTACCTGCTGCCGCTCGCACCGATGGCCATCGCGCTGGCGCTGTGGAGTGTCCGGGACATCACCATTGTTTCCCTGCTGGGGTGGGTGGTCGTGGCGGGGATGCTCGCGTTCTCGGTGGCCGGCACGCGCGACTACCTGACCTACCTGCAGGCCGTCTGGCAGATGGCCGATGTGGCCGTGGCGCGCGGGACGCCGCTGGACCGCCTGGACGCGGGCGCCGGCTGGGATGGCTATCACCTGTATGAGGAAGGCGCGGCCGAGGGCGTGCGATCGCGGACGCCGAAAGGCGGCCCGTGGTGGGTTTACTTCTACGGCCCGGCCACGGACTCAGCGTACATCGTCTCCAGCACGCCGCGCCCAGGCTACCGGGCAGTGGCGCGGCGGGAATACCAATCCTGGTTGCAGCGCAAACCAACCATGCTCTTTCTGCTGCGCCGCCTGACCGTACCCTGGCCGCCGGTGCCGGATGGAGATAGCCCGTACGGGCGCCGTACTGCCGATGGCCACGTGCCGGAGTCATCTCTCCTTCCCGCCGCAACCCCTTCGCCCGTTACCCCAACCGCGACACCCTGAAGGATGCCCCCTATGCTCGACCCTGGGAACGTGAGCGATCGTCCCGTCACTGGCAACCTGCTCATGATTGGTGCTCGCGCGCCAGTGCCCGGCGCATGCAAGACGCGGCTCGGAGCAGGCATCGGGATGGAGGCGGCCGCAGAGCTCTACCGCGCGTTCCTGGTCGACCTGGCAACCCGCTTCACGAATGATCCCGGGTGGGAGGCGCGGAACTATGACGTGGCCTGGGCCTACACCCCGGATGTTGATTTCCCGGCAGTGCTCCGCAACTGCGGGTGCCCCGAGCCGTCGCCAGATGTGAGGTATGTCCTGCAGGATGGAGACGGCTGGGGAGAACGCCAGGCAAATCTCCTGCAATGGGGCCATCGCCACGGGTACGCGCGCACCGTCCTGGTCGCCTCCGACGCGCCCCAACTTTCGCGCGAGGTCGTGGCGCAGGCGTTTGAGCAACTTCGCACGAGAGACGTCGTCATTGCGCGTTCGCTGGATGGCGGGTACTCGCTCATCGGTATGAGGGGCTATCACGACATCCTGGGTGATGTCCCGATGAGCACCAGCTCGGCCGGGGATGCGCTCGTCGCGCGGGCCGAGTCGTCTGGACTGCGGGTGGGCGAGACGGAACCCATTTTCGACGTCGATGAGGCAGCGGACCTGGACCTGCTCATGGGGACGCTGGCGCCGGATGGAGCTGCGGCGCCGGCAACCTGGCGCGCCCTGGGCACCCTGGGCCTCCACCCGCCGGCAACCCCACGATGGGCAGAGAGGTACGCGCGGGAACGCACCCCACGCTAGCGCGGGGTGGGGAGTGGGCTGAAGGCGGTTGTGCGGAATGGCGGCTCCCAGTTGTCTGGCCGCTCGAGTGTCACTTCGAGGTAGAGGCCATCCGGATCGAGCACGTTGAGGCTGTAGCCATACGGTGCCGCCACGACTGAGGCATCGGTGTAGCCCCCGGCAATCAGCCGCTCCCGGATTTCCAGGAACGCCTCCGGACTCTCAACCTCCAGGGCAAAGTGATTGATGGAGCCCACATCGAACGGCAGGTCATCGTGCCGTCGCGCGCTCTCGCTGGGAACTTCGTAGACGTGCAGGACCGTCCCCGGCGCGATCTGGAGCGTGCATTTCCAGGGAGGAACGCCGGTGCTGCTGCAGACTGTGGCACCGAAGACATCGACGTAGAACTGCGTGAGCCGGGCCAGGTTAGGCGTCATCAGGGCAATGTGGCCGATGCGGGCCACGCGCGTTCGGCCGGGGTGAACATCATCGTTCATGATGTGCAGCGTACGACTCCGCTCGCGCGCTGTCCATGTCACAGATGCGCCACCGGACCGTCGTCTGATCAGGGAGAATGGGCGCCTGTTGGCTGGCGCACTCAGGAGTGATCATGCGTATCGGCGTTGTTTTTCCGCAGACGGAGTTTGGCAACGACCCCATTGCTTTGCGCGACTACGCCCAGACGGTCGAGGGCTTGGGATTCAGCCATTTCCTGGCCTATGACCACGTCCTGGGCGCAGACACCTCGGTCCGCCCGGGCTGGTCTGGCCCCTACACCTCGCAGACCCCCTTCCACGAAATCTTCGTGCTCTTTGGGTACGTGGCCGCGGTTACCGAGCGGGTGGAACTGGTGACCGGTGTCCTGATCCTGCCGCAGCGGCAGACGGCGCTTGTGGCGAAGCAGGCAGCCTCGATCGATGTCCTCAGCAATGGCCGCATGCGGCTGGGAATCGGCGTGGGGTGGAATGAGGTCGAGTACGACGGGTTGGACAAGGAGTTTGCCAACCGGGGCGCCCGCAGCGAAGAACAGATTGCGCTCATGCGGGCGCTCTGGGCTGACCCGGTGATCACCTTCAACGGCAAGTGGGAGCAGATCGAGGCGGCGGGCATCAACCCGCTCCCCGTGCGGCGCTCGATCCCGGTCTGGATCGGCGGCTACGCCGACGCCACCCTGCGCCGCGTTGGCGAAATCGGGGACGGCTGGTTTCCCTGGCGTGAACCGAATGACAGTATGCGCGCCGCCATCGCCCGCATCCATGATGTAGCGCACGCGACAGGAAGGGACCCCAAAAGTATCGGTTTGGAGCCGCAACTGAACGTGGGCCGGGGATCGCTCGCCGAGTGGGAACGGTTTGTGCAGGGATGGGAGGCGTTGGGAGCCACGCACCTGTGCCTCGGCACAATGGGCAACGGATTCACGACGCCGAGCCAGCATCTGGCAGCACTGACACGCGCGGCGAACGAGCTTGGCGTGGGCTGGGCTGGCCGCGGTTAAACGCAAACGCGCACTCCCCTTGACACGGGATGCAAAGATGCGGATAATCGCATATCGTAATCACAGAAATCGGACGCGCGATGAGGCGCGTTGCAGAATGCAAAACAGTGCACCCCGGTCAGATCCGGCGCCGCTCCGCCAGCTGACCTGCACCTCAATAATCCTCATCACTCCTCAAAGCTGAACTTACCCGGTGGTGCGGGCGGCGCCACCGGCAGCAATCCTTCTGTTCACGGCACGCGAACGAGCGCTGCCAGGGAGCGCCAGCCGGTGAGGCTGGCGCTCTTTGTTCGTCCAGCCGATTGCCCGCAATGTTGCTGCAAGAAGAGGTAGGAGCGCTGAGCGGCGTCGCGGATCTTCCCAGATGCATGGGTGGCTCGCCATCGCTGCCACGCATTTGCACAGCAGATGCACCTCCCCAGATCTGGGACATTCACTGTTGCTGTTTGCAAGGTAGGATTCGCGACAGTTGATGTCGAGTGGCTCATCAGGATGGGGAGTACGCACCAAGTCATGGCAATTGGCGAAACGTCGGTCGACGCGCCGCCCGAAATCCAGGAGAAGCCGAGCTTCGGGAGCGTCATGCGCAATCCTGGAGTGCGAGCACTCCTCTCGTCGCGCTTCGCCACCATGCTCGGGATTGCCACGCTCTCCTACGGCCTGATGGTCTACCTGGCTACGGCCGGGGCGTCCCAGGCCACGGTGTCGCTCATCGGCGGTATGCGCTTCTTCGCCGCGCTGCTGTTCGGCATCGCTGGCGGGGTGATCACCGAGTCGATGTCGAAGCGTGGCGCCATGGTCTCGGCCTACGCACTCCAGGCGGCGATCTGCTTCATCCTGCCTATCCTCTGGGGTACCTCGCTCCCGGCGCTGGTTGTACTGGTCTTTGTCATTTCAGCGCTGGCCCAGGTCGTCGCGCCGGCTGTGAAGGCCGCCACGGCGCTGGTCTCGACGCCCGCCCAGGTCGCGACGGTGGCAGCCATCATCTCGCTGGCAGCAGGTCTCGGCGCGGCGCTGGGCTCAGCCTTTTTCGCACCCTTCCTGATTAGCTCAGGTTCGCTACGTCTGCTCATCTTTGCCTGTGGCTTCATCATGGCCTTTGGCGCCATCCGCGCGCTGTGGGTCCCGGATGAGGAAGGCCAGTCCACGCTGCGCCAGGCAGTGCGCACGATGGACTGGAAATCCACGACGCCCACGTTGTCCCGCACCATGGACTGGATCGTCTCCCACCGTGCCCTCGCCTCGATGGTGCTGGTCGGGGCCCTCGCGACAGGATTGTTCGAGGGGTTCAACACCCTGATCCCCATCTACATCCGGGATGTCCTCGACGCCGACCCGGCGCTGACTGTGTTCATCCTCGCGCCCGGGGGGCTCGGCGCTTTCCTGGGGACCGTCGTTGGCCCGAACCTCATGCAGCGGCGAGGGGAGCGCTCTGTGGCGCTGATTGCGCTGGCGTTGCTGACCGTCAGCTTTGCGCTGTTCGGGGTGATCGACCAGGTGGCTCCCATCGTTTCCCAGTTCAGCCTGCTGCGCCTCACCAATCTCGTCGGGATTTCGCTGAACCCGATGGTTGAGGCCGCTGGCATGATCTCCATCCTGACCTCCTTCGGCTCCACTGGGGCGGCCGCGGCGGTGCAGGCGTACATCAACCGCCTGGTGTTCCTGGAGCGGCAGGCGAGCACCTTCGGGATGCAGAATGTGCTCGAAAGCGCGGTGTCCCTGCTGGCCGTCCTGGTGCTCGGTGCACTGGCCAGCCTGGTCGGTTCCCAGGCCGTCTTCCTGGTCGCGCCGATCTTCCTGACGGTGGCGCTGGTGTTACTCGTTCGCTTCGGTGTGCGGGTGACCCAGCAGGAATATGTCTCCACCCGTGTGGTGCTGAACGAACTCTTTGGCGCTGGTGGTCCCGCGCAGCAGGCTGCGGGCGAAGCTGAGCAAACGATCGCGGAGAAGGTGTAATGCAGGGAAAGGTGGCCGCCTGATGGGGTGGCGGTCAATCAAGCGTATCGCCGGCCTGGTCCTGCTCCAGGCGCTGCTCCTGGCGTTTCTGGCCTGGATCCTGCCGGGCTTCTATTTCTCCGACCCGCTGCTGCTGGTGCCGGCCGCCCTGGCCATCACGGCGGCGCAATCACTGCTCTGGCCGCTGATCTACAGCGTGGCGTCCCGCTTTGGGCCACTGCTCTTTCCGGTTCTCAGCTTTGTGCTGACCGGCGTGCTGATCTACCTCGCGGCGCAGCTAGAGAACGTGCTCAATATCGGCGGTGTCGAAGTTGATTCCATCTGGACCGGCCTGCTGATTTCCCTTGGCCTCAGCGTCGGCAACACCATCCTGGCCGCGGGCTTCTCCGTCAATGACGACCGCACCTATGACCGGCTCGCCACGGCGCCGTTGCGTCGCCGCTACCGCAACGCTGAGCGCACGAAGGAACCAGGGTTCCTGTTCCTCGAAATCGATGGCCTCTCCGAGCCGGTACTCCTGAAAGCGATGGCTGAGGGATACATGCCGACATTGAAGCGCTGGCTCGATGAGGGGAGCCACCGCCTCATGCAGTGGGACCCCGACTTGTCTTCGCAGACTTCGGCCAGCCAGGCTGGCATCCTGCTCGGCTCCAACGACGATATCCCCGCGTTCCGCTGGTGGGACAAGCCGCGCAAGCAGCTGATGGTCTCCTCCAAGATGAACACGGCGCACGAACTGGAATTGCAGCTCTCGAATGGCAATGGCTTGCTGGCGAATGGCGGCGCTGGACGCTGGAACGCATTCTCCGGGAACGCCGCGGACAACATTGGGGTCTTCAGCGTCTTTGGCGATGCGAGCCGGGGGTCAGACAACACGGTCCTCGCGTTCCTCTTCACGCCCTACCTGCTGTCGCGCATCCTGACCCTGTACGTGATGGACGTCTTCCGGGAGTGGTGGCAGTCGTGGCAGCAGCGACGCCAGAACGTCCGCCCGCGCATCGACCGCCCCTGGAAATACGCCTTCGTGCGCTCGGGCACCACAACCGCCATGCAGGAGGCGAGCCGCGCACTGCTGACTGCGGACATCCTGCGGGGCGTGCCCGAGGTCTACAACACATTCTTTGGCTACGATGAGGTGGCGCATCACTCCGGTATTCTCAGCCCGGACTCCCTGAAGGTACTGCGTACGCTGGATGCGGTGATCGCTCACCTGGAGCGCATGACGCACGAAGCGCCGCGCCCGTACTACCTCTTCGTGCTCTCCGATCACGGCCAGAGCGAGGGTGCTACGTTCGAGCAGATCTACGGGATGACCCTTGGCGATGTCGTCCAGAAGCTGATCGAACCGCACGGTCCGACCCGGCTGACCGAGATCAGTGACGACGATGAAGCGATGGGCCATGTCAACGCGGCCCTGACGGACGTCGTCAAGGGGGACACGCCCACGGCCCGGACGGTGCGCCGCCTGCTGAAGGGCCGGACCACCGATGGCAAGGTCAACCTCGATCGGAGCGGGGATTTCGTTCCGCAGAACGCTCCCGGCACGACCGACGTCGTCGTGCTGGCGTCTGGCAACCTGGGCGTCATCTCCTTCCCGGAGTGGCCGAACCTGATGACCCTGGAGGACCTGGACGCCGCGTTCCCGGCGCTGGTGCCTGGCCTGGTGGACCACCCTGGTGTGAGCCTGGCCCTGGTCACCTCCGCCGAGCACGGCCCGCTGGCGATTGGCAAGGGCGGCGTCTACCACCTGGAGACGGGCAAGGTGGAGGGGCAGGACCCGATTGCCCGCTTCGGACCGCACGCCGCGCGCCACCTGCTGCGAGAAGCGAAATTCACGAACGTGCCGGACATTGTGGTCATCGGCGAAGTGAACGAGCAGACCGGCGAAGTGCCGGCCTTTGAAGACAAGCTCGGAAATCACGGCGGGCTCGGCGGCTGGCAGCGCGAGCCGTTTGTGCTGTTCCCCTCCGAGTTCACCCCCGAGGCAGAAGAGATCGTCGGCGCCGGGCACCTGCACGATCACCTCAAGAAGTGGATGGGGGAGAGCCGGGCCAGGGTCGCAGCAGTGCCTGCGGTCCCTGCAGATTGAAGAATCGCGACGCAGCACAGCGCGCCGCAGGTGAGGTCAGGCAGCTCGCGAGGTGACCCACGCTCCGCTCAGGCCCCGTCGAACCCCTCGCGTACTGGAGCTGCTCCGGCAGGTGCCGCGAGGGGTTCGATGCGGTCCCCGACCCGCACGTCGCCGCCTGTGACGATGCGCGCCCGCAGGCCACCCCGGCGGGCAAGGGGCTTCAGCAACGGCTTGCCGGTGAGTTCGTCCAGGTGGTTGCAGGGCGGGCAGGCGCGAACACCTTCGCAGACGACGTCCCCAATCCGGAACTGCTGGCCCAGGAGCGCGTCGACATCGATGCCCCGGGTCGTGATGTTGCGCCGGTGCTCATGCAGCGGAATCTGGATCCCTGTTTCGGCGGTCACCGCCGCCAGTGCTTCCTCCGCGATCAGTGTCAGTTCCCGTGCTCCCGGGTCGGTCGGCACGTCTGAGTAGAACCCCACGCCGTTGCGATAGCGATCACCCTCCAGCCCCTGGCCGGCAAACGCTGTGGCGATCTGCAGCGCCTGCATTGGCTCGCTGGCGGCGAGCGCGATATGAATGGCGATCACCTCGCCGGGCATGTGTCTTTCCTCCCCGCGGTCGGTTGCACCCAGACCTGTTGCCTCCCGACATCCTGTCGTCCCGAGCGTAGCTGAGGAATCGTGTTGTGCGAGAGCAACCGCGTTCGGTACGTCCTGGCACCGGTGGGCATCGCTAACCTGGGTGAGAAGTGAACCAGGCGGTCTGCATGCGTGTGCTGCTCATGGCGCGCAGGGGAGGAGAGCGCCGCTGCGGGTGAACGTGCCACACTCGACGACATCGCGCCGGTCTTGTTGAGGTGGAGGACATGCAGATGGATTCCAGGCGGTTTGATGGCTTGGTACGCACTTTCGGACAGAGATGGTCGCGCCGGGAAACCGTGCTCGGTCTCGCTGGAGGTGTCGTGGGAGCCTCCAGCCTCGTACAGGGCGGTCGCGCGCGGGATCAGGAAGCCACGCCCGCGGCCACTCCTGCGGCTGAGGTAAGTCCGCTGGGGACAGAAATCGCCTGGATGCCCGAGTGGAGAGTCAAGTCAGGAACGTTCGAGAGCGTGCGCGCACTGTTGGACGACATGGAGGCCTCCGCGCGGAGTGAGGCGGGAACCCTCAGCTACGCCCTGTATGTCAGTGAGGACGGCCAGACGATCACCTTTTACGAGCGCTACGCCGATGCGGCCGCAGTGCTCGCACACCAGGCCACGTTCGGCGAGCGGTTCGAGGAGCGTGCCAATGACGTGATGACGTGCACCCGCATCACGGTCCTTGGTTCGCCGGGAGAGGAGATCCGGAAGTCGATCGGCGGCTGCAATCCGGTCTATCTTCAGCCGCTCAGCGGCTTCTCGGCGCGTTGAGTGATTGCACCCCGCTGAGGTGCCGCCAGGTGACGGGCGTCCAGTCGGTCCCTTCGCGTCTCCTCGGAAATACGACGTTTGATAGATGTGCTCCCGCTATTCCCCCTCCATACTGCTGAAACAGATGTCGAGCCAGGTGGAGGCCGTCCCGGTGACGTGATTGCCGTCACGCTGGGGCGCGAGACAGTTACGGAGTAGCGACATGAGCCGGGAAGGCGTTGATCGGGACATTCGTGCGCTCCGGCTGGGAGTGTCCCGCCGCTGGGTGCTGCGTGCTCTTGGAATCGGCTGTGCGGGCGGCATCCTGCCGGTAGTGGGGCATGAGGTGCGTGCGGACGAATGCCCGGCCGCGACGCCGGACGCAAACACCGCGGTCGTGCGTCGCTTCTTCGAAGAAGGGGTCAACCGCGGGAACCTGGACGTTTTCGATGCGGTCGTGGCGCCCGACGTTGACTACAAGGGAGCGACGGTCGCCGATGAGAACGGTCTGGCGGCCCTGAAGCGGATCTACGGTGAGGCGCTGACCGGCTTTCCGGGTATCCAGTATTCCTTGCTCACATCGGTCGCGAGCGGAGACGCTGTCGCTGTGCGGTACCGCGTCGAAGGCGTGCACACCGGGGAATTTCGTGGGCTGGAGCCGACCGGCAACACCATCACCTGGAATCACAGCGCTTTCGCTCACGTGGAGTGCGGGCGGATCACCGAAATGTGGGCTGAGGTGAATCAGCTCGACCGGCTCAGGCAGTTTGGCACCCTTGCCGAAGAGGGCCCAGCGGTGCGGATGGCCAGTCTGCCGGCATCAGACGGAGCAACACCGGAAGTGGTGGGAGACGGTACGAGCTGTGCCCCACAGGGGGCCGAGGACGTGCTCGCCGTCGTCGAACGTCTTCGCACTGAGGTTTACAACGCCGGAAACCCCGACGCTCTTCCGGAGATCATGGCGGAGGGGTATCTGCACGGCGCCGCCAACGGGCCGGATGTGTCCGGGATCGTCGCGGGCGGGCAGCAGATTCGCGGCTTCCTGACCGCCCTCCCCGACCTGGAGTGGACATTCGACGAGGTGATCGCCCAGGGGGATCAGGCGGCGGCGCGGTGGACGGTCCGCGGGACGAACGACGGTGAACTCCTGGGGTTCCCTGCGACCGGGAAGCCAGTCGAGTTCACGGGCATCTCGTTCTTCACCGTCCGCTGCGGGAAGATCGTCGAGTTTCAAACCGAGATGGACGCCGCCGGTTTGCTGGAGCAAGTCGGCGCACCAGTAACCCAGGAGCCGTGAGCCGGAGCAACCAGGTTGTTACCAGGATGCATGCCTCACCAGGCGTCCTGCGCGGAATCCGGACGGCGCACGTGCCAACGCAACGGCTCAGGGCACGACGGGTGAGCCGTCAGGCGTCTCGGTCGTCAATTCCTGTGTGGCCGGCACGACGCGTTGCACCCGGGCGTTGACGATCTTGTCGCCCGGGATCATGTAGGCAACTGGCTCCGCACTGGCCGGGTAGGGCTGCCGCTCAACAACGTAGAAAATGCCACCCCGCGCGATCACCAGCAGCAGGTCTTTCTGCGCCAGGCCGGACAGTTCCCCGGATGGATCATCGAAGGTGATGCTCAGGCTGGAGGAGGAAAACCCGCTCATCAGTAACTCGGCATCCTGGGCGGCGCCGTGGGCGGACGAAATCAAGGCGTCGAGCAGGTACAGCATGCCCAGCAGGACGATCGGCACCCAGCGGTGGCGCCGCAGTTCGTTCAGGATGTCCCGGCGCGCGCCAAAGCTGAGCCAGAGCACGTAGACGAGGAGCAGGCCGCCAAAGACCTGCATCAACTCGTTCACCTCGCTCACCACCGACGCGGACATCATGGTCAGCGGGTCCATCATGGACCGGATGGTGGCCAGCAGCAACGGCGAGACGACGATGAGATTGATCAGGAAGAGGAAAATGCGCCCCATGCGGCTGCGCATCCAGTCGTAGGCGTCGTGCACGCGTTCCAGCCTCCGGCGAAGGAGCCGGTAGAGCCCGACCAGGATGCCCAGGGTGATCGGATACTCAAGAAGACTGGGCAGAACATGCATCGACTGCAGCGCCACATACGGTGGGGACAGATCAAGCGAGGTGGAGTCGATGGACATACGCGCGAAGTAGGCATCGATATAGACCGAACCGACCAGGTACAGGCCGGTCGAGGTGGCTGCCGCCAGTAGCACAGATTCCACAAGGCGCTGCGCCGCCCCGATTCCCGGGACGGCGGGCAGCGACTCTGCCAGGAGCGAGATGGATTCGGGCGGCAGGGGAGGCTCGCTCACGAACCGTCCTGCATCCCGGCGTGACGGAGCAGGAAGCCACCATCCACCAGCACCGTGGCGCCGGTGATGTAGCTGGCTTGATCAGAGGCGAGGAATGCGACCAGCGCGGCTACCTCCGCCGGGGTGCCCGCGCGGCCAAGGGCGGTGTTTCGCTGCTGCGAGGCCCGCTCCTCGGGCGTGAAGAAATCGCCACCGGCGCCCTCGGGATCGACAATGGGTCCGGGCGCCACAGCGTTCACCCGGACGTTGAAACGCCCGAAATAGAGCGCCATGCTGCGCGTGAGCGCTTCGATGCCCGCCTTGGACACGTCATAGTGGGGAGTGAGCGCATTCGGGACGTGCGCGTGGACGGAGGAGACGGAGATGACGCTGCCAGACCCCTGCTCCCGCATGATCTGCCCGGCGACATGCGAGGCGTAGTAGACGCTGGAGAGGTTGATATCCATCACCCGCTGCCACTCTGCCAGCGGCATGTCTGGCACCGAGGCAAACCCGATGCGGCTCATGGCGGTCAAGGCCGCGTTGTTTACCAGGACGTCGAGTTTGCCGAACGTCTCGTGGGCCTCCGTGATGAAGGCCGTCACCGCCTCCGGGTCCGCCACGTCAACCACGCGGGCTATCGCCCGGCCTCCATTGGCGACAATCTCACCAGCCGTGGCCTCGATTGCCGCAGCCTCGCGCCCGCAGATCGCAACGGCGGCCCCTTCCTCGGCCAGTCGCCGCGCAATGCCGCGGCCAATTCCCTTGCCGCCGCCAGTGATGACGGCGGCCTGATTCTCCAGCAGGAGCCTGTTCACGCCCTCTCCTCGTCCTTGATCTCGAATCGTGAATAGGTTCGCATGAAATGCGATCTCCGGCGCGTATAGTCACGGAATGAAGGTCTTTGCCTCGTCTGAAGTCCCTGCCTCGCCGGAGCGGGTGGTCTCCTCTGTCGCTCCCAGCACCGAACGGATTCGCTCAGGCTTCCTGTGGGGCTTTGTCGGCGTGATGGCCTTCAGTTTCACGCTGCCTGCCACCCGCCTGGCAGTGCCGGAACTCGGCGGGACGGTCGTGGGTCTGGGACGAGCTCTGCTCGCCGCCTTGCTGGCCACAGCGCTGCTCCTGGTCCTGAGGGAGCGGCCACCGGACCGGCGGTACTGGGGAAGCCTGGTCATTGTCGCCCTGGGCGTGGTGGTGGGATTCCCGCTACTGACGGCTTTTGCGCTGCAGCACGTTCCCGCCGTGCACGGCGCAGTTGTCGTGGGACTGCTCCCGGCCCTGACCGCAGTCATGGCTGTGCTTCGCGGTGGGGAGCACCCGCCACGTTCATTCTGGTTCGCGGTGATGGCGGGTGTGCTGGCGGTACTCATCTTCGCCGTGGTGCAGGGTGCCGGGCAGCCGCAATTCGCCGACTTGCTTTTGCTCTGCGCGGTCGCCGCGGCTGCGGTCGGGTACGCGGAGGGTGGTCGCCTGGCGCGTGACCTGGGTGGCTGGCGGGTGATCTGTTGGGCGCTCCTCATTTCCGCGCCAGTCCTGATCATCCCGGTGACACTCGCCATCGTGCAGCAGCACGGCCTGCACGCCAGTGCCAGGGCCTGGCTCGGGTTCGCCTATGTCTCCGTGATCAGCATGTTCCTTGGCTTCTTCGCGTGGTACCGCGGCCTGGCGCTCGGTGGCATCGCTCGGGTCGGCCAGATTCAATTGGTGCAACCCGTGATCACGATGGCCTGGGCAGCTCTCCTCCTGCGTGAAGTCATCGATCTCCCAACGGCCCTGGCCGGTCTGCTGGTCATTTCCAGCGTGGCCCTGACGCGCCTCTCGTGGCGCCCAGGCAGTTCGCCAGTTCGGTAGTCAGAGGTATCACTGGTAACCTGTGCAGGCAGTGGCCAGGCAGCCGGATTCACCACCATGTGATACCTCAGGCTGCGCGAAGGGTGGGCCCGGCGCGGCTCCGCAGTCGCCCGAAAGCCCGAGGGTCGCCAGCTTCTCGGGCAAGCCGTGAACTCACTCCACCTTGACACCGGTAGAAAACCAGGGAGCAAGACATCGTGAACGTTGCCAGCCAGCCTGACGTCCTGGAAGAGACAGGGCCTTCCCCCAGGCGTGAGGCGCCTGGTTCGAAGCTGGACGTGCCCTCACTCTCGCCAGACTATCCGCGCCCACAACTCCAGCGCAATGGCTGGATCTCGCTCGATGGCCAGTGGGAGTTCGCCTTCGACCGTGAGGGCCTGCTGACCGACCCGGAAGCCGTCGTCTTTGACCGCACGATTCGCGTTCCGTTCGCGCCGGAAGCTCCGCTCTCGGGGATCGGCGACGGCGCGTTCACGCGAGCTGTCTGGTACCGGCGGACAATCGATCCGATTGTGGCCGGCCCAGGTGAGCTGGTGATGCTCCGATTCGGGGCGGTGGATTACCGGGCAACAGTCTGGATTGATGGCTGTCATGTCGGAAGCCACGAAGGCGGGCACACGCCGTTCGCGCTCGACGTCACCGATCAACTCACGTCGAATGGTCGGCACCTGCTTGTGGTCCGGGCGGAGGATGATCCGCACGACCTCGCCAAGCCACGCGGCAAGCAGGACTGGCAACTCCAACCCCACGGTATCTGGTACCCCCGCACGACAGGCATCTGGCAGACCGTCTGGCTCGAAACGCTGCCCGTCAACTGGATCGAGACGCTGCAGTGGGACGCGTCGCTCGCCAACTGGGACATCGGACTTGACGCTGTGGTCGGCGGCCCCCGTCGCGAGGATTTGCGGCTCGAGGTGCGGCTGACGGCTGGCGAGGGCCCAGACGCCGAGATGCTCGCGCATGATGTCTACGCGGTCGTTGCCGGTGAAGCGCACCGCCGAATTGCGCTGTCCGACCCCGGCATCGATGACTTCCGCAATGGCCTGCTCTGGCGCCCCCTGTCACCCACGCTGATCAACGTCGAGGTGCGGCTGCGTGACACCGCAGGACAGGTCGTCGACGCCGTCGCGTCCTACACGGCGCTGCGCGAGGTGTGTGTCCAGGGTGACCGTTTCCTGCTCAATGGCCGGCCGTACCAGTTGCACCTGGTGCTCGACCAGGGGTACTGGCCAGAGGGCGGCCTGACCGCCCCGGACACCGACGCACTGCGCCGGGACGTGGAACTGGCCAAGGCCATGGGCTTTAACGGGGTGCGCAAGCACCAGAAAGTGGAGGACCCGCGGTACCTGTACTGGGCTGACCGCCTCGGGCTCCTTGTCTGGGCGGAAATGCCCTCGGCCTACCGCTTCACGCAGCGGTCAGTTTCCCGCATCGTCGCCGAGTGGCAGGAGGCGGTGCACCGGGATATCTCACACCCGAGCGTGGTGACGTGGGTGCCGTTCAACGAAAGCTGGGGAGTGCCGGATTTGCCCACGATCACGGCGCAACGCGACTGGGTGCAGGCGCTGTACCACCTCACGCGCACGCTGGATCCCACCCGCCCGGTGATCGGGAACGACGGCTGGGAGAGCGTGGCGACTGACATGATCGGCATCCATGACTATGACAAGGACCCGGAGAAGCTGCGCGAACGGTATCAGGAAGCCGACCACGTGCCGCACCTGTTCCGGCACCAGTTGCCGCACGGCCGGCTCATCAGTCTCGAAGGGGACGAGTATGCCGGGCAGCCGCTCATCCTGTCCGAGTTCGGTGGGATTGCCTTCACAGCGCCAGACGAGCGCGAGGGATCGTGGGGATATGACCGCGCCGAGACTGCGGCCGGCCTTGCCGAGGCGTACGGGAAGTTGCTGAAGGTGGTGCACGAGAGCGGCGTGCTGGCGGGCTTCTGTTACACCCAGTTCGCCGACACCTATCAGGAGGCAAACGGGCTCCTGTACGCGGACCGCACACCGAAGTTCCCGCTCGAGTTGATCTGCCTGGCGACGGAGGGGGAGTGGGAGCAGTTCGAGAAGGAACTGGAACGCTGGCGCACTAGTGCTGGCCGGCGCCGCAATGAGGCGCCCGCCGGCTAGGTGTTCTGTGAGTGGTCTTCTTGCGAATGCGCACGGTGACGGACAAACTTCCACTGTCGGGACACAGCAGTTGCAGCAGCGGAGGACCCTATGGATCCATCGGGTGCAGTGATCCGGCGTTTTCAGGAGGGCGACCTGGATGTCCTGATCGGCCTTGCCGAGCGGCTGGCTATCGGCATCGCGCCGTGGCGGAGCGAGGCCGGGATGCACGCAGCGGCGCGTACCTGGGTGGAGACGTCCGTCGCGAATATCGGGCCGGAGGGAGCGGTGTTCGTCGCCGAGCAGGACGGTAAGGCGGTGGGCTTCGCCTCGGTCGTGCGCGAGGTTGCCTTTACCGGCGAGCCACAAGCGTACATCGGTGAGCTTGCCGTAGCCGCCCAGACCGAGGGGCGAGGTGTTGGTCAGGCGCTGCTGGCTGCCGTCGAACGGTGGGCACGGCAGCAGGGCCTGGGGTTGCTGGTGCTGGACACCGGTGCGGCGAACGACCGCGGGCGGCGTTTCTACACGCAGTCAGGGTTTGTGGAGGAGAGCGTCCGCCTGACGAAGGTGCTGGGAGAGCATGGCTGACAACGTCGTGCTGGATCACCTTCGAGCCTGCGCGGAGGGCGTTCACAGCGGTGTGGAAAGCAATCGTACCTCTTGACGCGGACCGCGTCTTCGTCGTGTCTCGAGCTTGTCGAGAGACCTCGTCTGCCACGCCCTGGAACGAGATCCCTCGACAAGCTCGAGACACGAGGGATTTCCTGGCGGATCAAGTTCTCTGCACGCCGCTGTAATCTCCCGCCGTTTCGGACCTTCGATCTCCTCAGTCCCGGCGGACGATAGTCCCCACACGTTCCCCGCGCAGCGCTCCGGCCAGGCGCTCTGGTTCCAGACCGTTGATGATCTGGATTGAGGTCACGAGGCGCGAGCGCTCCAGGAGCCCGATCAGTGAGCGGTCGAAAGGCAGCGTAGGCAGGTTCATCTCGCGCAGTTCAGCGACATTGATCTCGTCGATGAAGCGCGCTCCTGGGTGCTCTTTCGGGTCCCGATCGTAGAGCCCATCGACATCCTTGATCAGGGTCATGGTGGCGCAGCCGAAACATTCCGCCAGGAGGTAGGTCCCCGCGTCAGAGCGGTGAGGCGGGATGCGTCCCACGCCCGGGGGGTGCTCCCAGAGGGAGAAGGGTGGATCACCATTGAAGATCACCCCTGGCACTGCCTGGATGAACAGGGGCAGCAGGTGCCCAAAGATGGCCGGCGGGATGGCCGCCACACCGAATGGCGACAGGAGGCTGCCCAGCATGTGCGCGTTACCGAGGGCATCGGCGACCGCCAGTTCCGCCAGGACGCCAGTGGGCAAGCCCAGGTCGATACCGATGGAGAAGACATGCCGGCTGCGGACGCCGCCGCCCGTACCGATGATGAGGCGGTAATTCTCCAGGGCCTCGCCGATGGCGTCCACCAGGGGGTAAGTGGTCTCTTTCCCGCCGTCGAGAATCGAGCGTCCTCCTACCTTGATAACGTGGCAGTCGGGCAGCATACGCACGACTGGCGTCTCGGTGGAGGACATCACGTCCTTGTCGAGCAGGCTCTCGCGCATCAGCAGCGAGCGCACATGGGGACGCCGGTCGACCCGGGATGACGCTGGTGCTCCGTCCATGGTTGGCCTCCCGCTTACGCCGTAATGATGGTGCCGACGTGCTCGCCGTTGAGGGCTCGGGTGAGATTGCCCGGCACCAGCCCGTTGATGATCTGGATGGAGCGTCGTTGCCGCGCGTTCTTCATCATCTCGAGCACGCTGTGCTCAACGACGACATCATTCAGGTCAAGAGCCTCCAGTTCGTCAACCGTGATCTCCGGGATGAAACGCGCGTTCGGGTCCTTTTTCGGATCGGCCGTGTAGAGACCGTCCTCGTCCTTGACGTAAATCATGGAGCGCGCGCCGAAGACTTCGCTGACCAGGTAGACGCCGGTGTCGGTGCGGTTTGGCGGAATGCGGCCGACCGCCGGGTTAGGCTGCCAGTAGATGTAGGGCGGCATCCCGAAGAAGATCACCGCCCGCCGCTCCTCGAGGTAGAAGGGGAGCTGGGCGAACTGCACCGGTTCGATGAACGGGATGCCGTGCTTCGCCAGCAGGTAGTGCAGCATGCGCGCGTTCTGCATACTGACGAACGTACCCATGATGCTCAACACGCCCGTCGGCATGCCGAGGTCCAGGCCCACGCTGTAGGCGTGCCGGGCCCGCGTGCCGGCGCCGGTGCCGATGATCATCTTGTGCTCGGGCAGGTTGGTCACCAGCTCATCGAGGAGCGGGAACACCGCCGCGCGGCCACGGTCAATCAGGCTCTGGCCGCCGATCTTGACGACGTTGGCGTCCGGCAGGATCGGGAGGACGGGCGCCTCGTCCGTTTCAGCCAGCAGGGCCTCATCGGTGAGTGAGCCTTGGGTAAGGACCGCGCCCAGGGCGGTCAGGAGTTGGTCTTGCATGCGCTTCCTTCAGGCATTTCGGTGGACGACATGTTCAGGTAGCTGCACGGTCTCCAGGATGTACCGTTCGTCGTAGGCCCACGGCCGATCGAGATCTCCAAATTCACGCGCTGCCCACTCGCGAAGTTCGTCCAGAATATGAGCGCGTGCGTCATCCGGCACCTCGACTGATCCCATGCGCGAGAGCGATCGCCACTCCGCGAAGACCTGCGCGGCCGAGGTCTCGCCGCTCCACGTTGCCACGGTGTCGCGGCCCAGGTCTATCCACCCAGTTTCCACCAGGCTCTCAATCACCAGGCGCGAACCTGCCTCACCCTGGCGCGATTGGATGCCCGTTTCACGCAGCAGGTGCTGCCGGCGCCGTCGCAGGCGTTCCTTCAGGCTATCCGCGTCACGGCTGACCCGGCCAAGCATGACATACCCGCCCGGCTGGCACACCCGCGTCGCTTCGCGCGCCACGTGCTCCGGGTTCAGGAGATGGATGACCCGCGAAGCGAAAATCACCCGGACTCCGGACGTGGGCAGTGGCCACGTGCTATCCGCGTCAGCCGCCAGCAGGCGCAGGTCAGCAGGAGCCGTTTTGGCCCTGAAGACCTCAAGCATCGCCGGCGAGTTGTCGAGGCCGACGTAGCCAGGCGCCAGGGCCGCGAGGAAGGCGCCAATTTCCCCGGTGCCGGCGCCAAGCTCCAGCACGACGTCACCTGCCCTGACCCCAGACCGGCCGATGATGGCTTCGGCCACAGCCAGGCCTACACCGGGAGGAAATCCCGTCCGCGCGTCGTAGCTTGCGGCCTGCGCATCGAACGCTGGAGTGCCTCCCTGAAGGGCTCTGGCCGTATCAGGCAAGGGCGCGCACGGTGCCCATCATGCCGTTGTCCTCGTGCAGCAGGATGTGGCAGTGGTAGACCCAGCGCCCCGGGAAATCCTCGAAGCGTGTGCGCATCGTGATCTCGCCGAAGGGCGGCACGCCGGTCGTGTCCTCGCTGTAGCGGACTGGAACTGGCTTTCCGTTCACCGCGACCACCTGGTAGTCGTTGATATGGATGTGGAACGGGTGCCAGCTCATGCTGGCGTTGCGGATCGTCCACTCCTCCGTGGTACCCAGCTGCACCACCTGGTCGTCGCGGTCACCACCGAACTGCTTGTGGTCGATCCAGAAGATCGACTGGTTCGGCCCGATCGGCGGGGAGAACTGGAACGTGATCTGGCGGCGCTGGGCGATGTCGTCATTGGAGAAATCCTCCAGCGGCAACAATGTGGTTGGCAGCGGCTCCGGCGTCATGGGGTCGCCGTCCACGATAACGGTGGCCAGCACGGTGTCCTGCTGCGTATTGATGCCAACGGAGATGGGCAGGGTGCGGAAGGCATAGGTGCCCGCATCGCCGGCCTGGACCAGCACTTCGGTTCGCTCGCCAGGGGCGAGCACGATGGCGTCTCGGCTCCAGGTCTCGGCCAGGGCGTTGCCATCCTTGGCGATCTGGTGAAGCTGGTGGCCATCCAGGTGCACGCGGTAGGTGACGTTCGACGACGCGTTCAGGACGCGCCAGCGCTGCGTTTCACCCGGGCGGATCGTCAT
This sequence comes from Thermomicrobiales bacterium, assembly GCA_046328375.1. Taxonomy (GTDB): domain Bacteria; phylum Chloroflexota; class Chloroflexia; order Thermomicrobiales; family UBA6265; genus JACCXM01. The sequence continues at coordinate 39,565 of JAXLWT010000039.1, forward strand.
CGTCGGGTTTAACTGCCCGTTGACCAGGCGCAGGTAGTTCTTCAGCCGCACGTTGCCGTTGGTCGGGGGGCCCGGCACGTTCGTGATGCTCTCCGCACCGATCTTCACGCTGCCGCCGTCCGGGTAAAGCTGCGTGGCCTGGAGGATCAGCGTGCGCTCGGGGAGGCCGGCAATGCCGGGCAGTTTATCGAGGTCACCCTCAATGATGAGGGGGCCAGCCATCCCGGCGAAGACCTGGTTGGTGACCGTGCCGTGCTGGTGCGGGTGGTACCAGTGAAATCCCGAGGGGTGGTTCTCCGGAATCTGGTACTCGTACTGGAAGCTCTCGCCCCCCTTGACGGTCACGAAAATGTTGTCCGAGTTCCCTTCAGGTGAGACGTGCACGCCGTGCAGGTGGAGGTTGGTGGCGCAGGTGTCCATGCCTTCGCCGAGCATGTGGCCGGTCGCGCTCATCGGGGAGCAGATGAACGGGCTATCGGGTGGGAGACCGGGCGGGACATCGTTCAACAGGTTCGTCAGGTTGATGCGGAGTTTGTCGCCCGGTCGCACGCGGAGCACCGGGCCGGGTAGAGATCCCTCGTAGACGGCCATCACCGGGTTCTTGCCGGCAGCAGGCACCGGCATCACGCGGCAGGTCAGGGACGTATCGAGCAGGCCGTCACGGCTCGTGCGCACCTCAGGCTCGATCAGCTCCTCGGCTGCGGCAGCCCGGCCAAAGTCGATCCAGGGCAGGATCAGGCCCCGGCCCGCCATGGCAAAGGCGCCGATTCCGGCTCCGGCCGCAAGCTTGGCGAAGCCCCGGCGCCCAATCAGGGGCGGTGATTGACGGTTCCGCCTGGCGCCGTGGCCCTGCGGTGTCTGAATCGAACGTGGCGCTTGGTCCATGGTTTTCACTCCTGTTCGGTCTCGAGAATCGGCCCACGCGCCTGTGCAGGAACGTAGGGGAGGTGCGGTTACCGCGGCTTGGGCTTCGGGATGACCACCACGGTGCCGGTCATGCCGGGATGGATCGCGCACTCGTAGACGTAGGTCCCGGGGTTCTCGAAGGTGATGCTGTAGCTGCTGGCAAAGGGAGCTCCCGCGCCGATTGCCGAATCCAGGTACGCCTGGTTGAGCAGGATCCCGGACGTGCGCGACCCTTCGACGTAAGGATCGCCCGACGGCGCCGAGGGCTGGCTGGCCGCTGTCAAACGGTTCACCTCCATGCCGGGACACGTGTTCCAGATGTCCGGCGGGAAACTCCCCGCCTCGGGCAGTGTGGTTCCACCGTCGGCGGTCAGGCAGCCCGGCTGGAACGGATCCAGGTCCGCGGGCATGGCGTCCGGGGTGCTGGCAAAGCCGCTGACCGTGTGGGGCGTGGCCCCCGGGCCATTGTTGGTCCACGTCACCGTGTCGCCGGCAATGATCACCATCTCGGACGGAGCAAACTCATTGATCGAAAGCCAGGACTTGGCGTCTACCGGTTGCGGACCCTGCTGCGTGTCAGCGGCGTACTCCGCTGTCCCTGCCATCGCGCCGGCCGGCATCGCCCGGCCACCGCTGCCCGCGGAGACCAGCCAGGTCTTGGTGCCGTCCGGGTTCGAAATCTCGGTGGGAAAGTCGATCCGATCATGGCCGGCCAACCAGGCCAGGTCCGCCTCGTACTGGCGTGCGGCGGCTGCTTCCAGATCACTCGCCGACTGCACCGGCTGATCGAAAGGCACAACATCGACACGACCGATCATCGTCGGACCGTCGACATCGCTCATGATGTAGTAAGGGCCTGGTCGAACATTGGGGTCGATCGTGGTGAGCCACGACGTATTCCCCTCACCGCCAGCCGGGGGCGCGTTGACGAGGACCGGGGAGGCAAGCCCGAAACTGATGTCGTCCGTGACATCGACGACGGGACAGGTGTGCTGCCCGGCGCGCCCGCATGGCGTGCCCGCCTGGAACCCGAAGTACGTGCGTTCCCAGCCACCCGGATTGGTGAGGTCAGGCTGCACGAACCCGCCGGAGAACCCCTGGTAAAACTCCATCGGGGTCATGCCCAGGGCCAGGAGGTGAACCGTGTGGTACGCCTGCTGATTCGGGGCCAGGGTGAACTCGATCGAGTCCCCGGGATGGACCTGCAGGTGGTCGGGATAGAACGTGTTGAAGCTCCAGTTCTCACCTTCGGGGCTGATGTTATTGACCTGGACGTGCCAGGTCTGGGCGCCCGGCACCGGCGTTGCGTCCTGGGCGCTGGCGTCCCACGACTGATTCGCCACCGGAGCAAGCATGAGTAAACCGAGCGCCAACGCCGCAGCGGCGCGCTGTAGGAAACCTCTTTTCATGGCACCGCCTCTCCCAATCGTCTCGAAGGCGTCACGGACCGCTGCAAACATCGGCAGCGAGACCCCTGTGCGCCTCAGGCACACCATCTCGTGCAATCGACAGTGTGAGGGATCGGCCTCCGGTGCGCATCTATCGAAAGTCGTATTTCTGTAATCTTTGAGGCACGAACGCGCGTGGTTCTCGCTCGCGGCGACATGCGATTGCTCGGTGGCCGGGCGAGGGGAGCGGTCCTGGAGACGCGGCATGCAAACAGACGAGCGTGATGACAGGGTGTTCGTCGACTTTTCCCACTCGAGCGATGCGGCAGGCGCTGCCTGGCCTGATGACGAGGGCATGCCGCACGCTGGCGCTGCGCCGGCTGACGGTACAATCGGCGAGGATGCCGGAGACGCGGCGCGCCGGGCAGCAGGCGCAGATCCCGCTGCAGACAGACAGGAGCCGGTAGTGGCCTCCCTCGCTGGAGCGTTGCCTCCAGCGGATTAGCGTTGGCTCACGGAACCCAGCGTCACGGTGACACCGGCTGCCTCGCCGTTGTCACGACGGGCCCCTGTTGCGGTTTCGCGTGCGTACGACGGGGGCGTTGCTCGCCCGGGTTACTTGCCTGCGTGAGATGCCCGGTGGAGCTGAACGACCACGCCGGCGTCGGACGTTTCGATCGTTCGCACCGCAGCCTCGGGCACGGTTGCGGTGTAAACCCTCCCCATCAGGGAAGCCTTCACCGCGCAGACCAACTCGCCGTCCTCGCGCCAGCAACGCGAGATGCCCCAGGTCGAGCGTGTCAGGAAGTCTCCGCCCGACAGTTTCTGGAGATGACCGGCGGGCAGGAGTCGCAAGAGTTGATCTTCTGCGGGGACGTTGACCTCACACATATGGCCTCAGGTCGCCCCGGCCACCGGTCCGCTCGCGCCGACGGTGGCCCGGACACTGGCGGGAAGAGCCAGGATGATGAGCGTGTCCAATGGCGCGTGATCATACTTCCATAACACCTTACCTGCCACGCCCATGGCTCGATGCGCATCCTGTTCCGCCCAGGGCGTTCGCGCGACGAGACGCGACGCCTCCGGGGCGATGTACCCGCAATTACGGTGTGAGCAACCTGCCCTCTGTGCATCGCGGACGCCTCAGCCCGAGGGCTGTCACACGCGCGGCGGGGGTGGCTTTACCGGCTGCCAGGAGACTGCGCCCTGGCGCTGGACGCGGCGGCGGAAGAGCTTCCCGTGCTGTGCGGCGATGAGCCAGTCGCGCTGTGGGCCGCCGAATGTCACGCTGGAGACAGCACCGGGTTCCGGTGGGTTGATCGTCTCACGCGTGCGGCCAGACTGCGTGACCAGGGTGATACCACTCGCGTTGGGGATGTAGAGATCTCCGGTCGTATCGATAGCGATGGCCGCCGCTCGCCGCCCTGGGTCTGCCTCATCCGGGAGCACGCGGAAGAAGGGCTGCCCGTGACGCAGCACGCCTTCCGGCGTGAGCAAGAAGGACCATCCCCAGACGCCGACCTGGTCCAGAACCGCCACGAATACCTGATCCGGTGAGAGGGCCAGGGTTGACGGTTCGCGCAGCCTCTCCTCCCGGTAGTCGCGGCGCGTGCCAGCGGCATCCAGCACTGTCAGCGTTCCCTGCGCCGGGTTCGTGCAGATGATGAGGCCAGATGCAGTCAGGACCAGGGCGTGGGCCACGACGTCAACAGCAACGGTGCGCTGGCTTCCATCCGCGGCGTAGGCGACGATGCGCTCAAGCTCCGGCTGGCTGGTGTACAGGTGACCGTCGGCTCCCATGGCCACGGCCGCGATCCTGCCCGTGCCCTCGGCAATGGTCTCGACGGAGCCATCCTCAGCCAGGCGCTCAATACGCGCGGTGACAGGATCAGCGATCCAGAGGTTCCCTTCGCGATCAGCGGCGGCCAGTGGGTCCGCCCCATCACTCGCCCTATCTCGCGTCCAGATCTGTTCCCAGCCTTCATCCGGGATCAGGAGTTCCTGGAAGATTGGGCCTGTCCTGGCCGCGGTGATGGGCTGTGGGTAGTCGCGCCAGAGCCAGCGCAGGGCCTCCGGCATCATCTCCGTGGCGTGGTCGAAATCGTGGATGCCAGGCCCAACCACAAAGTGGGCGTCGTAGTGCGAGAAGGCGAGGGCCTCCGCCATCTGCGCGTTCCCCTGCGGCCAGTTGCCCCACAGGCGATCGTTATCGTCGGTCGTTTCCTGCTGAAAGATGCGGATCGGGCGGGGTTCGGTCTTGCGGACCCAGATCGGAAGTGAGTGCGCGCCGAGCATGTCGACGAAGGTGCCGATGCTGATGTACATGCGCCGGAAATGGTGCGGTGGGTGCCAGGCTGCAATGAACGAGCCAATGGCGCCACTGCTGAGGCCAACAATGGCGCGGTCGTTCGGGTCCGTGGAGAGCGGGTAGTCCTTCGCCACTTCGGGCAACAACTCTGCGGTCAGGAAGCGCGCGAAGGTGCGCGTGAGCGCGTCGTACTCGACGTGCCGGTTCATGCGCGCCTGCTGCGTTTCGGGATCCGCAACGGGGTGCCAACCCGGGTCGACGAAGATGCCGATGAGCGGTGGTATGTCGCCAGCAGCTATCGCGCGGTCAAGGATTTCAACGGCGCGCATCTTCGCGACGTAGACCCAGGCGCCGTCGAGGAAGACCATGCATGGCGCGGGCCGCGTGGGGTCGTACTGGGCGGGCACATAGACCTGGTAGTCGTGGGTCACCCCGGGATAGACGGCTCCGGGCGGGAGCACGTGCGTCGTGAGCGTGCCCCGCGGCCCGGCGTCAGCCGCGGAAGCGTCATGCTGCATCTGGGTCATGGTGAGGCGTCGTACTCCTGCGAGGGGTCTTGTCGGCAAACTGGCGACGATGCGCCATCGTAGCGCGGAGTCAGCGCAGGCGCTCCAGCCTGGCAAGTACGGGCAGGTGGTCCGAGCCGGCGTGCTTCCCCAACCACGACTCCGCGGTCCGGAAGTGCCGGGTGTGCCAGACGTAGTCCACCCGCAGGATCGGCGGCAGCGGCATTTTGCCCAGGGGAGTGTTGCGCGAGACCGGGTGTGCCAGGCGAGTCGGCAGGGTCAGTCCCAGCCCCGCGCCACTCGCCGCGTAAGCGTCGATCAGACCGGCTGAGGAGAGTTGGCGGTACGCGGCGTGCCAGGAGATGCGGTTGAAATCGGTCAGCAGCACCACGGGGTCGCCGGTGCTGACAGAATCGATGATCTGCCGGATCTGGGCGTTGCTCAGGGCATCCAGGTGCAGCCGGTTGCGGCCGAAGCGTGGCGGCGGCGGGTGCGCGACCAACACGGTCAGATCCCCGTCCGGCGTTTCCACCCGCCCCTGCAGGTCGGGGCGGCCGGGGTGGTGGTCAAGTTGCGTTGTTTCGGTCAGTTGATAACGAGAGAGAATTCCCTTGCCGGGGATGCCGTCCGGGTGCAGCACCTGGTGGGGATAGACGGCCGCAAGGTCCCGCGAGATGGCCGCTGCCTGGTTGGGCGCAAGTTCCTGGAGCCCCACGATGTCCGCGGCGCTGGCGCGCAACATCTCCACCAGTTGGGCCGGTTCCGCCAGACCGTCACCGACGTTGTAGGTCATGACCGTGAGCATACGGACTTCTCGTGCTGCGCGTGATCCAGACGTTCGCTGATGCTACCGTGCCTGTCCGGCGTTCGGAAAGTGAGGCTGCTTTGCTACCATCGCGCGATGTGTCGCGCCTCGCCCCGACCTCCCCATGGCGGTGTTGCGTTTTGAGCAGGCGCACGTGTGCAAGCTGAGTAAGGCGGTGCCGTGAGCGATATCTCGGGAACTCAGGTCATCACCAGGCCGCAGCCCCGGTTCTGGGTACCGGTGATCGAGGGCGTCGTCGCCCTGGCGCTCGGCGTCTACATCGTCCTGTTTCCGGAAGAGGCGCCGGTAATCGTGCGCAGCATCATTGCCGCGGCGCTGCTGTTGTTGAGCTTCGTGCAGATCTTCGAGGGGTTCCGCTTCTGGAACCGGCCAGTTTCGCCCTGGGCCACGCTGGGTGGAGGGGTCGGCGTTACGGCGGCGGTGTTCACCTTGCTCGCCAACTGGCTGCCTGAAATCACCCCGGCTGCCGCGCGGCTGATGCTGGCGATAGGCCTGGCCGCCTTCGGCATCATCGGCCTGGTCTCGCTGATCTTCACCGTGCGTTCCACCGGGTTCAAGATTGCCTCGCTGATCATCGATGTCCTGGCAATTGCGTTGGGCATCTTCCTCTATCTCGCCGAGGAGCAGAATGCCGATCGCATCAAGTTGCTGGGGTTGGTGGCGATCCTCGGCGGCGCGGTGCTGCTGATCTACGGCTACTACCTCTGGAATAGTGGCCGGCGCGCCGTCGAACCGCCGCCGCCACCCCCTTCGGTAACCACGACAACTGGCCTGAGTGAGTGACCATGGCCACGGTGAAGCCGGCTGCGGGGGTGACCAGGGTCCGCCCCAGTATCCGGGTTCGACTGCGCCGCTTCGGCCTGCAGTTGCTGCCTGCAATCCGCGCCATCAACCTGACCGGGCTCGCGGCCCAGGTCTCCTACAGCATGATCTTCGCCATGCCGTCGATCCTGCTCATCGTGGCGCTTCTCGGGACAACGATCGACGCCAGCACGGGCTATTCGATCTCGGATGAGGTGCGCCTCTTTATCCTGGACGGCCTGCCGCCGAGCGTGCAGCCGACCGTCGATAGCCTGGTGAATGACGCGATGCTGCGTGCGCGTGAAGGGCCCTCAGTCACGAGCGCCGTCGTGGCCGTGCTGGTCACCCTCCTGGTCGCCGGCAATGGCCTGGGCGAGTTGGCGGGTGCGTTTGACCGGGCCGCGGGCATTGTGGATACCCGGCCCATCCTTCTGCAGCGGCTGATCTTCACGGCGTCTGCCGTTGGCATCGGCATCGTGTTGCTCCTCGCCTTTGCGCTCTATATCTGGGGCGGTGACCTCGTGGAACTCGCCACGCACCGGTTCCACCTGAATCCAGCTCTCTCGGAGGGGTGGGATGGGCTGCAGGGGCCAGTGATCCTGCTGCTTGGATTTGCGGCAGCAACGTTCCTCTACATGACCAGCAGTGACCGCTACCA
>JAXLWT010000004.1:0-256731 GCA_046328375.1 Thermomicrobiales bacterium
TTGCCGCGAGCCGCCGCCACTGCTGCCAACTCATCGAAGCTGCGGGAGATGTACCAGCGCTCGGCGGGCTCTTGTAGTAGGGAGAGTGCTTCGCGTTGCAAGTTTTCCGCCAGGTCGAGATTTCCGTCCTGGAGCGCGAAGCGGGCCAGATTGCGCAGTGGCAGCGCCAGGAGCCAGGGATCACCCACCTGGCGCAGGATGGCGATGGCGCCCTCGTACTGGGCAACGGCTTCTTGCGCATCGTCCCGGGCGCGCGCCAGGTTCCCGAGGTTGATGCGGGCAAAGCCCTGCCCCCAGCGGTCTGGACTGGCATCGAGGACAGCCAGGCTTTCCGTGGCGAAGGGAACCGCCGCGTCAGCATCTCCGAGCGCGACGAGCGTTTCGCTCAGGAAGCCAAGGGTGTAGCCGACCTCAGGATCGGCGGGAATGGCACGCCAGTGGTCGAGGCTGGCCGTCAGGTGTGCCTTTGCGGTGACGTAGGAGCCCTGCGCCCAGGCCAGCATGCCGGCGCCGAGATGGGCACGGGCTGTCGCATCACGCTCCTGCCCGGACGCGGCTGACAGCGCGTGCTCGAGCCAGTGCCGGCCTTCATGCCAGGCGCCACGATGGAACCAGTACCACCACAGCGCCGCGGCGAGGCGCAAACCGATCGCGGTCTCATCCCTGCTCCTGGCCCACGCTAGTGCAGCACGCAGGTTGTCCTGCTCCAGATCGAGCCGGCTCAACCATTCACGACGGTTGGGCCCACGCAGGTGGGACATGGCCGTTTCAGCCAGTTGCGTGCACCAGAGGGCGTGCGCCCGGTGGGCCGCGTCCAGATCGCGGTGGTGGGCCAGTTGTGCAATGCCGTACTCACGCACGACCTCCAGGATGGAGTAGCGCGTTTCGTCATCGGGCGAGTTTTCTCTCTGGACCAACGCGTGATCGACCAGGGCGCCGAGGGGCGCCAGCACACCGCTCGTGGCCGCGATCGGGTTTTCTTCTTCACCAATGCCCGGCGTAGCCCAAAGGGCGGCAGCAGCGTCCAGGGAAAAACCTCCCTGGCAGACACAGAGGCGATGGAAAAGCGCGGCTGCGTCCGGTTGCAGCAGATCATGGCTCCACGAGATGGCGTCTGCCATGGTGCGGAGCCGTGGTGGATGGTCCTGAGGGCCATCGGTGAGGAGTGGCAGTGCTGGGGAGAGATGACGCGCCAGGTCGGAAACTGGCAACAGGGGGAGCCTGGCGGCAGCCAATTCCAGCGCCAGGGGGATGCCGTCCAGTCTCCGGCAGAGCGCGACGACTGACGCGGCGTTCTGCGCGGTGAGGTTGAACGCCGGGTCAACCATGCGCGCTCGCGCCACGAACAGTTCGACGGAGCTGGCCCTGGCAATAGTTGCCAGGTCAGTTGTTCCAGCACCGGGGAGATCCAGCGCCGGGATGGGAAAGCGGTGCTCACCGGAGATGCGAAGGGGCGCACGGCTCGTCACGAGCAGTGTCACCCCTGGACAGGTCGCCAACAGGTCGGCAAGCAGCGGCGCAGCGGGCGTGACATGCTCGAAGTTGTCCAGGACCAGGAGCAGGGATCGCTCGCGTAACAAGGCCGCGAGGTTCCCAGATGCTTTGATCCCCGAAGCGTCCTGGGCTCCGAGCGCTTCCAGGATCGCGGAGGCGACCGCGTTCGGGTCTCGCACCGCTGCCAGCGGGACAAGACGCACGCCATCGGCAAAGGCATCCGCGGTGACCGCGGCGACCGCCAGGGCCAATCGCGTCTTCCCGATCCCGCCGGTCCCGGTCACGGTCACTAGCCGGGTAGCCGGCAGGCGGAGCAACGTGCTGAGGGCGGTGACGTCGCGCTCCCGCCCGATGAACGATGTCACTGGCTGGGTTGGATGTGCGAGCGCGTCTGGAGAGTGATCGGTGAGTTCAGGGGAACCGAGCGGCATCACCGCGGGCGGCCTCCGGCGTTGTGAGTCAGCATGGCCTATTGCTAGACTGGGTATCAGCACAGTTCGTATCAGGGTACAGTGTACAGGTAGTGTGGAGGGGCCATGTCACGGGAACGCGGAGTACCGGCGCCAACGCGCGTCGAGATGCCGCCGCCATTCGGACCGTGGCTTCGCGAGCAACGGGAGCGCGCGGGGTTGAGCCAGGCTGAAGTCGCGGTCCTGCTCGATGCCTCCGTCCAGAGCGTCATTGGCTGGGAGAAGGAACGCCGCTACCCCCGGCGCGACGTCGAGGAGATCTACCGGCGGCGGATCGCTGCCGCGGCAGATGAGGCCGAACGTTGCGCGCACACGTTGACCGAGGCGCTGGACGCGATCGAGGATGAAGGGATCCGGGCTGCACTTGCCCGTCGCTTCAGCGTCGACCTCAGCCGGGACAGTGCGGCCTGGCAGGAGACGGACGATCTCGTCCTGGCGAACCCTGTCTCCCGTTAGCAGAAGTGCCAGACAACAGGAAGCGCCGGTGCAGTCAACGCACTGGCGCTTCCTGTTGTCTGGCAACGCGAGACGACTTACGACTCCGAGGGAGTCGTCGCTTCGGCAGCGGCCGCGGCGGCTGCCGCTTCGGCGGCCGCAGCTTCGGCGGCTGCCTTGGCGGCAGCGCGCTTGGCGCGCAAAGCCGCATGGGCATGGGCGCTGCCGCGGCGGCGGCTTTCAGCACTGTCCGCCGGGATGGCGGTGCCAGTGCGCTTCGAAGCGCGACGCCCGATCGTCGTACTCACGACCTCGGCAAAACAGGCGACCCGGCTCTCCTCGTCGTCAGGGAAACGCTCCGCGCAGACCTCGATCCCATCAATGAAGGCGCGGTGGTTATCCTGCCCGAACTGGGAACTCGGGGACGCAACATCCGAAGGGTGGACTTCCAGTTCCTGATCCAACGGCAACAAGCCCTCCTTTCGTGGCTGAATGCTTGGATTTTCAGGCCGGTAATTGTACCCCATAACTATACATATCGTCAACGTGACACGTGTCATGGCGGATCGTCTGGCTACCAGCGTGCTGTGCCGGCGTAGAGTTCGACAGCGAGCCGCATTGCCAGCGAGCGGCGGATTTCGTGGGTTGCACGGCGTCGATTCCATGGTGCGCAGAGGATGCGGCCACGGATGACTTCCGGGAGTGTCGATTTCGGCCCTGCCCGTTCGACGAGTTCATGCTGCAGCAGGTGCGGCGTAGAGGAGGGATCCATGAGCGCGCGAGCCACACAACTGGCAGATCAAACGGATGATGCGATCGCGCAGGTGATTGCCTTTGTCGAGACGGTCCCTGACGAGCAGTGGACGAAGATTTGCGGGCCAGAGCAGTGCACGGTGGCAGCGCTGGCTTCCCACATCGCGATGTCGGCCACCGGCGTCCTCAATTTTCTCGTCAAGCCGGTCGCCCAGGGCGAGCAACCCTTGCCGATTACGCCTGAGCAGATCCATGCTGGAAACGCCGAGAACGCGCGGGAGAACGCCAACCGCGGCAAGCAAGATGTCGTCGCTGAGTTGCAGTCGAACGGGACTGAGGCGAGTTCGTACGTGCGCGGGCTCAGTGACGAGGAACTGCAGCGATCTGCCGTGCTCTTTTTCAGCCCGGAGCCGGTGACGGCGGATTTCATCATCGAGAACGTCCTCGTCAATCACACACTGGGCCACCTGGAGAGCATGCGCGCGGTAGTGCGGTAAACCCCTGCGAGCGAGTTGACCTCAATCGTGACGAAAAGGTGATAGCCGCCGGGGGAGAGGATCGCTAGAGTGCGAACAGGGAAGGGAGACACCATGGCCGCCTTGCTCTGCCGCGTACTTGGGCACCGTCGCACTCGCGCAGTCTTCTCCAGCCGGCGTGTCTATTGCGCCCGGTGCGGTCTGGACCTGGAAACCTGAATCCTCACCGGTGACTGCGGACCCCAATTCGTGGACACATGTCAAGCAGTGGGCAGGTGCTGCACCTGGGCGCAGTACCGGTGCAGATGTGCTTGCCAAATGGAACCAGTAACGCGTTGATGGCAATCCAGTAGCGCTCCGGTAATCGCTCCTGGAGCGCTAGCATGGTCTGCTCCGGGGTGGTCGCACTCACGTAGCCCCAGCGGTTCACCACGCGGTGGACGTGGATGTCCACGCTGATGCTCGATTCGTTGCAGGCGACCCCAAGGGCCAGGTTGGCGCACTTGGGCCCCACTCCGGAAAAGGTGCGCATCAGTTCGCCATCGCATGGAAGTTCGCCCCCGGGCATCGCGGCGACCTGAGTCGCGATGGCGTGAATCTGTTGCGCCTTTCGCTCGTGAAAGGTGGAGGGCGTAATCAGGGCGTCGATGCGCGCTGGCGTTAGCGCCGAGATGGCGGCGGCGTCCGCCGCTTCCTCAAACAGCCGAAGGCTGAGCGGCAAACTCTCTTCGTCGCGGGTGCGGATAGAAATGATGCACGCGACTAACTGCTGGAACGGCGTACCAAAGCCCAGTTCTGCCAGGGCAAACATCGCGGCCTTTGGAAAGGGCTCGACGGCAACCGCCACGCGCTCGAGCGCAATATCGATCTGAAACGGCTCGCTGGGTGGCGGAAGGTCGGTCATGAAGGCTGCCTGCCAGGGTACGTGCGGCCAACTGGTGCCAGCTACCATGCACAGCCTGCGCCAGACCCCTTTCCATTATCGCCGCTTTCGGGAACACTGTTCACAACGATTTTCACTTCTGACATGCCTGGGCCGGTTCATGACCGACGACATGCACGGCGAACGCATACGCGCCATCCGCGGCAAGCTGGGTTTGTCCCAGGTTCAGCTGGCGGAGCTGCTTGACGTGAGCAATGTCACGGTCAACCGCTGGGAAAAAGACCGGGCGCAACCGCACGGAGGAACGGTCGCCCGGCTCGTAAGCCTGGAGCGGGAGGGCCTGGCGCCTGCGTTGCGCGTGGCGAAGCGCCGGGAAGGCAACCTCCCCTCCGTCCTGACATCCCTGGTGGGGCGAGGGCGAGACCGCGAGCGCGTGCGTGAGGTGCTGGCTGAAGCCCCACTCGTCACCATTGTCGGCGCTGCCGGAGCGGGCAAGACCACCCTGGCGCTGGACGTGGCCCAGCAGATGGCGGATGACTGGCCGGATGGCGCGTGGTTTGTGGACCTGGCCACCGTCACTGAGCCGGACGCTGTGCCAACCTCCGTGGCCTTCGCGCTCGGTGTACGGGACGCGGGCCAGGTTCCCCTGATCGCACGCCTCCGGGAGGTGATGCGGGAACGGTCACTCCTGATCCTGCTCGATAACTGCGAGCACCTCCGCCCTGCCGTTGCCGCGCTGGTGCAGGCTTTGTTGGTGGGTCACGGCGCGTCGCGCATCCTGGCGACAAGCCGCATTGCCCTGGGTGTGCCGGGCGAGCGCGTTCAAAGCTTGCGCCCATTGCCGCTGGAAGACGCAGCCGAGCTCTTTCTGCAACGCGCACAGGAGCAGCAACCAGATCTCCTGCCGCTCGACTCCGCATCAGAGGAAGCGGTCCAGACGATCTGCCTGCGGCTCGATGGCTTGCCCCTGGCCATCGAACTGGCGGCAGCGCGCGCCCGCGTGCTCTCTCTGCCCCAGATCGCCAGCCGGCTCGATCAACGCTTCACGCTCCTGCAGGCTGCGGGCGGAGCCGTCGAGCGCCAGCGCACCCTGCGCGCTGCTATCGCCTGGAGTTACGACCTGCTGCGTGCCGACTCAGCCCGGCTCTTCCGGACCCTGGGCGTCTTTGCCGGATGGAGTGATCTGGCGGCACTGGAAGAGGTTTCGGGGGCAGACGGAGCGCTGGACCTCGTGGACGACCTGGTGTCGCAGTCGATGGTCATGGTGGAGCACAGCGGCTCGCCAGTCCAGGCGCGCTACCGGCTCCTGGAGAGCCTGGCCGAATTTGCCCGCGATCAACTCCACGCCAGTGATGAATTCGCCGCGGCGGGCGGCCGCCACGCGCACATCTATCTGGAGCGGGCGCGCAGCTTGAGCCAGAACCTGCGCGGGGCGCGACAGGCTGCGCTGCTCGCGGCGCTCGACCGCGATCATGACAACATGCTCCTGGCGCTGGAGTGGCTCCTGACGTCTGGCGATATCACGGGAGCGTGTGCCCTGGCCGCGGACCTGGGGCCCTACTGGCAACTGCGGGGGCGGTACGACGAGGGGCGCGCCCTTCTCAGCCGCATTGTGGAACAGCCTGGAGTTACGGCGACACCGGATTACGTCCGGGCGTTGCGGCAACGTGGCACCCTGCAGTACCTGACCGGTGATCTCCTGGGGGCGGAGCAATCGCTCTCCGAGGCGGTCGCCCTGGGCCGAACAGGCGGGGATGACGCGGAACTTGCCCCTGCACTCGATATGCTCGGCCTGGTTCATGCCGGGCGCCGGGCATTTGCCGAATCTCAGGTGGCGCACACCGAGGCGCGCGATCTGGCGCTTGCCCAGGGGGATCGCGCCCAGGCAGCGCTGAGCACCATGTATCTCGGGCAGTTGGTCAACGTGCGCGGCGGTAACAGCGCCGCGGAGCGGGCGTACCGCGAGGCGTGGTCCCTGGTGCAGGGGAGCGGTGATCTCACCGCCGAGGCGATCATCCTTTCGAACCTCGGTGAGGTCGCGGCGCGCCTGGGCCGGTATGAGCGCGCGCTTGGCTACTACCGCCGCAGCCGCGAGATCCTGTTGACCCTGGGCTTTACGGACCGCCTCGCTGCCACGGGCACAAACCTCGCGGAAGTTCTCCTGATCCTCGGCGACAGTGCGGCCGCCGTGCCCATGAGCGAGGACGCCGTAAGACAGTTTCGCGCCCTCGGCAATCGCGCCAACCTGGCCGCGGCGATCTACATCCAGGCGGCGGCCTGGGCCGCCGAGGGGCGATTGGTCGATGCGCTCAGCGCCGGGCGTGAATCACTCTCCATCTATCACCAGCTCAACGACTGGATCGATGCTGCTGACGCCATCGAACTCATAGCGCGGATTCTGCTCGCCGGCGGTGAAGCCGAAACGGCAGCCCGGCTCCTTGGCGGCGTGCAGCGCCTCCACGAAGAGGATGACTTTGCGCGGTATCCGCTGTTTGACATCGCGGCTGCCGAAGCGGACCTGGCGCGCCGGCTGAGCCCTGTCCAGGTTGTTGCCTGTGAGGGGGAGGGGCGGGACATGGCGCGGCACGACCTCGTTGCCGAGGCGTTGCACGTCGGTGAGGTGCGTGATGGCGAGCCGCTCCACGTCCTGGTGCGGCACCAGGTCGAAGCGCGGCTGCGGGGAGATGAGACCCTGACCCCGCGCCAGGTGGAGATTCTGCGCCTGGTGGCTGATGGCCTGAGCAATCGGGAGATTGGCGAGGAATTGGGGATCAGCGCGCGTACGGTCGATCGCCACCTCACAGCGATTTTCGCGGTGCTCGATGTCGATCGGCGTTCCGCAGCGGTGTCACGCGCAACGGCCATTGGCCTCCTGAAGCGCTGACGACTTTAACGTTTTCCGCGGAAATCTTGTCGTTTTGCCCCTCACGGGTCCACTTGGCGCCGAAAAGTGGCGGATTTCACGGATGCCAGGGCGCCGGGTGACGGGCAGACTGACAGCGAGACGTTGATCGCTGGACTGCGATGCAGCCCGGCGAGGCGCCCTCCATCGCCAACGCCATGGCGGCGAGGGCGAGGCCCGCGGTTAGCCGTGGGCCTCGCCAGGCGACGACACTGGCAGGAAAGTTACCTGGCCGCAGACAGGCGTGTGCCTCTGGGCTGCCCGGACTCAGGCGAAGGCGGGCATGACCTCCGTGCCCAGCAATTCAATCGTTTCCTCGTCGCCGTTCAGGATGTTGAGGACGAAGTACTGGAAGCCGAGCGGCGTCAGCTCCCGGTAGTAGGCGATGGCCTCCTGCGGGGTCGCGGCGACGACCGCATCGCCGCACCAGGCGAGCGTCTCCTGGGGCATGGCTGCCAGCTTTTTCTCCAGCGCGTCCTGCGTGGGCGCCAGGATCAGGGGCATCGTGAAGTGGGTGCGCAGGATGCTCTCGTAGGGGCGGCCGTACTGGTCGCACCAGCTCCGGAGCACATCGAACTTGCGCGTGATGTCATGCTCAGTCACAGCCTGCCCGATGGCCGGATGCGCGCCCATGTTGGATGCATCAGCGAAGCGCGCCACCTGGCGCAGGGTCGTCTTCTCGCCACCTCCCGCCAGCAGGAAGGGGACGTAGGGCTGCTGCACAGGCGGCAGGAAGTGGCCCCATGGGCCAGGCGACGAGGCTGCAAAGCTCTTGCCCTGGTACTTGAACTGCTTCGCAGACCAGAGCCCGCGCAGGATCGTGAAGGTCTCTTCGAGGGCCTCCTGTCGCTCGGCGGTTGGTGGGTACTCGAGGCCCATCAGGTTGAACTCTTCCTCGAGGCGGCCTATGCCCAGGCCCAGGACCAGGCGGCCACCCGAGGCGCGGTCGACATCTGCCGCCTGCCGGGCGAGCAGGTACGGCGTGCGGTAGTAGATGCAGTCCACCATCGTCCCGAGCCGGATTTTCTCAGTGGAGACGGCGAGCGCGGCGAGCGCGGTCCAGCAGTCGGCGTGGGCGGCTGGATGGTCGTAGCTCCAGTAGGAATCAACCCCCATCTCCTCCATGCGCTGCACGAGCTGGATGAAGCGTTGCCAATCTGGTGGCTGCGGGAAGATGCTCACACCAAATCCGACGCGGTTCTGGAACGAGGCGACCCAGGGGTGGATGCCAGCCGGCACCGGTGGCAGGGATGATTCCGGCGATTCGCTCACGAACTCTCCTCTCCTTCGATCATTGGTTGACTCGGCTAGCTGGCAGTCTACCGCTCCCTCCTGAAGCTGGGAGGACCGTGCCATTTCGTGCCTTCTGGTGGAGCGCGGATGGCACGGTTTGGGCGCAGGTAACGAGGCGCGCGCCCGCAGCGTGAACGATCATCACGCCGGTGCAACGAGCGGCGCTGCCTGAGGAGGCAGTCTGTGGTGAGAGCACAAGAAGGCAGCGTGTTACAATTCCCGATTAGTCGGGGCGTGGCGCAGCCCGGTAGCGCACCGGTATGGGGTACCGGTGGTCGGAGGTTCGAATCCTCTCGCCCCGACCATACTCCTCATACTTCGTTGTCTATTGCATATCTCAGCGTTGCTGCTGGTTCGTTTGCCTTTTACGGCGGCGGGTGGCGCTGCCGTCATCATTACTCGTTGTAGAGGACCCCGACCATGAGTACGTCCAATGGAACTTCCCGCGCCTGGCGGGTCTTGATTGCGGATGATGAATCCCTGATCCGGCTTGATCTGCGCGAAATGCTGACTGAACTTGGCTACGACGTGATTGGTGAGGCGGGCGACGGGCGGCTCGCGCTGGAATTGGCCCGCAAGCTGCAGCCCGATATCGTGATCATGGACATCAAGATGCCGGAGCTGGACGGCATCTCGGTGGCAGAGGAACTGACGCGCGAGAAGATCGCGCCGGTTGTGCTGCTCACCGCCTACTCCGATCAGCCCCTGGTGGAACGGGCGCGTGAGGCCGGCGTGGTCGGCTACGTGGTCAAGCCGTTCCGCCCCGCAGAGTTGCTACCGGTGATCGAGCTTTCCGTGGCTCGCTTCGATGAGTTTCGTGCGCTGGAGCGTGAGGTCGGAGACCTGCGCGAGGCGCTCGAGACACGCAAGGTGGTGGAGCGCGCCAAGGGCGTGCTGATGGAGACCCTTGGTCTGCGTGAGGCTGATGCCTTCCACCGTATCCGCAAGACGAGCATGGATACCCGCAAGTCGATGCGGGAAGTCGCTGAGGCGGTCCTGCTGGCGCATGAGATGGAGCGGGCGGCAGTCGACTAGCCATGTTGGTGTTCCCGCACCAATGACACCGTTGCCATGACTCATCGCCCGCCGCTGGACTGCACGTCTGGCGGCGGGCGATGTGCTGTGAGGTACTCCATGGCGGTCGAGATCATTTACGAGACCCACCAGACGTCCACGGACAACGAGGCCGGTATCGCCACTGGGTGGTTGCCGGGGGAGTTGTCACCCCTGGGACGGGCGCAGGCTCTGGAACTGGCTGCGCGCCGGCGTCACGACGACGTTGCGGCCATCTTCACCTCCGATCTGCGCCGCGCCGTGGAAACGGCTGAAATCGCTTTTGGAGACAGCGAGATCCCCATCATCCAGGATGTCCGCCTGCGCGAGTGCAATTACGGTGAGCTCAACGGGGCGCCTGTGGCGCGCGTTGCGGCGGAGCGCGCGCATCGCGTGAGAACGCCATTCCCGGGAGGCCAGAGCTACGAAGAGGTGGTGCGGGCCACTGAGGGTTCCTGGGTGATCTGGTGGCGAGGTGGGATGGCTGTCGTGTACTGGTCATCGCGCACTCGGCGAATCGGTGGGCACTGCAGGTGCTGCTTGGCGGGGAGAGGCTGGAGGACCTGGTGGATGCCCCGTTCGACTGGCAGCCAGGGTGGTTCTACACGGTGCCTGCGCCGCGAACGCGGACAGCAGATGACGGGTTTGCTCCAAACAGTGACGCGACGTGACGAAGATCGCGGTCATCACCGATACGCACGCGAACCTGCCCGCGTTGGAGGCGGCTCTGGGCGCGATCAGCGGCATGGGCTGTGAGGCGATCTTTCACACGGGTGATGCCGTTGGGATTGGCCCGTTTCCCCAGGAGGTGCTGGATCGGTTGCTGCACACGCCGGGCGTGCACCTGTTGATGGGCAATCATGACGAACTGTGCGCGTGGGGGACACCTGAGCCGAGACCTCCCTGGATCCACGATGAGCTCGCGGCGAATGCTCGCTGGACGCGGACGCAGGTTGATCCCCAGCTTTGTCCAGCCATAGCGACATGGCCGTACGAGATCGTCGCGACCATTGCTGGCCACCGGCTTGCCTTTCTCCATTACCCGCTCGCTCCCGGCGGTGATGGATTTGCGCCGATCATCGAGGCCCCGAGTGCAGACGGTCTTGATGACCTTTTTGCCGGGGTGCAGGCTGAGTTCGTTTTCTACGGCCACCATCATCCGGCTGCAGACGACTCTGGCCGGTCGCGTTACATCAATCCGGGATCGCTGGGGTGCGGAGCGGCTGCATTGGCACGCTTCACCGTCGTCCACTTTGAGCGGGCGGGTGACGTGGCCGTTCAGCATTACGCGGTGTCCTATGACCGCGGAGCGCTGCACAAGGCGCTGATCTCTCGGGACATGCCTGATCACGAGTTTCTGCGCCAGGCATTCTTCCCCTAGGCGCCAGGAATCGCCAGCGGGCGGGGCAGCGTGCCCGGCGATTGACCGCGCCACCGGCGCTGTCTACCCTCTGCGCTCCCACCTGCATCCAGCAGCACGGAAAGGAGCACGCAGTGCGTGAGTCGGACGAAGCACTCGTCGCTGATCCAGTGGCGGCCTGGGACGCCGTGGCTGACCTCTGGGACGATTTTGTCGAGACCGGGCTGGACTACTGGCGGACGGAAGTGCACGGACCAGCGCTGCTTGCGGCGTGCGGCGACCTGGCCGGCAAGCGCGCCCTGGACCTTGGCTGCGGACAGGGTTGGTTCTCCCGTCAACTGGCACTGGCGGGAGCGACGGTGATGGCGGTGGACATGTCGTCACGCCAGATCGCCCACGCGCTCCGGCACGAGGCGGAGCGGCCCCTGGGCATAACGTATCTCCAGCTCGATGCGCGAGACATTGCCAAGCAGTGGCCGGCCGAGAGATTCGACCTGGTTACTGCCTGCATGGCGCTCCAGGACACCTCACACGCCGGAGAAATCCTGCGCGCTGCATCTCAGGTCCTCGCGACTTCCGGCTGCATGGCGGTCTCGTTCCCTCATCCCGTGACGACCGGACCCAATGCTGGCTGGGTTGCCACGGAGGATGGCTACAAAGGCGCACGCCAGATCGACCACTATTTCGCGACTGGGCCAGGTGTGCTGGATTGGCGGATGGCACGATTGGCGCAGCACTGGCGGACACCCCAGTGGCACCGCACGCTGGAGGAGTGGAGTGCGCTGATCGAGGACGCCGGATTCTGCATCACGCGCCTGACTGAGCCACGGCCCCGGCCAGAGTTGGTCGCGGCGGATCCAGCGTTCGAGCCGGCCAGCCGCATCCCCTATTTCCTGGTCCTGACGCTGAGCCGCCGTGACGTAGAGGGATCACGACGTCACGGCGCATCAGATGATGATCACCCGCGGGCTTGAACCATCGCGCCGTTACGGAGGAGTTGCTTGCTCTTCTGCCGTGGGTGCTTCGTCCTCTGGCAGGGGCGTAGCTGCTCCGGTGTCACGCGTGAGGGTGACCACGACTACCTCAGGTTCGGTGCGCAGCCACTGCACTTCCGGCGGCACGGTGACGTTCGGGCGTAGTTGATGGCGCCCCG
The DNA here is from genome assembly GCA_046328375.1 of Thermomicrobiales bacterium. GTDB lineage: Bacteria > Chloroflexota > Chloroflexia > Thermomicrobiales > UBA6265 > JACCXM01. The sequence goes on from JAXLWT010000004.1 coordinate 12,273, forward strand.
CACCAAGCCCGGCAGCTGAAACAGAAGTGGACATGTCGCTGCCGCTCAAGCTGGCCATGGTGTCTTCTGAGGCGAAGACGACAACGCCGACTGACGCGGGTTCCACCGTGGCGGTGAAGCCGTCCGGGACGTTGGTCACGGTCACCGGCAGGTCGCTCAGGAGTTGTGTGACGCCGCGTCGCCGGATCTGGATGACTCCAACCACCGAGCCATCCGGCGGGTTGACCACGCGCACGCCTTCCGGCAGGGCTTGCAGGGCGGTGCGCACGTTGACCGTGTCGGTGGCGCCCTCAATGTCGATCGGGGCGGTAACGACGGAGAGAATGTTGGCCAGTGCCTCATCCGGCCCATCGAGGAGCACCGTCGCCGGGTTCGCCACGCTGCCGACAATCTCGTACCCCTGCGCCGGGTTTCCAATCGTCTGGACCAGTACCGGGACAGAACGCCCGCGCTGATCGACCTCCACCGCAGTGGAGACGCGGGATGGCAGGATGTTCACTTCCGGAATTGGTTGACCAGCGGCGTCCAGCGCGACCGGCACAAAATCGACGGTGAAGTCGTCGGTGCGGTCCCCGATATCGACTGGCAGGATGACGCGCGCCACGTTGTCGACCAGGCGTCGCGGCCCGCTGACTGTCACTTCAGAGACGGCGGGCTCAATCTCTCCTACTCGTCGCGTGGGATCTTCCAGGGGCGCCGGCTGCACGTCGAGGTGCATCGTGCGCGAGGCCGTCTCATCGACCACGAGCGCGACGCGCGAGGGGGTGATGTTCGTGACGCGCGCAGCCGCCGGAAGATCAACGTCGACCTGGGCGTTGTAGGTGCCTGGCTCGGTGACCTGGCTGACATCCAGCACGGGACGCAAGCCAGCCCGGGAAACACGATCCATGACGGAGCGCGGCCCCAGGACCTCGATGGTTACCGTTGGGAGTTCGCCGGCGATCTGGAGCGGCTCTGGCAAGGTGGGGTCGGCGAGCGTCAGGTCCGCGAAGACACGTGTCTCAGGCGGGTCACGCTGGGTGGTGACCCAGGCCCAGAGGAGGAAGGCCAGCGCCAGGGAGGCAATGGCCCGGAAGACGACCTCCGACCGTGCTCCGCCGATGCGTTCCGGGGAATTCAGGTTCATGCGCAGCTAGGCCGTACGTGAGGCTTCGGCATCCGTGCTCTTCTTGACGGTGACACCGTTCTTGCCATTCGTTTCGCCACGGGAGACTGGCCGCAGGAGGTCCTCAAAGCTGTGCAGGATGCCGCCGCGCTCGCCGTCCGTCGGTTCCAGGTGAAGGAGTTCGCGCAACTGCGCCTCCAGTCTTTCAGCGTCCAGATTGCGCACCAGGCGGCCATTCTCGGCGACAGAGATCTGGCCGGTCTCCTCCGAGACGACCACAGCGACGGCGTCTGACTGCTCCGTAATGCCAATAGCAGCGCGATGGCGTGTGCCGAGTTGCGACGTCGCGTCCGTGTTGTCGGTCAGGGGCAACACGACGCTGGCCGCCACGATCCGTCCGTCACGCACGACGGCTGCGCCGTCATGCAGCGGGGAGTTCGGGTAGAAGAGGTTGATCAGCAACTGCCTGGTCAGCAGGCCGTCGATCGGCACGCCGCGCTCGATGAAATTCTGCAACCCCGTCTTGCGCTCCAGGACGATGAGCGCTCCGTAGCGATGGCGGGCCAGTTGCGTGGCAGCTTTCACGAGTTCGCTGACCGTGCGCTCAGCCTGGTCACTGGGGCGCGGGCGGAGTTGCGGTAGCCAGGAACTGGTCTGCCCGAGTTGTTCCAGCGCGCGCCGGATCTCTGGCTGGAAAATGACGGGAAGCGAGATAAGGAGCACCGGCCAGGTTTGCTGCAAGACCCAGTTGAGCGCGGTGAGTTGAAAAGTCGTCCCGAAGATGAAGGCCAGCGCCAGCAGGAGAACAATGCCCCGGATGAGCTGCGTGGCCCGGGTGCCCTGCGCAAACCAGAGAAGCCAATAGATGATGACCGCGACGACCAGGATGTCGAAGATGTTTCTGGGATTGCTGAGTTGGGATAACAGCCAACCGGGATCTGGCATCGGGCCACCGTTGGTCCGGGGTTCGTCGAATCTCAAATGGACGCGGCGAGAAGTCTAGCACCGGCGGTCCGGGAGCCGTCGGCGGCGGCGGAGGCCCGTGGTATTGTCTCGATCCGGAGCGGAGCGGGGCGCTCCATCACCCGGGAGCACCAACCTGTCGCACGACGAGAAGGCGGGAGCAGACGCGCCGGGAGCTGCAGGCTCCCGGGTCGCCAGCCCATTCGACAAGGACCATGTACTGCTGACGCTTGGCCTGGTGCTCACCGTGGCCACCGTCGCCTTCGAAACGCTCGCCATCGCCACCGTGCTGCCCGCGGTCGTGGCAGAACTGGGCGGTCTACCCCTGTATGGCTGGGCCTTCTCCGCATTCCTGTTGGCCCAACTGGTGGCGATCGTTGTCGCGGGACTTGCGGCAGACAAGCGTGGCCCCGGACTGCCCTTTGCCATTGGCGTCATCCTGTTTTCTGCCGGGCTTCTGGTCGGCGGCCTGGCGCCAAGCATGGAAGTGCTGATAGCGGGGCGGGCTCTCCAGGGATTGGGCGGGGGCGCCATCAGTGCCATCGGGTATGTGGGCATCGGCCGGGGGTACCCGGAAGAGGCGCGGCCGCGCATGCTGGCGCTGATGTCCACGGCCTGGGTGGTCCCGGGACTGGTCGGACCCGCACTGGCGGGCATCATTGCAACCGGCTTCGGCTGGCGTGCCGTGTTCCTGGTGCTGGTTCCGTTGCCACTGATCACGGGATTGCTGGCCTTCCCGCAGCTTCGGAAGATGCCGGGTGGCACGCCCGCGCCTGATGCTCCCCAGCGGATGCTGAGCGCGATTGTGTTGGCGGGAGGGGCTGGACTCTTCCTGGCCGGACTCGGGAATGGCCAGGTGCTGCCCGCGTTGGCCATGATCCTGGTTGGCCTCGTGCTGCTTGTGCCGGCACTGCGTCGCCTCCTGCCACCGGGCACGCTGCGCGCAGCGCCAGGGTTGCCCGCGACCATTGCCTCAATGGGATTGCTCAACCTGGCCTTCTTCGGCGTCGATGTCTTCGTGCCGCTTTCACTCGTCGAGGTGCGCGGCACCTCGGTGGCCATAGCCGGGATCGCGTTGACGGCGGCCACCATGGCCTGGAGCGGGGGATCCTGGGTGCAGGCTCGTACGGCAGAGCGGGTGTCCCGGCGGGTCATGACGCGCGCCGGCGTGGTCTTGCTGGCTGTTGCGTTCCTGCTGATGATGGCGGTGCTCTTCCCCAGCGTGCCGCTGCTGGTGGGCATCGTGGGCTGGGGCGTTGCCGGGTTGGGTATGGGCCTGGCCTACACCACGCTTTCCCTTTCCATGCTGGAACTTGCCGAGCCGGGCCAGGAGGGAGAAGGCTCTGCTTCGCTGAACCTGGCGGCCGTCCTTGGCTCCGGCTTCGGCGCAGGTATTGGCGGCGCGCTGGTGGCGGTGTTGAGCCAGGAGGGCGAATCCCTGACACGGGCGCTGCTGGTTCAAGACTGGGTCATGCTGGGGGTGGCAGTCCTGGCCTTCGTCGCGGCGCGTGGCTTGCCGGGTGCGCCCCCGCCAGCCGCCGAATGACAAACGACGAGGACCTGGTACGGTGAGGACTCCGCGGGACCCATCCGTTTTCCGCCGCTTCTCGCCAACGCAACTGCGCAACCCATGGCAGGAGTTCCACTGGCCACCCCGCTTCTCCGGCGGGATCATGCTGGCGCTGGCCGGGCTGGCGGTCTTCATGTCTGGCCCGGCGCAGACGTATGGCGTCTCCGCCTTTGTCGATCCCATGCTGACGGAACTCGGTGAATCCCGTTCGCTCTTCTCGACGACCTATTCCATAGGCACCCTGGTGAGTGCGCTGACCCTGTTGATCGTCGGGCGGCAGATCGACCGGTACGGCAGCCGCCTGGTGATGACCCTCGCCGCCGTTGTGTTTGCCGCGGCGCTCTTCTGCATGAGCGGAGTCGGGGGTGTGCTCACCCTGGCGATCGGGTTCTCACTGTTGCGCGCAAGCGGCCAGGGGGTGCTGACGCTGGCGGCGCGCACGCTGGTGCCACACTGGTTCGTGCGACGGCGTGGCCGCGCGTTCAGCATCATCGGGCTGGCCGCCACGGCCAGCCTCGCCGTTGTCCCGGTCTTCAACGAAAGCCTCATCCGCCACTTCGGGTGGCGCGATGCCTGGCGCGTCAACAGCGTAATCATCCTCGTGGTGCTGGCGCCGCTGCTCTGGTTTTTCGTGCGCGACCGGCCAGAGACTGTGGGTCAGCACCCCGATGGCATTCCACCTGATCCTGCCTTGCCGCATCACGCCGGGGAGGAGCATGGCCACACGCTCAAGCAAGCCATGCGCACCCCCGCCTTCTGGGCGCTGATCGGGGCGGGGCTTGTGCCGTCGTTGGTGCTGACTGGGCTTTCCTTCAACCAGGTGGCGATCCTGACGGATCGCGGCCTGCCCGCCACCCTGGCGGCCGCCACGTTTACCGTGGAGTCGTTCGTCGGGCTGCCGATCACCCTCATGGCCGGCTCGCTGGCGGACCGTTTCCCACTCCGTTTCACGCTGGCGGCGGGGCAGGCGTTCCTGGCGCTCGCGATGCTGGTGCTGCTGGTATCGACAACACGGCCATGGCGCTCGGGTATGCCGCCCTGCGTGGCGTCTCCGGCGGCTTCTGGACCGTGGCGGCGGATGTGGCCTGGCCCACGTACTTCGGGAAGCGCCATCTTGGGAGTATCCGCGGGTTTGGTTACTCGATGGGCGTCGCTGGCGCAGCGCTGGGGCCGATTCCCTTTGGCCTGGCGTACGACCTGCTTGGCGGATACAACCCTGCCATCCTCGGGTTGCTCATTCTCCCCGTCGGGGCCGGCGTCGCCGTCCTGCTGGCGCAAACACCGCGTCCGGTGCTGGCCACCGACGCGGTTCTCTAACGCGATGCCGTTGACTTCCCCTCATCCGTACGTATAGTGCAGATGAATTCGATGGTAGCGGGGACTGCCATCGAAGGCTCGGGTAGGCGGCGCTACGAGAACAGCGTTGCGCAAGGGGGAATGTTCCATGGAACAAGTCATCATCGGTATCTTGCTTGCCCTCGTTGGGTTAGGCGTCTGCTTCTTCGGGCTGCGCTACTGGTTCATCCTGTTGCCGATCTTCGGGGCGATCACCGGCTTCTTCATCGGGGCGCGTGTCGTTCAGGAAGTGTTCGGCACTGGATTCCTGTCAACCGGTGTTTCCTGGATTGTCGGCATCATCGTCGGCCTGGTCTTCGCGCTGTTGTCCTGGTTCGTCTGGTACGCTGGCGCGATCATCATGGCGGGAGCAGTTGGCGCTTCGCTCTTCTCGGGCATCCTGCACGCGATCTTCACCAACCCGTGGGGTATCGCGCTCTTCATCGTGGCGCTGATCGGCGCGGTGCTGTTCGCGGCCATTGCTCTCTTCCTGAACCTGCCGATCTACATCGTCATCGTCAACTCCGCGCTTGGCGGCGCTGCGCTCGCAGTGGCTGGCGTGCTGGTGCTGATTGGCAACATCGCCGTCCAGGAGCTCTCCACCGGCGCCACGGTGGCCGTGGCGGACGAGGTGCGCTTCCAGGGGGCTGGCATCTTCTGGTACATCATCTGGATCGTCCTCGCGATCGTTGGCATGTTGTTCCAGGTGCAGTCCATCTCCTCCGTCACCCTGCCGGAGGACAAGTGGGTACCGGCGCGCGCTGACTAAGCGCGTCCAGTCCCTGGTGTCCCTGGGCGGTTGCAGCCAACGCTGCAACCGCCCATTTGCGTCTCCTCGCGGAAACGCCCGACCTCGGCGAAAATTGCGCCAGCAGGTTGCCGTTCATGTGAAGGAGTGCACTTCGTGACCCAAACATCCCCGTTCACCATTCTCGTCCCGCTGGACGGCTCGCCGGAGGCCCTGGGCGCACTGCCGTACGCCGTAGCGCTGAGCGGTGCGAGCGCCACCATCGAGCTGCTGACCGTCATCCACGACGCTTCCGAGCAAGCCACCGCTGAAGCGCAGTTGCAGGCCGCGTCGCAGGGGCTGGCGAACGCAGCCATCAGCGTGCGGACGCGGACGCTCACCGGAGAGCCAGCGGCAGAGATCGTGGAAGCGGCCGCGAACGGCGGCGCCAGCATGATCGTGATGGCCTCGCACGGGCGCGGCGCGCTGGGGCGGCTGATCCACGGCGCCGTGGCCGACAACGTCGCGCGGCAGGCGACGGTGCCAGTGATGGTCATTCGCAAGGAACTCGAGGGCCCTGGGCCGGTCGGGATCATGCGGCTGGTGCTGCCGGTCGATGGCTCCCCGATGGCTGAGGAGAGCCTGCCCTTCGCGACGACACTGGCCCAGCGATTGGGCGCGCCAATCCTGCTCGTACGCTCCGTCAATGTGGCCGAGATGATGCCGCCCGCCGTCGGTATGGGCGAAGCGATCCCGTTCGAGGTGTACGACGAAACCGAGCGGGAAATGCGCCAGGAGGCCGAGCAGTACCTGCAGAACGTCGCGGCACGACTGCGAACTGGTGGGCTCACCGTCTCGGCGCAGGTGCTCTTTGGCCCGCCGGCGTCTGCCATCTCCGAAGTGACCCACGCGGGTGACCTGGTGATCCTCGTCTCGCACGAGCGCAGCGGTGTGGCCCGTTGGCTGATGGGCAGCGTGGCGGAGCAACTGGTACGGATCGATGAGGCCCCGGTGGTGCTGGTACCGGGATCGGGTGCTACGTACGATGATCAGGTCGAGGACACGACGGCTGCTGTTGCCGACGTCGAATCCCCCGCCGATGTCTGAGGTCGCCATGAGTGAAGGACGATTCAGCCGCAAAACCGTGCTCGTGACGGGAGCGGCGCAGGGGATAGGCCGGGCGATCGCCACTCGCTTCGCGCAGGAGGGTGCGAACGTCCTCCTCGTGGATATCGATGGCGCGCTCGCCGAGCAGACCGCCGGGGAACTGAGGGCGGAAGGTGCGACCACGGAGGCGTTCGCCTGCGACATTGCGAATCGCGAGTCGGTGCGGGCGGCGGTGGCATTCTGCGTCGAGCGCTTCGGCGGGCTGGATATCCTGGCCGCCAACGCGGGCATTGCGGACGGGGAGCCATTCCTGGAGATCAGCGACGCCAGCTGGAAGCGGATCATCGACGTCAACCTGACGGGGACGTTCTACTGCATCCAGGAGGCGGCGCGGGTGATGATCCCTGCCGGGGGCGGCGCCATCGTCTGCACCGCGTCGACCAATGCTTTCTGGGTGGAGAGCAACATGGCCCACTACAACGCCTCCAAGGGCGGGATCGTGGCGCTCATGAAATCGGCGGCGTGGGACCTCGGGGAGTTCGGCATCCGTGTCAACGCCGTGGCGCCGGGGATGATTCGCACCCGCGCCAACTACATCACCGAAGATCCGGTTGCCGGTCCGGAGTACCTGAAGGGCGTACCAGTGGGCCGTTTTGCGGAGCCGTCCGAGATGGCCTCGGTTGTCGCCTTCCTGGCTTCGGACGACGCCTCGTACGTGAACGGAGAACTGCTCGTGGCCGATGGCGGCACCACGATCGGGGTGCGTCTGCCTCTGCCGGAGGTGCCACTGCCCGGATCACAGCGTGCGAATGGATAAGCGTTCGTGAGCCTGCTGGGTGAGCAGGGGTTGGAAGTGCTGGGGGCCATCCTGATCCTGGTTGCTTATGGATTGGCCCAGTTCCGGGGGATGAACCGCCACGGGGTGCCGTTCCTGGTGCTGAATGCGGTGGGTTCGGTCATCCTGGGCGGTATCGCGGCGGTTCACGCGCAGTGGGGTTTTCTGCTGGTCTACGCTGTGTGGGCGGTGGTTGCGCTGGCGGGACTCGTCCCGAGCCTGCGCTCCCGGAACACCGCGTGAGCCCGGACCTGGCGCTCCAGTTGCTGGGCGCCCTGCTGATCGTGAGCGCCTTTGCGCTCAGCCAGACGGGGCGCCTGGATGCACGGTCGTACCTCTACATCCTGCTCAACCTGGTGGGTGGCGCGATCCTGGCCCTGCTGGCGTACCAGCAGGCTCGCTGGGGGTTTGTCCTGCTCGAAGGGACATGGACCCTTATTTCCCTGATCAGCCTGATCATGAAGTGGCAGGGCAAGGAGATCAGCGCCGGTCACTGATGACTTGCCCGAAGGAGACGGCGGCATGTCAGAACCAGAGGGTGGTGACGCGGCTTGCTGGGCGCACCTCGTCGATGATTTTGCGGATGCCGATCCGCCAGCCCACGACGGGGTGGTCGCCGTAGACGTGGCTGCCTTCGCGGCGCACACGACGGAGGCCGTCCCCTGGTCAACGCGCAGCCAGGATCTCAACGTCAATCTCCTGCACTTCGGCGCCGGGGACGGCGTGGCACCGCACGTGAACGCCGAGGTGGATGTGCTGCTGGTTGGCGTCGCGGGCGAGGGTGAGATCCAGGCGGGAGCGATGACTTATCCGTTGCGACCTGGCCGCGTCATCCTCATTCCGAAGGGCCTCGAACGCGCAACGCACGCCACGGGTGAGCATTTTGCCTATCTCAGTTGTCATCGCGCGCGGCCGGGTCTGATGCCAGCGCCGCGTTTACCGCGGGAGGATGGCCATGCACATTGAACGCCGGATTTCGCCGGATCTTGCCCCACCCCCCGGCTACGCGCACGTGGCGGTGGCAAGCGGGCACCGGTTGGTGCTCACCGCGGGCGGTGTTCCGCTCGACCCCAAGGGAAACCTCGTGGGAGCGGGAGACGTTGCGGCCCAGACGCGGCAGGTGATCGCCAACCTGATCGAGCAACTGCGGCTCGGTGGTGCGGCACCCGGGGATGTTCTCAAGACCACGGTCTATGTGGTGGCGAATGAGAACCCCGATCTGGTCACGGCCTGGAATGAGGTTCAGGCGTCCCCTCTCGCTCCGGCAGCCAGCACGTTACTGGGCGTTGCGTGCCTGGGCTACAGTGGCCAACTGGTCGAAATCGAGGCGATCGCCGCACTGGAATGATCGGTTGTTGCATCATATGCAAAAGTTTTGAGTAATGGCTCCGGAAAGGGGATTTCTTCATGGGAGGCGTCGAACTCCGCGCAGCACGGCTTTTCAACAAGGAGAGTGGCCGGGCGTTTATCACCGCGTTCGATCATGGCAGCACGGTCGGGCCGCGCGCAGGTTCCGAGGCCGCCGTGGACGTCATCGGCCGCATCATCAGTGGGAACCCGGATGGCATCCTGATGGCGCCCGGAATCATGAAACAGGCGGGACACCTGTTCGGGTTCCGCGGAGCGCCGGCGCCAATCGTGCGCGCAGACTGGATCTTCAACCACGATTCCATGAAGTCCCTGCCCGCGCCGCTGCAGGACCGGGAGCAGGGGGAGCACTACCGCGTCATCTGCACCCCGGAGCAGGCGTTGAACATGGGCGCCGAGGCGCTGACCATGTTCCTGATTGTCGGTACTGAGGATGGCGCTGAATTCGCGGACAACGTCTACGAGCTCTCGCACACGATCGAGCAGGCCAATCGCATCGGCCTGCCGGTGATCGTCGAGTCCGTGCTGTGGGGTACCCGCCTCATGGACGACCAGCGCAACGCTGAGTTGCTGGCGCTGGCCGCGCGCATGGCTGCCGAGCTTGGCGCAGATATGATCAAGACGACGTACACCGGCGACACCGAATCGATGCGGCAGGTGGTGGCCGGGTGCCCGGTTCCCGTGCTGGTGCTCGGTGGCGTGCGCGCCGATACGCCGGAGCCGGTGCTCAAGGCCACCCGGGACGCGCTGGCCGCCGGCGCACGCGGCGCGGTCTACGGCCGCAACGTCTGGCAAGCGGACGACCCGGTCGAGATGTGCGGCCTGCTGCGCGGCGTCATCCACGGCGACGCCGCCTGATCGTCAGGCGAAACGCGGTGAAGCTGGGGGCCACGTGCAACATGTGGCCCCCCGTCGTGTGCCATGCCCATGCCCAGCGCACCTGAGTTCGTCACTTCCTTCACTATTTCAACCACCGTGCAGAACGCATATTGACGTGGCTGCCGGTCAATAGTAGAGATAGAGCAGGATTCTCACGCGAAAAGATCACGTTGCAACCTGGATTGCGCGAGCGCGCTGCCTGGGAGGGCCGGTATGAAGCTGCGGATCATTACGCCGATCACGACCACCGGTTTTGCGTCGATCGATCCGTTCTTGCCCCTCGTGCGGAGTGACACCGAACTGAGTCACGTTGAGATCGAGTACGGCCCGGCCTCCATCGAGTGCGACTACGACGAGATGCTGGCGACGCCCGCCACCGTTGCCCGCATCATCGAGGCCGAGCGGGACGGCATGGACGCCGTGATCATCAACTGTATGGGTGACCCCGGCATGCAGGCTGGGCGCGAGGTGGTGCGTATGCCGGTGATCGGGCCGTGCGAAGCCACGATGCACCTCGCCGCGATGCTCGGCCACACCTTCAGCGTGATTACGGTCATGAAATCGCTGCGGACGGCGTTCGAGAACCACGCCAAGATCTACGGGCTGCAGGACAAGCTGGCCTCGGTGCGCGCGGTCGAAATTCCGGTGCTGGAGCTGGAGGACGACCGGGATCGCCTGGTGCGGCTGCTGGCGGACGAGGCGCAGCTCGCCATCGAGGAAGATGGCGCCCACGTCATGCTCTTTGGCTGCACCGGCATGATCGGCGCGGCGCAGGCGGTTGAGGAAGAGCTGGCGCGCCGTGGTTACCCGGATGTGCCGGTCCTCGACTCCATGGTCTGGGCCGTCAAGCTGGCCGAAGCCATCGCCGACATGGGTGTCGTGCACAGCAAGCTGTCCTGGCCATTCCCGCCAGCGAAGGTGATCAAGGGGTACGAGTTCCTGCCTCGCCAGATGGTGGCTGCGGCCGTCGCGGATTAGCCTCGGTGCGAAAACTCGGGGAGCGTGGAAAGAGCGATGGCCAGTACGGCGGCGCAACCACAATCAGTCGTGGTGCCACAGCGCGAAGGACGCACACGGGACCTGCGCGCGAACCGCACCGTGTTGCTGATTATCCCGGCGGCGTTCATTTTCATCGTGTTCTTTGTCGCGCCGGTGGCTGTGATGCTGGCGATGGCCTTCAACCCCTCGGAAGTGGGGATGGTGGGCTTCAGCCTCAATGACCTGACGCTGGAGACATTTATCCGCTTCTTCCAGAAGCAGCTCTACTGGGGCTCGCTCGTCCGTTCCGTCTGGTTGGCGGTGCTGGCGGCGGCAATAGCCCTCGTCCTTGGCTACCCGCTGGCGTACCTGGTGGCCAAGGAGCAGCGGCCGGGGCGTGCCAACTTCTACATGATCCTGATCCTGGCCTCCATGCAACTGGACCTGATCATCCGCATGTACGGGTTCATGATCCTGCTGGGAGACCAGGGGTTGATCAATGACACGCTGAAGCGCTCGGGCATCATCAGTAACCCCCTGCCTCTCATGTACAACACATTTGGCGTGGTGGTCGGCATGGTGCAACTGGCGTTGCCGTTCATGATCCTCTCGCTGATCGGCGTGATCCAGGGAATCAACCCATCCCTGGAGGAAGCGGCGCGGAGCCTGGGCGCAAGCCCCTGGAAGACGTTCTTCAGCATCACCTTCCCGATGTCGATGCCCGGCGTGTTGGCCGGCTCGCTGCTGGTCTTCGCGATCGCGATCGGGTCGTACGCGGTGCCGGTGCTCATGGGTGGCTGGCGCGTAGTCGTGATGCCGATGCACATCTACCAGCAGGTGAATGAAGTCGGGAACTGGCGTTTTGGCGCCGCCATCGCCTGCATCCTGTTTGCCGTGAGCCTGGCGGTGGTCTTCGTCTATCACCGGTACACCGAGAAGTACATGGGAGGACTGGCGTGAGCGATGCCGGCGCAGTCGTTGCAGAGCTCATTCCTCCGGAACCGGGCGGGAAGAAGCAGCGGGGGGATGCGATTGACGCGCCCGAGGTGCCACTGCTCTTTCGCATCATCGCCACCATCACGTTCATCTACCTGCTGCTGCCGGTCGTGATCGTGGTCCTGTCCGGCCTCAACTCCGGGAACTACCTGACCTTTCCGCCGGAGGGGCTGTCACTGCGTTGGGTGCAGTCGTTCCTGACCTCGGAGGTCTTCCTGCCGGCATATCTCTTCAGCCTGCGCCTGGCGTTTTCGGTGATGATCGTCTCGACCCTCTTCGGCACGATGGCGGCGATCTTCCTGACTCGCGTGAACTTCCCGGGGCGTAGCTTCGTGCGGGCCTTCTTCATGGCGCCGCTGCTGCTGCCGGGGCTCGTGCTGGGCCTGGCGCTCTATGTCTACTACCTGAACGTGCCCTTCTTCGGGTTGTCACGCACCTTCGGTGGCATGTTGATCGGTCACCTGCTGGTGACAATGCCCTTTGTGATTGGCACCGTGTCAGCAGCGCTCTACGGCTTCGACCGCTCGCTGGAAGAGGCGGCACGCAGCCTGGGCGCGAACCCGTTCAAGGCGTTCATGTCGGTGACGCTGCCGAACATCAAGTCGGGCATCACGGCCGGGGCGTTGTTCGCGTTCATCGTCTCCTTCGGGCAGTTCGACCTCTCGCTGATGCTGAGCACGCCGAACAACACCCCGCTGCCATTCGCCATGTACAACTCGCTGCGGTACGAGTTCGAGCCAACCGCCGCCGCCGCCGGTGTCTTCGCCATTGCGTTGGTGATCATCTCGATGGTGCTGACCTCGCGCATAACAAATCTCTCCAGCTTTGGTGGAATCAAGTTCTCGTAGGATGACCTGAAGGGAGGCAGGGCATTTCCGCGGTTACGCCTGGGTTCCGGAGCCGTTTACGAGAGGAGAAGACGTGATGTCTGTTGCTTCCGACGCCGCGTTGATCGAGAAGTTGCGCACGGTTCAGATCTCACGGCGTGGCCTGGTGGCTGCAGCCGCGGCAGCGACGCTGGCGGCTCGCCAGGGGCTGGACGCACTGGCGCAGGACAGCCCCCAGGTGATTTACACCGGTGAGGTGTTTGACGCGGGCGGCGCGACCCTGCGGGTGGCGAGTTGGGGCGGCTTCTGGGAAGACGCCGAGCGCAAGTACCTGCTGGACCAGTTGGAGAAGGACTTCAACTGCAAGGTGGAGTACGACTCCGCCTGGCCGTGGTTCCCGAAGTTCATCGCCGGCGGCGTGGACAACCCGCCGTTCGATGTGACGAACTGGAACCTGCCGGAGATGTTCAAGACCGCGGCCGCTGGCGCCGCGCAGGGCGGGTTCTTCGAGCCGATCGAAGTCGTGCAGGCGAATGTCCCCAACAGCAAGGACCTCTGGGATTTTGCCTACCAGTATGGGCACGGCATCACGTATCTCTTCAGCCAGTTGGGCTACGGCTACCGCACTGAGGCGGGCGATGCTCCCACGGACTTCAAGTCGTTCTGGGAGGAGCGCTACGCGGACAAGCGCGGCACGTACATCACCTCCAACACCCTGCAGATGATCTTCTTCATCGTCGCCAATGCCGTCTACGGTACGGGCGAGGAAGACCTGGCCGCTGGCTACGAGGCCATGAAGAGCGGCATGCCGATGAAGATCAGTGACTTCACCGGCAACATGCAGACGCTCCTCGAGCGCGGCGAGGTCGACATCTGCGTCCAGCACGACGGCGAGGTCTACTCGCAGATGGACAAGGGAATCCCGGTCAACTGGCTCTACTGGGAGGAGCGGAAGCCGATTCTGACGCAGACCAAGACGGTCAGCCGGGGCTCCGGCGAGGTGCAGAAGAAGCTGGCCTACGCCTACATCGACCGGGCCAGCAGCGCGGAGTTCCAGGAACAGGCCGGGGCTGCGTTCTACCTGCGCCCGACCAACAAGACCGCGACCATGCCGGCGGGATTGGCCGACAAGGGACTGAAGAACGACGCCGCCGCGATGGAAGGGCTCTGGAACCCGGACTGGAACTGGTACCTGGAGAACGAGACCGAGATCGTCGAAACCGTCAACGAGATCTTCGGTCAGTCATAAGCTTCGGCTCAGCGGGGTGATGCGCGGGAGCGCATCACCCCGCATGCTGCGTTCGGGAGATCGCTGTGGCGACCGTTGAGTTGATTGATGTGCGCAAGACGTATCGCGATGTCGAGGCGGTCAAGCGCTTGAACCTGCGCATCGAGGAAGGCGAGTTCTTTTCGCTGCTCGGACCGTCGGGGTGTGGCAAGACAACAACCCTGCGCATGATCGCAGGCTTCGTGCACCCCACGGATGGCACGATCCGGATTGGGGGACAGGACTTTACAAACCTGCCGCCGGAGAAGCGCGCGATCGGGATCGTGTTCCAGAACTACGCCATCTTTCCGCACATGGATGTCTTCAGCAACATCGCCTACGGATTGAAGGTCCGCAAGGTCCCCAGCGCAGAAATCGCCGAGCGCGTCACGAGCGTGCTGGCAACGGTCGGTCTCAGCGGGTACGAAAAGCGCTTCCAGCGCGAGCTCAGCGGTGGCGAGCAGCAGCGCGTGGCGCTGGCGCGGGTGCTGGTCATCGAGCCACGTATCCTGCTGCTGGATGAACCGCTCAGCGCGCTGGACAAGAAGCTGCGTGAGGAAATGAAATACTGGATCAAGGGGCTACAGCAGCGTCTTGGCATCACCACGGTTTATGTGACACACGACCAGAATGAAGCCCTGACCATGTCCGACCGCATCGCTGTGATGAACAAGGGGAGCGTTGAGCAGGTCGGGACGCCAAGCGAAATTTACGAGCATCCGTCGTCTCGCTTCGTGACGGACTTCATTGGGGAATCGAATATCTTTGACGGCGAAGTGACAGGGATCGGAGACACGATCGAACTCTCCGTCATGAACCAGCGCCTGACCGCGCCGCGATCCCGCGATGTCCAGGTGGGGCAGCGTGTCCATGTGGTTGTGCGGCCGGAGAACGTGCGGCTGGCCAGCATGGAACCGGCGAGCGCCGAGAATCGGCTGACAGGCGTGCTGCGCGGGCAGTCCTACCAGGGGGCGCTGATTCGCTACGAAATCGAGGTTGGTGGGCAACCGGTGTACTCCGAGATCCAGAACCGGCCAGGGTTGCCAACGTTGGACCGGGAGAGCACAGTACAGATTGGCTGGCCGGTGGCCAGCACCGCCATCATTACTGACTAGGTGGTTCGCCGGGAGGGCGGGTCCACTGGTGGTGGCAAGAGTGTGTCTTCAGGGAAGCAAGGCTGAAAAGGGGCTGCGTGCATGAGTTTGCGAATCGGGATTGACGTCGGCGGCACCAACACAGACGCCGTCCTCATGGATGGCTCGACGGTCATCAGCAAGATCAAGACGCCAACCACCGTCGACGTCACCAGCGGTATCACCACGGCGCTGAAGCATGTCCTGGAGAGTTCCGGGACACCGACCGACCAGATCGCCGGCGTGATGGTGGGAACCACGCACTTCACGAACGCCGTGGTCGAGCGGCGACGCCTGCAGCCGACCGCGATTGTGCGCCTGGGTCTGCCAGCGACGGAGGCGCTGCCGCCATTCGTGGACTGGCCGGATGACCTCGCCGACGTGCTGGGACGGCACGCCTACCTCTGCCACGGTGGCTATGAGTTCGACGGGCGGGTGATTTCGCCGCTCGATCTCGATGAGCTGCAGAAGGTGGCTGACGACATCAAGGCCAAGGGCCTGACGGCGATTGCCATCTCCTGCGTCTTCTCCCCGGTCAACACGGACATGGAGCAGCAGGCGGCCGAGTTCTTCACCAACGCGGTGCCTGATGCATCCGTGACGATCTCCAGCGAGATCGGCCGGATCGGGCTCCTGGAGCGCGAAAACGCTGCCATTCTCAACGCCTGCCTGCGGCAACTGGCGCGGCAGACCGTGGAGGCCTTCCGGCAGTCAATTGCCCAGATGGGGATCTCGGCGCCGCTGTACATCACCCAGAATGACGGCACCCTGATGAGCGCCGACTTCGCCGAGCAGTACCCGGTCCTGACGTTCGCATCTGGCCCAACCAACTCCATGCGCGGGGCCGCGTTCCTCTCCGGCTTGAAGGAGGCCATGGTTGTCGACATCGGTGGCACCACCAGTGACGTCGGCGCCTTGACCCACGGTTTCCCCCGCGAGGCCTCGGTTGCGGTCGATATCGGCGGCGTGCGCACCAACTTCCGCATGCCGGACGTGTATTCGTTCGGGCTCGGTGGTGGCTCACTGGTCCAGGCGGAGCCGCTGAAGATTGGCCCGCAAAGCGTCGGGTACCGCATTACGGAAGAGGCGCGGGTCTTCGGTGGTGAGACGTTGACGACGACCGACATCGCCGTGGCCAACGGTTCGGCGGATATCGGCGATGCCTCGCGCGTGGCAGACCTGGATCCTGCGCTCGTGGCGGCAGCCATGGCGCGCATCCAGGAGATGACCGAGTCCGCGGTCGACCGCATGAAGACGAGCGCGGAGCCGATCCCGGTCATCGTCGTGGGCGGCGGCAGCATCCTCGTTTCGTTTGATATCGCTGGCGCATCTGAACTGGTGAAGCCGCCGCACTTCGAGGCAGCGAACGCCGTCGGCGCCGCGATCGGCCAGATCTCTGGTGAAGTGGACCGCGTCTACTCCCTGGAAGGTCGTTCCCGTAACGACGCGATCGATGACGCCAAGGCCGAGGCGACAGAGAAGGCCGTCGCTGCCGGTGCTGACCCCGCGACCGTGCAAATCGTCGACGTGGAGGATGTTCCGTTGACCTACTTGCCGGGCAATGCCACGCGCATTCGCGTCAAGGCGGTCGGCGACCTGACGCTCTAGGGGTCCACATCGTCCTCATTGATGGGATCACGGGGAGAGGGAGCCATGGCGGAAGCAACGGACGGTGTCACGCCGGCAGGAGATGCCGGCGTCCTGAACGAGGAGCAGGCGTTTCGCCTGATCGCGTACCTGACCAGCGCGGCCGAGATTTCCCTGCACGAGCCGACCTACTACGGCTCGCTGCGGCTCATCGACGCGGCCAGCCGCCTGATCGGCTTCATGCTGGAGCATGATCTGCCGACGGCGGAGCCGTTCCTGCGCGAGTTGAAGGCGGAGCTGGACACCAAGAAGGTCTGGTCGATGTGGGACCGCGAGGCGTTCTATGACTTCGTACGCGAGGTCCCGGCGGAGTTTGCCGCTGAGATGATGCGTCGCGAAAGTGAGGCACGCTCATGAGCGACGCGACAATGCCTGACGCCGTTTTCGATGTCATCAAGCAACGGCGTGTGACGCGATCCTACCTGCCGGACCCAGTCGATGATGCGCAGCTGGCGCAACTTGTCGCGGCGGCACGCTGGGCCTCCAACGCCAGTAACCGTCACATTCACAAGTTCCTGATCACGCGCGATCCACACAAGATTGCGCGGGTGCGCTCCTTTGCACCTGGCCTGCTGGCTGAGCCGCCGGCGCTGATCGTGATTCTCACGGACAACGCGGCGCGGGCGCGGGAGCGCCTGCAGGATGGGGATACTGCCGATTTCATCGATGTCGGTACGGCGGCGCAGAACATGATGGTCATGGCCCAGGCGCTTGGGCTCGGTACCTGCCCCGTCACCTCGTTCAGCAAGACTGGTGTCGCGACGGTGCTGGAGCTCCCTGACACCCTGATCCCCGAACTGATGCTGATGGTTGGACATCCGAAGCCGGTTGACCGCGGTTTGCGCGCAAACGCGCCGAAGCCTCTCAAGGTCCGTGATCTGACGTACTGGGAAGTTCCCGGCGTCCACGACCCAGCCTGAGCGAAGGACCTGGCCCGTTCCCTTGTGACGATGCTCGAAAGGACCACGCGTGCGACTGCTGGAACGTCAGGAAATTGAGGATATTGCCCGGGGCTCGGCAGTGCTGGGTACCGGCGGCGGGGGTGATCCCTACCTCGGCAAGCTGGCGGCGATCCAGGCCATGGAGCGCTTCGGCCCGCTGCAACTGGCGGACATCAATGAGTTGCCGGACGACATGCTGGTGGCGTTCCCGTTTGCCATTGGTTCGCCAGTGCCGTTCCTGGAACGGATCACCATGACGAAAGAACTGGTGACCGCCTACCACGCCATGTGCCGCTACATGGGGAAGACGATCGGCGCCGTGATGTCGGCGGAAATCGGCGGCATGAACTCGGTCCTGCCCTTCGCGGTCGGCCGCGAACTGGGGCTCCCGGTTATCGACGGTGACTGCATGGGCCGGGCCTACCCGGAGATTCAGTTGGTGACGCTGACCCTCTACGGGCATTCGGCCTCGCCGCTGGCGGTGGCGGATGAACACGGGAACGTGACGGTCGTGGATACGGTCGACAACACCTGGGCCGAGAAGATCGCCCGGCCGGTGGCGGTCGAGATGGGCGCCATTTCGGGTGGTTTTGGTTACCCGGTGACAGTCAAGGATCTGAAGGAAGCCGCGATCCTCGGGACGGTCTCATTCGCCGAAGAGATCGGCAAGGCGATCCGGCTCGCCCAGCAGTCGCACGCCGATCCCGTTGACGCGGCGTTGGAGACGACCGGCGGTTTCCGTCTCTTTGTCGGCCGGATCGTTGACGTGGCCCGCAAGACCCAGAAGGGGTGGGCGCTTGGTGAGACGCGCATCAGTGGCGTGGATGCGTACGATGGGCGCGAGATGACCGTGCGCTTCCAGAACGAGCACCTGGTTGCCATTGAGAACGACGAAATCGTTGCGTCAGTCCCGGACCTGATCGCTATCCTCGATACCGAGCGCGGTGAGCCGATCACCACTGAGAACCTTCGCTACGGATTCCGGGTGACGGTGATCGGCATCCCCAGCGACGCCAAGTGGCGGACTCCAGAGGGGATCGCCCTGGGCGGCCCCAGGCACTTTGGCTACGACATTGACTTCACGCCAGTTGAGCAGCGGTTCGGAGGCAGCAGGTAAGCATGGGTCAGCGACTCTCCATCGAAGATCTGCCTGATCTGGCGCGTGGCGCGGCGTTCCTGGGGACGGGCGGCGGCGGCAACCCCTATGTGGGCCGGTTGCTGGTGGAATCCGCGATGCGCGAGACGGGCAGAGATCTGGAGTTGCTGAGCCTGGACGACGTGCCGGATGACGCACTCATCATCCCGACGGCAATGATGGGTGCGCCCACCTGCATCGTGGAAAAACTCCCGCGGGGTACCGAGGCCGCGGCATCACTGCGACGGCTGGAGGCGCACCTGGGGCAGACCGCCTACGCTACGATGCCGATTGAGGCAGGTGGGGTCAACTCCATGATCCCGCTGATGGTTGCCATGCGCCTGGGAATCCCGGTGGTCGACGCCGACGGCATGGGACGCGCGTTTCCTCTCCTGCAACACGAGACCTTCCACGTCTACGGCGTCTCAGGGACACCGATGGTGGTCACGAACGATCACCACGACCAGACCCTGATCGAAACGCACGACAACGCGATGATGGAGTGGTTGGCACGTGGCGTCACGATCCGGATGGGCGGCGTGGCCTATATCGCCGAGTACGTGATGGACGGCGCGACGGCGAAGCGCGTCGCGATTGCCGGCACGATTGGCGTCGGGCTGAAGATCGGGCGTGCGATCCGTGAGGCACGGGAGCAGCATCTCGATCCGTTCAACCACCTGATCGAGACGCTGGCCAGCACGGATTACAGCCCAGCCCGCATGATCTTCTCCGGCAAGATCGTTGAGGTTTTCCGGCGCACCACGGAAGGCTTTGCGCGGGGCACTGTGCGCATCCGGGAACTGGAAGACGCCGCCAGTGGCGAACCCGCGCACATGGACATCGAGTTCCAGAACGAGAATCTCATCGCGCAGGTCGACGGTGAAGTGCTCTCGGTCGTGCCGGACCTGATCTGTATCCTCGATGCGGAGACGGCGGAACCGATCACAACCGAAGATCTGCGTTACGGCCAGCGCGTGCGCGTAATGGCGGTGACCGTGCCGCCGATCATGCGTACTCCCGAGGCGCTTGCTGTCTGGGGACCGCGCACATTCGGCTTTGATGTGGATTACGCGCCCATGGCGGGGGCACAACCAGCTCACTCGATGGCTGGAGCCGGTTAGACCCGGCCGTCCGGCTTCATGAGATCAATTCGCGGAGAGAACTAGAGCTGCGTCGTTGAAACTGCTGAAGTATCTGCAGTTATGGCGGTCCAGTTCTGCGAGGATTTCCGGGACGTTGAAGTCTCGGGAATTGCGATTAACAAAGTAGTGCGGCCCGCTAAATGATGACAGAGCCAAATCTGTCAAGACAGATGCGAGGACTATTGCGTCTGTCGCGCGTGAAGAGATCTTTGCATCTCTCGCGCTTGAGCAAAGGTGCCGCTGTCCAGCGAAATGAGGTGCGCCATGTCGAGGATTCTGGCGACTGTGTTGCCAAGGCGTTCGATGTCCCGTGCGCTGATGGCTTCCAGATGGAACTGGGCAACCGCCAGTTGATGCACTTCGGCATGGTTTGAGGCCGATCGAGACAGATCCCTGCCGCGATCACGAAGCAACGCAATCTCCCTGTTCAGATTTCGTCTGCGCTGCTCCAATGTTGAAAACGGCTCGGTCAAAGCGACGGCGGGAAGCGCAAGCCGGAATTCTCCACGCGCGGCTGCGGTCAGGATCGACTCCGCCGCCGAACTCTGTTCCTGCTCCAGCGCCAACTCAAGGACGAAGTTGGACTCGGTGTAAACCGTCACCAGGGTTAGTAGAGCATGACCTGCGCACCCTGGAGCGCCGAGAGGAAAGGGGAACCAAGAAGGTTCTCTGGGATCGGAGGTGAGCTTGTGGGCATAGTACTTGATAGGTCGTCCAGCCAACGCCCGACGATGCTTCTAACCAGGGAGCCATCTAGCGCAGCGAGACTACCCCACTCCGGCAAATAGTGCGTCAAGACTTCGGCGATTGAGAACGATGACGCTTCCTCATAGAACGATCGCTGCTGATCACGTTGGTCCCACAGGAACCCTTGGTCTCCGGTGGTCAGCAGGAGATAGGGCGATTGAGCGTAAGCGACGTATGATCGCCAGAGCGAGATGCGGTATTGCTCAGCCTCGCCGGCCGTGAACGGCCTGCCGCCTCGTGCTTCAACCAGTGCGATGGTGCGTCCCGCAGGCGATTGCACAACGATGTCTGGTTGGATTGGTCCCGCCGGCCAGCGACCGCGTGCTTCGTCCGTGATGATCGCCTGCGTGAGTGTTTCAACGAAGGCTTGAACCGAATCGGGATTGCGCGACACGATTCGGTCAGGAGTTTCTCCTGGACGGGGATAGGCCTTGTCTGCAGTAACGCCCTCAGTGGTGCTTGCCCAGCGCCAGCCATAGCGATGCAGTTCACGTCCCAGTTGCTGTTCCGTGAAGCTGCCGTTCTCCGGCACTATGCCGCGCAACCGGAGAAAGGCAAGTGTGTCAGAGGAGTCCAGATTGTCAGTTTCGAAGTCGGCGTACTGGCGCATGCGCATGTCCTACTAATGTTTCGAGCAGGGCAAGGGTAGCAACCCGGCAGTAGTCGATCCAGCAAGTGCGCCGCGACGCTACCCCACCAGCGCCAGGTCGACCTCCTCCAGCAGGCCGAGGTTCTCCTGGAGCGAGTTGGTGAGGCGCAGCGGAATCACGAGCGGGGCGCCGGTGCGCGGGTCTGGGGTGATTTCTGCCTCGACGCCGAAGACCGAGCGCAGCATGTCCGGGTTGATGATCTCACGCGGCGTCCCCTGGGCCGCGACTTGCCCGTCCTTCAGGACGACGAGGTAATCGGCGTAGCGAGCCGCCAGGTTCAGGTCGTGCAGGACCATGACCACCGTGCGGCCCAGTTCGTGGTTCAGGCGGCGCACGATATCGAGCAGCGCGATCTGCGCCGCCGGGTCGAGGAACGTGGTGGGCTCGTCCAGGATCAGGACCGGGGTGTCCTGCGCCAGCGCCATGCCGAACCAGCAGCGCCGCTGCTGCCCACCCGAGAGCGTTTCCAGTGGCCGGTCACGTAGTTCGCAGAGGTCGCACTGCTGCATCGCGGCCTCCACCGCGTGCTCGTCCTCTCGCCGCCATTGACGCAGGAGCGTCTGGTGCGGCAGGCGGCCGGAAGACACGAGGTCCTCGACCAGGAAGCCCGCCGGGGTGTTCACGCCCTGGAGCAGGAGAGCCAGGCGCTTCGCCAGATCCTTGTGGCTCCCCGAGCGCACGTTTTCGCCATTGAGCTGAACTGTGCCGGAACCCGGTTGCAACAAGCGGCAACACGTCCGCAGGAAGGTGGATTTTCCGGACGCATTGGGGCCGATGATGGCGGTCACAGCGCCGGCTGGCAGGTCCAGGGTGAGATCGCGCACGACGAACGCGCCACCGTAACCAGCACTGACCTGGCGCGCCGAAAAGGCGCCGAAGGCCGCAAACTCCGAGACGCGCTGCGGCGACTCCCCGCTGCGCGGCACGTAGAAGGGATGGCCGACGCCTGCCGGGTAGGAGATGTCACAGGGGATGCCGTAGAGCCGGGTAAGTGTTTCCTCGGTAATGACCTGGGCGGGCGTGCCCTCAGCCACGATCTGGCCGTCGTCCATAGCCACGATGTAGTCACTGACGCGCGCCGCTTCGTTGACGTCGTGGAGCACCATGACCACGGTGCGGTCCTCTTCCTGGTTCAAATGCTTGACGAGATCCATTACCTCAAGCTGGTGGGCTAGGTCAAGGTAGGTGGTTGGCTCATCCAGGAGCATGAGGGGCGTTTCCTGGGCCAGGACCATGGCGATCCAGGCGCGCTGTCGCTGCCCCCCGGAGAGTTGATCCACTGGGCGCTTGCGTAACTCCTGCATCCCGGCGAGGGTGAGGGCCTTATCGACCGCCAGTTGATCCTGGCGCGTGGGGGGCTGGAAGAAGGCCTGGTGTGGGTAGCGGCCGCGGTGGACCAGTTCTTCGACCAGGATGCCCGCCGGCGGCGCCGGCTGCTGCCCAAGCAGGCCCATGCGGCGCGCGACCTCGACCGTGGACCAGTGGTGGATCTGCTGGCCGTCGAGTACGACACTGCCGGAGCGGGCTGGGCGTAGGCGTGCCAACCCGCGCAACAAGGTTGACTTGCCGCAGCCGTTCGGCCCGATGATGGTGGTGATCTTGCCATCCGGGATCGCGAGCGTCAGGTTGCGAACGATCGGATCATCACCGTAATCAAGGGAAACGGCGTCTGCGGCAAGGCGGGTGACCATGAATTAAACCCTCGTCTGATTCCGGTAGAGCAGGAACAGGAAATAGGGTGCGCCGACGGCAGCCGTGATAGCGCCAACCGGCAGGCTGACTGGCAAGGCGTGTTGCGCGATCATGTCTGCGCCGAGCAGGAAAATGGCACCAAGGGTGGCCGTGAAGAGCATCACCCCGCCGGAGACGGGGCCGGTGAGCATACGCGCGACGTGTGGGACCATCAGGGCCACGAACGCAATTGGGCCAGCGACCGAGACAGCAACTGCGGCCAGGCCGCAACCGACCACGATCAGGCCGAGGCGCAATTGCTCCAGCGGGACACCCAGGCCGCGTGTCACATCGTCACCAAGTTGCATCGTGCGGAGCAGCCGGGCCAGGATGGCGGCGCTTGGGATGAGCACGGCGACGGTGGCCAACAGGACCACGACGTCTCGCCAGTTGCTGCCCGTGAGGGACCCCATCAGCCAGAACTCGGCCGGGCGCACGATTTCGACCGGGAACTTCACGGTCAGGAAGGTAATGCCCGCGCCAATGGCCGCGCCGACCCCGATACCGACCAGGATGAGGCGGTCGGTATCGACACCGCTCTTCCAGGTCAGCAGGTAGATGACCGCGGCCGTTGCGACCGCGCCGATGAAGGCCGCGATTGGCAACAAGGTGGCGGGCTGCCCGGTGACGATCCAGAAGACCGCCAACAGGCTGGCTCCGGCGTCAACGCCGATGATGTCCGGCGAAACGAGTGGATTGCGCACGACGCCCTGAAAGAGTGCACCGGCGACCGCGAGACCGGCGCCGATGAGAATGGCGCAGACGATGCGCGGCAACCGGAGCGTGCGCACGACAAAGACCTGATCCTCAGTGCCGATGCCCCGAACGGCCGCCAGCGCTTCACCGAACGGCATGCGGTAGCTGCCCAGTGAAACGGCCCACAGCGCCAGGAACAGGATCAACGCAAGGCTGGCCAGGGTGAGGATCATGACCCTGGGATCGACCCGCAGGGCAACTGGCCCACTGCGCACGGTGACGCGCTGCGGGGGGCGAGTTGGGCGGCGCTGGGCCTCAGGTGAGGTGGAGGCGCTCACGCTGGCCGTCCGCCCTTCTGCCGCGCCAGGAAGACCATGATTGGCGCTCCGACGAAGGCCGTAACGATGCCGACTTCCAGCTCAGCCGGTCTTGTGACGATGCGACCGACGATATCCGCCGCCACCAGGAAGATGGCGCCGTAGATAAAGGACGTGGGCAGGATCCAGCGGTAATCGGCGCCAACAAACGTGCGCACCATGTGCGGCACGGCCAGACCGACAAAGCCGATGGGCCCGGCAATCGCCACTGCGGCGCCGGTAATGACCACGACCAGGACCGAACAGATGAGCCGCGTGCGCCCGGTGCGCATGCCGAGCGAACGTGCTGTTTCTTCGCCCAGGCTGAGCACATTGAGCTGGTGCCCCAGGAGGACGCAGGCGCCTGATGCTCCCAGGAGGAAGGGGAGCATCAGGAAGAAGGTGTTCATGTCGCGGTTGATGACGGACCCGGCCAGCCAGAAGCGGACGATGTCGAAGGTCTCTTCATCAAGCAGAAGCAGCGCGCTCGTCCAGGCAGAGAGTGCCGCGGAGACCACGACGCCGGCGAGTGCCAGCTTGACCGGCGTCGGTCCGTCGCGGCCGGAAGAGCCGATCAGGAAGACGAGCGATGACGCGAGCAGTGCGCCGAGAAAGGCGAACCAGACGTACTGCGTCGCCTGCGTGAGTTGGAAGTAGTAAATCGCGGTCACCAGCGCGAAGCTGGCGCCACTGCTGACCCCAAGGATGAACGGGTCGGCCAGCGGGTTGCGAGTGACACCCTGCATGACGGCGCCGGCGACGGCCAGCGATGCGCCGATGGCGAGCCCAACGGCGGTGCGCGGGACGCGCAGCGAACGCACCACGGTCTGTTCGTAGGAGTCAGGGTTGAAGTTGAAGATGGCTCCCCAGGCATCCTGGTTGGAAACAGGCAGGGAACCGACTCGCAGGCTGAGGATGGTAATGATCAGGACGCCAGCGAGGCCCAGGAGCAGGCCCGTTGCGCGCGTGAACCGCAACTTGCGTCTGGGCCCGGGTGAGGATTCGTCAACGACCACGTCGAAGGTGTGCGCGGTCATGGGGCAGCGTGGATATCCAGGAGGGCGCACACCGGGTTCCCGGTTCTTCCGCCATCGTCAACTGGTGGCTTGAGCATCAACCCCTCTTGCCCCGGCGGAACGCCCCGTGGCGCACCCGCGAGCGGTGGCCACGTTGCATGCACGCGCATTGCGTAATTCTGATTCATTCCATCAGAATTGCAAGGGGCGATGAGCATGGGAGGCCACGGGTTCGTCAGGTGCGACCGGAATGCGCGGCGAAGCAGCGAACATGAGGCCGCAATGTAACCGTGTTGCGTCAAGGGGTCAGGCCAGGGCTCCAGAACGCGTGATGCACACTCTCAGCAGACAGGGGACACAACATTGGCAGAGAAAATCCTGGACCCGGCAGCGCTCATGGAGCAGGTGGACGCGTTTGTCGCGGAGTGGGTTGCTGCCGAGCGCATGCCTGCACTCCAGCTGGCGGTCACGGACCGCAATGGTCTCGTGGCGCGGCGCGCCTACGGATTTGCTGATCTGGCGGCGAAACAGCCGCTGACGGATGACCACATCTTCGAGTTTGGCTCCATCGGGAAGTCATTCACCGCCATCGTCTGCCTGCAGATGATGGAGGAAGGCGTGCTGGATCTGCACGCCCCGGTTGCCACGTATTTGCCCTGGTTCACCATTCCGTCTCGCTACGAACCGATCACCATCCACCATCTGCTTACGCACACGGCGGGCATTATCAGGGGCTCCGATTTCTCGCCCGATCCCCGGTACGAAGTCTGGGCGCTGCGTCAGGGCGAAGCATCTGCGCCAGGCGTCAAGGCTCGCTACTCCAACGCCGGGTACAAGCTGCTGGGGTTGCTGCTGGAGAACGTGACTGGCAAGCCGTACGCCCGGCTCGTCGCCGAGCGCATCTTCACGCCGCTTGGAATGAGCGGCGCGGAAGGCGCGATCACGAACGAGATGCGTCACCGGTTGGCGGTGGGCTACGTCCCCATGTACGCGGACCGGCCCTGGCGGCCCGAGTATGGGCATGCGCCGGCACCCTGGTTTGAGACCAACACCGCTGACGGCTGCCTCTCGGCGAGCGCCAGCGACCTGGCGACGTACCTGCGCATGTTATTGAACCGGGGTGCGTATCCCGGAGGACGCATCCTGAGCGAGTCAAGCTTTGCGCTCCTGGTGGCTCCGCACACCACGTTCAATGACAAGGTGCCCTACGGCTACGGCCTGGCGGTCGCTGACGCGGAGGGGCGCAGCCGCATCGAGCACAGCGGCGGCATGGTCGGGTACATCTCGGAGATGGTCGGCGACCCGGAATCAGGGATCGGCGTCGTGGCCTTCACCAATGCCATGCAGAACGTCAGCACCATTGCCGGGTTTGTGCTGGAGATGTTTGTCGCGACCCAGCGAGGGGATGAACTTCCGAAGCCCCCGGTGGCAGCGGAGATCGACTTTTCGAGCTATGCCGGGACGTACCTGGGTGATATCGATCAGGTCGTGATCACAGCTACGCCGGACGGCCTGCTGTGGCAGCGACGTGATGGGGCGATCTCCCTGCAGCCAGCCGCGCGAGGGCGAGCGAAGGACACCTTCCTGGCGGATCATCCGGACTTCGCCCTGCACGTCATCCAATTCCGGCGCAACGAACGCGATGAGGTCATCGAGTTTGTGCATGGCCCAAGGTGGTACCGCGGAGCGCGCTACACGGGCCCGACGACCTTCGAAGTGCCAGCAGCCTGGCGAGCGTACGAAGGACACTACACGTCGCACAATCCCTGGTCCAGCGCCGAGCGGTACTTTGTGATCAAGGGCGCCCTGTGCGTTTCGCACGCCGGTGGCGCGCCACAGGAGTTGGTCGCGGACGGTGACCGCTTCCGTCCTGCAGATGATCCTGACGGGCCGGAGTGGGTGAGCTTCGACACCATCGTCGATGGCGTCGCGCTGCGGGCCGTGCAAGCTGGCGGCAACGCGCTCTACCGCTTCTTCACGCCATGACCGCGCAGTTGGGGGAAGGGAACACGTTGGCAGAGGTTGGAACAGTCGGGTCGCGAGGGCACGTTGCGCTGGGTCAGGAGGCTTGAGGACGTCCGCTCCACCCCGCCGCCTCTGCTCCGTGATCGCCAAGGCGCAGGGTGACAACCCGCTCGGCTCGGCCTGGGCGGTGCGCCGCATGCTGGCCATGGAGCTCGAGCTCCCCTGGCCGGAGAATTTCCTCGCGTCGCGCGCATTCCCAGAGGGCCTGGGTGAGACCCTGGGGTCGCTCTGGTCCGATCAGCCGGATACGGGCATGCTGGCGTTCGCCCCGGATCGCGCTCATGCCGTACCGGGGATGACGCGCGTCATCGATTTCCGCTACCCCGATCCACCGCACGCCGCGGCCGAGCGATACGAGTACCTGGTACCCACGGCGCAGGTGGGGACTTTCTTGCCCAGGCTGTTCGTGTCCGACCCCCTGGCTGCGCAGATTGCCGGCGCGGAACCGGTCGAGTTCGCGGGGCGAGACCTCTTTGTCTGTACGCACGGCACTGTGGACGCCTGCTGCGCCAAGTTCGGGTTTCCCCTGTACCGGGAGTTGCACCGCATCGCGACGGAGGTGGACGACCGCGTGCGCGTCTGGCGCTCCACGCATTTTGGCGGGCACCGCTTTGCCGCGACCCTGATCGATTTTCCAGAAGGCCGGTACTGGGGCTTCATGACACCCGCCCTGGGGCGGAGCCTGATCGCGCGGAAGGGCGATGTGGCTGACTTGTGCGGCGCCTACCGTGGCTGGGCCGGTTACGCGTCGGTGCCGGCGCAGCACCTGGAGGGCGAGATCCTGAGGCGCGAGGGTTGGGCCTGGACCGCCTGGCCGCAGCAGGTCGAGATCCTGGACGCGTCCGGGCAGGGAGAGGTGTCCCTGCGTCTTACGGCCTTCCCGCCTGGCTCTCGGGCGATCATTTATGAGGGCGTGGTGGCGGAAACCGGGGTGCGCCAGGTTCTGCACGCGACAGATGGCGAACTGGAAGGTGAGATGCAGTACGAGGTGCGGGACCTTCGGCGGGTGGCGGAGTAGCCTGCCTGCCGGCGTTGGTTTTCCTAGCCCGGACCGGTGCGGACCAGCGAGCTGAGGAAGCCGCGGCAGCCGACGACCAGGGCCACGGCCGGGGTGAGACCGACGAGTAAGGCGGCCGCCATCTCATGCGGCAGGGCGGCCAGGAGCGGCGCCACTGCCAGCGGAAGCGTGCGGGCGTCTGAGCCGGCGGTAAGGAACTGCGCCAGGGCAAACTCATTCCAGCAGCCAACAAACGAGATGATGCCAGCCGAGACAATGCCCGGACGTGCCAACGGCACCGCGACCCGCCAGAAGACCTGCCAGGGTGTGTTGCCGTCGACGCGCGCGGCCGCCAGGACCGAGGGTGGGAGACCGGCAAAGACGCTAATGAGTAGCCAGACGGCCAGGGGCGCGGTGGCGCCGAGGTAGGCCGCAGCCAGCCCGTGCCGCGTGCCGAGCAGCCCCACGCGGGCGTACAACCAGAAGAAGGGCACCGCCAATGCAACTGGCGGGTAGATACGGGTCGCCAGGACAGCCGCGTGCACGAGCAACGCGCCGCGGACACGGCTGCGGCTCAGCGCGTAGGCAGCCGGTGTGGCAACAACCAGTGTGAGAACTGTGACCAGTGCTGCAATGAAGAGACTGTTGGCAAGCCCGCTGCGGACGATTGCAGCCTGGCCGTTTCCGGGTGCGAGCAACCACGCGAAATTGGCGGCAGTCGGCGGCAGCGGCACGAGCGGCGTGGGCTCACGCAGGAGCACGATGGGCGTCGTCAAGGAGAGAAACAAGAGCCAATAGAGTGGTACGAGCGTCCAGAGCACCAGGAGCATGATCCCGCTGGAGATCCACAGTGCGCGGGCGCGCGGCACGGGGCCAGGGCGGCAACGGGCGTCCGGAGTGTCACGGCGCAGAAACAGGCTGGCCTCCACCGGGGAATGGATAACGAGCCCCGGGAGGATGACGGTACGAGGAGTGCGGGGAACCTCTCGACAACAGGTCGCTGCCAGATGGTACAGCGGCCACCCCGTTTCGTGTGGCGTGCTCAACCATCCGGGCGGAATCGGTAGCCAAGGCCGCGCTCGGTGAGGATAAAGCGCGGCTGCTCGGGATCGTCCTCAAGCTTCCGGCGCAGGCGGCGAACATACACGCGCAGGTAGTCGATCTCGTCGACGTACTCGCGGCCCCACACCTTGGCCAGCAGGGTTTCATGACGCAGCACGCGCCCCACATTGCGTACCAGGTGGTAGAGCAGCTTGTATTCGGTGGCCGTCAGCGAGACCACCTCACCACGGAGACGAACCTCGCGCGCCGCGTAGTCGATCGTGAGGTCGCCGCTCTGAAATGAGGGTGCGCGGCTTGTTGGCTGCGGCATATCGAGCCGTCGCAGAAGCGCTTTCACGCGCGCCATGAGTTCCAGGTGGTCGAAGGGCTTGGTGACGTAGTCGTCCGCTCCAAGCTCCAACCCCTTGACCTTGTCGAGAATCTCATCCCTCGCGGTCAACATGATGACGGGTACATCGGAAAAAGCGCGAATCTCGCGCAAGACCTCAAAGCCGCTCATTCCCGGCATGGCGATGTCAAGGAGGACGACGTCGGGGTGTTCCTGCTCGATGAGGTCGAGGGCGGCCTCGCCGTGCGCAGCGCCGATGACTTCGGTTTCCTGCCACTGCAGGGAGAAGCTGATGGTGACCGCCTCGATCACTTCCGAGGCGTCATCAACGACCAGGACCTTCATCGGGAACCTCCTGCGGCAGGTCTTTCGGCAGAGCGAACCGCACGGTGGTGCCAATTCCGGGCGTGCTTTCCACCCAGATACGACCGCGGTGCGCTTCGACGATGCCCTTCGCGATGGGCAACCCCAGCCCGGCGCCGATGTTGTGCTCCGAGGAACTGGTGCGATCCGTGAAGAACTGATCGAACAGGTGGGGTAGGGCCTCGGGAGCGATACCTGGGCCGGCATCCTGGACGGCGATGATGACATCCGGCCCATTATCGTCAACGATCACCTGGATCTCTGAGGCAGCAGATGCGAACTTGTTGGCGTTGCTGAGCAGGTTCAGCAGGACGCGTTCCAGCCGGCGCAGGTCGCCGGGAACGAGGGGTGCTGGCGCCAGCGAAACCACACTGACGTGTTGCCCCTTAGCGTCCAGCAATGGGCGCATCAGCGAGACGGCTCCCTCAACAAGATCCAGCACGTTGATCCAACGCACGCTGAGTTCGAGGCGGTCCTGCTGGAGCCGCGCCAGATCGAGCAGGTCCGTGATGAGCGAATTCATGCGGTCGGTGCTCTGCTTGATGTTGCGCAGCAGGCGAAGGCGCATTTCCTCGTCCGGCTCGCTGTCGAGGAGCAGCCCGATCGAGGTGCGGATCAGCGTCAACGGCGTCCGCAACTCGTGCGAGATCGTCGAGAGCAGATCAGTGCGCAGCCGCTCCACCTGGTCACGTTCGTCCTGGAGTGACGTCACCGACGCGACGTGCCCGAACAGGTCAAGCAGTGCCTGCCGCCCACTGTCGGTCGGGGCGAAGCCTCCCGGTGCTGTGCTGAGCAAGCCGCGATCCTGCAAGGTCAGGAGTGCATGCTCGATACCTTCGCGTTGAGCCTGCGGCTCCCGCTCGCCAAGACGAGCGGCTACTTCTGTGGTCGAAGCGCCGACGCTCACCCCGAAGAGCGCGAGTTGCTCGACCCGTGACAGCGAGCGTTCTTGATCAGACAGGTCGGTCTGTTGCCCCGGTTTTTCTCCTGCCATCAATGCTCCAGGCGGTCGCCGCGCGCCGCGCGCTGCCCAGGTTTCGACTTCTACCGTACTGCGCCGTCCTCGAAACGTGCCGCTCGACCAGAGGCCTTGGCAGCTCTGGTGCGCAGACGGGGCCTCCGCAACGACCCGGTCGAGGAGGCGCTATCGCACAGCGGGAACGGACCGGCAGTCAATGTCGGTTCGTGACGTCTGTTCATGCAATGTTCATGCGGGTTCCCCTGATTGTTGGGTTGTCCCCTGCAGACTGGAACAGGTACCGGCTTCTGGACGGGGAGTTGGGTTTGTGTTTCCTGCGGCACTCGCGGGCCGCGAATGAGGGATATCGATGATTTCCGAGCCGTCCGTCCTGCTGACTGCGGACGGGCTGCGACAACTGCAGGGTGAACTGGACCAGTTTCGCGAGCGCTACGCCGACCTGGCTCGAGCCAAAGCCGAATCTCCGGATGACGTTGACGACGGCACGCTGACCGATATGACGCTGCTGCAACGGCGCATGGCTGAGATCGAGGATGTGCTGGCGCGGGCCACGCCGCTGGATGGGGTTGCGCGAGAGCCTGGAGTCGTCGGCATCGGCTCCCGGGTCACGGTGCACTGGGAAGAGGACGGTGAGGAGACCTACAGCATCGTCGATCCCGCCGAGGTGGACCCTGACAGTGGACGGATTTCGCATGAGTCGCCGGTGGGTGAGGCGCTCATCGGCCGCCGCGCTGGTGAGCAGGTCGCCATCAGCACGTTCTCTGGGGCGATGTGGCTATCGATCCTCGCTGTCCACCCCTGAATCACTGTGCACCAGGAGATCTCTGTGCCTCGTAGCCAGCCTGACGTGCCACGGTGCGCGAACTGCGGAGTGGAGATTCCGTGGCGGCCGGCCGTCCACCGCGGAACGACCTACTGCTGTGGCGGCTGTGCGCAAGGTGGACCCTGCTACTGCTCGTATGACCTGGGCGAACGGGATGGGCATGGGTGTCATGGCCTGGGATCGCTCACAGGTCGTCCGCGCACCCGTGGCTACGCCCGAGACGCCCGGTGATGTGTGCACGGGCAAACGGTGCGCCAGAACACGGTGGAGCGAACCCGCAGCCAACGGGCTCCATGGCCGGTGCCTGCGCCACCGCCGATTGCGCCTCACGGCTGGCGGTGTCTCCCGGGCGGGGCAGGACGTCACGCCGGACGGGGCAGGGCCTGCTGGGAGAGGGTCGGTTCGACCCGCCCTGATTCCCGACGTCAGGTCAGGAGTATTCATTCTTCGGCAACCCGCGTGAACATGAGGCAACGATGTCGCTAACAACCGAACGTCTTCCGTTGATCCCACCCGCTGTCAGTGCGCCGGTCGCGCCCCATGGCCTTGCCGACGCGCGAGCGCTGCTGGAGGAGGCAGCCGATGCGCTCCAACTCGAGCCGGGATTGCGCCGTCTGCTGGCTTTGCCCGAACGGGCACTGGCGGTCAACATTCCCGTGATCATGGATGATGGCCAGGTCGAGGTCTTCACGGGCTACCGCGTGCAGCACTCGAGTGCGCGGGGGCCCTTCAAGGGGGGCATCCGCTTCCATCCGGGCGTGACCCTGGAGGAGACGACGGTCCTGGCCATGCTCATGACCTGGAAGTGCGCCATCCTGGGGCTACCCTTTGGCGGCGCCAAGGGGGGTGTGCAGGTCAACCCCCGGTTGCTCTCGCGCAACGAATTGCACCAACTGACCCGGCGCTTTACGCAGGCAATCCAGCCGATCATCGGGGCGCGGCGGGATATCCCCGCTCCTGACATCAATACCGACGAACAGACCATGGCCTGGATGATGGACGCCCTGGGGACGTTGGGAGATGAGACCGCGGTGGCCGCCGTTACCGGTAAGCCGGTGGGGCTTGGCGGCTCACTCGGGCGAGACCGCGCCACCGGGAACGGCATCGCCATCACGGTCCTGGCCCTCCTGCGCCAACATGGGCGGCTGCCAGAGGGGACCCGCGTTGCGGTGCAGGGGTTCGGCAAGGTCGGCGCTTCGGCTGCGCGAGCACTTGCCGAGGCCGGGTGCCGGGTTGTCGCAGTGAGTGATGTCTCGACGGGGTTCTACCACCCGCTGGGTCTCGACATTGCTGCTCTGGAATCACACATTCGCGCGGAAACGGGCCGGTTGCTGGCCAGTTACACCGCGCCGGACATTGCATGGATCGACAACGCTACGCTGCTGGCGCTCGATGTCGATGTGCTGATTCCGGCCGCGCTGGAAGCCCAGATTACTGCCGAGAATGCCGGTCACGTGCGGGCGTGGGCGATCGCGGAGGGAGCGAACGCCCCGGTGACCGCCGCGGCGGACCATATTCTTGCCGACCGCGGCGTCATCGTGGTTCCCGATGTGCTGGCGAACGCCGGGGGGGTGGTGGTGTCCCACCTGGAGTGGGTGCAGAACCTGCAGGGTTACTACTGGGACGCTGAAGCTGTTGACACCCACTTGCGGCAGCGCATGGAGCAGGCCTTCGCCGACGTTGTGGGGCTGGCCAGCGCGTGCGAAATCCCCCTCCGCCAGGCAGCCTACCGGCTGGCAGTCTCGCGGGTGGCCGAGGCAACGCGCCTGCGAGGGTGGGCCGGTTGACCGTGACGCTCCAGACAACGGTGGTTGCTGGCATGGCAACCGGGTTCCACGCCAGACAGGCATCATGATCCCGCCGCTATCCACCCTGCTGGGGATGCTGAACCAGGACCTGGGGATAGACCTGGGCTGCGCCAACACCCTGGTGTACGTGCGGGGGAAGGGGATTGTGATCTCGGAGCCGAGCGTGGTGGCGATTGACACGCGCACGCGGCGGGCCTTCGGGGTGGGGGTGGAAGCCAAGGCGATGGTGGGCAAGACCCCGGAGTCGATCGTGGCGGTGCGGCCGCTGAAAGACGGGGTCATCGCCGACTTCGACACCGTGGAGATGATGCTCCACTACTTCATCCGCAAGGTCCACCTGCAGCGGCTGATGGCCCCCACCCGCGCGTCGTCATCGGCATCCCCTCCGGCGTGACCGAAGTCGAGAAGCGCGCCGCCAAGGACGCGGCACTCTCGGCCGGCGCGCGCGAGGCGTACACGATCGAGGAGCCGATGGCCGCCGCCATCGGGGCGGGGCTGCCGATCAACGAACCGGTCGGCAGCATGATCGTCGACATCGGGGGTGGCACGACGGAAGTCGCCGTCATCTCGCTGGGGGGCATCGTCGTCAACCACTCGATCCGGGTGGCGGGCGATGAGATCGATGACGCCATCATCCAGTACGCCCGGCGCGACCACAACCTGGTCATCGGCGAGCGCACGGCCGAGAACGCCAAGATCGCGGCCGGCTCGGCCTACCCGCTGGAGGAAGAGTTGCGGGTGACGCTGCGGGGGCGGGACTTGCTGACCGGCCTGCCCAAGTCGGTCGAGGTCTCCTCGGTCGAGTTGCGGGACGCCATCTCGCAACCCGTGAACACGATCGTGGAGGTGGTGAAAACCGCGATCGAGGAGACGCCGCCGGAACTGGTCGCCGACATCATGGAGCAGGGGATCACGCTGGCGGGGGGTGGGGCGCTGCTGCTGGGACTCGATCGCCGGCTGCAGACCGAACTGAAGATGCCCGTCTACCGCACCGATGACCCCCTCACCTGTGTGGCACGAGGGACCGGACGCGTCGCCGAAGCCCTCCGCCTGTATGAACGGGCGATTACTGCCGGGGCAGAGCGGAGGCGGTCATAGCGAGGGCGGCCGGGCGGCTCGCGGGCTGCGGTGTCATCCACCTTCGCCTGTCATCCTGACGAAGGAAGGATCTCGTTCTCCTGACCTTCGCACACACCGTATTCGCCGTGTTGGCCCAACCAACGGCGTGGTCTCCAGCAGAGTCGGAGATCATGGCCTCGCCCAACGCTCACGAACAGGGCCGCACACGTTGAGCTTGAGGTGACGCGGTGTTAATGCCAAGAGCCGGCCGGAAGTCCGGCCGGCTCATGACTTACGCGGAAGATCCTACATCTGCTCCGGCGCGGCGATGCCGAGGATGGCCAGGGCGTTGGCCAGCGTGCGGCGGGTAGCAGCGGTCAGGGCCAGGCGCGCGGTGCGAGTGGGCTCGGGAGAGACCAGCACCGGGCAGGCGTGATAGAAGTCGTTGAAGCGCTTCGCCAGCTCATAGGCGTAGGACGCGATCAGGAGCGGCCGGTACTCTTCCGCCGCCCGCTGAATTTCCTCCGGCAGCGAGGCGATCGTCTGCAACAGGCTCAATTCCTCAGCCTGCAAGGTCCCGAAGTCCAGCCCCTGCAGCCGTGGCAGCAGGGACGCCTCGGTCTCGCCGGCGTGCTCCAGGATGCGGCTGGCCCGCGCGTGCGCGTACTGGATGTATGGTGCGGCGTGGCCATCGAAAGAGAGCGCTTCCTCCAGGTCGAAGACCACGACCTTGTTTGTGTCGCGGTTGAGCATCGCGTACTTCAGCGAGCCAATGGCGACGTCCCAGGCCACCTCCGCCTTGCGTTCCGCCGGCATCTCGGGGTTCTTCTCGTTGATGATCTCGCGCGCCCGGGTCAGGACGGCGTCGCGGACGTCGGTGTAGAGCGGTGCGTTCCCCTTGCGGGAGGAGATCACGCCCTCCGGCAGGCGCACCATCTCGTAGTCCAGGTGGTAGGCCAACCGGGCCTGCTCGAAGCCCCAGAGTTCGAGGATCTTGAAGATCTGCTGGAAGTAGAGCGCCTGCCGCACATCCACCACCCAGATGGCCCGGTCAACTCCGAACTCCTCGAACTTGCGCTTGGTCAGCGCCAGGTCCTTGGTTGAGTACAGGCTGGAGCCATCGGAGCGCAGGATCGGCATGGTGCGGTAGGTCGGCTCCGTGAGACCGAGCTTTTCGTCAATCTTCACGACCGGCAGCCCCTCGGAGATCTCGGCCAGGCCAAGCTCGAGCAGCTCCCGCACAATGACTTTGCCTGCTTCCTCAACCTCGCTCTCGAAAAGCCAGACATCGAATCGGGCGCCAAGTTCCGCGAAGATGCGGCGGAAGCTCTCCATGCTCCACTCCCGCGTCTCCCGCCAGAGTTCGACGAACTCCGGGTCCTGCGCCTCCCAGCGAGCAAAGGTCTGCCGCACGTCGTCGCGCCAGGTCCGGGACGGCCCCCACCAGTCGTCCATGTGAACAGCGAGATCTTCCCAGCGCGCCAGGCGTTCCTCCGGCGTCATGGTTGGCTCGGGCACGCCGTCTGCCGGAACATGCGGCTTCGGGTTGGCGACCTCCGCCCGCAGTTGATCTCCGACGATCGGCCAGAAGCGGGGGATGATCGCGTCCTCCCGCAACTGGTCATCCTTGATCGGCTGTGCATGGCTGAGCCGGCCCAGGAGGTAGGCGATGTCCTCGCCCTCCGCGCCCTTGCGCCAGAGAAACTTGAGCACGCGGTCGATGGCAGCGATGAACTGCTGGTCTTCGGTGGAGAGGAGTTGCAGGAACTCCAGCACGTCCTTCCGGTAGTTCACCCGGGCGTCCGACTCGCTGTAGATCTCGCCCAGCCAGCGCCCGCGTGCGCTCCGGTCGGCCGGTTCTTCCCCCTTGTGGAAGTTCTCGTAGCACCAGAGGCACTTGATGACGTGCATACCGATGTCGCCGATGTAGTTGGCGTCCTGCACCTCGTAACCGGCGGCGCGCAGTACGTTACTGACGGCTACGCCAAGGACACTGTTGCGCAGGTGCCCGACGTGGAATTCCTTGTGGGTGTTCGGCTGCGAATGCTCCACCATCACCTTCTCGGCGATCGGGGCACCCTGGCCGTAGGCCGCTCCGCGCGTCAGCACTTCTTCAATGAGCGTCGCAGCAACCGCATTGCTGTCAAAGGCAATATTGACGTAGCCGTTCACCGCCTCAACCGTGCCGAAAATGGGGTTCCCACTGGCAGCAATGTGATCGGCAATCTGCTGCGCAAGCTGCGGCACGCGCTCCCGGACCGTGCCGGACGCCAGGGCCTTTGCCTCCTTCTTGGAGAGCCCCTCGAGTTTGCCACTGGCCTCAAGTTCGCGCGTCACGGCTTCATTTGCGAGGCCGTACGCGGCAGACGTGGCAAGACCCCAGGTGCCCTCGAAGGGGATGGGGCGCACATCAACATTGCGCGGCGTAAATCCCAGCGCGATAAGTGCCTCTGCAATCGCCTCCGTCGCCTGCTGCTCGCCACGCGCCACGATCCCGACCCGGTCACGGCCGCGTGCGCCGTTGCTGGTGGGTGCGGAAATCGTGGCCGCCGGGTTGGCGACCGCAGTCTGAGGGGCGTCGTTCATCAGTGTCCTCTGGCTGGTGTGAGCCACTATCGCGGCAGAATTGGGTGCTGGCGCGATCAATCGTGGATCAGGAGTATCCACGCACATGTAGGATGAATGATAGGAAGCTGGGTGATAAACCGGCCAATCGTATCCGGGTTGGCCGATACGCAAAGCGCAAGGGCCGGTCCATGGACCGGCCCTGCTTCGAAACGCTGAATTGGTGACGGGAGTTCCCGTCCAGTCTTACCGCTCCGTAGCCACCGGCTCGAAGCCAGCGCAACCACTGTTGGCGGTGACCACGAGGTGCAACGGCGCAAGTTGTGGGTGGCCGCACTCCTCGAGCAGCGTCTCCGGGGCCTCGTGCTTCATACGGATCTGAATCAGCTTGACCTCACCGGGGTTGTTGTCGCCATAGTGAGCGCACATGCCGCACTGACCATCCTTGATCGCAACCATTGTTGTGCTCCCTTCATGGCTCGTGATCGGCCAACATGTACACGCCGATAGTGGAGAGGATATCATTGTGAGGTATGAACGTCAATGAATATTAATCTGATGATCCTAATCAGGATTAAGCCTAATTCCTGAGTTGGAGGGTCGGAATTGGTTGCGCACGCTTTCCCCCCGGCACGGGAAAACACGACACCCGCTGCCGGGATACCGGCAGCGGGTGGGTGTGCGAGAAAGCTCTACGTTTGCCTTACGAAGCGGGAGTAGCTTCAGCCGCCGGCGTTCCCTCGACCGGGTCAGCCAGGTCCATGGCCTCGTCGATCAGCCACTTCCCGCCCTCATTCTTGTAAAGGAGGAAGACGCGGTCGCCGCCGATTGACCAGATGGCGCCAATGCGGCCATCCTCCAGCACGCGCGCCTTGCGTGGTCCTGCCAACGCGGGCAGGCGCATCTGGCCCTCTGCGCCCGGGATCGGGGTCCCGGCCGCCTGGGCTTCGAGCAGCGCCCGGACTTCCTCGGGCGAGTCCTGGGCCGGGTTCGTGGTGTCTGGTCCGAACTGGCTGACCAGGTTGTCCGTCATCAGGTTGAAGCCGCGCGCGTACTGTCCGGCGATGTTCATGCAGTAGAGCCACTGGCGCGTGGTCTGGTCGATCTGGGTGAGGTCAGCATCCTCCGGCTTCGAACCGTCTGGCAACGCTGCCTCGTCCTGCACTGTCATGGCCACCGCCGGGGTCGCCGCGGGGGTGCCGGACGCATCGAACCAGAAGGCGACCAGCTCATCGATGTCACGGGGTTCGACATCGCAGGACTGCTGTTGAGCGTCTGCCCCCGGTGCGGGAGTGGCATCCTGGGCAAAAGAGGCGAGCGGGGTCACCAGGGACAGCGACAGCGTCAAGCCACAGGTCGCCAGGAGTGCGCGTCGATATCGCATGGAACATCGTCCTTTCCGGTAGCCCGGATCACGCTGATCGGGGTCTGCACGCGGGCGCGCATAGACTACGCCAGCGACACGGATTTAGCCCGTGATATTGGAAACTCCGCTACAGCGGTTGGTCGACGGTTACGGCTCGCGCCGGCGGAGCACCATGCCGCCTGATGGCTTCATGCCAAATTGCGTGTAGAAGGGGACGAGATCGGCGTCGCACATCAATTCAATGGTCTGGATGTGGCTGAGCCGGTCCAGCATCTGCTCCATCAGGGCCTTGCCGACGCCTCGCCCCTGGTAGTCTGGCAGCACTTCCAGCAGCGTGATGAACGCGCCCTGGACGTTGTCGGTGAGGGCGGCGATGAAGCCGACGACGCGACCCGTTTCCGTATCGATGGCGACCTGGGCGAGGTCGCTCCCGGTCAGCATGCGCAGGTGCGTTTCCGGGGGAAACGGATTCTTCCAGCCGACGAAAAAGCCCTGAATCTGCTCAGGGCTCAGGTCTGTGACATCACTTCGGTATTCGATCACGGGCTTCCTCCACGGTCAGGCTTTGGGTCTGACCGGGAGGAATAGCAGATTCGCCCGCTGATGGTCGAACGAGACAACTGCCAGGCGGTGCGTCTAGACGCGGGTGATGGTGACGACGGGGATCGTGCGGTTCGTGTTCTTCTGGTACTCGTAGAAGTTGGGCATGAGGTCCGCCTGGGCATTGAAAAGGCGGGTGCGCTCAGGTTCTTCCGCTACCTCAGCACGTCCCGTATAAGTCTCCGTGCCCACTTCGACCGTGACTTCCGGGTTCGCAACGATGTTGTGATACCAGTCTGGATGGGTTGGTGCGCCGCCCTTGCTGGCGATAATCACCATGCGGTCGCCATCGGTGGTGTACACGAGCGGGGCGACGCGTGGCTGACCGCTCTTCGCGCCCTTGGTGGTGATCAGCACCATCGGTGCGCCCTCGAACATCCCGCCAACCTTGCCGCCGTTCGCGCGGAACTCTGCGATGACCTGCTTGTTGAAATCGTTCATGTCACTCATGGGTACTCGAAATCCCTTCCTTACTGTCGTGGGTTTGCTGATAGCTTGCGATGGAGTGGTGCGCCGACTGTGGGTCAGTATCCTTGCTGGCTCTCGTCCCCTTCGTGATGGCCTCGCGACCTCCTTGCACGCGGTTCAGGATAATGACTGGCATGGTCCGCTTGGTGTTCTGCTCGTACTGGCGAAGCGGGGGCCAGACCTCCATCACCGCGTTGAAAAGCCGGGTGCGCTCCGGTTCTGCGGCAATCTCGGCGCGGGCCGGGAACTTCTCGGTCCCCAACGCGACCGTGACCTCCGGGTGCGCAACGATGTTGTGGTACCAGTCCGGATGCGTGGCGGCGCCCTTGCTGGCGATGATCACCAGTCGGTCACCATCGGTTACGTAGATGAGTGGAGAAGTGCGCGGCTGGCCGCTCTTTGCGCCAGTGGTGGTGAGCAACAGCAGTGGCGTGCCCTCGAACATGCCGCCGACGTTGCCCTCGTTCGTGACGTACTCCTCGATCACCTGCTTGTTGAAGGCATTCATGTCGTTCATGTGTGCCGATTGTCCCCGTCTGGTTCGTCATGTCTGTCAGTGCAGCCACCGCGCGCTGGCAGCGTTGACTCGCCATCCCCCTCCCCTCCCGCAGGACACCCCGTCGCTTCCTGCCCGAACAGGCGCTGGCAGGCGCGGCTGATTTGCGCAGACTCAGCGGCTGAGAGGCGATCGAGCAAGAGTCGGTGGAGCGTGGCGGCGTGGGTGACGTCGGCAGCCTGCAACAGAGCGGTCCCTTCCACCGTGAGCTCAGCCATCGCCCCGCGCCGGTCCTCCTGGCAAGCAACGCGATGGACCAGGCCTCGCCTTTCCAGGCGTTCGATAGCCCGGGTCAACCCACTGGGACTGAGACCGACCGCCTCCGCCAGCCCACCCATGCGTTGGGCGCACCCTGGGTGACTCAACGCACGTAACAGCTCAAACTCGCCAAGCGCGAGCCGGTGCGTCGCCCGGAGCTCTGTGTCCAGCCCCTGCGAGACGGCAAGGTAGGTCTGGCGCAGGCCGCACCAGACGCCGTCGCCAGCAGGTGAAAGAGCCTCATGACGGTCAGGTGTTCGTCGCGCATCCACAGCCAGAACTACATCACAGCTTGCTTGCGCACGCAACTAACCAGGTGGGTAGGTGCTCGCTCTACCTCATGTGCGGGCTGGAGAGCGCGGACTGGTGGCGTGCGTCGGTGCGGGAAATGCCACCCGAGCGAAGGGCAGCGCCCTTCGCTCGGGTGGAACAGCTCAGGAGCGGGCCCTACGGTGCGGCGTCCACCAGTTCGATGATGCGGCCGAAGCGCTCCAGATTCTGCGGTGTGCAGGCGTCCAGGCCAGCCACGAAGTGGGTGATCCCCAGGTCGCGGAAGCGGACGATGGTAGCGGCGATTTCCTCATCGCTCCCGGAGATGGGGTTGGGGCGGCGCCCCGTGTTTCCGGGCATCGAGATATTGCCGCCGGCCGTGCGGACGAGTGTTTTTGGGTCACGACCCACGTCGGCACAGGCCGCATCAACCGCTGCCATTTGCTCTACGACGGCATCCGGTGACCCATGCCAGACCGTGTTCCAGGCGTCAGCGTAGCGGGCGATGGTGCGTAGCATGCGCGGGCCATTGCTGCCGACGAGAATCGGCGCTCCCTGCGGTCGTGGCCCGCGCGGGCGATTGACCGCGTCATTGGCCTGGAAGTATTCACCCTGGTAGTCGACGCGCCCTTCACGCAAGAGTGGCGCGATGATCTCCACGGCTTCCTCGAAGCGGCCCACGCGATGGTCGTAGGGATAGCCGAAGGCGTCATATTCCGGCTTGTGCCAACCCGCTCCCAGGCCCAGGATAGTGCGGCCACCGCTGATGTCATCGATGGTCTCAACCATTTTGGCGACCAGCGCCGGGTTGCGGAAGCCGGTGCAGGCCACCAGGGAGCCGATGTTGATCTTCTCCGTGGCGCTGGCCAGCCCAGCCATGGTGGTGAAACACTCCCAGACGCCGCGTTCGTCTGAAGTTCCCGGCATGGAGAACTGGGCATTGGCCTCCGGGCGAAAGACGAAGTGATCAACGATCCAGACGGCCTCGAACCCGGCGTCGCTGGCGACGCGAGTCATCTCCAGGATATCCGAGAAGTGGGGCACGGCTTCGCCGAACGCCGACTCTTCGGCCATGGGCAGAATGGCGCCGAAGCTCATGCGGCGTGAACTGGCTGGCCAGCGGTTCCAGGTCGATTCCGTCATCTCCGTCCTCCCGGGCGAGTCACGAAAGAAGCTCCAGGTGCTGGAGCTTCGTCCTCTAGGTTGATGATGGATGGGATCGTACCCCGGATTGGGGGGCTACTCGAACGAGCGGTCCGCGCCGCGGGAGGTGGGCGGCTGGATGAGCCAGGCTCCGCCCAGCAGCGCCAGTACCAGGCCGACGATGGCTCCAATGAGTTGCTTCCAGCCGAGTCCCACACCGCCGCCCGTGAGGTGCAACTGGTCGGCGAAGATCGAGCCAACCGTGAGGAGAACGCCCACGATCAACATAAGGGCAGACAGGATGCGGATGGTGGGCGAGGGTGCAGCTTGCGGTCTCACGGGTTCACCTGTGCAACGCCTGAGGCACGTGCGGCCTCAACCTCAAGACGTGCGATTTCATTGACCAGGAGCCTGTCCGAAAACGTGACTATACCATGGAATTCAGCACTTCCCGGGCTCCCGCCGCTCGCCCGCAGATGGTGCTCATTTCATCGCCGTATCATTCCCTGGCCCTGCTGCATGTTGCGAACGTTTGTGCTAAAATTGACACTCGTTCCCATGGTTTGAAAGGAGCGCCGTGCTGTGTGCGGGCGATACGTCATCGAAGGCAACCTCGGACTCTCCGAGCGGTTCAATCTGCGCCATGTGCCACAGGACCTTTTCGCGGATCTGACGACGTTCAACGCTGCCCCGACGCAGCTGCTGCCAGTGATTATTGAAAACGAGGCTGGAGAGCGATCCCTGGTGCCGATGCAGTGGGGTCTGGTGCCGCGTTGGAAGCCGCAGCCGGGCAAGCGCAGCGTTGCGCCAATCAACGCCCGGGCTGAGACGCTCTTCGAGAAGCCAATGTTCCGGAACCTGACGAAGGCGCAGCGCTGCATCGTGCCGGCAAGTGGCTTTTACGAATGGCAGCGGGTGGGGAACCACAAGCAGCCGTACTACATCACGTCCGAGGATGGGGAGGTGTGGGGACTTGCCGGTCTCTACGACCAGACCCATGAGGACGAGGATGCGGTTGGGTCGTTCACCATCATTACTACCCAGGCTAACGACCGGATGTCCTCTTTACACGACCGTATGCCGGCGATCCTGGAGCGCGACGCTGAAGAAGACTGGCTATCGGCCGACGTCCACGATGCGGGCGAAATCGAGCAGTTCCTGCACCCGTACCCGGACGACGAGATGCGCGTGTACCCGGTGAGCACGGCGGTGAACAACACGCGGAATAATGGGCCAGAGCTGTTGACAGAGCAGGAGTAGCCGAAGCCTTCCAGCTTCAGGGAGGTAGGTCTGCGCCCCGGCGGGTGACCAGGTCGCTCAAGGTGCGGACCTGCCTCACGGGGTTCCCGGAGGCACCACAAACACGGGGCAGGAGGGGATCTCTCACGTCGGCGAAACTGGCTCACCGTTTGTCGCGCAATGTGACAATAAATGCCTCTTTGCGCTATAATTTCGATACATCAATTGTTCTTCGTGTCTGAACCTGACGCAATTACATGCTCTGAATTGCCTGAAAGCGAGTTCTCATGGCCACAACTCCGCGTACGCTTTCCGCCCGCGAGCGGCAGCGCTTTGATGCGCTGATTGACCGTCCTCTGCGCGCGTTCCGCGCTGAAATTTCCCGCATGACTGCCCGAGACCTGGAGTGCCTGCGGGCGCGCCTGGACGCGCGCCTGGTTCGTGCGCACTTCAACCGCGGTGGCCACGGCCTGGCCCGTCACCTGGCTGGGCAGGAGTTGCCGTTGCTGGAGCGTCGCCTGGCTCTTGTCACGGCCCGCGAAGCCGAGCCACAGGTGCCGCAGCTGCGGCTGGTTGAGCCAGCTACGCGCGCGGCTGACACGTCTCCCGGTGAGTTTCTGGACGAGCGGCAGGCCGCGTAGCTCGCCACTGCCTCCTGCTCCTCAAGCGCTGCGGAGATCGAAGTGCATCAGGGGGAGTGTCCGGCCGGGGACGAGGGCCGAGGCGGCCTCCCCGATGCGCCGCGCGCCGCGCGAGAGATAGAACCCCTCGGCGTGCGGATCACTCTGCAGGAGCAGATCCTGCGCGCCAAGTTCGCGCGCGGCGGTCACGCTGCGCTCCCAGAGCATCTTCCCTGCGCCCGTGCCGATCGACTCCGGGTCGACAAAGAGCGCGTCCAGCTCCGCCGTGCGCTCGTCCATCAGCACGACGCGGCTGAATCCAAGCACCCCCTGTGGGCCTTCGCAGACGAAGCTGGCGGAGTCCGCGATATCCTGGGGGCTCAAGGTGAGATCCGCGCGGCACGCCTCGAGAAACGCAGCGTCATAGCCCCAGTGCCCTTTCGATCGCTGTGCGAGTTCACTGAGCAGAGGCGCTTCGTCCGGCCGGGCTTCCCGGATCGACAGTGCTCCCATCTTTCAGTCCTTTCAGGCGGCCACGGCGTGTGGGGACCTTACTGGCAGACCCATTCGCGGCGGCGTCCCACAGACCACATCCAGGCAGCAGCGTTCGCGCTGGCTCGGGGATCGAAGATGTCGTACTCGGCGTAGGGTGTGCCGAGCCAGGTGCCAGGCTTGAACTGGAAGAGGCCATAGGAGCCGCCGTAGGGATTGACGGCCGAGGGGATCATGTTGGACTCGCAGCGGGCGACCCGCAGCATGTCTTCACGAGGCTGGCCGTACTCGTCCGCCGCGGCGTAGATGATTTCTTTCAATTCTCCGCGGCTCCAGGACCCGTCGTGACGGTCCTTACCAGTGGAGCCGGTCGGGATCATGATCAGGTGGCGTCCCAGGACCCATCCCATTTGCCCTTCCCAGATCACCTCCACCCAGCCATCCTGCTGCTCGCCGGTGGGGGCCACTGCCTGGGTCCGTGGCAACGTGGACAGAACCGGCGCCTCCTCGCTCGGGGCGTCGCGGAGGTTGAGATCCGTGGCGGCCACAATGCGCAACGCCGCGTCCGATTTTCGTTGGTCCTTGCGCCGCTTGCGCCGTGTTTCCTTGCTTGGCCGTGATTTCTGCTTCTTGTTGCTGCCAGCGG
This sequence comes from Thermomicrobiales bacterium, assembly GCA_046328375.1. GTDB lineage: Bacteria > Chloroflexota > Chloroflexia > Thermomicrobiales > UBA6265 > JACCXM01. The sequence continues at coordinate 57,091 of JAXLWT010000004.1, forward strand.
CGCGCTGCTCCAGGGCGACACTGTTCTGATCGTCGCTCTTCCTGGCACTGGTGGAAGCTGCGTCCTCATCATTCAGGATCAAGGTCGCAACATCACCACTTCGCAGGTAGCCCTGCAGGGCGCCATGCTGCGTGCGGTACCAGCCATTCTCCGGAGCCCCCTGCAGGTAGACCGTTGCGCCGGCTGGGAGGCGGAGCAAGGGGTCGCTGCGCAGGCTTGGCTCTGAGCGCAGCCGTGTCTCGAGGATGGTCTGGGCAGGCTGCGGGAGATCGCGAGACGCGGCGGGCAACACTGCCAGGGCGACATCGCCGCCGAGCATCATCCCCAGGAGCAGCGCCAGCAGACCGCGCGTGCGGTTGCCTGGCTTGCTTGATGCCATGTCCCATCCATGCCGCAGTACGGGGCGGATTGCAGCTTCTCCGAGGTGCGAGGATACCACTCGTCTGGCAATAAAAAGCGGCTGAACAGGACCGCGTCCCGTTCAGCCGCACGTGGAGTGTCTGTTACTGGCAGACCCAACTGCTCTTCTTGCCTTCTGACCACATCCAGGCCGCCGCGTTGGCGTTAGCCCAGGCATCGGTGATCTCGTATTGGCCGTAGGGGGTGCTGGCAAACGTGGAAGGGACAAACTGGAAGAGCCCGTAGTAGGTACCGCCGCCACCGACCGCGTAGGGGTCGAGGCCCGATTCACAGCGCGCAACGCGCACCATGTCGTCGGGAGACTGCCCGTAGTTCATCGCTGCTTCGTTGATGATGTCGAGAATTTGCTGCTCGCTGTACCCGCCACCACCGGGGCCGTAGGACCCGCCGGTCACCGGTGCCGCACTGGTTTCAGGCGCAGCATTTACTGGTTCGGAATACACGGGGTCCGCGCTGACAGTTTCAACGCCGCCGTTCCCCATTTCGCGGGTCTTCCCGTCGTGGCCGCCACCGCCGCCACCACCGTTGCCACCGCCGTTTCCGCCACCACCATTGCCACCGCCGGTGATCTCGACGAGTCCAGTTGCGGTCCAGCCGCCGACGCCATCGTAGGAGACGGGGTAATAGCCGTCGACCGGTTCACCGTCCACGCTCAACGCCGCACCTGCCGGCGCGACTGTCAGGATGCCGTACTGTCCGCCGGGTCCGTCAAGGATCAGGGTGTCGCCGATCGCGACGGCGTCATCGGCCAGGGCAACGCCAGCGGGGAGGAGAAATGCGGCGCTGAAAGCCGAGACGAGCAATGACAACGCGAGAACACCGGCAGCCAGGGATCGGCCGCCACGGGCACACGGGGTAGACATGGTGCTTTCTTCCCTCATCGCGCACTCCCCGGCGTGGCAGTTTGCCGTGCGCAGCCAACGCACGACGGCCAGCGGCCGACCAGTGAGCGGTGTAGTCCGCCTGGAACGCCCATCCGCGTCCTGGCGTTTTGACGATGCCAGAAACATCGCCGCCCGCACCTCCGAACGCATCCCGCGCGTTCTGGCGGCGACATCAGGGCACAGCCACAAGACAGGGGCTCATGCACAGATGCGCAATGCGGGTAGTCCAGGTTCCCGTCCCGGACTTGCCTGTATGAACGTGCGGATAACGGAATCGGATTCATTCCGGTTTCCAGACAGTCACGATCATCGCACAAGGTGTGCCCTACGCTACTACATCGTGGTGTCTTGCAATTCTTGATCCATTACTGCACAATGCGTGCACAACCGAAGACGATAACCACTCATCCAGAGGGGCAGAGGGATCGGCCCGATGAAGCCCCAGCAACCTCCCGCTACGCGGGCTGGTGCTAACTCCGACAGCACGAGGCTGGAAGATGAGGGTCATGCCATCCGTGCGGCTCCAACGCCATGCGCAGATGCAACCCCATCCGGCTCTGGATGGGGTTTTTGTTTGAAGACACGAGGGAGCGCGTGGCGGAAGCGGTTTCCATCCAGGGAGTCGGACGAGTATTTACCTCCCGGCAGGGTACCCAGCAGATCCTGCGCAACATCGACCTGGTCACCGGGCGCGGTGAATTCGTAGCGGTGCTCGGCGCGAGTGGGTGTGGCAAGAGCACGCTGCTCCGCCTGGTGGCCGGTCTGGATGCGCCCACCAGCGGCTCGATCCGGATCGGTGACCAGCAGGTCACGGACTGCGACCCACGTTGCGCCGTGGTCTTTCAGGAGCCCCGGTTGCTGCCGTGGAAGACCGTTGAGCAGAACGTGGCGCTCGGTGCACGTGGCGTCCGTGACGCGGAGCGCCCGGCCAGCATGCTGGCGCGGGTGGGACTGGCTGGCAATGAGCACGCCTGGCCGCATCAACTCTCAGGGGGTATGGCCCAGCGCGTGGCGCTGGCTCGCGCCTTCGTGCGCAAACCCTCGGTGCTGCTGCTGGACGAGCCGTTTGCGGCGCTGGATGCGTTCACACGGCTGCAAATGGGCGACCTGCTGCGCGAAACCTGCAAGGACCGCTCACGCACCGTGCTGCTGGTAACACACGATGTCGACGAAGCGTTGCGCCTGGCAGACCGGGTGGTACTGCTGGGCGGGAGACCTGCCGGGATTGTGGCGGAGTTCACCGTGACTGGCGCGGATCCGGCCCGGCTTCGGTCCAGCATTCTTGGCCATTTTGGGTTGCAGTCAGCCGCATAGCGCTGTCCTGCTCAGCGTGAGTTTTGAAAGGACGATTTCGATGACCATTTCTCGCCGCGATGCCCTGCGCGGGCTTGTCTCCCTCGGCGCCGTCGCCTTTGCTGGGACACGCCGCCTGCCGGCAGTTGGTGCGCAGGAGAATCCGGCTGCCGTCCGCCTGGACTATGCCTACTACAACCCGAGCAGCCTCGTGCTCAAGAAGTTCGGCTGGCTGGAAGAAGCGTTGCAGGAGCAGGGCATCGGCGTCGAGTGGGTGCTCAGTGCGGGCAGCAACAAGGCGAACGAGTACCTGCGCTCCGAGGCGATCGACTTCGGTTCCACCGCTGGTGCGGCCGCCCTGCTCGCACGGGCCAATGGCTCGCCGATCAAGACCGTCTACCTGTACTCGAAGCCAGAGTGGGCGGCTGTTGTTGTGGGCAAGGATTCGCCGTTGACCCAGGTGAGCGAGCTCCAGGGTAAGAAGGTCGCCGCGACCAAAGGCACCGATCCCTACTTCTTCCTGCTGCGTTCGCTGGAGGAGGCAGGGCTCAAGGGGAGTGACGTCGAGGTCATCAACCTGCAGCATGCCGATGGCCGCGTGGCGCTTGAGCGCGGTGAGGTGGACGCCTGGGCCGGGCTTGATCCGCACATGGCCGCCAGCGAACTGGAAGCTGGCTCCAAGCTGATCTATCGCAACATCGATTTCAACACGTACGGCTTCCTGAATGGCCGTGAGGCGTTCATTACCCAGTACCCGGAACTGACGGCGACCGTTATCGGTCAGTACGAGCGAGCCCGGCAGTGGATCCTGGAGAACCCGGACGAAGCTGCCCAGATCCTGGCCGACGAGTCCAAGGTGTCACTCGATGTGGCAAAGAAGGTGCTGACCGAGCGCACGGTGCTGGACTTTGACACGGTGCCGGGCCAGACCCAGACCGACGTCCTGACCGCCGTGATCCCGATCATGGTCAACGAGAACCAGGTCAAGCCGGATACCGACCTGCCGGCGGTGCTGGCCGAGCTGCTGGCGCCGGAGATAGCAGCCGGCGTCGTGGAGGCAGCTCCGGCGGCGACACCGGCTGCCTGACCGCACCAAGCCGCGGGAGTCCCTGGCCAGGGACTCCCGCTTTCGTGCATGTAACGCCTGGAGTAGTTTGCTGATGGTGACCATGGATCCCGCACTCGAACAGCGTCGCAGCCGGATTGCGGAGCGGGTGGCTGCGCCACGCCGCGTCACTTTCTCCCTGCCGCGCCTGAGCATGCTGCGCGGCCTGGTTGTGCCCCTGCTGATCCTGGCCCTCTGGCAAATTACGGTGAACCGGGAGGTTTACTCCCGCGGGCAACTCCCCGCCCCACTCGATGTGCTCTCGGCAGGGCAGGAACTGCAGAACATCGGCATCCTGATCCCGAATGTGATGGCCAGTTTGCAGCGGGTCGCCATCGGGTGGGGGATTGGGGCGCTCGTTGCGATCGCCATAGGGTTGCTGGTGGGATTCTCGCGCACCGTTGAAGACTACCTGGCTCCCACGATCCAGGCATTTCGGGCGGTGCCGTCGCTGGCGTGGGTGCCGCTCTTCGTGCTCTGGCTGGGCATCGGGGAGACGCCGAAATTGCTGCTGATCGCCGTCGGCGCGTTCTTCCCGGTCTACACGAACGTCGTGGCAGGGGTGCGGCAGATCGACCGCAAGTTGGTGGAAGTCGGGCGGGCCTACGGCTTGCGCGGCTGGAGCCTGACGCAGGAAATCCTCTTTCCGGCCGCGCTGCCCGCGTTGTTTACGGGGCTGCGCCTGGGCCTGGCGCAGGCGTGGTTGTTCCTGGTGGCGGCGGAACTGATTGCAGCCTCACGCGGCCTGGGTTTCCTGCTGATCGATGCCCAGAACACCGGGCGTGCCGACATCATTCTCCTCAGCATCGCCCTGCTCGCGGTCATCGGGAAGGGCACGGATTGGTTGCTGGCGCGTGGTGAGCGCCGTTTCCTGCGCTGGGCGGACACGTTCGCCGGGGCGAAGTAAGCGGGAGCACGCTGTTCCTGAGAAACAACGCGAACGCCAGGCGGAGGGATGATCCCGCCTGGCGTTCGTGTCTTGTGACGATGGTGTTGCGGCAGGCGGGGGATGATTCGGGTGCCCGCCGCGTGGGTTACCTAGCTGACGAAGGCCAGGTTGTAGCTGCCACCGGAAGAATCCGAGATGGCGGTGCCACCGTTGGACGTGATGCCCAGGTCGGTGGTGTTCACCATGTCGCCGCCGTAAACGCCGACGCTTCCACCGTAGGTGTCGCCAACGCCGATGGCGCTGCCGGCGTTGCCGCCGCTGTTGACATCACCAACGGAAACCGCGCCGCCATTGGCAGACGACGTCGCGACGCCACCATTACCGGAAGACGCAACATCCGGGCTGCTGGTGTCGTCACCACCAAAGAAGTCCTTGATCAGACCCATCCTAAAACCCCCTTCTCAGGTCACCACTGGCTGCCCCGCGGCAACCAACTGGTCCGCGATGCCTGCGACATGGCGATGCGGAATGACGACCTCGGGGAAGTCATCTCCGCGCCTGTCCGCTGACGCTCGCGATATCCTCTCCGGGCGCATCGCCCGGTCTGAGGGTAAGAACGCACGAGTGCGGCCATCGGTGCCAATGAATCAGTAACCCATTCGTCCGGGAAATTGGGGCACTCCGACAAACGGGCTACAAAAGTGCTCAGGTGCGCGTCCGGTTCGGAGGCCGCAACTTCCAGACAGCGATCAACGTGCTCGACTCCAGGATTTCGACAAACCCGATGCCAAGGGCTAACCAGAGCATCCACGGTGCCTGCATCAGCACTGCAGCACCGAGGCCGATCAGCACCAGGCCGGCCATGAGGCGGCGGAACGCTTCCATGCGCTGCAGCATGCGGACCCGGCGCCGCGCGAGTGCCTGGGTCGGGTCGCTGCCACCGGTCAGGCTCGTCCAGACGACCGCAATGCCCCACAGCAGAAGCAGGATGGCAGCGACACGGCCCAGAACGGTGTCGAAGTACGGAAGCGGGTTCATGATGAGCCTCCTTGGGGTTCGTCCAGCCGGCTCAGCGCCGCGGCCGTCCCCTGATCAGCCGGAAAGAACGATTCAATCGCGAGTTCCGAGAGGGTCACATCAACGGCGGACCCGAAGACCATCGTGGTGCTGATGAAGCGCAGGCGGCCGAGCGGAGTCTCCAGGATCAGGGGGACGGCAAGTTGCGGTCCCCCGGCGGTTGTGGCGACCGTCTGGGAGCGTGCAGCCCGGCGCGTTGCAGCCCCACCCAACTCTTCCAGCAGGGCTGAGAGTTGGGGATCGGCGGTGAGGTCTGCCTCGTGACGCAGTCGCGCCAGGAGGTGCGCACGCCACTCGGGAAAGTTGACGATCTGCGGCGCCAGGCCGCGCTGCAGGAGGCTCAGGCGCAGCACATTCACGGGCGACTCCAGGAGACCAGCGTCAACATCGGCCAGCAGCGGCATCACGGCGCGGTTCGCCAACTGCAGGTTCCAGTAACGGTCGATCGCCAGCGCGGGGTACGGCGCGTGGCCGTCCAGCACACGTTGCACCATTTCCCGCGCGCTCTTGAGCGCCTCGTCGGCGAGTGGGCGTTGTGGATAGTGCGGTGCGAACCCGGCGGCCAGCAGGAGCGCGTTCTGCTCGCGTAGCGGCACGCGCAGGTGCTCGGCGAGCCGCAGCACCATCTCCCGGCTGGGCCGGGCGCGACCCGTTTCCAGGAAGCTCAGATGACGTGTGGAAATCTCTGCCTCCAGCGCCAGCGACATCTGGCTCAACCGCCGGCGCTCGCGCCAGGCACGGAGCAAACTTCCAATCGAGGTGTCGGGTGTGAGTGTGGCCGTGATCTCCATGCCCTCACTCTAGCGGTCAGGCTGAGCTCCGGCCATGACGTGAGAGGTAATCGCCAGCCGTCATGGCGTGCGCCACGCTTTTGCCACGGCCAGCGAGTGGCGCTGGGCTGAAGGAACAGGAGCACATGATGACCGCAACGATGACCGGCACAACGCAGATCGTGGATGGCTACATCGCGATCTGGAACGAAACTGATCATGCTGCGCGAAAGGCGCTGATCGCAGACACCTGGACCGAGGATGCGACCTACACGGACCCACTCGCTGACGTCAGCGGGCACGAAGGCATTGACGGCCTGATCGCCGCGGTGCAGGCGCAGTTCCCTGGGTTCGTGTTCCGGCGACTTGGAGAAGTCGACGCGCACCACGCGTTCATTCGCTTCGCCTGGGAGGCCGGACCGGCCGACGGCGACGCGGTGGTGGCCGGGAGCGACGTGGCGCTGATCGATGATGGCCGCTTGCGCCGAGTGGTGGGTTTCCTGGACCTCGTGCCTGATATGGGCTGAGTCGAACGCAACTGACTAGCCCATGAGCCCGGAGCCAACGATGCCGCCGTCGTTGGCTCCGGGCGTTGCCCGGACCAGAAATGCGTATTTCTACCGATGTCCAGGCGAGGTGACCTCCTTACAGTGGATTTCATGATGGTGAGCCATTCCACAGCGGTTGGCCGGGCACAGGGCAGACCGTTCTCGGTGTGCAGGACCGTGACCTGGGGCGGAGGTTCTCGTGATGGACGTGACCCGGTTTGATGCGATGGCTCGTCAGTTCGGCGGTCGGCTGAGTCGCCGGCATGTCGCGCTGCTCGTTGGGACACTCGTTGCGCCCTGGGCTAGCTCGGGTACAGCCAACGCGAAGAAGAAGCACAAGAAAGCCAAGGACGAGAAGAAGCCCGTTTGCCTGGATGGCCAGACCATCATGGTTCCCGGTTCAAAGCGTAAGCAGTACCTCGACCGTGGCGCCACGAACGGCGCCTGTCCCGCTGCGTGCTCCCCGCGTTGCGATGGTTCACGGTGTGGCATTAGCGATGGGTGCGGAGGAACCTGTGGCTGCGGCAAGGACGCTGTCTGTGACGCCGGGACCTGCCGCGCCTGTACCGTAACCTGTACCGGCTCTCCGTTCATCTGCGGGGCATATCTGACAGAGGCTTTGCAGGGTGGGGAACCGTCGTGATATGTCCAGGCCGCTACGGAGGCTCATTCTCAATCAAAACCGACATGCTGGTGATTGGCGCTGGTGCGGGCGACGATCCGGCCGGCAACACCATTCTCGACGCCCAGGGCGCGCTTCGCGCACTGTCGATTACATCGAATACAAATGTCGGAATCAGGAATCTGCGGGTGACGGGCGCCCGGAGCAATGAGGATTATGGCGGTGGTCTCCTATGTGGCAGCAACAGCGACGTCACCATAACCGGGTGCGCGTTCGTCGATAACCAGGCGGGCACAGGCGCGGGCATTGCCACAGTTGGCAAGGTGCAGCTGCAGAACACGCTGCTCTCTGGAAATACGGCGAAATATGACCAGGGCGGTGGCCTCTATATCCGGAACACGTCTTTCACCTCAACCCTCGATGGCTGCACGATTACGAACAATTCGGCGCCAAAGGGCGGTGGAGTGGCTGCCTTCTACGGGAACGCTCAGATCAGCGACACGACCATTGACGGCAACCAGGCGACGACTGGCGGTGGCCTGTACGTGGAAGCTGGCACGGTCACGCTGGATGACGGAACGGCGATCACCAACAACCGCGTCTCGGGTTCTGGGGGTGGGATCTACCGGCTCAGCGGCACGGTGAATCGCAACGGCGCGACGATCAGTGGGAACCGCAATGCGACCGGACCAGACAACTGCGCAGGCCTCTCCTGCACGTAGGACGCGGTCGCGAGTCGTTGACCGGTTCTTGTTCGGCGATTACGACAGATGAAGCGGTCATCCGAGCCGGCGTCGCCCGTTCTCACTTGGTGCCCGGGAAATACGTAGATCTACGGATGTACTTGGAAGTAGCCACCCCTACAGTGCAAGCAGTCGTTTTACCTTCCTGGATGGTGCCACCTGAGGGTCTTCCAGGGAACGACGTGACGTCATTCGCGAACACTGGGGGAATCTGCATGGACGTCGCGCAATTTGATGCCTTGACCCGAATGCTGGCCTTCAGGCAGAGTCGGCGGAGCGTGGTCATGGCGCTGGGTGCCGTCGCCACCGCGATCTTGACGCAAGGGGAAGAGACTCAGGCGGGGAGAAAGAAGAAGAAGCCACTCTGCCTCAACGGCCAGACGATCAAAGCGTCTGGCAATAAGCGCAAAAAGCTCTTGAAGCAGGGCGCGAGTCCTGGCGCGTGCGCGGGCAGTTGCACGCCGCGCTGCGACGGGACATCGTGCGGCGGCGATGACGGCTGCGGCGGCGCGTGTGGATGCAGCGGCAATGCGGTCTGCAATGAGGGCACCTGCATGCCCTGCACGGTCGTCTGCACGGGAACCCCACTGGGCTGCGGCTCACAACTGACCCAGGCGTTGCTGGACGGCGGAACGATCGCGCTTTGTCCGGGGACGTACTCCGCTGGCGCGGGAGTGTTCGAAATCAAGAAAGACACGACGCTGGTCGGCGCCGGGCCAGAGGACGACCCGGGCAGCAACACGATCCTTGATGGAGAGGGCGCACGCTTGGTGTTGTTCGCTAATACCAACCGGAAACTCACCATGCATGGCCTGAGGGTGATCAACGGTTTCGGTGGGCAAGGCGGTGGAATGCTTGCCGGAGACGGTACCGACGTGCGCGTGACAAACTGCGCCTTCGTCCAGAATACCGGCAATGGCGGCGGGGCCATCTTGTCTTTTGGCAACCTCCGCTTGACCAATACGCTCTTCGACCAGAACGAAGCGACCAACTCGGATGGCGGCGGCGTCCTGCTGATTGACTCGGACCAGAGTTTTGTCACGAACTGCACATTTACCGGAAACACGTCCGGGATGTTTGGCGGTGGCCTGAGCGCGAACAACTCCCAGGTGACGATCACGGGGACAGAGTTCCGTGACAACACTGCCGATCGGGGCGGTGGCCTGTCGATGGACGGCGGTACGGTGAACCTGGACAGTGCCACGCTGATTACGGGCAACGTTGCCACCGAGCTTGGTGGTGGCGCAGTCAGGTTCAGCGGCGTATTGAACCGCAACGGCGCGACGATCAGCGGCAACAGTGCTCCCAGGCAGCCGGACTGTGCGGGTGGTTGCACGTAATTTGCTTTTGTGTCACGACCTGGCGTTAGATGTGGCAACGCGTCGCTTCCGAGGGCAGTGAAGCAGTCGATAGATCTGGCGCCAGGCCTCCACGAAACCTGGAGTACGAGGGCCGGTAGGGTGGCGCGCTTGCGCAGGATGGCGCGACGATCAGCGGCAGCAGCGCGCCCAGTTCCACCGCAGTACACGAAGCGGACGTGCACGTGAGGCGCGGATCGGAGTTGGAGGCAATATTTCAACATGGCTCACGTGGACTTCCTGTCGCGCCAGAAATCAGGTAATGCCATGGAATCAGATCCGGGCTTTGCACCGGGTACCGAATAGGAGCTCACGGGAAAGCCGCAATGCGCCTGAGTTGTGTGCCGCGGCTGCAGCAGGGCGCTTGGGTGCCGGGATGTCACCGTCATGGATATGGGGCAATTCGATGAAGTGACCCGGTGTGCGTTCGCTGGCGCGAGTCGACGGTTAACCGTGGCCGCGCTCGGCACCCTGACGCTCACGCCGTTGCTGGGCACAGTTCGTGGAAGCGCGAAGACGAAGCTGGTTTGCCTAAATGGCCAGACGGTCAGAGCGTCGAGCGACAAGCGCAAGAAGTTGATCAGGCACGGTGTGCGACCCGGCGCCTGCGGCACCGGCGTTTGTAGCCAGAGTGTCGGCCAACAATACACCGTGACCTGCGCGGGGCCGTCGGTGCTGTGTGGCGTGACGCGCTCCCGGACGCGTCAGGCAGGCGATTCCGTCGTCGTCAGTCCGTGCCGCTAGACAGGCGGGTTCACGCTAGCAAAGGACACGGTCCTGGTTGGCGCTGGCGCGGGAAATGTTCCAGCCACCAGCACCATCATCGATGGACGAGGCGTCGACCGGGCGCTCCTTGTTAAGGGGGCAGTCGCACGATCGATGGCTGGTGTCAGCGTGGTAAACGGCGCTACTGTGCCACAAAGTGGAGGCGGGCTTGCCGGGGCAAACGACAATGACAGCCGCATTGCCGGCCGCGCGCTTGTCAATCACCAGAAGGTCTTGGGTGGCGCAGTCATCAGGGGCGGCACGCTTCGCATAGCGGGCTCACGGTTCTCTGGCAACTGCGCCTTGAACGGAGGCGGCCTCGATTTCTCGGGTACGACGTGCTTGATCAGCGCTTCCAATTTCTCAGGCAACACCGCCGCAGGTGATGGAGTCGCCATCTTCCGCAGGAGTGGCAGCGTCACCTGGAGTACGACAACGTTCAACACCAATCAGCCAAACAACTGCAGCAGGGGCGGACGCAGGTACTGAGTGCCGCCTGGTACGCGGCGCGGTGAGACCAAACGCGCAGCGTCCCAGGATGGACGGCCGGGGAGAGAGGTGGCCATTGCGGCCACCCCTCGCGTTGCTGGAGATCCTGGCGAACGCAGCACGATGGGCAGTGTCAGTTTCGAGGAGTGCTCCGGGCCGTGGAAGATCCTCTGCACGACGGGTCACCCCGCCTGCCGCTTCATAGGACCGCTCGTGATCAGCGCACGTGGCGGCCGTTCGATCAGCAGGTTCCCCACGATATGATGTCCCCCGGCCTCGTAATCCCTTCGCGAAAGGACCATCCCTGTTGAGGATCGTGACCGGTGGGATCGCCCAGGAGACCAATACCTTCCAGTGGCAGCCGACAACGCTGGATGATTTTCAACGCGCTGGCTTCGGCACCCTGGTGCGCGGCCAGGAGATCCTGGACCTCGGCGGCACAGGCACCGTGTATGGCGGCGTGATCCCGGCAGCGGCGGTGCAGGGCGTCGAACTGATTCCCACCACCTACGCCTCGGTCATGCCGGGTGGCCGCGTAGCCCGCGACGCGTTCGAGGCGCTGCGGACAGAGATCCTGAGCGGTATTTCGGCTGCCTTACCGGTCGATGGCGTGTTGCTCGTCCTGCACGGAGCCATGGCACTTTCCGATTGGGATGACGCCGAGGGGTTGCTCTTGCGTGATGTGCGGGAGATGGTGGGGCCGGATGTGCCGATCGTGGCGCCTCTCGACCTGCACACCAACCTCTCGGACGAGATGATTGCCCACGCCGATGCCCTGGTCGGCTATCGCGAGTATCCCCACACCGATATGGCCGAGGCGGGAGAGCGGGCCCTGAACCTGTTGGTCGCCACCATCAGGGGCGAGGTCAAGCCGGCCATGGCGTTTACCCGCCTGCCGTTGATCGTGCCAAATCAATCGATGGTCACCACCTGGCAGTCCCCGCTGAAGATCGCGATAGACCAAACGCGTGTGCTGGAGGAGCAGCCAGCCGTCCTGGCGGCCAGCATCTTCGGCGGATTCCCCTTCGCTGATCTGCCCTTCACCGGGGTCTCGACGGTCGTGGTGACAGATAACGACCAGGCGTTGGCCCAACGCTGTGCTGATGATCTGGCGGAGGTCTGCTGGCAACAACGGGAGGCGTTCACGATTCACCCCATCCCCATCGCCGAGGCCATTGCCGAAGCCATGGCCGGGCCGGAGGGGAGCGTCTACGTGTTGGCCGATGTCGCGGACTCCGGGGCCAGCGGCACCGCCGGAGATGGTACGGCCATTCTGCGGGGCTTGATTGAAGCCGGAGCACGCTCGGCCGCCGTGGCCCAGATCATGGATGCGCCAGCCGTGGCGGCCTGTGTCAGCGCCGGAGTGGGCAGCACCGTGACCCTGACGGTCGGTGGCCAGCACGATGATCTGCACGGATCGCCAGTTGAAGTCAGGGGCGTCGTGCGCCTCATCCATGAGGGGACTTTCCCGCTGGCTGGCCCGATGGGGGCAGGGACTTTCGCGGGGCGCGGACGGACGGTGGTGCTGGAGATTGGGGGACACGGAGGCATCGAGTTGCAACTGACGGAACTGCGAGGCCACCCCAGTGACCTCAACCACTTCCGCGCGTTCGGCATCGAGCCGACGCAGCGCCGCATGCTGGTCCTCAAGAGCGCAGCCCACTTCCGTGCCGCCTTTGAGCCGATTGCCAGCAAAGTCATTGAAGTTGATGCACCGGGCATCAGCACGCCGAAATTGGCCACCTTGCCGTACGAGCGCCTACGTCGTTCCATCTACCCGCTCGATGCCGAGACGAGTTGGGAGCGGTCAACGCCGGTGGTTTGACCAGGAACCGAAATCGGCAAGCGCAACAGAAACGAGTCCGCCACCTGACGCCACGCTTCACGTTGCGCGGCGCCCGGTGACGGGTGACTTGTGCTCTATCCCACCTCGGCGCTCCCGCGCAGTGGGTGGGACTGGGATGAGGCTGTTAGCGCGGCACGATTGGCAGCGTGAGCTTCGAGGGATGCTCCGCGTCGTGGAAGATCGTCTGCACGGCGGGCTGCATTTCCGTGTCTTCGCCCAGTTCGTGGCCGGTGTTCAGGTTCCGGTCGAAGCGCGGGAAGTTGCTGCTACTCACCTCCAGCCCGATGCGGTGCCCGGCCTTGAACAGGTTGCTCGTCGGCCAGAGGTTGATCGTGTACTCGGTCGGCTCGTTCGGCGTGATCGGGCGCGCCTCATCTGTGCCGTCCTTGTAACGGGCACGGATGATGCCGTCCGTCAGGTTGCGGCTGTACCCGTCCGGGTAGATGTCGACCAGCTTGCCGGTGAAGTCCGTGTCCGGAGCGGAGGTCGATGCCCAGAGGGTCAGGGAGATGGGGCCCGTGACTTCGACGTCGCTCTCGAGCGGTGAGGTCACGTACATCAACACGTCGCTGCGCGCCTCGACCGGCCGTTGATCGAACGCGCCCGGCGGGAGCTTGCTGGGGTAGCAGCAGAGTTGACCGCCCATGGATGGAACGGGCTGGTTGGGATCGTAGAGGAAGATATCCGCGCGCTCGTCGCCAGGAGCACTTGTCGTCAGCGTGCCGTCGCCGTGAATCGAGTTGGCCTTGCCGCCACTGCTCAGGAAGTAGTCGGTGTTGACCGCCCGGGCAAGTGGCCATTCCTGCTCATCGCGCCAGACATCTTCGCCCATGACAAAGACGCGAATCGGCGCTTCGCTGCTGTACCCCTCGTCGATCCCCTTCAGCCAGTAATCGAAGAAGCGCAGGTGCTCGCCATCGACATCCATGCTCAGGGGCACGGCGCCCTGCCCCGCGCGGTTGCCGAAATCGACCGCTCCGGACTGCTGCAACGGCGGCGTGGTGTGCGTCCAGGGGCCGAGGAGCAGCCGCTGGCCGGTGCGCGCTTCCTCGGTCGCGCCCTTCTGGCGGACGCCGTTGAAGTTGCGGATCGAGCCATCAAGAAAGATGTCGTACCAGCCGGCGATGCTCAGGGCCGGCACCTGCACGTTGTCGTGCCGCTCTTCGATACTGCAGGAGGTCCAGAACTCGTCGCGTGTTGGATGGGAGAGCCATTCGGCGAAGTAGGGTGAGAGCTCATTGTCGAGCGGGAAATCCTTGAGCGGGAGCGTCTTCGCGACCTCGTGGCCGTTATCGACCGCGTCCAGCATCGCCTCACGCCGCTCAGCGAAGTCCGGGACTTCTTCGCGCCAGCTCTTGCGGATCAGATCGGCCGTGGTCAGGTAGGGGAGCACCCAGTTCAGCATGAAGCCCCACTGGAAAGCGCCGCCCTGGTAGGTCCACCCCTCGTAGTAGTCCGAAGCGGTGAACGCCGGCACGATCGCCTTCAGGCTGGGCGGAGCGCCGATGGCGGCCAGCCACTGCGTGGCGCCGACGTACGACGTGCCGAACATGCCGACCTTGCCGGTCGACCACGGCTGGGCGGCTGCCCACTCGACAGCGTCGTAGCCGTCGTTGATCTCCTGGTGGAAGGGGTGGAACGTGCCGTCGGAGCGGTAGCGGCCACGCACATCCTGGTTGACGACGGCGTAGCCACGACGCACGGCGCGGAACACATCGGTTTGCTGCAGGGAGAGGGCAGCGGTTTCCTTGTTGTAGGGCGTGCGCTGCATGATAACGGGGAAGGGCCCTCCCTCCGCCGGGCGGTAGACATCCGTGCGCAGGATGGTGCCATCGCGCATGGCAACGGGGATGTCTTTTTCGACAACGATGCTCAGTGAATCGGGCATGGTCGCCTCCTCTGGCTGCTCTGTTCCGCGTGCCTGCTGGCTCCGGGATTTCCGGCAGGGTCGCATTGATTTTCGCGGCGCGCAACCGGGTTTCACGTGGCATGATGTCGGTGAGATGAGCGACGAACGGTCACTCGACATCCCTCTCCCGATGCACGGATCGGGGACTTCACGGAGGCGGTACATGGCGGAATGGACGTGGGAACTCCTGACGGGGCCGGCGACGATTACCGAGGGACCAGCCTGGGATGGGCGGCGGTTGCTCTACACGAGTATTGAGGACAGCGAGGTCCGCGCTTTCGACCCAGCGTCAGGTGAGATCAGCGTTGTTTACCGCGAGACGGGCGGCACGAATGGGCTGACGTTCGGGCGAGATGGACTGCTCTACGGCTGTGCCGGAACCGCGCGGCAGATGGTTCGCTGGGATGCAGACGGGAACAAGGAAGTCATCGCGGAACGCTACGAAGGGAACCGGCTTAACAGTCCGAACGACCTGGTCGTCGATGCGCAGGGGCGTGTCTGGTTCACCGATCCCCGCTACGGTGATGACCACTCCGACCGCGAACTGGACCATGATTCGGTCTACCGGCTGACGCCACCCGCCAACGGCGAAGGTGAGTGGGCGATCGAACGGTTGACGTTCGACACAACCCGGCCGAACGGGATCCTGCTCGCGGCCGATGAGCGCACGCTCTACGTGGCACAGAGCAACCACACGCCCTCCGAGCCGCGCCAACTGCGTGCCTACCCGGTCAACGAGGATGGATCACTCGGGTCCTACACGGTGCTGCACGATTTCGGGCCCTGGCGCGGCATCGATGGCATGCGCTGGAATGCGGATGGCCACATCGTGGCAACCTGCGGGTCGGTGAAGGGTGGTCCAGGAGCGCGCATCGCCATCTTTGCAACTGATGGGTCCGTGCTGGAGGAGCACCCGGTGCCGGAAGGTGACCCAACGAACTGCAGCTTTGCGGGAACGGATTGGCAGACGCTCTTTGTGACCACGCTCGACGGCCGTCTGTACCGCGCGACCGTGAAGTGAACCCGGTCCACCTGAGATTCGCGGCGCTGTGGTAGCTAGTAGCTACTATAGACGGATGATGACGGAGGTTGTGTTCGGGAGCGTTTTCTCAAGCACTCCACGCAGGCAAACCGGGAGACGAATCGCGTGCGGCGCCGGGCCGCACGCTGGGGCTGTGACACGTCACGGTGTTGCCAGGTCCGCGCCTCCAGGGCCCCCGCGCGCTGGGGCGCTGAAGCCGCATCTTCCCAGGTGCAGCTCGGATGCCGCTCCTGAAAGGTGCGGTCCATGACCCTCGATCGCCTCAAGTGGCTGGCGGTCCTGGCGCCGTTCCTGGTCCTGATCGGTGTCGAGCTTGTACGGCAGACGACCGCGCCCTCCCTGTTCATGGGGTGGACCGGATTCCTGGTCCTGGCCGCCGGGTTGCTCCTGGCGTCGATCCTCTTTGCCGAAGTGATTTTTGGCGGCGTTAACCGGCTGCAGGCCAGCCTGGCGCAGCGCAACCAGGAACTGCTCGTGCTGCACGATGCTTCTCTGGCCATCGTCGGGGAGCACAACCTGGAAACCGTGTTGCAACTGGTCGTGGACCGGGCACGCGATCTCGTCGGCGCGCGGTACGGCGCACTCTCCCTGGTTCGGGACGAGGGAGGGATCGAGGCGTTCCTGACTTCCGGCATCAGCGATGACGAGCGTGCCCTGCTGGGTGACCCGCCAGTGGGGCATGGCATTCTCGGCGTGGTCCTGCATGATGGCGCAACTCTCCGCATGGATGACCTGACGCGTGATCCGCGCTCGGTCGGATTCCCAGCCCATCACCCGCCGATGCACTCCCTGCTCGCGGTGCCAGTCGTCTCCCAGGGCAATGTCCTCGGCAACCTGTACCTGACCGAGAAGTTGGGCGCTCACTCATTCGATGAGCATGACGAGCAATCCCTGCAGCGCTTCGCGACCCTGGCCGCGCTGGCGATCGAGAACGCGCGGTTGCACCGCCAGGTGCAGGCCCTGGCGGTGACCGAAGAACGGGAGCGGATTGCCCGGGAACTGCACGACAGCCTGGCGCAGGTACTCGGCTACGTGAACACCAAGGCGCAAGCCACGGAGGTCTTCATCGCTTCGGGACAAAACGACAAGGCCATGGCGCAATTGACCCAGATGGCGGATGCTGCCAGGGCGGCGTACGCCGACGTGCGGGAAGGAATCCTGGGGTTGCGGGTGTCACCGGCGGGTCAGCGCAGCTTCATTGAGACGCTCACGGGCTATCTCGAGCAGTGGCAGGGGCAGAGTGGAGTCACGGTGGCCCTAACCACCACCCCTGCCAACGCCACGATCCGGCTGACGCCGAACGCGGAGGTCCAGCTCTTGCGCATCATCCAGGAGGCGCTGACCAACGTGCGCAAGCATGCCGGCGCCACCACTGCCGACGTGCGGCTGCAGGTGGGTGACGGCTGGGTGGAAGCCAGGATCATGGACAATGGCGCTGGCTTCGCTCCGGGTGACCTGGTGCCGAGTGCCGCGCCTCGCTTTGGTCTTTCAACCATGCACGAGCGGGCCGAATCGGTCGGTGGTTCCCTGGATATTGCCTCGCAGCCTGGCGAAGGAACCGAGGTCACCGCGCGCGTGCCGCTGGATGCACTGCCACCACGGAAGGAAGCTCTCAATGCGCGTGCTTATCGCTGACGACCATGCGCTCTTTCGTGATGGCCTGCGCAGCCTCCTGGAAGCCCGCGGCATCGAGGTGGTGGCGGAAGCCCGGAACGGGCAGGAGGCGGTCGAACTGGCCCGCCTCCATCGACCCGATATCGTCCTGATGGATCTCTCCATGCCGGAGTTGAATGGCCTGGGCGCCACGCGCCTGATCACCGCCGAAATGCCGCAGATTGCGGTGGTGGTGCTGACGGCCTCCGAAGAAGATGCCGATCTCTTTGAGGCGGTGAAATCAGGCGCGCAGGGGTTCTTGCCCAAGGACATCGAGGCGGCCCGCCTGTTCGAGATGCTGGAAGGCGTGGCGCGCGGCGAACCTGCCCTGACGCCTGCCCTCGCGCGGAAAGTGCTGTCTGCCCTGGCTCACCCGGAACCTACGCCTCAGACGCGCCAGCCCGACGTCCTCACCGAACGTGAGACGGAGGTCCTGGAACTCCTGGTGCGCGGGGTGACCTCCAACCGGGAGCTTGCGGAGCAGCTCTTCGTGAGTGAGAACACGATCAAGTACCACCTGCGGAACATCCTGGACAAGCTGCACTTGCAGAACCGCGCCCAGGTGATTGCCTACGCCATGCGGCATGGGCTCGTCAACCTGCCGGATACGCAGGGCGCCTGACCTACCCACGGGGGTAGGGGAGCACCCTACCCCTGCCCGGCCTCCCAAACCACCCCCGGCAGTAGGGCTGAGACACGCCTGTCGACCTAATCTGGTGGACAGACAAAAGCAGTCGGTTTCGACGGGGTGGGAGTGATGACCAGCAAGAATCCGATCATTTCACGGCGCAGCGCCGCGGGCCTCCTGGGCCTGATGGGCGTGAGCGCCGTTGGCGCCGCGGTCGCGACGGGCACCGGTACGACGGGATCGGTGGCGAAGGCCGCCGGGCTCTCGAACGCAATGCCGGGCCACGACATGATGCTGCAGCCAGTGCAGTACATCCAGTCCGAGGAAGTCGATGCTGACGCCATGGATGCCATGCATGAGGCAGGCGTCAAGGCCTTCCCGGCGGAGACGAAGGGGCTGGGGGGCCAGCCGCTCGAATTCGAGATGGACGGCGACGTCAAGGTCTTCAACCTGACGGCGGATGTCGTCGAGTGGGAGTTCATGCCGGGCAAGACCGTTGAGGCCTGGACCTACAACGGCGTGACCCCAGGCCCAGAGATCCGTGTGACCGAGGGAGACAAGGTTCGCATCAACATCACGAATAATTTGCCGGAGAGCACCGCGATCCACTGGCATGGCCTGATGGTGCCGAACAGCCAGGATGGCGTGCCCTTCATCACGCAGCCGCCGATCAAGCCAGGCGCGAGCTACACCTACGAGTTCCAGATCCGCGAAGGCAATGCGGGCTCGCACATGTACCACTCGCATCACAACGCGGCGGCACAGGTGACCAAGGGCTTGCTCGGGCCGTTCATCGTGGAGCCGAAGGACCCGTCGACCCGGCCGGCCTTTGACCGCGAGTACACCATCGTGCTGAATGACGGGCCGATCGGTGGCTTCAGCCTGAACGGGAAGGGCTTCCCGGCGACGCAACCGGTGGTGGCCAAGAAGGGCGAGACGGTACTCATTCGGTACATGAATGAGGGCCTGATGATCCACCCGATGCACCTGCACGGCATGCCGCAAACGGTGATCGCGCACGACGGCTACCTGACGCCGACGCCGTACATGTGCGACACGCTCAATATCGCCCCGGGGCAGCGCTACGAAGTGCTGGTGAAGGCCACGGAGCCGGGAGTGTGGGCGTTCCACTGCCACATCCTGAACCACGCCGAGAGCGAGCACGGGATGTTTGGGATGGTGACTGCCTTCATCGTCCAGGACGACGAAGAAGCTGCCGCTACGCCGGAAGCCTGACCTCTCAGCGACGGGCTGCCCGCCTGCAGGCGAGCAGCCCCGACCCCACGATTCGAGATGTTGCTCCCGAACGGCTGGAAATGGGTGAATCCTTTCATGCTGCAGTGAGGTGTCTCCGCGAGACCTGTTCTCGCGGAGCCACTTCGCCCGTTCTCGCGTGTTCCAGTCCTCGGCGGACATGGGTAGCTGTGACAGACGCGGAGATACGTTGACGGCGGTGCTGGGGCATTGGGCGATGCTCTGGCTCCACCGTCGGCGTCGCGAACGGCGTGGCTACCCATGTCCGCCGAGGGCTGGAACACCTGGCACGATTACCCGCATTCAGAGCAGTGTGTCAGTCCACAGCCGGCAGCGGCAGCCCCGTGGCCAATGGGGCATCGACCGCGACCGGGGCACGACCCCTCAGCGTCACCAGCAGGACCCCCACCAGGGAAACCAGGCCGCCCAGGATTGAGAAAAGCGGCGGTGTCACGCCAATCCAGAGCCACGCGGCGACGAGTGCTACCGGCGGCATACCCGCCATCAGCACGGCGGTGATGGATGCGGGCAGCCGGGCGTTGATGTACGCCATGCAGAAGTACCCGATTACTCCGGCGCCCAGGGCGGCGTAGACCACAGCAGCCGTGTCTCCGAATGTCGCTGCCTGGAACTGGGAAGGCAGGGACGGGAAGAAGATGAGGAGCGGGAAGCTGGCGGCGATCAGCGACCAGGTACTGACCTCCTGGCTGGTGTAACGCTGCAGGAACGGCTTCTGCAGGATGAAGTACCACGCCTCGGCAAACGCGCCGATGAGGAGAAACAGCGCCCCCCGCGTCATCGCAAGCCCTTCGTCCTGGCCCAGGACCAGCACCACTGTGCCGATGACCGTCAGGCCAATGCCGATCCAGCCTGCCAGGGAGAGGTGCTCGCCGAGCCAGAAGCGCGCCAGGATCGCGGTCATCACGGGGACCGTCGAAACCAGGAACGTCGCCGTTCCAGGGTCGACACTGGTGATACCGAAGCTGAAGCCGAGTTGCGTAGTGGAGATGCCAACGAGCCCCAGGCATGCAATGGGCAGGATGTCCCGCCGCACTGGTAGCCCCATCCGCGTGAACAGGGCGAAAAGCACCATCAGCGAGCTGGTGATGATGAAGCGCAGCAAGGTCAGTTGTCCGGGGCCATAGCTGGCCAGTCCGACCTTTGTTGCCACTGACGACGAGCCCCAGGTGACGGTCATCAAGAGCGCGGCCGAAAGCGTGCCGGCCTCCAGGCCGGCCATGCGCGATGTCCCCGTGACCACGCTGGCGTGTTTCTCCCCGTGTCCCCCAAATCCCGGCGAATCATACGGGCGTTCCCGGCTTTCGTCCGCTGGGACGACGGCACATCCTGAGTTTTTCCGTTACAGCGGATCGCAAGAGACGTGAGTGGCTCGAGACACGGGGACGGATCTCCAACGCCAGGATTTTCTGCAAGGTTTCCGCGAGATGGTTGAGGAAGTCTGCTCGAGGTGCGCGGGGTGGTGCTCTTCCGGCCTGCTACGGGCGCGTTGCCACGAGTCGCTCCCGAACAGCCTGGGCTGCCGCGAGGCGGCGGTTGGGAGCCTCCATCTTGAGCAGGATATTGGAGACGTGACGCTCGATCGTGCGCGGGCTGAGGAAGAGGCGCTCGGCAATCTCCCGGTCCGATAGGTGCTCGGCGAGGAGTGAGAGCACTTCCATTTCGCGCCGGGTGAGGTCGTAGCCAGCGCCGCGCGATGATGCCCAGGCGGGGTCTTCGATTGTATCGACCGCTGACGCGATGGCTTGCTCCAGGGAGAGGCGTTGCCCGTCGCCCCAGGCTTCGCTGAAGGCGGTGACCCCCAGTGCCTCTGCTATCGCAGCGCGCGTGTCTGCCACCTGCATCCGTTCTGGAACGGGTACAACCAGACCTCGCTCGCGACGATGGGCTGACGCGGCGCTGAGCACCAGGGCCGCATGGCGAGCCATACCTCGCCGCATCAGAAGGGCGGCAGCTAGTTCAAGCGCTTCAATGCTGGCTTTGACGCTAAGGGCGCCTGGCCGAGCGCGGAGTGCAGTCAGCAAGAGGTCCAGAGCCTCAAGGTCGCGCTGGTTGTCAGCGGCCAGGTGCGCCAGGACGAGAATGGCAAGGACGCTTCCCTTGCCGGACCCCAGTAACTCGAAGGCTGCTCGTGCCTCACTCGCCGCGCTGATAGCCGCTACGTGCTCTCCAGCCCAGCGATCCGCGATGGCAGCTGAGACGAGGGTGTTTGCGAGCCCGTATGGCTCACCGACATCTCGACGAAGTTGCAATGCACGCGCATGACGTTCTTGTGAGTCGGGGGACTTGCCGGCGTCGGCCAACAGCGCTGCAATGGCATGTTCGACGATTGCCAGACCGGGACGATCATTGGCCGCTGTCCATACCTCACGTACATGGTCGAGATGCATGCGGGACTCTTCGTATCTCCCCTGGTAGCGCATGACAGAGCCGAGTCCCAGTTCACTCGCTGCAAGGTCTTCAGCCGTGCCGCCCACCTGCCTGACGTTCAGGGCTTCCTCGTAGTGCTTTTCTGCTGCGGCCAGATCGAAGGCGGTGAGGGCCAGGTTGCCAAGGGTATGTATGGCGCGGATGCGTTGCGGCGTCGGAGATGTAGGTGACATCGCAACCGCTTGTTCGAGCCAGCGGCGACCCTCTGCGGTAGCCTCGTGTGAGTTCCAGTACTCCCAAAGCGCCATTGAAAGCCGTAGCGCGTAATCACTTTCTCCGCCCTCGATCGCGCGCTGGATGGCGACACGCAAGTTCGCTTGCTCGTCGTCGAGCCGTTGTGACCACAGGCTGCTCTGAGGACCCTCCACTTCCGCATCCGCGGCTTCAGCCAGCTCCATGAATGCGACGATGTGTCGTTCGGTAATGTGACAGCGCTCATTGGCGCTGTCGAGTTTTTCCTGAGCGAATTCGCGAATGGTCTCCAGCATGCTGTACCGAGGCTCGACACGGTTTGTGAGTGGCACCACCAGGCTGCTGTCGATCAGTGTTCCTATACCCGGGAGGACGCCTCCATGGCACGCGCCGTCGAAGTTGGCCACCTCCTCGGCCAATTCAAGCGAGAATCCTCCGGCAAACACCGAGAGACGCCGGAACAGGACCTGCTCGGTCGGTGAGAGCAGGGTGTAGCTCCAGGCCAGGCCCTCGCGCAGAGTTCGCAACCGGGCAGGAGCATCTCGTGGACCATCAACGAGGACATCGAGAGGGGTGCTCGAGCCGCGAGACCAGCGCGGTCAGTGGCAAGTGACGTAGTCGGGCAGCTGCAAGCTCGATCGCGAGCGGCAAGCCGTCGAGCCTTGAGCAGGCCTGAGCGACAAGAACGGCGTTTTCCCGAGTTAGCGTGAAGGAACCGGTCGCCGCCGCTGCTCGCTTGACAAAGAGTTCGACTGCCGGGATGGCCGCTAAGTCGGACAGGGACGGAAGCCGAGCGGGTGCAGGTGCCGCCAGGGGGACCACCTGAACCTGATGCTCACCTGAAACGCGCAGCAGGGAACGGCTCGTGACCATAATCTGGAGGCCGGGAGTCGCTCGCAAGAGCGCTGAAATGAGCGGCGCAGCTTCTCCCACCTGCTCGAAGTTGTCGATGACCAACAGGAGGTCACGTTCCCCAAGTAGCGAACCCAGCGCTTCCGGGGAAGCGTCACCACGCAGTCCCAGGGCGGAGGCAATTGCGGGCAAGACCAGGGACGGGTCAGTGATGCTGGCGATTGGGATGAAGTACGCGCCGTCCCGGTATTCGGTCGTCACCAGAGACGCGATTTCGCTTGCAAGTCTGGTCTTGCCCACGCCGCCGGGGCCGGTGAGTGTCACAAGACGGACGTCATGCCGGCGTAACAATGAACGGGCGTGGAGCAATTCTGCGTCGCGCCCAATAATGCCGGTGGTGGGCGTAGGAATCATGCTTAGGTCGCCGTCAGCATCACTATTCTGTAATCACGCCGCTAGCGGCGGCGGCAAACACCTTTGCACCCCGACGCATCAAATGTTACGGAGCCGGAAGTGTGCGGAATGAAGATTGCGCGGTTTTCGACAACCGCCATCGTAATGATGGCCTCGTCTCCGCTCGCGTTGAGGTAGCTGTAATGAATGGCTCGGTCAGCCGATACCCATCCCCCTTCCAGCAGATCCATCCGCTTAGAGCCCGTTTCAGTGGTGCCATCTTTCAGTTGAAACCGCACATCGGGGAGTGGCCAATTGGGAATGGGTTCGTACGCAAACGTGATTTCGCCGGATTCCACAAGCCAGATCACAGCACCGTCGTGCAGGTTATGGCCGGTAAATGAGACGCACGAGTTTGCCGGCATCGTGATCGTGACCACATAAAGGTCCATATTCGGGGAGGCAGCCGGACTCACGAGCGCATCGACTTCTGGCGATTCCTTGATATTCATTTCGCCATTAGCGATTTGCTCCGGAGTGCAGAACTCCGGTGGGAAGTCGTTTTGAGGGGCTGTGGGCGTTGCTGCCTGCGCCCACGACGCCCCTGGCATGACTCCCACGCCAAACAGGAGCACGCAAAGAAGAAGAACGGCGCGAAACTGCTTGCGGCACATATGCAGACACTCCTGTGGACCAAAGCGCGAAACCGGGAGCGACTGTTCCGATCATACACGAGAGATGTGGGAAATCTTGTTAGGTGTTTTGCGTACAGAGCGTGCGGTAAGGCTGGCGCTCGGCGAGGGTCATCGCTGCTTCCACAAGCGCCAGGTGGGTGAAGGCCTGCGGGAAGTTGCCAAGTAGCAGTTTGGACTCAGGATCGTATTCCTCACTGCACAGCCCAAGGTCATTGCGCAGGGCGAGCAGCCGTCCAAACAACGCGCAGGCTTCGTCGTAACGATCCTGCAGGGCCAGCACTTCTACCAGCCAGTAGGAGCAGGCCAGGAAAACGCCCTCGCCGGCGGGCAATCCGTCCACCCGTGAGTCTGAGCGGTATCGCAGCAGGAAGCCATCGACGCTCAGGTGCTCCTGCATGGCAGCTACGGTTGAGATGAAGCGTGGATCCCTGGCGTCCAGGAATCCGACGATCGGCATCTGCAGCACGCTGGCATCCAGCTCGTCCACGCCGTAGGACTGGGTAAATGCCTCCAGGCGCGGGCTCCACGCACGCTCCAGGACTTCGGCGTGGATTTCGTCACGGATCGCTCGCCAGCGGGCAACCGGTCCCTCCAACCCGAATTCCTCGCACATGCGCACGCCGCGGTCGAACGCAACCCAGGCCATCACCTTGGAGTGCGTGAAGTGCCGGGGTTCGCCGCGGACTTCCCAGATACCCGCGTCTTTTTCCCGCCAGCCGTCTTCGAGCCAGGTCAGCAGGTGGCGTAGCAGGGCCCAGTTGGATTCACTGCCGTTCACGCCGTAGCGACGGGCGTGATAGGCGGCGTCGATGACCTCGCCGTACACGTCCAGCTGCAACTGGTGAGACGCCGCATTCCCGACCCGAACGGGCCGCGAGTCCAGGAAACCTGGCAGCCAGGGGAGTTCCCGCTCGTCCAGGCGTCGCTCGCCAGCGATGCCGTACATGATCTGGACATCGTCAGGACTCCCCGCCACGGCGCGCAGGAGCCATTCCTCCCAGGCTGCCGCCTCCGTGCGGTACCCCGCCTGCAGCATCGCCATAAGGGTCAGGCTGGCGTCTCGCAGCCAGCAGTAGCGGTAATCCCAATTGCGCACGCCGCCGATCACTTCCGGCAGTGAGGTCGTTGGCGCCGCAACGATGCCACCGGTCGGCGCATACGTCAGAGATTTCAGGACCAGCAGTGATTGCTCAACCGCGGCGTCGAGCGGCTGCCCGGGGCGGCGGGATTCCAGCCAATCCGCCCAGTAGGTGATGGTGTCCTGGAGCGCTGCGTCTGGATCAATCGCCTCGGGCACTGGCTTGTGGGATGGGAACCAGGTGAGCACGAGCGGCGTGCGTTCGCCCGGCCTGACGGTCATTTCTGAGCGCGTGGTGAAGTCTTCACCGCGGGTCGGCGCGGCAGCACGGAACACAAGCGCGTCCGGGCCGGCGGTGGCAAGCCGGGCGTCATCGACGTGGCGAACCCAGGGCACGATGTGGCCGTAGTCAAAGCGCACGATCAACTCAGAGTGGAGAGTGACCTGGCCACTGATCCCTTCGACGATGCGAACGATGTCGGGCGCCTCGCCCCGGGGCGGCATGAAATCGATGACCCGTACCTGACCGGAGGCCGTGGTGTGCGTAGTCTCCAAAATCAGGGTGCCGGGTAGATAGCGACGTTCCGTGCGCAACACCGGCTCGGCGGGAGCCAGGAGCCACCGGCCGTGCTGGGGTGTGCCAAGCAATGCGGCGAAGCACGCACCGGAATCGAAGCGCGGGAAACAGGCCCAGTCCACCGAGCCCTCGCGGCTGACGAGAGCTGCCGTCTGCAAATCACCCAGCAGTGCGTAGTCTTCAATGCGTTTGCGCATAGTCACACGGTGAATCCTAGCGAGTGCGCGTCATCCAGATGGCAAACCTGGCTACGCCGCGAGTGCCATCGCCACGACGTGTGCGGGTGAGAGTTTCATGCCTCGCTGTTCCAGTTCCTGCAGGACATCTGGTTCGAGCGTGGCACGGAGTTTCGCCAGGGCCTGGTCGGGGAGCGCGGCATCGACCGGTGGCAAAGGCAGGCCGACGCGAGCACGCCACGCGGAAGCGGCAGCAGAGATTGCGATGGCTTCGGGTCGGTCGCGCCGGGCGAGCACAGTGGCGATACGCTCCAGCGAAAGGATGGCAGACCAGACTTCACCCAGCTCCCAGAGACGGCCCAGGGCGTCCTGGAGGGTTGCCAGGGCGGTGTCCAGGTCGCCCTGGTCCAGCTGGATTTCGCCGAGGCCCCAGAGGGAGACCGCGATTCCCGAGGGGTTCCCAACAGCTTTCGCTCGCTCGAGCGATTCTTCGATCGCCTGGAGGGCGGCTGGGATCTCGCCCTGGCTGCGCAAGGTGCGCCCCAGCGCCCAGAGTGTGCCGCCAAGCCAGCGCGGACGCTCGAGCCGGCGCGCAAGTTCCGCGCTTTCGGCGAGGACCGGACGGGCAAGCGGATCACCGGCGTACATGAGCGCAAGGCCGTAGAGGAACAGGCCATCGGCAAGTTGGTCTCCCGAGCCGAATTCGCGCCAGACCACAACCGCCTGCTTGTGGATCGCCACCGACTGCGCAATGTCCCCCTGCGCGCGGGTCAGGAGGCCGAGACCATCCATGGCGGCCGCCCAGGCGCGCAGGTCCTGGCGCGCCGCCGGATGCGCCGCTAGCGAGGCCAGCCGCGCCCTACCTTCGGCGTACAGACCGCGGTACCACCAGTACCACGCCATCTCCGCGGCCATCACGAGGGCCGGGCTCACGTCCTCCTCGTTCTCGAGCCAATCCATCGCCAGGCGAAGATTGGCGTGCTCGAGATCGAGACGCAGCAGCCATTCGCGCTGAAGCGGGCCGATCAGTTCCGTGGCGGCTTGTGCGACGACTTGCCGGTACCAGCGCGCGTGAGCCGCGCGTGCCTCGCCCGTTTCTCCACTGGCGGCCAGCCGCTCTCGTCCGAACTCGCGGACTGTCTCCAGCATGGTGAAGCGGGCCAGGCCCGGGACCTGTCCCACATCCTCCCGGCGCACGAGGCTTTGCAGCATGAGCGCATCCAGGATGCGCAATGTGGTCTCTCCCTCGTCTGGGTCCAGACCCGGGAATGCGGCCAGTACCGACTGCGCGGCGTCGAACGAGAACCCGCCGGCGAAGACCGCCAGGCGGCGGTAGGCAGCGCGCTCAGTTTCGTCGAGGAGATCGTGCGACCAGTTGATCGCGGCGCGGAGGGTCCGGTGCCGCGCTGGCGCATCAACCGGGCCGTCCGTCAGGAGGGCAAAGCGGCTGGTGAGCCGGAAGAGCAGTGCCGGCAGGGGGAGGATACGAGTGCGAGCCGCTGCCAGCTCCAGCGCCAGCGGCAGGCCATCCAGCCGGCGGCAAATGGCCGCGATGGTGCTGCCGTTCTCGTCGGTCAGGCGGAAGCCAGGATCAACGGCCTGCGCCCGTTCGACAAAGAGGCGGATGCCCGGGTACTCCAGCAAGGAGTGCGTTGCCTGCCCCTCTGGATCTTCCCCGGGTACAGCGAGCGGAGCGATCGGGAGTTCGCGCTCCCCCTGGAGGCGCAGCGGGGAGCGGCTGGTCACCACAAGTTGCAGGTGAGGGCATCGCGCAAGCAGGGTGGAAACAGCGGGAGCCGCCGCCTGCACATGTTCGAAATTGTCCAGCACCAGCAAGAGTTCACGCTCAGTGGCGACCTCAACGATGCGGTCCAGGGGTGCGCGGCTGCCCTGTTCTCGCAAACCGAGCGCCTGGGCGATGGTGGCCAGCAGGAGCGTGGGGTCGGTGATCATCGACAGGTCAACGAAGCAGACCGCATCAACCTGGGCACGCGCGGCCTCGGCCACTGCCAATGCCACGCGCGTTTTGCCGACGCCGCCGGGCCCTGTCAAGGTCAGGAGGCGCACCCCGGGATGTTGCAGCAACTCCAGTGCGCTGCCGCGTTCCTGGGAGCGGCCGATCAGTTGGGTGGCGGGAGCTGGAAGAGGGGCGAGCCGCCATTCCCCGGGCTGGGGAGTGGCCGTGGTTGGTGGAGCATCGCTTTCCCGCGCAAGTTCCTGGAGGCGGGAGCGTTCCTCCTCGTCGAGCGAGAGCGCGTCTCCAAGCGCCCGCAAGGTGCGCGGCTGAGCACGGCGCCGGACACCGCGTTCCAGTGCGCTGATGGCATCGACGCTAAGCCCGGAGCGCTCCGCCAGTTCTTCCTGGGAGAGGCCGGCCCGCAGGCGAAGCGTGCGGAGCGTGTTGGCAAGGGTGGGTCCGTTTGCCGTGTGCTCTGGAGGAGTGGCAGCAGGTGTCACGGGAGATCGCTTCGCTGTTGGAATGAAACCGGGCCGCGCACGAGGAACTCCTGTTGGAGAGAGTGTAGCCATCTCGATCTTGACGGAAAGAGCAGCACCAACCATTGACGTCCTGTGAACGCGAGTGAATGGCAGAAACCTGGCATTCACCCACCGGACGGCAAGACATAGCCTGTCCAGGCGTCTCCATCGTCGCATTCGCGGAGGAATCGATGTCCATCGGAATACCCGACGTCGTTGCCAGGCAGGCGGCTACGCTCACCCGTCGTACCGCTCTGGGGGTAGCCCTCGCCGGGATCATCGGCAGCAGCCTCGCTCGCGAGAGTGAGGCAAAGCGCAAGCACCAGCAGCGCAGGCGCCGCAAGCGAAAGAACCGGAACAAGAACAACGCCGAGGCCAACACCTTTGGCTGCCTTAACGTTGGCGTTCGTTGCGACGGTACGGATTTGCCGTGTTGTTCCGGCGTCTGCCAGAAGCAGAAGGGTGGCAAGGCGGTCTGCGTTGCGCACGACGAAGGGAGTTGCCGGCCAGACCAGGACATCTGTGTTGGCGAGGATGCGGGCGCCGCTCAGTGCGATGTCGACGGCATCTGCTTCAGGACCACCGGTCAAGCAGGATTCTGTGGCAAGGTGGAAGCTGGCAATTGCTTCACTTGCCGCACGGACGCTGACTGCCAGCCAGTCTTTGGCTCTGGGTCCGCGTGCGTGGTCTGCAACGATTGCGCCGATGAGGCCGGTGGAACTGGGTGCGTGCCTCCTGCGACCGGTCAATCTCCGGCCTGATGCAGGTTTCGACACGGCGGCAGGCCGAGTTGCTGCAACCGCCTTCAGGCGTACGCGGTGTCTACCCAGGCCCCGGCCAATCACGCAAACTGGCAGTCTTGCCCATGAGTTGACACCGGAGGACACCCTCGTTCGTATCAGCATTGGCGGCCAATTCGTCTCTTGACTTTCGCGGGCAGCCATCTAGCATACCGGTCTGGCACACCAGCTCAGGCCGGTTCCTCGTGCCCGGCGCCGGGCGCGTCTGGACTGGAAGGAGAGTTCCCGCATGCCGCTGAGGCGTCCCCTGTTCGCATTGCTCCTGCTGGCGGCGTCCCTCGCCCCGATCAGCAGCGTGGGAGCCCAGGACCTGGCGGTGGACCGGCCGGCTGAACTCCGTCTCGGCACCTGCGCCGATATGGGCGAGTTGGTCCACACGCTTTCTCACTTGATGCTGACCAGTGGCGACCAGCTTGGGCAGGAGAACGCGACGCCGGTTGAGCAGTCGTTCACGATCGTGCCCTTCACCGTCGCCCAGTTGGTCGAGGCGAACCACGTCGTCACCGTCCAGGCTTCGCCGAACTCGAGCGAGGTTGTGGCGTGCGGTGAGATTGGCGGCGTCATGAACCCGGATGGAACGCTGGCGGCGGGCATGCGCAGCATGAACGGTTCCGGCCTCTCCGGGGTGGCGTACTTCACCCCGAACCCGGGCTACGAGAGCTCGCTGGTCACGATCCTGCTGGTTTCCGAAAGCCCGCCCGCGGTCGATCCGGCGGCCGGTGGCGCGACCGAAATATCCTGATCACCATCCCGGCCCAACATTTGCATAGCCTGCATTGGTGCGGGACGGCGCGCGGTCCAAATGGCCGGGCGTGTTTCGCAGCGCGCGAGCCAAAAGCAGCGCCTGACGCGTTCCTATACTCCCTCCCCGAGATGCGATGACGCTTCGGGGTTTCCGTGTGTGAAGAAGGGCTCCGCCAGCATGTGGAGTGGAAAATCCGTCTCGGTCATCCTCATGACGTACAACGAGCGCGACTCGATCCGGGCCACGATTGACGGCTTCCTGGGCACGGGCCTGGTGGACGAAGTCCTCGTCGTGAACAACAACGCCGCCCCAGGGACCAGTGACGAGGTGGCGCTGACCGCGGCCCGGGAAGTGCTGGAAACGCGACAGGGATACGGCTGGGCATCCCGGCGCGGCCTGCGCGAGGCACGTGGCGACCTGCTGGTGCTGGCGGAGCCGGATGGCACCTTTCTCCCGTCGGATATCGTGAAGTTGCTGGCCTACAGCGAAGACTGCGACGCTGTTTTCGGCACCCGCACCACGCGTGCCCTGATCTGGAGTGGCGCCAATATGGGCGCCTTCCTGAAATGGGGCAACTGGGCAGTCGCCAAGATGGTGGAGGTCCTGTTCAACACCAGCCACCTCAGTGACGTTGGCTGTACCTACAAGCTGCTCACGCGACAACTGGCCGATGAACTCTCACCTCAGTTCAGGGTGGGGGATTCCCACTTCGGTCCGGAACTGATGCTCCGTGTCATTACCTCCGGCGCCCGCTATGTCGAAGTGCCGGTCAACTACCTGCCCCGCGTTGGTGAGTCCGCCGTGACTGGTGACCTGGGAAAGGCGTTCAGGCTGGGCATGC
This sequence comes from Thermomicrobiales bacterium, assembly GCA_046328375.1. Taxonomy (GTDB): domain Bacteria; phylum Chloroflexota; class Chloroflexia; order Thermomicrobiales; family UBA6265; genus JACCXM01. Next base: position 87,661 of record JAXLWT010000004.1, read on the forward strand.
AGATGATCTTCTTCATCCTGCGCTTCCGCCTGACGTCGCTCGGCAAGAGCCGCCGCACACCATCGCGCGCATTACCGCCGGTACCACAGCCGCAGATCGACGGGATTTAGGAGCACAACGATGACTGCTGCCTCGACTGTGGCTGGCCAGCCGACAGATTTCGACGCCATCGCCGAGATTTACGACGGCGTGTTCCCGACACACGTGCAGGAGCATTACCTGCGCCGCCGCGTTCGCTACATCCGGCAGCACGCGCCGGCCGCGAGGGCGGTCGATGTCGGGGCAGGCACCGGGGTCCTGGCCGAGCGGCTGGCCGACACCGGCATGGAGGTTGTGGCGCTGGACCCCTTTCCGGGGATGCTGGAGCAGTTGCGCCGCCGCCGGCCCGGGATCCAGACGGTGGTCGCGCACGGTGAAGCGATCCCCCTGCCAGACGACAGTTTCGACCTCGCCTACAGCGTGGCGGTGATGCACCACATCGCCGATCCAGACAAGGTACAACGCACGCTGGCGGAGATGGTGCGTGTGACTCGCCCGGGCGGGCGCATCCTGATCTGGGACCATAATCCCCGCAATCCGTACTGGCCCAGCCTGATGAAGCGCGTGCCGCAGGATGTCGGCAGTGAGCGGCTGGCCCCGATGGAGGAGTTGATCGCTGGCCTGACCGCTGCTGGCGCCAGGATTGAACGTGCTGAGCGCCTCGGGATGATGCCAGAGTTTGTCCCGCAAGCCTTGCTGCCGGTGGCTGCGCTCCTGGAGCGTGGCATCGAGGCTATCCCGGGACTGCGCAGCTACTGTGCCCACAACGTCGTCGTGGCCACCAAGGAGTGAGCAGCGCCGGAGCCACGCAGGAGCGCGGCCCCGGCCCGCGGCCGACCGCAGATCACCGCCTGATCGCGCCCGCGCTGGCAGACCTGATCGCGATCAGCGCCCTGCTGATCATCACCATCGTGGTCGCCGCGAATCGCTTCGTGTTCGATTCGTGGCTGACACGCATGGACCTGCTCACCTTCTTTCTACCCTGGTACACCTTCCTGGGAGACCGCCTGCGCGAGTTCGCGGTACCTGGCTGGAACCCGCACCTGTTCAGCGGTGCACCCTTCGCCGGAGATCCGGAATCGGGCTGGATGTATGCGCCGGCCATGGCTGCCTTCTCGCTGATTGGAGAGGCAACGGCGGCCTTCAAGGGCATGGTGGCGCTTCATCTCCTGATCGCCGGGCTCACCACCTACGCCTTCGCCCGCGTCCTGGGTATGGGTGCGTTCGCCAGCCTGGTTGCCGCGACGCTCTATGTCACCGGGCCGTTTCTGCACTGGACCACGCACTGCTGCCTCATCTTCTCCCAGTTCGCGACCTGGATTCCCCTGTCGCTACTCGGCGTAGAACTGGCCCTGCGCGCTCCTCGCTGGCGTGCGCGCGTGCTCCCCTGGTTCCTGACGGGATTTGCCATCAGCCAGATGGTGGCTGGGTGGATTGGTGAGGGGTGGCTGTACGCGTTCCTGTTGCCCGCCGCGTACGTCGGGTACCGCGCCCTCCTTTCGCCGCCGCGACCAGGGATCTCCCTGGAGACGCGCTTCTGGGACGGCGTGGTCACCGGTATTGCCAGCCTGGGACTTGGCGCGGCGCTGGGCGCGGCGGGGTTGCTCCCGCGCTACCTGGTCAACGCCGAGACAAACCTGGCTGGGGGTGACTACTCGCGACTCGAAGGGGGCGGCATACTCAATCCACCCTGGACGCTGGACTACCTGCTCTCACAAACGCTGGGGACCGGGAGCGGCTACCACTACCGGGCGGCGGCCTTCGGTGGCGTCGCCGTGGTGCTGGCGGTGCTGGCGCTGCCACTGGTGAAGGAGCGTTTCGCGGCGCCATTCTTCGCGATCCTCACGCTCTGCGCCATGATTCTCACGCTCGATACGACACCGCTCCATTACCTTTTCTACCTGATCCCTCGCTTCCAGGAGTTCCACGAGCACGACGCCTGGCGCACCATGTCGCTGGCCGCTTTCGGGCCGGCCATGTTGGCCGCCGCCGCGATCGAAGGGCTACCCGCCTGGCGCGGTCGACGCCGCCTGGTGCCCGTGGTGATTACCCCATTCGTCGTGCTCGTGATCGTGGCTCTCGTGCTGCAGATGCGCGGGGTTTCGCTTGGCTGGCCGCCGTTGCTGGCGGCTGGCATCGCGACGCTGCTCCTGGTGATCTACGTGGCGGCACCAGCGCCGGAAGTGGTGCAGATCGTGCCGCCCCTGCTCCTGGCGACGGCGCTCATTTTTCCGACCGGCCTGGAGTTGACGTCGACCTGGCTGGGTTGGCCGCAAGATCGCGCGATCGCTCGCCAACTCTGGCATGAGACTTCCGCTGAGGTGGCCCTGGCGGAGGAAGTGCGGCGAGAAGACCCAGGCGGCGCCGGGGAGTTCCTGCAGGCGCAGCAGGAGGCATCGGGACCGTTCCGCTACGTCGGATATGGAGGAGTGCTGTACCCGGGCGATGACGCGCGAGGGCGCAACTACATGGAGCGCCGTCTCGATCCGGCGGTACAGGCGTTCCTGGTCAACGGCCGCCCCATGTTCCTCAACCTTGACGAGATCCAGGGGTACAACCCGCTGCAGCTCCAGCGCTACGTCGATTTCGTGACGGCCATGAACGGTGAGCGACAGGACTATCACACCGCGTTTCTGCTGCCGTCCGGGACCGGCTCGCCGCTCCTCGATCTCCTCGATGTCCGGTACGTGCTCGTCGATGCCTCGCTCCCGCAGGACCGCGAAGATGTCGTCGCCCTGCGCCAGGGCCGGCGAGAGGTCTTCCGCAACAACCGGGTGCTCATCTACGAGTCCGAGAATCTTCCCGGGCGTGCGTGGATCGTGCACGAGGCGCAATCGGTCGGTCCGGAAGAGGCGCTGCCGCTGCTGACGAGCGGCGCAATCGATCCACGCGTGACGGCGCTGCTGGAAGGGCCAGCGCCGGCGGTTGCTCCTGCTGAAAGCGGTGGCTCGGAGGTGGCGCAGGTGACGCGCGTTGACCCGGATGGCCTGACGCTCTCGACCTCCTCGACAGCGGACGGTGTCCTCGTGATCAGCGAGGTCTACGCGAACGGCTGGCGCGCCTGGGTGGATGGCGTCGAGACGCCCGTCCTCCCGGCCTTCCACACGTTGCAGGGGATCGCCCTACCTGCTGGCGACCACGTGGTTACCCTGCGCTACGAACCGCTCTCCTTGCGGTTGGGACTCTGGATCAGCGCTGTTGCCTTCCTCGCGTTCCTCGCCGCCGCTCTCTGGCGGCTCTGGGCGCACCTGCAGGGTGAACACGCCTGACGTCAGGCCTGCTAAACGGTGGTGCGGACTGCGAGGTAGCGTGCGTAGGCATCGTCCCAGGCGGGGGTGTTCGCCGGCTCGTAGGTGATGAGAGGGAACGAAGCACGCACGATGTCTCGCCCCTCCTGCAGGCTCCCGATGCGCCGGACGGCAAGGAGTTGTCCCAGCACATTGCCAATGGCGGTGGCTTCCGTCGGACCGGCCCAGACCGGCCGACCGATCGCGTCAGCAGTGAATTGCTGCAGGAGTGTGTTCTGCGTGCCGCCGCCGACCACATGCAGGCCTGGGAAGTTGTGTCCACTGAGCGCAGCGGTGCGCTCGAGCACGAAGCGGTAGGTGAATGCCAGGCTCTCGAGAACCACGCGCATGACCTCTGCTGGCGTCTGCGGGATCTCCTGTCCAGAGTCGCGGCAGAAGTTCACGATCGCCGCCGGCATGTCGAGCGGATTCAGGAAGCGCAGATCATTGGGATCGATAAAGGCCATGAACGGGCGGGCGGCCAGGATGTGCTGGGTCATGTTCTCGTAGCCGGGCCAGATACCTTCCCGTTCCCAGGCGTGACGGCATCGTTCCACCAGCCAGAGCCCAGTGATGTTCTTCAGCAGGCGGTAGGTACCGTTGAGACCGCCTTCATTCGTGAAGTTCCACTCCAGCGCACGAGGCTCGATAACCGGGTGGTCGAGCTCCGTGCCGAGGAGAGACCACGTTCCGCTACTGAGGTAGGCGAAGCGTCCCGCAGCCGGGGTAGCGGCAACCGCGGACGCCGTGTCGTGGCTGCCCACAGCCATTACTGGCAGGGCCGCTGTCCCGGTCTCGGCACGGACATCGGCCCGCAAACGGCCCGCCACGATCGCTGGCCGCACGATGGGGGCCAGTATCTGATCAGGCAGGTCCAGGCGTCGCAGCAAGTCACGATCCCAGTCACCCGTGTGGATGTTGAGAAACTGGGTGGTTGTGGCGTTGGTGTACTCGCTGCTCATCTCGCCGGTCAGCAGGTAGCGCAGCAGGTCCGGGATGAGGAGTAACGTCTCGGCCCGCTCGAGCGCAGTCGAGTCGCGGCGCTTGAGCGCGTAGAGCTGGTAGAGGGTGTTGGGGGCAATGAACTGCACCCCGGTCTGCGCAAAGATTTCCGTGGCCGGAACCTTGCGCAGGACCTCGTCCATCGCGGCGGGCGTGCCCCCATCACGGTAGTGATACGGATTTCCGGCGAGTTCTCCGTTCCGATCCAGCAGACCGAAATCGCAGCCCCAGGAATCGAGCGCGAGACTGGAGAGTTCGCCGATTTCGCTGCCCAGGTTGCAGGCGGCGCGCATTCCCTGGGTGATTTCGTGGAGCAGGCGCAGGATGTCCCAGTGCAGATGTCCGGCGGCGCGGACCGGATCATTGCGGAAGCGGTGGACCTCACGCACGCTGAGCCGCTCGCCATCGAAGCTGCCCGCGAACACCTTGCCCCCGCTGGCCCCGAGATCGACTGCCAACGCGGTCACTTCGCCACACCTCGCGACGTCTCATTCGGCCTACGCACGCCCGACTCCAACCTTTCGCGTTCTTGCAACCCTGAAATTTCAACGCGCGATTATGCCCTTGCCGGCCAGTTCACGCCGAGGGAATGGTGAGATGGGCTGGGAACCGGGGATGTCCGCGCGCCACTGTCAGCGACGATGCGATGGGTGCCGGGGAAGAAAGCGAACAGCATGATCATCGAGCGTGGTTGCGGTGGAGTTCCGGGGGCCCGGACACCTAGGGCCCCCGGATGATGACCTAGTACCCGCCGACGGAGATTGCCAACCCATCCTTGGGCATGGCCGCCGCGCTGGTGATGAACAGGATCACGCCGTCGTGTGGCGACGAGAGTTCCGCGACGGTGTCGCCATAGAGGTTGCCGATTCGCCCCAGCGACTGGCCCGACTTCACGGTGTCGCCAGTCGAGACCGAGGGGTACCACATCCCTTCCTCGGGCGAGCGAATCCAGGTGAACTGGTCCACCCGCGTGATCGAGTTGGCCGCGGCATCGCCAGGGAGCACGCCCAGGTGACGCAGGGAGTTGAGCACGCCATCGACCATCATCTGGGTCTCGGGCTCGGTGAGCAACCCGGAACTGCCAGCTTCCGCGATCATGCTCGGGATGCCGGCAGCGGCTGCCGCATCGCAGGTCGTACCAGCCAGGCCGCCAGGCTGCGGACGAGACGCGACGGCGTACGGGAGTCCGAACGCCTCGCAGAGCGCCCAGGACCGCGCATCCACCTCTTCGTTGCCGCTGACGCTGTAGACGGAGAACGGGTAGAGCGCTTCCACCATGTCGCCGCCGTGCAGGTCAATCAGGGCATCCGAGGGCGCAACGACTGTGCGGAAGATCGCGTCATCCATGACCTCGGAGAAGGTGCCCTCCGGGTTCCCCGGAAAGAAGCGGTTCGGGTTCTTGCCGTCAATCGGACAGACGAAGGGGGAGCGGGGCAGAAAGGCCGGGACATCGATGATCGGCAGGGAAACCACGGTGCCGCGCATGGTCGCCGGATCGAGCGAGCGGGTTGCCCGGATGTTGCCTTCGATGGCCGGGTACTCAGCCGGGTGCACGCCAGAGATGAGCGCCACCCGCGGGCCATCCTCCGCGCCACGAACCACCGTGTAGGGCCAGGACCACTCCGCCAGCGTGGGGTGGCTGAAACGCAGGTTTCCGCGCCGCACCGTGCCTGGTGCCGGTAGCTCGATAGTATCGAGTGCGTCAGCGTCGTCACGTGCGAACGTCGGTTCAGACACAACCTTCTCCTTTCGCCTACTGCATGCGGGGATCGAGCGCATCGCGCAGACCATCGCCAAAGAGATTGAACGCGAGCACCGTGATCAGGATGGCCAGCCCGGGGAAGAACCCGAGCCAGGGTGCGTCGCGCAGGTACTCGCGGCCGGAACTGAGCATCACGCCCCAGTCCGCGTTCGGCGGCTGGGTGCCCAGGCCGATGAAGCTGAGCCCGGCGGCATAGATGATGGCCTGCCCGATAGAGAGGGTGGCCAGCACGATGATCGGCGCCAAGGCATTGGCCAGCACATGCCGCGTGATGATGCGCGGATTGGGCTGCCCCATCGCGCGCGCCGCTTCGACGTACTCCTTCTCCTTGATGGAGAGTACCGACCCGCGCACGATGCGCGCGAAGGCGGGGATGTAGACGATGGCGACGGCGATCACCACGTTGTTGATGCCAGGCCCCAGCACGGCCATGATGCCGATGGCCAGGAGCAGCCAGGGGAAGGCCAGCAGGATATCGATCAGACGCATGATGACCTGGTCCACGATCTTGCCGTAGTACCCGGCCGCCAGGCCAAGCGTTACGCCGATGATCATGGCCACGATGACCGGGACAATCCCCACGTACAACGCGACGCGTGTGCCGATCAGGATGCGACTGAAGACATCGCGGCCGAACTCGTCCGTGCCTAACCAGTGTTCGGCGCTGGGCGGCTTGAGCTTGATGCGGAATGACTGGTCGTTCGGATCGTACGGGGTGATCCAGGGTGCGACGATGGCAATCACGATGAGTGCCAGGATGATGATCAGCCCAGCGACGGCCGCGGGGTCGCGACGCAGGCGGCGGGCGGCGTCATGCCAGAGACCAGCCGATGTCCGCGGAACGCTCGAGAGTTGCTGCACCGGGCCCGGGTTCAGCGGCGCTGGTGTTCCGAGGCCAGCAGCCGGCTGGACCACCTGGGCGTCAACGGCCATGGGGGCTCACCCGTGTTCGCCTAGGCATAGTGCACGCGCGGATCGATGGCGGCGTAAGCGATATCTACCAGCAGGTTGATGAAGACGAAGACCACGGCCACAACCAGGACGGTGCCCTGGATGGCGGGGTAATCGCGTGCTCCGATCGCTGCCACCACGTAGCGGCCCAGCCCGGGGCGGCCGAAAACCGTCTCGGTGAGGAACGCGCCGGAGAGGAGGCCGCCGAACTGGAGGCCAATCGCGGTGACAATCGGGATCAGGGCGTTCTTCAGCGCATGCCGCACCACGATCCCCTGCTCCTTCAGGCCCTTCGCCCGCGCGGTGCGCAGGTAATCCTGGCCGAGGACTTCCAGCATTGAGGAGCGGGTCATGCGGGCGATGATGGCCATGGGGATCGTGGCCAGGACGAACGCTGGCAGGAGCAGATGGTGGAGGCTGGACCAGAAGGCGGGCCCGTTACGGGTCAGGATGCTGTCGAGCACGTAGGCGTCCGTCACGCGGTCCAGCTTGATCCCGGTACCAATGATGCCGCCGATCGGGAAGAGCCCGAGCCGGAAGCTGAGGATGTAGATCAGGACGATTCCGCTCCAGAATACGGGCGTGCTGATGCCAATGAGTGCGACGAGCATGGTGCCGTAATCGAGTGGCGTGGCGCGGTGCGTGGCAGCGATCACCCCGGCTGGTATGCCAATGAGTAGCGCGATGCAGAGGGCCGCCACGCTGAGCTCCATGGTGGCGCCGAAGAATTGCCGCAACTCTGATGCGACCGGCTGATGGGTGCGCAAGGACGCCCCGAAATCGAGCGTGAATGCCGACTTCAGGAAGTAGGCGTACTGCACGGGCAGCGGCCGGTTCAGCCCAAACTCTTCCCGGACGCGCTCCACCTGCTCCACGCTCGCTTTTTCACCGGCCAGTGCCAGCGCCGGGTCCCCCGGAATAAGCTGCAGCAGGATGAAGACGGCCGTCATGATGCCCAGCAGAACCGGGAGGGCCAGCAGGATGCGCCGGATGATAAAACGCGTCATGTTGCTCGGGAGGAAGCATCAGGGCAGAGGAGATCTCCCCTGCCCTGACCTTCGTTACGCCTTGCTGACCGCCGAGAAGTAGTAGATGTACGTCGGCTGGAGTTGGAAACCGGTGATGTTGGCTCGCGTGACGACCTGGTGCTTCTGGTACCCCAGGAAGACCCACGGCGCCTCATCGACGATGAGCTGCTCGGCCTGGTGGTAAATCTTCGTGCGTTCGGCCTGGTCCGAGACTGTTTGCGCCTTGGCCAGCAGATCGTTCACGTCCTTGTTGTCAAAGAAGGACGTGTTGCCGGCGCCGGCGCTGGCGCCATCCAGCAGCGAGTAGAGGAAGTTGTCGGGATCGCCGTTGTCGCCCTGCCAGCCGGAGAGCGAGCACTGGAACATGTTGGCTCGCCGGTCCGCGCGGTACTGGGTCCACTCCGCGGTCTGGATTTCCGCCTGCACGCCGACCTCTCCCCAGTACTCCTGGATAGCGGTGGCGAGGCGGTCACCGACGGGGTTGTACCCACGCGGGATCGTGTAGGACATGAAGGTGAAGGTGAGCGGATTGCTCTCGTCGTAACCGGCCGCAGCCAGCAGCTCCTTGGCCTTGTCTGGATCGTAGGGGTACGACTTCAGGTCCGGGTTGTAGGCCCAGTCCACGGGCGGTAGCACGCCGCCTGCTGCCACCATGTTGCCGTTGTAGAGCCCCTCGGAGAGTTCTTCCTTGTTCACGGCGTAATTGAGGGCCTGGCGCACTTCCTTCGAGGTGAAGGGCTCCTTGGTCACATTCATTCGACGCAGTTCGTGTTCAACCCGGCGTCTTCCACGACCAGCAAGTCGGGGTTCGTGCGGGCCTTCTCCACGTCTTCCGGCGTCAGCGCCCAGGCAATGTCCAGTTCGCCAGTTTCCACCTGCTGCAGGCGAGTGGAGCCTTCCGGCACGACCTTGATGATCAACTGCTGCACCTGCGGCGCCCCGCCCCAGTAGTCAGGGTTGGCTTCGAGCGTCATCTGGCTGTCACGCGTCCAGTCGCTGGCTTGCGCCAGCTTGAAGGCGCCAGTGCCAGATGGGTTGACCGCAACGTAATCCAGCCCCTGCTCAATCGCCTTCGGGCTGGGGATGCCGGCGATCGGGATCGCCAGGTTCGCCAGCAGGGGCGCGTACGGTGCTGGCAAGGTCATCTTGACCGTGAAGTCGTCGACCTTCTCGGTCTTGTCGATCCAGTTGGCGATGAAGTCCGCCATGTAGACCATGCGGGTGGCGTCGTACTGGGAGCCCTCGGCGCCCTCCTTGATGGAGTTGAACCAGGTCACCACCGCGTCAGCGTTGAAATCGGTCCCGTCGTGGAACTTCACGCCCTGACGCAGCTTGTATGTGTACTCCAGCCCATCCTCGGAAATCTCCCACGACTCAGCCAGGCCGGGGCGAAGGGTGGTTGCGCCGAGTTCGTACAGCACGAGGCAGTCGTAGACATTCGCCGCGGCGATGTACCCCTCTTGCGTGTCGGTCGTCCGGGGGTCGAGTTCGTCGACATCGGTGCCAACGCCGAAAATGATGGCGCTGGTGTCCTGGCGGGCAAGGGCGCCCTGCGAGGAGGTAGCGATCTTCAGGCCACCCAGCGCCGCTGCGCTCGCGGCGGCGCCGGTGAGCTTGAGCAAATCGCGCCGGTCGAGCCTGGAGTGGGTCAAGTCAGCGTGGGCCACGGCAGGATCCTCCCTTGTAGTGACCACCAGCGCGCCTCTTTGCGCAAGCTGGTGAGCGGCAAGTTTTTGCACCGCGCCTAGAGTGCGCCGCTTCTTGCCCGAAGTCAAGCGGTCGCCTGACCTCCCTTCACGCGCTCATGGCTGACAGCCGTCGTCGATCCACTGGCGCAGGGTCGCAAGTTGCTCCGGGCTCCACTCCCGGTCGCAAGGCATGGAGCCGTCTTCAATGCGCTGGTAGATCAGTTCCGCGTTCTCCTTGACGTCGTCGAACTTCCAGAGGTCGAACACGAAGTCCATAGCGTCGCGGTCTTCTTCACGGAACATGGGTTTGATGTCGGTCTCGAAGCTCATGCGCATCTCCCGGTCGGCGGCATCACACGGAACGTGGCGGCGCAGTGTAGCAATGACAATTCAGCCAGAGGCACTCTCCGGACCACCAACGGGAATGGGCAGCCGCGCGAAGTACTCCTGGTGCTCGCGGGCAATCCGGCAGGCCAACTCTACGTCTCCGCTCGCAATGGCATCCACGATGGGCTGGTGACTTACCGCCACGGCCAGTAAGTCAATGCCGGGCGCCATCATGGTGATGGTGGTGCGCGTTTCGATGTGCAACCCCTGCCAGACGCTGAGGAGCAGGAGGTTGTCGCTCGCCTCGATAATGGCACGGTGAAACTCGTAGCTGTGCGCAATCAAGCCGTCGATGTCACCGGCGAGGGCGGCGTCCTGCATCGCGTCGACCTCGGCCTGCAACGCGCTGACATCTTCGCGGAGGCGGGGCGTTGCCAGGCGCGTTGCGAGTTCCTCCAGGCCGCCACGCACGGCGTAGATTTCATGGAGGCCGCGCTTCCAGATGTCGCCGACGACGGCACCGCGGTGCGGTTGGCTTTTGATGAAGCCAACGGCCTCCAACTCGCGCAACGCCTCCCGGACCGGCGCCTGGCTGGTGCCGAGATCCCGCGCGATTTTCATCTCGACCAGCCGATCGCCGGGCGCATAGACGCCACGCAGGATGTCTCGGAGCAAGGCATCACGTACCTGTTCACGCAGGGACAGGCGCTTCAGTGCCATGGATCCCTCCCGCAAGAAACGAGAGTGCTCGGAATATCCTCCCTCGGGTTCGGTGGAGGCGACGGGTACGTGTGGACAGGCTTCGTTACATGCATCCCCTGAGCGTAGCGGTCTCGCCGGGTCGCCGTCATCCTCAGGCTCCCCGCAATCCCTCAGGTCCCGGCTGAACGCGGGCGTGCCTACCGTCGACATAGTCACCGGCGCAGTAATTGACAGGAGTTCGTCGGAAATGATTCTCTTCGATTATCGATAATGTGACGTCGGTCCTGAATCGAAGGAGGTCAGCCTGCAATGGTGCAGCGCGTACTCATTCCAGGCGATGTGAGCGAAGCAGTCTCTCTCCTGCAGCCAGACGCGGTCTTCCTGGCTGGGGGCACCCTGGTGATGCCGGTCGTCAACACCGAGGTGTCCCCGTGGAACACGCTCGTCAGTGCACGCCAGCTCGGACTCAACACGATCGAAATGCATGGGAACGCGGTGAGAATCGGTGCTGCAATCACCCTGACCGCGCTTGGTCATGACGAACGACTGTCAATCCTGCGGCCAGTGATTGAGTCGATTGCGTCGCCACTGATTCGCAACCTGGCGACGGTGGGGGGCAATCTGTTTGCACCGCAGCCATACGGCGACCTTGCGGTCGCGTTGCTGGCGCTGGACGCCACAGCCGAAATCGCCGGATCAGATGGCGAACGTCACGCAGGGGTAGGCCAGGTGCTGTCCGCCGGCGTCGGGCCAGGTGAAATCGTCACCCGGATCGTGTTCGCTCTTCCCGATCCTGGAACCTTCTTTTACACGAAGGCGATGCGCCGCAAACTGAACTCTGCCGCGATTGTGACCGTGGCAGCGGTGATCGAGCAGGAGGCCGGCAAGGTCGCGCGGGCGCGTGTCGCGTTGGGCGGCGCGGGTCCGCGTCCGATTCGGGCGCCGAACGTCGAAGAGGCACTCATTGGCAAGCCCCTCACCGTCGAGAGCGTGACGACAGCAAGTGGCCTGGCCCTGATGGACGCCGCGCCCTTCTCCGACGCCTACGCCAGCGCCTGGTACCGGGCAAGGGTGCTGCCCGTGCACATCCGCCGGGCCATTCTCGGTGCATAACGGCCCACAACCTCATCGCCTGCAGTGAAGGAGGCGCCATGCCCTCGTCGATCGTAACCCTGACGGTGAACGGCCAGGAAGCGGAGTTCCTGGCGAAGCCGGGAACGACCTTGCTCTCGGCCCTGCGTGACAACCTTGGCCTGGTGGCCGCCAAACGCGGTTGCGCCCAGGGGACCTGCGGCTCCTGTGCGGTCATCCTGGATGGCCAGGAGGTACCCTCCTGCCTGATTCCGGTCGAAACGATCGCCGGTGCTGAGGTGCGCACCCTCGAGGGGTTGGCCAACGGCAATGAACTGAGCCCGTTACAGGCGGCATTTGTCGACGGCTTTGCCACCCAATGCGGCTTCTGCACCTCGGGAATGCTTTTGGCAGCGACGGCCCTCCTGGAGGTGAACAGCGCTCCCACGCGTGATGACGTCGTTCGCGCCATCTCAGGTCATGTCTGCCGCTGTACCGGCTACGAGGCAATCATCGACGCCGTGCTGGTGGCTGCCGAGGCGCAGCGCGGTGGGGACGTCGCACGTAGCGCGGCGGATTGAGGGAGCCTTCCATGAGCATTCGCTTCGCCGAAGTCGACACTGACTATTTCGCCGCTGAGCGAGAAGCCGACTTCCACGTGATCGGCACCGCTGCGCCGCGGTCCGATGCGCGGGGGCACGTGACAGGGCAGACGCGCTACTTTGAGGATGTGTCGTATCCGGGGATGCTGCATCTCAAGATGCACCGCTCGGACCGGCATCACGCCCTGATCAAGGACGTCGATACCTCGGCGGCTGAGGTGACACCGGGCGTCACGCGGGTCCTGACCTACCGGGACGTGCCGAACAACTGGTACACGATCCTGCGGCTGATCGGCGTGGAACCGGATGACGAGCCGGTGCTGGCCGAAGACCGCGTCCTCTACATGGGTGAGCCAATCGTGGCAGTGGTCGCCAAGACCGAAGCTGCGGCACGTCTCGGGGCAAGCCGGGTCAGGGTCACGTACGAGGAGCTGCCGGCCGTGCTGGATGTCGATGAGGCATTGCTGCCGGGCGCGCCGGTGGTCAACCCGAAGCACGGCGAGAAGAACTACTTCACCTACGAGGGGTATCACTGCCGGCGCATTCGCTTCGGCGACATCGACAAGGGGTTCGCACAGGCGGATCGCATCTACGAGTACACGTACCAGTCATCGCCGATCGAGCACGCGCCGCTGGAACCAACCGGCTGCATCGTCAAGCCGGAGGGCGACGGCCGGCTGCTGATTCACTCCGACACGCAAGCCTGCTACTTCACGCTCGACAACACCGCGCTGACGCTGGGGGTGGCCTTCAACCGGCTGCGCGTGGTCGGCGGCACGGTGGGGGGCGGGTTCGGCGGCAAGGTGGATGTCATGGTCGAGCCGATCGCGTGCATCGCCGCGCAGCTCACGAACCGGCCCGTGAAGTACGTCTACAGCCGGGAAGAGGAGATGCAGGTCTCCTCGCCGCGCGCCGCGGAGCGGATCACGATCAAGGATGGCGTGACGGTGGACGGCCGCATCGTGGCGCGGCAGGTTACCTTGCGCGTTGATGCCGGCGCCTACTCGCGGCATTCGCCCTACGGCACAACCAAGGCGGCGGCGCACATGCCGGGGCCGTACACCATCCCCAACGTCTGGGTTGACGCGTACTGCGTCTACACCAACCGCACTCCCTCCAGCGCCATGCGCGGCTTTGGCGTGACGATCGCGGATTTTGCGCTGGAAAGCCAGATGGACCGGATCGCGCGGGATCTTGGCCTCGATCCGCTCGTCTTTCGGCTGCAGAACGCCTACCGCGACGGCGACATGAAGGCGCACCGCAAGGTCGTGGAGGGCGCGGCGCTGATCGAAGTCATGCAGCGCGCGGCGGAACTGGTTGGTCATGAGTTGCCAGGGGAGTGCCGGGAACTCTCCTCGGCAGGGGGCGCTCACTGATGGCGAAACTACGCGGCCGCGGCTTCGCGGCGGTGAACTACCCAACGGGCATGAATCTGGGCGGTGATCCCTCTCAGGCGCTGATTCATGCGACGACAACCGGTTCGTTCGTCATCACCCTCTCGTCAGTCGATCTCGGGCAGGGCCTGAAGACGGTCGTGGCCCAGTGCGCGGCAGAGACGCTCGGCCTGCCGCTGGAGATGATCCTGGTCGACACAGCGGACACCGACACCGGGCCACACTGCATGGGCACCTTCGCCAGCCGTGGCACCCACCGCGTCGGCAACGCGGTCATCATGGCGGCGCAGGAGGCGCGCGAGGTGATGCTGCAGGCTGCCGCTGAGGAGATGGAGGTAGACCCGGCCGATCTGGAGACGGACGGCACCGGGTACATCCGGCTCAGGGGCGCACCGGAGAAGAAGATCCATATCGTGGACCTGGCGCTGGCGGCGCACTTCAAGCAGGGCAAGACCATTTCTGGACGGGGCATTTTCCTCAAGCAAAAGAGCGAGCCGGTCCCGGAAACGGGTGAGATGGACCCCGATTCCTGCCAGGCGCATGCCTGCACCGTGGCCGAAGTGGAGGTGGATGACGAGACGGGCATGGTTGAGGTGCTGGCCATGTACAACGTCTACGAGATGGGGCGGGCGCTCAACCCGGCCATGGCGCAGCAGCAGATCGTGGGCGGCGCCTGGATGGGGATCTCTCACGCGCTCTTCGAGACGACCGAGCCGTACTACCCTGACCGCGCCAGCGGCCCGACCGATTTTGCTGAATACCTGATGCCCGGTCCGGCCGACCTGGCGGCCATGGAGAGCGTCATCCTGGAGCGCCCGGCGGCGAATGGTCCCTTTGGTGGCAAGGGGATCGGCGAGATGACCGCCAACTCACCCATACCCGCCATTGCCAACGCCATCTACGATGCGTGCGGCGTGCGGGTGGAGAGTATCCCGATCACACCGGAGAAGATCTTGCGCGGACTGGATGAGCTACGGGCGGGTTGATGTCGGCGATTGAATTGATGCGGAGGCTGCAATCGTGAGTCGCTTCCGCGATCCCGAGGCTGTGCAGCAGGCGCTGCAGGCGGTGACGTACTTCGCGGACGATGGGCTGGCGACCGCGATCTTCCTGGCGAACGAACTGGGCAAGCCACTCCTGCTGGAAGGGGAGCCGGGCGTCGGCAAGACGGCGGTGGCACAGGCTCTGGCAGGCATCACCGGACGAGAGTTGGTGCGCCTGCAGTGCTATGAGGGACTGGACGCGGCGCAGAGCCTGTACGAGTGGAACTACGCGCGGCAACTGCTGCACCTGCGGGCACACGAACACGGCGCGGATGTCGATGACATCTACCGCCCGGAGTTCCTGCTGGAGCGGCCGCTGCTGCGTGCGTTGCGCAGCGAGACCGGGGCGGTGCTGCTGATCGACGAGGTGGACCGCGCCGATGCCGAGTTCGAGGCGTACCTGCTGGAGTTCCTGAGCGATTTCCAGATCAGCATCCCGGAGATGGGCACCGTCAGCGCCAGGGTGAAGCCGCTGGTGATCCTCACTTCAAACCGGACGCGGGAACTGCACGACGCCCTGAAGCGGCGCTGCATGTACCACTGGATTGACTTCCCGGAGCAGGCGCGTGAGCGCCGCATTGTCGAGGCGCTGGCGCCTGGCCTGACGGCAGAGGCGGCGGAAGCGCTGGTCGCAGCCGTGGCGCAAACGCGCGGAATGCCGCTGCTGAAGAAGCCGGGCATCGCGGAATCGGTGGACTGGGCGCGTGGCGCGTATGCCCTGCAGCAGCGCGGTATCGCGTGGCCGGTCGCGCTGCGCCGCTCGCTGGGCTTGCTGCTGAAGGACCAGGAGGACCTGGCGCGAGTTGCGCGGGAGGCGGAAGGCCTCCTGGTTGGCGCGGGTGCAGACACGTGAGGAGGTGTCATCCCCCTTCACCTGTCACCCTTACTGCCACCCACCCCAGGGTGTCATCCCGACGAAAGGAGGGATCTCGGCCTTGGCTACCGCCGAGGAACGATGCCGGCATGTGATGTTGGCCGGGAGTTCAAATCGTCGCAGGTATTGACGCCAGTATCGCTCCACTTCGGTCGAGAGAACACGCCAGCACAGGGGTGGAGAGGCGACAGGCCGGGAGCGAGGCGAGGAAGGAGACGAGATCCCTCCTTCGTCGGGATGACAACGTACGTCGGGATGACATCGTACGGTGGAGGACACCTCGATCCGCGCGGTTGGGGAGCGGGGTCCTTCAACGTCGCTCGGGATGACACGCGAGCGTGGGCGGCCGAAAGAGGGGCTGGCTGTAGGTGAGGCAAGCGGTGATCGATCTGTGAGCGCGGCTGAGTCCCTCATCAAGCCACAGGCGGTGCTGACCGGGTTTGTGGATGCCGTCAGTGCCGAAATCGCGCCTGTACTGCCAACGCGGCGCGCTGATTTCCTGCGCGCGGTGACGGTGACGCCGCTGCGCCAGTTGCCCGATCTGTACTGGATCGCCAGGTTGACCCTGGTGACTGACGTGGCGCAGATTCCCACGTTCGATGCGCTCTTCCAGGCCTGGTTCGGTGCAGGGTGGGAGAGGATCGAAGCTGTCTCGGATGAGGAGGAGCCGGAGAGCGAGACCGAGCAGCCGCATCCTGGCGAGTCGCAGACCTCCAGCTCGCAGGAGCTGAGCGAGGGCACGGGCGAGGCTGCCAGCATCGACGAACTGCTGAACCAGCGGGTGGTCGCCGGCGCAAGCGACGAGCAGCGCGAGGTCTGGGTGCAGACGATGCGAGCGGCGCAGCGCGTAATCCCCAGGGGCAGAGGCAGGCGTCGTGTGCGTGATCCGCACGGTGACGAAATTGCGGTGCGAGACGTCCTGGCAGAGGCGCAGCGCATGGGCGGCGAGATTGTGCGCCTGCGTTACCGCAGACGACCGCCCCGCCAGCGCCGGGTGTTGTTGCTGCTCGATGTCTCCGGCTCACTGAAATCCCACAGCCCGGACTTCCTGCGCTTTGCCCACGCGCTCGTCCACGGCGGTGAGCGGGTGGAGGTTTTCACCTTCGGCACGCGCCTGACACGCATCACGCCGGCGCTGCGCCACCCGGATGTCGACGTGGCGGTGGCCAGCCTCAGCGAGGTCATCGCTGATTTCGATGGTGGCACGCGGATCGGGGAGGCGTTTGCCACCTTCCTCAGCAACAGCCGCTACCTCTCGCTGGCGCGCGGGGCACTGGTGATGGTGCTGTCCGATGGCCTGGAGTTGGGACATCCGGGACAGATGATGGAAACCACCGAGCGACTGGCGAGGCTGGCGCACCGGCTGGTCTGGCTCACGCCGCTGGCCGGGGATCGCAACTACCGCCCGGCGACTCGCGGCATGCTGGGCATTCTCGGGTCGCTGGATCGCCTGGGGAACGCGGATTCGGCTCGCCTGCTGCTGCGAGAACTGGAGCGGCTCCCGGAGTTGGAAGGACGACCCCGGCGGCAGGCAGGCGCCGCCTGGGCCACACGACGGAGGGTCGCATGAGCGAGCGAGGGTATGTCGACGCCCATCACCACATCTGGCGGCAGGATGACCTGGAGTGGCTGAAGGGTCCGATGGTGCCGCGCATCTTTGGCCCATACGAGCCGATTCGGCGTGACTACCCGATCACCGAGTACTGCGCCGACGTCGAGCCCATGGGGATTGCGAAGTCGGTCTACGTGCAGACGAACTGGCCGCTGGAGCGCGTGGTCGATGAGGTGCGCTGGGTGCAGTCAGTCGCCGACGAAACAGGATGGCCGCACGCCATCGTGGGTTCGGCAGACCTGATGGATGATGGCTGCGCAGCGGTTTTTGCAGAGCAGGCGCGCGTTTCGCCGCTGATGCGTGGGACGCGGCTGCAACTGCACTGGCACGAGAACCCGCAATACCGCTACGCGCCGGTGCCAGACCGGATGAACGACCCCAACTTTCGCCGCAACCTGGCACGTGTCGCGGACTACGGGTGGCTTTTTGAGCTCCAGGTGTTCGCCGGGCAGATGGCTGATGCCGCCCGCCTCGCCGCCGATTTTCCGGAGATTCCGTTCGTGCTTATTCACGCCGGGATGCTGACGGCTGATGATCCGGCCACGGTCGGTGAGTGGCGGGAGGGCATGCGGCGCCTCGCCGAGCAACCGAACGTCAACGTCAAGCTATCCGGGCTGGGCACATTCCTTCATCGCGTCGATCCCGCGTTCATCAGCTTCGTAGTCGGCGAAACCGTGGGGCTGTTCGGGGCGGATCGCTGTGTGTTTGGGAGCAACTTCCCGATCGAGAAGTTGTGGACCGACTTCCCGGCGCTCTGGGCGGCACACCAGCAGGCCCTCGCCCCATTTTCACCAGCAGAGCGAGACGCGATCCTGTGGGGCACAGCAACGCGGTTGTACCGGCTGTAGAGAGCCAACAACCGGTCCCGGTAAGAGCTGGTCGCAAAGGAACCCACGCCGCTGCCCTCGCACCGGGGACCGGCTACCCGCTACGTGCCACGAGGGCGGCGCGGATCATGTGTTGGCAAGCAAGCGGGGTGAGGTGCACGTTGGCACCTCACCCCGCCAGCGCTCTGCAGATGGTCGTTACCCCGCCTGCGTGATGCTGGCCACCCCTGAGGTGTTCGGAGTCACCGCGGCGTCGCCGCTGTAAACGATCTTGCTCACACCACTGGCTGTGGCCTGAAGCGTGGCGTTGGCCTGGACGACGGCCTGCGCGGTGTCACTGGCCGTGACGGTCGCGTCAGTGCTCACCAGGTTTCCCGCGTCGTAGACGCTTGTTCCCTGCAGCGTGACATCCTGGCGCTCGACGCTGCCAGCCAGCGAGATCTTGCTGTTTCCGGCGAGGGTCGCCTGGAGGGCGGCCGCGGTCAGGCTGGCGATCGTGATTCCGGAGGTGCCGCGCGCTTCGAGAATCAGTTCATCGGCCGTGAGCGTCTCCGTTACGGCCTGGCCGGAGCCACTCACGCTCAGGTTCCCCAGCGTCTTGACGCCCACGTAGTACACGATCGGTTGATCGGTGCGGAAATCGCGAGCGGGCTCGATCACCAGAGTTCCGTTGCGCACCTCGGAGGAAATGCGGTTGCGCACCTTCTCCTCGGCGTCGATCGTCAAGTACTCCTGGTCGCCCTGCACGATCTGCATCTGTCCCACGCCCTGGAGTTGGATGGCGTTGAAATCGCTGACATTGCGCGCTTCGCCGGGCGTCGCCCCGGCGGGCGTGGGAGTAGCCGTCGCCGGCGAGGGTGTGGGCGTCGCAGTCTGGGGGGCAAAGAGAAACTGCGCCGCGGCGTCGTCGTACTGCCAGCTTTCGACGACCAGACCGTTTTCGAAGCGAGCCATCGCTATCCCGCCGACGAGCAGCCGGGGAGCGACACCCGCTGGCAGCGTTACCAGGCTGGTATCGACATCGCCACGAAATTCCACCCGGACTGCCGCCGTGTCTCCAGACGCCACGACATCCTCAACCAGGAACTTCGCGTTCGGCACGATGCCACGCAGCCCGGTCAGGGCGTTCCCCAGGCCAGCCAGGTCTCCACTGAAGGACTGGCTCGTGGTAAATGAGCGGGCAGGCGTGTGGTTTACGTAATTCGGCGCAAAACTCAGGTTCAACACGGACAGGTCGCCGGTGCTCAATGCCTGGTTGATGGCGTTGATGGCGCGCCGCGCGGCGGCTTCGGTTGCAGCTGAGGCGACCGCGCTCTGGGCAGCGCCCGATCCTGAAAGTGCGTGGAGCAGCAGCCCGGCGCCCAGTCCACCAGCTCCCAGGTGACGCAACGCCGCGCGACGCGGGAGGTGAGTGGATAGGTCGGGCTCCAGCCGGTTCAGATCGTCCGTCATGTATCGTGCAGTCCTTCACGCAGCAGCGCCGATGGCGCTACGTTCGCGCGGCGTGGTGGCCACGCTGCTCGTCATTTGAGCGTACTCTGAAACGCATGATGCCCGGACAATCGGTCAGTAGTGTCGGACGCTCGCCATCATGGTCAATTCTAGAGATACTTGATAGACAACTGGCTGATCTGGCGACTGGCTGGTTTCGGAGCTGAGAGAATTACGCGAGGTGCATCGAGTGGCGTCGCAGGTCCAATCACATTCCTCCCACTGGGGCGCGTTCGACGCCATCACCGATGCCGGCAAGCTGATCGAAATTCGCCCGTTCGCTGGAGACCCGGATCCCTCGCCCCTGCTGGGCAACATCCGTACCGGAGCCCAGGGTCCCGCTCGCATCGCACAGCCAATGGTGCGCCGAGGGTGGCTGGAGGACGGGCCCGGCCCAGATGCGCGGCGCGGCAGCGATGCCTGGGTCCCTGTGTCCTGGGACGAGGTGACAGAGATTCTCGCTGGCGAGTACCAGCGGGTCTACGGCGATTTCGGGCCACAGGCTGTGTACGGCGGCTCGTATGGCTGGGCGAGTGCAGGACGCTTTCACCACGCCCAGAGCCAGTTGCACCGCTTCCTGAACGCGCTCGGCGGCTACGTGCGCTCGGTCAACACCTACAGCAACGCGGCGGGCGACGTCATCCTGCCGCGGGTGGCGGCGCCGATGTTGACGATGACGCAGCGCGGGACCGACTGGGCTTTGATCGCCGAGCACACCGAACTGGTGGTTGCCTTTGGCGGCATTCCCCTCAAGAACACCTTCGTGAGCCCGGGCGGAGCCACGGTGCATGCTATTGGCGGGTATCTGCGCCAGATGGCTGAAAGAGGTGCCCAGTTCGACCTCTTCAGCCCGCTGCGTGACGACCTGCCGGAGTACACGAACGCGACCTGGCACCCGATTGCACCGGGAACCGATGTCGCCGCGATGCTGGCCCTGGCCTATGTGCTGATCGACGAAGGCCTGGCGAACCGCTCCTTCCTCGACCGCGCCACGGTTGGCTACGAGCAACTGAGGCGCTACGTCCTGGGCCTGGATGACGGGCAGCCGAAGGACCCGGCCTGGGCTGCCGCGATCTGCCAGATCCCCGCCGGGACACTGGCTGATCTGGCACGCCGCATGGCCAGCAAGCGCACGTTCATCAACACCAGTTGGTCCCTGCAGCGGGCGGAGTTTGGCGAGCAGTCGCCCTGGATGGGCGTAGCCCTGGCGGCAATTCTCGGGCAGGTTGGCCTGCCGGGTGGTGGCTATGGCTTTGGCTACGGATCGATGCAGAGCGTCGGTATGGCGCCGTTGAAGCATCGCCTGCCGGTCTTTCCGCAGGGCAAGAACCCGGTGTCGGACTTCATCCCGGTGGCGCGTGTCTCTGACATGCTGCTGCACCCGGGCGAGACCTTTGCCTACAACGGTGAGGATCACGTCTACCCGGAGATCAAGCTGGTGGCCTGGGCGGGCGGAAACCCGTTCCACCATCACCAGGACATCGGCCGCCTGCGACGCGCGCTGCAGCAACCGGACACCGTGGTGGTGCACGACCCCTTCTGGACTGGCACGGCTCGCCACGCGGACGTCGTGCTTCCCTCTACCGTCAGCCTGGAGCGTAACGACATCGGCGCGGCGGGGAATGACCCGTACCTGATTGCGATGCGCCAGGCCATCAAGCCCTTCGCTTGCAGCCGCAATGACTTTGACGCATTGGGTGACATCGCCAGCGCACTTGGAGCGGGAGAAACCTTCACGGAGAACCGCCGCGCCGAGGAGTGGGTACCCTATCTCTACAACCACTGGCGTGACGGCCTTCCTGGTGGCCACGAACGGTTTCCCGAGTTCGATGAGTTCTGGGAAACCGGCTATCTCCCCCTGCCGGACATGGACGAGGGGATCGTGCTCTTCGCGGGGCTCCAGGCAAGCAACGGAAAGAGTTCCCTGACGTCGCCAAGCGGACGGCTCGAGCTCTTTTCGGAAACGATCGCGAGCTTCAACTATGCCGACTGCCTGGGCCACCCGGCCTGGTATGAGCCGAAAGAGTGGCTGGGCAGTCCTGAACAGGCGCAGTACCCGTTGCAACTTGTAGCCAACAATCCCCGTACGCGCCTGCACAGCCAGCTCGACGCCGGGGAGACCAGCCAGCAGTCGAAGATCCAGGGGCGCGAACCGATGCGCATCCATCCGCTGGATGCGGCGCCGCGCGGGCTCGCCGACGGTGACATCGTGCGGCTGTTCAACAGGCGTGGAAGTTGCCTGGCCGGGGTCATCGTGAGTGAAGATGTTCGGCCCGGCGTGGTCCAGCTTTCAACTGGCGCCTGGTACGACCCGCTCGATCCGGCCGATCCGCAAAGCCTTTGCGTGCACGGCAATCCGAATGTGTTGACCTTCGATCGGGGAACATCGAGCCTGGCGCAGGGGTGCAGTGGGCAGCACGCGCTGGTGGAAGTTGAACGATGGGTGGGGGAGTTGCCGCCGATTCGCGCCTATCAGGCGCCGCCAACAGTGGCCCGGGAAGACGTGAGGGCGAGGTACCAGACCTCGCCCTCGACATCGCATTTTCGTGCCGGCCCATTGCCAGAGGGCTCGGTCACACCCTCTTGAAGGAGGGGTCACTTTGGTTGCTTGCGGTGTTGAGTCTCAGCGGAACGGGTGACCTCCTTTCGCATGTCGCGAATGGTGTCTTGGGTACCCGCCGTGATACTACGCCTCGGTAAGCCTGTTGTAAAGCACTGGCGCTACATGCCGAACAAGGCCCCCTGCGGACCCGGTGCGGCCTTGTTCGGTCGTCTATCCGGCGCCGTGCTTCGCGCCGGTTACTTCAACATCGAGATGGCTGTGCTCATCAGCAGAACCGCGAGGAACGCCTGCAGCGGACGGCGTGGCACGAGCGGCGCCATGCGACTCCCGAGCAGGACCCCAGGGATCGAGCCAGCCAGGAGTTTGCCGGCCAGCATCATGTCGACATCCTGCATGAAGAGCAGGTGTGCCAGGGCGGCCGTCCCCACCAGCAGGAACGCGTGCGCGACATCCGTGCCGACCAGTTTGTCTGGCGCCAGGGCGATGGTCATCACCAGAAGGGCAATGATGAGGCTGCCGCTGCCGATAGAGGTCATACCAACCAGGAAGCCGCCGAGCGCGCCGATCGCGACCAGGCGGCCAGTTGGGAAGTGGTCGTAGTTCAGGTGGAGGTGGTTGGTCTCGCCGTTGAAACTCATCCAGAGTTTGCGCACCATCAAGACGGCCGCGATCACCAGCATCACGCCGATGAATCGCTCGAGAACCGCGTTGACATCGATGTGCAGCACGTTGTGCAGGTAGTAGAGAACCGTCACGGCAACGATGGTTGCCGGAATGCTGCCCATGGCCAGTGCACGCACGACCCGGGTGTCAACAGTGCCCTGCCGCCAGTGCTGCCATGCGCCCACGAGTTTCGTGGCAGAGGAGTACGCGAGGTCTGTTCCCACTGCCACAGTCGCAGGCATTCCCAGGCCCACCACCAGCAGCGGCGTCATCAGGACTCCGCCGCCCATACCAGTGAGTCCCACCAGCATGCCTACGACAAGGCCATAGAGCGGCAGCAAAAGGTCAGTTGTCATCCCATTCCCGGCCAGTTACGAGTTGAATAGCTGATCACTCCCCAGCAAGTGACCAATGTCCACCAACTCGATGGCCTTTGAAGGATGCCACGTGAGGTGTCATCTGTCTAGTCCCCAGGCAGAGTGTACGTACGCACCGGGACTACTGGTGGTCGGCCGTGCGTTCGTAAGACCTGTGCGTGACGTGCACAACGGGGTGCAGATTGGCATGTGCCGTGCGCAATTGCCGATTGTCGGGTGAGCGGCGATCATGAACGGAACATTGCCCCTGCAGTGCCAGTCGAGAACGATGGGAGCGCGGCCAATGCCGACGATGCGTGATCTCCCCCGGGATGCGGTTCTGTCTGGTCCGTTGTTGCAGGGCTACGATCCCGGACCGTTCTATGACGAAATGTTTGCGGTCACGGGAGGGAAGATTGCCCCGCGCCCGCACTACCAGGACCTCGCACGCCACCTGGCCGAACTGAAACCGGGCGACCTGGCAAGGGCCAGTGAACTGGCGAATCGCTCATTCCTACATCAGGGGATCACGTTCACGGTCTACTCCGATGCTGAGCAGGGCACAGAGCGCATCTTCCCGTTCGACCTCATCCCCCGCCTGATTCCGGCCCAGGAGTGGCAGATCATCGAGCGCGGCCTGCAGCAACGCATTCGCGCGCTCAACATGTTTATCCACGACATCTACCACGGGCAGCAGATTCTGCATGACCGCGTCGTGCCGCGCCGCCTGATCGTGCGTGCCCGCCACTTCCGGAGGGAGGTCGTGGGTGTCGATGTTCCCCATGACCGCTACATCCACATCGTCGGCAGCGACCTTGTCCGTGATGCCGAGGGACGTTACCTGGTGCTGGAGGACAACCTACGTTCACCCAGCGGCGTGTCCTATGTGCTGGCCAACCGCCGGGCCATGACCCACGTCTTCCCGGACTGGTTCGATGAAGTCAGCGTGCGCCCGGTCGATCACTACGCCGGCCAGTTGCTGGAGAACCTGCGGATCCTCTCGCCGCGCCCGACACCCGTCAACGGCCCAGGTCCGACGGTGGTTCTCCTCACGCCCGGGGTCTACAACTCCGCCTACTTCGAGCACGCCTTCCTCGCGCAACAGATGGGCATCGAGTTGGTTGAAGGGCGCGATCTATTCGTGCTCGACAACCGGGTCTACATGCGTACGACGCTCGGCCGGCAACCGGTCGACGTGATCTACCGGCGCGTCGATGACGAGTTCCTCGATCCACTCGCCTTCCGGCCGGACAGCATCCTTGGTGTGGCCGGGTTGCTGGGCGCCGTGCGAGCAGGGAACGTGGCGCTGGCGAACGCGATCGGCACCGGCGTCGCCGATGACAAGGTGGTCTATCACTACGTGCCGGCCATCATCCGCTACTACCTGAACGAGGAGCCGATCCTCGGCAATGTGCCGACCTACCTGCCAGACGACCCGGAGCAGCGTGAGTACGTGCTGGCGAACCTGGATCGGCTGGTGGTCAAGGCCGCCAACGAGAGCGGTGGCTACGGCATGTTGATCGGCCCGAGTGGATCGGAACAGGAGATCGCCGAGTTTCGGCGTCGCATCATCAACGACCCGCGTGACTACATTGCCCAGCCGGTTGTCCCCCTCTCGCGCTCCCCATCCTTCGTGGCGGATGACGCAAGTGATGGTCACAGCGGGCACCTGGAAGGGCGGCACGTCGATTTACGCCCGTACATCCTGACCGGCAATGACGGCATTCACGTCCTGCCGGGCGGATTGACCCGTGTCGCGCTGCGCAAGGGCTCGCTGGTGGTCAACTCCAGCCAGGGTGGTGGCAGCAAGGACACCTGGGTCCTGGAATGAGCGAACGAGACGGGACCGGTGGGATGCGGGAGTGGGCGGCATGCTGAGCCGGATGGCGGAATCGCTTTACTGGATCGGGCGCTACGTGGAGCGGGCGGAAGACACCGCGCGCATCACTGACGTGAACTACCACCACACCCTCGGCATGGGCACCTCGGAGCTGGCGGAGGCGCGGCGCACCCGGCACTGGGAAGCGCTCATCGCGATCGTCGGCAACGAGCAGCGCTTCAAGAGCAGCTACGGCGAGGCGAACGAGGAGACCGTACCCACCTACCTCACCTTTGATCCCAACAACCCGAACTCCATCGTCTCCTGTGTAGCGCGCTCCCGGGAGCAGGCGCGCGCCATGCGTCACCAGATCGCGAGCGAGATGTGGGAGGCCCTGAACCGCTTCTACCTCGACCTGCAGCGCTGGACCGGCTTCGGCCAGGGCCCGGTGAGCATCGAGAACGCGCACCTCTTCTACCGCTCCGTGATCGAGTTCAGCCACCTGTTCCAGGGCGTGACAGACAGCACCATGCCGCGCGAGGAGGGGTGGCACTTCCTGCAGGCGGGCAAGTTCCTGGAGCGGGCCGAGAAGACGGCGCGCGCGCTCGACGTGAAATACCACCTGCTGGTCGCTGACGCTGTGCCCCACGCACCAGTGGCTGGACCCGGTTTCGATGACGCTGCCGCACGGATCACCGACGATGTGCCCGGCGAGTGGCACCAGTGGCAGGCGGTGCTGCGTTCGCTCTCCGCCTACGAGGCGTACCACAAGCTCTACCGGGCGGCCGTCAAGCCCCGCGACGTGGTCGAAATGCTCACGCTCTCGCCGGTCTTTCCGCGCTCCATTCTCTTTTCCATCGGTGAGGTAGACGACGCGCTGGCGCGAATCTCTGCCTACCGCACCTACGATCCAGAGCACCGGACGATCGCCATTGCCGCCCCGCTCATGCCGATTCCATCGGGTGGGAGCGAGGCGGAGCGCGCCGCGGGAATCCTGCGCAGCCGCCTGGCCTACGGGAGGGTGGAAGAGATCTTTGAGGTCGGCCTGCACCAGTATCTGCTTGACCTGCAGCGGGCCTGCTTTCGCCTCGGCGAGCACATCCAGGCCGAGTATTTCGCGCCGCGCGTGCTGCGGCCGGAAGATGTGGTGGCCTGAGGAGGCAAGATGCGCTACCGGATCACCCACCGCACCGAGTACACCTACGCGCCACCTGCCTACGAGAGCTTCAACGAGGTGCGCCTGCGACCTGTCTCAGACGGTATGCAGACGTGCGTCGGGTTCAACCTGGCCATCGACCCACCAGCGACCGTCATTGCCTTCGAGGACTACTACGGCAACTCCGTGCACGACTTCGGCATCCCGTACATGCACGATCGTCTCTGCATCGAGGCAACGAGCGACGTGATTACCTTCGCGGGGGTTGCAGAGCACCTGACCGGTCCACGTGACGAGGCGGACGATCACTCCCCGACCCTGGCTACGCTGGGGCAGGACGAGTACTTTGCCGACGAGAATGCCGAGTTCCTGCACCCCAGTTCATACGTGGCACTGGGCAGCTCAACCGCCATGATCGCTGAATCTCTCCTGGCTGCAGATCCTGGCGTGTCTGCGTATGCGTTCTTGCGCACAGCCGCCGCCTACGTCCACGATCACTTCGAATATCGCGTTGGAGCCACGAATGTTCGCTCGACGGTCGATGACCTGCTGCAGGGCGGCAGTGGCGTGTGCCAGGACTTCTCGCACCTCTTGATATCGCTCTGCCGCCACGCAGGACTCCCAGCCCGCTACGTGAGTGGCTATCTCGGCAACGTGCCGGCCAGTGCTGCCTCTCATGCCTGGGCGGAGGCGTTCATCCCGCCCTACGGGTGGGTTGGGATCGACCCGACCGCTGGGACACCCTCCACGGGTCGCCACGTCAAGGTGGCGGTGGGCCGGGATTATGCGGATGTCTCGATTGTGCGAGGAACGTATCGCGGCGGTGCTGCCTCCAGTCTCGATGTATCGGTGCAGTGCGAGGTCATGGGCGAGTCGCAGAGCCTTGGTATCGGGGCGCCGGCGCGTTCTCGTGTTGGACCGATCCAGTTCCAGACACTCGGAGCCATGCGCCAGCTGCAGCGCCTGGAAGCGATGACGCAATCGATGGGCTCGATGACGCAGACGCTGTCGCCGATGGGGAGCAGTATGGACATGGGAGATCCATTTGCCCCTGGCTCGGATGACCGCTCACCACGCCAGCAGCCACAGCAACAACAGCAGCACAGCGTAGGGCCAACCCAGGACTCAACCGTCATCCTGACCCGGATCTGACGGAGCTCGCACGTTCATTGCAAGGAAGCCAGGCAGATGTTGCTCAGCGTCGGCTGTGAATTCTTATACGCCACACCCGTTCCTACGCCAACGGTCGCCCTGGTGCGGCCACGGCTCGACCCCGCACACCAGATAGTGCGGGAGGAGTGGCGCATCGTCCCGGAAACAGCCCACCACGAGTACCACGATCTGTTCGGGAACCGCTGCGAGCGACTGACCCTGCCGGAAGGGGAGATTTCGCTGGTGTACGACGCGGTGGTGGACGTCAGCGGCGACCCGGATGAGATCAACCTCGATGCGCGTGCGATCCCCATCGCTGATTTGCCGGACGAGTTGCTCGTCTACACATTGTCCAGTCGCTACTGTCCGTCTGAGACCATGGCCGCCACGGCGTGGCGTCTTTTTGGGCAAGTGCCACCGGGCTGGGGGCAGGTGCAAGCAATCTGCGACTGGATTCACGTCAACATCGAGTACGGCCGGTTGCACAGTACGCCCAGCACCACTGCGCTCGACGTTTACGTGGCCAGTGGTGGCATGTGCCGCGACTTTGCTCACCTGGCGATTACGTTCTGCCGCGCGTTGAGTATTCCGGCGCGCTACGTCTTTGGCTACATGCCGGATATTGGGGTGCCTGGCCCCTTCCCGCCAATGGATTTCCACGCCTGGTTCGAGGTCTGGCTCGATGGCCGCTGGTGGACGTTCGACGCGCGTTTCAACACGCCGCGGATCGGCCGTATTCCGATCGGCGTGGGGCGCGACGCGGTCGATGTGGCCATGATGACGACCTATGGCCCGGCGCAATTCCAACGGATGGTGGTCTGGACGGATGAAGTAGACTCCGCTCTCCCGCCGCAAGATTCCGAGAGCGCCTCACGCGGCACACACCTGCAGCAGTCTGAAGGGTTGCGCATTGGTGCTGAGGGTGCGCGTACAGGACGGACGCCTTGACGGAAGCGTCAATCGAGGAACACCAGCAAGGGCTGCAGGCCATGCTGGCCCAGGCGATTGATCATCGTGATGTGCGCTGGGACGATGTCCGCTGGACCGCGTACTTCATCCACCAGCAGTTCCGCTACGAATACCAGGGGCCGATCAGCGATCTGCGGCACCGGCTGGTCATCATCCCGCCGGAGCGACACGGCCCGCAGCGGCTGGTGACACACCGGCTCGAAATCTCATCGCCGACCACGGAGGTGCGGCGAGAGATCGATCAATTTGGCAACCTCGTCATCTCCCTGTCCGCCGATCACATCGCAAAAGAGATCACCTTCACGGCGTGGATCCTCGCGGAGCGGGACGCGACGGCCGGGCCAATCCTGGTGGCGCGACACCTCTACGAAGGGGACCTGTTCCATGAGTTCTCTCGCCTGACCGAGCCGGACGACGCGTTGCGTGCCGCAGCAGCGGAGCTTGGAGTGGCGTCATCAGACCGCGAGCTGGCGGATCGCATCTGCGCCTGGGTCTACGCCGTCATGACCTACCGCGAGGGTGCGACCGACGTCAGCACGACGGCTGCCGAGGCATTCGAGCGGCGGGCAGGTGTGTGCCAGGACTACGCCCACATCATGCTCGCGCTGTGCCGCCTGCGTGGGCTGCCGGCGCGCTACGTCTCCGGGCACTTGCTGGGCGAAGGCGGAACGCACGCCTGGGTTGAGGTCCTGCTGCCTGACCCGGAGAAACGCAACCGCTTCATCGCGCAGCCGCTCGATCCTACCCACGACCGCGTTCCTGGCGCCTCGTACCTGACGGTGGCCACCGGGCGCGACTACAGCGACGTCGCGCCAACCTCCGGAGCCTACCGCGGTTCACACTCCGGCCAACTCAAGGCGTCAAAACACGCTGGTATCACGGCCGTGGAGTACTTCGACCAAGAGTAGGCAATGTGCCAGCACCGTCCAGTTCCCGGCGTGCGCGGCGTCGTCAGCCAGGTCTCCCATCCCCCGACGAGCGAGCCCCGCGCTCAACGTTCGCTTCGACATCACATCCAGGTGGTCCGAGACGCCGTCACCGCCCGACTGGGCTCGAAATAACACTCAGGGATGGGCGATGGGCCGGAAGGCCAGCTCTCCCGCACACCGATGACGCAAGGGGCTGTGACCCCTATCTCTCTGCTCGCCCCGTGGCGTCAACCCCGGCAGGTGATGCGGGATCAGGCTTGACGTCGCCGATCACCGTCTGGCGGCGAGACGGCAGCACAGCCCGCAGTTGCCCGGTCAGCGGGAGCCGCTGAGCACGGATCTCCCGGAGCGAGGAGCCGATCAGCGGCGACGCGGGTTGGAGGAGCTTGGAGGTGAGGATGCGCTGCGAGTGGTAAATGCCGTGGTTGCCTGAGATGGTGTAGGCCACGCAGACGGCAATGCCGAACAGGATCACGGCGCTGTGGCCGAAGCCGAAGATCTCGACACCCATGATGATGCAGGCGAGCGGCGTGTTTGCAGCTGCTGCGAAGACTGCCACGAACCCGAGCGCTGCCAGCGTATCGGCCGGGAACCCGAGCGGGCCGGACAATGTCACGCCGAGCGTCGCGCCAATCACGAACAGGGGCGTAACCTCACCACCCTTGAAGCCGACACCCAGGGTGACGGCGGTCAGGATGAGCTTGAACAGGAATGCGAAGGTGGGAATCTGGCTGCCGTTGAAGGCATCGGCAAGCAGCGGCAGGCTGAGCCCGTTGTAGGTTCGCGTGCCCAACGCCAGGGTCAAGGCGATAACCACGAAGCCGCCGAGAAACGCGCGCAGCATGGGGTTGGGAACCAGGCGGCGTGACGTGTGCTCGACGAGTGCTGTGCTCTCGGCGAAGAGCAGGCTGGCCAGGCCAAAGGCAACGCCGGCGACAGCTACCACGACGAGCGTCCGCAGGGAAAGATCGGGAAAGCCGGACGCCACCGGGTAGATGCCATGGTGGACGTGCAGGACATCGCGCACCACCAGGTCTGCTGCCGCCGCGGAGATCAGGCAAGGAAGCAGTGCCTCGTAGCGCATGCCGCCAATCGCCAGCACTTCCATGCCGAAAACGGTCCCGGCCAGTGGCGTGCCAAAGACGCCCGAGAACCCACCGCTGATCCCGCACATCAGCATGATGCGCAGATGGGCAGCCGAGAGGTTCAGGGTGCGAGCCATCCACCCGGCAATGGCGCCGCCCATCTGGACGGCGGTGCCTTCACGCCCGGCCGAACCGCCGAACAGGTGAGTGAGGATCGTCGCGACCAGGACCAGCGGCATCATGCGCAGTGGTACGCGGTTTACTTCATCCGCCGCGTGAATTTGATCGAGCAGGAGGTTGTTCCCACCTGCCGCAGACTTCCCGAACCCGGCGTAGGCCCAGGCAATCACGACGCCGGCCAGGGGGAGCAGGTAGAGCAGCCAGGGGTTATCGGTCTGGGCCGCCGTGGCAAGATCGAGCAGAATCAGGAAGATGGCGCTGGCGGCGCCGCTCGCCACGCCAATGATCGCGGCCAGTGCCGAACACGAAAGCAACAGACGGCGGTCTACTGGAAACACAAAAGCCGCTCCTGACAAGCCGGAGCGGCTTTCTGGGCAGACTCCAGCACGGACATGCAGGAGTCATCAACGCCCTGGGGCGTGGTTATGGCGAACCCCAT
This sequence comes from Thermomicrobiales bacterium, assembly GCA_046328375.1. Lineage (GTDB taxonomy): Bacteria > Chloroflexota > Chloroflexia > Thermomicrobiales > UBA6265 > JACCXM01. The sequence goes on from JAXLWT010000004.1 coordinate 118,672, forward strand.
CGCCTGATCACGTTGTCTGCGTGATGCTACGGGGTGCCAAATCCCTCCGTCAACGGCGCATCCCCATATTTCGCGATGGCGTCCGGATTGAGCTGGATACCCAGCCCTGGCACGTCTGGAATAGGCAGCATGCCATCGGCATCGAGTTGCCACGGTGTGGCCACGATTTCGTCGACGTACGGCGAGCCGTCGATGTATTCGACGAGATCCGTGGCGGGAAACGCGGAGGCCAGGTGCAGATCTGCGGCGAGCCCAATCGCCGTGTTCCAGCCGTGGGGAATAAAGCGCACGCCATGCTCCTGGGCCATCCAGCCAATACGGCGTTCCTCTGAGATGCCGCCAACCTTCGTCACGTCCGGTTGCACGATGTCAAACGCCCCGGCGGCCAGGAAGGGCGTGAATGCCTGGCGACGGGTCAGCACCTCGCCTCCGGAGATTGGCAACGGCGCCTGGCGGCGCAGCGTCACGTAGTCCTCGAGTGCGTCTGGAGAGAGCGCTTCCTCGAACCAGTCGACCTCATACGCAGCCAGCATGTCTGCGTTGCGCAGCGCCCACTTCAGGCCGTTGGTCCAGTACGCGTCACTACCGCCTGCATCGACCATGAGCTTCGCGTTGGGACCGACTGCCTCGCGTGCCGCGCGCACAATCTGCTCGTCCAGGTCGAAGCTGACGCGGCCAAAGGGTCCCCAGCCGATCTTGAAGGCGCGAAAGCCGCGGGCGGCGATCTCTCGCAGATGCTCAGCCAGCGGCTCCGGTTGATCCATGAGCAGGGAGGCGTACGGGAGCACACGCTCACGGTACCGCCCGCCAAGGAGTCGCCCCACTGGCTGGCCCGTGGCTTGCCCCAGGATGTCCCACAGCGCGATGTCAATGCCGCTGATGGCGTGGGTGAGGCTGCCGCCACGACCGAGCCAGAAGGTGTGCTGGTGCAGCTTTTCGCTGACACGTTCTGGCTCGAGTGCGTTCTCGCCCCGGTAGAGTGGCTCCAGGATGGCGAGAGCTGCTCGCACCAGCCCGGCGTTGGTAAAGACGCTCCCGACGCCGGTCAGGCCCTCGTCCGTCCGCACGATGACCAGCGTGTGCACGCTGTCCTCTGGTCGAAGCTCGTTGCTCCAGCCGCCCTCTGGAGTAGCTCCCGTCAAGCCAACGACCTGGATGTCACGAATGCGCACGCCTATTGCCCCCGCCTGGAACGAGTCAGGCGCGCATCGTCGCATAAATCGAGATCCATATGTGAGACTGGCTACCGCGCGTGGAACGAGGACGATGAAACAGGAGACGAGATGGCAGAGGATACGTCTTCGACGACCAGCAATCTTCCTGGACCGGAATCCGGACCGCTGGGCGGACCGCAGCAGGGACCGCGCGATGTCATGCGCCAGCGCCAGAACCCTGACCTGCTGATCCCACCGCGCACTGACTCAGGCACCATGCCGAACCTGCGCTTTTCTTTCGCTGATTCGCACGTGCGCCTGCAGCCGGGAGGCTGGACGAACGAGGTTACCCAGCGCGAGTTGCCAATAGCGACCGAGATTTCCGGGGTGCAGATGCACCTCAACGGCGGCGACACGATGACCGGCGTGCGGGAGTTGCACTGGCACAAGGAAGCTGAGTGGGCCTACATGCTGTCCGGGACCGCCCGCATCACCGCCGTCGACCCGTTCGGTGGCAGTTTTGTCGATGACGTGAAGGCGGGAGACCTCTGGTTCTTCCCAGCCGGCGTCCCGCATTCGATCCAGGCGCACCGGGAAGGGTGCGAATTCCTGCTGACGTTCGATGACGGCGCCTTTTCGGAGAATGGCACGCTGCTGCTCAGCGATTTCATGCGCCACGTGCCGCCCGAGGTCCTGGCAAAGAACTTCGGGCAGACAGAATCGGCGTTCGCGAACATCCCCCAGGAGGATCTGTACATCTTCTGGGCTCCCCCTCCACCCCCGCTTCAGGAAGCTCTGGTGCCGAATACGGACCCGAACGTCCAACCGCCGCAGTACAGCTTTCACCTGAGCCAGGTCGACTACGTGGAGTGCCCGGGTGGTCGCGTCAAGATCATCGACTCACGGCGATTCGGGGTCACCACCATCTCCTGCGCCGTGGTTGAGGCAGATCCGGGCGCGATGCGTGAGCTGCACTGGCACCCCAACGCGGACGAGTGGCAGTACTACCTCGAAGGCTCGGCCCGTATGACCGTCTTCGACTCCAGCAGCCTGGCCCGCACGTTCGACTATCAGGCTGGTGATGTTGGGTACGTCCCGAAGGTGCTGGGTCACTACGTGGAGAACACAGGTGATGGTCCCATGCGTTTCCTGGCTCTCTTCCGCCATCCGCTCTACCAGGATGTCTCATTGAGCCAGTGGCTGGCGCTCACGCCGCCGGGCCTCGTCAAGGCGCACTTGAGCGTCAGCAATGAGGTCATCGCCAGCTTTAGCAAGACGAAGCAGTCCGTGGTGGGCGGTACGAAGCCGTAGCTCCAGCCTGGCAGAGGCACTGCTGCTGGGCCGGTTGACCCGTGGCTCGTCCCGGGTGTTCCGGCCAGCGATTCCCGAATGACCGGCCGCCCTTTTACTGCAGGCTGCCGAAGGCGCTCATCAGGGTCATGCTGCCGACCGCCTGCATGTGGGGGGACTGTGTCGCGGCAATGCGCACTTGTGCGGCCAGCTCAGGAATCTCTGCTGTTGCCAATGCCTTGCCAGCGGCCAGTTCCGCCGCAACCGTATTCCCGTCCAGGGCCTCCTGCAAGGGGAGGAGCCAGCGAGCAACAGCTTCGCCAAACGCGTCACGGCCGAGTGCATACCGGAGGCGATGTTCTTCCGCGGCGGCCAAAAGGCGGAGGGCGTGCTTCAACCGCTGCTCTGGAGACCCGGCGCCGAAGCGACAGGTGACATCGGCGAGTCCGATGGTTGCTGCGACCAACGCGGTCCGGTTTTCTTCCGCCAGTGCCAGATCGAGTGCTTCCCGGTAGGCATCCAGGGCGGCCTGGGCCTCACCGAGATCGAACCAGACCGCACCGAGTGAGATCAGCGCCGAGGCAACCAGCCCGGCATATGGTTCGGCGCGCCGCAGTTCGAGGGCACGCAGCAGGGCATCTCGGGCAGCCTGGAGATGACCGGCGCGGTGGTTTTCGACGCCCAGACGTACCCACGCCAGTCCTGTCCACTCAGCGCGTCCCAGGGGCTCGAGGATTTCGACGGCGCGCTCGGCCAGCGCAACTCCCTCCCCGTCCCGGTCCGGAAAGGCGGCAGTAGCCCGGCTGAGCATGGCGTACCCGACCCCCTGGGCGAAGGGGTCGCCCGCGGTCCGGCCAATCTCCAGGATTTCCCGGGCCAGCGTGAGTGCGCCGTCGTGATCACCAGCTTCTAGCGCGAAGCTTACCGCCCAGAACCGGAGGAACCAGCGGTCAGTGGGAGATGACTGATCATCGACGCGAAGGGCGGCGCTCATGCGCTCTCTCGCTTCAGAGAGATAGCCGCGCAACTTCCAGAACTGCGAAATGTTCCCGGCCGTGCGCACAACCAGGTCACCTGCGCCCGACGCTGATGCCCAGTCCATCGCGGCCCGGAAATTGTCGAGATCGATCTGCTGTTGCTCCAATCGCATCTCGGTCTCTGCGCCGAAGGTCAGCGGATCGAGGACCGCGGCAAGCTCAGTGAAATACCGCGCGTGGCGTGAACGGGTCAGTGATTCTTCCCCGGCGACCTGCAACTGTGCGAGGGCAAATAGGCGAAGCGGTTCCAGCATGCGAAAGCGGGGTCCCACATGAGCCGGCGCGTCGTCGTCCGGCATGAGCAGGTGTTTGCGGGCCAGGTCCCGGACGATCGCCAGGATGGACGCGTCCGCGCAGGCGTGAGGGTGCCGGTGATCGATCCGCGGTACGGAGCTGGACTCGCCGGGCGCCAGCACGGCGGCTGCCGCAGCGAGTCCGAAGCCGCCAGCGAAGACCGCAATCGCCCGAAAGGCACGCTGTTCAGCGTCATCGAGCGAGCGGTAACTCCAGGCGATGCTGGCTTCCATGGTTTGCAGGCGAGCTGGATGGTCTCGCGGTCCCCCGGCCAGTAAGGGGAGCCCCTCCTCGGAGAGTGCGGCGCTGATCGCCTGAGGTGAGCAGAAGGGGATCTGTGCCGCGGCCAACTCGATGGCAAGCGGCAATCCATCCAGGCGTTGGCAGAGCTCGGCGACGGCCTTCAGGTTCTGCCGGCCTTCGTTGCTGCTGGTATCCAACGGGAGATCAGCGCGTTGTGACTGCGCACGCCGTACAAAGAGCTGCATGGCCGCATTGTCGACTTCACGTGTCGCTGACGGTGCCTGCCACAGCGACGCGTCAGGCCGCGGCAAGGGCCGGATCGGAACTACCTGTTCGCCGGAGACCTGCAGCGTTTCCCGGCTCGTCACGAGCAAGCTGCCTCCCGTCATCTGGGAAATCACGTCGCCCAGGTCCAGCGCCGCCGCCAGCAGATGTTCCAGATTGTCCAGGACGACGAGCGGTGCACCCGCTGAGAGCCGAGCGGCGACGCGAGCTCGCATAGCGGCCGCGCCACCGGATACAGGCACATTCACGGCGCCCGCCAGGGTGGGGACGACCAGCGACGCGTCATGAAGTCCCTCCAACCGGAGAAAGGGCACATCGCGGGCGTGTTGTGTGGCGAAGCGACGGGCAATTTCCGTAGCCAGGCGCGTCTTGCCGACTCCGCCGGGTCCCGCCAGCGTGACGAGGTGCGCCCCTGGCTTGAGCAGCAACTCCTCGATCAGCGAGATTTCCTGGCCGCGACCGATCAAGGGGTCGAGATTCCCTACCCGTGGTCTCGGACAGGGCGGAGCAACCTGCGGCCTGCGGCGGGCGAGGTCGATGAAGCGGGATCGCTCCGCCGGGGTTAGCCCAAGTGCCTCGCAGAGCATGCGGGCAGTTTCCCGCTGCGGCGCACGATTGATGCCCCGTTCGAGGTCACTGATGGCCCTGGCGCTGATCCCGGAGCGCTCGGCGAGGTCACGCTGCGTCAATGCGGCTACGAGCCGCAGCCGGCGTAGCTCCTGGGCGAAGGATGGTGAAGGGGCTCGATCATCGCCGTCCAAGGGCATGGGTCCCGGTCACTTTCGCTGCGCCTGCGGCGAGACAATGAACTGGCACATTGGCGCTGATTCCTGTGGCTGTTCCTGTGGATTCTGCATGGCCACAGGGGGTGGCGGCAACTAGGATCGACGGCAGGCCATATTCCCGGTCGCCACGTAAGGGGGCTCGCTCATGGATGCCTCGCGCTTTGACACGTTCGCACGGGTACTCGTCAGCGGGAAGCCAAGGCGTGACGCCCTGCGCGCGCTCGCCGGCGCGGGTCTCATGTTCACGCCTGTGCCAGCAGTTCACGCCGATGAAGACCACTGTGCGCAGTACGAGAATTCCTGTGACGCCCACACCAAGTGCTGCAAACCATATGTCTGCATCAACACAATCTGCCTCGACTGCATCAAAGCTGGAGAGACGTTCTGCCAGACGAGTCATCAGTGTTGCGGCAAGGCGACCTGTGAGCACGGCACGTGCGTCAAGGATGAGAGCGCGGAGTGTGAAGGCAGAGGCTGCAAGAAGAAGCGGAAAAAGAAGAAGAAGCACTGAACGTTCGTCCCGTGGCGGGCAGCAGGACACAGGGTATGACGGTGCCGGGAGTTGGATAAGCTCCCGGCACTTTCGCGTGGGCGCAGTCAACTACGGGCCCGGAAAGCGGTTCAGCCATTCGAAGCGCTGTTGGCGGCTCAAGAGCGACAGCGCAACGCGTGCCGAGAGGCCGACCAGCAGGAGCAGGATGACGCCGGAAAGGGCGAGATCCACTGCCGTCACGAGGGGGAAGTTCTGTGGCGCCAGAACAGCGCGTACGCCCCAGATGGCGATAATCAGGCCGCCAACGCCCAGGATCAGCGTCGAGAGGGGTTGCGTCAACACGGTCAGCGCACTTGACGACGCGACGAGCAAGATCAGCATCACGCTGAGCGCCATGAGGTATTCCGGCCGGCGAAATGTCAGGTGCAGAACCTGCTCGATCTCGAACGGGCCTGTTTGTGCAGTGACTTCGGCGCCGTTGACCGCCTCCGGGGAGAGCATGACCATCTGCGGTATCTGATTCTGGATGGTGGCTTGAAACGCATTCGCTGGCGGTGGAGGCGGGGACGCGGTCGCACCTGATCCGGTGGTGGCAGGCGTTGAGGTTGGAGACGTGGGGGCACCGAGGGCGAGCCAGATTTCGTAGCGGTCGAACGGATAGCGCACCGCGGTGCCCCGAATCGGCAACGTGATGGTCTGGCTGAAAATCGTCTCATTCGCGCCGAGGAGTACGGTGGCGAAGGGGGTCAGGCCGCGTCGCTGGGCGACGTCTTGATCCAGGGAGAGGAAAGACAGCCGTAGCGCGCTGCACTCCCCGGGGCAACTCCGGTTGCCAGAGACGGCCAGGGTCACCGCGCTGCTGGCCGCGTCGATGCCGATCACCGAGAGGTTGAGGTACTGGTTACCGCCCGGGTCAACCTGGTCCAGGGAGAGAGGTTGTCCCGTATCGAGGTCGTAGAGCGTCTCCCTGCGATCGGAGGTGAGCGCCTGAAACATGCTGTTCGCGACAAACGGCAACATCACGATCCCGGCGATCGCAAGTGCGAGGCTCACGGCCAGCGCGACGCGGTACCAGATGCCGCCTTCCTGGATGGGGATGATGTGACCGCCCTGTGCGACGCGCATTGCTCCAGTCAGTCCGGGTTGGTTTGCCCGTGAGTGGACGACGTGAGCGCCACGCTACCATTGCCCAATGCGCGGGAAGCCCGTTGCGGCGATCACGTTCCAGGAGTTTGCAGCAATGAAACCACGTTCAGCGCTCGCGCAGGCGCTGCCTCGCTCCGGCATTCGCGAGGTGATGGACCTGGCGCGCCAAATGGACGATGTCATCGTCCTGGTGGTGGGAGAGCCGAGCTTCAATACTCCGCCGCACATCATTGACGCTGCGGCGAAGGCCGCTCACGGTGGAACCACCAAATACACCCCGAATGCAGGGCTGCCTGGCCTCCGAGCCGCGGTCGCTGATCGCTACAGTCGCAAGTTCGGCCGGGAGGTCACGCCTGCCGAAGTGCTGGTCACCGCGGGCGCGGTGAACGCCCTCGCGGCGATCGTGGCCGCCATTGCCGAGGAGGGGGATGAAATCATGATCCCCGATCCCGGCTGGCCGAACTACGTCGCCATGATCGAACTGGCGCGCGTGGTACCGGTGCGTTACCGCCTGGAGCCGGACCAGGGCTACCGTCCTGACCTGGCCGCAATGGAAGCACAGATCACGCCACGCACCAAGGCGATCATCATCAACAATCCGTCAAACCCGACCGGCGGCGTCTTTGACGAGGCGACGGTCAAGGGCCTGGTGGAACTGGCGCGCAAGCACGATCTCTGGCTGATCTCGGATGAGGTGTACGAGGACCTCATCTTCGCCGGGGAGCACGTGCCGGCTGCGCGCTTCGATAGTGAGCGTGTCATCACCGTCTCCGGCGTCTCCAAGAGTTACGCCATGACGGGATGGCGCATCGGCTGGGCTATCACCAATCCTGAACTTGTCGCACTCTGTGGCAAGATCCAGGAGGCCCTCGTCTCGTGCCCGCCGGCGCCATCGCAGGCTGCTGCCGAGGCGGCCATGCGCGGATCACAGGACATGGTGGAAGAGATGCGCGTTGCCTACCAGCGGCGCCGTGACCTGGTGCGCGATATCTTCCTGCCGCTGGGGATGCTGCCTGCCGTACCGGAGGGCGCCTTCTACGCGCTGGTCGATCTGCGAGCAGCGGGAATCCCGAGCCGTGATCTCTCGCGCATGTTGCTGGAGGAGGAACACGTAGCTGCTGCGCCCGGTTCCACGTTTGGCGACGTGGCCGAAGGCATGCTGCGCATCTCGCTGGCCACGGCGGACGATGATTTGCGCGAGGGGTGCGAGCGCATTGTGCGCTTTGCCCGGCGGCACGGCGCGCTGGCGGCAGAGCCGGAACCGGCAACGGCAGGCGCGACAGCCTGAGACCTGAGACGATACGGACGATGAATGGTCGCTGGCGTGGGTGCGCCGGATGATGAGATCTCGAAGGGGAGTGCAGAGCGCATGTATTTGCTGACGTTCCGCGATGGCGACGCCTTGAAGCTGGGGGTCCGCACGGACAAGGGCGTGGTGGATGTGGCAGCAGCGCAGGCTGCGCTCGGGGCCGGCAACACCGCTGCACCGGAGACGATGGATGCCCTGCTGGCGGGAGGTCCTGGCGCGAAGGCGGCGCTTCAGGCTCTGGTCGAGCGAGCCGGCGCTGCGAGCGGTGGCGACTGGTTGCTGGACGAGGCGAACCTGACGCTGGGCCCGGCGGTGCCGAACCCGGGCAAGATCATCTGCGTTGGCCTGAACTACCGCAAGCACGCTGAGGAATCAGGGATGCCGATCCCGACCTCTCCGGTGCTCTTCTCGAAGTTCAACAACTCGATTGCGGCAGCCAACGAAGACGTACCCCTGCGCGGTTCTGCCAAGGAGTATGACTACGAGGTCGAGCTTGGCGTGATCATCGGGGAGAGAGCCAGCGATGTTTCCGAGGAAGACGCGCTGGGCGTTGTCTTCGGATATGCGACGGCCAATGACATCTCGGCCCGTGATCTGCAGATGCGGACCGCGCAGTGGCTGCTCGGCAAGACGCTGGACAAGTTTCTTCCGATTGGCCCCTACCTGGTGACGGCGGACGAAGTTCCTGATCCGCAGGCGCTCCAGATCCGCACCTGGCACAACGGCACGCTGCGCCAGGATTCCAACACGGCAGACATGATCTTCAACGTGGCTGAGCTGATCGCCTACCTGACCAAGCACTTCACGCTTGAGGCAGGGGATGTGATCGTCACCGGCACGCCTGCTGGCGTGATCATGGGCCTGCCCGAGAAGAAATGGATGGTTGCCGGTGATGTTGTCGAGGTCGAGGTCGAAGGCCTTGGCAAGCTGCGGAACACCCTCGTGAGTGCGTAGCCGCGACTCTTTCACTGCTAACCAAGAGAACGGGCGGCACCGGTTGGCGCCGCCCGTTCTGCTGTGAAACGTCCCCGCTTATGCTGTCGGCGTGGCCATCGGTGTGCCCATGTCCCCGCCGGCGTTCTTGACGTACTGCTCGAACCAGGCTGTAACGTCTCCCCAGGACGCCAGCGCTTGCTCCTCGTTGTAGCGAGGGCCCGTGTCGTTGTTGAAGGCGTGCTGCGTGTCAGGGTAGACCATGATCTCGAAGGTAACCCCGGCCGCTTCCAGGGCAGCAACCAGTTCATCTCGGCCTTCGTTGGCGAAGTCGTCCGGGTCGTCCGAGTAGATGCCAATCACCGCGGCCTTGATGTTCGGGACGGCGTCGAGCGGCGGCGGCGGTCCATAGTAGGGGGCTGCACCCTTCAGTTCCGGCATCTGGGTGGCGCAGCGCCAGGTGATGCCGCCGCCGAAGCAGAAGCCGGTCATGGCCAGCCGGTTCGTATCGGCCTCGGCAACGCCTCCGTAGTAGGTAGCGGCAGCCTTGAAGTCGTCCACGTGGCGCTGCGCATCTGCCTGCTGCGTAAGCAGGGCGGGAATCTCGGCCGGATCTGCGATGTTGTCGGTGCCACCTTCACGGCTGAGCAAGTCAACAGCAGCCGCGAGATACCCTTCAACCGCCCAGCGCCGGGTAACGTCTCGAATATGCGGCGTCAGGCCGCGATTTTCGTGGCAAATGAGCACAACCGGCAAGGCTCCATCGTGCTCGGCAGGCATCGCCTGGTAGGCCGTGAGGTCTGCGCCATCGACTCCAGGGAACGTGATGTCGCCGCCGGAGATGCGGGGATCATCCTCTGCCACGCTGATCGGGCTACGTGGCCCGGTCGGCGTCGGCGCGGGCGGTGGCGTAGCGTCCTGGGCGCTGACTGGCTTGACGCCGAGCTTGGTCAGGATGGTCGCAGTGGTCGCGACGCCTCCGGTGATGTGCAGGACACGCCGCATCATGTCCCGCCGGGACATGATGCCGTCTACGTAGTCATCGACGAATTCGTGAACGAGGTAGTTCTCGAACTGGGTCAGTTCACGCACGAGACGTCCTCCCATTGCCCGGCCACGGCAACGGGGCCGCCGTGGCCAATCAGGTCGCTGCGGCCCCTTCTCTAAACGTTACGTTGGCGGGGGCCGGTGTGGACGTGCCGCGGCGTCCTTCGTTGAGTAGCGTAAGCAACGAATCCCGGTCGTCGTCCGCCAGTGTGAGTCCCTGCGCGGTCCAGAAGGCGCCGGCTCGTGCGCTGACGATCCCCTCGCGCTCGGCGAGTGCCGGCCTCCATTCGCGGCGACTGGCGAGACCGGCTTCGCGGGCTGACGCCAGGAACCTCAGCACCTGTTCTGCAACGGCGGGAGAAATATCGCGTGGTAGCAGCAGGACGTGGCTGACAACAAACTGGTTGTGGAGGATGTACCAGGCGCGAACGAGATCCTCGCTGAGGCCGCCCTCCGGCTCGCGCAGCGCCTCCGCACCTTCCACGATAACGACTTCGGCCCGGGCAACGGCGGGATCGTTGCTGTCCTGCACCCAGCTCGTTGCTTCGATGCCGTAGAAACCGTGCAGGAGCGCCCGCGCGAGCCACTCTCCAAGCAAGCTCGTGTCCAGCAGTCGCACGGGCGTTGCTTCGATCTCGTCGGGGCGGACCGGGACCCGCATGGCGACAGCGCCGGTGTCTTGCGCAACCACAGCAATCTCGGGCGCGATGGCATGGGATTCCTGCAGGTAGAGCACGGCCGGAGTGGCGATGAGCGCCGCATCCTGCGTGCCGACTACGTCTGGTCCAAGCAGCGGGTCGAGTTCGACCTCAAGCCCGTCCGGCGGGGTGAGTTGACCCGCAGTGACCGGGTGCGTGTAGGTGCTGGTGGCGAAGGTCTCGTCAATGAACAGGCGCACAGAATCTCCTGGGGCGAGTGGCGATCTCTTACGCGTTCGCGGCTTCCATCTGGGCTCGTAGGTCGTCAAACGGGAAGCGTGGGTAGGAGCCGAACACCTTGAACATCTGGCAGTGCGTGGATGCTCTCTCCAGTGCGGCAGCGATGACGGGATCCTGGCGGTGCCCCAGCATGTCGAGGAGGAAAATGTAGTCCCAGAGCCAGCTCTTGGTCGGCCGGCTCTCGATCTTGGTGAGCTGGATCCCCGCCTCCGCGAACTCGGAGAGCGCGTGGTGCAGGGAGCCCGGCACATTGGCGTTCAGGCGGAAGGCGATCGACGTCTTGTCGTCGCCCGTTGGGGGCGAGTCCTCTGCGGACAGGACGACGAAACGGGTGACATTCCCACGCTGGTCCTGGATATCGTGAGCCAGGATCGAACCGCCGTATAACTCCGCCGCGCGCAGCGTGCCGATTCCAGCCAGGTTCCCTTCCGTGCTTTCCGCTGCTTCCTTGACGGAGCCAGAGGTGGAAAGCGCTGCCACCCGATCCGCATTCGGCAAGTACTTCTCCAGGAAGCGGCGGCATTGGCCCAGCGCCTGAGGGTGCGACGAAACGACCGTGATGTCGCTCAGGGTCACACCCGGCCTGGTCACCAGGAAGTGGCGTACGGGCAGCATCAGTTCCCCGGAAATGCGCAAGGGCGTTTCATGAATGAGCAGGTCCAGGTTCGGAGTGACCGAACCCTCGATCGAGTTCTCGATCGGGAGGACGGCTTCCGTCGCCAGGCCAGTTTCTACGGCAGAGACGGCGGCGGGAAACGAGATGCGTGGCAGCGTGTCCGCCGCATCGGCTCGCATGAGCGCCGCCTCTTCGCTGAAGGACCCACGCGGTCCCAGGAACGCCGTAGTCATGATTGCGTGATTCCTTGTTGCCGGTGACGGCAGCGCCGAGTTTCGCGATGCGCCCCATATACTACCGTCATGTCGCCACGAACTCCCCGCCCGCCCAAGACCCGGCCCCCCGATCCCAACGCCCTCGACGCAACCTGGCGACTCTTCCTGGCCGTCCCGCTTTCTGCGGAGGTGCAGGCGCTCCTTGCCAGGCAGATCGCCGAGCTGTCGGCGCTCGACTGGCCGGTACGCTGGGTGCAACCAGATATGGCCCACCTGACCCTTCGTTTCCTGGGCGAATCAGACCGCGAACATGCCGAGTTGCTGCGTATGGCGCTGCCGCCGGTGATCCAGGCGGAACCTGCCTTCGATTTGCGCACGGCTGCGTTGGGCGTCTTTCCGAACTTCCGGCACCCGCGTGTGCTCTGGCTTGGGTTGCATGGCCCGGCGCATCGGCTGGAGCGGCTGGTTGCCCAGGTTGATGCCGCGGTCGCAGACCTGGGATTTGGCGGGCGCGATGAGGTCTACCACCCACACATCACCCTGGGACGGGTGCGCAACCAGTCCAGCGAGACGGTGCGCCTGCGCGATCTGCCGGCCGCCGTCAAGGGGCACTTTGTGAATGCCGGGACAGGCGCGGCTGTTGCCCCACCGTCGGTCCCTGTTCCCGTGCGCGAGGTGCAACTTGTACGCAGTCACCTCGGGAAGGATGGGGCGCGCTACGAGGTCGTGGTGTCGTTCCCGCTTGCGTAGTGCTTCGCGACCAGGGCATCGGTCTTGGCGGCCATGATGAAGTCGTTGCGGTGCAGACCGCGGATCTTGTGCGTCCACCAGGAAACGGTCACCTTGCCCCATTCCGTCAGGAGCGCCGGGTGATGGCCTTCGGCTTCCGCCAGGTCAGCGATGGCATTCGTCAGTGCCACGGCATCGCGGAAGGTGCGGACGCGGAACGCCCGCACCAGGTGCGGCACGCCGTCATGATCCTGCACTTCCCAGTCCGGGATTTCCGGCAGCAGCGCGGCCATCTCCTCGTCCGTGACACGCGGCGCGTCACGGCGGCAGGCCACGCACGTCTGGCCGATCAGGGGCAGCGCGTTAGCGGCGCCGGTCACGTGAAGGCCCTCCTCGCGGTCGCTGGGGCTGCCGGTTGTAGTCCCAGACTCGCTTCTTTCGCTCGACCGGTCCCAGCAAGCTACGCTCGACGGCGTTCATGGAGCGGATCATCATCTCGACGGCAGAGCGGAGCGGTAGCGGCGGGCGCTCATCACTGCCGGTGAGGAATGTCTGCTCCAGCAGCCGCCCAGTGGACGCCACCACGTCCAGCGCCGCGACCGCCGGGAAGAGACGGCGCTCGTCCGGCGTAAGATCGCGTACGTCACTGTAGTACCCGACCGTTGTTTCGACCGCATCCTCGGTCCAGCCGCGCAGCCGGAGCGTGGCCTGGGCCAGATCGAGCAAGGGCGAGCCGACGGCGGCCCGCTCCCAGCCGAGAAACCCGCTGACGTGTCCATCCTGGAGCAGCACATGCGCCGGCCACATCCCCAGGTGCAGCACCGCGGTGGAGAGATTGCCCTGTTCTGTCGCGTGCTCGATCACTGGCGTTGCTGTGCTGAGCAAGCGCTCACCAGTCGCCAGCCAACGCTGAATCGCGGGCTCGAATCGCGCACGAGAACGCAGGGAACTCACCTGTCGCCGTTGCGCTGCCTCGACCGCGCCGGGGAGCAGCCCAAGGGCTGCCGAAGGCGCCCCCTTTGTCGTGGCCAGGCCTTCGCTTGCGGCGTGGAGCTTGCCCAGGGTCGTGATGACCTGGGTAAAGGCCTCGTGCGGGATGGCGACTGGAACATCGATGCGGTCGTCCTGGCCCGGCCAGGCGATCTCCGCGCCATCGGCAGGAGATCCTGGAAGCCACTGCTGGGCATCATAGAGATGGCCATCGATGCGCACGGCGTCGGCCGGCGTGTCGTGAGCCGTCAGACCCAAGGCCGGCACAAGTTCGGGAACTGCGCGACGTGCAATCTCCAGCACCTCGTGGCTGAAGGCTACGTCACTGTCGGGGGTCCCCTGCGGCCATCGCCGCACGCGCCAGTCACCGCCCGGTGTGGTCACGCGCACAAGATCGGGGTGACCAGGTAGGCCAACGATCTCAGGTGCCCCAGGCAGGAATGCCTGGACCGCCTGCTGGATGGTTGATGGGTTGGCTGAAGGTGCGTCTGTCATGGCGGCGAGTATATCCGCCGCGGTCAGACGATCTCCGCCAGGGGATCACCAACGCTGACCGTCACCCCGGCCGTCGTGACGAGCGCCTGCAGCGTGCCGTCACGGTGTGCAACGACATCGTTCTCCATCTTCATCGCTTCCACGACGCAAATGGGCTGGCCGCGGGTGACCGCGTCTCCTTCGGCAACCAGTACGCGGACCAGTGTGCCGTGAAGTGGACTCCGAAGCGTCGGGCTGGATGCACCAGCGCCATCCCGTGATGATTTTGGTGCATTGGGCCGGCTCCGCGCTGCGGCTGAGGAAGCCACAGCCGGGCTTCTCCCGGGGAGGCCGTGCACGCGTACGGTGAAGCGGCGCCCGTTGACCTCCGTTACAACGGTTTCCGGCTCGGCGCTCTCTGGCGCCAGCATGGGTGGCGTCTCAGCGGGAGGTGGAATGACTTCCGGCCAGCGCTGCAGGAAGGTGGTGGCCGGCGGCGCGGCGCTCCATGCAGGGTGCCTCAACACGTTCAGCGCGAACTCACGCGTTGTGGGCACGCCCTCGACCTGAAGTTCTTCCAGCGCGCCGATCAGCCGGGCCGTTGCCTCGTCCCGGTCACGTCCCCAGGCGACCACCTTGGCGATCATGGAGTCGTAGGTTGGCGGGATCGTGCTACCACTGAAGGCCGCAGAGTCCACGCGCACACCCATCCCGGCCGGGGCGTGGAAGGCGGTGATCGTTCCGGGTGCGGGTGTAAAGTTGCGTCCGGGATCCTCGGCGTTCAGTCGCACTTCGATTGCGTGACCGTGGACGGCGACGTCCTCCGCTACGAACGAAAGAGGTTCCCCCGCCGCGACGCGCAACTGCTCACGCACCAGATCGATGCCCGTCGTCATCTCGGTGACCGGATGCTCAACCTGGATGCGGGTGTTCATCTCCAGGAAGGCAAAGGTGCCGTCCGCCCCCAGCAGGAACTCGACGGTACCGGCGCTGACATAGCCGACGGCCCTGGCCAGCGCGACCGCGGCTTCGGCCATTGCGGCGCGCGTCTCCGCGGGGATGCCTGGAGCTGGAGCCTCTTCGATCAGCTTCTGATGGCGGCGCTGGATGGAGCAGTCACGGTCTCCGACGGCGATGACATGGCCATGGCTGTCCGCCATGAGTTGCACCTCGATGTGCCGTGGGTCGTCGAGATAGCGCTCCAGGTAGACCTCCGGGTTGGCGAAAAAGCGGCTCGCTTCCCCGGAGGCGCCGGTGAACGCTTCCGGAATCTCCACTGCCGAGCGAGCGACGCGGAAGCCACGTCCGCCGCCACCGCCAGATGCCTTGACCGCAACAGGGTAGCCGTGGGCATCCGCCCAGGCCCGCGCTTCCGCGGCAGAGTCGACAGGTCCTTCGGTACCGGCCACCATCGGCACGCCGGCGGCGGCCGCGAGGCGTCTCGCCTCGATCTTATCGCCCATCGCCGCGATGGCATCTGGGGGCGGCCCGACAAACACAAGCCCGGCCTCCGCGCAGGCGCGTGCGAAGCCAGCGTTCTCGGCGAGGAACCCGTACCCAGGGTGGATGGCGTCCGCTCCACCCTGCCTTGCCACGCGCAGGATGGCGTCCTGGTCGAGGTAAGGGATGGGCGCGGCCGAGTCGAGGTGCCAGGCCTCGTCGGCCAGGCGCACGTGCAGGGCATCCTGTTCACCATCGCTGTAAACGGCAACGGTGCGCAGGCCAAGTTGGCGGGCAGCGCGAATAACCCGTACGGCGATCTCGCCGCGATTGGCAATGAGCAGTGTGCGCAGACTTGCGCGGTGGGTGGCATCAAGCATGGGCGCGATGATAACCGCGTCACGTTACACGCGCGACGCGTTCGCGCCGGGCTGAAAAGCGATACAGTGCGCAGGGCTGGATGCACATGAGTGCGATTTTTCGCCAGGGGACAAAGCGATGGTCTTGCACGCAGGGGATATGCGCCTGAACTACACGCTGGCGGGACTGAACGAAGCGGATATCGACCCCAATCCGTTTCAGCAGTTCGCGATCTGGTTCGCCCAGGCGAAGGAAGCGGGGGTGCCGGAAGCGAACGCGATGGTTTTGGCAACGGCTTCTGCCGGCGGCGTACCGGCTGCGCGGGTCGTCCTACTCAAGGACGTGGATGAGCGCGGCTTTGTGTTCTATTCCAACTACGAGAGCGCCAAAGGCCGGGACCTGGCCGAGAACCCGCGTGCGGCGTTGACGTTCTACTGGCCGCAACTGGAGCGCCAGGTGCGAGTCGCCGGTTCCTCGTCCCGGGTGAGCCGTGAGGAAACCCTGGCGTACTTCGAGAGCCGCCCACTCGGTAGCCGCCTGGGGGCAACGCTTTCACGCCAGTCAGAAGTCATCCCGGGCCGGGCTGTCCTCGAGGCCGAGTTCGAGCGCCTGCAGGCAGCCTATCCCGATGGAGATGTCCCGCTGCCGGATTACTGGGGAGGCACGCGCGTGTCGCCGGACTGGATCGAGTTCTGGCAGGGCCGGACCAGCCGCCTCCATGACCGACTCCGTTACCGGCGCGAGGGAGAGGTGTGGGTGGTCGAGCGGCTTTCGCCGTAGGGCGCGCTGCGGTCCGGTGCGTTGCCTATGAGGTGGGCCTGACTCGCTCTTGCAGACACCCTGCGATCCAGCCTGTTCGCCTTCCACCGCCTCTTCACTCTCGTGCCCTAACGGGCCAGGCGTATTGCCTTCTGGATGGCCTTCCGCAGGGCCTCCGCGTCGTACTCGCCGTCGTAGCGGATTCCGTTGATGTAGAAGGTGGGTGTGCCGCCGACGCCGCTGCGGACACCGCTCATGAAGTCTGCCTGGACCTCGGGTTGGAAGGTGTGTTGCTCCAGCGCAGCCGTGAACGCATTCACGTCCAGGCCGAGGCGCGCGGCATAGCGTTCCAGGTCATGCGGCCGCAGAGCCTGCTGGTTCGCAAGCAGGGTGTCATGCATCGGCCAGAACGCGCCCTGCGCCCCCGCCGCTTCAGCGGCTTCAGCGGCCACCTCTGCGTGCGGGTGGCTTCCCGTGAGAGGGAAGTGACGAAAGACGAAGCGGAGATTGTCGCCGGCCCAGTCACGGAGTGAGCGGAGAATCGGCTCCATTTCTCCGCAGTGTGGGCATTCAAAGTCGCCGTACTCGAGAAACGTGACCGCGGCGTTCTCCGGGCCCGCCGTCCAGTCCTCCGGTCCGACGGGCACGCTGAGGCTGGGTGGGGTGTAGGTCATGACGTCGCTCCAGCCGTTTGCCCACTCAGCTTTTCGACGGCCTCCAGCGGGCCAGCAGCGCCGGGGTTGATGCCGACCGGGGAGACTTCGCTCCAGGCGATAACGCCGTCCTTGTCCACCACGAACGTGGCTCGGGCACTGGAGCCTTCTTTCTCCCGGTATACGCCGTACTCGCGAGCGACCGCGCCCTTCGGCTCGAAGTCAGAGAGCAACTGAAAACCGAGGTTGCGCGCATCAGCAAACGCTGCGTGACACCAGACCCCGTCGACCGAAATGCCCAGCAGGATGGCGTTCATGCGCTGGAACTCGGGGAGGAGTTGGTTGAAGACCGCCAGTTCGTCGGTACAGACGGGGCTCCAGTCGGCCGGGTAGAAAATCAGCACCACCGGGTGCCCGCGCAGCTCGCTGAGGGACACGGTCTGGTCGGGAGTGGCGCGCAGGGTGAAATCGGGCGCTGGAGTACCCGCGGGGAGGGCGGTTTCGGGTTGACTCATCGGGCGATGCTCCTCTGGGTGTAATCTCGGTGGGCGGCCTGGGCCGCACGGCTTCAGTTCGCACATGGTACGCCGCGCTTACTACCGGCTGTCGCCTGGGCCACAAAAAGAAAACCCGCCGGCTGCGAAGGCAACCGGCGGGCTCGTCAAGACCGGGCGACGTTACTCTGCTGTCCCCGGATCGAAGACGAAGGAGTCGTTGGGATCCGGGGCCGTCGGCTCCATGGTCGGAATCGACTCGCCACCGATTTCGGCGCCCTGGTAGAAGTCGTTGCAATTGAAATTGTTGTTGTCGGGGATACAGACGTTGCCACAGCAACGCCACCCCGCCTGGCAACAGGTTGCAATGCCACAGCATTCCCGCCCGTAGGGACACGCCACGCCACCATAACCGCCGTTACAGCACCGGTAGTTGCCGTTCCAGTACGTGTTGTTGCCGCAGTAATTCGGGTAGTTGTTCGGCGAGCAGATGTGGGCAGGACCCTGCTTGCGGCACGTCCAGCCATTCGGGCAGCGAACGCCGCCGCACCCCCCGTTTCCGCCGCCCCCGCCGCCGTTGTACCAGCAGATGCCGTTGCGGCACTTGCCGTTACAGCAGTCCTTGTTGCCGTTGCAGAAACCCCCGTACCAGTTGTTCCGGCACTTCTTGTATTTCTTGTTCTTGTTCTTCTTGGCGTCGGTCCCGGTGACGACAGCACCGCCAACGGCTGCTACAGCGCCGACAGCAAGCAGGCGCAGCGCATTGCGCCGGGACGCCTGTTCGCGCAGCCGGTGCACGTTGACCGACAGCTTGTCGAACGAACTCCCGTCCATGCGTTGCTCCTTCGCTCATGAATGCGGCACGGCGGGACTAGCCGCGCTCAACAGCGTATCAATCCATTGCTATAACGCTGCGAGCGGCGGTTTGGTGCCGCCGCAAACTCAGCCAGCTTCTGCCGAGACGCAGTTGCCGGTGACGAGTGCCATCTGACCCTGGATCGCGGCCAATCGATCCTTCGCGCGGCTGACCAGGTCGAGGGAGTCCGTGGCGTCGTCCCCATTTTCCATGGCCGCCGCCGCGTCGGCAGTGGCCCCGCTCAGGGCGCGCAGGGTCGCAACCATTGCCTTTTCGGCCGCCTCACCCCCTGCGGGAACGTCGACGAGCAGTTCGTCATCCGCCATCTGGGCGAACTGCGCCGAGATGTCCGAGAGCGTGGCGCTGTCGGTCGCGTTCAGTGCGTCATCCGCCAGTCCCTGCGCAGCAAGGACGCGGTCGGTTCCTGCCAGCAGCCAGTCCTGCAGTTCTGTGCAGGGGTCGGATGAGACCTCAGGTTCCGGGGTGACCAGGGCCGGTTCGGCCGTCGGCGTCTCTTCGCTCGTGGTTGGCTCCGACGTTGGCGTCACGTCAGTTGGAGGAGACTCAGTTGAAGCACTCGAGCCAGACGCAGCGGCCAGCGGCAGCAACTGCTCGCCGGTGGGGCTGGAGAACAGACCGGTCAACTGGGCGCCGGTCGGCACGGCGAAGACCACAGCGCCTGTCAGCCGGTCGCCAGGGGCAAGTTGTGTCCAGCCAAGATCCGGAATGACGAGCGTGTCACCTGTGCGTGATACGTACTCGGGGCTCCAGAGATCGCCATTGGCATCCTGGAGAAGCAGGGCGTATGAATCGGTGTGGAAGACGCCGTCGCTGGTGTTTTCGAACGTCAGGGCGGCGTACACGTAGCGAGATCCGTCTGGCACCGGGTACGCAGGATCAACGCCGGTGAAGGGATCAATGATCTCGCGAACGGTGACCTGGCCGGTCCCGCCATCGGAATCGGTGTAGGGAATCGCGGTGCCAATCGGCGGCAAGGAGGTCGCGACCAGTTCCGCGAGCAGTACGAGGCGGCTGCTGACCGGCTGGAAGTAGATGCGAGCCGGCGTCACGCCGTCTGGCAACTGAAAGCCGATCAGCCCGCTCACACGGCTGTCCGGCGCGAGTGTCTGGCTGGAGAGCTGAGGCACCATGGCGTCGTCCGGCAGGATCAGGCTTGTGGAATCCCAGAGGGTGCCGTTCTGATCCTGGATCACGATCGCCCAGGGCGTGATATCGAACCGGGTCCCGGCGTCGGCATCGAAGATGGCCCGCACCACCACAAAACGCTGGCCAGGCTCAGCCGGATAATCCGGGCTGGTGTCCGTGAAGGGATCGATCACCTCGGCGATCGTCACCGACCCGATGACCTCACCAGCATCGTTCGTCACCGGCACGGGTGAGCCCAGGCCGGCATTTGTGCTGCCTTCCTGCGCATCGACCTGCGCAAGTGCGGGCAGCGCCTGGCTGAAGAGCAGCGCAAATCCGAGAAGCAGTGACAGGATCGATGGCATGCGACGCATGGGCAACTCCCTGATCTCCGAAGAAATGACTGGCATCGGACGCTAGGGTACCAGTCAGCTCGAAGCCGATTGCAGCGTTGGCAACGTTGCCAGCGTTAGCCTTTGTCGACCAATTCCAGGGCCTGGGCGGCCCACTCGATTCCGGCTGTCGTGTTCGGGTCCATCATCAACTGGACGTGGCTGATGCCAGCATCGGCGTAGCTCAGGAGGTGGTCCGCCAGTTCTGCTGGCTCGCGCGCCTTCAGGCCCGGCTTCTCTTCGCTGGGTCGCCCGGTCGCCATCGGCAAGTCCACCAGCAAGCTGACGGTGCGCTCGACCGTGGCAGGGTCGCGTCCGGCCAGCTCCATGGCAGCATCGACCTTCTCGCGGTCCTCCGCGATCTCTTCCAGCGTCTGGCGGGCCCAGGCGTTCCAGATGTCACCGTATTTCGCCAGCAGGCCGAGCATGCGCGGCGCGGTGGAGCCGATGACGATGGGCGGCCCTTCCGGCCGCGGTCCGCGCGGTCGCAATTCGCAGTCGCGCGCGCTGTAGTACTGCCCCTCGAAATCGACGTGGCCGGTACGCAACAAGCCGTGGATGATGGTGATGGCTTCCTCGAAGCGGCTGACCCGGTGATCGAAGGGGTACCCGAACTTCACATACTCTGGCTCGTGCCATCCGGCCCCCAGGCCGAGGACCAGGCGGCCGCCGGAGATCTCATCGATGGTGTCAGCAATCTTGGCTTGCAACGCCGGATTGCGGTAGCTCGTGCACGCCACGAGCGGGCCGATCTCGACGCGAGACGTGACAGCAGCCAGGGCGGCGATGATCGACCAGCATTCCCACGGGCCCTGGAGGTCCCTGCCCGGGAACGAATAGAGGAGATGGTCGGCGTTCCAGAGCGAATCGAACCCGACTTCTTCCGCGAGTTGCGCCATCTGGACCAGGTCGCTCCAGCGCGCGGTCTGGCCGCCCATCTCCCGCTCGGTGTCTGGCAGGATGATGCCGACTTTCAGGGGGCGCTGCCGGGGAGTGACGGAGTCTGCCATGCGATGTTCCTTGCATTGACTGCCTGCCGATGGCGCGTCGCCGCACGTGGCGGGGCGCTGCAGGCTCTTATATCACCTCGTGCGGCCTTGCGAATCCTGCCGACGAAGGGATCAGGTTCTCAGCGCCGGAGTTCATCATCCGCGGCCCAGGAACGCGCCACTGGAGTCGCGGCAGGTGCTCCACGGTGGTTGTGCTCCCGGGTATGAGGAGCCGGTCCGCGTCCGCAAAGCGGCGTCTCGCGTCACCCCTGCGGAGCCAGAACCTGGAGAACTTCCGTCCGCCACGTGCTGGAATCAGGTTCTTGGCCGGGTTCAGTCCAGTAGACCTCCCACCTGCCGTCTCCCTGCCGCCGGCCCTGCTCCGCAATCCAGGCATCGAGGCGCTCGTGGCTCGAGCCCAGTTCGTGATAGGGACCGATGTGCCAGAGAGCCGCTACTTCGCCGCCCGGCACGACGCCGGTATGGGCTGGTGCGGCGTCGGCGATAGGAGCGTCAACCGCCATTCCGGCTTCAAAGTCCGGCGTCCCGTTTTCCATGTCCATGTCGAGGTACCGTAGGAACGGTGGCTGGGTTGGCGTTCGACCCTGCTCGATGGCAGCGGCGGAGAAAGCCGGCAGGATCTCACCAAGCTGCTGTCCCAGTTTGCTCAGGTGAGTGGTGGAGCGGACGACCGCCGCCGGTTGCTGAGCGCGAATGGATACCGTCACATCGTCCATGCGTGGATGTCTCCTGCTGCAAGACTGGCGCGGGAATGCTGCCGTTAGCAGGAACGCCGCGCAGGGGCTACCGCAGGGCACCTTTGCTTCAGTTTCATCCTGTCGGTGCCGTGGTGATTGATCGCGCGACACATCCAGCGTCGCGCTGGTCGAGCGGCCCAGGTAAGCGTCGGCATCGAGCGAGCCTGGATGGCTGGGAAAAGCCGGTAATGCTGATTCGCCTCTGGCTGATGCCCCGGACCATTGCCATTTCCTGTTCCCCTGCGTTGTAAAGCGTGAAGACCAGGCCGAATCCCGACGGGTCGGACTGTGTCTGAGGGCGACTTGCGTCACCAGGGGAGAGGTCAATTGATGCGCATAACGCGGAGAGTGGCATTACTTGCGACGTTGTCCGCAGCGATGTGTTTGCCGGGCGTGGCCCAGGTTGCGGCGCAGGAGGCGTCACCGGTGGCGTCGCCGGTGGCGGAATCCTGGTTGGATAGGCCGACGGGTTCCTGGAATACGCCAGGTATGGCGATACCGAAAGCACCAGATTTCGAGGATTACTCGAACATGAACTGTGGCCAGCATGAGCGCCCGGCCGAAACACCGCAGGACCAGGCGCTGGTTGATGCTGGCTGGCACCTCTTCACTGCCTATCAGCAGGGCTGGGGTGTCACGCTGGTGTCGGGTCTTTCAGGCTACGATGGCATGTGCCGCCCGATCGGATACCAGGACTTCGTCTTCGTCGATGGCGAGTTCGCAGGCACACTGGCGCCAGAGCCCATGGCCTCGCGCACGGACGGCGCCTCCGATGGGGCGCACCTGTGGGGCGCTGACACCATCTCCGCGCAGTACCGCCGCTATACACCGGATGACGCGCTCTGCTGCCCTTCTGGTAGTACCTACGTCGAGTTCACCATTACCCGGGGAGCAGACGGGCCGGTGGTCAACGCCACCATGATCCAGCCGGCCGAGTAGCGACTGGAGGGCGTGACGTGGTCGCCGCGTCACGCCCCATCGCCGAACGCTCCCGCTTTCATCAGCCTGGCGATGTCCGCGTCACTGAGTCCAGCGGTGCGAAGTGCATCTGCCGTGTGCGCTCCCAGGGCCGGCGAGGCGTGATAGTGCGGGGAGTACCCCGCCACGTGCAGCGGCATGCCGACACTCTGGACGTCGCCCAGGTCCGGGTGCGTGAAGCTGGCCAGCATCTCCCGTTCCGCGAGCAACTCGGGATCCAGGGCCTCACGCAGGGTGCGCACCGGCGCCACTGGTACCGCACCCTGGAGCAGCGCTACCCAGTGAGCCGTGCCTTCGCTTGCGAAGCGCTCCCTCAGAGCGTCAAGCAGGGCATCGCGATTGAGGTGTCGCTCGCCAAAGGTGGCGAAGCGCGGGTCAGTTCCCAGATGTTGCAGGCCGAGCCGCTCGATAAGCGCGGAGAAGAACTTGTCCTTGGCACAGGCCACCGCCAGGTAGCCGTCGCTGGTCGCGAAGAACTGGAACGGCACGATGGTTGGGTGCGCCGAGTGGGGAAGTCGTTGAGCGATATGCCCTGCGGATAGCCCCCAGGTTGCCTGGTAGCTGAGCATGGCGAGGGCCGTGTCGAAGAGGGACGTGTCGATGTCACGGCCGTGACCTGTCCGTCTCGCTTCGATGACACCGGCGAGAAGCCCGACGGCTGCGGTTAGACCCGAGCTGTAGTCAGCCAGCGGCAGCCCACTGCGGGCCGGTGGGGCGTCTGGTTCTCCGGTCAGGCTTGCCCAGCCAGCTTCCGCCTGCACCAACGCGTCGTAGCCAGGGTGGGAACGGCGAGCTCCGGTGCGCCCGTAGGCTGAGAGCGAAACGCACACGATGGCCGGGTTGTACGCCGAAAGCGCGGCATACGTCAGGCCAAGGCGACCCGGGAGATCGCCGCGCAGGTTGTTGAAAATGGCGTCCGCTTTCGCCACCAGTGCGTGCAGCGCTTCCTGGCCAGCGGGAGTGCTCAGGTCCAGGGCCACGCTTTGCTTGCCGCGATTGAAGGCCTCGAAATAGAGACTGCTGCCGCTGGATGCGCCAGGCGGAACTCCCCGCCCAACATCTCCTCCCGCGCCCGGGTCCTCGATCTTGATCACCGTCGCGCCGAGATCTGCCAGCAGCAGGGTGCCGAAGGGGCCCGCCCCGAACTGCTCGACTGCAAGAATGGTCACGCCCGCCAGGGGCCCCTCGTTGTTCGCCATACTGTTCGCCTCCTGGGCATCAGTATTATTCGCGATAAACTGCTGAGCAGGGACGTCCTTACTGGAAATTCGAGTCACGGGAAATGGGGTCATCGTGTTGACGGCGACAGACCTTCACCGGGATCCCTCACGCGCGTTCCTGGAACCGCGCGACGTGCTGGAGGTTCCCCCGGTATGACCTCGCAGCTTTCGTCTGCAGATCACTCACGGGCACCCCGTGGTGATCGGTTCTGGGCGGTTGTGCCTGCTGGCGGCTCCGGGACCAGGCTATGGCCGCTCAGCCGGGCCGCGCGGCCAAAGTTCTTGCTGTCACTCACGGGCAAGAAATCCCTGTTGCAGCAGACCGTCGACCGCCTCACGCCTCTGGCGACTCCGGAGCGCACGTTGGTGGTCTGTGGGCCGGCCCACGCCGCCCCCGTAGCGCGCCAGTTACCGGAACTGCCGGAGAGCAATATCATCGTGGAGCCTTCCCCACGAGGGTCCGCGCCAGCAATTGTGCTCGCCACGGCGTTGATTGCCCGCCGCGATCCGGAGGCGATTGTCGGTAGCTTCGCGGCAGATCACGAGGTTGCCGACAAGGGGGCGTTCACTCGCGCTATTGAGACGGCCATTGTCGCGGCCCGGCAGGGTTGGCTGGTTACCGTCGGGTTGGAGCCAACGCGACCAGAAACAGGGTACGGGTACATCGAGCGCTCGACCGACGTGGTCGCACAGACGGACCAGGGAACGGCGTACCGGTCCGTGCGCTTTGTCGAGAAGCCGGATCTGGCCACTGCCACCGCCTACCTGGCGGCCGGGCGCTGGCTCTGGAACGCAAGCATGTTCGTCTGGCGAGCCGATGCGCTCCTGGACGAAGTCGCACGCCAACAGCCCGAACTCTTTGCCGCCGTCACGCGCATCACGTCTGCCTGGGGATCACCCGAGCAAGAGCAGGTTACCGCCCAGGTCTGGTCTGAACTGGCGGAATCAACGATCGATGAGGGGATCCTCGAGCACGCCGGGCGTGTCGCGGTCGTTCCTGCCAACATGGGATGGTCTGACGTCGGCGACTGGAATAATCTTGGTGATCTTATTGAGCAGGACAGCGCTGGCAATCGCGTCCGAGGGGATTTGGTGCAGGAGGCGTCGACTGGCTGCGTTGTCTGGTCTGAGACAGATCGCCTGGTGGCGCTCGTAGGCTTGACGAACGTGGCCATTGTGGACACGGAGGATGCTCTACTGGTGGTGAACCGCGACCACGCGCAGGGAGTGCGCCACATCGTTGAACAATTGAAATCCGCCGAACGCACCGGTTACTGACTGACCCTATGCCACGTAGCGTACGGGCGACGACACCGTTGCCGATCCTCGTTCAGCCAATCTTTGATCCGAAGCCATGGGGTTCGCGCCGGCTCGCCGCGTTGTGCAACGAGTTGCCGGATGGGCGGATCGGCGAAGCGCTGCTGACTGCACCCGAGGTCACCATCAGCAGCGGGCCCGAGGCCGGGCAGTCGCTGGGTTCCCTGGCGCTGGCGTCTCCCCAGTCCTGGTGCGGAGAGCAGGGGCTGCGTGCCACGCAGGGGAAGGCCATCTTTCCGTTGCTTGTCAAGCTCATTGACGCCACAGAAAACCTCTCCGTGCAGGTCCACCCGGACGACGCCCTTGCGGCGATGCGGGGATTGGGCACGGGGAAGACGGAGGCCTGGCACATCCTCGACGCTGCGCCAGACGCGGTCCTTTACGCCGGACTGCGCGCCGGGGTCGAGGATGGTGCGTTCCAGGCTGCCTGCAGCGAGCAGGCAGACGTCTCGGCGTACCTGAACGAAATTCCCGCTCACGTGGGGATGACCGTCGTCATCCCGGCTGGGACGGTGCACGCCATTGGCGGAGGATTGCTGATTTATGAGATCCAGCAACCCTCAAACGTGACATTCCGTCTCAATGACTGGGGACGCCTCGACAAGGACGGAAACCCGAGGAATCTTCACCATGAGGATGGATTTCAGGCGTTGAGATCGGGCGTGTCTCCTCAGCCGACGACACCGACACGCCTGGCTGATGAGCGCGCGGTGCTGGCCGCCACGCCGTACTTTGCGCTTGAGCACGTGGAGGTGCCGTCCTACCGGGCAATCACCTTGCCGGCCGTGCAAAGCCCCCAGGTATTCACCATATTGCAGGGCCTGGTGGAGGCCTCGCTGCGTGGCGTGCCTGGCTCCATCGTAGCCAGTACGGGGCAAACGTGGATCGCACCGGTGGGGTCTGTGATCACCCTGGTTGCCGGTACGCAGGCCGCGCTCCTGCGCGGTTGGGTGCCGGATCTGGAACAGGACATCGTGCAGCCGGCACGTGCAGCCGGGGTGGCAGGTGACGACCTGGCGCAGTTGGGGATGGAAACGCTCACCCCCTGAGCGAAGTGTCAAGGATTCGTAGGGGATGGCGCGTGCGCGGTATCCCGCGTATGCTGCATCAGCCGGTGCAAGCAATTTCTCGTGCAACGAGATGCAGGGTCGACAAGGGTCCTGGTGCAAGGATTCTCGCTGTTGACAATTGCTTTCAGTGCTTTTAGAGTTCCGGCCACGACGGTACAATGGCTTCACAGAACGTCATAGTTGACGAACGCTGCAGCGAGGGCGGTGCGCACACATGCGCTTCCTGATTGGTGTCGATATCGGCACCCAGGGGTCCAAAGGGGCGCTCATAACCGAAACAGGTGAGGTCGTGACGACCGCCTCAGTTGAGGCGACCGTCAACGTGCCGCAGCCTGGATGGGCGGAACATGAGCCTGACAGCGCGTGGTGGGCCAGCTTCGTCGACATCGTTCGTCAGTTGCTTTTCAAGTCCCAGGTTGATCCACGCGATATCGCTGCCGTGAATGTCAGTTCCCTGATGCCGGTCCTGGCGCCAGTGGACGAGACCGGCGTGCCGCTCCGTGCCGCACTCCTCTATGCGGACATGCGCGCTCACGAAGAGCTGGCGCATATGAACAGTGACCTTGGTGTCCCCGGGGATCATGAGTTCACCGGTCAGCTTTCCGCGCAACTGACAATGCAGGATCTGGGCCCCAAGATTTACTGGTTCCAGCGCCACGAGCCAGAGCGCTGGCGGCGAACGCGCTACCTGATGGGTGCGCAAGGATTCGTCAACGCCAAACTGACCGGGCGGTACGTTGTTGATCGCAACACGGCCATCGGCTATCGCCCATTCTTCGATCCCGCAACCGGGAGCTACGACCCGATCGTCAGTTCCCGCTTCGGCGTACCGATCGAAATGCTGCCGGAGTTGGTCGACATGACCGATGTCGTCGGGGAGGTGACCCCGGCGGCCTCGTTGGCGACCGGGCTGGCGGTTGGCACGCCGGTCGTGGCCGGTGTCATCGACTTCTTTGCGGAAATGATCAGTACGGGCGCCGATTCGCCGGGCGATGTGGTGGTCACCTATGGCACCACCATGTGCATGGCCGGTTTGTCTGACAAACCGATCGGCCCGTGCCCTGGCCTGGGGCATATGCTGGGCGAGGAAAAGAGCCTGGCCGGTCTGTACAAGGGCCTGTATTCCGTCGGAGGGGGCATGGTCACCTCGGCGGCGCTTTCCCGCTGGTTCCGCGACAAGTTCGGCGATGTCGAGCGGCGCGTTGAGCAGGAGCTGGGGATCAGCGCCTACGGGCTGCTCGGGCTCGAGGCGGACGCGGTGCCTCCGGGATCCAACGGCCTGATTGTGCTCCCGTACTTCAGCGGGGAGCGCTCCCCCATTCATGATGACCTTGCTCGGGGCATGATCTTTGGCCTCACGTTGGCTCATGACCGCCCGCATATCTATCGCGCCCTACTTGAAGGCGTCGCGTACGGCGTGGAGCATCACTTTGACCTGATGCGCCAGTCTGGCATGACGCTCAACCGTATCGTGGCTACAGGTGGTGGCTCACGCAGCCATCTCTGGACGCAGATCATCAGCGACGTCACTGGCATCCCGCAGGTGGTGGTTGCCCCGAGCAACGCAGCTCTCGGTGCGGCCTTCCTGGCGGGCAAGGCCATTGGCGTGTTTTCCGAGCTATCTGACGTTCGCCTATGGGCGAAACCGGAAAGGGAGGTGATCCCCCGGGAGAATGTGCACGACGTGTACCAGGAGTACTACCGCATCTATCGGCGTCTCTACGAGCGAACCAAGGATGAGATGCACGATCTCGCGCGCCTCACGGCTGCGGCCGCGAAGTCGTCGATCAGGCCCCTGGGGGCGGAACTGACCGTCCGGGAACTGACCGCATAGGTTCGGAAGTGGATCGCAGGAACGACATGAGGACCAAGGGAGGTAACATGACCCTGCAGAAGAAGAACACCACTCGTCGCCAGTTCCTGATGGGGGCGGCTGGCGCAGGCGCCCTGGTGACATCCAGTTGGCTGCCGTCGCGGACGGACCGCATCCGCGCCATGCAGGACAGCTTCGACTGGAAGGCGAACTCTGGCGCGCAGGTGCGCCTGATCCTGAACAAGCACCCGTACACGGAATCCCTGTTGCCGCTGATCCCGGAGTTCACGGCGCTGACCGGCATTGAAGTGCCGGAGCCCCTGATCCTGCCGGAGGCCGAGTACTTCCAGAAGCTGCTGGTGGACCTTTCCACCGGCGCTGGCGAGTTCGACGTCTTCATGACCGGCCCGCAGGTGCACTGGTCGTATGACGACGCCGGCTGGACGGAGCCGCTCGAGCCGTTCCTGAATGATCCGAACAAGACTGGCCCGGATTACGACGCTGCCGACATCTTCGAAGGCCTGATGGCCGCCAACCGCTGGAACAAGACACTTGGTAGCGGGATTGGTGAAGGCAGCCAGTGGGCGATCCCGGTCATGGTCGAGACCTACGTCCAGGCCTACCGCAAGGATGTCTACGACGAGCTCGGCATCGAGCCCGGCTCGACGATCGAGGCCTGGCGCGAAGCAAACAAGAAGGCCACGTCCGGGGATATGAAGGGCATCATCGTTCGCGGTGAGAAGGGTGGCGGTATGACCGGCACCGGCTTCATCTCCTCCTTCCTTGGCTACGGCGGACAGGTCATGGACGAAGGTCTTGTGACCCAGTTCAACTCCGATATCGGCGTTCATGTCGCCGAGGAGTACTGCGCGTCGGTCAAGGAGTCCGGTCCTGAGGGCTGGGCGAACGTGACCTGGTACGAGGGCCAGGAGAGCTTCTCCAACGGCAGCTACGGCCAGTACATGGACTGTGACTTCTTCACCGCCCTGTACGAGGATCCTGACAAGTCGGCCGTGGCCGGTAAGGTCGGCCTGGCGCACTGCCCGCACGCGGATGATCACGACCCGGTCAGCGGTCTCTGGACCTGGGCGCTCGCCATGAGCTCCCGCGCGCAGAGCAAGGACGCTTCCTGGGCCTTCATCCAGTGGGCGACCATGAAGGACCAGATGACCGTTGCGACGGTTGAAGGCCGCAACTACAACCCGACCCGCGCGTCCGTGTTCAACGATCCGGACGTGCAGGCGACGATGGGTGCCTGGGCCAACGAGACCTACCTGCCGGTGGTGCTCGAGAACCTCGACAAGTACGCCAAGGTCGCCTGGCCGGCGCAGCCAGAAACCACGTTCCTGTCCACCGCCTGGGACCAGGCGTTGCAGGAAATCTGGGCTGGCGGCGATGCCAAGCAGGCGCTCGACAATGCCAAGAACAATGTCGATGCGCACATGAAGGATCTCGGACTGATCACCGGGTAGTTTCCGCGCGAGCGGCTGGAGCGAACGCGCCAGCCGCTCGCTTCAGGGACAGGCGAGAAACTCATGGCTACCGCCGCCACGACAATGGAAGGGGAGCGCCCGGCCGGCCGGGTGGAGAACGAAGCCCGGCTCGAGCAGGCCGATATCCGTGCCGGCAGATGGATGATGCTGCCAGCGCTGATTATCCCGGTGCTGCTGGCCTGTGTCTTCTTCTATGGCTTTTATCTCACCCTGCGAAACAGACGCCTGAACCGTGGTGACCTTGGTTTTGTTGGGCTGGACAACTACGTCAAGCTCCTCCAGGACGACCGGTTCTGGCACTCGCTCAGCCTGACCCTGAAATTCACGATTACCGACATCACGATCGAGTTGATCCTGGCGACGCTCCTGGCTCTTGCCCTTAGCGTGCCGTTGCGCGGCGTCAAGATTTACCGTGCCCTGCTCATCATTCCGCTGATGACCCCGCCGGTCGTGGGAGCGCTTGTCTGGAAAGTGCTCTATCGCTCTGGCAATGGCGGGTTCTTCAACTGGATTCTCTGGAAGCTCGGCTTGCCGATGCAGGGCTTCATTGGTGACCCGACCCAGGCCATCCAGAGCCTGATCGTGATCGACGTCTGGCTCTTCCTGCCGTTCGTAGCAATCATCCTGCTCTCAGGTTTACAGACATTACCCCAGGAACAGATGGATGCTGCCCGCATCGATGGCGCCAATGAATGGCGCATTTTCTGGCAGATCAAGCTTCCTTATCTGGTTCCCTTCTACATCGTGGCACTCTTCTTCCGGGCGATCGACTCGCTGAACGTGTTCGACACCATTTACGGCACGACCAAGGGCGGCCCGGGCGATGCGACGCGGGTGCTGGCCATCAATGGTTACGAGAATGCGTTCCCGTTCTTCAACATCTCCTATGGTGGCGCGACATTCGTGATGTTGTGGCTCCTGTGTACGGTTACGGGTTCGTTGTTGTACCTCTGGGTTCGGAAGTCCCAGGAGTAGTGGGGAAGACTGGAGGGACACGCCATGCAACAACCCATTCCGACCCAGCCGGTGATCTTCAAGGAATCCGCGGCAAAGAAGAAGGAACGACGCTTTCACTTCTTCCTGCACGTCGGGTTGATCATCTATTTCATTCTCATGCTGCTCCCGTTCGCCTGGACATTCATGACGTCGCTGAAGCAGTCCAAGGACGTGGCAGCGGCGCCGCTGAAGATCTTTTTCGAGCCAACGCTCGACAACTACCGGGCGGTGCTGTTCAACCAGTACAGCGACGACTCGGCGCTGGCGCGCGTTCGCGTGGATATTCCGGGATCCTTCCTGAATTCGCTGATCATCGCCGGTGGTGCCACCATCCTGGCGATGCTGCTCGGAAACATGGCCGCGTTTGCGCTGGCGCGCTACAAGATGCCCGAGCGCGAGGTCTACGCCTTCTTCTTCCTGGCCTTCAGGTTCGCACCAATCTTCGTCTTCATCATTCCAACGTTCCTCATCTACCAGGGCATTGGTCTGTACAACACGCACCTGGGGATGATCCTGATCTTTCAGGTGATCGCCATTCCCCTCATCGTGTGGACGATGCGATCGTTCTACGAGTCAATTCCAGCAGAATTGTTCGACTCCGCCTCGCTGGATGGGGCATCCCGCCTGGACCAGTTGCGCCAGATTGCCTTGCCCCTGGCTGCGCCCGGACTGGCAGCAACCGCGGTCCTGACGTTCATCGCCTGCTGGAACAACTTCGTCTTCCCGTTCCTGCTGGGCGCCCAGCGAACTCAGACCATTACGTTGGCCACCATTACCTTCATTGGCTACGAAGAGGTTGCCTGGGGAATGATGACCGCGGCGGCGATCGTCACGATCGTCCCGGAACTCATTCTGGCGATGCTTGTGCAACGGCACATCGTACGCGGTTTGACCTACGGCGCAGTCAAGGAATAGCGCGGTAGGCACTATGTGGTTCGTGGCGAGAATCAGCCACGGGCAGGGGAGGTAACGGTCTTGAAGGCTGCGCTTCTGTACGGGATTGGCGACCTGCGCCTGGTCGACATTCCCAAGCCAGAGTATGGCCCCGACGAAGTGCTGACAAAGGTGACGGTCTGTGCAGTCTGCCCGACCGACATCCGCAAGTACCGCGTTGGCAATGGTGGCGTTCTGCAATTCCCCTTCAACATGGGGCATGAGTGGGTTGGTGAGGTCGTCGAGGTCGGCGCCGACGTCAAGGATGTCAAGGTCGGCGATCGTATTCTCGGTGGTGGCTACGCTGGGTACGCAGAGTACGCACCGCTCGGGGGCCATGCACTGCGCCCGGTGAAGGGTGAAAAACTGGTCATCCCTGAGGGCGTCTCTGATGAAGAGGCAACCTTCGTCGAGCCTCTCGCTGACGCCATTCACTCGATCACCGACCAGGCCAAAGTCAAGATCGGTGACACCGTCCTCGTTCTCGGCGCGGGCCAGTTGGCCCTCCAGCACGTGATGGTGGCGAAGGCCGTCGGTGCGACAGTGATTGTCAGCGAGCCGATCAAGGAGCGGCGCGAACTGGCATTGCAGTTCGGTGCTGACTACATCGTGGATGGTTCCTCCACGGAGGAGGTCGTGGCCTTCGTCCACAGCCTGACTGATGGCCAGGGTGCGGACTCGGCGATTGTCTCGATTGGGTCACCAGAGGCGTCCGTGACGGCGCTGGCGGCGGTGCGCTCCCGCGGGCGGATCGTCCTGTTCGGCGGCTATGACCGCGGCGTGCACACCACGCTGGACCTGAACATCATCCACTACAAGGAAATCGAGATGACGGGCAGCTACTGGGTTGGTGTGCCGCCCTACGGCAACCCGGATCTCTACGGCGTCGCCCTGAAGTTGATCCAGAACGGGACGGTGCCGGTGGGCAAGCTCATCACGCACCGCTACGTCCTCGACGATATTCATGATGCCTTCGATACCATCCGGACCAAGACGGGTATGAAGGCCATCATCTACATTAACGAAGAGCTCAAGAACCCGAGCAAGTAACGCGCTGCTGCGTTTCTTTCATTGCGTATTGGTGGGCAGTTAGCGCTCACAGGAGGAACGGGAGTCATCATGGAAGGTCTGGAGCGTCGCACAGCGCGCATTTTTGGTTCTGACGGCAAGTCGGTCGTGCTGGCGTTCGATCATGGGATGGGCGGTGCCCGCCACGCGGGCATGAAGAACCCCGGGCAAACACTGCGGGACTGCATTGCAGCCGGCTCTGACGCCGTACTGATCACCCCGGGCCTCGCCCGGCAGTTCGGAGAAGATCTGACGGGCGTCGGCGTCGTCATCAACCTGGATATTGCGTCCGGGAACGATGAGGCCGCCGTGCGCGAGGCGATGCTGCTCGGCGTCGAGATGGGCAAGTTCATCTTCTACCCTGGTAGCGAGGCTGTGCCAGACAGCCAGGCCCGCACTCGTCACATGATCGTGACGGCGCACGACCAGGGACTGCCGGTCATGGTGGAGCCAATTCCGGTTTCGTTCGAGGCCAAGCACGCCCACACCCCGGAGAACATCGGCACCGGCGCCAAGATTGCCTGCGAGATCGGCGCGGACGTGGTCAAGATGCAGTACTCCGGCGATCCGGAGAGCTTCGCCGAGATCATGGAAACCCTGTATCGTCCGGTCGTGATCCTGGGTGGCCCGAACCGCGGTAACCTGCGTGGGGTCCTTGAGGACATCCGCAACGCCATGAACGCGGGCGCCAGGGGAACCACCATCGGCCGCAACATCTGGGAGGCTGAGGCCCCGGAGCGCGTCATTGCCGCTCTCTCTGCCATCGTGCACGAGGATGCGACGGTGGATCAGGCCGCGCGGCACCTGGAGTCCTCGTTCGCGGTCGCGTAAAGCGGCGTTACCGTAGCCTGTCCACGGCTGAGCCGTGTTGATGACGAACAGCCCGCGCGGCAAGCGCGGGCTGTTCGCTATTCTGTTCGGCAAGCTACGCTATTCATGCCCGCCGACCCCAGAGCGTTTCACGGCGTCGTGCAACGTGACAGGATCAGGGGCCGAACGATGCAGAGTTTTCACGACTCCGGCTTGACCAGGACCTGCAATGCCTGAGACAACCCGGTCCAGGGCCGCCACAACGGCGCAGGGTCGCAGGCCGCGGGCGGCAGTCCCGTCCGCTGAAGATCGCCGAGAAGCGCTCCTGAGCCAGGTTGCGGCCCGCTACTATCTCGATCATGAGTCTCAGGAGGAGATTGCGCGGGCGATCGGCCGTTCGGTGGCAACAGTGTCCCGTCTCCTGACTCGGGCCGAAGATGCCGGCGTCGTCCAGATGGACGTCATCCAGCCGCACGCCTTCGTCCCCTCTCTGCAGGCAGCCCTGGTCAAGCGTTTCGGTCTCCGTGTTGCCCGGGTCGTCCACATTGCCCCGGCGGAAACCCACGCGACGATTCCGAGGATCGGTGATTTCGCAGCTCGTTACCTGGCCACCATCCTCTCCCAGGACAGCACGCTCACCATTGGGTGGGGAAGTCACATCCAGGCCGTGGCGCTCGCGCTGCCTGCCATGTCCCTGCGCGATGCACACGTGGTGCAGGGCCTGGGGTCACGCGGCGCATCCATGCCGCAGTTGGTCCACCCGCGATTGGTCCAGTCGATTGCGCTGCGACTCGAAGCGACGCCTCATTTCCTGCCGGCGCCAATCATCACCAACTCAATCGCTGAAAAGGATGCAATTGGACGCGATCCCTATTTTGGCAAGGTGCTCGAACTTCTCTGTCAAACCGACGTAGCGCTCCTGGGAATTGGCCCAACAAACACACAGCATTCAGCAATTACTCGCAACGGCATCCTGGATGAGTGGGAATTGGAACGCATTCGGAGCCGCGGCGCGGTGGGGGAGATCCTGGGCGAGTTCTTTGATATTCAGGGCCGCATGGTAAGTGCTGAGTTCAGCCGGCGCGTCGTTGGCTTGCGTGAAGAGCACATGCGACAGGCCGGGACGGTGCTGGCCGTAGCCGGTGGTGAGGAGAAGGCTGCCGCCATTCTCGGTGCGCTCCGATCCGGCCTCGTTCATGTCCTCGTGACAGACAGCATCACGACTCGCGCCGTTCTCGCGCTCGCGGATGAGCATCCTGCCCCGAAATTCTCGGTGGTGCAGCCTCGGTCGCGTCCTTCCGCCGTTCCTGATGAGCCCGTTGACGATGACGAGCGAACTGCGATTCTGCGGGCGACGCTGCACGAGTTGGATAGGGTCGGGTACCAGAAACTCTCGCCGACGCTTGTTGCCCAGGAGGCGCGTGTGGCGCCGGAGCGGATCTACCGCTGCTGGGGAAGCCGCGCCGCGCTCGTCCACGACGCCTGGCAGCACCGCCAGGCGTACGCACCGACGCGTGGCGCTACGCTGCGCGAGGACCTGGAGCGTCTGCTCTGTGGAGTCCCGGAGGAAGAGGCCGCGACGCACGATCCCTATCTCGCGGCGCGGACCATGGCTGCCGAGGCTCAGCTCGATCCCGAATTCCGGCGCGTCTTCGACAGTCTCCATCGAGTGAGTGCGGGTTTCGTGCGGGGAGCGCTGGAGCGTGCACGTGAGCGAGGTGAGTTGGCTGTTGACGCCAACCTCGACGTCCTTGCCGATATGATCTCGGGCGCGATCTGGTACCGGCTGCTCATCTCCAAGCGCCCGCTCGATGCGCGGTTCGCGCGGGACGTGACCGACCTGGCCCTCAAGGCGGCCTCAGTCCACGACGCGATCGCACCCTCAGATGCTCGTGCGATTGAAACAGACGCTGATCGCCCCCCTGATTTGGGAGAAGATCGGTAGAGATTGCCCTGGCTCCTGAGCACGCGTACGCAGCTCTGGTATCCGGGCCAACAAGTGGTGCCTGCCTGACGCGCCTCCTGCTACCCTATCCAGCGTTTGGCGCGTGCGCTGGCACTGTGGCTGACCGTGGATGGACGGTAATGCACCTGGCTGAGACGCCGGGTGGGCGAGCGCGTTCGTAGGGGTTGTGAGGACATCATGGCGGTCGTGCAAACGTGGAACAGCAGTGAGCTCCGGGCCCTGGATCAGGCCCACATGCTTCACCCCGTTTCGAACCTTCGTCAGTTGCGCGACAACGGCCCGCTGGTCATGGTGCGCGGCGAAGATGTGTTCCTGTGGGACGCTGACGGCAAGCAGTACATTGATGCTTTCGCTGGTCTCTGGAACGTCAATGTGGGGCACGGCCGGGCAGAGCTCGCCGACGCCGCTGCCGCGCAGATCCGTGAAGTCGAGTTCGTTCCCACCTTTTTTGGCCTTGCCTCGCCAATGCCGATCGAGTTGGCGACACGCCTCGCCGGGCTGTTCCCCGATCCGCTGAATCACTTCCAGTTCACGGCCGGCGGCTCGGAATCAAACGAGACCGCGCTCAAGATGGTCCGTTACTACTGGTGGCTGAAAGGCTCGCCGGAGAAGATCAAGATTCTCTCCCGGCGGATGGCCTACCACGGTATCGCCATGGGCGCGCTGGCCGCCACCGGTATCCCGACGTATCACGAAGGTTTCGGGCCGCAGGTGCCAGGCTTCGTCCACCTGACACCGCCGTATGCGTACCGCCACGCGGACGGCCTGACGGAAGACGAGTTCATCGCGGCGCTCGTGCAGGAACTCGAGGAGACGATCGAGCGCGAGGGCGCCGACACGATCGCCGCCATGATCGGTGAACCGGTGCAGGGTGCGGGTGGCGTGGTGGTGCCGCCGGATCGCTACTGGGCGGCCATCGCCCCGGTCCTGCGCAAGCACAACATCCTGCTCATCTTTGACGAAGTCATCTGCGGCTTCGGCCGCACCGGCACCATGTTCGGCATGCAGCAGTACGGCGTTACCCCGGATGTCGTCTCCTTCGCCAAGGGCATCACGTCGGGGTACATCCCGCTGGGCGGCGTGGGCGTGAGCGATGAAATCTGGGACACCCTGAGCACCCCAGACCGCATGTTCATGCACGGGTTCACCTACTCCGGTCACCCGGTGGCCTGCGCGGTCGCCCTGCCGAACCTGGATATCATCGAGCGGGAGCAGTTGCCGCAGAACGCCGCCTGGGCGGGTGGATACCTGCTGCAGGCTATCTCAGACCGGTTGCAGGATCATCCGAACTTCGGCGAGGTGCGTGGCAAGGGCCTGATGCTCTTCCTGGAGTTGGTCGCGGACCGCCAGACCAAAGCGAAGCTGGACCCCGCGTTCAACGCCTCCGGCAAGCTGACGAAGGCCACGCGCGAGCGTGGCATCATCGTGCGCCCGGTCAATGACGGGATTGCCATTGCCCCTCCGCTGACCATCCAGCAGCGAGAACTGGACGCTGTGGCAGACGCGCTCAATGGCGCGGTACGCGAAGTCCTCGGGTAGGGAGGGGACAGCTCGCGTCGGCACTCACCTGCGGACCCCTCGCCCAGCATGCCGGGCGAGGGGTCCGTTGTGTTGTTGACCGGGAGTGTTGCCCTATCGTTGCGTTGTCCTCGCCAGCAGGGCGCCTGCCACACACAGCACAATGACCAGCGCCATCCCCACGCGCAGGCTGACCAGGTTGGAGATGAAGCCGATGATTGGCGGACCGGTCAGTAGTCCCGCGTAGCCGGCCGTTGCGACCGCCCCGATGGCCATCCCGGGCATCATGCCCGGTGTGCGTCCTGCCGCGCCGAGCGCCGTGGGAAAGGTCGCCGCCAGGCCCGCCCCAACCAGCGCGAAGCCGATGATGGTGGTGGGGATGGTTCCGCCAACAAGCGCGACGGCCATGCCAGCGGCGGCAACGAGGCAGCCGGCTCGCACGATCATCGGCGCTCCGAAGCGGCGAATCAGCGGATCGCCCCCGAAGCGG
Organism: Thermomicrobiales bacterium; assembly: GCA_046328375.1. Classification (GTDB taxonomy): domain Bacteria; phylum Chloroflexota; class Chloroflexia; order Thermomicrobiales; family UBA6265; genus JACCXM01. The sequence continues at coordinate 156,169 of JAXLWT010000004.1, forward strand.
CAGGCTGCGATGGCGATCGAGAAGGCCGCATAGCCAGACGCCGCGGTCGACGCCGACGCGCCCAGGACGTCTTCCAGGTAGACCGCGCTCCAGTCTGCGATCGCGCCTTCGCTCAGAAGCACGCAAAAGGCGAAGAGCCCAAGGCCGAGCAGGCTGCGCGGCGGCATGACGAACACGGGCGCGGTGGTGTCGCGGCCGCCGGTTTCGATAAGTCCCTGGCCCAGCAGCAGGGCCAGCACGGCGACCGTGACCGCAATCGTCAGGAACTGGGGTCGCGCTTCCAGCCCCTGTGCCGCCGCCACCACGGTGATGCCGGCGCCGATCAGGCCGCCGACGCTGAACAACCCATGCATCGTGGACATCATCGGGCGTTCCAGGCGTGACTCGAGCGCCACGGCGTAAGCATTCATCGAAATGTCGACCGTGCCAAAGACGACGCCGAAGATGAGCAGGACCAACGTCAACTGCCACTGCGTTGCCGAGGTGATGATGAACGGCAGTCCGAGCGCCAGGAGCGAGGTCGCGCCGCGTACCACCCACATGTTGCCCCAATGCCGGAGCAGGAGACCGGTCACGGGCATAGCCAGGATTGCGCCGACCGACATGCTGAGCAGCGAGAGGCCCAGCTCGGCGTCATTGAGCGCGAGAGCGTTCTGGACGGCCGGGATGCGGGAAACCCAACTCCCGTAAACCAGGCCGAAGAGGAGAAACAGGAGCATCGCCGCCAGCGCCGCGCGTCGGGGAGAGCCAGGGCGAGGTGGCTCCTCTTTACGGGGGCTCAGGACGATGCTGATGGGAAGCTCCAACCTGGAGTTGAGGACGCGCCGATGGTGCGCAGAACGATGATCCTGACGGTAGCATAGCGACATTGACGTACGGCGGCGTTTCCAGGGGACGCATGCCGCTTGATGGGGAGGCCCAACCACGATGACTGCAACTGAACAGGCTGCAACGACGTTCGGACCAGCGATCGATTTCAGTGACGTCCAGGCCGCCGCTGAGCGCCTGAGCGGGGTTGCGCACCGCACGCCGGTCATGACCTCGACCACGCTGAACGAGTTGACCGGCGCCGAAGTCTTCCTGAAGGTGGAGACCTTCCAGCGGATTGGCGCCTTCAAGTTCCGGGGTGCGTACAACGCCATTGCCTCACTCGAACCGGAGGTGAGGGCGCGCGGGGTGGTGACCAATTCTTCCGGAAATCATGCCCAGGCAGTGGCCCTGTCGGCGAAGCTCTTCGAAATTCCGGCCACGATTGTGATGCCCACTGACGCGCCGCCGGCCAAGATCGCAGCCACACGGGGCTACGGCGCGGAGATCGTCTTCTACGACCGCTACACCGAGGACCGCACCGCCATCGCCAACCAGGTCGCGGCGGACCTCGGCGCGACGGTGATCCCGCCATACGATCACCCGAAAGTGATGGCCGGAAATGGCACCACCGCGCTGGAACTCCTGGAGGTAACCGGGGAACTTGATCTGCTGCTCGTCTGCCTCGGCGGTGGTGGCTTGCTCTCCGGCTGCGCAACGGCTGCCAAGGCGCTGTACCCGAACATCGAGGTCTGGGGTGTCGAGCCGGCAGCGGGTGATGACTGGGCCCAGTCCTACGCCGCGGGTGAGCGCCTGCCCTTGACGGCGGTGCCGCGCACCATTGCCGATGGACAGCAAACGGAAGCACCCGGCAAATTGACCTGGCCAACTGTCCGGCCCCTGGTGAAGGGCATTGTGACCGTCAGCGATAACGAGATTCGGGACACGATGCGCTTCCTCTTTGAACGGATGAAGCTGGTGGTAGAACCCAGTGGTGCTTCTGCCCTGGCCGCGCTGATGACCGGCAAGGTGGAGGGGCGTGGCAAGCGAGTGGGTGTCACGATCTCCGGCGGCAACATCGGGTTGGATGGCTACTGCCAGATCATCAGCAACCGCGATCCCGAGTAACCGTGTCGGGGGGCGTTCGCGGTATTCTCTCAGGAGCACGACACATTGAGCGGTGTGACACAACAGGGTAGGGACAACTGATGGCGGAATGGACGGGCCGAAAGCGCACGCTGAACAGCATTGACCCGGTGGGAACTCCACCCGTCGATGCCGCCTCGGATAATGCGCCGCCATCTCCCCCGGCACCTGGGGCAGAACACTCACCGCAACGCCCAGGTGAAACGCCGGATGCGCCGGATCTGATGGGCAAGCCTCGTGGGTCCACGCAGCCGCTCACCTCCGTGCGGCGGCCGCTCACGGAATATGGCACTGCGCAACGCATCCTGGGTATGTACACCTTTGCCGCAGGCGCCGAGGTGAAGCCGGAAGATTGGGAGCAGGGGCCGTCGTCGCTTGAAGAGCAGCGCAAGGCGCACCCGGCGCTGCTGACTCCGCCACGCCCGCTCGCCGGGTATGGGCTCGGACTCGGACGTTCCGCACCGGAACTGCCCGCCGAAACGCTGGAAGCCATTGGCGACGCCCAGGCCGTCACCACTTCAGCGGAAGCGAGTCCTGCCCCTTCCGCTCCGGTAGCTGCACCTGCACAGGCTGCCGGCGTTGTTTCAGCGCCAGTCGATGCTACCGGGCCAATCGGCGCGCCCACGGCGCCCGAGGGTGCGGTAGCTGGCAACGGAACAGCCGAGTGCCCTCCGGGCTTCCCGATCAAGGGCAATCAGCAGTCCATGCTTTTCCACGATGAAAAGTCACGTTCGTACTCCCGGACGATTGCCGAGTTCTGTTTCTCGACGCCTGAAGCGGCCCAGGCGGCCGGATTCCGCCCTGCCCGGGATTCCTCGTAGAGGCGTGCGCTGACTGGAGACAGCTACAATACCTCTCTCCGGCAGCCGCTCTGCATGGGAAAAGGGGACGGCTCGACGTGTGGGCAATTCTGGGGATGAAATGACCCGGGTGTATCGACTGGCGCTGGCCACGCTGCTGGTCACGTTGGCATTGATAGTGGTGGGCAGCGTGTCTCGGTTGCATCCGGCTGGTGCTGGGTGTGGCAACACGTGGCCTCTCTGCAACGGGCAGTTCATTCCACCGTTCCAGCCTGCGGCCCTGGTTGAGGTCGCGCATCGCATCCTCGCAATCGCCGTCCTGTTCCTTGCCGCAAGTACCACGCTCGTTGCCTGCATCACGCCGGAAGCGTCAGCACGTGTGCGAGCCCTGGCGGTCTCCGGGCTGGCGGTTCTCCTGCTCCAGGTCGTGGTGGGCGGGCTCACCGCTCTCCTGGCGGCGCCGGCGCTCATCGCCGTCCTGCACTTGACCGCAGCCATGCTCTTCATCGGATTGGCACTGGCCACGACCATCGCGGCTTCGGCGCAGCGAGGGGAGTCAACGGGGGCTGAGGCGGCCGGACCCTGGCGTGCGCCTGGGGTGGACCGCCGGCTTGCGCTCGTTGCTACCGCCGGGGCGGTCATGGCGCTCTTTCTCGTCGTCTTTGGAGCGTCAACGAGCACCGGCGGCGCGCTTCCGTGTGCGACCTGGCCGATGTGCGAGCAACCCGAGTTCGGCTCCGCACCGCGGGTGACCGCGCACCTCGGGTATCAGGCCACTGCCCTCCTTGGAGCGCTCGCGGCCGGCGGAGCCTTGCTGGCAGCGTACCGGAGCGGCGCTGGTGGGCGCGTCCGCGTCCTCTCACTGCTGGCGGTCCTCGTCGTCGTCGCGCAGACAGCACTCAATGCCGCTGGCGCGGCCGGGGGCGATCCCGCGTGGGTGACGACGCCACAGTTGTTCCTGGCGACGCTCCTGTGGGTGATGATGATCTCGCTTGCGCTCGCGGCCTGGACTACCCCGAGGGTGGCCCCGAAGCCGTCTCCCGCACAGTTGGCCCCGGCTGGCAATACACGTGGGCCCCAGGCGACCCCGCTGTTGCCGGACGTCTCAGGGGCAATGGCTGTCACGGTCCCGGCTTTGGCAATGGCAACGCCGCTCCCTGCCTGGGCTTCTGCGAGGCAGGTCCTGGCCGACTACATCGCGCTGACCAAGCCGGGAATCATGTCCCTGCTGCTGACAACCACGTTCTGCGCCATGCTGATCGCGGAGCGTGGCCTGCCTCCGGTCTGGCTGGTCGTGGTGACCCTGTTGGGCGGGGTGCTGGCGTCCGGCGGGGCGAGCGTCCTCAACTGCTACATCGACCGCGATATCGATGGCGAAATGTCCCGCACCAGGAACCGCGCCATCGTCGCGGGCCGGGTGAGCCCGACCGCGGCGCTGATCTATGGCGTTGCGCTTTCCACCATTGCCGTGCTGATGCTCGGCTTCTGGGTCAACTGGCTCGCCGCCTTGCTGGCCCTGGCCGGGAACCTCTTCTACGTCTTCGTCTACACCCTGTGGTTGAAGCGCTCAACGCCGTACAACATCGTCATTGGCGGCGCAGCTGGCGCCGCGCCACCCCTGGTTGGCTGGGCAGCGGTGACAGGCGACCTGGCGCCACTGGCCTGGGGTCTCTTCCTGATCGTATTCGCCTGGACACCGCCCCACTTCTGGGCGTTGGCGCTCCTGAAGCAGGGCGAGTACACACGCGCAGCGGTGCCGATGCTGCCGGTGGTGCGCGGCGAATTGGAGACGCGCCGGCAGATTCTGTTCTACACGGTGATCCTCGCCGTGGGCTGCGTTGCGCTCACGCCATTCGGCCTGGGCTGGATCTACCTGGCGGGCGCGCTCGTCCTGAACGGGCTTTTCGTGGCCTACGCGGTGCTGCTGTACCGCAAGCCGAGCAAGCGCGCGGCGCGGCAGATGTTCTTCTATTCGCTCTGGTATCTGGCAGGGATTTTTGCCGTCGCGGTCATCGACCGTGTTCTCCTCGGCTGAGGTCAGGGCACTGGAGCGTGGTACGCTCATGGGTCGTGAGCCTGCCCCCGTAGCGGTGTGCGCGGGCCACGAACGCCGAGGAAGGACCGTCGCTCTCCGTGTTTGATAATCTCGCCGCGATTCTCAGCATCGTCGTTATCGATCTCGTCCTCTCAGGAGACAACGCCGTCGTCATCGGCATGGCGGCTCGCAATCTCTCGAGTGAGAATCGCCGCAAGGCGATTATCCTGGGTGGCGCGGGCGCCATCGGCCTGCGGATTCTCTTCACCGCCCTGGCAACTGTTCTGCTTGGCATCCAGGGCTTGCAGGCGATTGGCGCAATCCTGCTGATCTACATTGCCTTCAAGTTGCTCCGCCCGCACGATGATGCGCACAGCAATGTGCACGAGGCGGACACGCTGGGTGAGGCAGTGCGCACGATCATCCTGGCGGATGTCGTCATGAGCCTCGATAACATCCTGGCGGTCGGTGGCGCCGCGCACGGGCACCTGGGGTTGCTGATCTTCGGCCTGATGCTCTCGATCCCGATCATCCTCTTCGGGAGTGAGCTGGTGGCGCGGTTGCTTGGACGCTTCCCGGGGTTCCTGTACGTGGGTGTCCTCGTGCTGGTGCACTCAGCTGTTTCCATGTTCTTCCATGACGCCATCATCTCGGCGCGAGTCCACACGGCTCCGGTCGTGGAAGTCATCGTGTCGGTTCTACTGACGCTCCTCATCGTGGGCATCAACCAGCTCCTGGCGCGACAGCGAGCAGGGCGCATCAGCGGGGATGCCCAGGCCGGGGCGTGATGATGGCCCGTGCGCACCGGTGGCGAGGAAGCCAGGGGTAAGGGCACTGCGCACGACCCGGAAAGCTGTAGCACGTCTTCCTGGGCGGCCGCTGTTTTACCCCCGTGCTGTGACGGCTAGCGGACCTGGCCCAGTAACAGGATTCTCGGCGAGCTAATACGCTCCCTGTGTCATGAATCCACATCACCGAAGGTGACGTAAGCTGCAACGAGAGCATCGTGCACACATGGGCGGGTGTTCTCTCCCAGAGCCTGTGGAGCGCCGCACACGCTCCACCCCTCCCCTTCCCGTACGGACCCGGTCGTATGACCGGGTCCGTGCATTTTCAGCCGCGGAAGAGATCTGCCTGGCTAATGCTCGTTCGCGTGCTTGCCCAAACCGGCGGGCGCGGCGGACTTGCGCAGCAGGCCGGTCACCGCGATCAGGGTCAGCAAGTACGGCAACGCAATGATGATGTCCTGGGAGATGGGGAGATCCAGCGCCTGCACCTGGAAGCGCAGCGCCTGCGCGAAGCCAAAGAGGAGGGCCGCGCCTAACGTGGCCCAGGGCATCCAGTTGCCGAAGATCACGGCCGCGAGTGCGATGAAGCCGCGGCCGGCGGTCATGTTCGTGGAGAACTGCGAGAGGTCCCCGATGGAGAGATACGCCCCGCCCATGGCAGCCAGGACGCCTGAGGAAATGACCATGGCGTAGCGGTAGCGGGCCACGTCGATGCCAACACTTTGGGCCGCTGCCGGGTGCTCACCGCACGCCATGACGCGGAGCCCGGCCTTTGTCTTGAACAGGAACCACTGCGTGAGAGGCACCAGCAGGAACGCGACAGGCAACAACACGTTCATCCCGCCGCCGATCGTCGGCAGGCGCTGCACCGGCGGTGAGCCGCCGGCCTGGCCCCACACCTGCTCGGTAAGGAATGAGGTCAGCCCAAGTCCCAGGAGCACAATGGCCGTGCCAGCCACAATCTGGTCCGCTCGCAGTGAGACGGCCCAGAAGGCAAAGATGGCCGCCCCGATGCCGCCCGTCAGCATGGCGACCACCAGCCCGACAAACGGGTTCCCAGAGAACCACGTTCCCGCCACCGCCGCAAACGCGCCCATCAGCATGAAGCCTTCAAGCGCGATGTTGGTGACGCCGGAGCGCTCCGAAAGCAGGCCGCCCATGGCTGCGAAAACCAGCGGCGCGGCAGAGCGCAGCGTGGCCGTGAGCAGTGCCACCGTGAAGAAGTTGGTCAGCGCGTCCAGGGAAGCCCTCCCCTCAGGCCCGATTGGCTCACGTTAAATCGTGCGTGGGGGAGCTGGTGGCTCCACCAGTGGATCACCTGCGTCGTCTGCGGCGCGGTCACGCGTCATACCACGGGCTCGCGCGGCCTGGCGGCGGGCAGTGCGGAACTGCTGCACCGCGGCCAGGGCGGAGACAGAGAAGATGACGAAACCGAGTAAGACGTACACGATATCCCGGGAGATACCAGCCGTGTTCTGCATCTTGGTCGCGCCAGCGGCCAGGGCGCCAAAGAGGAGGCCGGACAGGACCACGCCCAGGGGTTGATTGCGCCCAACCAGGCCGACGGCAATCGAGGTGAAGCCGAGCCCGATGGCGACGTTGTAGAAGCGTCCCTGGAGGCCCAGCGTATCGACCGTCCCGCCCAGGCCCGCCAGCAGGCCGCTGATGAGCATGGCCAGGGCGATCGTCCGACCCCAGGAAAACCCTGCGTAGGCGGCAGCGCCGGAGCTGAGCCCCACGGTGCGCAACTTGTAGCCGAAGACTGTGCGGTAGAGCAGATACCAGACCACGATGGCGGCGAGAATCGCGATGATGAACCCGGCGTGCAGGCGTGTGCCCGGTATCAGTCGTGGTAATTCGGCGGCTTCCAGGGCGGGTTGTGTCGCCTGCAGCGCCGGGTTGACCAGGGGCAGATCCTCACGGCCGATAACCACCGTCGTGATGCGGTAGGCGAGGTAGTTGAGCATGATGGTGGTAATCACCTCATGCGCGCCTGTCCTGGCCTTGAGAATTCCCGGGATGAACCCCCAGATGCCGCCCGCGATCGTGCCGGCTATGAGCGCGAGCGGTAGGTGGATGATCGCCGGCAGGCCGGTGTCGACGGCGGCAATGAGGCCAGCGGCCAGGCCGCCCATCACCATCTGGCCTTCAATACCGATGTTGAAGAGTCCCGCCTTGGCCGCCACGGCGAAGGCCAGGCCGCCCAGGATGAGCGGAGTCGCCATCACCAGGGTCTCGGCAATCGCCCGCTGTCCGCCGAACGCGCCCTCGAAGAGCGCCTGGTAGGCAGGGAACGGATTATCCCCGGAGAGCGCGATGACGACGCCGCCGGCCACCAGGGCGATGGCCACGGCCAGGAGCGAGGAGAGCAGTGTCGGGATGCCGGAAAGCAGGCGCTGCCAGATGGAGGCAGCGCCTGCGTCAGTCGGCGGCGCCTGCGAGTTCATCGAGTGTCCGCCCACCCATCAGCAACCCCAGTTCGGTGCGAGAGACCTCACCGTTCGCGAAATCGCCAACGATACGGCCGCCGCAGAGCACGAGGATGCGGTCGCTGAGATCGAGAATCTCATCCAGGTCGAAGGAGAGCAGGAGGACACCGCGACCCTTGTCCCGCTCCGCCACAAGTTGTTTGTGTACGAACTCGATCGCGCCCACGTCCAGGCCACGGGTGGGCTGGATCGCCAGGAGCGCATCGGGTTCACGGTGGAGTTCCCGGGCGATGATCAGTTTTTGCTGGTTGCCTCCCGAGAGCGCTCCGGCCGGGGTCTCCGGCGATGGCGCGCGCACATCGAACTCGCGCATCAGGCGGTCGGTGATCTCACGGGTGCCGGGATAATCGATGCGCCCTCCGTTGCTGAAGGGCGAGACATCGGCATTGCCCAGGAGCAGGTTCTCAGTGAGAGAGAAGGGGAGGACCAGGCCACGACCGTGCCGGTCCTCCGGGATGTAGGAGAGGCCCATGTCCCGGCGGGGATTCGGACCCAGCGCCGTGACATCCTTCCCCTTGAGGAGCACTGCGCCGGAGTCTGGCTGGCGCAGCCCGGCCAGCACCTCGATCAACTCGGCCTGGCCGTTCCCCTCAACTCCGCACACACCGAGGATCTCGCCCCGTCGCAACGCGAAGTCGACACCATCGAGGGCCGCCTTGCCCTGCGGCCCGGTCACGTGCAGATCTCGCGCGATCAGAACCGGTTCGCCCGGGTGCGCGGGTGGCCGGTCAACATGCAAGGAGACCTTGCGTCCCACCATCAACTCCGCCAGTTCGGCGGACGTCGTTTGCGCGGTCTGGCGTGTACCAACGGTCTTGCCGCGGTGAATGACCGTCACCCGGTCAGTCACCGCGGCGATCTCGCGGAGCTTATGGGTAATGAAAATGATGGTGCTACCGCCTGCACGCAGGCGGTTAAGCACGGCGTACAGCTCTTCCACTTCCTGCGGCGTGAGCAACGCCGTTGGCTCATCCAGGATCAGGGTGCTGCCACCCTGGTAGAGCGCGCGCAGGATTTCGACGCGCTGCTGCATGCCAACGGGTAGGGTGCCCACGATCGCGTCGGGATCAACATTCAGGCCGTACTGCGCGCCAATCTCGGCCACGCGACGGCCAGCCTCCCTGCGGTCAAGGACAACGCTTGCGCCCTCGGAACCGAGGATGACGTTCTCGGTGACGGAGAAGCGGGGGATCAGCATGAAGTGCTGGTGCACCATGGCCAGCCCGGCCAGCACGGCATCGCGGGCGTTGTGAAATTGCACCCGCTGGCCGTTGACCAGGATTTCGCCCTCATCTGGCTGGTAAAGCCCGAAGAGGATGTTCATCAGGGTCGATTTGCCGGCGCCGTTCTCCCCCAGGAGCCCGTGGATTTCCCCGCGCGCCACCGCCAGCTCAATGCCGTTGTTGGCTATGACACCGGGGAATCGCTTGACGATTCCCCGCATCTCAATGGCGTTGGGTTGGAGGTTGGCAGACTGCAGGTCTGTCATGATGTCCCCGGGCCCGGAACAGCCAGGCTGTTCCGGGCAGCGGAATCAGGTTAGGCGGCTGGAGTCGCCATCGGAGTCGCAGACGTGTCGATGGCCACCGGCGTGAAGGCTGCGAGTTCCTCCTCGTCGGCTGGAACCACGATGGTGCCGTCGATAATCGCCTGCTCGTAGGCGGCAACGGTGTCCAGTGCTTCCTGGGGCACCGCGGCATTCGGGTGACCGAGGCCAACGCCGTCTTCGGCCAGGCCGAGGGTCTTGGCCCCGCCCTTGAAGGTTCCCTCAACGACTTCCTTCGCGGACAGGAACACTGCGGTGTCGACGCCCTTCTCGGCGACGGCGAGTTGGACTTCCTCCCCGAGCTGGCTCTGATCCGTGTCTGCGGCGATAACCCAGAAGCCCTCGCCCTTTTCCTTGGCAGCATCGAACGAGCCGACGCCCGTCTTGCCAGCCACCGGGAAGGCGATATCAACACCCTGGTTGTACTGCGCAAGCGTCAGTTCCTTGCCCAGGGCCGGGTCATCGAAGGTATCTGCGTAGGCGACAACGACGTCAATATCCGGGTTGACCGACTTGGCGCCAGCTTCGAAACCCACGGCGTAGCGCACGACCGGCGGGATCTTGATGCCACCGACCACGCCCAGCTTGTTCGACTTGGTCATGAGGGCGGCCAGCACGCCGGCCAGGAAGGCGCCTTCCTGCTCCTTGAAGGTAACGGATTCGACGTTCGGCGCCTCGGAAACGGAGTCGATCAACATGAACTTGCCGTCGGGATACTGTCCGGCAACTTCCGTGATGGCCTCGGTCAACAGGAAGCCGATGCCGATGGTCAGTTGGCTCTGCTCGGCGGCCTGCGTCAGGTTCGGGATGTAGGCGGCGGCATCGCGGCTCTCGATAACCTTGCCATCGACGCCAAGTTCCTCGATGGCGCGATTCAGGCCGGCGTTCGCAAGGTCGTTGAAGTTCTGGTCACCCAGACCAGCGGTGTCCGTCACCATTGTGACCACGATCGGGTCCTGCGCACTCGCGCCGGGGACGCGGGCCAGCGCGCCGGCAAATGGCGCGGCTGCCAGCGCAGCCAACAACGGGCGGCGAGTCAGGCGCAACGAAGCAAGCCGGGACGTCATGAGCCAACCTCTCTTTCGCAAGTCTGCTTGTACATACCGAACGCTCCGCAGGGAGACGCTGCGCATGGTAACAGTAATGTGGCGCATGTGAGTCAGGTATGGCCACCATGGTGGTTAGGTTGACATAGATTGGTGATGTTGCCGAACGAGTTGCACCCCAAACCGTTCTTCAGGAAAGCGCCAGGGGATGTCATGACAGATCTTGCCGCCTTGCGCCGATTGGTGCAGGCCCACGCGAGCGGCGGAAGCACGGCCATTGCTGGCCTGTCCCTCTCATACGCGACGTCACCAACGGAACCCAGGTCTGCAATTGCCCGGCCGATCTTTGCCCTCCCGGTACAAGGTCTGAAACGCATCGTCTTCAACGGCCAGATTTACGACTACGGCGCGGGCGATTTCCTGGTCGTCTCGGTGGACCTCCCGATCTCGGGACAGTTCCTGGAGGCGAGCGTCGAGGAACCCGCACTCGGCGTTGGCCTCGACCTCCGGCCTGAGGTTATCGCCTCACTGATGCTGCAGGCCCTGCCGGGCGAGGGGAGGACCTTGCCGCGAACAGTGCCACCGCTGGCCGTCAACCGGGCAAACGGCTTTCTGCTGGATGCGGTCCACCGCCTGCTCCTCCTGCTTGATCACCGGGCCGATATTCCGGCGCTGGCGCCGTTACTTGAGCGCGAGATCGCCTGGCGGCTACTCACTGGACCGAGCGGCGCAGTTGTCCGCAAGATCGGGCTCATGGACAGCAGCTTTTCGCAGGTGGGACGCATCATCCGGCGCATCCGTGAGCAGCCTGGAGAGCCGATCCGCATCGAGCAGTTAGCCCAGCAGGCGAACATGAGCCTCTCGACGTTTCATCGCCACTTCCGTGCGATTACTTCCCTGAGCCCCCTGCAGTTCCAGAAGCGGATTCGCCTTCAGGAAGCTCGACTCATGCTGATGGGTGGTACGTTCGATGTGACCGAGGTGGCCTTCGCCGTCGGATACGACAGCCTGTCCCAGTTTATACGGGAGTACCGCCGTGAATACGGCGCATCCCCAGGACAGGATGCTGCACGCCTGCGAGCGAAGCCGGCAATGGGAACCGTCACCGGTCTGCCGTAGCGTTGATTGACAGCAATGTGCAACTGTGAGGTCGGATTAATCTACGAGCGTTCGCCCTTGTGGCCATAGCATGATGCCAGGACCTCCGAGAGATAGACGGACAGGAGACAGCATCATGCCCGTGGCAATCGTGACTGGCGGCAGTTCAGGAATTGGGCAAAGTGCCGCTACCCAGATCGCGCGGCAAGGGACCGGAGTGATCGTCACGTATGGCCAGCATCCTGACCGAGCCGAAGCAACTGTGCGGAGCATCGAGCGAGAGGGTGGGCGTGCGGTGGCGCTGCCGCTGGACTTTGCTGATGCGCCAGCATTCACCAGCTTCCGTGACCGCGTGCGCGAGACGCTCGAGCGTACGTGGCAAACCAGCAGGTTCGACTATTTGGTGAACAACGCTGGCTTTGGACAGATGGCCATGTTCGAGGACACGACGGAAACGCTCTTCGACGAGTTCTACCAGGTGCTCCTCAAGGGGCCGTACTTCCTGACGCAGGCGTTGCTTCCGATGATGGCGCCAGGAGGTGCCATCGTGAACACAAGCAGCAGTTCAGCACTTGAAGGCGGTACGGATGCCGGATACTCCGCCTACGCGAGCATGAAGGGCGCAATGATCGTCCTGACACGGTACTGGGCGAAGGAGTTGAGCACTCGCGGTATCCGGGTCAACGCGGTCGCACCCGGACCGACCCGGACACGGATCGGGGACGACGCGTTCGAGAAGTACCCCGAGGTCATTGTTGATCTCGTGGAAAAGACGGCGCTTGGACGCATTGGCGAGCCAGACGACGTCGGCAAGGTGATCGCGTTTCTTGTGGCCAACGACGGAGCGTGGATCACCGGTCAAACGATCCAGGTTGCGGGCGGCTATCGGTTGTAGCCCGAGTGGGCCGGCGGAATGTCTCGCATCCCCGCCGCTTAGAGAAAGCCTGGCAGCGTTGATGGCTCGTACCAGCCCGCGGGCTGGCCGATGAGCAGGCGAGCCGCCTTGAGAGCGCCCTCCGCGTACGCTGAGCGATTGAACGCGCGGTGGCTGAGACGAATCTCCTCGCCGTCGCTGGCCAGGATGATGCTGTGCTCGCCGGGGTTGCCGCCCGCCCGTACGGCATGAATGCCGATTTCTGGAGGCTGGCGAAGGCTCGCTCCCTCCCGCCCGTAGACGGCGCGCTCTGCCAGCGCGGCACCGCTCGCGTCAGCCATGACGCGTGCCAGGGCGACTGCCGTACCGGACGGCGCATCCGCCTTGTAGCGATGGTGCGCCTCGACGAGTTCCAGGTCGTAGCCCTGCAGGGCCCGCACCAGTGCCGGGAGCACAGCCAGCATGGCGTTGACGCCGGGGCTCATGTTCGCGGCCTGGAAGACGGCTACCGTCTTCGCGGCCTCACGCAGGGCCCCTTCCTCAGCCTCACCCAGCCCGGTGACGCCGGTTACAAGTGGAACGCCGGCCGCGGCACAGCCAGCCGCGACCTGTGCCGCCGCTGCCGGCTTGGTGAAATCGATCAGGACATCGCAGCCGGCCACGAGGGCTGCCAGATCGCTGGTGACCGGAACGCCCAGGACCGCGTCCTGGTTGCCCCGGCTCCAGCCGCCGGTCACGGTCACGGCGGGATCGCGTAGGGCGAGCGCGGTCACCTCCCGCCCCATCCGGCCTGGCAGCCCCGCGATCCCGATACGCACCGTCATGTGACCGGCCTCCTCAATACGTCAGGGGAATGCGTGCGCGTCAGGCCGCGACTTCCTGCGGAGCCGTGGTCTGCTGCCAGGCTGTCAGCGCTGTTTCGACGCGGCGCTGTGCGGATTCGCTCAGCGGGGCCAGCGGCAACCGAACTTCCGGCGTGCAGTAGCCGAGCAGGGCCGCGGCGGCCTTCACTGGCACCGGGTTGGTCTCGCAGAACATGGCGCGGCAGAGGTCAAACAGGGAGTGGTGAATCGTGCGAGCAGTGGCAAAGTCGCCAGCCAGAGCGGCGTCGGTCAGGGCGGATACCGCATCGGGCACGATGTTCGAGACAACGGAGACGACGCCTGTCCCCCCCACGCCCATGATCGGCAGGGTCAATGAGTCGTCACCTGAAAGCACCGCGAATCCCTCCGGTGCTTCGCCCAGGATCTGGCTCGACTGGTCGAGCGACCCGCTGGCCTCCTTGATCGCCGCCACGCCAGGCACCGCGGCCAGGCGGAGGACTGTCTCCGGCAGCATGTTGACGCCGGTGCGGCCAGGAACGTTGTAGAGCACCAGCGGGATCTCGGTGGCGTTCGCAATGGCAGCGAAGTGCTGATAGAGCCCTTCCTGGGTCGGCTTGTTGTAGTACGGAGTCACCACGAGTGCCGCGTTCGCACCCAGTTCCTGCGCTCGCCGTGTGCGCTCGATCGTGACGGCCGTGCCATTCGAGCCAGTGCCGGCGATGACCGGGACGCGTCCCTGCGCGGTCTCGACCACGGTGCTCACGACGGTCTCCCACTCGTGCGTGGTCAGGGCGGGAGTCTCACCGGTGGTGCCGCAGGGCACGAGACCGGAGACTCCGCCCAGGATTTGCCGCTCCACGAGCGTGCGCAGGGCAGGGAGGTCCAGCTCGCCATTGCGGAATGGGGTAATAAGCGCGGTGTAGCAGCCACTGAAGGCCGGGCGAGTCGCAGTGGCGAGGGTCATGGTGGTCATGGAATTCGAGCTCCTGCGGTGCGATGCACCGGTACAACCGCCAGCAAGATGCGGGCGGTTTGCGCATTCGTTCGTCTGGTGAAAGGAGGGCGACGATGGACGAATTTCGGCGTCGGCGGCCCACGCCGCGGACGCCTAGCGCTTGGTGCGGGTCGATGGCGAACAGGAGGAAGAAGCACGTCCGGCAAACGTGTGGGTTCGGTCCACGAGAGTCCCCTGGGCTCAACAGCCACGACACCCAGCGTTTCCCAGGGCAAACAAAAACCGCCGCCCCGGTCAGGGGACGAGCGGTGTCAGGCCCGTGGTACCACCCCACTTCACAGCCACACACAGGGTGGCTGCCTCCTTCCCCGGCGGCTCGTGGTAAGCGCCACTGGGGTGACCCAATAACGGGAGTCGTCCCGCCGCCGCCTACTGCACCGGATGGTGGTTCGGAGCGGAGCTCTGAGGTCTTCTTCGCCGGCGTTCCTGGTCCCGCTTTGCAGCTACCGCGGTTCTCTGGCCCGTTTCCGCCGGGTACTCATCCTCGTCAAGGCTTCAATCTTCAGATGTGCCGATTACGCTAACAGCGGGATGTTGATGTGTCAATACCCCGCCGGATCGGCTAACCAGCGCGACCTGCCGCCAGCAGTTCCAGTTGCGTGGCATCGAGTTGAGCAAGCCCGATGGTCCCAAGCTCACGCGCTTCGGCGCGGAAGTCGCGCCCGAGCGTGGCCGAGGCCAGCGTGATCAGTGCATCCATGACGGGCGTTTCCACATCGAGGTGGTCGCCCAGCAGCGCCCAGGTGACGAGCCCGTAGGGGATATCCTCGGTCAACCAGCGCGTATCGATCTGTCCGGGGGCGCGGAGAGCTGTGAGCATGCGCGAACCGTTGATGACTGCCCACAGGTCACCCCTGGGGCCGAAGCCCGCGCCATGGAATGCTTCGGCCACGGGTGTGAGTTCGAGCCCAATGGCGGCACCGAGGGCGCGACGTTCGGCATCCAACGCCTCGATCACCTTGACCACCGACGGCGTCACGCCTTCGTCGTAGAAGTAGAACTCACCCCGGCTGCGCTCGACGCGCCCAGCGTTCATCAGGACGCCAGGGGGATGCACGACCGGGTTGAGTGCAGAGAGGCCAGCCTCGAGCGCGCTCTGGTAGGCGACTGCGCCCGGAAAGAGTTCACGCAAAACCGGCATCACCTCGCCCGTCTGCGACGCCGGCTCGACCCCGATCCCGAGGCCGGTGACCGCGCCCCAGATCACCGCCCGGTCCGGGGCGCTCTTGCGACAGACGTAGGGAGCCGTGTCGGACTCGGCGACGATGACGCCGGTGGCGCCGCGTTCCCGCAACAGGGTGGCAAATGCCAGGGCGCCGAGATTGCCAGGCAGGAGCGCCAGGACGTGCCCCGGCCGCAGGTGCGGCGCCAGTTGCCCGGCGAACGCCGCGTGAGCGTATGAGGGAACCGAACAGAGGAGCGTTTCGGACCAGGCGAGGGCCTCCGCCGGATCGGTCGTTACTCCCGCGATCCTGGCAGCTCCGGTGCGCGCGGCGCCGTCGAGGTGAATGGTGAGCGAATCGCGAATGGGTTCGAGCGTGTGCGCGAAATCGGGGTGCTCCCAGATCAGCACCTCGTGCCCGGCCAGGGCCAGGTTTGCCGCGATGCTGAAGGCGGTATTGCCCCCGCCCAGCACTGTCACCCGCATTGGGGTTGTCACCGTGATTCTCCGCCTTCAGTTCCCGCAAATCGTGCTCGGAGCATCTTCGGCGGTCAGGGCAAAGGCGTCAACAGAACACCGCAAATGACGAGCCCCTCGCCAGACAGATGCGGCGAGGGGCCCGGAGTCAGGGATTCCGACAAGGTCAGGCGGAGAACTCCGCGCCGTTGAGCCGGTATGAACCACTCACCGGCACCGGTTGCTGCAGGATGTCCAGTACCGGGCAGTGAGCGTTGACCACGTCGATCAGGCGAGCAACATCTTCCGGCGCAGCAGGGCTATCGATGTTAACCGTGTAGGTCACATCCTGGAAGCCGGCTGGCTCGTCAGCCACGCCAAAGAATCCGCGAAGATCGAGGCGGCCTTCAGCCGCGACCTCGACGCCGTTCAACGGGATGCCGAGCACACGAGCGTACGTCGCGTAGACGATTTCCTGGCAAGTACCGAGTGCCGCCAGCACGAGTTCGACCGGTGTGGGGCCGGTGTTATTGCCACCAATCTGCTCCGGTTCATCGACGACCAGCGAGAAGTCCCGAATGTGAACGCGGGTTTCGTAGTCGTTCACTAAAGCAGAGGTAACGGCAAACGTGGCGATCGGCGGCTCGGGAGCTGCCGCCAGGTTCTTCCGCACCTGCTCGATGACGCCGCCAAGACGATCGGTCTGAACTTCGGCAACCATGGGTGGAGACCTCCTGCGTGCCGGGAATGCACCTGCCCAGGCCCACCTGCACGCCACAGGAGGATTATCCAGTTGTTGATATGATTAGTCAAGAACTACAGAATTATTCCTCGTCCTCTTCTTCGTCTTCGCCGTCCTCGGCGGACCTGCGGCCACGAGATGGCCGCAGGACGTAGCCGACGCCGCGCACGGTCTGGATAAGGCGCGACTCGCCTTCTTCCTCAAGGGCTTTGCGCACGGTTGAGACGGTCACGGCCAGGACGTTCGATTCACCGCGGAATTGCCCGCCCCAGACACGCTGCATGATGGTGTCATAGGAGAGCACCTGGTTTGGGTGTTCCAGCAATGTGGCGAGCAGATCAAACTGCTTGGCAGTCAGGAGCACTTCGCGGTCGCCACGGTAGACCGTGCGGGCACTGGGGTCGAGCCTGAGGTCTTCGTAAACCAGGGACTCTCGCTGGCGAGGCCTGACTTCTGGCGCCCGGGAGCGGCGCAGCAAGGCGCGGACGCGGGCCATGAGCTCCGTGATGGCGAATGGCTTGGGGACGTAATCGTCCGCACCGGCATCAAGCCCCGTGACGCGATCCTGCACCGAATCGAGCGCGGTCAACATCAGGACTGGCACAGGAGACTGCCCATAGGCTGCCTCCATGGCGCGGACACGACGGCAAATCTCCATGCCGTCGATATCCGGCAGCATCAGGTCCAGCACGATCAGGTCAGGTGGATTGTCACGAACAACGCCAAGGGCCGAACGACCGTCCTGTGCGACGTCAACGTCAAAACCTTCGAGAAGCAGGCTGCGTTGGACGAGGCGCGCGATATCTGGAGAGTCTTCTACGACGAGCACGCGCGTCATGCTTGGTCTCCCATGATTCCTACCGACAATTGGCCAGGAAATTTTAGAATCGCCTGCTAGTGTAGCGCCATTTCGTAAATTTAGGGTACTCCAGAGGGTGAATTTTCACGATTCTCGCGTAGACCTTCGGAATTAGGCCTCGTGGGTCACCCGAATTCGCGGGCATGGTAAGGCCGTAACCGGCCGGCTTGCTGGCACAGGGGCCGCCGGCCGGCAGTGGGCGCCCGGCAATGCTTGCCGGTGAAAGTGGGCTGAAGGGAGCTGAGGGGGACGGGAGGTGGCGGCGCCAGGCAGCGTTTCGGCAGCGGCCCGGCGCGACGCCGCTACTCGTTGCGCGTCTGCACCCGCTCGATGCGCAGCGCGAACACGTTCAGGAGGAGGGCCGCCAGGAGCACGATGCCCTGCAGCGCCTGCTTGAAGGTGATCGGAATGTTCGGCAACAAGTTGAGGCCGTTCGAAAGCACGCCGAAGATCAGGAGACCGAGCACGGTGTTGCGCATGCCGCCCTCGCCTCCGAAAAGGGAGGTGCCACCCAGCACGACGGCGGCGATGGTGCTGATCAGGATGTCTTCTCCGGCGGATGGGTTCGCGCTGCTGAGGCGCCCGATGAACAGGAGACCGGTCAGGCCGGCCGTGACCGCGGAGATGACCAGCGAGAGCATGACGACCTGGCGGGTATTGACGCCCGACATTTCGGCGGCTTCGCGGTTGGCGCCGGTCATGTACACGTAGCGGCCAAACTTCGTGTAACTGAGGATGAACTCACCCAGGAGCAGGATCAGAACGGCGAAGATGCCTATTACCGGGATACCGAACACCTGGCTACTGACGCTGCCAAGCTGCTTCAGCACGGTCGGCACTTCGAAGATGGGTTTGCCTTCGCTGACGAAGACGGACATCCCGCGCGCGATGGTGAGCATGGCCAGCGTCATCATGAATGAGGGGATGCCAATGTAGGCAACCATGAATCCGTTGAGGAGGCCGATCAGCGCCGAGACGATGATGGCGACCGGGATGCCCCAGTTGCCAAGGGCAAACGTGTCACCGACCCAGAACCAGGCGGCTAACACGCCGGTGAAGGTCGCGACGGAGGCGATGCTCAGGTCGATCTCCGCACAGAGAAGCACGAACGTCACGCCCGTGGCTGCCACGGCAATCGGGGCGATCTGGGTCACGATGTTCTGCATGTTGGGCACGGTGAGAAAGACGTCCGTGGCCAGGCTGAAGAAGATCACCATGCAGATGAGCGTCAGTAACGGCGCCAGCAGCCGGGCGTTCCGGCTCGCCCAGCTCAGGAGCGATCCGCCGGCCGCGCGTTGCACGCCAGGCTCGCCAGATGGCGCGACTTGCCCCGAAGATGCCTGCTGCGCCATCCGCGTTCCTTCTCCCTGTTCTACGCGAAGCTCATGAGCAGGTCCTTGCTGACCCGCTCACCGACAAACTCTTTGGTGATCTGCCCCTTGGACATGACCAGGATGCGGTCAGATTCCGCCAGCACGGTCTCCGGCTCGGTGGAAATCAGGATGATCGCCACGCCTTCGTTGCGCAGTGCCTTGACCAGGTCGAGGACCTCGCGCTTGGCGCCGACATCCATGCCGCGCGTGGGCTCATTCAGGATCAGCACCTTCGGCTGCACGGTGAGCCATTTCGCCAGCACGACCTTCTGCTGGTTGCCGCCGCTCAGGTTGCCTGCGGCCAGTGTCGGGCGTGGTGGCCGGACACCGGTGCGCTGGACAAGGTCCGTGGCGATGGCGATTTCCTTGGGCTGCCGCACGAAGCTGCCGACGATCTCATCCAGGTGCGCCAGGGTGATGTTCTTGAAGATCTCGTGGCGCGGAAAAATCGTGGCGCGCCGGTTCTCCGAGAGGTACGCGATGCCAAGTTGCTTCGCTTCCTTCGTCGTTCTGGGCGCGATCGGCTTGCCTTCCAGCAGCAGGGCGCCCGCCAGCGGGCGCTCGCGGCCGAAAACGACACGCGCCATCTCCGTCATCCCGGCGCCAAGGTTGCCGAAGATGCCAAGGATTTCGCCCTGGTGGGCGGTAAACGTGAGGTCAGTGAAGCCGGGGCCGCTCAGGCCCTGCACTTCGAGCTCAGGCTTGCCCGTGGTGGGTGAGGGCAACTGCACGCCACCCTCGTAGCCCTCGGCCAGGACTTCGGCGTCGCGCCCGATCATCAACTGGATCAACTGGTGCTTGGTCAGGCCCGTGTTCTCGAGCGTGGCAACCTTGCGCGAGTTTTTCAGGACGGTAATCCGGTCCGAAACGGCCAGCACATCCTCCAGGAAGTGGGAGATGAAGACCAGCGTGGTGCCCCGTGACTTGAGCTCCGCCATCGCCCGGAAGAGGCGCTCGGACTCGGGTCCGGAGAGCGCCGACGTGGGCTCATCGAGCACGATGATCGAGGCGCCAGAGAAGACGACCCGGGCAATCTCGACCAATTGCTGCCCGCCCAGGGAGAGCGTGCTGGCAGGCGCGGTGACATCGACGTCAATGCCCATCGCCCCAAGGTGTTCGGAGGCCTCGCGGCGCATCTTGCCCCAGTCAACCAGGCCGCCCCGGGTGGGCTGGCTGCCGAGGAAGACGTTCTCGGCAATCGACAGCGCCGGCATGCAGGAGAGTTCCTGGTAGATCATGCCGATACCGCGCGCCTTGGCGTCCGCCGGAGACGTGAACTGCACGGCTTCGCCGCGCAGCAACATTTCGCCCTCGTCCGGCGTGTGCAACCCGGAGAGGATCTTCATCATCGTGCTCTTGCCGGCGCCGTTTTCGCCAACCAGGCCGTGGATTTCGCCCGGCATGAGGTCGAAATCCACGTGATCCAGGGCGGTGGCGCCGCCGAAGCGCTTGGTGAGGCCACGGAAAACCAGGATCGGTTCCGTGGCCCCGGCCGGAACGTGGGAACGCTCCGCGCTGTCCGTGATGATCATTTCTGTCATCGGTACTGTCTGGGTGCTCCCACGTTCCGGCGAATTACCTAGTACTGCATGTTGTCGTGCAGCCAGATGTAGCCAGCCGCATTCTGCTTGGTGATCGGGCCACCGTCGGTGCGGATGAACTTGGCCATGCCGCCCTTGGCCTGGTCAGTTCCAGAGACGGTCAGGTACCCGGCCCAGATCGCGCCGCCGTGAATACGGCCGCTGGGGTTGATGATGGAGGCCATCA
The DNA here is from genome assembly GCA_046328375.1 of Thermomicrobiales bacterium. Classification (GTDB taxonomy): domain Bacteria; phylum Chloroflexota; class Chloroflexia; order Thermomicrobiales; family UBA6265; genus JACCXM01. Next base: position 176,996 of record JAXLWT010000004.1, read on the forward strand.
TCTTGTTGTCCAGGATCGCTTCACAGGCGTTCTTCTGGCCGTCGACGCCGACGATCATGATCTGGTCCTGCTTGCCAGCCGCCTCGATAACGGAGGCAGCCGCGAGGGCCATGTCGTCAGAGTGGAAGAAGCCACCCTTGACGTCCGGGAAGCGCTGCAGCAGGTCCTGCCACAGGGAAGCAACCTGCTCCACCTTCCAGTCGCCAGGCGTCTCATCGACCACTTCGATGTTCGGGTAGTTGGCCAGGGTCTGGTGGAAGCCCTCGGCACGGCCCTGCGCGCCCGTGTGCGCGAGCTGGCCCTGGGTGTGAATGACCTGCCCCTCGCCGCCCATGGCCTGGAAGAGCACGTTGGACACGGTAGAGCCCATGTAGATATTGTCCGGCTCCAGGAAGGTCAGGTGCCCGTAGGCTTCGAACTCCGCCGGATCCTGGATCAGGCGGGTGTCCATGACGATCAACGGTGTGCCAGCGGCGATGATCTGGTTTGCGGCGTCGGTGAGGGCGCCGGAGGCCGAGGGGTGCACCGCCACGAAATCGAAGCCCTGGGAAGAAATCGACTGCAGGTCCTGCAGTTGCTTCTCCACCGAGAACTCGCCGTCAAATGACTGCGTCTCGACGCCCAGGAGATCGCCATAGAACTTCACGACATCCATGCCGTGGGAGACCCAGGTAGAGGCGGCGCCGACCTCGGAGGTGGCAGCCTTCCACTTCTTCTCCGGAAGATCTTCGGGCAGCAAGCCCAGGGAAGCCAGGCCCTCAGCGGCAGTTGTGCCGCGGCCAACGCCAGTGGCCATCGCCAGGGCGCCCAGCATGGCGAAGCTGCCCTTGAAGGCATCCCGGCGCTTGACACCCTTCTTGATGCGATCGCCGACCATCTCCAGTTCGAGACCAGCGAGCGGTCCCCGCTGTGCAACCTCTCCCATTGGTGTTCCTCCACCTGGACAATCAACGTCCGGGCCGGCGTCCATCGCCGGCCACTTCCTGCGCTGTTTCCAGCCAGGATTGATCAGTTGTCGTGCTGGAAGTCCCGGACGGCAACGCAACTAGCCCTCTCAGGCCAGAACCGGGAGCAAGCGGGCGGGCAGTTCTCCTCAGCCACGACGCTGTGACCAACCTATGCCGTGAAACTCTGTGCGTTCGCCGACGTTAGCACATGCGCTACATGTGGTCAACGATTTGCACAAGTACGGACAGTGCTACCTGGTTTCGCGCAACTTGGGCAGCAAGTCCGTCGCAATCTTCTCCATCATCGGAAATTGCTCCTCATGGGGAGCTTCCATCAGGAACTCGCTCATGCCAGCTTCGCCGTACCTGCCCACGACATCCGCGAACGCATCAACTGACGACCAGGGATCGACCCCCATGGGGATTGTCCAGCCGTACAGGGAGCGGATGATGCTCTCCGGATCACGTCCAATTGCTGCGCACGCCTCATCCAGGAACTGGTTGCGGTCGCGGATCTCTTCTGCCTTGCCGTGCGAGTTCCACCGGTCCGCGTAGCGAGCCGCAAACTTGAGCATGCGCGGCCCGTGGGCGCCGAGGGTGAGCGGGGGGCGGGGGCGTTGTATCGGCGCAGGACGAAACGGGGCGTCCGTGACCTGGTAGTACGTGCCCGCGAATGTCGTCACCTCCTGGGTCAGGAGTTGATCGACCAGCTTCACAGCTTCCTGGAAGCGGGCGACCAGTTCCGGTGGCTCCGGGAACGGGACGCCGAATCGGGCGTGCTCCCCCTCGAACCACCCGGTGCCGATCCCCAGTTCCATGCGGCCATTCGAGATGTGATCGACGGTCACCGCCTGCTTGGCCAGCAGCGGAGGATGGCGGAAGGTGTTGCTGGTAACGAGGATGCCAATGCGCGGCTTGCTCGTCTTCATCGCAAGCGCGGATAGCAAGGTCCAGCCTTCCAGGAAGGGTTGCTCCGGCAGGCTGGGGCGCTGGTAGTGATCTGCGTGCCAGATTGAATCGAAGCCGAGTTCTTCGAAGGTTTGCCAGTGGCGAACCATCGTTCCCCAGTCCAGGTTCTGGTTGCGGACGACGCCGAAGCGCAACGGGTGAGGCATGGTGGCTCCTTGGGGCCGCAATTCACCCGGCGGCCGGTCATGGGGATCTGCAACGCCGTATCCTTACTGGCATGGAAACACCTGTCAAGACAGCAACCACTCAAGCTTCCCCGGTGCTCGAGGGCATGACCGCCCTGGTCACTGGCGCCGGGTCCGGCATCGGCCAGGAAGCCGCCCGGGCCCTGGTCGCCGCCGGCGCCAGCGTGTTCGTTACCGAGTTGCCGGACCGCCTGGAGCGCGCCGAAGCCACCGCCCAGGAACTGAGAGGCAGCGGCGGGAACGCGACAGCGCTCCCGCTCGATGTCCGCGACGTCAGCAGCATCACCGCCTGCGTCAACGCGGCAGCCAGCCGTGGGTGCCTGGATATTCTCGTCAACAACGCCGGCACCAACGTGCGTCAGCCCGCGTTCGATGTCACCGAGGAGGCGTGGGACCTCGTTCAGAGCACCAACCTCCGGGGCGTCTTCTTCATGGCGCAGGCCGCTGGGCGCGTCATGCGGGACCAGCAGCCGGGCGGCGGCAGCATCATCAATGTCGCCTCCATCATGGGCCTGGTCGGCTTCTACGAACGCGCGGCCTACTGCAGCTCCAAGGCCGGGGTCGTGAATCTTTCCCGCGTGCTGGCGATTGAGTGGGCTCCCCACCAGATCCGGGTCAATGCGGTCTGCCCGGCTTTTGTGGAAACGCCCTTTACGCAGACGCTGATGCAGAATGAGGAGATTCGCAACGATCTCCTGCACCGCACCCCGGCCGGGCGCATGGTCACGACCCAGGAAGTGGCGGCGATGATCGTGTTTCTGGCGAGCCCGGCCGCTGCCATGGTGACCGGCTCGGCGATGACGGTGGATGGCGGATGGACAGCAATCTAGCCTCCCGGCCGCACGTCGTCGTCGTTGGTGGTGGTATCAGCGGCCTGGCCGCTGCGCGCAAGCTGCTGCAACAGGAGTCGCCCCCACGCGTTACCGTCATCGAAAGTGAGACGCACTTCGGCGGCAAGATACGCACCGAGCACGTTGATGATTTCGTGATCGAGGGCGGGCCGGACTCCTTCCTGTCCGGGAAGCCGCGCGGAGTGGGCCTGGCGCATGAACTTGGGCTGGGAGACGACCTGATTGGCGTGACGCCACAGCGGCATCGCGCCTTCATTCTCTATCACGATGCCTTTCACCCGATTCCCGAGGGGTTGACCGGGCTTGTGCCGACCAGGCTCGGGCCGGTCGCCCGCTCCGGACTCCTTTCACCACGAGGGAAGGCGCGCCTGGCGCTGGACTACGTGCTGCCTCGGCAGGACTCGCCGGATGAAGCGCTCGGCGCGTTCGTGCGGCGTCGCCTGGGGGACGAGGCCTGGGAGCGGCTGGTGGAGCCGTTGATGGCGGGTATCTACGCCGCCGATGGCGACCAGCTCAGCCTGGCGGCGACCTTCCCGCAGTTGCAGGCGGCCGAGCGCGAGCACGGAGGCCTGATCAAGGGGGTCGTCGCAGCACGGCAGAACGCGCCCGCGTCCAGCGGGCCTGCGCGTCCCCCGTTCCTCACGCCCGCGGGTGGACTCGGCGCGATGGTTGAGGAACTTGTTTCTCACCTGCAGCGAACAGGCGCGGTGTTACGCCCTGGCACGCGAGCACTGGCGGTGAGCCAAATAGTTCCTGGCGGCGTGTATGACATCCTGCTTGAGGGGGACATCCCCCTGCGAGCGGACGCCGTGGTCCTGGCCACCCCAGCGCACATCAGCAGCGGCCTGATCAGCGGATTGGACCCGGCGCTGAGCCGTGACCTGGCCGCGATTCCCCATGCTTCCACCGCAATCGTGACGCTGGCCTACCGAACCGAGCAAATCGCCCGGCCACTGACTGGACACGGGTACGTGGTGCCGCGTGTTGTGGGCGGGCCGGTGCTGGCGTGTACCTGGTCCTCACGCAAGTGGGCAGGACGTGCTCCAGAAGGCTGGGAGTTGTTGCGGGTCTTCCTGGGGCGGTCCGGCAACGGCGAGGCGCTGCTCGAGTTTGATGATGAGACCCTGCTGGCCATCGCGCAGGCAGAAGTCGCGGGGCGTCTTGGAGCCTCAGGTGTCCCGGCGCTCGGCCGGGTGCAACGTTGGCCGCTCGGTATGCCGCAGTACATCCTCGGACATCCCGAGCGCATTGCCCGTGTCGAGGCGGCCGTTGCGCACCACCCTGGGCTGGAACTGGCGGGCAACGCTCTGCGCGGAGTTGGCGTGCCAGACGTGATCCGGAGCGGGGAGGATGCCGCCGGGCGGGTACTGCAGACCCTTGCGGCGAGGGAGCCCGCCGGGGCAGCGGTGTAAGGGACCCCACCCTGGGCTTTCGTGCATCATGCACATTCGTTATGGCATAACGACCAGCGTGACCGGGGCATGTAACGTAGTACCCTGCACAGCAGTCTGTGATTTTGTGGTGTTTAGGCGCATGCTGACGCGTGTTTTTTGAGAGAGCCGGTGCGGAGGCCGAATGACATCGACGGACGACCAGCGCCCTGCCGTGATTCCGGAGCGAATCGCGGCCCTGGGCCCAATCTCCGGAAATCTCTGGTGGAGTTGGAAGCCTGAAGTTGAGGCGCTCTACCGGGATCTCGATCCGGTCCTCTACGCGGAGACCGCCGATAACCCGGCGCTCTTTGTCCGACGCGTTGCCCCCGAGCGGCTTGCGCGCGCTGCTGCCGATCCGGACTACCTGGCCCGCTACGATCGGGCCAGGGCGGAGTTCGATCGTCTGCTGCCAGTGAACCCGGCTGATACCTGGGTGGGGAAACACCGGCCTGAGCTGGCCGGGCCAACCGTGGCGTACTTTTCCGCCGAGTTTGGCGTTCACCCCAGCCTGCCGATCTACTCCGGTGGCCTGGGCGTGCTGGCGGGTGACCATGCCAAAGCCGCAAGTGACCTGGGCCTCCCGCTCGTCGGGATCTCGTTGCTGTACCGGCAAGGCTATCTGCGGCAGCGCCTCACCCATGATGGCTGGCAATTGGATGTCACGCCGGTGCTGGAACCCGGCGCAGAGCCGACGACGCTCGTGACCGGTCCGGACGGTCTTCCGCTGACGGTTGACATCGCGCTGGACAACCCGGCGGAGCGCATCCATCTCAACATCTGGTGCGTGAACGTCGGTCGCGTCCCCCTCTTCCTGCTGGACACCGACGTCGAGGGGAACCCGGACTGGACACGGGCAGTCTCATCCCGCCTCTACGGCGGCGACACCGAACACCGGTTGCGCCAGGAGAAGATTCTCGGCATCGGCGGTGTGCGCGCCCTGCGCGCCATGGGTATTGAGCCGACGTACTGGCATGGCAATGAGGGCCACGCCGCCTTCCACCTCCTGGAGCGCGTGCGCGAGTGGGTGGCAGAGGGACTCGACTTCGCGGAAGCATCGCAGCGCGTCATCGCCTCCTCCGTGTTCACGTCGCACACGCCGGTACCGGCCGGCCATGATGTTTTCCCGCCACAGATGATGGACCGCTACTTCAGCTTCTACTGGCCACGCCTTGGGCTTGACCGGGAGCAATTCCTGGCGCTCGGACACCACGATGGCAGCGGTGATGGCTTCAACATGACCGCACTCTCGATGCGCCTTTCGGGCTACCGGAACGGCGTGAGTGTGCGCCACGGCGAGATCACCCGTGCCATGTGGCATGACCTCTGGCCCGGGGTGGAGGCGCCGCTCGCGCCGATCTCGTCCATTACGAACGGCGTCCACATGCCGACCTGGATATCCGCGCCGCTCCAGGAGTTGCTGGACCGCTACTTGCCGCAGGGCTGGTGGGAGAAGCAGCAGGACCCGGATGTGTGGATCAACGTCCAGCAGATCCCGGACGAAGAGATCTGGGCCGTGAAAACCCGGAACCGCCAGGACCTGCTGGAGTATCTCCAGAAGTACACGCAGCAGCGCTGGTCATCCGGCGAGCTGGACACCAAGCAGGTGGTCGCCGGTGGGCCGTTCCTGGAGCGCCGCCCGCTCACGATCGGCTTCGCTCGCCGATTTGCGACGTACAAGCGAGCCACGCTGATCTTCAGCGATGCGGATCGACTGGCGCGCATCCTGACGAACCCGGAACGCCCCGTGCAGTTGATCTTCGCTGGCAAGGCGCACCCCGCGGACGACGGCGGCAAGCGCCTGATCCAGGAGATCTTCTGGCGCTCGCTCGATCCTCGCTTCCAGGGACACATCGCCTTTGCCGAGGACTATGACATGCTCCTCGCGGAGCGGCTTTACGCCGGAGTTGATGTCTGGCTGAACAACCCACGCGCTCCGCTGGAGGCGAGCGGCACCTCCGGCATGAAGGCTGCTGCGAACGGCGCGCTGAACCTCTCCATTCTCGACGGTTGGTGGATCGAGGGGTGGCATGCCAACGAGGAGACGGGCTGGGGGATTCAACCCTCCAACCTGCCGGACGGCGCCGGGGACCAGGCCGATGCGGAGGCGCTTTACCGGGCCCTGGAAACGGAAGTGGTGCCGCTCTTCTATGAGCGGGACGAGCACGACCTGCCGCGGGAGTGGATCGCCCGGTCGAAGGAAGCGATTCGTACGCTCGGTCCCATGTTTTCCTCGCAGCGCATGGTGATTGATTACATCACTGAGTTGTACACCCCTGCCTGTGAAGGTGGGTTGCGCTGGGCGGAACCGGCGGTGGGAGCGGCCAGGCGGTAGCCAGGGGCGTTTGACGACAGCCACGCCCTTTGCTAGCGTGCCAGCATTGCCAACCTCGGCAGACGCAATGCTGCGTGCACCAAAGGAGCGGGTTGTTATGACCGTGCAACACGATCAACAGCGCGTGAATTCGATCCAGATGCCGCGCCGTGCCCTGCTGAAGCAGGCCGTAGCAGCGAGCCTGTTGCTGCCCCTCCTGCGCGGGCAAGGCGTGGACGCCCAGGAGGTCAGTTGCCCGCCGGCCGCCACCCCGACCGCGACCGGCACGCCCATGCCGTTGTCCGGCAAGAAACTGGGTGTCACGGTCGCGTATCTCTCCGTGCCGTTCTACGCCGGCTTCAAGAAGGGCCTCGACGACGCGGCGAAGCAGTACGGCTTTGAATACGACCTGCGTGATGGCAAGGGTGACCCGGCCACTGAGGTTGCCAACATCCAGAACTTCATCGCCGAGGGAGTCGACCTCATCCTGCTGACGCCCATGAGCGAGGGCACCATCCCGGCCATCATCCAGGCCAACCAGGCTGGTGTCCCCGTGATCGAGGTCAACAACAAGGCCGGCTTCGGGAGCGACCAGGCTGACGTGGTCACCTACGTGGGCGCGGACGACGTGGAGTTTGGCCGCCTGCAAGGGAAACTGCTCTCGGACAGCTTCGGGGACGTACCGCTGAAGATTGGCTACGTGATGGGCATCCCCGGAACCTCACCGCAGATCCTCCGCGCCCAGGGGTTCAAGGAAGCCCTGGCCGATCTGCCAAATTACCAGATCGTGGCCGAAGTGAACGACGATTTCGACAGCGCGAAGGCACTGGCGGTGACGCAGGATCTGCTCTCCCGCTTCCCCAAGGGCGAGTTGGACGTCATTGTCATGCAGGGCCCGGAAGGCGTGGCGGCGGCGGACTTCGCGCGACAGAACGGACGGGAAGAGGTCAAGTTCGTCCTCGGAGACTATCCCGCGGACGTGCGGCAGGCGATTATGGACGGGTACGTGCTCGGCACCATCAACCAGGATCCGTACCCGCAGGCCTACGAAGGGGTCCACATGGCCTGGCTCTATCTGAATGGCCAGGAAGCAGATATTCCGAAGCCGAACTTCTTGCCACTTCCGATTATCACGGTCGAAAACGCTGAGGCCACACCTCCTGCCTGGGGCTGCTAACCCCGGCCGGAATCTCAACCTGTCCTGGCCTGCGCACTGCAGGCCGGGACACGGTCGTCGAGGGGTGTGCAACCACTGAGCCTTGGGGAGGGCGTCACGACATCCTTTGCAGTCAAGGTCTACGACTACCAGTGGGCAACGACGTTCGGACTGAGCGCCGAGCAGGCGGCGGCCGAATTGGCGCGGGACGGGATGGACACGGTCCTGATCCGCAATGCGATCGATCCGCTGCCGAACTCCGGGGTCGATCAACGTGCCTACCTCGCCGCCGCAGGGGGCAGGCCCCTGCCCGGTGACCGCGCCTGGTCTGACGCCCTGAAAGCTGCGGGCATGGAGGTGCTCCAGACCACGGCGCTGTTCTTTGATCCGGAGTTGGTCGTACGCTTCCCGGATGCGCGGCCGGTTGATGCGACTGGTGCCGCGAGCGCCGGCTTCGACTGGTACCTTGGCGCCTGCCCCACGCACGAGGGCTACCTGGCTACCAAGATCGCGCGCCTGGTGCGCGTTGTGGAGGAACTGGAGCCAGATGGTTTGTTCCTCTCCTTCACGCGATTTCCCGGGTTCTGGGAGAACTGGGTGCCGGACTACGTCTTTACCCTGGCTGACCAGTTCTGCTTCTGTGACCGTTGCCGCAGCCGCTTTGCTCTCGAAAGCGGCATCACGCTCCCGGAGGGTGATCTTGCGGTCCAGGCCGCAGGCATCCTGCGCGACCACGCGGCGGAATGGCACGCCTGGCGAGCCAGGGTGATCCACCAGGCCATCGCGCGGATTCGGGAGGCGGTGACAGCGGGGCGTTCCGGGTTCCCGGTGATGCTGAACACGCTTCCCTTTCCGCCGTCAGACTATGACGGTCTGGACGTACGACGCAGCATCGCGGCGCAGGACCTGGCGATCCTGGGCGACGTTGTTGACCGCTTCGAGTTGATGACGTACCTGCAGATCCTGCGTCGTCCCGACAGTTGGCTGGAGCCGGCGGTGGCAGAGGCACGCGCCCTGGCGCCGCAGCGGGAGGTGCTCTGCACGCTGCAGGTGGCGCCGCTCTACACCGAGGGTGTCCATGCCGGGCGAGGACGCGCCGTGCAGATTCCTGCCGCTGAGATGGGGGCGACCGCACGCGCTGCAATCGCGGCTGGCGCTGACGGCCTGGTCTTCTACCACTGGACAGACTTTCTCGAGGATGAGGCTCAGGGCGGGAGCAAGCGCGCGGTCCTGCGGGAGGTGACGAATGCCTGAGCGCGAAGCACCGAGACTCGCCGTCAGCTACTTTGGCAACCGCTACCCGGCACATGCGCGGCGCGACATGGTTGCGCTGGCGGACGCGGGCGTTGACGACATCGTGCTGGTCATGTCCGAGTCAGACCTGCGCTGGAACCCGGGCACGATGGCCGATCTGGTCCAGATCGCACGTGACGCCGGGCTGGAGCCGTGGCTGACTGCCTGGGCTATCGGTGGCGTCTTTGGCGGGGAGACAGCGAGCTACGCGGTGGGAGCGTTCCCGGAGGCCTGCCAGCGCGACAACACCGGTGCGCATATTCCTGCACTCTGCCCCCGGCAGGAACCTTTTCGCCAGGTGATGCGCGCGTGGATGGACACGGCAGTGGCAACCGGTGTCCGCACCGTGCAGTGGGATGAGCCGCAACTCACGCTCTCGTTCAAGGCTGGAGCCGTGCGCCATGGGTGTTGCTGTGCGGCGTGCCAGGCAGCGTTCCGCCAGCAACACGGCGAAGATTTGCCGCCGGTGGCCACGGTGGAGTCAGAACGGTTCTTCGCTGACCTGCTGACGGAGGTCGTGACCTGGCTCGTGGCCGAGGCACGGCAGCGGGGACTGGAGAGCGCCATCGTCCTGCTCCCAGACGAGAATTACGATACATCCCACGCGGCGGCCATGGCGGCGCAGCCTGGAGTGAGCTACTTCGGCAGCACGCCCTTTACCCTTCGCAACGGAGTCGCAGCCGCGGAAATCCCCGAGTACCTGCGCGGCTGGGTAGACCGCGGGAAGGCTGCGGTCAGTGGTACACCGGCCCGCACGTACGCCTGGGTGCAGGCTTTCGACGTCGCGGCCGGGCATGAGGAAGAGATCACCCTCGCGATCACCTCCCTGGCCGACGCGGGCGTGGACCTGGTTGCGGTCTGGTCCTACCGGGCGTGCGAAGCGATGTCGGGCCTGGCCTGCGAGGACCCGGACGCGGCCTGGGACGCGGTCCTGGCCGGGTTTGCCACCGTGCGGGGCATGGTGTGAACGCCGCGACGCACCCTGGCTCGCCCGCACTGCGAGCCATTGACATCAGCAAGCGCTTCGGCGGCGTGGTGGCGCTGGACAGCGTGTCGATTGACCTTGCGGCTGGGCAGATTACGGGCCTGGTGGGCGACAACGGCGCCGGAAAATCCACCCTGATTCGCATTCTCAGCGCGGTCCTCACACCAGACAGCGGCACCATCGAGCTCCAGGGGCAGCCGGTCCACTTCACGTCACCGGCCGAGGCGCGCGCCGCCGGGATCGAGACGGTGTACCAGGACCTGGCGCTGGCGGGGAACCTGCCGGTGTGGGCCAACATCTTCCTGGGACGCGAATTGCTGCGCGGGCCCAGGGCGCTGGCCGTTCTTGACAAGCCGCGCATGGCTGCAGAAGCGCAGGAGATGCTCTCCCGCCTCAGCCGCAACATGCCGCCGCTGGACGCGCCCGCCTCCCGCCTCTCCGGTGGGCAGCGGCAGGCGATTGCCATCGCCCGCGCGGCCGCGTGGGGCTCGAACGTGATCATCATGGATGAGCCGACGGCAGCACTGGGGCCAGCCGAGACGCGCTCGGTGGAGGAAGTCATCCGGGAGTTGCGGGACCGGGGGTTCGCCGTCCTGATCATCAGCCACAACCTGGAACAGGTCTTTCGGCTGGTGGACAGCGTGTTCGTGCTGCGCCGGGGCCGCATGATTGGGAACCGGCGCCTGGCGGAGATTACGCCGGAGGACCTCGTGGCCATGATTACGGGCGCGTCCGCCATCGCCGCGCCGCAGGTGCAGCCGTGAGCGATCAGATGACGCCGGCCCAGCGTGGGGCGGAGTTGTTTCGCCAGTACGGCATCGCGGCGGTCTTCGTCGCGCTCTTCATTCTGCTGGCGGTGACGCTGCCGCAATTCCGCACGATTCCGAACCTGACCAACGTGCTGCAGCAGAATGCCGTCATCGGCATCATCGCGTGCGCCATGACCTTCGCCATCATCTCCGGCGGGTTCGACCTCTCGGTCGGAGCGGGCGCAGCGCTCGCCAGTGTCGTCGGCGCGAAGATCATGATCGAGGCGGGCATCCCGGCCGGCATCCTCGGAGCGCTGATCGCCGGCCTGATCCTGGGCGTGCTCAATGGCTGGCTCATCGCGTACGCCGGGGTTAACCCGTTTGTCGCCACGCTCGGTACGGCGACCATCGTACGGGGCCTGATCTACGTCAGCACGAACGCCACACCGTTCTTCGGCGTGCCCATGAGTTTCACGGTCGTCGGCCTGGGACGCACCGGCCCCTTGCCGAATGCGACCTGGATCTTCCTGGTTGTGGCTGTCATCCTCGCCTTCGTGCTGCACCAGACCCGCTTTGGGCACTACGTCTACGCCATCGGCGGCAACATCGTGGCGGCGGCGGAAATGGGGATTCCGGTGCTGCGGGTGAAGCTGCTGGTCTACGCGTTGGTCGGGGTGTGCGCAGCGATTGGTGGCATCATCCTGACTGGCCAGACTGCAAGCGGGCAACCGCAGGCAGCGCTCAATTACGAGCTTGCCGCCATCACTGCCGTCATCGTCGGTGGCGCATCCCTCGGCGGGGGGAGAGGGACGATGGGAGGCACCATCCTCGGGGTCTTCCTGCTCGGCCTCGTCTCGAACGCGCTCAACCTCTACGGCGTCTCCGCCTTCTGGCAACCCGTCGCGACAGGAATCATCCTGGTGCTGGCCGTCGCGATCGATGGTATCTCAAGGCGGAGCGTGTTCTCTCTCCAGTAGTGGAGGCAGGAAGCAGCCCGTCCTTCCAAACCGCGTCGCACGCGGGACTGGAGCGTGGCTTCAGCGCTCCGCGAATACCAGCCCGCGCGTGCCATCGACGGTGACCTGCTGCCCGTCCTGCAGGCGAGTGAGTGCATCCCGTGTACCCATGACGGCCGGGAGGCCATACTCCCTGGCCACGATGGCGGCGTGAGACATGGCGCTGCCGGCGTCCACGATGACCGCAGCGGCACGGGCGAAGAGTGGCGTCCACGCCGGGTTGGTGAAGGGCGCTACGACGACATCCCCAGGCTGCACGCGCCCAAACTCCTCTGGCCCATGCACGAGGCGGATCGGCCCGTGGGCGACTCCGGGGCTGCCGGGAGTGCCAAAGGCAATCGCATCATCCGGTGGCGTCTTGGTCGAGGCGGGTACTGGCGGCAGCATGGGCACGTGCTGGAGGGCATCGCGCCGCGCGCGCCGTGCGGCGATTGCTGCTCGGAGCTCAGCTTGCAGGACGGCTGGAGGCGGCCAGTCACCCCGGAGGAGTTGCAGGTCTTGCAGGCGCAGGTGATAGATGTCTGCTGCCTCATCGAGAACGCCGGACCTGACAAGTCGCTCTCCCATCTCCGCGAAGATCCGGCGCAGGACCGGAATCGGCGTCGTCAGGTAGAAGTGCGTGTCTTCCCGCAGCGGGGAAAACTGTCGTGCTTCGTCCAGCAGCCAGAGAAACGCCCAGCGAAGGGGCGGAAACTGCAGGTCAGGCAACGCCAGGATGTCGTCCCGGGCAGCCTGCCACGAATCGGTCTGGTGGGTGGGCGAGGCATCCGTCTGTGCCATGGTCTTGAGCAGGCCGAGTATGGCGTCTGGCGCATCGCGCCAGGTTGGCTGCGAGACGAGCAAGGGGCTGGCAAGTTCGCGATGACCGTACCGGGCCAGGAACCGATCCAGCGACTGCTGAAACTCCTGTCCCTCGGGCGCGGCAGCAAGTGCCGATGGGAGGGAAGCGGCATCGTGCTCTGCGAAGGTGGCAGCGAGTTTCGGATTGGCTCGGATTGACGCAGCCAACGCTTCGAGCTTGCGATTGGCCTCGAGGGTCTTGTTGTCGATGCCGGAGAGCAGTTGCCCAAAGCTCTCCCCGCGGTCAACCAGCTTCAGGATGAGACGCAGCCCGAGCATGGCGAGCAGCGCGCGCGGGAAATAGCGGCGGCGCAGTTCCACGATCTGCAGCGGAATGTCCAGGGCAACGGCGGCTGTTTCCAGCAGCCTGGTCCAGGAGTGCGAGGTGAGGTCGGAGGCGCCAAGCTCATGGATCTGGGCCAGGGCGGTGTGAAGAATGGGATCTTCGCGCCAGGCTCGGGGGTTGTGCTGGATGGCCAGCCCGATCAGGCGGAGCGGCAGCAGCAGCAGATCGAGTGACGGTCGCACGGACGGCATGCCGCTGAAGCCAGCTACGACGCCATCTTCCTCCTGCCACAGTTCATCCAGATCCGGCACGCTGTTGCCCAGCGGCAGCATGCGAGCGATGGCTTTGCTGACTGCCGGGGTCCAGGTCGTGGCGTCGAGCGGGTAGGGCCGGATCTGGAAGTACTCGACGGGTCCCCGAGATTGCCCACCGAAGAAGCGGCTGGGCGGGGCGGGTAACGCTGTGATGGGGCGGGACTGCAGGATGAACGTCTTTCCGTGCGCCCACGCCCACTCGATGTCCTGGGGAGCCCCGAAGTGCGCCGTCACCTGCTCGCCGAGCCTGGCAAGGTGCTTCACGACATCGACGGGCACCGCCGGCGCTCCGTCACCGCTCCTGCTGACGTGCTCGATCCCCCCGACGCTCGATTGCCGGATCTCGATCGCGCGCTCACCGAGTTGCTGTTCGATGATGCGCCAGCCGAACCGCCCGCGCTGCAGCACGATGTGGTCGGGGGTGACCAGTCCGCTGACAATCGCCTCACCCAGGCCTGTGGCGGCATCGATCACCGTCTGGTTGCGCGCGCCAGAAACGGGGTTAGCCGTGAACATCACGCCAGCCGCGTCAGCGGCGACCATGCGCTGCACGACAACCGCCAGCGCCACCGGCTCGCCCGCAAAACCGCGCTGTTGCCGGTAGGCAATCGCCCGATCGGACCAGAGGGAGCCCCAGCACTGTCGAACGGCCTTGAGCAGGGCCACCTCATCCTGGATGCCGAGCAACGTGTCCTGTTGCCCGGCGAACGCCGCGCCAGGCAAGTCTTCGGCCGTGGCGCTGGATCGCACCGCGACAGAGCCACCGCCCATGGCGCGGTACGCCTCAAGGACGGAAGACGTGATCTTCTCGGGAATTTCGGCGGCGGCAAAGGCGTCCCGCGCGCCTGACCCGTCGCCTGTTGTGGCTGCCTGGCGTAGGAGTGGTTCCAGGGCATTCGTGGCTGCCACGCTCTCGTACGCGGTTGTCGTGATGACGAACCCGGGTGGCACAGGCATGCCAATCGCGATCAGTTCGCCGAGATTGGCCGCTTTGCCTCCGACCTGCGCCAGGTCACGTGCCCGCAGGTAGCCGAGGTCGAGAACGACGGGCAGTTGGGACGCTACCCGAGGGGACGCGGCGAGAACCTCGCTCATAGACCAGCGCTCAGGGCTTCCGCTGGACCCGTATCGGCCACAGAGGCGGCCGCCGGAGCACGGCGTCCGGTACGGAGTGGAACTTCCTTCAGGAAGAAGGACACCAGCAGAGCCACTCCCACGATCGGGATCGCGATCAGGAAGAGGTCATCCAGGGCACTGGTAAACGCATGCAAAACCGGGATGCGAATTGCATCAGGCAGTTGCTGGATGGCCTGGATGTTGTTCACATCCACATTCCCTTGCTGCTGGGCGGCCTGGGCAACCGGACCAAGTTGGTCAATCAGGTGCACCGCGAGCCGGTTGGCCAGGATCGCGCCGAAGGCCGCCGCGCCGATGGTGCCACCCATCTGGCGGAAGAACGTCGTGGAACTTGTGGCCACGCCAAGATCGCGGAACTCCACCGAGTTCTGGACGGCGGTGACAATGGTCTGCATGGTGCAGCCAAGGCCAATGCCAAAGGTCAACTGCATGAGCCCAAGCTGCCAGTAGGGCGTGTCTACTTGCAGGCGCGAGAAGAAGAAGAGTGCCACCACCTGAATCGCGGCCCCGGCGATTGGGAAGATCTTGTAGCGGCCGGTGCGTGTGACCGCGCGACCAGAGAGAATCGATGAGGCGAGCAGGCCCAGCACCATCGGCAGCATGGCCAGGCCGGACATGGTCGGGCTGAGGCCTTTCACGATCTGCAGGTAGAAGGGCAGGAAGATGATGGCGCCGAACATGGCCACGCCGGAGAGGAACGTGTACAGATTCCCGATGGCGAAGATTTCGTTGCGGAAGAGCCGCATGGGGATGATCGGCTCTTCCGCGCGCATCTCGACGACCACGAAGAGCACGCCCATCGCGATGGCAGCGGCCAGCAGGGCCAGCGGGCCAAGTGCCGTCCAGCCGTACGCCTTGCCAGCCCAGTCCAGGTAGAGCAGCAGCCCGGTGACCGCGCCGACGATCAGGCCGGCGCCCAGGTAGTCGATCTTGTGTTCGCGGCGAACAATGGGCATCTTCAGGGCGATTGAGGTGATGACCAGGGCCAGGATGCCGACCGGCAGGTTGATGTAGAAGATCCAGCGCCAACCGGGCCCGTCCGTGAACCAACCGCCGAGGAGCGGACCGGCCACGCTGGAGACCCCGAAGACGGCGCCAAAGTAGCCCTGGTACCGGCCGCGTTCGCGCGGCGGAATGATGTCGCCGATGATGCCGAGCGCGATGGCCATCAGGCCGCCGCCGCCGATACCTTGCAGGGCGCGGAACGCGATCAACTGCGGCAGGTTCTGTGCGAGACCGCAGAGCGCGGAACCAACAAGGAAGATGATGATCGCGGTCTGGAACGTAGGCCGGCGGCCGTACAGGTCAGAGATTTTGCCCCAGAGCGGAGTGGCGGCGGTGGCCGTGAGCAGGTAGGCAGTGACCACCCACGCCAGCCTGTCCAGCCCGCCCAACTCACTGACGATGCGGGGGAGGGCCGTACCCACGATGCTCTGGTCGAGCGCACCGAGGAGGACACCGGCCATGAGGCCGAACAGCACGACGACGATTTCTCGATGGCTCAGATACTGATGCTCTGGTTCCTGATGGCTGTCGCCCCCGGGAACGAAATGGGCTTCTTCCACGCCTGAAGGATCTCCTGCCCGGCGGCTCCCGTACGGAGCCTCGCTTGAGAACTTATCGCCAACCAACCGGTTGGTTGGCGAGCGATTGGCGGACTATACTGCCGGGGCGACGTGGCGTCAACGTTGCGGGCGACTAATGGAAATGAGCGTGGTCACGGTCGTGGATTCAGGTATTGCAGCGACAGAGATTGAGGTTCGGGGCCGGGAGCGAGTCATCCGGCAGGCGCGGCAGCTCTTCCTGGAGCAGGGGTACGCCGCTGTCTCCATGCAGCAAATTGCCGACGCCGTCGGCGTGAACAAGGCAACGCTTTACCACTATTTTCGGGACAAGCAGGCGCTTTTTATTGCCGTGATGGTCGAGCAGGGAAACCAGGTGAATGGCGCGGTGGCCGTGGCGTTGGCGGCCGGCACGACGCTGCAGGAAAAGCTGCAGTCCGTGGCGCAGACCATCCTCGACATGCAGCACTCCGACTTCGGGCGGCTCTCGAGTGACATGCATCTCCATGTCTCAGAAGAGGGCCGGGCGGAGGTGTACGCCCAGTGCGGCGTACCGTGGGCGCAAATCGCGGATGTGCTGCGCGATGCGCTGGAGCGGGGCGAACTCCGGGCCATCGATCCGGATTTCGTGAGCCGGGGCTATTTCGGGATGATCATCAGCCAGCGCTGGCAACGCATCAAGACCGGTGCTGAGCCCTATCCCGAGGAGGACCTGGCCCGGTCGCTTGCGGACCTCCTGCTCCACGGGATTCAGCAGGCGAGTTCGGATGCGGCTACACCTGCTTCCGCAGGCGATCGGCCAGGAACGCCAGCGTAAGCGTCCCCACCATCACCAGCAC
This sequence comes from Thermomicrobiales bacterium, assembly GCA_046328375.1. Taxonomy (GTDB): domain Bacteria; phylum Chloroflexota; class Chloroflexia; order Thermomicrobiales; family UBA6265; genus JACCXM01. The sequence continues at coordinate 193,869 of JAXLWT010000004.1, forward strand.
GGCCAGGGCGATCAGCATCGGAAAGCGGCTGGCGAAACGCAGTTGCCCGTAGATGAAGACCGGCAACGTCGGCTCCGGTCCTGCCAGGAAGAGCGCCAGGGCAAACTCATCGAACGACGCGGTGAAGGCGACGAGCCAGGCGGCCGCAACCGCGGGCGCGATAATGGGCAGGATTACGCGGCGCAGGGTGGTCGGGTAGTCGGCACCCAGGTCTGCTGAGGCCTCATCCAGGAAGGGGCTGAGCCCCGACAGGCGCGAGATGATGATCAGCAGCGCGTAGGGCAGGGCCACGACGGAGTGTGCTGCCGCCACGGTGAGCAGCGACCGATCAACACCCAGCAGGGAAAACAGGATCAGGAGCGCCACCGCCAGCACGATGTAGGGCACGATCAGCGGCAGCGAGGCGGCCGCCAGCAGCACCTGCTTGCCGCGGAACGAGAAGCGGGTTATCAGGATCGCCGTCATGGTGGCAAGGACGGTGGCGACGAGGCTGCTGCCCAACGCCACGATCAAGCTGTTGCGCGCCGCGTTGATGGCTTCCGGGGTGTCGAGCGCCTTCTGGTACCAGTCCAGGGTGAACCCTTCCAGCGGAAAGATCAGCACCGTGTTCTGGTTCAACGAAAAGAGCACCAGGATGACGATCGGTAAATAGAGCAGGGCCACGAGCAAGGCGAAGTATCCGCCGAGCAGCGGGGACTGCCTCGGGGCGCGCGACGCTGCGGCGGGCGTACTGCTCATCGATGCGCTACACCAGATCCCGCGGATTGATGACCTTGAGCGCGAAGCTCACCACGGCAAGTGTTCCCGCGAGCATGATCAGCGACATCGCGGCGCCAAGAGGCCAGTTTGCCGCCTTCCCAAAGAAATCCTGGATGAGATTGCCGTACATGGAGCCCGCACTGCCTCCGACCAGCAGCGGCGTCACGTACTCCCCGACGGTTGGGATAAAGCACATGAAGAACCCGGCCAGCACCCCCGGCAACGCGAGGGGGAGGGTGATACGCCAGAAGCGCCGGAGCGGGGTGGACCCCAGGTCGGCCGCGGCCTCGAAGAGCGAGCGGTCAATGCGTTGCAACGCTGCCAGGATCGGCAGGGTCACGAAGGGAATCCAGACGTAAACAAGCGTCACGATCACCGCGAAACGGTTGTAGAGCAGGAACTGCAGGGGCTCCGTGATGGCGCCCGCGGAAAGCAGCAGGCTGTTGATGACGCCATTCGACCCGAGCATCACCTTCCAGGCCATGACCCGCAGCAGGAAACTGGTCCAGAACGGGATCAGCAGCAGGGCCAGGTAGAGCCCGGCCCGATTGCCCGCCTTGAAGGCCAGGAAGTAGGACACCGGAAACGCGAGGACGGTGGCTGTGGCAGCCACCACGAACGCAACCCCGATCGATGTCCCCAGCAGCCGAAAGTAGTTCGCTTTCTCGGTCAGGAGCTGGTACTGGGCCAGGGTCGGCGTGAACGGCGAGGTCAGGCCGCCCCGCAGATCTGGCCGCAGGCTGATCACGGCAATCAGGATCAGGGGGATCAGGAAAAAGCAGAGCAGCCAGACTGAGGGCGGAACCAGCAGCCCCCAGAACGTGGTGTCCCGGTCGAACTGGAGGCGGTGACGCGCCCCAGCGCTGCGGTCAGCGACCGCAGCGCCAGCCTGGTCCGCCACGGGAGCGGTACCAGTGGTCATGGTGCGTGAGTGCTAGCGGGGTCGCTCAGGACGCTTTGACGTCGACCCACATTTCCGCCGCCGCGTCGCGCTGCTCCTTGCTCAGGTTCTCCGAGAAACGAGTACGGTCGAGCACCGTCGGATCGTCAAGGGAAAGCACCTCGATCAGTTCGGGATCCGTAGTGGCGTCGAGCACGTCCTGGTTGGAAGCACCGTAGTAGAAGAGATCGACCACGTTGCGGGACGTCTGTTCGGCCAACTTGCCGTCCAGGAAGGCGTAGGCAGCGTCAAGGTTCTGGGTACCCTTGCGGATGCCGTATTGACCTACCCACGACGCACGGCCTTCCTTGGGATCGGCGTACGCGACCGGCACACCCTGCGCGCGCAGCAGGGCGTAGGCGCCCTGCCACCCGTAGCCAACCCAGACATCGCCCGAAGCCATCGCTTCCACCAGCTCTGGCTCTCCTGACCAGTAGAACAGGTTCAGCGCGCGCTGGTCGGTCCACTCCTGCTTGATTTGGTCCATCTGCTCCGGCGTGAGGTTCGTGGCGTCCCAGCCATGGACCGCGGCCGAGACAGAGACCGCCGATGCGCCGTCATCGATCATCGAGATATGACCGGCGTAATCCGGGTTGAAGAGCGACGCCAGGCTCTCGCCGGCTTCCGGCGCCAGGTCTGTGCGGTAAAGAATGGAGCTGAAGCCCCAGTCATACGGCACGAAGTACTGCTTGCCGTCGAACTGGCCCAACTTCTTGAAGCGCTCGGGCACCTTGTCCCAGTTCGTGAGACGAGACGTGTCAAGTTCCTCGACCAGGCCTTCCTCGACGTAGAACTGCAGCCAACCCGTGTAGGGATGGAAGACGTCCGCCTGGTCACCCGCCATCATCTTGGCCAGGATGTCGGCATCAGAGGTTCCGACCTCGAACGTCACAGCGACGTCCGGATTTGCGTTCTTGAAGTCGATCCAGAAGTCTTCGGCGTCGAACCCTGCCCAGTCGAGCACGGTCAGGTTGCCTGTGGCCTGCGCCGACACGAGGCTGAACGATCCGGTGAGGATCGCGAACACCGCGACGAACGCGGCAAGTCTCGCCCATCCCGTCTTCACGGCTGTTCCCTTCACGGTGATCTACGTTACTCGGACCCGTGGATCGTATCGGAACAGTGGACTCAGGTCAATCAGCACCTGCACAAGTGGCAGAACCGATTCCTGTCTGCATCTTCCCCGGTGTTCCGGCTGGCTGGACGTGGCGGGTGCTACGTCAAGCGAGTACAGTGCACGGCGCGAAAGGAAGCGAGCATGTTCGGGCGCGCTGGAATTCTTCTTCGTCATTTGCAGCAACCTGCATCGGCCGAGAGGTCTGTGTAGGGAGACGCTGCGCTCAATTCGGAGCACGTTCACCCGCCGGGCCCACAAGCCTGGCGGGTTTCTTGTGGCTTCGGGTGGGGTGCGTGTTCTCTCCTGGAGCACGGTGGGAGGGAGCGAACATGGAGATGGGTACGTTCTGGCGGGGTTTTCTCATTGGCTTGGCCATCGCCGCGCCCGTTGGTGCGATCGGGCTGCTCTGCATCCGGCGTACGCTGGCGTACGGCCGGTTGGTCGGGTTCGTCACCGGCCTCGGCGCCGCGACCGCCGACGCCGTGTACGGCGCGATTGCCGCGCTGGGACTGACCTCCGTGGCGTCCTTCCTGGAGAACGCCCAGACGCCGCTGCGGTTGGTGGGTGGCGCGTTCCTCATCTACCTGGGCTGGCGCACCTTTGTCTCGCGGCCAAGTGGGCCAGCGGCAACCGGTGGCCAGGATGGCCTGGCCGGGATGTTCGCCTCCACCTTCGCGCTCACGCTGGCGAACCCGAGCACCATCATTTCGTTTGCGGCCATATTTGCGGGTCTTGGCCTGGCCGGGAGCACCGGGGTGACCTCGGCGCTGCTGATGGTGGCGGGAGTGTTTCTCGGCTCTGCCACCTGGTGGTTCGTCCTCAGCGGCGGTATCAGCCTGCTACGCGGGGCCATGACGCCGGAGCGGCTCGTCTGGGTGAACCGCGCCTCCGGCGTCTTGATTGCCCTGCTGGGCCTTGGCGCCATCCTGAGCGTCCGGGCCTGAACTCAATGCAGATGGGGCGCCTCGTGACTATGCAACGGGGTGTGACGGTGGAAAACCCCCAGGGCGTGCAGGCGCTGGTGCAGCCGGTTGTGGGCCGACTCCAGGGTGGCACGGACCTGGCGCAGGCGCTGTGCGTCCGGGCGCGGTGCGAGAGTGTCCACATAGGCCAGGGCGCCCTCGATCTGATCCAGGACCGCCATCGCATCCGCTGGGGCGAAGATCGGCTCGTCGCCAGCGATCACCTGCACGGCAGAGGTGTGCGCAGCGATGTCCCCCGGGCGGCCGTAGTAACTCCCACGCACTCGCAGCGCGACCCATGAGGACCGGGTGATCGGCAGACTGGCGTGCCCGCTGTGCCGCAGGACCTTGCCCACCGTGATCTGCTCGGCCACCAGGCCGTTGACGATGATCTCGATCCCTGCAATGGGAACGTTGACTGAGGCCACTTCCCAACTGACATCCACGGTGCCACCACCGGTTGGCACCGCGACCATGCTGCCGGCGGGTTGGCCCTGCACCGCGAACTCGAGCAGCGGACCAACCGTGACGAAGGTGTTGCCGTTGCGCACGGCGTCCATCCAGCTTTCGTAGGTGAATGGACGCTCTCCCAGCCAGGCATAGGTGCGGATACCGCCCAGGAGTGACGCGGCCGTCATCTTGTCGGACCCGGCCACCAGAGGAGGTTGCAAGCCGATGTTCAGGTAGCGGTACCAGTCGGCGAGCCCGTAGGGGTTGACCTGGGCATCGTAGGGGTTGAAGGTCATGACCTCGATGCCGTCGACCAGGCCGAGCACGATGTCTGCTGCCCGTTCACACTGTGGGTTCGGGGCGTGCGGCATCACGACCAGGCCGCCCTGCTGACGGCAGCGCTCCGCCCAATCTGCCATTGCCACTTCCAGCGGGTCGCCGATGGCCGCTTCCGCCGGGCCGCCGCTGGAGAGCGGGTGAATCATCGAGCCGGCGTAGCCGAGCAGGGAGATGTGTCCCAGTACCTGCATCCGGTTCTCGGTGCCGACGCGAACCAGGAACTCGCCGTCGCCGCCGAAGTCCCGTGCGCCGAAAGTGGTACGGCCGTCGAAATCCCCGACGTTGCTGAACATCTCACCCCACTGCGCGGCGAGCAGGTTGACGACGTTGACCCCTTCGGCCTTGCCCTCCAGCAGGGCAACCTGTGGGCTGAGGAAGTGGACGTGGGTGTCGGCGGTGATCCAGCCCCTTGAGCGCCAATCGAGCGTACGCTCAACCTGGAAAACGACCTCGCGTGTCTCCGGCGTCACGTCGAAGCTCGTGCGAATGGGCGTGATTTCATAGCCGCGCGAGATGTCCGCGTAGACCCGTCCCAGCGGCAGATCGACGATGCATTCGCCGTCGACGTAGCTGTACTGGTTGCGCCCGTTGACGAACTCGGCGGCGTTGTCCTCGTACCAGTAGCGATTGACCAGGCGGTGATGACCACGAGGAGGGAGATACTCCCCGGCCTCGCCATGCAGATGGAAACGCACCGGCACCGGCTGCCCGGACGCGGCGTCAACGATGCGGACGGTGACCGGGAGATGAGCGGGGGCCACGGGGGCGATCTGCAGGTCGCCGCCGTCGTCACCCGAGAGCGCGGCGGTCAGTACCTGACCTTCGGCTCCGGCCAGCGATAGCCGCCCGGCCGGGTGCGCCGCGTACTCCACGATGACCGAGCGATGGGAGGGAGTGGGCTGAACGTCGGGCGGATCCCCCTCCCATGCTTCCGCGTCGTACGCCAACTCCGCCCGGGCGGAAATGACGGTTCCGAGGTCGATGCCAATCGCCGGATCGCGCGAATCGACGTCCAGGGCGTCCAGGGCATTCAGTTGGAAAGTGCCGGGCAGCGTGAGGCGAAGCTTTTGGCGTACTCCTGGGCGGAGCGGGTGCTCGTCCAGGGAGGTCGCCGTGATGCCATAGACCAGCGAGCGTTCGCTGCGCGGGACGAGCGTGACGCCGGTGATTGGGCGTTGTGGATGCGGGTTGGGCAGCGCGTAGAGCCAGAGCATCTCGCTCTCGATCGGGCGACCTGAATCGTGGCGTGTTTCGGCGCGGCCAGACGGCTGTGCGGCGGCGCGCCCAAGCAGGTAATCCTCCGTGGCCAGGCCGAAGACATAGGGACCCTTGGCGGGAACCGCTGCAAAGGGACTGGCGCCCCAGGTGATATGCCGTTGTTGTGTCGCAAAGCGACGCAGGACGGGTGTCGACTCCTCGCTGCCATCGGCATAGACCAGCGTGTAGTCGGCGACATGTCCACCCAGCGCGTTCCCAAGGTTGTCGCCTGCTCCTGGCGGCGGCCCAATCTCGCCGAACCCGGGGGTGATCTGCCGCGGAAGATCCGCCACGGCGTGCAGGAAGACGAGGAAGGTGGCCGTCACCGCTGGCACGGAGATGTGGATTGGAGCGCCGTCGAGCAGGACCACGTTTGGCTGGCCCATGTCGCCAAGGGCGAAGGGGATGCCGCGATATGATTGGCTGCCAAACGCCTCGCGCACACTCCAGTCCGGGTAGGAATCGTCGCGAGGCTGCACGTCGCCTGCGAGATAGGCGCGATCCGCGTTGTAGGCGGTGGTCAGTGTGATCGGGGTGAAGTGTGGAGACGGCGGAATCCGCACGGCGTTGCTCCTGGAACCATCGGCAGCAGCCCGGCAAAGTGGCGCTGCACGTTCATACGAACCAGCGTGAATTGCCGTGCACTCTACCGGAATCACACCGTGCGCGAGGGCGCTCGTGAGCACGCCTCGTCTCAGCCGGCGGGGCTTTGCCGCCGGCCTGGCCTCGCTCGTTGCGCCCCTGTCTCCGTGCCAGACCAGGGCGGCGCAAGCAACGCTCACCGGCAACGTAGCCTGGCCCGGGGACCCGCTCTACGACAACGGCCGGCACGATTTCAACAGCCGCTTCGACCGCTACCCAGCCGGGATCGTGTACTGCTCAGATGCGACAGACGCCCAGAACGCCATCCTATGGGCACAGGCGCAAAGGCTCCCGGTCAGTGTGCGCTCGGGTGGCCACAGCTACGAGGCCTACTCGGTCCTGGACGACCGGCTCGTCATCGACCTCAGCGGGCTCGCGCACGTGAAGGTGGACCACGCGGGCGGCAGCGCTGCGATGGGCCCCGGCGTGCGCTTGCTCGATCTCTACCGCGCCCTGGCCGCGGAGGGGGTTGCGATTGCCGGCGGAACGTGTCCGGGAGTGGGCCTGGGCGGCCTGCTACTTGGGGGCGGCATCGGGTTCCGTAGCCGCCGGGATGGGTTGACGTGCGACTCGCTGCTCTCGGCTGATGTCGTCCTGGCGAATGGGCAGGTTGTTCACACCAGTGCACGCGAGCAGCCAGACCTCTTCTGGGCGCTACGAGGGGGTGGGGGAGGCAACGTCGGGATCGCCACCAGCTTCACGCTGCGCACCACCCCGGCCGAAGATGTGGCCATGGCCAGTATCACCTGGCCGTGGGATCAGGCCGCGCCGGTGATTGCGGCGTGGCAGGCGTGGGCGCCCCACACGGACCCACGCCTCTCCTCCAGCCTGGCCGTTTTTCGACCGGATAGCGGCGTGATCGGCTTCACGGGCGTGCTCCTGGGCGCGGTCGACGAACTCGAAGCCTTGCTGGGGCCGCTGCTGGCCACGGGCTCCCCAGCCCCGCACCTGCGGACGCTCTCGTGGCTCGAGGCTGCGGAAGAGCTGGCCGGACCGGGCGGTGAGCATGCGGCCTTCAAGAATGGATCGGCATTCGCCTACCGGCCCTTGCCCCCGGACGCGATCGCGATGGTCGTCGACCAGATGAGTAAGGCGCCCGCGCCCGCGAACCTGATCAGCTTCTTCGCCCTCGGCGGCGCGATCGCGGGGATTGCCCCGGGCGCGACAGCGTTCCCACACCGGCGTGCGCTCTTCGATCTCCAGATCCAGGCGTACTGGGGCGAGGCATGGCAAGAAGTCCAGAACGTCGCCTGGGTCAACGGCGTTCGCCAGGCGCTCACGCCCTACACGACCGGCGCGTATGTGAACTACATCGACGCCGATCAGCCCGACTGGCCGGCCGCCTACTACGGCGGGAATCTCACCCGGCTCATGCAGGTCAAGGCTCGCTACGACCCGGACAATGTCTTCAATGGTCCGCGGTCGATTCCGGTGGACGCGGATAATGACTGAACACAAGCCGAGGACCAAGAGTGCGAGCCGTCAGCGCGGCTCGCGCTCCCTGCAGTGATCAGGCAGCGTAGGCTCCAGGCAACATCTGCTCGAAGAAGAGGTGCTTGACCAGATCCCGCCGAGAGCGCACCCCGACCTTCTCGAAGATGTTGGTCAGGTGGCGTTGGACCGTGTGCTCCGCAATAAAGAGTCGGTCGGAGATCTGGCGGGTTGAGAGACCACCCACGACCAGCTTGGCGACTTCCTCCTCGCGGGCGCTGAGCCCGTGCGCTGCCATTCCCAGCCAGATCAGGTCCTGCGGAGGCGCGGGCGCGATGATCACCGTCCGCTCTCCCGGACGTACGTCGGTGGCCTCGGAACTGGCCGCGTGAAGCGCCAGCCACCGTCCACTCCGTCCCCGCATACGCATGCGGGGCGCAACGCCTGGCTCACCGGCCAGGGATTCGCCGAGTGCGCGCAATACCACCTGCACGGCAGTTGGGAGGTTAACGCCCTCGCGCCACCGTGGGTGCAGATCGCCCAGATCGCTCAGCAGGGCCTCGGCGGATGGGGTGCTGGTGGCGCGTCCGTGGGCATCGAAAATGAGGACACCGGGCGTGCTGGCATCCGGTTCGTTCGTCGCGGCTCGCGTTCGGAGCGCCGCAAACTTCAACCCAGCGCCGATGTCTGGCGCCAGCCTCTGGAGCAGGTCAATTTCGCGAGGAGAGAACTCGGGGTCGCCGGTGCCCCGGTAGAGCTCCATGTCGCCCCACAGGTTACGGTCGTAGAAGAGTGTGTGCGCCTTGTGAGCGATTCCCGCCGGCCGCATGCTCTCGCGATAACAGAGGCTCATGTCAAGGCGGCCGTCGGTCTCGCGCGCGAGCGTCGTGGCCAATCGCCCGCGCCCGATCATCTCCAGCGTCTTGCCGTAGGTCTCTTCGAAATAGAAATCCTGGAACCAGCGCGGCTTCACCGGGCGGGTGTCGCTGCTGCCCTTGTCGGCACGGCCCGCGAAGGCGTGCGTAATCAGGTTGCTCGCGGGGTCGATGGTCGCCCCGGCGTACATGGAGAACGGAACAGAGCGTTGCAACGAGTGGGCAACACGCTGCAGGAGCTGCGGTGCGTCAAGTCCGGACTGGCTGAGACGTCGTACTTCGGAGATCGTCCGCTCCTCCAGCCGGGAGGATAGGGTTGCCATGCGCGATTCCTCCAGCCCTTACGGGCAACTGAATGTGCGGCTGCCCGTGGGCAAGCAAGCACGTCTTCAGCGTTGGGCAGCCGCGCACCCCGCCATCTTCTTCCGTTGTCGCCCCGGTCACCACCGACAGCACCCGGACATTTCTCGTACAGCGGGACAAGCATCCGGAGACCGGACAGCGCTCCTGGCCGCCGGGAAATCACAGATTTCTGCCATTTCGCCTCGGGCTTGCCGGGCCTAGTCTCGATCCCCGGAGCGTGAGCCACCGGATGGACGACCGCGAGATCGCGGACGCCGGGGTTCGCACGCTCCACGGCCACTACGAGATGCGAGGAAAGGAACAGCATCGTCATGAAACACCGTGCCGCCATCATGCTGGCGCCCGTCGCCGTGCTTGGCTTGATCACGACCGTTGCCGGGGAACCCGCACCCCGGCCGGAGATCGACACCCGGTTGCAGGGCTACCCCACCGTCACGGTGCGCCTGACCGACGACGCCATCCTGGCGCCGGAGGAGGTTTCAGCCGGCCCAACCGTGTTCATTGTCGAGAATGAGGAAGCGGGCCCAGGTCACGCCTTCGTTTTTCGGGTGCCAGATGAAGTCTCTGATGCCGAACTGGCGAGCACGCTCTCGCAAGGCAGTGTGATTGAACAGACACCGGATTGGTTCTGGAGTGCGGATTTCCTGGGCAATGCCGATCGGGCGACAATCGAGAACCCGGCCGTTGCGCTTGTGGCGGTCGAACCAGGACGCTACGTGGTAGGAGATCCCTACCGCCCGATGCCAGAATTTGCCCAGTTCACGGTCAGTGAGCCAGACCTGGCCGTGGTCGACCTGCCCCAACCCGATCTCTCGGTTGAGTTGTTCGAGATGGGGTTCTCACTGCCGGACGAAATCGAGGGCGGTCCGCAACTGTGGGAAGTCCGGAGCACGGGCGGCATGCTGCACGAAATGGCCATCTTCCCGGTACCCGACAGCGCCACGCCGGAGCAGGTGCAGGCGGCGATCTCGGCGGAACTCGCAGCCGAATTCGGCGGTGACCCGGTGGAGACCCGCCAGACCATCGACGCCCTTGGTGACGAGTGGGTTGGCTGGTCTGCAGATCTGATGGCTGGCGTCGGCGTACTCTCGCCGCAGGCAGGAAGCCTGGCCCAGGTTGACCTGGAGCCTGGCGCCTACGGCGCGGTTTGCTACATCCCGGAGCCAAACAGCGGGATGGCTCACGTGATGTTGGGCATGGCCGACGTCTTCAGGGTCACGGCTCCAGCGCGGTAACCAAACGACAGCCGCAGTCTCCGCTCAACCTCCCCTCAGCAACCCCCTCTCGGCCGTTGAACGGGACTGGATAACACACAGGTCGCTCGAGTCAATGGGAGACTGCGGCGAGCGGCACTCTGTCCTGCCGTGACGAATTGCGCGCAACGTAACGACCAGTTTAGGATTCACAAGGTGCCGCGGCAGGCGCGGTCACGCCTCAAAATCAAGAAGGATTGTGTGCTTTTCCTGCTGATGAGTGACATACCGCTGACCTGATTTCTGGCTTTGAGGTCAGCGGGAGGCAACGCCAACCGGCGTTCACCGCTCTGCATCTGGGGCATTCATCAGTATGGGAAATTCGTCCGTGACCGGCCGCGACACTGCCGGCAGGAGCGCCGATCCTGCGCCCGGTAATCCGACTCCACCTCATATGCAACGTCGCGAGACACGCGGTGAGCGGCTCGCCGCCGCAGGTACTGCACTGGGTCAGGGGTGGGATTTTTCTCATCTCTGGGCAGCTTCGGCGATCTCCCAGGTAGGATCACAGTTCACACTGCTCGTCTTTCCGCTTCTTGCGGCGACGACCTTGGATGCATCGCCACTTGCCGTGGGCGCGCTGGGCGCGGTGGGCGCCCTGCCGCATTTGCTCTTCGGGTTTGTTGCCGGTGCGTGGGTCGATCGACTCCGTCGCCGGCCGATCCTGATCGCCGCGGATGTCGCGCGTTGCATCCTGCTCCTTGCCGTCGGGTTGGCAGCTTTCCAGGGAGCGCTCAGCGTCATTTTCCTGGTCGGTGCGGCCTTCCTGATTGAATCGTGCACGGTGTTCTTTGACCTGGCCTACGTCGCGTACGTCCCAAGTCTGTTGCCGAAAGATCGCCTGGTCGGTGCCAACAGCCGTCTCGAAGCCAGCGCGTCGGCGTCCCAGATCGTCGGACCAGCCGTCGGAGGCGCAGCGATTCGGTTGCTCGGTGCGCCGATCGCGCTCCTGTTCGATGCCATTTCGTACCTTGCATCGGCCGTCTTGCTGGCGCGCATCCGCGCCAGAGAGGATGCCCCAGGGCGCGCGGACGACAGCCACATCCTCTCCGAGATTCGCGAAGGGCTCGCGTTTCTCTGGTCGAATCGGGTGCTGCGTGGTCTGGCACTGGCGAACGGGATGGTGAACCTCGGCGGCTATATCTTCCTCGCGGTCTACATCCTCTACATGGTGCGCGAACTCCATCTCGATCCCGGTGCAATCGGCCTGGTTCTGGCGACTGGTGGGGTCGGGGCGCTGGCGGGAGCCATTGCGGCTACGCCAGCACAGCGGAGATGGGGAACGGCGCCCGTGCTGATTGGTTCACTGGTGATGTTCGGCGTGAGTGGCCTGACCGTACCTCTGGCCGTGCTTTTCCCGGCAGTCGCCCTGCCCATGATCGTGGCGTCGGAAGTGCTGCAGTGGTTTGCGATCCTGGTCTTCAGCGTGAACGCGGTCACGGTGCGCCAGTCGATTTCGCCCCCACACCTGCTGGGCAGGATCAACGGCAGCATGCGGGTGCTCACGTTCGGCCTGCGGACGGTCGCAGCGCTGATCGGCGGATTGCTCGGGAGCACCATTGGACTGCCCGCGACCCTCGTCGTGGGCGCTTGCGGCATGCTCATCTCCTTCCTGCCGCTGCTGAATGCGGGAATCGCTGATCTTGACCGGCCGCTCCTGGTGGGATCGGCTCATCCTTTGCCGCCCTCGGCGTGACCAATCCAGCCGTGGGGTGCGAATGGCAGAAATCTGGCATTCACCCCATCCCGCCGGCCTCGTAATCTCGTCGCTGGGATCTGAAGAACGGTAACACCGCCGGGACGTCACGGTGGCCCCGACTCCGAGACCCCACAACCCAACGCAGCGCCACGGCCCGGCACGCAGACATGCGAGCAGCGCGAGTGGCGAGAGACCCGGAGGCCCGGTGCCTCCCTTGCAATGGAGGAGTTCTTTTCAGGATGGATATGCAGAAGTTCGCGCGACAGCTGACTGGCGCCGACAACACGGCCACTCGTCGGAGCGTCTTCGGCCTGCTGGCAGGCGCGCTGGCCGTCACCGGATTCGCTGGCCTGCAGTCGGCTGATGCTCGCCGCCGCGGCAACGGCGGAAACGGTGGCAATGGTGGTCGAGGTGGTCGCGGTCATGGCCGTGGTGGTCGCCGCGGGGGCCGCAATCACAACCGGAACCACCGCCACTAGGAATCGTCGCTCTCGGCCGTGCACGCCGCCGAGAGAACCCCTGACGCCGGCTGCGACCCTGATCCCTGTCTGGTGTCGCGGCCGGCTTTGTCCTATCCAGAGACGGAGCACAACGTGGAATCACTCTTGAATATCATCCCGGGCGAATCGCTGCGCGTTGGCGCGCTGGCCCTGGCCATGTTTGCGGGGGGCGCGGGCCTGGCCACTCTTCCCCAGGAGGCGCACCAGTCCGACGATGCGGAGGGGTGCGCGGTCATCGCACCTGAAACTGGAGCAGAGCCCTGGATTCGCACGGAGCTCTTCTTCGGCATGTCGCGGCCAGACGGCGGCACGATCAGTGACGGTGATTGGGAGAGCTTCCTGGACGCGGAGATCACCCCACGCTTCCCCGATGGCTTGACGGTCCTCAGCGCGGCTGGCCAGTGGCAGGGGGAGAACAACGAGATTGTCGAGGAGCCCAGCAAGCTCCTGATTCTCCTCTATCCACGCGAAGCGATCCCCGAAAGCCACAAGGAAATCGAGGAAATTCGCGCCGCCTACGAGCAGCGCTTTCAGCAGGAATCGGTGCTGCGTGCGGACGATGACCGCCCGGTCTGCACGTCGTTCTAGGGGGAGCCATGGATATTACCCTCCTGCCCGTGCAGCACCTGCGCTCTGTGCGAGAAGTGAAGAGCCTGGTCCGGGATTGGGTCGCGCAGCAAGCGTTGCAGTGGCCCGATCTCCGGGCTGCGCATCTTACCGGGGGCGTCACGGCCCTGGACGACGATGATCTCTTCCCCGCCGCAAAGGACGTGGATCTGCACCTGATCTTTCCGGACCAGAGCGCGCTCCTGCAGGCCGACGCCATGCCCTTGATGGAAGTGCAGTACGCCGGACTGGCCATCGAGGCCGGGCTGAAGCCGATGACCTGGTATCGCTCGCCGCAGGCGGTGCTGAGCAACCCGGAAATCGCCTACCACCTGACCCGAGACACCATCCTGTTCGACCCCTCGGGATATCTGCTCGCGCTCCAGCCAGACGTGCGGGCTCAGTATGCCGAGCGCGGTTTTTTACAAGAGCGGATCGCGTGGGAGCGCCGCGGCCAGGACGGTGCGTTCAGGCTCTATGAGCAACTGGAGCAGACCACCGGAGCCGTGGCGGCCCTAAACATCATGGGCTACACGGTGACGTTTGCCGCCGCGGCGCTCGCCGTCTCCAGATTGGAGCCACCCCGCCAGGGTGGCCGGGTGTTCCTCCACCTCCGCCAGGGGTTGGTCCAGACCCATCGGCTCGATCTCCACGAGGGTGTGCTGTTCGCGCTGGGCCTCGCCGGATTCGACGCCCGGAAGGTGCAGGTCTTCCTGCGTGAGGCAACCGAGCAGTTCGACATGGCGGTGAAACTGCGCGAGAGCGGCCGCTGGCCGGAAGACGCATTTGGGCCGTTCCGTCATAAGTTGCACCGTCATCTGCGCCAGTACTTCGTGGGCACATGCCGCGAGTTGCTGCGCCAGGGATGGGTGCGCGAAGCGATGGGCTGGGTGTTGCCCTACCACCTGGCGACGAGTGACGCGCTTCTCGCGGTGTCGCCGGCGTCGGAACACGGCTGGATCCGCACCCGGCAGGGGGAATTGCAACGCGCTCTTGGCCTCGAGAGTCCTGCACAACGCCAGGCCGCTGTTTCTCATTTACGTGCGTGCTATTCCGAGATCTTCGCGCTGGCTGACGAGCAGGCCTACGTATTGCCCGCGACAGAGGGCTGGGAGGCATTGGCTACGGCCTCGTCGTAAGTGGCATGCCTCCTGCGCTATCCAGAGTGGTAACTGGATACTGTCAGGAGGACATCTCGATGGCAACGGCCGAAGTTCAGGAAAAGCATCAGAAGACCATTGCTGACTATGTTGGCGACATGGTTGCGCTGGAATCTCACATCGAAGAGGCGCTCGATCGCCAGCTCAAGGAAACGAAGGACGATCCCGAGGCCCACGCTGCAGTCCAGGGCTTCCATGACACCGTGAAGGCTCACCGCGATGGCCTGAAGGCGCTTCAGGAGGAAGTCGGCTCCACTGCCGGTAACCCGATCATTGCGGCTGGCTCGACGCTGCTCGGCAAGGCGGCAGGCGTGGTTGACCTGGTGCGCACCGAGGGTATCTCCAAGAGCCTGCGCGACGACTACGCCGCATTCAGCCTGGCTGCCATCAGCTACTCGATGCTGTTCACCACGGCGACGGGTCTCGGCAACCAGAAGGTCGCGAAGGTGGCTGAGAAGAACCTGACCGACTACGCGGGCGCGATCGAGCGCATCAACGAGGTCATGCCAGGAGTTGTGGATCGCGAGCTCCGCAAGGACGGGCATCAGGTGAATGGCAACGCGGTCGCGGCCACCCGCAAGGCTGTTGCCGACGCCTGGCACGCCAAGACGAGCTAACGCCCTCGCGTTATCGCCAACAAAGCCCGGTGCTCCACCTGGAGCACCGGGCTTTCGCGTTGTGGTCGCGATCCTCGCCCTACGCGTTCAGCGGGACACCGAGCCGGCTGGAGAGTTCATCCAGTTCTGCCCAGATGGTTGGGTGCAGGTCGATACCCAGCGTCTCGCTGATGGCGGTTGCGGCGTTCTCCGGGTCACCAGGGGCGATCACGCCGGTCGACTCGTAGCCGGCGGCGGGCGGAGTGGCCCGGAGCTCCGCGAGGAGCTGGCGCAGTTCGTCAGCGAACTCCGTGGGGTCACGAAAGGCGTCGATGCGCCAGGCCATGAAGGCGTGGCCTAGCCCAGGGCGCACGCCGATGCGTTGGACGCTGGCCAGATGAGTTCCCCACAGGGCGCCCGCCAGCGGGCCACAGAACGTCTCCACCATCACGGCCAGCCCGTAGCCTTTGTGGCCGCTCGTCAGCAGCTCCCCACCCAGGGGCATAAGGTATTTGCCGATATAGGGGTCCGTGGCGGGCAGCCCCGTCTCGTCCACGACCAGGCCGTGCGCGAGGGGCTTGCCCATACGCCGGGCGTTCTCCAACTTGCCGTAGGCGATGGCGCTCGTCGCCATGTCGAAGACGAACGGTGGCTCGTCTGGCCCGAGCGGAACCGAGAACGCGATGGGATTCGTGCCCAGCATCGGCACCCGCCCACCAGTTGGCACCACGAAGGGCCCGGCGTTCGTCATGGCGATTCCGCCCAATCCGGCTGCGGCAGCGCTCATGGCGTAGGAACCGGCAATGCCGAAGTGCGTGCTGTTGTTGACGGTGACCATGCCCACACCCATCTCTTGCGCCTTGGCGATGCAGGCGTCCATCGCCTCCGGCGCCAGGGCCAGGGCCAGGCCGCTGTTGGCGTTGAAGACAATGGTGGTGGGTGTTTCGCGCTCCACGGCCAGTTCGGCACGGGGGATGATCGTGCCGGTCTGGATCTGTTCCACGTACATGGCGAGGCGGGCCACTCCATGCGACCACACGCCGCGGACGTCGGCGATGACGAGTTGCTCCGCCGCCCGATGCGCCTTTGCCTCCGGTACATCCAGGCGCTTGAAGACATTCGCCACGAAGCCGCGCAGGTCTGCCGGCATGATGCGCCGCTCAGTTGCAGCCGGCGCCGCTGCTGATTCCTGATCTGTTCCTGTTGGGATCATGCTGTTCACCGGCTCATTGACCTAGCCGCGATCGAACGCCTCGATCACTTTGGCAAAACGCTCGAAATTCTCGGTAGTGCGTGGATCGATGGAGACCAGGTGCTGCCGCATTCCAAGGTTTGCGTACTCATGCATCATGGCAGCCATCTCTTCTGGCGTGCCATGGACCAGCATCGGGTCGTCAGCGTCGTCATCGAAGCTGAAGCGGGTACTGCTTGTGCGCACCAGCGTCCCGGGATCACGTCCAATCTCGCCGCACGCCTTGTCCAGTTCAGCCACCATCGGCAGGATGTCTTCTGGCTTCGCCAGCCAATCGGAGTTCCAGGCGTCGGCATAGCGCGCGGTCAGGCGCAACATGCGCGGCCCCTTCGCACCGAGCAGGATAGACGGGCCGCCTTCCTGCCAGTGGGGCCCACGCGGCAGATTTACGGCCTGGCGCGCCTGGTAGTAGCGTCCTTCCAGGTCGGCTGTGCCGGTGCGGGTCAACCCCGAGATGATGTGGAGAGCCTCTTCGAAGCGGTCTACCCGGCGATCGAAGGGCAGGCCAAACATGTCGTATTCGGGTTTGTGCCAACCACAGCCGAGTCCCAGCACGAAATTGCCGCGCGTAATGGAATTGATGGTTTCCGCCATCTTCGCGATCGACCCAGGGTTGTGAAAACTGGTGCAAGCCACCATTGGCCCGATGGGAACGCCGGGCAACGCGGCAGCCAGGCCCGCCATCGTGGTCCAGGCCTCCCAGAAGCCACGCGGATCGGCCGCAGGATCGAGATCGATCATGAAATGATCCGGAATCCAGATCATGTCAAAACCGATCTCCAGGGCCAGTTTGGCCTTGTCGACCAGCGCCCAGAAATCCTCACCCGGGTCGTTGGGATCGGTAAGAGCAGGCTGGAGCAGCGGCAGCATGACGGCCAGGCTCATGGGACGCTGCCGTTGTGTCGAGACCCAGCGCCCTGTGGGGAATGAGCCCGCTGCGGGTGCAAGCGGAACGTGTTCGGGTACTGACATGACTACCGTGCCTTCTCCTGGAGAGACGATTTGGCAAGAGCGGCATCATCACACAGGGGACTTTGGGCTGCCAACATCCGGTGCGCCCGGGTCTGCAACCGGTAGTGATCAATGTCACAGCAGGGTCGTTCGCGGCGTCGCCAAGCTTATCCGTCGTCACGCGAAGATTTCTCGATTTTCTCCCACTTCTCCCTATCCCGTCGCTCTGAGGCGAGACCTGCGCTGGCATGCGACTGGCATTACGTCAGGCATGAGCTTTGCCACCTTTCCCGCGCCTTCGCGTGGTCTGCGGATCTGTGTCGTTGTCCCGGCCCGGAACGAAGCCGAGCGAATTGCGTCCGCGTTACAGGCACTGTGCAGGCAGGTCGACGATGCAGGAGTGCCTGTGCCGCCGGAGAGTTACGAGATTCTCGTACTCGCGAACAATTGCATCGACGACACCGCCAGGATCGCGCGGGACACCAGCCTGAGTTACCCCGCGCACCAGGTGCATGTATGTGAAGTGACGTTTCCTCCAGACGAGGCCCACATCGGCCGTGCTCGCCGCTGGCTGATGCACTGCGCTGCCGTTCGGTTGGGGGGATCCGGTAGTACGCGTGGCATCATCGCATCGACAGACGCGGACACCATCGTGACGCCCAACTGGCTGTCAGCAATTACCGCCGAGATCGATGACGGCGCCGATGCAGTCGGAGGGCGGATCGTTATGGGACATCCTGAGGACGCCACGGACCCCGCCTTACGCCGGTATCACCTGAACGATGTCGCGTTCCAGCACCTGATCGCAGAGCTGGAGTGCCGGTTGGACCCCGTGGCGTACGATCCCTGGCCGCGGCATCATCAGCATTTCGGTGCGAACCTCGCGACGACGGTAAACGCGTACATGAGCGTCGGTGGCCTGCCGCACGTGGCGACGCTGGAAGACATGGCCTACTTCGAGTCTCTGCGCCGTGCCGATTTACGTGTCCGCCATAGCCCTCGCGTGCGGGTGCGCACGTCTGCCCGTCGCGATGGACGCGTGGCTCTCGGTTTGTCCACGCAGTTGGGGGAATGGGCTAATGCCCTGGCGCTTGGCGTGATGCCCCAGGTCGAGGCGGCTGCCGCTGCCGAGGCGCGGTTTCGCGAGCGCCGTGCCTGGCGCGAGTGGTGGCACGGGGAACGACGCGATCCACCTGCTGGGGCGCCAGATGTGAATTGGGCCTCGGTCGCCCGGCAGTTCTCGACGTTTGGCGCCTTCTACGATGAAACGCAGGCGGGGCGCCCACCCTGCGAACTGCAGACCGTGACGGATGCGATCACGTCACTACGGCGGCGTTTGGCCGAATTGCGGTCCGTTTGAACTGCGAACCATAGTGATTGGCGACGCGTTCGTGGGCGTCCGCTCGCCCCACGGTCTGAACCGGGCAACCGTGAAGATCGGGTAATGACGGTCACAGTCCGCCGGCACACCCGGAGTGATCTTGCTGGTTCGCCGCAACGGACGTCGCGTGACGCGGTCATCGACGCATCCAGCGCCCGGGAGCCTGGCGGCTCTCGATTACATTGTGGGCGTTGGGGTGGGTTCGTCGCCTCCGCCGCCTTTGAACTGAAACAGGATGCGCAAGAACACCTCACGCATCAGCGCTTCGAACTCATCCCGGCGGCCCAGCATCCCATAGTAAATCACCAGGGTGTTTGGCAATAGCGCCCTCGGACTTGCCCAGGCAAAGCCCTCGGTGACCAACACACTGTCGTCGACATAGGAAGCCCGGAACCAGGACGGAGCCAGCGGGTTTGGATCCTCATAGCTACAGATCGGAGTGAGCCGTGCCGATGCTCCTACCAGTCCGAGCTCTGCCATCGTTGCCGCTTGCGACAGGTTGAACACGACGCCGTAAATCGTTCCGATCGCGTTCTCGAAACTCGCGGAGCCGTCTGACGAGAAGATCCGCGCCGTCGTTAGCGCGGGGGCTAACGGTTGCTGCATCGTCCACACCGGTCCCGAGGATCCACTAACTCGTTCCGCCCAGAGCGTGCCGCCCGTCCAGTCCGGCGGATACGTAAAGCTCAGCCCGGTGTCGAAATTCACATAGCGTTGCCAGTCCAGCGGAGCGAGAAGCTCCGGAATCGATACGACCGGCTGACCGAGATTGAAGCCGGCAAGCAGGGCGACGCCTGGCTCAATGAGGCAATCCCCACTGAGCGTTGCGCCTGGCGCGATTTGCGCCGCACCGACCTGGCGCCCGAGCGTCAAAGTCGTCAGGCCCAGCGAGCCAAGTCCCAGGGCTCGGCGTGTCAATGGGCGACTGAGCCAGGGAATCCAGGGGTCTTGCCTAGGCACCGCGTTGCCTTTCACGCGATCCAGTTGGCCGTTTTGACACCCCGGATTATCGCGCACGTGGTGAGGCGTTGATGTTTTCCGTGGCCCGGCCGCCGTCTGCAGGATGACAAACCGCAGGTAGGCAGGAGCTATCCGGGGGGATCGGGTCAAGACGCATTGAACGGCATACCCTTCTGGTGCGAGAGGAGTGGATTGACTTGCAGCAAGAAAAGGATCTGGGGTGCGCGGAGAGGTGGAGCCGATAAGGGATCAAGGAACGCTGGCAGCGTTGAGGGGATCGCGCGAGGCGCTGCAAACCTCGTCTTCTACGGCGTAGCTCTTACCCTGCGACCCGCTCGAAGAGATCGATCCGGTACTTGTCAGCGCACCTACCCGCCAGGTGGCGTAGCGGAAGCCCGTCGCTGTTGTCGAGAAATGCCTCATGCACCTGGTCACCGGTCAGTGGATAGTCATGGACGAAGGGTGTCCAGTGCACCAGGATGAGATGACCCCCCGGTTCAAGCGCCGCGGAGATGCGTGCCTTTGCGTCTTGCAGAGCGGCAATGGACCAGTAGTAACCCACCTCGGAAAGCACGACCAGGTCGAACGTTTCGTCCGGAAATTCATCTGGCAGGACCATGCGGGCGAAGCGCACCTGCGGCAGATCCCGGCACCGTTCGCGCGCACGGTCGAGGACGGATTCCACGACGTCAACGGCGAGCAACGCGTCACATCGCTCGGCCAGGCGACGCGTCAGGACACCGATCGAGCAGCCGATTTCGAAGCCGTTGCGGTACCGCTCTTCAGGTAATGCGGCCACGGTGGAGGTGTACTTCTCGGCCTCATACTGGCTCGTAGCAAAGCCCCACGGGTCGTCGTTCGCCCGGTAGACATCCTCGAAGTAGCGCGGCGGCAGTGAGGCGCTCACGGCGTGGGATCCCATTGCCACCAGGTGAGCGACGGCGTCTCCCGCTCCAGCGCAAAGCGTCCGGCGTCGCGTATGGCCGCATCCGGCGCGGGTTGGCGCAGGTAGAGCGTGAGGTCTCGCCCGATGCGCTCGATGGGGTGTGGCCGCAGCAAACCCCGGGCGCCGACACTCCTCTCGACGAGATCGAGTACGTGCAGGCACACGCGTTCGATCGCCGTGCGGGTCATATTGGCCGCGGCCACCATCTCTTCGTTGCTGACGTGAGGATCTTGCGTGCCGCCGAGGGCGGAGACGTCTGCACGTTTCGCGGCCCATGCGAGCCACTGCTCTCCACTGGCAACGGCCACGGCAGCTTCGCCAAGACGCGCTTGCTGCAGCGCGTCGTCTGTGCGGCCTGCCTGGCGTAGGCCGCTAACGGCAGCGTCCAGCAGGGATGCTGCGCCACCGAGTTGTGCGGCAGCAAAGCGGATCGCACCACCGGAGAACCATGGTTGCCGGTAGTAGTCGCCGGGCGCTCCCAGGAGTTCCTTGGGCCCAACCTCCAGGTTCTGGAGATCGAGACGGTGACTCGCTGAGGCGTGCATTCCGAGCGGGTGCCACCAGGACGTATCGATGCGTTGGCGGTCTGCGTCTCCAAGGCGTGGAAGGATCATCTGCCACCCGCCATCAGGCAAACGCCCGGTGACAAGTGGCCGCGTCACCGAACCAGCGCCAGACGCGAACGACTTGCTTCCCCGCAGCGTGTACCTGCCGCCGCCGGCACTTTCCAGGCTCACCCCGTCTGCGGCTTCCGTATTCCAGACGGCGAAGATTTCTCCCTGGCTGGCGTCGACCGCTGTCTGCCGGCGTTGTTCCGAGGTCCCGAACGTCGTGACCAGGAGGAGCGCGTTGACGTGCCCTTCGTAGAGACGTGCCAGGGACAAGTTGCCCCAGCCAAGGACGGAGAGCACCCGGAGTAACGTGTGCATCGTTCCGGGCTCACTGCCAATACCAAGGCCGCCGAGGTCGCGCGGCAACGGCGCAGACAATAGGCCACGGGCGTGGAGCGCCTGAAACTCCATGTCCGGGAATGCCCCGGTTTCGTCACGTTCAGCGGCACGATCTCGCGCCGCCCGGGCGACTTCCCACGCAGCGTCCTCGAGGGGCTGGCTGGCGCTGGACTGCGGGGGAATGGTCACGCCACGGACAAGATGCGGCTCGTGGTGATCCGCTTCCAGAGCGCCAGCGCCTGCCCCACCACCTGGTCCATGTTGTAGTACTGGTACGTGGCCAACCGGCCAGCGAAATGCACATTGGGCGTGGAGTCCGCCAGTGCCGCGTACGCGCGGTAGCGCTCGGCATTTTCCCGCGTCGGGATCGGGTAGTAGGGATCACCCGTCGCGGTCGGGTACTCGTAGACAATGCTCGTTTGAGCATGCCGCTGCCCGGTCAGGTGCTTGAACTCGGTCACCCGCGTGTACTCGTACTCGTTCGGGTAGTTGACGGTGCCGACCGGCTGAAACTGCTCAATGGGATGCGTCTCGTGCCGGAACTCCAGGGAGCGGTAGGGGAGTTTGCCGAAGCGGTAGTCGAAGAATTCGTCAACAGGTCCGGTCCAGATCAGTTCTCGATAGGGGATGATGTCTCGCACTTCCTGAAAGCAGGTGTTCAGCATCACCTTGATGTTGGGATGGTCCACGAGCTCCGTGAAGAGGCGGTGGTAGCCGTGGCGCGGCATCACCTGGTAGCGGTCCGTGAAGTAGCGGTCGTCCCGGTTGGTCCGCACCGGAATGCGGGCGGCAACCTGCGCGTCCAGTTCGGACGGGTCCATCCCCCACTGTTTGCGGGTGTAGCCGCGGAAGAAGGCGTTGTAGAGCTGGCGGCCAACCTTGCTGACAACCACATCTTCTGAGGTGCGCAGTTCATCGCGTGGTTCGGCCACGGACGCGAGATAGTCGGTGACCTCATCTGAGGTCAGGTGCAAGCCCAGCAACGCATTGACCGTGTCGAGGTTGATGGGGATGGGGAGCAGTTGTCCTTCAACACTGGCCAGGACCCGGTGCTGATAGGGCCGCCAGGCCGTGAAATCGGACAGGTACTGATAGATGTCCTGGCTGTTGGTGTGGAAAATGTGCGGACCATAGTGGTGGATCAGCAGGCCAGCATCATCGTAGCCATCGTGCGCGTTACCGCCGATATGGGGACGGCGGTCGATGAGCAGCACGCTGGCGTCGTCCATGCGAGCCAGCCGTTCTGCAAGCACGCTGCCGGCGAATCCCGCGCCGACAATGAGGTAGTCAAACATTTCGCTCAAGCCGTCAACTGGAGCGTGGCGAAGCGCCGCATATCCATAGCAATTGCCATCTCTTCCACAATCTGTTTCCAGTCATGCGCGGCGAGAAGTGCATCTGCGCGCTGTTGCCACGAGGCGCGGTCTTCCGGTGACCAGGCGAGAATGTCGTCAATGGCGGCCACGAATTGCTCCGCCGTTTCCGCAATGCTCGTCGCCGCACTGTAGAGCTCGACCACGTCCGCGACCGGTGTGGAAACCACTGGCTTGCCACCAGCGAGGAACTCGAGCGTCTTTGTAGGAGAGATCGCCCGCGTCGCTTCGTTCAGAGCGAACGGCATCATGGCGACATCGAACTTGGCCAGGATTGCCGGCAAGGCCTCGTACGCCTGCAACCCAAAGTGCCGGATATTCGATCGGGATGGCAGATCCTCCGCGCTGATCTTGGCGAGTGGTCCGACCAGGGCAAAGTTCCACTGTGGACGCAACTCTGCGATCCGGGCAACCAGGTCCATGTTCATGCGCTCATCAATGACGCCGTAGAAGCCGATCACCGGCCTTCGCATCAGGGAGAGCGACCTTGAAGCATCTGACGCGCGACCGGGAGACGCAAAGTGCGCTCGATCCACGCCGGAGGGGAAGCAGAACACCCGCGGGTGGCGGTGTTGATGCTGCCGGTACAGGGTGGGACCACCGGTGAAGACGATATCCGCCATTTCAAGCATGCGTGCCTCCTGTGCACGCATCTGGGGCGGCGCGTAGCGGAAGCTGGCCAGATCGTCCATCGCGTCAAAGACTGTCAGCGCTGGCGTGATGGACTTTGGAAAGGCGCCGATGGCCATGGGCGTGTAGTACCAGGTCACCAGGTCGTCGTCATCGCTCAGGAGCGGTTCCAGCAGGGCGGCGATTCTGCTGTTGACGGCGTCGCAGTAGGGGCTCCCGTCTGGCAGATCATGGAGGTGAGCCCGCGCGATGGTGACGCGGCCATCCAGCCGCAGTTCCAGCATGTCTTTGCTGGCATCACCGACCGGCTCCTCCACGTAGAGGACTGGTATCTCCTTCGCCAGGCGGGAGAGCACATGCTGTGGCCGCTGCCAGACGAAGTCCCACCGCAGGTGTGAAAACGCGATGAGCATTGCTGCTCCTTCTCAACTCCAATCCATGACAAAGCGCCACACAAGATTCGAAGTGCGGCTGAACCAGAGCTGCGTGAGCATGCCTGGACGTCTGGTGGGACTAGAGCAGAAGGTATGCCAGCGTTAGAGTGCAGACGTAGCGCAACCTGCTCCCTCTTCCGCACAGGTAATCGCGCTGAAGATGGCGCCGTAGAGTTGCGCCTCAGACCCGAGTTCAGCGGGAACAATCCATGGTTCCCGGGCCAGTTCCTGGGCCGCGCGTTCCCGGACGGGCGCGACCAGGTCAAAGCCAGCTTCTGCTGTACCGCCGCCCAGGACAATGAGAGGCGGGTCGAGCAGCGAGGCGATAGCGATCACGGTCATAGCCAGGTAATCGATAACATCTTGCGCCACTTCGGCCAGTTCCGCATTGTCCCGGCTTGCACTGATGGCATCAGCCGCGCTCAGCTCTTCGCCGGTGATGGCTTCGGCGCGGGCACGTAGGGTGCGGCCGCCAATCAGTTGGGCCAGGTTTCCCTGCCCGTCTCGATCCTCTCCCAGGAACTCCCGCCCCATGACGAAGTTGCCGACTTCGCCCGCGGCGTGATGTGCGCCGCGGTGGAGCTTCCCGTTGATCATGACACCGGCGCCAATCCCGGTACCCAGCGCCAGGAACACGAAGTCACGCTGTCCCCGCGCCGCTCCCCGCCACTGCTCGCCGAGTGCTGCCGCATTGGCATCGTGCTCGATGCCAATAGCCACCGGAAAATGCTCCTGCAGGCACTCGCGGAGCGGAAAATCGACCCAACCCGCCAGGTTGCCGGCCTCAATCACCTTTCCTGCGGCGGCATCGACCAGCCCAGGCACGGCGACGCCGATGGCGACCAGGTCTTCGAGGTTGCGCTCTGCCCGGGCAACCAGGGCAGTGATCTCCTGGGCCAGACCCTCCACAAATTCGTTTGGACCGATCTCTGTCGGGGTGGTGACGGCATCTTCGACCAGGACGGCCTCGCGATGCCGATCCCAGACCATGAGTGCTGTCTTGGTCCCGCCAATATCGATGCCGACCACGATGTCGCCACGCCGGGCTTGTCCTGACGTCGTCAAGCGCTGCATCCCTTCTCATCTCGCCATGCCGCTGATTCCCTGATGGTAACGGCAGCCACGCGTCAGGAACGAACGACGTGGTGCTCCTGGGACATCATGGAGGCCTGAGTTCTACGGGGTGGAACGGAATATGCGTTTTCCTGCATGTCACCGCGAGGGTGGCAATCACGCGCCTCTGTACAAGGGAGAACTGGATATGCCTCGTCTCAAGCCGCATGCGGCGTTTGGCGGCGTGCTCCTGTGCCTGATGGCTGTGTTGGCCCTGGCGCTGGCATTCCCCGCCAGCCTGGTCAGCGCGCAGGATGACACCGCCCGCGCCGACGCGACGGTCCGCATCATTCACGCGTCGCCGGACGCCCCGGCAGTGGACGTGCTGCTCGATGGTCAACCACTATTGACGAATGTGAAGCCGGATTCGGCGAGTGAGTACCAGGCGATCACGCCGGAGACGCACCGCATCCAGATCGTGCCAGCCGGGCAGACCGCGGACTCTGCGCTTGTTGATGAGGAGATCGACGCGGCGCCAGGCGCCGCCTACATCGTGGCCGCCTACGGCCGCTTGAACGATCTCCAGGGTGCCGTCATTGATGTCGATCTGAGCGAGATCGAGCCCGGTAACGCCCGCGTGCGCTTGATCAATTTCTCACCGGACGCCGGGGATGTCGATCTCGCCGAGACGGGTGGAGATGTCTGGTTTGACAATGTCGCACTGGGTGAAGTGACCGACTACCGTGACGTCACCCCTGGTGGGATCAGCGCCGACCTGCGTGGTGACGAAGACCGCGTCCTGCAGACGATCCCCGAGTTGGGATTCGCTGAGGCTCGCGTCTACGACGTGGTGGTGCTGGGACAGTTGGCGGATGATTCGCTGACGGTGGTCAACCTGGCGACCCGCGTCTCACCGCCTTGCACGGAGGTGTTGGGTATTACCGGATCCCCGGATGATGCCTGTGTCCGCCTCGTCCATGCCGCGCCGGATGCTCCTGCGGTTGACGCGTACATCAACGACGCGCAGGTAGCCTCGGACCTCTCATTCGGTACAGCCACCGAGTACGCCGCGGTGCCTAGCGGCGGTGGGCGTGGCGTCCGCATCGTGGCTGCCGGTGGAGACACGGAAGAGTCTGTCCTCGATGATAGCTTCGACCTAGATCCCGGACAGGCCTACGAGATCCTGGTACAGGGCGGCGGGACAGACCTCGGCTTCAACATCACTGGCGTCGACCTGCGGCCAGTGGCTGAAGGTCAGGCTCGCCTGCGGGTGATCCACGCTTCTCCCGATGCCGGCGCTGTCAATATCGGGGTTGAAGGCAATGACGCCAACCTCTTCGAAGGCGTCGATTTTGGCAACGCCACGGACTACGTGATCCTTGACGCTGGCGATTACCCGATTGAGGTGCGCCCCGGCGATGACGACATGACCGTAGCCCTGCGCTCTGATATCACCCTGGAGGAAGGGACGGTCTACGACCTGGTCGCCATTGGACGGCCAGATGACCGCAGCCTCTCGCTTCTGGTGCTGAAAGCGCCAGTGGCGATCCAGACCGGCGAGATGGCGACCCCGGTGGCCATGACCGGTGACGAGCCACTGGCTGGCACCGTCGAACCGGAAACTCTCACCGACGGAACGTCCACCCCGACCAGCTAACACTCCAGCCCTGGCCGGTCCGCCGGGGCACGGTCTCCCTTCCACTCTCTCAGGCGGCTCATGGGCAATAGCCCGTGGGCCGTCTGTTCTGTGCGCGTTCTCTGCCACGCATAGCGAAGCTGGCCGCCAGCTCTGCCACCTGGCGCGATGCGACGTGCTCTCGAATTCGGACACTCCGCAGATGTTTCTCGATCCATCCGAGTGCAGGATGAATTCAGACCTGGCAATCGCGCGCTGCGCACTGTCCCCAGCCGGGTGATCTGCGGGCCGGGTATGGCCCGATGAGGAGTGGAACGATGACAGCAGTAGTGGAGCAGGAAACGATCGATCTGGCCGCGGCCCACGCGCTCGTGATGCAGATGCTCAAGGATGGCCAGTCGACCATGCTGGGCGTGTTGTGCTCGGTCGGTGACCGCCTTGGGCTCTTCGAGAACCTGGCGACGTATGGCCCAATCGGGAGCGAGGCCTTCGCTGCCCGCAGTGGGATCGATGCGCGGTACGCCCAGGAGTGGCTGTCTGCCATGGCCTGCCAGGGCTACATCACGTACGACGAGCGTGACGACGCCTTTCGGCTGACACCGGAGCAGCGCCTGTGCCTTGTCGATCCAGCCAGTCCGCTCAATCTGTCGGGAGCGTTTGCGATTTGGCCGGTCTACTGGAACAACCTGAACGAGTTGTCAGAGGTGTTCCGCAACGGTGGCGGCATTCCGCAGGAGCGCTTTGGTGACGATTGGCGCTGCGGTTTCGAGCGCTTCACCACGCCGGGCTACAGCAACTTCCTCGGCTCGACCTGGATTCCCGCGATGCAGGAGGTCGCCTCGCGGCTGGCCGCCGGTGGAAGCGCCGCTGATGTCGGATGCGGCAATGGGCAGGCTCTCATCACCCTGGCGCGCACCTTCCCGAACGCCGTGCTCGACGGCTACGACCTGCACGCGCCGGCTCTCGCCGATGCGCGGGTTAACGCCGAGGAGGCTGGCGTCGGAGATCGCGTCAGCTTCGAACTGCGTGATGCCGTCTCTGGCTTGCCGAAGCAATATGACCTGATCACGATGCTCGATGTCGTGCATGACATGCCGGACCCTGTGCCGGCGCTGGCCGCCCTGCGCACCGCGCTCAAGCCGGGAGGCCGCCTCTTCGTGATGGAGTTCAACTTCTCCAGTGACCTGGCCGAAAACATCCAGCACCCCATGGGCCTGGGGGCGTTCGGCTATGCCGCAAGCGTTAACTACTGCCTGACCACGGCACTCGCCGTGGGCGGCGTCGGAACGGGCACGTGCATGGGGGAGCGAGTCTTCCGTAAGTACGCGGCCGCCGCGGGCTTCACCCACGTGCGGCGGCATGATTTCCCGGCCAGCCCGCTCAACCTCTTCTTCGAGGTGTGGGCCGAGCCGCAGGAGAATGGCCGTGCCTGAGGAACTCGCCATTTTCCTGGTGATTGCGGTGCTGCTCCTGGCTCTCGACCTGGTCGCCATGAGATGGGGTGAAGACTCCCGGCATGAGCTCGGGGACCGCAACTGGTAGCCAGCTCCCGCCACTTCCCTGCAACGAGAGCGCACCCCACGCGCTCTCGTTGCGTGCAGGCAGTCACGGTGCTCACTCAACCCTGAAGGTCCACCTGGCTGCACGTTGGCATCTGGCGTGCGGTACGTCGCTCAGCAAAGATTCGTTGCCTAGCCAGGGAGCACGCCACCGTGAAGCCGCCGGCCAGCACTCCGCCAGAACAACCAAGTACGGAACCACCGCAGGAGCAGGAACAGCGTGGTGGCTGGACCGTGCAGGGGAGCACCGTCCTCTACGAGAACCCCTGGATCCGCGTCAGGGAAGACCAGGTCATTCAGCCCGATGGCGAATCAGGCACCTTTGGGGTCGTGGAACTGGGGCCGGCTGTGGCGGTCCTGCCGGTCCACCAGGACGGTACGGTCTCCCTGGTGCGCGTGTTCCGGTACACCGTCAATGCTGAATGTATCGAGACCGTGGCTGGCGGCATTGGCGAGGGCGAAGACGTAGAGGACGCGGCGCGCAGGGAACTCCAGGAGGAGATTGGGCTTGCGGCCGATGAACTGATCGACCTGGGCGAGACGCACCAGATGACAGAGATCGTGGTCTCTCCGGTGCGTCTCTTTGTTGCGCGTGGACTTCGAGACGTTCCTTCCAACCAGGATCCGACCGAGGAGCTCTCACGGCTGGATGTCTCGCTGCCGGAGGCCGTCTCCTGGGCATTGCACGGACGCATCGTCCACGCGGCGACGGTGGCGCTCGTGCTCCGCGCGGCGCATCTGCTTGATGTCCCTGATAGCCAGGAGGATTCGTAGGACGGGCTGGCGCTCATCGGGTGGGCACGGAGTGCAGCGACCCCTGGGGTATGAATCGTGCGTCCCTTTCAGGTGGGCGACCGTGCTACGTTGCACGTGAGCCGCGCATGATCCCCGTGCGCGGCCTCGTCAGGGTCCCGAACTATCCTCCATGCCCACCGGATCGGGGTGGAACCACCGCTGAAAGCGAGCGCGGACCATGCTCAACCGGACGAGTCCACTTCGGCCCGGTCGCACCGTGCCAATGGCTAGTCGAGTGCGTTCCGCGGTCCACCAGTTCTGGTCACTTCCAAGCCGCGTCGATGGTGACGAACTCCTTGATGAACTGGGGCATGACCCGGCAGAGCTTGCCAGCAGCCTGCGCGATGTACGCGGGGTGAACCAGTTTTTCGGCGGCCTGCGCACCGTGCGCACGGCGTTGCCGCGGTTGCTGGCCGCAACGTCACCCGAACGGCCGGTGACCATCCTCGACCTCGCGACCGGATCAGCCGACATTCCTGTCAACGTTGTGCGATGGGCCAGGCGGCAGGGGCGCACCGTTGACATCACCGCCTCGGATTATTCGCCGGACATCCTGGCGATCGCCGCGCGCCGCGTGAGCGGCTACCCCAACATTCACCTGCTGCAGTGTGATGCGCGCGATGTCCCCTTCGCCGACGCCAGTTTCGACATCGTGCTTTGCTCGCTTGCCCTGCATCATTTCGCACCGCCGGATGCCGTGCGAGTGCTGGCCGAGATGAACCGGGTGAGCCGCGTCGGGTTCATCGTCAACGACCTGGCCCGCAGCCGTCCCGGTTACATTGGTGCCTGGCTTGTAGGGCGGCTGGGGACCAGGAACCGCATTACCCGGCACGATGCACCGCTGTCTGCCCTACGCGCGTACACGCCCGACGAGCTTGAGACATTGTTCGACATGGCTGGTGTGACGGATGTTGAGATCCGGAGCAGTCCCTGGTTCCGGATGTCGGCGACCAAGATCCACCGTCATCCCGGCCAGGCGAGGGAACAGCCGCCGGCTTCCGTGCCGGATGTTCACGCGGGGTCTCAGCCATGACGCGCGATGGCCGGGAACCGCCATACCAGGCGATCGTGGTGGGCGGCGGTCCGGCTGGCAGCACGACGGCGCGGTTGCTGGCGGATGCGGGCTGCCGCGTGCTCCTGCTGGACAAGGCGACATTCCCCAGGCACAAGGCCTGCTCGGATTACCTCAATCCGGCGGCGGTGCGTGCGCTTCATGAGTTAGACATGATGGACGCGCTGTGGACGGCGCACCCGCACCGGATGCATGCGATGCGCGTGCACGCACCGGGCAACCGCATCTTCCAGGCGACGTTCCGTGACGTGGGGCCGGAGCACCTTGCGCTCGGCATCTCTCGCAACCGTCTTGATCTCCTGCTGCTGCAGCGCGCAGCCGCGGCCGGGGTTGAGGTCCGGGAGCGGGCGCACGTGCGTGACCTGGTGCTGGACGGTAGCCGCGTCGTGGGCGTCGAGGTCAGCATCGGCGGGGGGCGCGAAATGGTCCGTGCGCCGATCGTGATCGGGGCAGATGGCCACCACTCGGTGGTAAGCCGCCGGCTGGAGCTGGATGTCCCGGTGCGCTGGCCGCGGCGAACTGGCCTGGCCGCCCATTTTCGCGGTCTGGATCGCCTCGGAGACTGGGGCGAAATGCACGTTGCCCCGGGCGGGTACGCTGGGCTCGCACTCCTGGAAGACGGCCTGGCGACCGTCACCCTGGTCACGAATGTCGACGCGGTGGCGCACCGCCCTGGCCCGCTCGATGCCTACTACGCGGAAAAACTGGCAGGAATCCCCATCGTCCGCGAGATGGTGGCGGGAGCGGAGCGGGTGAGCCCGATCCGTGGAGTCGGACCACTCTCCCGCCAGGTGCGGAAGCGCACGGGCGACGGTTTTCTGCTGGTGGGGGACGCGGCTGGATTTCTCGATCCCTTTACCGGTGAGGGGGTGTACAAGGCCCTGCACGGGGCACGGCTTGCAGCACCGGTGATCCTCGCGGCGCTGGAGCGCGGCGACACGTCGGCACGCCGCCTGGCGCCCTACGCGCGTGCGTACCAGCGAGCGTTCTTTGCCAACACGCAGGTCCTGCGGATCGTGCAGGGGTTCGTCCATTCTCCGCGCATGATGAGCTACGTCATCGACCGGCTGGAGCAGCGAGACGAGTTGGGGCGGTTGTTGACCGGAGTGGTCAGCGATCTGCGCCCGGCGCAACAGGCGCTATCGCCGCTCTTCCTGGCGCGGCTACTGCGGCCATAAGGGAGCACCCGACATGCAATCAACCAACACGATCGAGATCGCGGGTGACCTTGACCGGATCGTCGCCATGGCAGCAGCAGTGGAACGGTGGCCGGAGATCCTGCCGCACTACCGGTGGGTGACGGTCCTGGATGGAAGTGGCGACCGGCGGACGGTGGAGATGGCCGCCCGCCGCGACTGGATTCCGGTGAAATGGCAGGCGGTGCAGGAGATCAAGCGGGACGGCGCAACCCCGGTGATCACGTTCAAGCATGTGCGCGGCGTGACCAAGGGCATGGACGTCGCCTGGACGTTCGAACCGCTGCCGGATCGAGTCCGGGTCCAGATCTGGCACGGTTTCGAGCCTCCCTGGCCCCTGGTTGGCAACCTGGTCGCAGATCGGGTGATAGGACCGCAGTTTGTGGAGGCGATCGCCGGTAAGACGCTGGCGACGATCAAGATGCGCATTGAGCGGGAACGCGCTCTGGCAGGAGAAATGGCATGAGCGCACATAGAAACGGCGACTTCCGCAGGAAGCACGGGGTTGCGATTACAGGCATCGGCGCAGTTACCCCGATAGGACACGGCGCAGACGGACTCTGGGAAGGCGTCCGCCGCGGCAGTTCGGCCGTCCGCATCATCACCCGCTTTGACGCCTCGACGTTACCCAGCCAGGTGGCGGCCGAGGTTGAATTCGATCCGTTGAGCGTGCTGGACCAGCGCGAAATTCGCCGTCTCGACCGGTACTCGATGTTCGCCGTCGCTGCCGCGAAGATGGCGCTGGAGGATTCCGGCCTATCCACCAGCGAAGCGCAGGCCGCCAACGCCGGGGTGAATATCGGCACCGCCCTGGGAGGGACCGCCTTTGGCGAAGAGCAGCACAAGATCTACATCGAGCGTGGGCCACGAGCCGTCAGTCCTCTGCTTGCACTTTCCGTCTTCGGCGGCGCCGGGTCATCGAACGTGGCGATGAACCTGGGCCTGACCGGTCCGGGGTTGGCCTACGGCAACTCCTGCGCGGCCGGGGCGCTGGCGATTGGCGAAGCCGCACGGCTGATTGCTGACGGCCGGGTCGACGTGATGCTGGCTGGTGGAGCGGAGGCGCCGCTGGCTCCCCTCACCTTCGGGGCCTTCGCCCTGATCAGGGTGCTGTCAACCCGTAACGATGACCCGCAGACGGCGAGCCGCCCCTTCGATGGAGAGCGCGACGGGTTTGTGATGGGCGAGGGCGCGGCAATGCTGGTCCTGGAAAACCTGGAGCGCGCCCAGGCCCGTGGCGCTCGCATCTATGCTGAGATTCTCGGGCACGGCGTAACGAATGACGCGCATCATATGACCCAGCCGCGTCCCGACGGGCTCTGTGCGGCGCGGGCAATGACCGAAGCGCTGCGAGACGCGGATGTGCCTCCCGAAGCGATTGGCTACGTGAATGCCCATGGCTCCTCAACGGTGTTGAACGACTCGACTGAATGCAAGGCGGTGCGGTTGGCCCTTGGTGACCACGCGGATCACGTTCCGATCAGTGGCACCAAGGGGTTGCACGGCCACTCCCTGGGGGCGACCGGCGCCATCGAGTTGGCGGTGTCAGCAATGGCGCTGCAACGCGGACACCTGCCGGGTACGGCGAATCTGCAAACGAAGGACACGGCCTGCGACCTGGATGTGATCCCACCGGGCGGCCGGGATGAACAGGTCGAGTATCTCCTCGCGAACTCTTTCGGCTTCGGCGGTATCAACACGAGTCTGGTGCTCAAGGCGGCGAGTTGAGTCCTGGGTGGGATCAGTACCGTGAAGACAGCCAGGGACCGAAAACACACCCTGGGCAATAGCCAGGTCACCGTCGCGCGGCGATGAAGCGGCGCTGCAGGACTGGGATAATGCCAGGCAACGGATCGAGGAGCAGCAAGGAGACCCGACCATGACCGGGGCAAGCCCAGTGTCGCGAGAGTTGCCGATCATCGCCTGTGCGGGCACTCCGGAGCAGCGTGGCGCTCAGCACGGCGAGGCGCTGCGCGAACAGATCGCCCAGGGGCTCGGTGCCTGGAGCGAGGCGATCGGTGTGCGCCACGGCGTGGATCCCGATACCTACATCCGGCAGTTCGTGCAGGGCACGCATTTCCGCGACGTAATTCGGGAGTGGACGCCAGATCTGGACGCGGAGATTGCTGGCATCGCCCAGGGCTCGAACCAGCCCTGGGCGTGGGTCTACGCCTACAACCTCCTAGACGAAGAGTGGACCTGGTCGCGGCAGGTTGCGGCCTCCGCACGTGGATGCACCGCCGTGGGACTCAAGCCTGAGGGAAGCGCTCCCTTGCTGGCGCAGACAATGGACATCCCACGAGTGCATGACGGCACACAGGCGGTGCTGCACGTCTCCGATGAAAGCAGGCCGGATGTCACCGTCTTTACGTACGCCGGTATGGTGGGGTTGACGGGCTGTAACTCTTCAGGTGTGGCGCTGGTTGTGAACAACCTCGATATGCTACCCGGTTCGCTGACCGGGTTGCCGGTGGCCTTCGTTATACGGGGCATCCTGCAACAGGAAACGCTCCAGGCCTCAACCGAGTTCGCACTGAGCGTCCCCCACGCCACCGGCCAGCACTACGGGATTGCCGCGCCGGATGGGATAGCCAGCGTCGAGGGATGGGCCAACGGCGTCGCCGCCAGCGCGAATGACGACGCGCTGCTGCACACGAATCACCCGCTCTATACAGACGAACCTGTGGGGGATGTCGAGGCACGATACCAGTGGTCACGGACGCGGGAGCGGCTCGCATTCGTCGAGGCGGAGGCCGCATCCTGCCGGGATGTACCGGGCATTCAGCGCATGCTGGCTGATCGCACCGTTCCAGTGAGCATCGACGCCAGCCGGAGCAGCATGACTTTCGGCGCGGTGATCTACGAATGCACTGTGCCTCCGCGGATGTGGGTCACGCCGGGGCCACCGCACCTCTATGCCTTCCAACAGGTACGCCAGGAGCGCACACCCGCCACGGTCCAGTAACGGGAAACTGGAAAGGCCACAGCCTTTTCAGTGCTACTGCTCGACAACGCGTTGACGGGCCGCCCTGATCGAAACGATCAGGGCGGGTCTTTGCCTGCGACAGCTTCTCTCTGCGGCGTGTGGCTCGTCCCCCCACCAACCAGCAGGGGCAGCCTTGTGTAGCGTCGCGTTCCTGCTTGGACCTCGCGTCCTGTCACTGGCACCCCCCGTGCAAATCAGTCTGGTAAGCGCAGGACGAGATTTCCTGTCGCAGTCCATGCATGTCGAGAGACGCAGAGCTCTATCCAGGGCGTCGTGCGATCCGCCATGACGCCGTTTATCTCCACACGTTATTGGGAGGAAGACTATGGTGACCCGCACCCGATTGTTGGCCGTGACGTTCGGCCTCGCCCTCCTCGCTCCTGGAGTGGCGCTGGCCCAGGACGCGACTCCCGGCAGCACTCCGACGGCTGGCTGTGAGGCTGTGGCGCCGCGAAATCAGCGCGACCTGCAGTCGCTGTCCGGGCCACCACCTGCCCCACTTGGTACCCCTGAGGTTGAGACGACGCCGGTCGCGACACCTTTCGTGATGCCTGAGGGTGACGAAGCCTCCGAGGAAGACGTCGCGGCGGTCTCGGAGCTCTACCGCACCCTGACTGACTGTGTAAACCGTGGTGATTTCCTGCGCATCGCCTCGCTCTACACCGACCAATACCTGCAGCAGAACCTGTCACCCGAGTCGATCGAGAACCTGGACCAGACGCCGGAGCCGACCCAGGCCTCCACGCAGACCGAGTTCGTCGAGGTCCGAGAGGCCCGGTACCTCGACGCGGATCGCCTGGCTGCGCTCGTGGTCACCAACAACCCGCAGTCCGGCGAGTTGCAGACGTACGTGGAACTCGTGCGGTCGGGTGATGGCTGGCTGATCGACTACGAGCAGCCTGTGGAGGTCGGTGAGGCGACACCCGCCCCATAGCAACACTCCGTTCCCATTCATTACTCCAAAACCAGATTCAGGAAGGGACCCGTTTCATGCGCGCACTTGTTTGGCAGGGAAAAGAGAACGTCCAGGTCGAAACCGTGCCAGATCCACAGATCCAGGATCCGCGCGATGTCGTCATTCGCGTCACCGCCACCGCAATTTGCGGCTCCGACCTCCACCTGTACGACGGCATCATGCCGACAATGGAGAAGGGCGATATTCTCGGGCACGAGCCGATGGGCGAGGTGGTCGAAGTTGGCGCGGACGTCAAGAACCTCAAGGTCGGGGACCGCGTCGTGGTGCCGTTCGTCATCGCCTGCGGCCAGTGCTGGTTCTGCAAGCAGGGGTTGTTTTCGGCGTGTGACACCACAAACCCGAATGCGGAAATGGTGGCGAAGATCATGGGCCAATCCCCGGCCGGGCTCTTCGGGTATTCCCACCTGCTGGGCGGGTTCCCCGGCGGGCAGGCAGAGTATCTGCGGGTACCGTATGCGGATGTCGGCCCAATCAAGGTCCCCGATGGGCTGGCGGATGAGCAGGTGCTCTTCCTGTCGGACATTTTCCCGACCGGTTACATGGCTGCCGAGAACGCGGAGATTCAGCCAGGGGACACCGTCGCGGTCTGGGGGTGTGGCCCCGTTGGCCAGTTCGTCATCCAGTGCGCCTGGATGTTTGGCGCCGGGCGGGTGATTGCCATTGACCGGGTCCCGGAGCGGTTGGCTATGGCCGCAACGCACGGCAAGGCCGAGATCATCGACTACAGCAAGGATGACACCTACGAGCGCCTGATGGAGATGACCAACGGGCGGGGCCCGGATCGTGGCATCGACGCGGTTGGCAGCGAGGCGCACCACACTGGACCAATTGCGGCGGTCGATAAGGCGTTGCAAACCATGCACCTGGAGACGGATCAGCCGCACGTCCTGCGCGAGGCGTTCCGTTGCATTCGCAAGGGCGGAACCTTCTCCATTCCCGGCGTCTACATCGGCATGGTCGATATGATCCCGTTCGGCACGGCGATGAACAAGGGCCTGACCATGAAGATGGGCCAGACCCACGTCCAGCGCTACAGCCAGAAACTGCTGGGCATGATCCAGGATGGGACGATCGATCCCTCATTTGTGATTACGCACACCTGCACCCTGGATGAAGGACCGGACATGTACAAGACGTTCCGGGACAAGCAGGATGGATGCATCAAGGTGGTGCTGAAGCCCCAGGGCTAGACTCTCTGGTTCAGGTGTTCTGCAGCGCGCTGCCCCAGCACCGTTGCGGCGTCCCGCACGGGGTTTGGGGCAGTTGCTTTCACCTCTGCGCCTTTCGCGAAGCGTTCGTGCCCGGGCGCACTACGTGCTGAGGGCAGGAAACGGTTGACCGTGGCGAGGAGGGCCGAGGTCGCGGCCGGGAAAAGGGCTGACGTGCGCGCCGCCAGGAGTGCCGTGACCGGGAAGATGCACTCCGCATCGCCGCGCTGGACGGCGCCGGTGATGATGCGGGCGGCTCGGGTGGCACTGGTCGCGACCGGATAGGGAGAGCTGGCGCCGAGCGAAAACCAGTCGTACTCCTCGGCCTGGTCTCCACCGAATTCGGCCTGGAGATGGGAACCGGTCCGCATCAACCCGGGGTAAACCGTGGTTACCGTAACGCCGCTACCAGCGAGCTCTGCCCTCAAGCCAGCGGCAAAACCCGCGACAGCAAATTTGGCGCAGCTATACGGCAGCAGATGCGGCACGGCTACCTTGCCGCCAATCGAGCTGATCACGGCAATGCGTCCACCACCCTGCCGCTCCATCTGTGGCAGTACGCCGAGCGCGACATTCAGCACCCCGTCGAAATTCACCGCCATGACGCGGTCGAAGTCCGCGGTGGTGAGTGCCGCAAGTGGCGCCACGGTGATAATGCCTGCGTTGGCAATCAGGATATCGATGCTCCCGTAGTGCGCGGTGACATCCTGCAGCATGCGCGCGACCTGGGTTCGATCTATGACGTCACACAGTGTCGTAAACACCTCAATGCCTCGTGCCGACAGCATGTCCGCGGCTTTCTCAAGCTCATCCGGGTCTCGCGCACAGATCGCGATGCGACATCCCTGCGCTCCCAGTTCCTGCGACAGGGCCAGTCCCAGTCCCCGCGATCCACCGGTAATCACTGCCACCTTGCCGCGCAGATCCATTTCATCGCGCCGGGAGAGCGCCCGGCGTGCCGCAACTGCCCCTGCGAAGAGCGCGCCCGCTGCCACGACCTTGCGGGTCTTCGTCCTGGAATCGCTCATGGTTAGCCTTCCTGTGATGCTGTGCTGCGAATCGTTCATGGAGAAAGCCTCGCAGGATTAACACCAGCCTGTTCTGGGAGAGGTGCGAGTGTCTCGGCGGTACCACGTTTTGAGTGCAGGACGAATGCGGGGTCGATGGTGGGGAGGAGTGTGGCTCGGGGTGCTGCGCACCACCGGCGCACGTCGGCGACGCGGCTCTTCGGCGGAGTCTGTTCCGCAAGCAACCTTCACCGAACCCAGTAGGTTGGCATCATGTTCCTGGAGGTTAGCGGACAGCCCGGACACGCCGGACAGCCTGAACGTGCGCTTACTGAGTGAAACCCGGTAGAAAACCCCGCATCGTCTGCCGGTCTCAATAACCGCGTCCGTGGCTAGATTGCTCTCCTGATCTGAAAGGCCCCAAAGGCGTTGCCACCGTTTGGAGAGCGTGCATGACTGTCCTTGATCCGGATGCCGGGGAAACACGGCCGGGCTCCATGATCACGCGCCGCTCGCTCGTCACGGCGGCCGCAGGCCTGGCGGTGGCAGCAGGAGACCTGTTGCTCCCGCTGCATGGTCCAGGCGTCGCCGCGGGGGAAGGCGCCAACAACGGCGAGTTGGGTGGCCGCCGCGGCAAGAACCGTCGGGGGCGACAGCATCGTCATCGCCACAACCATGGCAAGAAGAAGCCGGGCCAGCGCGATGAGGTCCCGCCTCCCGGCCGTGGCATCTTCGAACTTCGCAACACGGCGATCGACGTCTATGGATCTCCATTCACGTTTACGTTCTTCTACTGGGTGAAAGGTGAAGGAGGGGGGTATGACGCCTGGACCAAGGCCAACTCAGCCACGCCAACCGGTGGGTCTGGCTACCGGTATGCGCCAGGCCATCAACGCGCAGGCGTCCTGATTTCGGTCCCTGCCGGCGTAGGATCAGGTCAGGCGTTTGTTGACCTGCAGAACCCAGCCGTAGGTTTTCCACGCGGCTCCATCTATCTCGGCACGGACATTGACCCTGTGCGTGGTTACCTGGGTCAGCCGCTGCTCGAGGACCGGGTGTTCGGGATCCCTCATACGGGGGATAGCTCCTCGGTGAGCCGAATCTACAGCGTAGGCGGGAATACCTATGCCCGCCTCAGGATAACCCGGGAATTTGACTCCGAGGACTTCATTGAATTCACCCTGGACGTTCACCTCTAGGACTTTGGCTTCCTGATACCAGACAGGAGAGGGGCGGGTGATGCGCGATCTGAACGAGTTGTCGCGGCGAGAGATGGTCCGGACGGCTGCGGGCGTTCTCATCGTCGCCGCGGGGGGAGTGCTTCTGCCGGAAGACTCCGATAGGGCAGCAGCACTCGAGGCATCGAACGACGGACATCTCGGTGGCCGGCACGGCAAGAATCGCCGGGGGCGAGAAAAGCACCGCCGGAAGGACCGGAACGAGAAGAACAAGAGGCAAGACGAAGGCCCGCCTCCCGGCCGTGGCGTGTTCGAGTTTCGCCGGACGGCACTCACCATCAAGTCGTTCACCGATCCGCTCCTGGCCTTCACGTTCTACTACCGGGTGAAGACCGGTTTCGATACCTACGATCCCTGGATCGAGGACAAGTCGGTGACGCCCGCGTTTGGGGCCACCACACGGTTTGAGAACGATCGCTTCCGCATCGGCGTCCTGGTCTCGGTTGCCGATCAACCGGGAACCGGGCAGATCTTCCTCGATGTGCGCAACCTCACCTACGCGTACCCGAAAGGAGCGGCCTTCTACAGCTACGAAGGCGGGCTCGACCCCGTGCGCAACAATCTGGGCACAGTCCTGATGCGGGAAAAGTC
Source organism: Thermomicrobiales bacterium (assembly GCA_046328375.1). Lineage (GTDB taxonomy): Bacteria > Chloroflexota > Chloroflexia > Thermomicrobiales > UBA6265 > JACCXM01. The sequence continues at coordinate 233,012 of JAXLWT010000004.1, forward strand.
GTTCTCCGAGATGTCTTCTCCGGATTCCGGGTTCTACGCGGCTACGGATTTCCTGGATGTCAATTTCGATGTCCGGCGTCTCGCCGACTCGGATGGCTTCATCGAGTTTCAACTTTTGCTTGCAACGCGCTCATTCTCATGATCCACAAGACACTGCCGGTGGGTGGGCGGAGACACTGACGCGCCACGGGGAGGACGAGCACACGATGGACGATCACCCTGCACTGTCACGACGACGGATCCTGCAAGCAGCAGTGGGCGCCGTTACGCTCACTGCTGGCGGGTTGTATCTCCCAATGGAGCCGGAGCGCGCGGAGGCCCGCGACGGCGCGTATGGCGGTGAACTGGGTGGAAACCGGGGGCAGCGCCGTCGCAGACAGAGATCGCGCCACAACGGAGACCGTCGCGGACGGAAGCCAGACCGTGGTCGCGATGAGGGGCCGTTGCCGGGTAAGGGCATCCTGAAAAACATCCAGATCCGCGTCATGAACCTCTCGGCGGATCCCTTCTCACTTGTCCTCATCAGCGGAGCCGTTCGGATCTCGAGCACCGTCCGTGCCCACGACTGGCTGACAGACACAGACTTCAAGGATGACGAAGGCTGGATCTGGATGCAGACGTGCGATTGCCAGGCCACCGGGATGCCCATGGGCCTGGCCATCCACCTCAACAATCCAGGTCTGGGAGGTGTCTGGTACCAGGTGTGGGCCGACATGGCACTGCTGCAGAGCCCGGACGGGCTGTACAAGCACCCGGCAACCTGGGCGATGACGGAACCCATCACCATCGCTGAGCGACAGGACATCGTCGTCCCATTTCCGAGGTCAGCGGCGGGCGCGTGGGATCTTCACCTGCGCCGCTTTGATGATTCCAACACGTTCAAGAACTTCGAGTTGGAGTTCCGCGGCAGCAAGAAAGCGTAGCCATCGGGCAGTGCGTATTGGTCGCGCCGGGTTTCACTGATCCGGTTTGGGGGTCAAGGGTGGACTCGAAGCGGTTCGATCGTCTGACCAGATCGGTGGTGGCCGCATGCTCGCGTCGCCACGGAGCACTGCTCCTGCTCTCCCTCGTTGCCAGTGTACCTGCCAGCCTTAACCCGGACATTGGCGCTGACGCCACAGGCAATGGTGCAGGGATTGGGGGCCGGCGCCGGAGGCAAAGGCATCGTCACAGACGGCGCCACCACACGCCAGGTCGTCACAAGCAGTGCAAATCAACCACCCAGATCTGCGCGACCAGATGTGGTCCAGTCACGGTCAGATGCAAGAAGCGCAAGAAAACGGTCGACTGTGGACCATGCGCCTGCGACGCGAAACGTTGCACGGGTACGACGCCGATCTGCGTCGATGGCGTCTGCACCGCGTGCTCCGCTGCCCATCCATGTGTCGATGGCTGTTGCGCCACAGATGGTTCCTGCCAGGCTGGCAGCAAGAATGAAGCCTGTGGCCCAGCCGGCGGAACCTGCGCCATGTGCAACGGAGACGAAGTCTGCACGCCCCAGCGTGAATGTCGCGTGCCCTGCGGTGCGCCGGGCGCCATTTGCCGCGTTTTCGTGACGAGCACCAGCCGGCGTGGCAATTTTGGAGGACTGGCTGGCGCAGATCAGGTCTGTCAGGATCTGGCCGCAGGGGCCGGCCTTTCTGGAAACTACAAGGCCTGGCTTTCAGATGCCACCGGCTCTCCTGGCACCCGTTTCACCCAGGCACAAGGGCCATACCAACTCGTTAACGGCACCGTGATCGCCGGTAACTGGACCGAGTTGACGAGCGGATCGCTCGCTCACGAAATTAATGTCGACGAGCATGGCGAGCCGCTTCCGGACCCGACGGCCCTCAATGATGTTTGGACCGCTACAACCCCAAGTGGTACCCGGTACACCTTAGGCGCCGCGGTCGTCGATTGTGAGAATTGGACCCAGGAGGACGTCGATCATCTTGGGGGTCTGGGGACATCCTCAGTGGCCTCTGCAAACTGGACTCAGGCCGGAATTGCCATCACCTGCGCGACCCGAAACCGGCTCTATTGCTTCCAGCAGAGTTAACCGGATGCCTCCAGTGGTCCTCGCGGACAGAGCGGACAGCGTGTCCGCGAGGAGGGTGCCGCGAAGCCGGTAAGAAATCCCGCATCGACTACCGGTCCAGTGGACGGTCTCTGTCGATACAGTCAATGGGGACATGACCCGCAGTGCGGGCGCCGTTAGCGTGTGGGGAGCACCGATGACAGACTTCTACCAGGATGGTGGTGATAACACGACGACCGAGGGCGCGTCGCGCCGTCAGATCCTCCGTTCGGCCTCGGCCGGCTTCGCGCTGGCCGCCAGCGGACTGTTCCTCCCAAAGTGCCTGACGGACGTTGAGGCGCGCGAGGGTTCTGCGGCCGGGCAACTCGGTGGGCGGCATGGTTCGAACAAGCGTGGACGCCATCGCCGCCGTAGGCATGGCGACAAGAAGGACAACAAGAGCAACAAACCTCCAGGCGCGGGCGCCCAGATCGTCAAGGATGTTCAACTGAACGTCTACAACGATGGGCCCAACGGGATATCGATCGGATACTGGTTCGACGGCAACCCGCTTCTGGGCAACGAGTGGCATCAGGACAGGAGCTCACACGATCTCGCCGCTGGCGCTACGGAGAGATACCAGAGCCCGACCCGATCCGGCGGCGCCTGGTTCTACACGGGCGGTTCTTTCCAGACATTCTGGGTAGGCGCCTTCAATCCCCTGCTTGGCAAGCCCGAGATTTCGTTTCGCTGGGGCGGCGATGTCCAGGATGGTCGGGGACACACGGGAGGCGCGGTCGTCGAGAAAGCGTCGGTCTCGCTAGAAGAGGGCGAGGAATTCAAGTGGATCGTGCAGCAGCGTGTAACGACTGTTCGCCGCGAGCGCGACAGCGATGACAGCAAGATCTTCACTTTGCGCCTGCGACCAACCTGGGCCTGAGCCCAGACAACTCGATGGTAGGGCGTCTGTTTGTCGAGGAAAGACGTGGGAGAGAAATGAACGAGCACGACGCGCTGTCACGCCGGAACTTGGCCCGAGTGGTCGCGGGAGGCGTTATCGCCGGAGCAGGCGGGCTCTTGTTGCCAGGGACCATCGACGACGCTGCAGCACGTGAGGGTGCACTAGGTGGACGCCATGGCAAGAATCACCGCGGGCGCAATCAGCGCAAGCGGCGCGATCACCGGAAAGAGCAGAGGGATCACTCTGGCAACCAGGATAACCTCCCCGGCCGCGGGCTGTTCCGAAACACCGCCCTGACGACCAGCATTATTCATAGCATCGACTACCCATTTGCCTTCACCACCACGTATTTCTACCGGATCAAGACGGGGCTTGATGACTACGGGCCATGGAAAGAGGCAACGACAGGGACTGCCGAATCCTCGCGCTATGCGCCCGACCGGTTTCGTGTCGGAGTGCTTGTTTCCGCACGCGGGTGGCCGGGCGACGGTCAGGACCTGTTTGTTGACTTGCGCAACCTGGCCTTCGCAACCCCGCGAGGCGCCGCGTACGTTGGTACTGGACTCGATCCGGCGCGCAACCAGCTTGGTTCCGCGCTTTTCGCCGAGCGGGCCTTCGGTTTCTACACGACTCCAAGTGGGACATACGGTGACGAGGTCGTCGAGAGCTATTTGCTGAAGAAGAATCCGCCGTATCCCGACTGGACGGCTATTGTCTCGGTGACGCGGAAGTTCGACTCGGACGATTTCATCGAATTTGCGGTGGAAGTGGTTGCCAACGGGTAATCCGAGGAAGGGCCTTCCGGTTGATGCCGTGTCTCTCCGGCATCCTGGACTGGTAACTCCTGTATCTCATTCACGGATTCATCGTCTCGCGGCGAGTACGCACCGTGGCAGACGGTGCTGCAGAAGCTTGCAGTATCCGTGTGGCGACGTTGGGCTAAAGCCGCGACGAACAGGGTTCCCACCCCAATGATCTCGCGGCTGCGGCGATCGGCGGTGCTGCTAGCCCTGGCGCTCCGCTGCAAACGCGTCACGCAGCCCATCTCCGAAAAAGGAGACGGCCAACACGATCGTCATCAGCAGCAGACTCGGGATGGCAACCTGCAGCGTGTTCGACTCCAGGTACGGCATGGCGTCAGAGATCATCTTGCCGATGCTGGAATCGGGGGGTTGAATCCCGAGGCCGAGGAGGCTCAGCACTGCCTCGTTGATGATGACGCCCGAGACGTTGAGGGTCGCGGTGGTAATGACCAGCCCGAGCAACTGCGGCGTGACATGCTTCCAGAGAATGCGTTTGCGGTCCGCTCCGAGCGACTCGGCCGCAATGACATACTCCTGCTCGCGGATCGCCAGCGTCTGGGATCGGACCAGCCGCGACATCAGCGGCCAGGAGACGAGGCTAAGCGCTCCCGCGACGAGCGCCAACCGGCCTGCCCCGCCAAACTGGTCCGTTACCGCTGGGCCGAAAATGGCGGCGACCAGGATCGCCAGCAAGAGCCCGGGAAATGCGAAAAGCACATCGGCAATGCGGGTGATGATAAAGTCGACTTTACCGCCGAAGTAGCCTGCGGCCAGTCCGAGGGGCACGCCAAGGACGAGATCGAGCAATTCGACGTAGGCGGCCACCAGTAAGGACACCCGCAGGCCGTGGATGAGCCGGGCCAGCGTGTCTCGCCCCAGGTTGTCCGTGCCAAGGGGATGCGCAGCCGTTGGCAGCGAGTTGATGGCGGCGTAGTCGATCTTGTTCGGGTCCGTCGCGACAAACAGGGGGCCCGCGACCGCGACCAGGATGACACCGGCCATGATGACCGCTCCGGTCACGGCCAGTGCGTTGTTCCTGAAGTTGCGCCAGAACAGCGTGACGAGAGACTGTGATGCCCGTGGCACCAGGATCTCTGGCAACGCCGGCGCCGATGCCGGCTCGCTTGCCTCGATGACGAGGGTCTGTCTCTCGGTCATGCGTCCAGCCGGACGCGGGGGTCGAGCAGGCTGTAGGTAATATCGGTCACCAGGTTCATCAGGACGACTGCCAGCGACAGCACGACGACCGTTCCCTGAATGACGGGGTAGTCACGCTGCTGAACCGCCTGCACCGAGAGAAACCCAACACCGGGAATCGAAAAGAGTGACTCAACCACGAACGCGCCCGTGACGAGAAAGGCAATCGCCGGGCCGATCACCGTCACAATCGGCAACATCGCGTTGCGCAGGACATGGGTGGTACGGATCACGGCCTCGGGCAGCCCCTTGCCGCGGGCCGTCCGCACGTAGTCCTGTCCGAGAGTGTCCAGCACGTTGGCCCGGGTGAGCCGAGCGAAGTACCCGAGGTTCCCGGCGGCCAGCACCAGGACGGGCATGATCCAGTACTGGGGCGACCCCCACCCGGCCGCGGGTAGTGACGGCCAGTTTTTCAGATAGAGCTGGTAGTTGATCCACTGCAGGATCGGGATCAGGACGAAACTGGGAATGGCGAAGAGCGCCAGCATCGGCACCATGGTCAGGCGCTCGCCCCAGCCGCGGTGATGGAATGCGGCGTACATCCCGATTGGAATGCCAAGGACCAGGCTCAACACAAGCGCGACACCGCCCAGCGAGAGGGATACCCTCACACCGCCGGAGATGAGGTCGGCAACGGGTCGCTGGGCGTAGCGATAGGACATTCCCAGGTTGCCGTGAAGCAATCCCTGGAGGTATCGCGCGTACTGCTCGTACCAGGGAAGGTCGAGACCGTAGAGATGGCGGAGATTCTCGTAGACGACCGGGTCGCGCTGATTTCCCATCAGGGTGAGGATGGGATCTCCCGGCGCGATGTAACCGACGATGAACGTGACAAAGGTCACACTCACGACAATGAGCGGCAGGCTGATCAGGCGGCGAACGATGATCGTGACCATGTCAGGACAATGTACTCAGGGGGTGACTCGCGGCACCCCCTGGTTCTCCCTTTTTGGCTTGCTAAGCCGGGCAGCCGGTTAGCGCACCCCAGTCCGGAATCTGGTAGTCCATGCCCGTGACATCGATCCCCTTGATGCACTCCCGTACGAGCACGTTGACCTTGGCGTTAAACAGCGGTAACCAGCCAACCTCGTCGACCGCGATTTGTTCTGCCTTGTTGTAGAGATCGGCACGCTTCGCAAAATCGTCCACCGTCGTGTCGGCTTCCTTCGTCAGTTTGTCGAAATCGGCGTTCGACCAGTGGCCGTTGTTGTTGCCGACGTCTGTCTGCAGTTGGAGAGAGAGGAAATTCTGCGGGTCTGGATAATCCGCTCCCCAGACACTGTAGTACGCCTGCAGGCCATTCTCCGGGTCCTGGTAGGTGTCATTCAGCCGCGAACTGAACGTTGCCAGCTCCAACGGCTCCAGCTTGACCGAGATGCCGAGATTCTCCTGCCACATCGACTGCAGAACAGTGACGACTCGCTCGTTGTCGCCTTCCACGCCGTAGGACAACGTGAAGGAAAAGGTATTGGGGTCGATTCCGGCCTGGCTGAGGAGATCCTTGGCGGCAGCCGGGTCAAACGTAAGCCCGGTTATCGGCTTGTCGGAGGCAGGGAATCCCGCCGGCAGGATGCGCTCCGTCGGGTTGACGGTGCCACCCAGGACCGCGTTCGCCAGGGTTTCGCGGTCGATCGCGTGGGTCAACGCCTGCCGCACCTTGACATCATCAAAGGGCTTCAGCACATTGTTGAAGGCGACGTACCGGGTGTTGAAGGCCGGGGTAGATCGGAAGTCCGGGCTCCCCTCGACCTCCGGCACGCGCGACGCCGGAATCGGGTTCTGGGAGCTGCCGAGGATGTCCGCCTCGCCGGTGCGGTACAGCTGATACCCGGTCTCGCTGTCCTGGTTGAAGATGAAGTCGAGTTGGGTAACTCCCGTCACCGGATCGTAGAAGCTCGGGTTAGGGACCAGTTCGATGCCCTGCCCGTGATTCCAGTTCTTCAAGGTAAACGGGCCGCTGGTGACGGTGCCCTCGGCGCCGGCATCACCAGCTGCCTTGGACAGGATCTTCGAGGGGCCAGCCGACAGTGAGCTGAGGAAGTACGCCGATGGTTGCTTGATCGTGATCGCGACGGTCTTGTCGTCGATCTTCTTGACCCCGCTCACCTCCGTAGCCGTGCCGGCAGCGACCTCATCTGCACCTTCGATCAAGGTGAAGTAGTACGGGCCCGTCCACCCCCCGGTCTTCGGGTCAAGCGCGTGGTTGAACGTCCAGACGACATCATCCGCGGTGATCGCCGTGCCGTCTGAGAAGGTGATGCCATCTCGCAGCGTGAAGGTGTAAACAAGCCCGTCGTCGGAAATCGACCACTCTTGAGCGAGACTCGGGACGACCAGCAGCGACTCGTCGAGTGTTACCAGGCCACCGTAGAGCATGCCGATCACTGTGAAGCCCTGCTGATCGGACGCTTTCGCCGGGTCGAGCGAGACCAGGTCGCTCACCCCGGTGAGCGACCAGCGAATCGGCCCGACCCCGGCCTCCTGGGCCCATGCGTGCGGCGTCACGGTGGAAGGCAACTGTGTTGCCAGCAGGGCGCCACCCGCTGCCACGAACAGCGAGCGACGAGTGAGATGCATGTGAGTGAAATTGTTCATCGCGACGACCCGTTCCTTTCGTCGACCTTCGGCACAGAGCCCCAAGTGGATCGAATCTCAAGAACTACACCAACATTGTGAACAATCCGGAGCATAACAGTGGCTCGGTGACCGGGCAATCCCGAACCCGGTAACTCGCGTTACCTCCAGAGACTGTGAGATTCTCCAGACGCATCGAGCAGCCTGCCGGAACCCACTTGTCCTGCTGGAACCCTCGCTTTCAATCGACAGGTCTTGGCGTGGAGGACATTGGCCTAAACCCGGTCTGATACCTAGGCGCTTTCAACACCGTCGCTGGCGTCCCAGGGTCGGATTCTATCCACCTCTGCCAAGGTCGGCACTCGCCACGATCCGGATTCGACCGTGAAAACTCCGGCGCCCCATGATCTTGGTGCGCGGCTCCTGCCTTCTCGGGACCTGCAAGACAGTCAAATGGCGCGCGTTTCCCGGCCTCCTGGGAACTCTGCCGATAACCCGACCACAGCGTCTTGATTTGGCAGGGTGTGCCGTGCTGCGGAGGCAGCTCGCTCCGCCAACTGATGCGCTACTGCAATGTTATGGTCGTGAAACCGACCGCGAATGCGATTGCCGACCGGCTACTGTGACGACCAGTAAGGTAGCGGAGCAGTTCAGATCGTGTGCTGGAGCCTGAGGTTCGAGCCCCAGTGATCCTTTGCTCAATACGCCAACCGGTACGACGCGTCGGGATCCTGCAGCCGGTGGCCCTCCTGGCGGGGTCAACTGCGGGCATGGGGGACGAATGGATCGACATCGCTTCGATGCCTGGACTCAAGCCTCATCTGCCGCGCGGACGCGGCGTGAGACGGCATGGCTGCTGGCGACGGCTCTGGCAATAGGAGCGGGCCTCGTACCGGGGCTGGACCTCTCACACGATGCCAGGGCGCGAAAGGGACGCAAGAAGCAACGGAACTGCAAGCGGAAGAGGAAGCGCTGTTACCGCAAGTCACGGAGGGAATGTCAGCAGTGCCGGGCGAGCGCCCCGCCACCACCGCCGTATTGGACCGGCACTCCGGAGGACTGGGTCGAGGAGCAGTGCACCTGGAGGTGCATGAATTCTTGCGCGTGGATTTGGTGCTTTCATTGGTGGTCGTGGTGACTGGAGCTGTCGTGTCGCGCTTCGTGGATTTGCGCGTTCGGCAGAGGCTTCCGTCTTTCCGAGCCTTGTCCCGCCTTGCATCGATACGTGATCGTCCCTCGTAGACGGCGCCCGCCGTCCGCGAGCCTGTCCCCGGTGGCGTTCGAGCGGGGCAGGGGCTTCAAAGGCCGACGTCTTGGAGATTGCGGAACGCGGCCGTCGACCTCCGACGGGTGGCGTAGCGCAATCCTGCCCGAGGCCACTGGATCGGCAAGGTTCGGCTCCGTTATGTGAGGCGCGCCGCGAGCAACTCCGTGACTCGCCCGATTGTGTTCACAACCGACGGCGAGGGTCCGCTTCCGACGATGACGGCAACTGTGCCGTGATCCAGCGCACACATGCCGACCAGCGCAGGATCATCGAGCAGCGGGTCGGCGCCTTGCCACCACGCTCCGTGCGTGCAGACGTCGGTCGGCGGCGCGACCTCAGCCCCAGCCACCAGGACGTCCGCACGATTGCCGAAACTGGCGGCGCGAGCCCCAAGCATTTTCCCAAGAATGTTGATGTTCGCTGGGCTCGGGTCGACAACAGCCACGTCGGTGAGGACCCGCTCCCCGTTCGGGCCCGCATACTCCGCGACTTCGACCAGGTACGGTTGATCAGGCGTGATCGGCTCGACCACCTGGTCGACCAGGTGCCAGCCCGGCCCGATGTGTGTTGGATCGAGCAGTGATACAGGTTGCGCGTCCTGCCCTGCCGCGGTCGCGGCAGTTGATCCCAGGAGCAACAGGCCCGCGAGCCAACACATCCATTTCATCCCCGCCCTCCTTCTTTCAATGGCTGCGCCGTTACCCATCACGAATCTCGACCTTCGACCGCTCTCTGCGCGTCCCGCTCATCCGCCTGGCACAGCGCCCGGCGTGGCATCCGCCCCGATTTCGACCCCTCGGCACACATCAATCTCGTTGCCCGGCGGAGGAAATGTGTTCCCCGCGAGAACGACGTGGGCTGGGTCCGGCACCTCGATGCCGCAGGAGGCTTCGTCCGGATCGGTGTCGAAGAAGCCCGATACCTGGTTGCCGGTGACGGCGCCGGTGGCCCCCATCTCCAGGATGATCCCGGAGGCAGCCAGCGAACGACTCGCGTCGGGGCCGGGCCCGAGGATCGTATTCCCCGTCAAATCAACCTCTGCCCCGCTCCGCATCGTGATCACATTGCCACCCTGTTCCGCAAACTGGCTGTCCCGCACCTTGACCACCGTGCCGTGACCGAACGCGACGATGGCCGTGCTGCCGCCTCGAAACGTCGTACGCTCGAACGCCGCGCGGCCGGCTGTGTCCGCTCCCACCCCGACCATCCCGGTCCCCTCGATCGCACCGTCCGCGAAAGAGATGGAAGCGCTGTCCGCCACGAACAGTCCCCACTCGGCCGGGTCGACGATCTCGACGCTTTCGGCGTTGACCATCGTGCTGCGTCCGAAGGCGCTCATCCCGGTCCCGCACGCTACGATCTTGTTGTCGTTTACCTCGACGTGGGCCCCGTCGCGGGCGAATAGGCCGGTGTCGCCGCAGACGTCGATGGTGTTCTCCGTAACGACGTGGCGGCCTCCCGCAAGGTCGAATCCATCTTCAGCGATGTCCACGAGCGCATTGCTACTGATGGTCACAGTGGCGTCTTCGGCGAACGTGGCGATGCCAAACTCGGCAGAGGAGATGGTGTTGTTCTCGATCGTGACCGGCCCCGGGTGATCGGCCCAGATGCCGGTGCGTTGGACGTCCTGAATCATGTTCCCGGATGCCGTGCCCTGCGAGCCAAGGGCGAAGCCAATGCCGTCCTGCCCGGGGCCGGATACCCGACTGCCTACGATGTCTGCCGCCGCATGGTCGTCAACGAGCACCCCCTGGCGCACGTTCGCGGACACCACCACGTCGGATACGGTCGCGCGCGTGTCCTGGCCGCGAATCAGGATGCCGACGTGGCTCCATGCGATCGTGCTGGTCACCACGTTCACTTCACTGCCCTCGGCGATGGTGACACCGCTCCCGCAGAATCCGTCGGGAGTCCCGTGAAGCATGCGGATGATCGACAGGCCGCTCATTTCCCCGCCGGCACCGCTGAACGACACACCGGTGACGGGGGTGTCGGGACAGGCATTCCGGAAGAACCCGCCGTCGATCGTCACATCACGCACTGTCGCCTCTCCCCCGGTGCGAGCGATGACGCCGCCGGCGAATGGCCGGTCGAGCGGGTCGAGCGGCCAAACGGTGTGCCCATTGCCGTCGAACGTCCAGCCGTCCGGTACGACGAGCGACTCCTCCGTCGTGCAGTTCGCAGTCAGTTCCACCGTTTGCTTGTCCGGCTGTTCCCACAGCCGGTCCTGGCAGGGCACGACGTTCAACGGAGACGTTCGCGTGGCGATCTGAGGCGTGGCAGCCGGCGTTGCCTCGGGCACGGCGACCGGTGAAGCGGTCGCGGCCTCCGGCTCAATGCAGACGTCGCGCGGGTAGCGCGGCTCCGTGAAGCTATTCGTCTCACCCACGTCGTCGGTTACCGTCCCGGCGCTGCGGATGGCGCACTCCGCTGGGCCGGAGCGGGCGTCACCACGCGAGATGTCGTTGCCGTGGATCGGATTTGCCTCCGATGCCACCCCAACAGAGACGCCGACGCCCCCGGCCCCCACCACCGTGTTGTCCACAACGCCGGCGGTGGCTCCGTAGCGCACCGCGATTCCGTCCTCGTCGGTGTCAGTTACGCTGTTGCCCTCGATTGTGGCCGTCGTTCCCGGGCTTTCGGCAACGATGCCAGTCCTCCCCTCGGTTACCGTGTTGGCCACGACCGTCGCGGCAGCGCCTTTGGCGACGAGGATGCCGGCATCTTCGAGGGCCGAGTTGTCACTCCCGGCTCCGCGGACGATTCGGTTCCCGCTTACGGTGCCGCGCGATCCCTCGTAGATCACGACGATGCCAGCCGTGCTGTCCTCGATGGTGTTGCCGGTCACTGTGCCGGAGGCACCCAGCGAAAGGCGGATCCCGCTCGCTCGGGAGTCAGTGATGGAATTGGCGGTAATCGTTGCCTGGGATCCGCGGGAAGCGAGGATTCCCGCGTATGCGCAGCCCGTCACACGGTTGTCAGTCATCGTGGCGTTGGTCCCGTCATCTTCGACCTCGATGCCGTACAGGCTCGACGTGACGGTGTTGCCCCGGATGCTGACGTCGACCGCGCCGCCGACACCGATGCCCGTGATCTCGGTGTTGATGACCTGGTTGGACTCAATGGACGCGGAGCCAGGGCCGCCCAGACCTATGCCGTACTGCACCCCTTCGACGGTGTTGCCCGCGATTGTTGCGGTCGCCACCCGGACGGCAGTGATTCCGAACTGGCTCGAACCGGAAACGCTGTTGTCCGTAGCCTCAAACGATGGTGCGTCTACGCCCAGAATGCCCACGGCGTCCGGGGCGTCGAGTAGCACAGTGTTGCCGGTGACGCTCGCGCTCGTGCTCAGTGCGCGAATGCCGGCCTGGCCAGGTCGCTCGACGCGGTTGCCATCGACGTGCGTCGAGCCATTGGCCGATTCCAGGCTGATGCCGTTCGAACAGTCCGCGATCAGGTTGTTCGCCACCGCCGCCTGCGCTCCCGCAATCACCGAGATTCCGGCCAGATCCATCCCCTCCACGACGTTGTCAGCGACGCGGCCACCGGTGCGTTCTCCTTCGAGTTGGATACCGACGTGGCCGTCATCAATCCAGTTTGCGGGGCTGATGCGAACGTGGGCCCCGAACGCCGCGAGGATGCCGGTATCAGCGGCGCGCTCGATCACGTTCTTCGAGACGGAGGCCTCGGCGGACTCGACCACGATGCCGGCGTAACCGACGTTCGAGACGTCGTTGCCATCGACCGTCGCGCGGGAGTCCTCGCCGAGCACGGCGATGCCGGCGCCGCACGATTCGCGGATGCTCTCATCGGTTTCTGGAGCCGCTTCGGGTGGGAGCATCCGGCTCATGTTGCGCACGGACACGCCAGAGACCTCGGCCTCACCGTCGAGGATCATCACTCCAGCCAGGTTCGTCTGCCCACGGTCGACCAGGCACGGGGCGGTGAGCCGGGAACCGTCAATTACCACGTTGCGCACTGTCCCGGGGTCGTGGACGACCGCGATAACCCCGCCCTTGAGCCGCCCGCCGGGCGGATCTGAAGCGAAGACCGTGTGGCCGTCCCCGTCGAAGGTCCAACCGTCGGGCAGGACAATGCTCTGGTCAGTCGTGCAATCGCGCAGCAGGGTGCGAGACTTTGCCGTGGCATCGTCGCTCCAGGCGCTAAAGCAGCTCGCATCGGGGGGCGGTGTGCTGGCAGGTATGGCGTCTGAGACCGGGGTGGTGGGTGGGGCGGAGGGCGAAGCACCTGCTCTTCCGGTCGATTGCTGTCCCGCGCGGGCGCCGTCCACCTGCCAGGAAGGAGCTTCCGCCCTCACGAGTGGCGCAAAGCGGAGACTTGCCTCTAACGAGTCACCCTTCCCCAGGTCGCGCGCGGTCCAGGTCCAGGTCTGACCATCGTCGGTGTGGTCTTTCGGTTCGCCGCTGCCCTGCGCCCTGGATGAACGTTTCGCCGGGATCCACCGAGCGAGGTAGGACGAAGCGCAGCGTCGCCTCGTTCACCGCGGCGTTGTCGGTAATCTTGCGGTCGACCCCGATCCACGAGATTTCCTGGGCCGCGCCAGGGAACAACACCTCCCCCTCGGCGTAGACGCGCAGCGCCCCGTAGGCATCGAATTCCATTTGAAACGTGCGGTTCAAAGATGTCGTAGGCCGGAAGCTCCACTCCACGCGCAGCGCGGGCCGACCTCGCGGACGGTGTAGGTGTTCGAGACATTGCTGGAGAACTCATCCGGTGGCACGTACCAGTATGGGTGCAGTGCGCCGACCTGCACCTCGCCCGACTCGAACATTCTCGATGTGGTCAATGCGGGCTAACGGGATTTCCCGAAAACCGGTGCGAAACGCGTCCTCCGCGCATCTCGATGCGATCCTGCTCCGTGACATGCAGCGTCGCGTCCTCATGCAACTCGACAGTGACATCGATCTCGTCCCAAACAAATGATCGAGGAGTGGCCGCCGGGGTGGGAATCGCAGTCTCTTCCTCGCGGTTCGCTTCTGTCAGCCGCCGAGGCCGAGACGGCCGGCGGTCGTGCAGAGGCCGACGCCCGAAGGAACTGGCCGCCACCGGACGGTCGCGTTGGCGGCCTCACCACCGGTCACGCTGTCGTGGCTGATCGCTCGGGCCTCGGTGTTTCCGGCACCGAAACTGAGGAGGGCGCCCGGATGGCCGTCTACCCAGGGCACGGCGTTTGGGGGAGTTGTCGCCCCGAGTCGGGTTCCGGCCACGATCCCGGCGTCGTTGACCGCGAGAACACTGCCTCTTGCGCTGCCTGAACTGGGCAGTTTATGGAGGACGAAGCCCATCGCTTGAGTCGTGGCCTGGCCGGCGGCGATCAGCGGGAGGCCGAAGGAGGAGAGCGCAGCCCGCGACGGCGGCGCGCAACGCGTTGACACGTTTTGCGGACAAGCGCCTCAACATGGCAACGAGACCCGGATCGACATGCAATCGGCGATCCACCATCTTCCGTGCATGAGTGGCGATTCCTGACGGGACCAGGTCACCAAAGGCGTTTGGGAACCCGGCCCAGTGGCCCGCGCTGTCCCGGTGGAGCCCATCGCCCCGCGCGGGGTGTGCGAGTGCGAGCCCGTGGCGATGGTCAATGCTGCGTCGGTCGGCGCCTCCCAGACTGCGAAGTTGGTGAAGGCAATCTCTCGCCCTTCGACGACGTTTCCCTGGAGGAAATCCGTCGCGGCCAAGACGTCGGAGGCTACTGGCGGCGGTAGCTCGAGCCGTGCCAGGAACTCACCATTCATGCCCAAGCGTGCGCCTCGTGTCTGCCGCCTCGCGCCCTGATCAAATGTTCGGTTGCCATCCACGATTCCACCTTCTCGCACCGCATTCACCATGTGCCGCGTCAAGGCTTGGTCAGCCATCGCTGGACCTGGAGCGAGACGATTCAGCCGCGCTATCCGATCGAGGTCGGATGTGCCCGGATCGAGAACGATGCCGAAATGCCATTCGCGTCCCGCGCGCTGCATTTCCGATACCGGCCTGGATCACAGCAATCTCGTCTTCGATCAGATCGCCTCAAGGCGTACCTTGTGCCCGCCGTGCGAACCTCCCATTTGCCAAAGCCCCAGGTCGCGCTGAAGTGACCCGCTGCGGTCGCATCTTCGCGCCGATGTCGCAGCGGGCGCGCTCTATCAGGGACGAGGAAGGTCGCAAATGCGTCGCAGTGTGGCCACGCGGAAACCCCGGTAGTCGATCCGTGGACGTTGGCGATGAAGCAGTCTTCACGGCAGTAGCACGAGTAGTCCTGCTCTCGGACACGCGAATGAGAGAAGATGTCTGGCGCTGGTCAGAGTGATGAGTCCCGGCCTTCGCGGCCCGATCGTCGACCCGAGCCACGCCCACTGCTGCGAGTCCGGTGCCATCCGGCGGCCTCGGCGCCGGCCCAGGAGGTGGAGTTAGATCGCGAGGCCTCGCCAGGAAGATTCGGCGAAAGCTAACCGTGAAGCCGTGGACGCACCCCTCGCCGAGATTGAGCGCCGGTCCAGCAACCTGGCTCGACGGGTTGCCATTATGGGTACGGCTGATACCGCTCACGCCTGCTGGCGGAGATGGTTGCTCTCGGAACAGACCACGCGGCTTTGGTTGCGAAGCTATCGGAACTCACTACAGAGCGAAAGCATAGGAGTTTGCGTAGAGGTGCCTGGGTGAGTCCGAATAGTGTGTCAGGACGCACTTCGTTGAAATAACTTCTGAACTACAACGGGAGACGCGCTGCCCAGACACGCGAGATGCCTGGGTCCGCTGTAGCCGACGAACCATTCTCCCACGCTATGAGTACGCCATAGCTGCACGGCGCCGTAGGTGTCCCTCAGTGATCCTCAGACGGCGTGCGGTGCCGGCCACGGCGCGGGGCGTGCGCGTGGGAGTACCCGGTGTGGTTGTGCCAGACGGGGCGCACGTCGCGCGGGTCTGCCTTGAACAGGAAACGCGGCACGGTGTAGACACGGGTCGCTTCCGCGCCGCAGACGGGGCAAATTGAGGGAGCGGACGATTCGTCCATCGTCCGCTCCTGTTCATGGCGTGCGCCGCACTCCGGGCACGCAAAATCGTACGTGGGCATGCATCTGAACGGCCGAAGCCTAGCGCTTCTTGTTGCCGTCCATCATCTCCTTCATGGCGTAAGCGGCGATGCCGCCCAGCACAGCCTTGCCCAACGGGCTGCCCAGGATGTCGCCAATTCCGCCGCCCTGTTGCTGCTGCGCCTGTGGCGTCTGCCGCTGGGGAGCCGGCTGGGGTGCGCCACCACCCAGGAGGCCGCCGAAGAGGTCGCCGAAAGGATCCTGGCCTTGTGATTGTGGTGCTGGTGCAGCCCCGCCGCCGAGGAGGGAACCCAGCAACCCACCCAGCATGTCATCCATTCCGCCGCCCTGCGGTGCATGCTGGGGAGCTGGCTGCGGCGCGGGTTGCGCCATGCCTCCGCCCATCAGCGAACCGAACAGGCCGCCGAGCACGTCGTCCATGCCGCCGCTAGTATCTCCGCCTCCACGGCCCTGGGCGGCATTGGCCTGCCCACTGCGCTCGATGGTGACCATGCCGGTACCCTGCCGCCGCCGGTCCAGCATTTCAGCGAACTGCTTGCGCTGGTCTGCTGGCAGGTTCTGGACTGTGGCAACAGCCGCCCGCTGCAGGACTTCGGGGGGAACTTCACCGCGGACACGCTGCAGATAGTTCACCGCCTCTTCAGTGCTGAAGCCTTCCGATGGGTGGCCAGTGGTGTAGCGGTTCACGAAGTCATGTTCGTCGTCCGTGAGATCGCGTTGCCTCTGGCGCTCGGCGCGTCGCTCGGCCCGGCGTGCATCCCGGTCATCGGCGTGGCCGGTGTCTCCGGCTTCGCCACCCCCGAACAAGCCCTTGAGTTGGTCCGACATGGTTCACGCTCCTTCGTCCATCAGGCGCAGAGTCCGTTCGCTCCCTCGCCTGCCGATTGGCGCTTTTCCGCAAGTATCATACCGGGATTCACGTTTACTCACCGTTCGTGGCTGGTACCGTCGGATCTGCCTGCAGTGACAGACATGCTCCGTGCGATGATGCTCGGGGCGTTCTCCGGGGCTTGAAAGGACTTTCGATGCGGCGTTGGCTCACTCTGTTTGTCATCCTCATGACGCTGCTGGCGCCGATCGTGACGGCGCCAGGGCGAATCTCGGCGCAAGCGCAGGACCCCAACCGGGACCGTGCCGCGGCCGCGGCGACGGCTGCTGAAATCCTGCGGCTGGCTGGCGAACGCAAGTTCAACAGCATGTACGACTACATGCACCCGGACGCGATGGCCGTGGTACCTCGCGCTGCCGCCGTGGGCACCTTCACGGAGGTCTACCAGGCCGCTCAGGCGGGCCAGGCCCAGATCGTCGGGGTCGAGATGGTGCCGTGGACCTGGGGCGTAACGGGCCAGCAGTATCCCTACGCCGCCAAGGTTTCTTTCGTTCAGCCGTACATCGATGACAACAACGCCCAGCAATGGCTCCAGGACGACATGTACCTGGTCAACAGCGGTGGCGAGTGGCGCTGGTTCTTTGGCAGCACGGCAGCCACCGTGCAGAACGCCATCAGCAAGTACGGACAGCAGTCGACCCCGATCACCGAAGGCGACTGGATGCAGAACGTCGTCGATGATCTTGATGCGTACTACGCGGATGTCCTCTCATACACCGATAGCAAGTATTTCTCCCCCCGCGTCGTGCTGGTTGAGCCGGGCGACCGCGTCATGACAGGTTGTGGACCAGCCACCCCCGGCTTCTATGCGTTCTACTGTCCGCCAGACGAAACGATCTACCTCGAGGACCAGAAGCTCCAGGAGATCGCCCAGACCAACGCCTTCCTGCCCGCGTTCGTCATTGCCCATGAGTGGGCGCACCACGTGCAGGACGCCGTCGGCATTTACCGGGTCGGGCCGATGGAACGGCCAACCCAGTGGCAGGATGTCTACTCGATTGAACTGGAGTTGATGGCAGACTGCATGAGTGGGGCCTGGGCGCAGGACCTGAACACGCGCGGCGCACTGGAGCAGGGTGATATCGACGCAACTGCCCAGTTCACCATGACGACCCTCGGCGACCCTGGCTTCATCGATGAATACGATCCGCAGGCGCACGGCAACGGCCAGCAACGTTCCCAGGCGCTGTTGCTGGGATACTCCGACGGTTTCCTGGGCTGCAACATCGTGATCTAGCCGGGGAACACTGCGTCCGCGAGGGGCTGGCGGCAATTGCCGTCAGCCCCTCGGTGCTCAGACCTCGTAGGCGTAGGAGCGAGAGCCAGCATCCTCGATGAAGCGGGCCAGCAACTCGATGGTGGCGGCGATATCCGCCTTGCTCGATGTCTCGTTGGCCGTGTGCACGTAGCGCGTCGGGACGGAGAGCGTGATGGCGGGTGCGCCACGCCTGGCGCGCTGCATTTCCGCGGCGTCCGTGCCGCCCCGGGGCAGGATTTCCAGCTGGTGCTTGATGTTGTGCTGGCGGGCGAGTTCCCGGAAGTGGCGTAGCAACGCCGGATGTGCGAGGTGGGAGGAGTCCATGACCTTGATTGCCACCCCCTCGCCGATCCTGCTGACCGCCAACTCGGGGGCCATACCCGGGATATCGAGCGCGAGCGTAATATCGAGCGCGATGGCGATGTCTGGCCGCACCGCGTAGGCGGAGGTCTCGGCGCCGCGCAAGCCAACCTCCTCCTGGGTCGTCGCCACGGCCACGATGTTGGCATTGCTCTTGCCCGCGGCGCGCAGCGCTTCGATCATGACGAAAACGCCGACACGGTCGTCTATCGCCTTGCCCATCACGCAGTCGCCTGCCTCGATGAGTGTGCGGTCGACCGTGACCATGTCGCCGATGTCGATCAGTTCGCGCACGCGGTCTCCCGGCATGCCGGTGTCGACAAAGAGTTCCTCCAGCTTGGCGGGCTTGATCTCGCTCTTGTCGAGGATGTGGATTGGCTTGGCGGCTGGCTGAATGACGCCGGGATACGCGGCACCGTCCTGCGCGTGCACGAGGACACGCTGCGCCACGAGCGTCCGCGCGTCAAAGCCACCAACTGGCTGGATGCGCAGAAACCCCTTGTCGTCGATGTGTGAGACGAGGAACCCGATCTCGTCCATGTGGCCGGCGATCATCACCGTTGGCCCGTCGCCCTTGCGCGTGGCAATGACGTTGCCCAGCGCATCTACCTGGAGGTCGTCAACCAGTGGGCGCAACGCTTCCACTGTGATGGCACGGACCTGGTCTTCGCGGCTGGCGACGCCGGGAGCCTCGCACAGGCGCTTCAGGAGTTCGAAGTTGATCTCGGTCATGTTATTCCTCGTCTGTCCTGGGATACGTGTAGGCCGGCTTGAGGTCGACCGCGTGGCCGCTGCCGGACTCGATAATCGCCTTGAGCGTCGGCTCCGTGTTGAGATAGTAGAACTCGATCGTCTCGCCAATGCGGCCGCCCATCATGACGTCGGCGCCCATTCCGGCGAAACGCTCCTTGATGTCGTCTGACTCCTCCTGCGTGTGCGCCATACAGGCGATGTGGTGGAGGCCCTCGCCCTTCGTTTCCAGCCATTCCTTGTAAATACTGGGCCCCTCGCCCGGCTGGATCAGCTCGACCACGATGGGGCCAACGTGCGTCTCCGCGCCGATCATGGTGTAGTCCGTTGGTTCGCCGTGCAGTTCTGTGTGGTGGAGAGACGGCGGTTTGTGCTCGTAGACGTTCCAGGGACCCCAGCCCAGCGCTTGCTGGTAGGCATCCATGGCGGCGTGGATATCCTTGACCACGATGGCGATCTGGGAAATGGGCATCGGTTCCTGCGGCATCGCGGGTCCTTTCGAGCCAGACATCCTCCGTCCGGAGGGGCGGCAATCTTCTGTGCGATCGTTGCAGCGTGTCAAGCGCAGGCACGACACGTCGATGCCACCTGGCGCAAGGGAGAAGGCATATGAGATTTGCGCCTCCTGCGGTACTGCCAACCGATGGAGGGCCAGTGAACCGGCCCTCCACTGTGTCATCTCGAGCGCAGTCGAGGGATCTCTGCGCCCCACCGCCGGGGAGCGTTGCTTGCGTCACGTGTTCAACGCGGCCTCAAACTGGAGTGGGATGGGACGTCGAGTTTTTCGAGATCGCATTGAGGAGAGACCGGGCTCCGCTAGAGGAACTGTCCGGGTTCGAGGCTGGGCCGAGATCCTTCGCCTGCGGGCTCAGGATGACTCAAATACGGGGACGTGTTCTTGAAGCTAGGTGGTTGGGGAGCACGACGCGATGACGACGTCACGACGCGAGCCGCGCCCTGCCGTAGATGTCGTCCAGGCAACAATGCCAACCACCCTATCTGGCAACGTTGGCATGGTTAGCACAGTTGGCAGTCCTGGCGGCGTGGGCTGGTCGGTACGTGGTCAGGCGAAGGCGGCGTCTCGTCGCCCCGCTCCTAGCGTCTCCGGGCGCGCATGGCGTCGGCAAGACCGTCGCCAAAGATGCTGAACGCGATCCCGGTCACGACGACCGCCAGGCCGGGGAAGACGCTGATCCACCAGGCGGTGGCCATGTACGTGCGGCCCTCGGTGATCATGGCGCCCCATTCCGGGCTGGGTGGTCGCGCTGCGAGCCCAAGGTAGCTGAGGCTGGTGACCAGCACGATGTAGAGCACGATATCCGTGGTGGCAAAGACGATGGAGGAGGTAATCACGTTTGGCAGGATATGCCTGCCAATTACCCGGGCGTCGCTTGCACCCATTGACCGCGCGGCGTCGACGTACTCCTGGTTCCGGGCGACCAGGATCTCGCCGCGCAGCAACCGCGCGTAGCTCACCCATGCCACCAGCGCCACCGCCAGGTAGATGCTCGTCAAGCCGGTTCCCAGCACCGCCACGATGGCGATGATGAGGATCAGGAACGGGAACGCCTGGATCACGTCAGAAATGCGCATCACGATCGTATCCAGGCGGCCGCCGTAGTAGCCAGTGAGGCAGCCGAGAACGACCCCGATGATGAAGGGCGGGATCACGCTGATGATGCCGACCTGCAGGTCGATCTGCGATCCCCAGACCACGCGCGAGAAGATGTCTCGCCCCAGGTTGTCCGTCCCGAAGAGATGACCCGCTCCTGGCGCAGCGAGGCGCGCCGTGTAGTCCGTGTCCTGCGGGCCGTAGGGCGCGATGAATTGCGCGAAGATCGCGACCAGTACCAGGAGCAGGATCAAGCCGCCGCCCAGGATCAGGTTGCGCTGCTTCCAGCGGAGCAGGCTGCGCGTCCTCGCTTCCTGGGCGAGCGTCGTCTGTGGCGGCGGTGAGCTGGTCGTGGCCGCGGAGAGCGGCGTCTCGCTGGTAACGGCGGTCACAGGCGCACCCGGGGATCGAGAAAGGTATAGACCAGGTCAGTCAACAGGTTGATGGCGATCACGAAGAACGCGAAGACGAGCACTGTCGACTGCACCAGCGGGTAATCCCGCGCGGCGATGGCATCGACCAGCAGCTTGCCGGCGCCAGGCAGGCTGAAGACATTTTCGACAATGACCGTGCCTCCGAGCAGGTATCCGACCGAGAGCCCCAATAACGTCACCGCTGGGATGAGCGCGTTGCGCAGGACGTGGCTCATGGTTACCGCGCGTTCACGCAGGCCCTTGGCGCGAGCGGTGCGCACGTAATCGGAGCTCATCGCCTCCAGGATGCTGGTGCGCAGCGCCCGGACCAGCATCGGGGTGATGCTGAGCGCAATGGTGAGCGCCGGCAGGAACAGGTGGTGCAGGTGCTCGGGCCACGTCTCGCCGTAACCGGAGACTGGGAAAAGCTGCAGTTTGAGGCTGAAGTAGGTAAGAAAGATGATGCCCAGCCAGAAGGCGGGCATGACCAGGGTCACCATCAGGATCAGCCGCGTCACCTGGTCGAAGATGCCGTCCTTACGCAGGGCCGAGATGATGCCGAGCGGCAGGGAAATGACGATCATCAACACGGTGGCGTACACGATCAGGGCCAGCGACACCTCCAGCCGGTCAGCCAGCAACGGCGCAACGGGTACCTTGAACTTCAGCGAGTCACCCAGGTCCAGCCGCGCAACATCGCCGACATAGCGCAGGTACTGCTCCCAGAGCGGCCGGTCCAGTCCCAATGATTCGCGCAGCGCCGCCAGTGATTCTGGCCGCGCCTGCATGCCCAGCATGGCGCTGGCCGGATCGCCGGGAATCAGTTGCAGCAAGCCAAAAACAACGATGGTGACTCCCAGCAGAACGGGAATCATCTGGACCAGGCGGCGCGCTACGAACTGGCCGCGATTCATCACGTGTCCCCTGGTGGAAGCGAGACGGGCGGCCGATGTCGCTCAGCCGCCCGCGTGTTTCAACGACTACTGCTCGATCCAGGTCGTGCGCCAGTCGAACTGGCCCGTGGGCGGGTGCCCAAAGTTGTGAACCTTGATCGTGGTGATGTCCAGGTATGGGCGGTAGTAGAGCGCCAGCATCGGCGACTCTTCGTGGTAGATCTCCTGGATGCGGCGGTACATCTCATCGCGCTTCGCGGGGTCGGGCTCCGCCGCGCCATCCTTGGCCAGTTTCTGCGCCTCGTCGTTCATCCAGCCAGTCTGGAACGCCTGTGAGCTCTCCGGCAGGATCGCGTAGGCCACCAGTTCATCCGGGTCGATGATGTCATTGGTCCAGTAGTTGGTCATCGCCTGGAAGTTCTGGTTGTTGTAGTCGTCGTTGAGCGTCGTGCCTTCGGTTGGCGTGATCGTCACGTCGACGCCGATCTGGCTCCACATGTCCTTCAGAGCTGTCGCCAGCGTTTCATCGTCCGGGCTGCCACCGCGGATCTTCAGCTCCAGTGGGAATCCGTCCGGTGTCGCGGACTGCGCCAGTTCAGCCTTCGCGGCCTCGATGTCGTAGGCGTACGGCGTCAGCTTGTCGTTCCAGTAGAGCGCGCCCTTGGGCATGAAGGAGGTCGCCGGGATGCCGACTCCGAAGAGCACCACGTCGATCAGGGTCTGGCGGTCCGTGGCGTACTGCAGTGCGCGGCGCGCATGAACATCATTCAGAGGCGCGTTGCGGGTGTTGAGGGTGATGTACTGCGTCAGGGTCGACGGGAACTGGTAGACCTTCAGGTTCGGGTCCATCTGCAGTTCCGGCACGCGGCTTGAGGGGACATCCATCATGGCGTCCAGCTCCCCGCCCTGGATTTGCAGGATGCGCGCGTTGTCATCCGGGACAACGGAGACCACCACGCTGTCGAGCAGCGGCAGGCCCTCTTCCCAGTAGTTCGGGTTCTTGACCAGGGTCAGGGTCTCGCCACGCTTCCACTCCTGGAGGGAGTACGGGCCAGTACCCATCGCGGACTCGACGAGCGTCTCCTCGTTCCCCTCGGCGAACGCCTTGGAGATGATCGACATGTTGAACATGGCCACGTCGGAGAGGAATGGCGACCAGGGCTGCGCCAGTTCCACAACCACGGTGTTGGCATCCGGCGCCGTGATGCCCTTCACCTGGCCGTTCTCGTCGCGCTGGAGCGCCGTCAGCGTGAAGGTCCAGTGCTCGTCAGGATCGTTGGCAGCGCGGGTCCACGAGTAGATGACATCGTCGGCGGTGAACGGCGTGCCGTCGGAGAATTTGACGCCTTCCCGCAGGTGGAAGGTGTACGTGATGCCGTCGTCGGAAACTTCCCAGCTCTTGGCCAGCGCTGGTTCCAGGGTGATGCCGTCTGGCGCCACCCGGACAAGCTGGTCATAGATGCTCATGAAGTACCAGATGTTGACGTTGCCGTCGTTCGTCACCGGGTCGAGGTTGTCTGAGTCCGTTGACCGCCCGAAGCGCAACGTGCCACCCGGCGTGGCGTTGGTCAGGTCTGGCTCCATCGCGGCGATCGGGGTGCCACCGACCGTCACCGTGATGGGGCTGCTTGCGTCATCCTGGAACGCACGCGCCGAGTAGGTGCGAAAGATGGCATCTCCGGTCGAGAG
>JAXLWT010000040.1:0-45904 GCA_046328375.1 Thermomicrobiales bacterium
GCACGCCCTACCTCTTCGGCCTGCACGCAGAGAGTGATGACCTGCTGCAGGACGGGCTGGCCAGGCTGCAGGGCAGCGGCCGCATGGATCCCCTGGCTCACCATGAGTCACGGCCGCCGATTGTCGAGATCGAAGCCGTCAACCGAGCCATCTTCTTCGCCGAAAGGACCGGGGGCTGGGTGCACATCGTCCACCTCAGCACGCCGGAGGCCGCGGAGTTGGTGAAGCAGGCGAAGGCCCGCGGTGTGCGGGTCACGGCCGAGACGTGCCCGCAGTACCTTGCCCTTGACCATGACGATCTCGTCCGGCTGGCCGGGTTCGCCAAGTGCGCGCCCGCGATCCGGGAGCGGGCCCTGGTCGAGCGGCTCTGGGACTACGTTGCTGACGGCACCCTGGACTGCATCACCTCCGACCACTGCGGGTACACCATTGAGTCCAAGGAGCGGGGCAAGGAGAACATCTGGCTTGCGCCGAACGGGCTCTCCGGGGTGCAGACGCTGCTGCCGATCACGATCAGCGAAGCGCGCGCCCGTGGCTACTCCTGGCCACAGATTGCCGAGCTCATCGCGTCGGCGCCGGCCCGCCTCTGGCATCTCGCCCCGCGCAAGGGAACGATCCAGGTTGGCGCGGACGCGGATCTCGTGCTGGTCGATCCCGATCGCGTCTGGACGCTCACCAGCGAGGAACTGCTGCACGCGCACCAGTGGTCGCCCTTCGTTGGCCGCCAGATCACGGGCCGCGTCGTCCGCACGCTGCTGCGGGGCGCCACCGTCTATGACGACGCGCATCCGGACCGGGTCATGGTCGAGCCGGGTTTTGGCCAGTTTGTCCCGGCGGCAGTCGTCTAAGCCTGCCTGAGATCGCTGGCAATCACGTTTAAGCAACGTCTGGAAGGGGAAAAACCGTGGGAGCTGTTTTCTCGATCGATCCGGCGTTGGTCGAGAGTTGCGTCATGGCGCTGGCGCAGCACGGGGCATACGGTGAGACGGGCGTCTGGCGCCAGACCTACTCACCGGAGTGGGTGGCCGCCCAGGAGCTGGTTGCCGGGTGGTGCCGTGAGATCGGCATGGACGTCCGCCAGGATGCGGTCGGCAACGTCTGGGGGACGTTCGCTGGCCGCGAGGGTGGCAAATCGATCGTCTCCGGCTCCCACATCGATTCCCAGTGCCCCGGCGGGCGCTACGACGGCGCGTTAGGCGTCATCGCCGCGTACATCGCGATGCGGACGCTCGCGGAACAGTACGGGCCACCGCGGCGCACGCTGGAACTCGTCTCCCTCTGCGAGGAGGAGAGCAGCCGTTACCCCGCCTCCAACTACTGGGGTTCGCGAGGGATTACGGGCCTGATTGCGCCAGAAGACCTGGAACTCGTAACCGGGCTGGACGGCGCGCCCATCGCTGACGGCATGCGTGAGGTGGGCCTCGATCCAGCGAAGGTGCGCGAGGCGATCCGGGACGACCTCGACTGCTTCATTGAGCTGCACATCGAGCAGGGGCCGCTCCTCGAGCAGGCTAACCTCCCGGTGGGCATCGTGACCGGGATCACCGGCCCGCGTGGCTACGCGGTGACCGTGACCGGCCGCTCCGATCACGCCGGGGCCCGCCCGATGGACACGCGGCGTGACCCGATGGCCGGTGCCGCGGAAATGATCTCCGGGGTGATCAACACGGCCCTGCGCATGGGGCGGCCGGCGGTGACCACGGTCGGCTCGATCTCGGCGGACCCGAATCTTTCGCCAGCGGTGCCCGAGCGCGTCTCGTTCAGCCTGGACGCCCGGCACCCGGACCCCGTGCAGCGGGCGCTGCTCTTCGAGCGGCACGAGGGGTTACTGCAGGAGGTGGCGAAGCGGCGCGATCTTGACCTGGCCTGGGAGGTTGTCTGGGATCACGACCCGCAACCCTGTGATCCGGAGTTGGTTGCGCTGCTCCAGGACGCGGCGAGGGAGCAGGGGATTCCCGAGATGCTGATTCCCAGTGGCGCCGGCCACGATGCCCAGCAGATGGCGCTCGCGGCCCGCACCGCGATGATTTTTGTGCGCAGCAAGGACGGGCGCAGCCACACGCCGGCGGAGTTCACGAGCGCTGAGGACGCCGCGAAGGGCATCGAGGTGCTGACGGCAGCACTCTACCGCCTCGCGTATTGAGGCCGCACGTGCTGCCGATTGGTCTCGAACTGCCAGGGGAACCGTCTGTTCCCGAGATGATGACGCTGGCGCGCCAGGCGGAGGCCGCGGGGTTCGAGTCGATCTGGCTGACCGAAACGCGCTTGACCCGGGATGCGGTCACCACCGCCGCGGCGGTCGCTACCGTCACCCAGAGTGCGAGAATCGCCACCGCGGTGGTGAACCCGTTCACCCGGGGCGCCGTGCTCACAGCGGTGACGGCTGCGACGCTGGACGAGGTCTGCGGCGGACGCTTTGTGCTCGGTATCGGCCCCGGCTCGCCGACGGTTCTTGAGCGGCAGGGCTTCCGCTTCGACTCCCCGCTGCTTCGGCTGCGCGAGACGGTCGAGGTGGTGCGCCGCCTCCTGCGCGGTGAGGAGGTCTCGTTCACCGGCCAGACGCTGCAGGTCACGCGAGCCAGGCTGGACTTCCCGCCCCTGCGCCCGGACATCCCGATCTATCTCGGGGTAACCGGGCCGAAGGCGCTGGCGCTTGCCGGTGCACTTGCTGACGGGGTGATCCTCAACGGCTTCGTGTCCCCCGAGTACACGCGGCGTGCGGTCGAGATCGTGCGCTCCTCCGCCCACGCCGCCGGCCGCAACCCGGATGACGTCAGCGTGACCGCCTCCATCATCGTGTCCGTTGACCCGGACCATGACGTTGCCCTCGACGCCGTGCGACCACTCGTGGCGCTGTACCTGGCGGAGTTCCCCAACATTGCCCGCGAATCGGGGGTTGCGGACGACGTGCTCAGCCAGATTGCCGCGGTTCACCAGCGGGAGGGCGCGCACGCCGCGGCGGCGTTCGTTTCCGACGCCATCGTCACGCAACTCACGTGCGCGGGAACGCTCGCCGACGTCCAGGATGCTCTCGCGCGCCGACGCGCCGCGGGCGTCGACCTGCCCATCGTCAGCTTCGCCCAAACCGGCATGGCGTCCTGGCTGGAGCAACTGGGCACGTAGGGGAAGCGGCGAACGAGGCAATGGTCAGCGTCGATCCTGGCGAGGTCAGGATCATGCTCGCGGACTGCAATGGGCCTGGGCCATCTGCGAGCAAGCGTTCTTCGCCCCGTGTCTCAACAAGCCCGGGGCACGACGGAATGAGCCTGCAGGGCCAACCGGGGCGCACGACCGTGAGAGAGGCGGACGCACGCAGCACACCGTTCATCAGCCAGCCGGACCTCCCCCGGCTGGCTGATGAGTGCTCGATCCCGCGCATTGGTATGGGGCCCGGTTTCGGTGATGAACCGGCAGCTATGCGCAACCATCCCGGGGCGCAGTCGCCGGAAAGATGCGTCGCCCTGTCATCCCACCCTGCTCCCCCGGTGCGTCACGCCACCCGGCCAGGAGCCCAAGCGCTGTGCCCGAAGAGCCAGGCACGCAGCAGCGGCGCACCTGGGTGGTGTGCCGCTGCCGGGAAACGTGCGTTGTCGGGGAAGCGCGCCATCCGGCGTGGATTGTGCGAGGGCGTTTGGTTGTTGAGATGTGATGGAGAAGGCGATACCGTTGGGTCGGCACCCTGCGCGTCGGAGGGCCGCACGACCTGGAGTTTCGCCCAGTGACCTCTATGTTGTCCCAGGTGTATCGCGACTACATCGCCTGCCTGAACCGGCAAGACCTGGCCAGTCTCGGCCAGTTTGTGCACGACGACGCGCAGCACAACGGTCGTCCACTTGGGCTTGCCGGGTACCAGGCGATGCTGGCGGCCGACTTCCAGGCAATTCCCGACCTGCAGTTCACCATCGCGCTGCTGGTGGTGGAGGACCCGTTCGTCGCGAGCCGCCTGGATTTCGACTGCTCGCCGCGTGGCACCTTTCTCCAATTGCCGGTGCGTGGTCGCCGCGTGCAGTTCAGTGAGAACGTGTTCTACGAGTTCAAGGCGGAGAAGATCTGGCGTGTCTGGTCCGTGGTCGACAAAGCCAGGATTGAAGCTCAGTTGTTCACCTGATCACTGTTGACGCGTCACGTGCGTCTCCAGTGACTACCCCCGCGCCGTTCCCGGAGGATCGATGCCGCAACCGTTCACCATTGCCGCTCCCGACGAGCGCCTCGCCGCCATCCGGCGCAAGGTTGCCGCTTTCGATTGGGAGACCGTCCCAGACGCCGGTGGCTGGCACTCGGGCGTTGGGCTCGCCGATCTCCGTCATCTCGTGGACTACTGGCTGCAGGTCTATGACTGGCGCGCCCAGGAAGCGCAGCTCAACCAGTTTCCGCACTTCATCACCAACGTCCTGGGCGAGCAGATCCATTTCATCCATGCCCGCGGCAATGGCTCGCGCCCGCCGCTCCTGCTTCTGCACGGCTGGCCAGGGTCCTTCCTGGAGTTCCTGCAACTCATCGGCCCGCTGACCGCGGACGGCCACGATGTCATCGTGCCGTCGTTACCAGGCTTCGCCTTTTCGGGGCGGCCCCGCGCTCCGATCGGGCCGCGGCGTGTGGCGGAACTGTTCCACCACCTCATGACCGATCTCTTCCGTGGCGAGCGGTACATCGTCCAGGGTGGCGACTGGGGCGCCCACACCGGCGCGTGGCTGGCACACGGTTACCCAGGCGCCTGCCTGGGGTTGCACATCAACATGATCGAGATCATGGCGCGGGATGCCGTGCCCACAACGGAAGCGGAGCTTGCCTGGGCCAGGCGGCGGGCTGAGTTGGCCGAGCGGGAGACCGGGTACTCGCATCAGCAGCGCACACGGCCGCAAACCCTCGGCGTCGGCCTGTCCGACAGCCCGGTCGGCATCGCCGCGTGGATCCTGGAGAAGTTCGGCGTTTGGGCCGATCTGCCGCGCGGCGCCGGGGGTAGCCCTGACCTGTGGCAGGTGTTCCCGGAAGATCTGCTCCTCACCAACATCATGCTCTACGTCGCGCCCGCCGCCTTCGTCACGTCGACCTGGATCTACCAGGGCGAGCAGGAGGAAGGTGCGACGCACTTCGCGCCGGGGACACGCATCGAGGTGCCGACCGGCGTGGCGGCCTTTCCTGATCCAGTCTTCCCACCGCCACCACGGTCGCACGTCGCGAAAACCTACAACGTCGTCCACTGGAGCGATATGCCCGCCGGCGGGCACTTCGCCGCCCTTGAGCAGCCGGCTGCCCTGTTGCACGACCTGCGGGCCTTCATCGCGACGTTGGGCTGAGTGAACGGAAACGGCCGCAGGTGCGATTGCGGGCGGTGTTCGGCGGTCTTCCCCGCCGGGGCGAGCGCCGGAAGTCGCGCCAGCGCTCGCGCTCGGGACGGCTCAGACCTCGAGGCTTGCGCGTCCGTGAGGATCCTGAGGCCTGGAGCGCAGACACCAGGCAAGGGGCCTGGAACAGTCCGTTTCCGTCACATGGAGATGACCGGGCGCGGACAGTGCACCAGCCTGTTGAAAAAAAGTCGACCAAGAGCCTCATCGGCGAGACATGCCGGTCGCAGTGCGTAGGTTTGAGCAGAATGTCGGGCCGAACCCAGATGTACAAGAGCCTTGGATGGCCTCCGACGAAGCATCCGGCGAGTTTTCAACAGGCTGGGACGTTATCGGAACCGGTGTCATAAGTCCTCTGAAGGCAGTTGGCGTCGGGATGAGCAGCCGGAACATGTGACGAGCACGCGGCATCCGCCGCAGCCCGTGTCCATCGTTGTCCGAGGGACTCGCCGTCACCATCGCGCCCAAGTATTCATGCCTCGACTGGGGACACTACCGCATCGAGTCTGGGAGCCTGCCGCACGCTCCGACTGAGGGTGGCTGCCACCGCGATGAGCCCCATCCATCCGGCCAGCACCAGTATCGTCGCGACCGGACCGATCGCCTCGAGCAGGAACCCTGCGACCAGCGAACCGAGGGGAATCGCCCCGAAAGCCAGCAGGGACCCGACACTCATGACCCGGCCGCGCAATGCATCCGGCGTCAGGTGCAGTTCAAAGGCCCCGATGACCACGTTCCACAGCGGACCAACGAAGGCCATTCCCCCGGCGATGACCGCGATGACATAGGGGTTGGGCGCCAACGCGATCAGCGGCGTCAACGCCGCCCAGACCCAATTTGCCCCCACGACGACGAACCGGGGCGCCAGCCGCTGCTGCAGCCAGGGGGCAACGACGGCGCCGAGAACGCCCCCGGCGCCGAAGCCGCCAAGCATGAGCCCGATCACGGCTGGTGAAGCGCCGCGCGCCTGCGCGAGCACAATCAGGGTCAGCACGAGCGCCTGGAACATGAAGTTGCTGCCAGCCACGAGGAGCGCGCAGGTGCGCAGGAAGGGTTGTCGCCAGAGCCAGGAGATCCCCTCTCGGATCTCGGACACAAGAGGCTGCCGTTCGCTCGTCCGCTCGGCGTTGAACTGGCTGCGGATCAGCAGCAAGGTGAGGAGCGAGACCGTATACGACGCGACGTCGGCCAGAAAGGGCACGATCCGACTCAGACCGAAGAGCACGCCACCGAGCGGTTGACCGAGAAACGCCGCCCCACGCACCCGCGCCTCGTTCTGCGCGAGCGCAGCCGTCAACTGTGTCGTCGGCACCACGTGCGGCACCGCGGCTTGCTCCGCCAAGCCGAAGAAGACGGAGAGCGCGCCCTCGACGAACGCGACGATGATCAGCTGGGGGATCATCAGTTGTCCCACCGCGAGCGCGACGACGACGCTGCTCACGGCGACGATCCGGCCCAGGTCACAGACGAGCATGAGCCGCCGGCGGTCCCAGCGATCGACCAGAGCACCGGCCGGCAACTGGAAGAGGGCATGCGGGAGGGTTGCCGCGAACCCGACGATGCCGACGTTTGCGGCTGAGCCGGTGAGGGCCAGGACGAGGAGGGGGTACGCGGTGGCGGAGATGTTGGAACCGAGCACCGAGATGGCTTGACCGGTCCAGAGGAGCAGGAAGTCACGATTGCGGTGCAGTGGCACCGACGAGGATTGCGTGGCCATCCACTCTCCACTTCGGTTGCTTGGCATCGGCCCGCAGCATACCAATGCTGACTGCTCTGACCAGTGGGCAGCGTTGGCTGATCCAGGGGCTGTCGCCGTTTATCGAGTGAACGCGTTCAACAAGGAGGCGTGGGGTGGAACGGGAGGGATCCCGGGTCTCATCACACCAGTATCTAGCACGGTTTTGGTCGCCGAGGCGATTGGCGCGGCAGCATTGGCCGAACGGGGCTTGACAGCAATTTCGGCTCAGGTGGTTTAGCGCCACAAACTAGGTGTTGGCCGGCTTGTGCTGATTCTGATAATGGGTCAGCCTGTTGAAAAAAAGCGCCGCCCTGCAACTCGGTAGACTCTCGGGCTACTCCAAGTCACCCCCGTATGAGAGTGCGCCATGCTCGGCCCACCCAAGCCCCGGCGCCTCGATGACCCCATTGCCGTCTCGCTGGAAGACCTCGTTCCAGCCAAGAACTCCTATCGCCACCTTGAAACCAGACTTGACCTGAGATTCGACCGCGACTGGGTCGTACGCTACGCCGGCCGCGGCCGCCGTCGCTCGACACGGTCGTCTTCTTCAAGCTCCAACTCCCGACCCGAGCCCTTCCACTTGGTCGGGCTAGACAACGCTGAAGGCACCGCCAGCCGCCGAAGCCCTTTTCAACAGGTTGGCACCCTATCCGCATGCCCGGTCGTTCGCGTCACACACGTGGATAGGGTGCCCAGGGTGGGCCGATGTCCAGGATGAGACTGAAGACGAGACGGCAGGCGCCCCAGCGAACGCCGCGCCGGCCGCGGTGCAGACCGCGACCAGCGCGACGGTGGCGTGATCACGTCCGATTGCGCTTGGTCGCTCCTGCCGCTCCAGGGCCGACTCCGGGTCAGGCGGCCGGGGTCGCGACCGGCGTGCTCATGTCTGGCAGGCCGCCAAGCTGGCGCAGGCGGCCCAGGGTGTCGGCCTCAGTCCAGGTCTCCGCGATCTTCCCACACGCGATGCGGTAGATATTGATGCCTGTCCACTGCATCTGGTGGCCGGTGGGGGCGAGGCCCAGGAAGGGGCCGGTACTGGTGCCGGTGGCGGTCCAGCGCTCGACCACGAGATCACCCTCGGCCGGTCCGGGCTCGACAGTGAAGTGCAGGTCCGGGAAAGCCTCGCGCAGCGATCCGAACACGCCCGCCATCGCCTCTGGTCCAACCGCGTCCGGGAAGCCCGTGGTGTGCGAGACGAGATCGGCGGAGACCACGTCGCCCAGGCGGTCCAGCTCGCCCGGATTGATTGCCTCATTGAACCAGCGGGCGGCGACGGCCCGGTTCTCGTCGGTCGTCCCCGGAGGGCAGGGAGTGCCACCTGTCGCCAGCGCCGCGGGCGTGGCTTCACGTTCCTCCGGCAGGTTCATTCCGGAGAGCTCCCCAAGCTGGCGCAGCAGCCCGACATGATCGGCCTCGCCCCAGCTCTCGGCAATCTGGCCGCAGGCGATGCGGAAGATGTTGATCCCGGTGTACGTCACGCTGTTGCCGGTGGGGGCAATCCCCATCCAGGGCCCCTGATGCGTCGCCGTTGCCGTCCACCGGCTGGCGACCAGGTCATCTTCGGCGACTGTTTGGTCGACCTGGACCGTGAGGTCAGGGAAGGCCGCCAGGAGCGTCTGGACCCGGTTGGCGAATTCGGCGCGGGTGAGGGTATCGTCACCGATGCCCCAGTGGTGCACTTCGTCGTCGGCCACGAGCTCAGCGATCGCCGCGTCGCTACCCGGGCCCCAGACCTCCTTCCAGAACCGCTCGACCAGGGCCGTGTTCTCTGCGGGCGTCGTCGCTGGGCAGGTCCCGGGCGTCGCGTCCTGTGCCCTTGTGGTCCACCCCACCCCAAGCGTCCCGGCGAGGACGAGCCCGCCGGCGGCTGCCCTGGCGATCCCACGCCGCGTCTGGACTGCCTCGAGGATGCGTACGAGTGAACTGGTCGTGTTCCTCGGCATGCGTCGTTCCCTCCACCTGGTGCGCAGCGCTCAAGATGACGTGGGCGGGGCGTCGTTGGCGGGGATGATCTAATCATCTCTCTCGTGGGTTTGCAATGGTGCGCCCAGCGCGATTTCGGCGGCGCAACCAGTGAGGCGTGTCGGGAGTACCGGCAAGGCATCCATCGCGACCTGGGCAGTCGCGACCATCCAGCCGATCCTCCGGGAAGGCCGTCATCACACGCGGGCATCGCAAGCTTGATTCCGCCACGGGACGCTGAGTCACGCCGGAGCGTGATGGAGAGGTTGGCTGTGATTGGGTGCGAGCGCAGTCAGGTGGCGCTGGCGGCCAGTCGCCAGGGCGCGGTGTCAGGTCCCCATTGCTCGTCGCGTCTGGAAGCTCTATGGGCGGCCGGCATTACGGCGCTGGCGTCGCCTCGGGCACGCCCAGCGAGCGCAGGTCATCGTAGGGCCGGGCGGCCGCCTGCAGGTCGGCGAAGTGTTGGCACTCAACAGCTCGATGCACCAGACTCACAGCGTTCTTGGTAAGGCCCGAATTGAGTTACAGAACGCCTGTTGGACCCATCCAGCATGGCGTGCGGTCAACGGTCCTTCTCCGCAAGGCTCAACCAGGCAACCTGGGGTCCGAGGCCTACCACGCCGACGTCTTAACTTCTGTTTTCGGCTTAGCCGCTGCTCAAGCAGAGCGGTCCTGTAGATGATCCCGCTGGAACCCAGGGGTTTAGAGTTGGCACGTGATGCCCTACCGCATCTCGAATGAGGTGAGGGCGGACCCAGTTGGGCCCGCCCCGATCGTTGAAACTATCGCCCGGAACGGCTAATCCATTCTCGACTACGGGCTCGGCGTGGCGATTGCCA
Organism: Thermomicrobiales bacterium; assembly: GCA_046328375.1. GTDB lineage: Bacteria > Chloroflexota > Chloroflexia > Thermomicrobiales > UBA6265 > JACCXM01. The sequence continues at coordinate 9,885 of JAXLWT010000040.1, forward strand.
TGTTTCCCACGCTGCTCATGTCCCCCATTTCGACCATGGCGTGCGCATCCACCGGCATCATGATGTGCTCGTACGGGGTACCCGCCCACATGATGAAGGGCTCACCGGAGAGCGGGTCGGTCGTGAAGACGCTTTGGTCGATCACGCCAGGCATGATGAGCATGACGTGGGCCGGGGAAGCAATCCACTCATTGCCAGGCTCCGGCTCAGCGGCATACGGATCGGTGTTGCTGGCATCACTGCCACCAGAGAGCATATAGGCCAGGCCGAGCACCTGGGTGTCCGGCTCAGTGCCCGCGACCAGCGCGTGCAGCCAGTCCATCCACGGTTCGTCGAGACACATGGGATCCACATCCGGGGTCCCGGGTGCGTCCGGAAAGCAGGACCAGCTGTTGCTGCCGTCTCGCAGCACGATGAAGTCGCCTTCCGCATCGACGTTGTTGTCATAGATCGTCGCCCTGGAGGAGATGGACGATGGACCGGCAGCCATCGCACTCGTGATCTTGGTCTGTGTCTCCGCATCATCCTGCCCAGCAACTGACTGGGGCTGGGCCAGTCCACTGACGAGGACGCCCACTCCTACAACCAAAGCGACGTTCTTGAAGCTCTCCCATACCATCGTTAGGTCTCCTTTCGAGATAAGCCACGTCGACAACGTTGCCGGCGCTCACCGTGTCTCGTCGTGCTCACCAGCCTCCTTTGGTTACTGATCTGCCTGAAAGTGAGCCGCTATGCCATCGGTGTTCCCAGATCGCCGGCGCAGGTAACGAAGGGCCGCGCAGTACCGACGAGCCGCGCTTTCCACAGGACGAGATGGCCGTCTCCGGCGTTCCGTCCGATGTGCTCCATTTGGTTCGGTTCTTTCGCCTTGGGAAACTTGTTCCTGCAAGAGCTCGTTACGTGCCTCGACCTTCGCCCTCGCTGCGGATCGTTACCACCAGTGCGCTGGCGGGACGCCTCTCCGCGTTCCGCAGAGCCACCACGCCGCCCGGCTGCAAGAACATCCCGTTCTCTGTGGTCTGGATGCCTGCCCGAGAGGCCACGCTCATCCCGTCCCGACTCCTGCGGACCCACGCAGTCCCCCGGGTTGTGGTGTCGAGTTGTCCTGTTTGCACTGCGAGGAGGATTGGCCCTTCCGTGCTCCAAAGATTCAGGTCAGCGTCAGGTGCGAAGGCGACGAGTTCCAAGGTCACGATCAGGGAGCCTGTGCCCAGGTTGGTGGCCAGGTCTCCGGCCAGGACCTGTGCCGTGATCCCGGCGGGAAGGTTCCCCGCTTCCGGCTCCGGGACAGTCCCATTCGGGATTCGCGGTTCAGCGAACGTCACCACCAGCAAATGAGCTGCCGTGCTGCCAACACTCGTCGTGCTCGTGATCGAGCCAGGAGGCGCCTGCCAGTCCTTGCCGGCAGTCAGCATCACGCGCTGTGTTGTGTCTGCCTGCACGTCCAGGACGCCTTCTTCAAGGTAGAGAAGGCGAGGACCAGCGACGCGTGGCGCATCCCACCGTGTGCCAGACGCGAGCGTGACGCGCATGAGGCTCACAATGCGCGGAGTCGGAACCGGCAGTTCAAGTCTCTGCGCCGCAAGTGGTTTGGCCAACGCCAATCCGTCCGTGTGCCCCCAGCGCCGGACGATGACGCTATCGGCCACACGAAAAACCTCGATTGGGCTCCAGGCTGCCAGGGCTTCTCCAGAGGGCGCTGAGACTGAGGTCTTCGCCTGTCGCAGGACCTCGACCTGGGTCACCACCAGACCCGCACTCGCGGAAATGACCTCTGCCTTCAGTCGCAGGCTGGGATCGGCATCATGCAGGGCGACGAGATAAGCCTCAAGCCCGGCTCGGCTCGGGTCTACTCCCGGCAGAGGGTCCTCGTCGGCAAACGACGGATGGACCACTCGCGAAAGCGCCACAGCGCTCCCGGTCACGATCGTCTCGTTGACGGCCGCGTAGAACTGATCGACCACCTCCGTCCCGCTCGAGGCGGAAAACTCAATGGCTTCCGACGTGGGGAGGAGCATTGAGCCCGCCAGCATTGCCATCGCAATGGCAATGAGGATCATCATGGTGATTGGGAGGAACAGAGACCGGGGCATGACCATATCCAGGGCCATGGTTGGCCGATTCGTCAGCATCCAATGAGCGTCTTGTCCTGCCGATGACGGTCACTCGACGCGGATGATTGCGGCGATGACCGGACCCTGAGTGCCGTCCTGCGTGCGGATCGTGCCAGGCCCGTGCAGGCTGAGGGGCTCCCAGAGAAGGTGGACCGCTTCGGCCCGTGGCCGATACACGTGGTCCGAGCTAACCTGCGTCTTGTCGGGTGAGGTCACTGCCTTTCGTTCCCGGCCTGGCAAAAGAAGACCTGCCTGATGTCGCTCGCCAGGGGCAATCGCAATCAGTTGGGTCTGGATCACCCAAGTTTCGCCTCGGCTGGCTGTGCGGCTGTCACCTGACCCGGACAATGGGGCAGGATGTTGTGATTGCGGTGGAAGACGTTATCCGGGTCGTACCGGGCCTTGATAGCGGCGAGTCGCGCGTAGTTCTCCGGACCGAAGCCGGCCACGACCCGATCGTGGCCCTCGTCACCGATGAAGTTGAGGTAGACGTCACCACTCGCCCACGGTTGCATCGCAGCGCGGAGTTGCTTTGCCCATTGCCGGGCCCGCTCGTCGTCCTCAGGGTTTTCCCAAAGTCCAAATGGATGGATGCACCATGCCGCGGTGCGCCAGGGGATCGGATAGTGGGCCGGCCCGCGTCCCACCGCGCCACCCTGGGGAAAGAGGACGTGTTGTGACGGCGAGGGGACGATCATGTTCGTGGCCTGCGCGCAAAACACATCCACAGCCTCATCCGGGAACGTGTCCAGGTACTCAGCCGACCAGTAATTCCGGTAGCCAGGTGGATCGTCGAGCATGCATTGCAGTTCGGCATACGGCACCTCGACGATCAGCTCACCCTCATGCCCCAATGCCAGCATGGGTGCTATCACCGGCCGTGCCTCGGCCCCCGTTCCGGCATAGGTGACCAACACCGCGCAGGTGAGTTGCCCGTGCAAGTGAGACGGGACAAAGTCTTCGGCGGGACCCGTGAGGAAGATGAGCCCGCCACCAATGTCGTCCGACGAAGTCGTGATGAAATCGCGGTAGGCTCGCCCCACCCGCGGCCCCTGCTCTGGGCTCCACAGCAAGAGCGCTGCAGTGACGACTGACAGCGGATGCAACCGGAAGGTGAACGCGGTGACGACGCCGAAGTTGCCGCCCCCTCCGTGCAAGGCCCAGAAGAGGTCAGGGAGTTCGTCGGCACTGGTGCGCACCACCGAGCCGTCCGCGAGAACTACCTCGGCAGCAAGCAGGTTGTCACAAAGGAGACCGAACTTGCGGTCGAGCCAGCCTGAACCACCACCCAGAGCAAAGCCACCAACGCCCGTTGTTGAAACTCGTCCTCCGGTTGTTGCCAGGCCGTAGGGCTCGGTGGCACGGTCAAGGTCGGCCATCGTGGCGCCACCGGCAACTGTCGCCGTGCGTTGTACTGGGTCGACGCTCACGCTGTTCATGCGCCGCAGATCAATGACCAGGCCGTTGTCGACCAATGCCTTGCCGGCGACGCTGTGCCCACCGCCCCGGACGGCAATCTCAAGGCCGGCTGCCTGGGCGAACTGGAGGGCGGCGACGACGTCATCGAAGGACGTGCACTGCGCTATGAGCGCGGGACGCCTGTCGATCATGGCGTTGAAGATTGTGCGCGCCTCGTCGTAGCCCGGGTCAGTCACCGTGATGATCTCTCCAGCGAACTGGTTCCGAAGCTGATCCAGTGCCATGTCATGACGCGAGGCGGTAACCATGGCGAGTCTCCTTGCTCCAGTCGTGCCGTCTGTCGTCGCAGCACCGAAGTCACCCTACGGTGAAGGCCAGCAACCGAACAGGCGCAAAGGACGCAACTGAGCACGCAACATCTAATTGCTTCAGTCGCAGCATGTCGCTAGAATCGCCACATCCTCAGGGTGAGCATGTCGCGCCGGCGCTGATCTCCAACCAGTAGGGCAGGTTACCTATGGCTACTGAGCCAGATGCCATTCCCGAAGGGTTTGGTGACCTTCTGCGCCAGTACCGTTTGTCCGCGAACTTGACGCAGGACGAACTGGCCGAGAAGGCCGGCATGAGCAAACGCGGGATCAGCGACCTCGAACGAGGTGCCCGCAGCCGTCCGCAACGGGCGACGCTGCGGTTGCTGGTAGAGGCCCTCGACCTGAGTGGCCTGACGCGCGCCGACTTTGTGGCTGCCGCGCGGAGGCCGCCGCTCCCACGACGGGCAACTCCAGCAACTGCCGACGTTCCCAATACCATTGCCCAACCGCCAGCGCCTCTGGATGTGCTCATCGGCCGTAAACAGATAATCGTGGAGGTTGCCGCGCTGCTTCGGCGCGACGAGACACGATTGGTGACGCTGAATGGCCCCGGCGGCGTGGGGAAGACCCGGGTGGCTCTCGCCGCTGCCGCCGAGGTGGGCCGCGACTTTGCCGACGGGGTGGCCTTTGTGGACCTGGCGCCGATCCGCGATCCGGCGCTGGTGCTGTCGACCATTGCCGATCGCCTGGGCGTGCGAGAATCGAGCGGCCCTCTCCAGGTTGCGCGGTTACGGGACTTCCTGTCAGCACGGCACATGCTGCTGCTGCTCGACAACTTCGAACATGTCGTGGAGGCCGCTCCATCACTGGCCGGGTTGCTGTCTGGCGCTCCAAATTTGACGATCCTGGCAACGAGCCGCGTGCCGCTCCGCATCGCCGGTGAGTACGTCTCCAACGTGCCACCCCTCTCCTTGCCGGAGCCTGCCGGGACTGCGTCATGGGAACGTGTGCATGAATCGGAGGCGGTCAGGCTCTTTGTCGCCCGCGCGAAGGCGGCTGACGCTGCGTTCACTCTCGGATCGGGCAACGCAGCCTCGGTGGCAGAGATCTGCATCCGCCTCGACGGCTTGCCGCTAGCGATAGAGCTCGCGGCGGCGCGGACAGCCCTCCTGCCGCCGGAGACGATGCTGTCGCGACTGGAGCCACGCCTACCAATGCTCACGGGTGGGCGGCGAGATGCCCCGACACGGCAGCAGACGATGACCGCGACGATCGAGTGGAGCTACGGCTTGCTGGGTCCCGCCGAGCAGCGTCTCTTTCGCTGGTTGGCTGTCTTCGTTGGAGGTTGGACGCTCGACGCGGCCGAGGCGGTGATGCGTGATGGACACCCCTGCGTCCTGGAAGGACTCGCCACGCTCACTGAGGCGCACCTCGTTACCCGCCAAACGGGCACAGGATTCGGGGTGCGATTCGGCATGCTGGAGACCATGCGGGAGTTCGCGCTGGACAAACTGACGGCCAACGGAGAGGAATCTGCGGTCCGAGACCGACACGCAATGCACTTCGTGGAACAAGTTGAGGCTGCCGGGCCGTGGTTGGAGGACAACCGTGGCGGTCCGTGGCGGACCGGGGCCGGGATCGATGAATGGCTCGACCAGCTCACGGTCGAGTTTCCCAACGTCCGCGCAGCGGCCGACTGGGCCGTCCGTCATGGGCACGGTGATGTGCTGCTGCGGCTCGGTTGTGCGATCTATCCCTTCTTCAACACGTACAGTCTCGGTGATTCCCGTGAGGGACGGCGCTGGCTTGAGTCTGGCCTGGCCGCTGGGGCTGGGCCGGACGAGTCGTTACGCATCTGGGCGCTCGGCTTTGCGTCAACGCTGGCGACGGTCGATGGCGACCACGAACGGGCCGTTTCCCTGGCACAGCAGGGGCTGGTGCTGGCTCGTGAGAACGAGAACCAGCGGGGAGAGGCGGAAGCGCTCGACAGCCTGGGGTTTTCGGCAATGCTCCAGGGCGATCTGCACGCAGCCGAGGCGTATTACACGGCCCTGCTTGAGATTCTGCGCGGCCGCAATGGTCGCGGGGAATCACGCGCGCTCGATGCCTTTTCCGGCGGGCGTCCCGCGGACGATCCGGAATGGGTCGCCCACACGTTCGATTCGTTGGCCCACATTGCCCTGGCCCAAGGTGACCGCAAATTGGCAGCTCAACTCGCGGGACAAGCACAGGCGATGCTGCCCGTTGAGGGATGTTCGGCGCACCATGCTCGCCTCTTTGGCACCCTCGGGGCCATTGCTCTGGCTGAGGGTGACGATGGCCGGGCCGTACGCTTCTGGCAGGAGAGCCTCCAGCAGTGGAAATCCCTGCGCAATCGGCGCGGGGTAGCCGATTGCCTGGCTGGCCTGGCAACCGTGCTTTCTGCGCGAGGAACGCCGGAAGCGGCTGCTTACCTTCTCGGGGCAGCCGACACGCTGCTGGAAGAAGTCGGGGCGCGGCACCTGATTCACGCGGTAGCACTCGATCACGTCTTGGAGACGACTCGCATTTCGTTGGGTGCCGGGTCCAAGGCAGCGTGGGAGCAGGGGCAAGCGCAGCCTATGGAGGAGGTCGTCTCCAATGCCTTCGCTCTGGTCGAAGACCTGCCTACCACTGAGAGATGATCACGCTCTGTCACCAAGACCACCCTTGGTGCGACCGTTCTCACAAAGTACCAGAGGCACAGCACTGCCCATGGGCGGACATCTCGAACCCATCTCAGCTCTAATGTCGCAATACGGGCCTGTTCCCCAGGGTATAAGCGTAATGGGAGGTTGGTGGTGATAGGGGACAAGGGTCATCAAGTGGCGCTTGCAGCCGGTTAGGAATGCACGACACTCCATCCCCATTGCTCGGCGCGTCTGGAAGCTCTATGGGCGGCCGGCATCACGGCGCGGGCGTCGCCTCCGGCACGCCGAGCAAGCGCAGGTCATCGTAGGGCCGGGCGGCCGCCTGCAGGTCGGCGAAGTGCTCGGCGATGTACGCCCGGTAGTAGGCGGACCTGGCCTGGGCATCCATTTCGCGCGCGGCGTAGTCCGCAACGTTCTCCCCGGTGACGACCTCCGCTGGCGTTTCCAGCCAGCCGGTCACCATGGGTGTGCCGTAGACCAGGTGCTCGGCCAGGATGGCGACGGGCAGGTAGCCCTGCAGGTACTCCTGCTGGCCGATCACGACCTGGGCCTCGCCGCTGGTGATCGCGTCCAGCGTCGGTGCGTCCAGGTTGTAGCCGCCGATCAGCCAGGAGGAGCCGGCGCGCTCCTTGACCTGCGCCAGGTTGGGGACGTCGATGTAGCAGAGCCCGACCGCGGCCACGATGTCCGGGTTGGCTCCGATGATCTCTTCCCAGGCGGCGAGATTCTCCGGGATCGGGAGGTGCACGTCCTGGGTGGCAAGCAGGTCGAAGTCCGTTCCCGCAAACGCCTCGCGTAGCCCGGCGTCGCGGTTCTGCAGCACGTTCTCCCCCGGGTTGCAGCTCCCGACGGCGATTGCGCCCCCGGTGATCCCCGCCTCGTGGAGCTGCCGGAGCAGCTCCGTCCCAAGCGTGACGCCCGAGCCATAGTCATCCTGGCCGACCCAGGTCGAGAGGGCCGAATCGAGCGCGGTGACGTTGAACCCGACCACCGGCACCCCCTGGTCGACCGCCTGCTGGATCGGCCCGGTCCATCGCTCACCGTGGAGCGGCGCCACGGCAATGCCGTCGACGCCACTTTGTAGCGCCGCCGCGAAGTGGGCCTGCTCCGTTGCCACGTCGAATGCGGCGTCGCCGTAGGTTTCCAGCGTCACCCCGTAGTCGCGCGCCGCGTCCTCCGCCCCCGCAGCCATCTCCTCGGTGAACGTATTCAGCCCGTGCAGGACGTAGGCAATCTCGACGTCGCGCTGCTCGGCGACGGGCGTGGCATCCTGCGCCAGCGCGGAAAGGATCGGCATCCCGACGAGCGCTGCCGCCACGAGCGCGGCGCTCCATCTTCCCCGGTTCACGTGTCTTTCCTCTCAGATTGCATCCTGTGGGCGCCTGTTCCCGGGCGTATGTCGGTCACCACGCGTCTTGAACTTGCCGAGAGTTGTTTGTACCAGTAGCTCACCGAGGCCTCTCGGCAGGCTCGAGACATGGGCACTTTGTGCGGGCGCCGTGCAAACACGGTGCCCGGACGCTGCTTCAGCTTGCCCCCACGCTCGCCAGCACGGCGTCCCAGGCCATCTCCGAGGCCACGATCCCCAGGGCGGTGGTATCGACTCCGTCTCCAGGAATCTCCGCGGTGGAGACCGTGAAGAGGATATCCCCATCGTCCGGTGTGTGGAACGGGTGGATGGCGCGCGCCATGGAGGAGTGCACCTGGCGTCCCAGTTGGCGCAGCAGCTCGCGCGGCAGATCCACGTTCACCACCAGCAGTGAGATGGTCGTGTGCTGGGAGAGGCCGCCCGGTGGGAGAGACCCTGCCGGCTGCGCGCGCAGCTCCTCGCCCGCGAGGATCGCTTCGGCGTTGGCAAGGGGATCCGGGTGCTCACCGGTCGCGGGATCAACCCCACCGCGCACCACCTCACCCGCGCGGTTCACGATGACGCCCAACGCGTTCACGACCGTGAAGAAGGCGATCCGGTAGGGGCCAATCTGGCGGTAGGCTCCCCCCTGTCCGCCCTGCTCCTTGCGAGCCGGGAAGTCCACCCACTGCCCAACCGAAGCCCCGATGCCGGCGCCCTGCGCCCCGATGGGGAAGAGCCCAGGACGCGCCGCTTCCACGGCGGCCACGCCCAGCGCCTTGTCCGGGTAGATGCCGCGCTCGCGGCCGCCGCCATCTGCCTCGGTCACCATGGAGATGTCGTAGATGATGGCTCCCGCCACCGCGACCAGGTCCTGGTACCCACCTGCGGCGTAGAGCGCCGAAGCGACCCCGGCGGTCGCTTCCAGCCCGTAGACGGAGCCGCCCGCGATGCAGACGGCGTTCGTGATGCCGTAGTCCCCGCTGTACCCCGGCGCACCACCGCGCACGTCGAGTTCCAGCACGAGGCCGCCCGGATACATCTCCTGGTCAAAGATGAAGGTCGTGCAGCCGGTCGGTACCTCGCGGTACTCGGCGATTCCCACCGAGAGGCCCGGGATATCGAACGCGAGGTCAGCGCCTGCCTCGGGCGTCGCGGAAATGGTCGGTTGCATCATGGCGTGCGCCTCAGACTGCCCCGTCCCACCAGCGACGACGGTGCCCGCCGCGGCCAGGGCGCTGCCCCGCAGCAGGGTCCGGCGCGTCACCATGCCGCTGGCCTCCGGGAGGAGGTGTGTCTCTGGCCCGGTCTTGAGGGATGTTCCGTCAGGTTGTGCCATCACTGAACTCCATGAATGTCATTCCACGCAGCAGGGTAGGCTGCGCCTGCCCGGCAGCATAACGCCGGTCAGGCCTGCTGACGCCAGCAATTGTTACGGGTTTCTGAGGTAGGCATGCGGACAGGGTGTCCGCACCCGCTGGATGCCCGGGCCCGCACGCCCGCCGGGATTCCGTGCCGGCCGCAGCAGCGTCACCTGCCTCCTGCGGCCCTGCATTCCTACCGTGCGCAGCCGCTGCCTGCTGGGCGACCACGCACCACGAGACGCGCCAGCCGCCGCGAGGTGGCGACCCCCAACATGGTCCTCGTCCCTTGCCCGCGCAGGGTGAGGACCGGTGGCCACCCTGGTTTCGGTGCGGCGCCGGGGGCCAGATCTCAGAGCGGCATGGTCAGGGATGCAGCCAGCCGTAGTCGCGCGGTGTCAGCGCTTCCGGTCGCCGCGCAGTGGCAGGAGCGCGAGTTGCCAGGCATCCTGGTAGACGATCTGGGAGCGGCGTGGGTTCTTGCTCCGGATCACCTTGATCACGTAGCCGCGCCGCCGGCCCTCGGCGACTAGTTCCCGGCCAACCTGGTCCCAGCCCGCCTCGGTGAACCAGAAGCGAGCCTTCGGATTGTCGAAGTCCGGCGCCGGCAGGTGCAGGGCCCACATCAACCCGCCCAGCGTCGAGCCAGCGCCAGCCATCGGCGACTCGTACCGGATGTGTGACCGGTCCGCCTCGCTCCAGAACTCGATGATGGCGCCGGTGAGCACCCGGTAGATCATCTTCGCGTGGTGATCCCAGTCACGGGCGGATGTTCGCGTTGTGGCAGAAGACGTTGTCCGGGTCGTAGATCCGCTTCACGGCGACGAGGCGCTGGTAATTCGGGCCGAAGACGGCTGCCATCCGGTCTTCGTCACCACGGTCGAGGTAGTTGACATAGGCTGAAGGTTTGGTAAAGGCCTGGACGGCGCGCCACGTCTCGCGCACCCAGGCGATCCGCGCGTCAGACTCGTGCGGGCCGCGCCAGCCGCTCGTGATGAGCAGGGTGGAGGCGGCGTCGCGGTCGGCGAATGCGGTGGCGCCGGGAGCCACGCGAGACACGGCGCCGCCCATCGGTTCGAGGTCGACGCCGCAGCCCGGCAGTGACTGCCGCCGGATAGCGTCCTGGCAGACGCGAAGGGCATCATCGGAGATGGTGGCCAGGAAGTTCGATTTCCAGAAGGTCAGGATGCCGGTGGGGAAGGACTCGTCCCACTGCTGCTGCATGCGCAGGTAGGGCCTCCAGGAGACATCATCGGCCAGTGGCTGTCCGAAGCGGCGGAAGCGTTCAGCCACGGCCTCGCCCGCCTCGCGCGCGCCACAGTGGCACAGGGTGACCGAGGCGGTCTTCGCTCCGCCCTCCTCGATCCCGTACGACATGTAGACCTGGACCTCATCTGGCGCACCCGCCAGCACCTCCTGGAAGAGCTGCCCGAGGTCCGCGGCGTCGGCAAAGTCGTACGTGATCCTGCCGCCTAGCACGTACGAGAGGGGATGGAGCTGAAAGTCCATCCGGGTGACGACGCCAAAGTTGCCGCCCCCGCCACGCAGGGCCCAGAACAGGTCTGGGTGCTCCTGCTCGCTCGCCTCCAGGACCTCGCCGTCGGCAGACACGACCTCCGCGGCCAGCAGGTTGTCGCAGGTCAAGCCGTAGCGGCGCATGAGCAAGCCGAGCCCACCACCCAGCATGAGCCCGGCCACGCCCGTCTCGCGGTAGATGCCGGCGGTGGTGGCCAGGCCGTGAGCCTGGGACGCGGCATCGAGTGCGCGTAGCCGTGCCCCACCCTGGACGGTAGCAGTGCGTGCCGCGGGATCCACGTGAGCCGCGTGCATCCGGCAGAGGTCGATGACCAGGCCATCCTCACAGATTGCCGGGCCGGCCACCCCGTGGCCACCGCCCTTGACCGAGAGGGGCAGGCCGTGCTCGCGCGCGAACCTGACAGCCGCGGCCACCTCGGGCGTGGATTCCGGTTGCGCTATGACGAGGGGCCGGCGGTCGATCATGCCGTTCCAGACCCGGCGCGCGTCCTCGTAGGCGTGATGCGACCGCGTCACCAGCGGCGCGCGGAGGTGCTGCTGCAGGGCGTCGAAAGTGGCGGTGTTCACGCGCTCCCACCTTGCCATGTCGCTCGTGTCTGCCAGGTTGGCGGCAGACGGTAGCACAGGAGCGGGGCATCGCTTGCGTCTGCCGTTCACGCCTCGGCGTCAGTGCCCCCGTGTTCTTGCCTCATATGCGGGCGATGACCGCGATCTCCCGCGTCAATCACCACCGGGTGAGCCACTCGGCACACGTCCTGGGAAGGTGATTGGTCCTGCTCAGCGGGTCTTGCGATCAAGAGAGTACGCAGGGAAAGAGATCACTCCGCGCACACTGCTCCCGGGCCCTCGAATGCGACTCCGGCACAGTCTATCTGCCGGTTGTTGGTCACGTTGTCTACGCTCGGCAACGTGATGGAGCTCAACATGGCATAGATACCACCGGCCCCTGGGGCTCCGTTAAAGTTCACACGACTGTTCATATCCAACGTCACGATGCTGAATTCCGCTTGTATGCCGCCACCTGGACTAGTCGACGAGTTGTCGATGATCATTGTGTCGAAGATGTCGAGCACGGAGTTATTCAGGGCGCTGACACCTCCCCCTGACCCCACTGCTTCGTTGCCCACAATCGTGCAACGTGCCAATGTCACACGGGCTGTAAAGAGCAGGACGCCGCTGCCACCATCCCCGAACCCACCGGTCACGCGCAGACCCTCGAGCCGGATGGTATCAGCCTGGTCGACGCGAATAACGGCCTGGTCGGAGGCAGATGGCCGCAGGATCGTGCTCGTGTTCGGGTCGCCGCCATCCCCGGCGCCAATCAGCGTCAGGTCGTCGTGGTCGATGATGATTGCAGCGTCGGATCTGGCATTTTCGGCGTAAGCGCCTGGGCAAATGCGGATCCTGGTCAACTGGGGGGACGTTGCCTCGATGGCGGCCTGCACCGAGGTGAAGGTGCAGCCATCCGCGCAGACGTCGCATGCGGCACAGCTTCCCCCGTCACAGATCTCCCGGGAGGCACACTGCGCGCTCTGCTCGCAGGGCACGCAGACATGCTGCGTGCAGACCGGCGTGGGGTTGGCACACTCGCCACACGTCAACTGGCCCCCGCAACCATCGCTGATCGTGCCGCACGCCAGTTCCACGGGGCATTGCGTGATGGGGATGCAGACGCACTGCTGGTCCTGGCAGATTTCCTGCCCGCTGCAGACATCGCATGTCCCGCTACTGCCACAGGCCTGGTTCGTCACGCCGTCCTGGCAAACCCCGGAACCATCGCAACAGTTCGCGCAGCCCGCGCACGCGCCATCGCCGCCACAGGTCGTACACGCGGGACAGGAGGTGGCGTCACAGGTGCAGGAGCCGTCGCTCTGGCAGACCTGGCCAGCCTCTCCACAGATCTCACCCTGCAGCACTGGATCAAGCACGCACGTTCCCGGGAGGTTGACGCCGCCCTGGCAAACGAAGCAGGCCGGGCAGGGAGGGTCACAGGCGCACGAGCCGCAGTCCACCGTTTTCTTGCAGCTATTGGTGACGATGCCGCACTTTCCGGAGCAGGTCAGCGCCGGAGACTCCGGCCTGCAGGGCTTTCCTCGGCGATGCTTACGCTTGCCCGAATGCTTTCGTCGCTTGGGTCGCTGCTTGCGCCTGGCTTTCGCCTCCTCTTCTGGGCGGAGGAGGTCTAGCAGGCAGCCCGCTATCGGCGCCGCCAGCACACTTACGAGCGACCGGCGGGATCGGGCGGATGCCAGTGATCGGGCGAGATGGTCGAGATCCACCGCGTTGCTCCCCCAGGTCCAGGCAGGCTTAGCGTCGTACGTACCGTGAAATGTAGCTTGAGATACACAATTTGTCTCAGATCGCGCTTATGACTGCGTGAAGACAGCATGAGGGACAACCTTCCCACTGGCCGCACGGCATCCTGATTGCTGCACTCTCGGGGGCTGGCAAAGGATGACACCGGCGAGCGGAGCAACAGCGCATCCATCAGCGCTCCTTGCTGCAGCTGCTTTGGCGCTGATCACGACGGCCAGTAAAACGCGGCGTGCGTACATTCGAGTGTTGGTATCGCTTCCGGGCTCCCCGGCAGCGGCGCTCGGATGCTGAAGGTGCAGGCGGTGGACATCGCCAGGCACTTGCCAGCCAGGTCAGATGGCAGGAAAGGAGAAGGTCGTGAACGCAAAGCAGCAAACAGGGTCGTCCCCGTATGGCTTTGGAACCACATTGGACATGCCGCTGGCGGAAGCGGTGGCGCGGACCACGGCGGCGCTCAAGGCCGAGGGGTTCGGTGTCCTGACCACCATCGACGTCCAGCGAACGCTCAAGGAGAAGATCGACGTCGACTTCGAGCCGTACGTGATCCTCGGCGCCTGCAACCCGCAGCTCGCCTACCGCGGCCTGCAGGCCGAACCCGAGTTGGGGCTGCTGCTGCCGTGCAACGTGATTGTCCACGAGCACGCCGGGCGGGCGAAGGTGTCGGTGGTCGACCCGGCGCAGATGCTTGGCGTGGTGGGGGACAACCCGGAGTTGCAGGCAGTGGCCGCGGAAGCGGAAGCGCGCCTGCGCCGCGTCGTCAATGCGTTGAGCACCGGCGCCGAAGGCTCCTAGCCGCCGCAGTCGCCGGCGGCGTCACACTCGTTCCGACAGGAGTCGCCAGCGCAGCCGACTGTCGCGGAGTGGCAGCTATGGCGCATCGGTGCCTGAGCTCGGCACACAGCTGCCATCCGGGCACCCGAATGGGTCTTGGGGACAGTCCTGCCTCTGCCGGTTGCGCTTCTTGCCGTCGTGTCGGACGTCGCCGGGATGTGCGTGAGCGGAGCACCAAGCCCACCCATGAATGTCCACGGGGTACGGCGTCGGGAGGCGAAGTTGCAGAGATTCTTGAAATCTCGGGTGTCCACCGACACCTCGCCGTGCAGAATTGCCCATTGTTATCTTGAGCTAGAGAAAGTCTTTAGCAATAGAGGCAGGAAGTGGAAAAGAAATGAAGTGCGCTCGAGTTCTACCTCACGAGTGAGTCGAGTGAGCCGCACCTGACCTGAACGTGCTCCTTACCAATACAGACCCTGTGATTCCCCCCTGCAACATGCCTGTCGCAAGATGGGCGTATCCATGCGCCCTTTTGCCACTGGACTCCCGCACGCCCTGGACAGGCTTGTCACTGGTGTCCGACCTCTACCTGGGAAACACCATGATTTCTCCAGTGATCGCGTGCCAGACATCCCGCTCTAAATCCGAATTGACCAGGCCCGTGTTCAGCCTGTGACTGCGCGTGAAGCATTGACCCGGTGAAATGGATGCAGGCCAGGCGCAACCTGGCAGTGGCTGTCATCTCCAGAGGAGCAGAGCATAAACACGTCCACGGTTGACACCCTTTTCCCTGCCATCAGTAGTCCCAGTGACCAGGACACCGCCCGACGCAGCGCTGTTGCGTGCACGCCTGTGACCGATGGCACGCGACATCTGGCGTCCTCGATTGGGCGTGGTGCAGATCGCCGCGACGCGTGCCTCCGCTTGGCCGATACGAGGCACCCACACATGTCGTCACGCTGGAGCCATGGGGACTCCCTTTCTGCCAGATCGGCGCGCTGACCCTCGAGAAACTCCTGGCTCCGGTTCTGACCCCAGCCGAACCCGGACTCCTCCCCAATAAGTTCAGCCAGGTATTGACGAAACATCAGATATCTCCCCGATGTGCGCAGCCAGGCCACGGCATACCCTCAGTGACAGGCGCTCGAGGTTCGGGTGCCGTCAAGAGAACCAGGTGGAATGGCGGCGCATCGCAGGTTGTGGCAGCTCGGCCGTACATCTCCAATCGCTCACCCGGGACGAGGGCGTCCAGGCACCGCCTGCGGCGGAAATGCACCTTCTCGCGCGATAGCCGAGTTAGATCAGCTCACGCTGGAGCCCCACGCCGGGAGCAATAGATGAAAGGAATGGACATGAATGACACCCGTTTCGATGTGCTCGTGCGCGATGTCGCAGGAGTATCCCGGCGCGCGGTGCTTGGTGGCCTCGCCACCGGCCTCGCAACGTCTACCGAGCCTCGTCTGGGAGGCGAAAGCGAAGCCAGGAAGCGACGCAAGAAGAAGCGCAGGAAGCCCCAGACCTCCACTGGCCCCCTGTGCACGGTGCTGGGTGAGGCGTGCACTGATCCAGGGAGCAACTGCCAGGAGCGTTTCTGCCTACAGGCCCCGTTCACGATCGCGGCAACCTGGCAGAGCCAGATCAACCACGACACGTGGCTCTTTGTGCCGCCGCAGGACGGTTCAACCGGCCCGTCTCCGCAGATTGACTACGACTGCAACCAGACCAGGACCCGGTGCGAGCAGGCGTACCCGTTTGCCTGCGTCAATCGCGACGCGTCCGGGCCAGGGGACGAGGTCACCACGATCTATGACCTTTTGCCGGGTGCGTACGAGTACTGGATCTATCTCGGAATTGCGCCAGCAGGCGACTTGACAGTCACCCTCACCGACAGAGGAGGTCGGGTCGTGCGTTCGTGGACCAGTCCTGCAGTTGCGTCGTCGCTCGAAGGATTCTGGCACGTCTTTGACGTCGACGGAACGACCGGTCGGGTCAGATCGGTCGATGCCCCGCCCGCGCGCTTCCGCACACCGGTCACCAATGTCTGCCCCGTGTGATTGGCGATGGCTCAGTGGCCATGCCCCGTGTGGTGCTTGGCACTGACCAGAACTCCCCCATTGCAGAAGGCCACGCCATGAATTTTGAAGTGAACCGTTCTGAACGGATAGCGCACACGATAACCTCGTTCCTCTCTCGCCGGGACATCCTGCGCGGATTCGCGGGGACCGGAATCGGACTGACCCTCGCCCGCTCGACTGACCACGTCGAGGCCAGGAAGCGGCGGAAAAAGAAGGGCAGGTGCCGGCCCAACTGCACGGATCGCACGTGCGGACGTGACGGTTGCGGAGGCTCCTGTGGTGCCTGCGCTGCCGGACAGGTCTGCCACGGCGGGGCGTGCTGCGCACCTGAGCCGCGGGGCGCCACCTGCGCCGGGCGCTGTGGAACGTGGCGCAACGCCTGCGGCCAGCCCGTCCAATGCGCGACGTGCCCAACCGGCCAGGTCTGTCTCAGCAACGGGAGCTGCGCCATCGCATGCACGAGCAACAACGATTGTGACCCCTGCGGAGGCGGCGCGTGCAGTAACCCGAACGTCGAGGGAGCGCAGCACTGCATCGTCGACCTCGTGCAGCCGTTCACGATCTGCGCTTCCACGACAGATTGCCCACCGCATTCACACTGCCAGGACATTGGGAATGGCGGAGTGTGTATCGAACTGTGCGCGTAGGACAGGGCAACCCAGGGGAACGCCTGAAGATCACGACGCACCCGGTGTCATCAAGCTACTCCGACCGTTGAGCTTCCCCATACCTTGGGTACGGTGGGGAGGGGTAGGTGCGCGGACAGCACGGCCCGGCTGTCGAGGTCACTCCTGGCCGTGACCAGCAGGATGGCCAGCTGTCAGGTACGGCGGTGCGAGCTGTCGGCTCAGATGTTCGGCACCTCCAGGCGCAGGGAACACAAACGCTCCCTGTGCTTGTCGTATCGTGCATATCACGTACCCTGGCGTTGACCCTTATTGTGAGAGTTGCCTCCCCTGGCAGGCCATGCACTCCGCCCCGGCTGTATGCCAGGGGGATGCGCTCTGCCGCGGCAACCTCACGTGCGCCTCCGTGGGTATTGCTATTTTGGCGGCGATGGCCACAATAGAAGTGTCGTCACCGTGCGCACGCGTGGCGACCACTGACGGACGCCGCTAGCGTTGTGCACTGCTGGCGGCGTTCGCATCTCTGGCCCTGGACTCTCCGGGGCATGCAACTGACGTACTTCTACCAATGTGAAACACCGTGGCACGGCATACGTTGGTGACCAGTTTCGTTGTGTTGAGGAGGCATTGCTCTGCCGGGAAGGTGTGTTCCTCCGCTTGCGGCGGATCATCCAACCGCTGCCTGTCGCTCTGTGATGTTTAGGGCGAGAACGACCTGGGTGTGTAGGAGCAACACTCCCAAGCGTGTTTTCGCTGCGAGGAACTGCACCCAATAACGCCTGTAGAGTAGGCGGGGTGATGGAAAATCCGTCCTCCCTCCTGCACCGAGTTGCGCATCTCCCGGCTGCCCAACTCCAGCGTCATCGTTCAAGTTCAGTGGTAGATGCTGCCACTGACCGTGCTTCGTTAGACGTGACGCTGCTGCCGGCTATGAGGGTTCCCGTGCCAAAATACACAATGCCGCCCGCCTCCCAGTTGCCGTGCTGCACGTGACGCTGCCATCCGTGAGGGTCAGGGCGTCGCAGGTATAGATTCTTCCATCTACGTTCCTCGCGATGTTTCTGTCCACATTGCTCGCCTCCAGAATGAGCGCGGTGTCAGCATCGCTCATGAGGAACACTCCGCGTGAGGTGCCCAAGATCTCATCGGCAGTCATACGCCTCCAGGCCCGAGCGGAGGAGGGATGGCGCGTCTACCGGGGCACGCAGCACGTGTTGCCGAGCGCGGCCTGGATGGGGCAAACGAGAAGGTCCGTGCGGCAGGCCAACGCCTTACTGGGGAACTTCTTCTTGCAGGCGTTATCGGTCGTGCACAGGAGCTGGCAGGCGGTGACGAACGGGTCGACGGTGAACGTGCAGGTCATCCCGTTGCAGCATGGTTCAGGCACGAGGAAGGAGCACACACCGAACAGCTTGTCCTGCTGGCAGTCCCAGAAGCCGCCAGGCCCCTGCTGGTCCCGGTGGCGGCGGCACTGGCGCGTGTTCTTGCCCTTTTCTCTGCGGCACCGGCCCTTCGTCAACTCGGCTCCCTGGCCGAGGAGCCCGGCTCCCACCAGCCCCGCCAGGGCGAGGCGGCGCGAGCCCTTCGCGGCGATGAGGCGCTGCAGGGTTGCGAACTGGTCCCGGTCTCCCGCACCGTCCTCCCCGCGTTCGCTGACCACCCGCGCGAGTCCGGCAAACTGATCGGCATCCATGACCAGGTCCTCCATGTCATCTGGCGAGCTCCGCTGCGCCGCAGCGCCACGAGTCCACCGCTGACAGTGGGGGTGAGCCGCACCACCGGCACCGGCAAGACCTACAGGATTTTTCTCTGGGCGAGGAGCTGGCAGGGCAGAGGTCCTGTCCGCCGCACGTAGCGGAGCGCCGGTGCGGGCGGTCGGCACAGTTCATGCACTCGTGGTCCTGCAGTTGCATGCCGGGGCGTGTGCCGGGCAGCGGGTGCGGCTCCGCCGAGGTTTCCGCACCGAGATGGTCTCCCGGGCAGTGCTCCGCCGCGTGCGCTGGCGATGCTGCGATCACGAGTGGATTGTTGCGGAAGGTACTGGAGGTCCCGATGCTCTGGGCGCTGATCGTTATCCTGGTCGTGTTGTGGCTCGCGGGCTTCCTGGTCGTGCACGTTGGCGGGGCCCTGATCCACCTGTTGCTCGTCATTGCCCTGATCGTGCTGCTCTACCAGCTCATCACCGGGCGTCGCGCCCTCTAGCGCGAGCGTCAATCACTGGCAGCCGCAGGCCCGGGGAGAGGCCACTTCGAGCTCATTCAGTCAACGGGTGGATAACGGCGCTTCGGCATGAGCCGTTCTTCGCCCATGGCTGTCTGCGAGTGCTGCCGCCAATGGTCTCCACGTCTGTTCCTCGCGCTGAACGACCATCGGCGCGCGCACAGTGCTGATTGCGAGATATTCCTCGCTCACTGCGCGATGGCGCGCGGCCTATCCAACACGTTAACGTCGTTGCAGACACCTCTGGAAAGCGTTCAGCGCTTCCATGATCTGCTACTCCGCACGCTGCAAGACTGACCAGGTACGAAAACTCCGGAGCAGGTGGCCACGCTCGCTGCGGTGGTCGCCGTGACGGCTCGTGGCTGCGTTGCAACCGGGCTCCCGCCAGCACCTCGGCCCCGATGCAGGGTACGAGGTCGCCAATCTGTTGCTGGACGTCGAGCATGATCCCCTGGTCACGCATGTGCCGTTCTAATCCTCATGCAACATGTCGCTTGCGCTACCGCCGTAGACTGAACTCCCGGCACTCCTCGACCCAGCCCGGGAGTGCTTCATGTCAGGCTCAGACGCATCACCCGGAACACGCGCTGCGACGGCGCCCGAATCCACGTCCACTCTGCCACCAGTTCCTGCCGTCATTCCCCGGTGGTTCTGGAACGCCGAGTGCCGATCAGAACTCCGGGAATTGCGGGTCCCGGATGCCCTTCTCGCTGATCGTCCTCCTCGCGGTGGCGATCAAGAGCCCATGTCTGCGGGCCCCAGTTGTTCTTCGAGCGATCGAACCTCATCGTGGGCGTCCTTTTTCCGGCCACCTGGCCCTCACGCCCTAAGGCGGACAACACATGTCGCGTTTGCTACCGTATGCGCCACACCCACTGCCGTGGTGCCCGTGACATAGAGGGACTCGTCATGGATTTCGACCGCCTCGACGTCCTTGCCCGATCCGTGGCCGTCGCTGGTTCCCGCCGCCGCCTGCTCGGACTCCTGGCCACGCTGCCCGCGGTGGTTGCTGGGGCGCCTGAGGATGCCGGGGCGCGCCGGCGCAAGCGACGCCGCAAGCACCCGAGCCCACAGCCGTGCACGGCCGACAGTGCCTGCGCCAATCCAACCCCGATCT
The DNA here is from genome assembly GCA_046328375.1 of Thermomicrobiales bacterium. Lineage (GTDB taxonomy): Bacteria > Chloroflexota > Chloroflexia > Thermomicrobiales > UBA6265 > JACCXM01. The sequence continues at coordinate 29,771 of JAXLWT010000040.1, forward strand.
GCCGCAACGGCGTGTGCGTCGCCTGCTCCGCCACCTTGGGCTGTGCCGCGGGGTGCTGCGATATGGCAACTGGCGCCTGTCGTGCCACCTGTCCTGCCTGCCAGACCTGCAGCGGGGGTGTCTGCGTCGCGGATGCCAGTCAGGATCAGAGCTGCTGCGCGGGTGCTGCCGGAGAGCGGTGGTGCGAGGCGGGCGCCTGCGTCCCGGTCCCGACGGACACACGGGCCACCCTGGAGGAATGCACCGGGCGGTGTGATTGTGTGCCGTATCCGCCCAACGGCTGCTTCGGGGGCACCCCGGCTTACCTGGAGATCTGCGGGGCCAAGCGTTTCTGCCCGCTGTGCGAGCAGTGTCCTCAACTGGTGAGTGGGTGTCCTGGCGCGCGAGATGCCCAAGGTCCAGCCGGCTACAGCTACTACTGCGCCTTTGACGCTGACCAGGGGGTGTGCAAATTCGGCGCACCATGCCCCCACCCGGAGAGCCAGATCTGTCTAGAAGGGACTCAGTGCGTCAACATTTGTGGCGTGATGGCTCCCTGAGCCGGGTCGCTGGAATGGTCTCCGCGGGGCGTGAGGCGCCTGTGGTGATGGGCCATAGACAAGCTTTTTGAGATGATGCGCCGGAGCCTGAGCGGCCACGTGGTGTTCCTCTCATCCGATACGAACCTGGGTACAACCGGGTATCACGCCCTCCGCAGGGGCCGCTTGTGCCTGCGGATCAGATCTTTTCGCAACGGTTGGGGTCGTTCCAGTGTGCGTCTACGGTTCATTGGCGCGTGGTCGGCCGGGTGATCGAGGACTACTGCCAGAACATGTCGTAGTCACCCTGGATGTCCACATCGTACGTTACGATGACGTTTGATGCCGTCTCCTGCACTTCAACCAGAGCCGTGCCCGAAACGGACTCTCCAGGCTCCAGGATCCCGCTTGTGAGCAGACCGCCGGAGTTGTCGATGGTGACCGGGTCGTAGGTGTTGCCATTGCTGGCGTCGATCGCGCCAAAGCGGGAGGCGTCATAGCCATGATCGCCGTCGCTGGTGTTCTCGATCGTGGCGCTGATGATCAGCACCTTGTACCCACCCCGCGGGATCGCGTTGGCGAAGCCAGAGTCGAAGGACGCACCGGTCACCGTCACCGCCAGTCCCTGTGACTCGAGCGTCGTGCCGATGGGCGCCGGGTTGCGCTGCGAGAATCCAATTGGCACCGGCGTCGGCGTCCGCACCGGAGCCACGGTTGGCCTGGTCGTTGCCGTCGGATCGCCTTGCTGTGCCACAGCCATGGTGCTGACGGCTGGTGTTTCCGCTGAAGTCGCCGGGCTGGCCGGCGCGGCAGCTGCCGGGGCGGTCCCGAGCGGAGCCCCCACGATGAACAGCGAAACGTTGGTCTGCCCGGCGGCATCTGCGGGGCTGAAGACGGCGACACCGTCCAGTTCACTGGCGCCCGGGTGCAACCCGACGATGAGTGACCCTGTTGCGGTGAGCCGGCCGCCAATCTCCCCACAGGTCACGGTCGTGCCATCGGCGCCCGTCACCACGACGGCGTGATCATCCGCGAGGAGGGCGTCAATCCCGATCGCGATGGTCGAAAACGAGTTCGCTCCCGGCACTGCCTTGTCCGAGCCCAGTGCGGGGCCGCCAGGGACCTTTGCCGGCGTGAGCGCTGCCACGCCGGCGCCTACCGCGTCGCATGTTCCTGACACAATCGCCGCGGCAAGTTCCGCGGGTTGTGCCGCTAAGGCCCGCCCGGCCAGTGGAAATGCGGCGAGTCCAAGGCTCATCGCGACGACGAGCAACAACGTCGCCCGCTTGCTGGTTGAGGACGAACCACCCACCGTGCCGGCTCCCTTGTCGTCATGCCGCTCAGGCCGCGTGTATACCGCAGCCACCCCTTGCGCACAACTGCCGCTTGCCCTGGATCTTTCGTCCGCTTCCTTCTCCTGCGACTGTCACGCCGGAGGAGAAACCGCCTGGACCTGCAGCGGGGTGAGGTGCGTCCACACGTGCGCAGCGTGGGCCTGGTTGGCTATGCGTGTCGTGGGAGCCCCGGTCCTGGATTGCGGTGGCGGGCCCACCCAGGTCCGCGCTCGGCAACGACAGGTGCCCGCCGCCTACATATAAACAAGGAGGGGTGACAGCGCCTCGCTGGTTCGGTCTGCCTTCGTCTCTTGCCAGCCCGGCGTTTGGGCCGCCTTGCCGGCGGTCCGTGGTTCCGTAGCGTCCCATCTCGCGCCTACGGCAAATGCCTATCTATCATCACCGGCCTCACCGGAACTCGCCGGGTGATGTAAGAAAATGGCCCGCTCGCGACACTACCAGGTATGACGACGCACGCGAACCCCGCCGGTGACGCATCCTCCCCGCCGGAGCACGAAACACCGGACCACCTACGCCCCCTGGACCGGGCTGCGACAGCTCCGGGTGACGACGTCATCCTGGAGCAGATCCGCGAGACCGTGCGGCGCGTCACAGCGGCGTCTCTCAGCGCGTCCTCTGCCAGCGATGTCCTGATCAGCGCGGAGGATATCGCCCAGGAGACGATGGCCACGCTCCACGTGCAGCGGGACCGCGAGCCGCCGGAGAGCCTGCTGGCCTGGGCGCTCGGCGTGGCGCGGCTGAAACTGCAGGCGGCGCGGCGGCGCTCTCGCCGTCGCGGCTTGCCACACCCCCTCGTCCTGGAAGACCTTGCCGAGGCCGCGCGCAGCGACGAGCAGGTCCTGGAGTTGCTGCACTACGTCTGGCTGCTGGATCACCTCTCGCCGCTGGACCGCATGATCGTGCAGGGCCGGCAGGCGGGCTACACCTCGCGCGAGCTCGCCCGGGAACTGCAGCACATCGGCTACCCGCACATGACGGCCAACAACGTCGACCAGCGCTTCTACCGTGCCCTGAAGACGCTGCGCGCCCGCATCGGCGCGGAGTAGAGCGCAGGCATGCAGAAAGGCTTCCCTGGCATGAGCACGTCACCGCTCTCCGATGCGCGCACGTCGAACATCGTCCCGCTCTTCCCCGACCAGGAGCAGGCTGGCGCCACGACCCTGGCCCGCTACTGGGATGCCCGGCTGCAGGGCCAGCCCGGTGCGGACACGGATCTCGAACCCGAGCTGCGCGACATGGTGCAGCTCCTGGAGCACTACCGCGAGGTGGCACGGCCCGTGGTCCCGGAGTCCACGGCAGCGCCGCCGTGGCGGACGGTCCACTACACCGCCCTGGCCGTGCTGGCCGCAGCGCTGCTGCTCTTTGCCAGCAACACCCTGCTCTCACCACGTAGTTGGCTGCTGAGTTCCGCGCAGGATCCCGACTGGATCCCGTGGGTCTCGGACGACTGGCTGCGTGATCGCGCCCCGGCCGCCGGCAGTATCGCCTCGCAGTTGGCGGCGCCCCTGACGATCATCGAGGAGTTCCCATATGGCGCGTAGGTTGAAACCCCCAGCCATTCCCGCCCTGCCTTCGAAGTTGCCGAACCGGCTGCCGGCGGTCTCCCGGCCGCACCTGCCGAAACTGCCAGACGCTGATGCCCCCGATGTCTTCGAGGAGATGACCCTCCTCGAGCACATGGAGGAACTGCGCGACCGCATCATCAAGAGCGTGCTGGCCATCGGCGTCGCCTTCATCGCCGGTGTCTTCCTGGCCGGACCGCTCCTGAAGCGGCTGCAGGAAGAGTCGGGCGCCGCGACTGGCTTCGACGTCGTGAGTCCGACCGATCCGATCACGATCTACTTCAAGATCGCGCTCTACATCGCCATTGGCATCGCGCTCCCCGTGCTGCTCTGGCAGGTCGTAGGCTTTCTCCTCCCTGGTCTCACCAGTAAGGAGAAACGCTTCCTCATCCTCTCCATGCCCTTCGTGATCCTGCTCTTCCTGGCAGGCGTCGCTTATGCCTTCTTCTTCGCGGCGCCGCGCGCCTTGCAGTTCCTCTCCAGTTTCATGAGTGACATCTACGAGTGGTCACCAGAAGGGCAGGAGGTCATCAGTTTCTACCTGACCCTGATGGTGGGCCTGGGGCTGGCCTTTCAGTTGCCGGTCGTGATGTTCATCATGGCCAAGCTGGGCGCGGTCACCCCGCAGAAGATGCGCGCCTTCCGCAAGTACGCCATCATCGTGTTGCTGATCGTCTCGGCCGTGGTCACGCCCTCCACCGATCCCATCAACATGGGCGTGGTCTTCCTGCCACTCTATCTGCTCTACGAGGCCGGCATCATTGTCTCCACGCTGTTCGCCCGCACGCCGCTGGTGGTTCGTGACCCCACGCCGACGCAGTAGCGCCAATGCCGTCCGGGTCCCTGGCGCGGTGAGATCCTGGGCCAGCAGGGGGAGGCGCATGCGGCGCGATACCGCAGAACCGGCACGAGTGACACGCGCGGTGACCGGAGGCGTGCGCGCGGCCATCCTGGTGACGCTGGCGGCTATGTGGCTCGTGTGCGGTCCGGATGGCTTCGCCCAGGAGACAGCCACGCCCGCGGCGATGGTTCCCGCCGTTTCCGGCGGCACGTCTGCCACGGCCACCGATATTCTGCCGGGGGCTCCCCACCTGCAAACGATCGCGCAGGGCGTTGTCACCATTGATGGGCCCGTCACCTGGCGTGTTCGCGAACTCACGTTGGGGAGCACGGGCGCACCCGAAGCCACGGACGCCTCATTCGCCCTGCAACAGTCGGGCGCGACGATCATCAGGAACGAACTGACGGGTCACCGCGTGCGTCTCGATGCTGGTGAGGCAGATTTCCTGCCGGCGGGCGATCCGTTTCTCCGTTTTGCGGTGGGCACATCTCCGAGCGTTCTCTGGAGCGTTGATCTGCTATCACCCGCGGCCACGGGGAGCGGCGTTCCGGCCACCGGCACCGTGCTGTTCACGAGTGATGCGATAGGCGACTACCCCCGGGGCACCTTCGAGGTCGAGTTGGCGCGCAATACCCTGTTGCCAGGTGAAGCCGCCGTTCTGCCGCCATACACCGGGCCGGTGCTGGTTGTCGTCACCGCAGGTCAGGTTGAGGCGTCACTCGCCGGAGACCAGGTCACGCAGATGCAGGCGGGCGACGCTCGCCTTGCTGGCGGCAACTCGTCGCTCCGCAACACCGGTGCGCTGCCAGCGACGATCGCCGTCGCCGGATTTGGCGAGCCAGTCGATGGGGTGGAGGCGGGAACCGCTCCGGCCCAGGGAACCACGGTTGAAGCTGCCTTGCCCACCGTACCGGCGGCACTGCCACCCGTTGCAACCGTTCCCGTCCAGGCTCCCACTGTCCCGGCTGCGGAGCCAACTCCCGTGCCTGAGGTGGTGCCAGCTCCAGCCCCCACAGAACCACCACTGCAAGACGTGGGAGCGGTTGACACCGATGCGGACAGCATCGCCGATGTCGATGAAACCGGCATCTACGGCACCGACCCCTACGCGTGGGATACGGACGGTGATGGGCTGGGCGACGGCGAGGAGGTGTTCGGTTTTGGCACGGACCCACTGAGCTGGGATACCGACAGCGATGGTGTCTCCGATGGGGACGAAGTGCATGTCTACGGCACGAACCCGCTGGATCCGTCCAGTGGACCGTGAGCACCGGACCGGAGGAGATGCGATCCCGGCGTCCGCCTCGGCGAAGGATCTGGGAGGGAGACCCTGATGTTCTTGCACCACAAACCCTACACGGGCGCTGCGCCCGCGCGGTGGCTCCTGATGCTCTCCCTGGCGTTATCCTCGGGGGGGATCCTGCTCGGGTTGCATGCGGACGACTACCACCTCGTCAACCGCTCAGCGGCTGTCCTGCTGCTCGCGATTGCGCTTGCCTGCGTGCAGGATATCCTGGCCTGAGCCAGCGGCATGGGGCGTGGCCGGGTTGCCGGTCACGATCGTGCTCGCGGCCGTATACCATCAGTCCGAAACCGAAGTATTCCCCCAACATTCCCAAATATATGTTGCCACTGCAGCGAAACCGGTTTGGTGATCTATCCGTTTGCACTGGTGTGTGATGATTCCGTGTCGGCAGCTCTGCCTGCACGTTTTGGGAAGGGACTCTTCTCTTGCCCCATTCGGGAGCGCCAGCAATGAAGTACCTGAAATCGATCTTTAGCCTGGGTGTCGGCGTGAGCCTTGCCCTCTCCGGCGGCCTGGCGATCGCCCAGGAAACGATCAACGCCGATGGCAACTCCGGCGCGGCCCGCCCCGGGAGCCCCGCCGTGGATGCCGACGGCCCCACGGTCGTGTACGGCGACGTGAACGTCGGGCCGGGCACCAACAACATTGGTGCGCCGATCAGCACGACCAGTGGCAGTGCCAACATCCCGGTTGCCCCGGTGATCCCGGGCGCCGACATTTCCGCCTCCGACGGCAACGCCGCGAACATTGGCCCGGGGTCCGCCTCGGCCGCGCCAGGCACCGTCAACGGCGGATCGCCCGGCACGTCGCTCCTGGGGCCGGACGGCACCTACAACGTCAGTGACAGCCCGGACTCCAGCGTCACCACGGGGAACACCGGGACCTACGTGCCTTCGGAGCCGGCCCCGGTCTATGACGACACCACCTACGTCGAACCGGTTGATTCCGCGCCCGTCGATACGGCGACCGCGGTCGACTCCGACGGCGATGGCATCGCGGATGTGGACGAGACCAACGTCTACGGTACCGATCCCTACAACTGGGATACCGACGGCGACGGCCTGGGCGACGGTGAAGAAGCCTTCGTCACGGGCACCAGCCCGGTGACCTGGGATGACACTAGCGGCGCCACCAGCACCGACGGCAGCACTGACGCTGCCGCCTCGGAGCTTTCTACCGAGACGGCCACGACCGGAGACGCCACTGCCGACAGCGACGGTGACCGCCTCTCCGATGCTGACGAGGCCGCGCTCGGCACGGATCCCGGCAACCCGGACACGGATGGTGACGGCTACTACGATGGGGACGAGGCCGCGCTCGGCACCGATCCCTTCGATCCGGCCAGCGTCCCCGCGACGTAGGGAATACTCGCGCGAAGGCGGCACCTTACGCCCGGCTCTCTGCAGAGAGCCGGGCGTTTTGCAAGTCCCGGTCGGTGCGCAGAAGAGCGACCTGTCGCGGCTGCGGTACCCGGTGAGCTGAAGGCAAGTCGGCTGGCGCCGGTATGCTTGATCTCGAGTGGTCCGCGCATAACCCGACATAATCACTGAGAGTATGGAGCAACGGGATGGAATGCGAGTGGGAGCGCGTCAGTGATGACGATGGTGGGTACCATCTCAACCGGCGTTCATGCGTCAGGTTCCTGATGGTTGGACTGCTGGGCACCGGGGCGATGCTGCGCGACGCCCGGGCGCTCTCCGCACGGAAGCACCGCCGTCCCAAACGACCCATTCGTGGGCTTCAGCAGCACAAGGACAATCCGACCCGGCCCAGGGTCCGCGTGCCGAGCCGCAAGCTGTAGCCTGGGCCTGGTACCTGGCGATCCTCGGCCGATTACCCTGTCTCCGGTGCAAATCTGCACCTACAGCAGGAGGAAGGCACGGTGGGCCAGTACAACGGCGAGCGCCAGCACGGCGACGCCCCGGTCACGCCCCAGGGCTAGGAGAGCCCGGAATCGAGCCACGGCCGGGTCGGCTCAGGCGCGCCGGTGGGCGAAGATCCCTCCGGCGATGTGGAGTACCGCGGGACTGCAGACGAGGAGGCTGGTCCCATCTTTGTGGACACGCCCGACGGCGAGCACGAGTATGGCCGGGGCCGCTAGACCGTCCACACCGCTGGCCGCTTCATAATCCCGGATCCTGTCACCGTCTGCGACTCACGCTTGAGGGGCGCGTCATGCCGTGCAAGTTGGCGCGACGCATTCCGCCTGGCAGGGAGCCAGGCAAATGCCAGAAAGATGGTATTCCCGGCAGCATCCACACGCTCCAGAATCTCACCCGGCGACGATGTGGCGATGGCGTGTCGCGTCATCACCCTGTTGACGCAGTCGCCGCCAACGTTCAACGCCCAAGAGAGGTAAGGATGTTCTCGGAGAAAGAGCGCGAGTATCTGCTCTCGCAGCCATTGGCCCGGTTGGCCACGATCGATGTCACGGGGCAGCCGGATGCCGACGCGGTGGCCTACGAGCTGGATGGCGACACCATCGTGATTGGCAGCTACCACCATCTGGAGAGGTCACGGAAGTACCGCAATGTGGCGGCGGGGAACAGGAAAGTCTCCCTGGTCGTCGACACGCTGCCCTCGGTGGACCCGGTGACGCCGGTGGCGGTCAAGATTCACGGTGCGGCCAGCATCGAGCACCGGGACGGACGGTTCGGTCCTGCCGAGTACCTGGTCATCCGGCCTCACACCACCTGGAGTTGGGGCGTCGAGGGGCCCGCGTTCGTGGACGGCGTGTTCCGGCCGCGCAAGACGGTCTGGCCCGTGTAGGCGGGACATGCAGCCCTGGTCGCCGCGTATCATCACGGCGTGACGGCACCAACCCTCCACCTGTTGTGTGGTCTTCCCGGCGCCGGGAAGACCACCCTTGCCAAACAGCTCGCGGCCGAACTCCCGGCCCTGCGCTTGACGGAGGATGAGTGGGTGCTCCGTCTCTTCCCGCCAGGTGCGCCGAATGACGATTCGGTGCGGGTCCCGATCAAGAACGTGCAGTGGGATCTCGCGGTGCAGGCGATCCGGTTGGGGAGCCACGTCGTGCTCGACTGGGGCGTCTGGTCACGTGAGGAGCGCGCCGGCTACCGGGCACGTGCCGCCGCCCTGGCGATCCCGTTGCGGCTGTACTTCCTCGATGCCCCGTTCGCGGAGTTGGTGCGCCGGCTGGAGGAGCGCAACGCCGCGTTGCCACCGGCCACGTTCCGGGTGACTGCCGAGGAGTTGCAGGCGTACCTGCCATGGTTCGAGCCGCCAACGCCGGATGAACTGGAAGACGTGCTGCACCTGCGCCAGCATGACCTGCGGGGGTAGGTGGGCAGTGCCCGCACGTTGGCGCTCAGATGAACCCGGCGTCACGTGAGACGGCGACAGCGTCCCGCCGCGAAGCCACGTCCAGTTTCTCGAGGATGGCGCTGACGTGCCAACTCACGGTGCGACGCCCAATGAAGAGTGCCTCGGCGATTTCGCGGTCAGTACGGCCGTCAGCGACGAGGCGCAGCACGTCCTGCTCGCGTGCCGTCAGGGGTGATGCCCCCGGGACCCTCGCCGCCTGCTTCGTGGCCGGCGGTGGGGTCACCGTCCCCGCCACGGTGATCGCGGCCTCTTGCGACAGGGTGCCGCCTTCTGCCCACGTGGCAGCGAATGCCTCTGGTCCCAGCGCCGCGCGCAGGGTTGCCAGGCTGAGCTCGGTGGCGGCGATATCGCCCGGAAGGGACATCGCAATCCCCAGGCGCTCACGCAGCTCACTCGCCGCGGCGAACAGGAGCAGCGCCGGGCGATATGCATTCCAGGCTGTGGCAGCGGTGGCGATGCCACTCAACGCATCGGCCACAAGCCGCCGGTCGTCCAGGTCGCCCATGCGTTCCAGGCCGGCCAGGTACCGCTCTACGGCCAGCCGGTAATCGCCCTGGTCCTTGGCTATGCCGGCCAGGTCCATCAGCACCCGGGTGTCCGCGAGGTCAAGATGCCAGCCAGCGTGGCAGTGCAGCGCGGCCTCGCCCTGCGTCGTCGCGAGCGCCAGGTCCCCGTGCCCTCGCGCCGAATCGCTCAGGTTGGCGTAGGCCGCTCCCGTGATGGCGGCGTTCAGGACCGCGTCGTCGATCTCCGCCGCCAGTGCGAGTGCGTCGTTCAGGGAAGCTTGCGCGGCGACGAATTTCCCCTGGTAGTTCAGGAATGCGCCGTGGACCAGCAGTCCGTTCGCCAGGTCGAAGGGGTTGCCGAGCTCGCGCAGGATCGGCAGGCCCTCTGCAAAAGCTGACTCAGCCTGGGCATCTTCACCTCTGATCATGAGCAGTTCCGCGCAGCCAATCATGAGATTGGCCCGATCCTGCCGCGTCGCCTCACCCCGCTTCTCCAGTGCACGCGTCACCCAGGGTAGAGACTCGGGCACCAGGCTGAAGGCGCACCAGTAGCAGCAGAGCGCCGCGACCAGCGAGACGAAGTCCGGGGCTGGGCCATGCTCATCCAACCATGCGAGCGCGGCGCGCAGGTTGGCATCGTCGTCGGCAAGCCGGTCGAGCGGGACGCGGGTGGCCTCGGTGGTCACCAGTGGCCGGAGATCCTGGGCCATCGCCAGGAAATACCGGGCATGAGCGGCGCGGGTGGCTTCTGCCTCGGCCACTGAGAGCCGTTCCAGCCCGTACTCACGGATCGTGGCCAGCATGCGGTAGCGTGGCGCGCCGCCAGCGCCCGTCTCACGTACGATCAGGCTCTGGTCGAGGAGTGCCGCTACCAGGTCAAGCGTGCTGGATGAACCGGCATCTCCCCCGGCGCCCTGGCGCGTCCTGCTGTCTGTGGCAGCCAGGTGTCGCACGCGGTCAGCGGCGTCCAGGGTGAAGCCCCCGGCGAAGACCGCAAGCTGGCGGAAGAGGCGTTGCTCCGCGGGGCTGAGCAGATCGTAGCTCCAGGCAATGGCGTCGCGCATGGTGCGATGCCGCCGTGGGGCGTCGCGGCTGCCACCGGCGAGCAGCGGCAGCCGGCGCTCGAGTTCGCTGTGGATCTGGTCCAGGGAGAGCAGCTTGACGCGGGCCGCGGCCAGTTCGATGCCGAGTGGCAAGCCATCGAGGCGTCCACAAATGCCGGCAATGACCGGCGCGGAATCCTCTCCGATCTGGAAGGCAGGATCGTGCGCGTGCGCCCGCGTCACGAAGAGACGCGCGGCGTCCGATGCGACGAGACTGGCCGCTGTGACAGGCTCGGCGGGCAGCCGCAGGGGCGCGACCGCATACTCGTATTCTCCTGCCACGCGCAGCGGTGCCCGGCTGGTCGCGAGCACCGTGACCCCCGCCGCACGTGCGGCGATCGCTGCGATGTCCGGGGCCGCGTCAAGCACGTGCTCGACGTTGTCAATCACCAGCAGCATGCGTTTGGCCCGGAGGTGGGCGTAGAGGTGTGCGCGTGGATCGCGGCCCGCCACCTCCCGCACCCCCAATTCCCGGCAGATGGCGGGCAGCACCAGGTCGGGCCGGGAGACGGGCGCGAGTTCAACGCACACAACGCCGTCCGGAAACTGGTCACGAGCGGCCTCGGCCACCTCCAGCGCCAGCCGTGTCTTGCCAATTCCGCCTGGGCCAGTCAGCGTCAGCAAGCGGACGGCCGGCTCCTGCAGCCTGGCGATGACCGCTGCCACGTCCGCGGCGCGCCCAACGAACGGCGACAACCGTTGCGGAAGTGATGGCGGTCGGGCATGGGGGTCAGGAAACGCCAGGAGCCGGGCCTGCGGCCTGGTCACCGGGGGCGCCAGGCTCCGCGTGGCGTAGCGCATCAGTTCCGTCGCGGCGATGGAGTACACCGTGCCGCGCTTGACGGCGGCAAGTTCTCCCCGCTCGATGGCACGTCGTAGCGACCGCACGTTGCACTTCAGCAGGCCGGCGGCCTCGCGCGTGGTGAATACGCCGTCCTGGAGATCAGGTGGGGGGACAGGCAGTCGCAGCGGAGGAGTCGGGAAGTGAGCGCCAAAAGGCGGATCGCCGCTACTTTCAGCGAACCGGCTCGCTTCCTCTGGCCCGGGCATCGTGTTGAACCTTCCCGAGTGTGCTGGCATGACCTTGAGCAGGGCTGCTGGCACTGGCAGGGAACAAGCTGACTGGTAAGGTTTCACTATCGCAGAAATCGACACCGGCGCAAAGTCAGGCGCCGGTTTGTCGCTTCGTTCCAGCCAGATTTCATCCTGGCGTCCAGAGCATAGCCGCGCTGGAACGGCCCGCGCGGAGAGTGCGCGAGGGCGGGACACCTGTCCTCCGCCCTGTCCCGCCGTTGGGGGCGAAATCCCCGTACCTGTTCCAGGCGACGGGTGCGACAAAGCTCCCCACACTGCAAGGCAACGGGGCACCCCTGCCATCGGGCTACTCTGCGTCTGGAGATGGCGTGTTGGACGACCATCGCGGTGACCGCTGGCGGTCATACGCGTCTCAGCCCGCGCTCGCCGTCGCCTCATGCGAGGCCTGGTCACGCCGCCCGGCGCGGCTGGGGTGTTGTTCGCGTGTGGATGAGCGGGGCGAGGTGGCATTGGAGGGCAGGAGAGGGCACGGGCTGGGTTGGGACGAGGCGCCTCTTGCTGGTCAATCCCGGCTATGGCTCGTTCCTGGCCCCGGGCGGGCTGCTTCGTGCGCTCGTCCGCCCGGGGGCGAGATCAGCCTCCCGAGGTGCCGTCGTGGTCGTTACCCGGGTTGCGAAAAGGAGCGTGTGGCTTGGACGATCGCCATTTTGATGACCTGACGCGTGTCCTGTCCGGAGGTGAATCTCGGCGCCGGGTGCTGGCTCACCTGGCTGCGTTGCCGGTGGTGGGCGGGCTCCTGGGCGGACTGGAGATGGAGGAGGCCAGCGCCGCTGGCCGCCGCAAGCGGCGCAAGAAAGCCCACAAGCACGGAAAGGGACGGCGGCGCAACAACCGCCGACGTAAGGACAAGGAGACCCCAACGTGTACGCCCGAATCGGCGGCCCAGACCTGCGCGGGCAAATGCGGCAGCGTGACCAACACCTGCGGGCAGAGCGTGGACTGTGGGTCATGCGTCTGTAGTCCACCGTGTGGCATATGCCAGACGTGCGATGTCACCACGGGGCAGTGTCTCCCTGATCCGCAGCAGCAGGGTGATGCATGTGGTGCGCCCGGACAGATTTGCCAGGCGGATGGCACCTGTTCGTGCGATGACACAAGCTGTCCGGTCTGCCGTACCTGTACTCGCAGCGGCGAATGCTCCAACCCATGCTCCAGCGTCGGATGCTGTGACGGGGTCACGTGCCAGCCTGGAACCACGAACGCGGCCTGTGGCAGCGGCGGAGCGACGTGTGAGGTCTGCACCGGGCAGGATGAGTGTCTCCGGAGCGGGAGCGATGAGCACGTCGCCTGCACCTGTGTCCCAGACTGCGCCGGAAAGGTGTGCGGCGATGACGGATGTGGCGGCACGTGCGGTACGTGTAGTGGGGCGTTGACCGAGTGCTCCGCCGGACAATGTGGCTGCCCTGCTGGCAGCCAGGTCTGCGGGGGGTTCTGCGTCCCGAACTCGTGCGAAGGGGGCTCCCTGGACGGGTGCAATTGTTCCTGTTCCACCGGTGTTGTGTGTATTTCAGGGTCAATTTGCGCTCCGGCGCCGACGTTCTGCAATGCACTTCCGGGCTGGCAGTACTGCGAAGCCCAGGGAACGAACCGGCGCTACGTCCCGCCATGTCCAGCCGGGCAGACGTTGAGCCAGGACACCTGCCTGTGTAGCTGAGCATCAGCTGGTCCGGCTCCCGACCGTGGCCCCGAGCTCACCCATTTCTCTGGCGAACAGCCCCGGACGGCAGCAATGCACTGTCCGGGGCTGTTCGCCTCCTGTGCAGGATGCAGCGAAATAAGCGACATTACGCAGGACAACTGAAGAGCCAAAGCAATCCGTCAGTAGCAATGGAGCTAAGAGATGGGCGTCCTGCGTCGCAGCAAGGGGGCACGTACCGATTGGAAGAACGTGCAGTGCCGGCCAATCGATTTCCAGTCATGGATCACGTCGCGCGGTGAGCAGGCCCCCCAGGATGGCCGCTACTACCTGGCGGTCATGGTGCATCGAGACGGCGGTTGGTGCCTCATCTCCGAGGGCCCTGCCACACGTGCGGAAGCCGAGGTAGCTCTCCAGGCGCTCGCCGAGGATTACGGTAAGGCGCCCCAACGCATGAACGGCCCGCACTTCGATGACCTGGATGGATGCTGGAGCGCTCACCAGTTTGGCCGCCCGGAGGCCGCCATCCAGATCATGCACCCCAGCCAGATCGCCCTGTTCCGGGAGTATGTTCCGTCGCAGGATGTATCTCTGACGTAAGGGGTCCTGCACCGCCGCGTCGACCAGACTGCGACGGCTGCCGCCCTCGGTCCTGGCCGGCAGCACGAGTCCGGGGGAGGTTTCCCCCGGACTCGTGTTCAAGAGCATCTGACTGAGAGGTATGCCTCCGCTTAGGACGTCGTGATGCAGGGCTCCACGATCACCACCTGCGTGCCGTTCGAGGAATCGGCCACCAGGAAGATCTCGCTGACGGTGTCGCCGCCGAACTCGGCCAGCGCGTCCGAGTAGGTGTTCGTCACCTTGTCCGAGCCGCAGAGCGAGAACCAGTCAAACGGCGTCTCGTTGCCGATCAGGTTGCCCGTATTGCCCACGAAGCCCGTCTCGTCACAGTTGGTGGTTGAGGCCGGGAACTGACCGCAGACGCAATCATCCCGCGTCGAGAAGCGGACGCAGAAGCGTGGCGTGCCCGCGCCGCAGGCGCCGGAAACGAACTGGTAGCCCGAGGTGATCGAGGAGATGTCCGAGAACGTGATGTTGTCCGGGACTTCAAACCCAACTGCGCCGTAGACGTAGGGAGGGTTCGGGCCCGATGACGCCGCGACCAACCGCAGGCCGCCATCGTCATCCAGCCGCACGTCGTTCTCGAGCTCTGTCACAGCCAGGCACTCGGCCGGCTGGCAGGTGAAGCCGTTGGAACAGACGTCCCCGTTGTCGCAGGCGCGGCCGCACTCGCCACAGTTGTCGTTGTCAGTGGTGAGGTCAACACACTGGCCACCGCACAGGACCTTGTTCGCTTCGCAGACGCAGCCGCCGTTCTTGCACTGGAAGCCGTCCGTGCAGTCCGCCTGGGTCTTGCACCCTGGGACGCACGCGCCGTTGCGGCACACGTCACTCCCGGAGCACTGGTCGTCATTGGTGCAGAGCGTCTGGGGCGTGCACGGGTTGAAGCCCGCCCGGCAGGCGCCCGCGTAATCGCAGTGATTCTTCAGGTGCTTCTTTGCTGACTTCTTCTTGACCTTGATCGTCTTGCAGCCCTCGGGCGTACTACCCGGGCAGTGGCAGATGGTCTTCTTCTTGTCGTTGTTGTTCTTGTGCTTGTGGTCCTTGCCGAGCGTCACGTCGGTGCCCTGTGCGAGCAGGGCAGTTGCGCCGGCCACCGCGGAGGACGCGATGAGGCGCCGGCGGTTGAGCGCGCCGGCAACACGTCGCGCCAGGCTGTCGAACGAGCGGGAATCCATGGAGAACGTCCTCCAGTACGAGTCATACGCGCCGGGCGCGACCACACCCCTGTGGATACCGGAGACGTTACATATTTGACACATATGTTGTCAATACAGTAAACAGATAAAGCAGAAGTGTATCTCATATATGTCAAATATGCACCAATCCTAAATCTGGCTACTGGTGATTGCTCATGGCGTCCGGTGCACGATCCGGTGCACCGGGCGTGACGCCTTGATGAAGGAGGTCGTAGCCCTTCGTACGCTGGATGGCCATTCGCCGGTGGCCAGCCCAGTGTCAGCGCTACCGATGTTGACCCACCCGCCGGTGGGGAAGGCGGCGGGGCGCTCCTGCGGCGCCACCAGGTTCACGACGCCTGAGAACAACTACATTGCGACGAGCAAGCTGGCGATCACCGGCAACGTGCGGCCCAGGATGACCTGCTGTCCGTGGGCCGCGCAGGCCCCTCACGCCCGGAGACGAGTTGCCGGCTCCAGCCGTGACACCTGGTAGTTCGGCACGCTCACCTGCACGGTAGGGTCTGTGGCGCCCCCGCTACAGGGCGACGGTTCCAGGATGGCCCGCGCGGCGTGACGGGGGTGTACTCGATGGGGTAACCGGATCGGTGGGATGTTGGCAAGGCGCCTTGTTCGCTTCAGGGCTCGATCCCGGCGCCACCACGCGTCACCCGGGCGTCAGGTGCATGGCGGCGCGCCCAGTTGCCACGTCGACGGGGAAAGAGACGTGCTCGTGGGTGATCAACCATCCGGCCGCCGATCGCCGGCAGCAGATGGTCGCGCGCACCCAGTAGCTGACCGCCTGCCCGTTCTTCAGGGTGCCGCTCGTCTGGTTGAGCATGTGGGCGACGGCGAGGTCGCCGCTGGCAAGGATCGTCACGTCGCGGAGTGACATGGTGATCGGTCCCGCGAACGCGCTGAACCACCCGGCAAACCGCTCCCGCAGGACCGCGGTTCCGGCGTACTGCAGACCGGGCACCACGTCGAAATAGACGACGTCGGGCGCGTACAGCGACACGAGGTGGCTGAGGTCCTTGTCCAGGGCGGCTTGAGAGCGGCGCTCCAGGA
>JAXLWT010000041.1:0-44675 GCA_046328375.1 Thermomicrobiales bacterium
CTCCACCGTCCCATTGG
Organism: Thermomicrobiales bacterium; assembly: GCA_046328375.1. Classification (GTDB taxonomy): domain Bacteria; phylum Chloroflexota; class Chloroflexia; order Thermomicrobiales; family UBA6265; genus JACCXM01. The sequence goes on from JAXLWT010000041.1 coordinate 18, forward strand.
GGGAGATGCGGTAGATCTGGCCCGCCTCGCCACCGGCGAACACCTCGCCGCCTGGACCGCACGCGACCCCTTCAGGATGATCGAGACCTTCGACAAACGGGGCGAAATCGCGAATATCCATTAACCGCGGGAGTTTTCGCAGTTGCTCCTCGTTCATACGCCGTCGTTCCCGCTTGCGTCCTGGCTTACCACGCCCTCAGGGCCGATGCCGGTGACTGCGCCGCGGCCGTGAAACACCGTCGCCAGCAGCTCGGCCTCGAGCGACTCGCCCGGCGCGAGCGAGCGCTGGGTTCCGGACTGTTCGATCACCGCAACCAGCCCGCCACCGGGCCAACTGGTGAAGGGCTCGATGGCCATGGTGTATACCCCGCGGTACCAGGGGTACCCCGAGGAGCCGTGCATTTCCTGCCAGAACCAGGCGAAGGGAAAAACCTCAACTGGCCAGGACAACCCAACGCCGACGCCGAGCTCCCCGTTGCGGATGGCATACCAGCCATGTTCGCCGGCAAAGTCGCCCAGGTACGCCATCGTGTGCCGTGGCTGACCTGATTCGCCAGGAACCAGAGAGAGGTCGGTCGCCTGGCCATCACGGACGACACGCGGCCATTCGTTCAGGGAGCCCGGCACGAGCGGGTTGTATGGACCGTCGAAGCCAGGGTCGGCACGGACGGTGCGGGCATTGGTGTCGATCTGGCAGCGGTCGGAAAGGAAGGGGGCGCCGAAGGCAGGATGATGCCCCCACATGAACTCGATCGCCTCGCCACCCTCGTTAGTGACGCGTTCCCGCAGGCGAAGCACCTCACTTCCGGCGTCGAGCCGCATAGTCCGCTCGATGCGGAATGGGCTGCGACGCAGCCGTACCGCCAGCGTCAGCTCCACATGGTCGTCCGACGCGTCCTGGCCGAGCACGTCCCAGACCGAGGTCGAGGCCTCGCCGTGAAAGTTGAGTTCGACGCCCCTGTAGTGGCAGGGGCCGCCACCGCTGGGAAAGATTTCCTGCCATCCCCCCTGGTAGGCATCAAGCCAGGCGACCTGCGAGGTTTCGGCGATCGAGACGCCGCCGATCGGTTGATGTCCCCACGGGCTCTGCCAGAGCAGTTCAATCTCCTCCGGCTTCACGACGAGTGAGGTAATGTCGGCGCCCTTGCCCGGCAAGACCACGACCCGCAAGCGATCGTTTTCCAGCGCCAGGCCGGGAACGCCACGCTCGAGCGTGACCCCTTCGATCCGGCAATTCGTTGACATCAGGATCCTTCCTCCCAGGTCCGGCTCTCAGCGAGGAGACGCTGGCGGGCCCCGTGCAGGTAGACGGCGATCAGCATCACCAGCCCGGTGATGACCAGTTGCTGGGTGGTGTGCACGCCGAGCAGGCGCAGCCCCTTGGCGGTCATGCCCAGGATGAGGACGCCGAGCATCGAACTCACCAGATTCCCCTGTCCACCCGAGAGACTCACCCCGCCCAGCACCGCCGAGGCGATCACGATCAACTCGAACCCCTGGACTCCGGCGTCGAAGTACCCCGTTCCGGTCTGGGACGCTACAAGCAGCCCGGCGACTGCTGCCGTCGTGCCGGAGAGCACAAAGAGCACAAAGCGGTTGCGGCCCACGTGAATACCGGATACGCGGGCGGCGGTTGCGTTTCCGCCGATGGCGTAGATGTTCCGTCCGAACTCGGTACGCGTCACCATCAGCCAGGCGAGGGCGATGATGACCAGGGCGAGAATCCCGGGCAATGGCACGAACAGGAAGTCCGATTGCCAGAAGTTCGTGAAGGCCGTGAACTGATGCTCGTCCACGACCGGCGTCTTGTTGGTCCAGACGTAGACGAGGCCTCGCAGGGTGAACATCGTGCCAAGCGTCGTCATCAACGAGTTCATGCCCTGGACGCAGACCAGGTAGCCATTGATCGCGCCAACCAGCGGCCCGGTCAGCAACCCGCCGAGAATGCCGAGCCACATGTTGCCTGTGGCGTTGAAAATCGTCACGGTCGCGACACCGGTAAACGCCAGCATCGAACCAATGCTCAGGTCCAGTTCTCCGGAAAGGAGCAGGAGGGTGAGGCCCACCGCCGCAATGAGGTTGGGCGAGACGTCCCGCAGCAGGTCCAGAAACGTGGACGCTGACCGGGCTGATGGCGTAGCGATGACGAAAAAGGCCGCAACTAGGAGAAACAGGAGCAGCAGCCCTACCTCCTCGTGGCGAGCCACCGGCAGCAGGAAGCGCCGCCAGCCCCCGTTCTGCGTGGGAGCGGACATTGGGCGCGCGGCGCCAGGTACCGCACCCATCAGGCTGCCTCCTCGCTGCTTTCACCACCGGCGGCGGCGGCAACCAGCAGTTCCTGGCTGGCGCCGGCACGTGGCAGTTCGGCGCTGATGCGTCCCTCCCTCATGACCAGAATGCGGTCCGCTATGCCCAGGATTTCGGGTATTTCCGTCGAGATGAAAATGATGCCGATGCCCTGGTGAGCCATTTCGTCGATCAGGCGGTAGATCTCCGCCTTTGAACCGACGTCAATGCCCCGGGTAGGTTCAGCCAGGATCAGCAGCTTGAGTTCCTTCTGCCGCAGGAGCCAGCGTGCCATGAGCACCTTCTGCTGGTTGCCTCCGCTGAGGTACCGGACCTGCTGGACGAGTGACGGCGTGCGGATCGAAAGGCGCTGGACGTACTCAGCAGCCGCACCGGTTTCTTCCCGGGAGTGAATCCAGGTAAAGTCGGAAAAGCGGCGCAGTGCGGCGAGCGTCATGTTTGTCCGGACCGATAGCGGCAGTACGAGCCCATCGTCCTTGCGGCTCTCCGTGAGCAGCCCCATGCCCTTGGCAATCGCGTCACGCGGCGCATTGGGTTTGACGATCTGCCCAGCCAGGCGCACCTCGCCCGCATCGCGAGCAGCCGCGCCGAAAAGCACCCGGCCGAGCGTGTTGATGCCGGCTCCCATCAGGCCGAAGACCCCGACGACCTCCCCTGCGCGCACGTCGAGGGTGACCTCCTCCAGTCCGGATCCGGAGACTCCCCGCGCTTCGAGCAGGACGGGGCCAGGTGTCGTGGGCGTCTTGGGGTACAGGTCCTGCAGGTCACGGCCGACCATCCAGGCGACCAGTTGCCGCGGCGTCGTCCGCGAGACCAGCTCTGTGACGACGCGGCGACCGTCGCGAAATACGGTAACTCGATCGGCAATGCGATAGATTTCATCCAGTTTGTGTGAGACATAGACGATCGCGACACCACGTGCCTGCATCCTCCGGACCACGCCGAAGAGCCGATCGACTTCGCCGGGGCTGAGCGCCGAGGTCGGCTCATCCATCACGATGAGACGAGCCTGCCGTGACAGTGCCCGGGCGATTTCCACAAGTTGCTGCTCGGCCACCCGCAGTTCCCCGACTGGGAGGTCGACGTCGATCGCCAGGCCAAGCTCGGCAAGCAGGGCCTGCGTGCGCGTTCTCATTTCGGCAAAGTCCACCAACCCGCGTGGAGTGCGCGGGTAGTGGCCGAGAAAGACGTTCTCCGCCACCCCGAGGCCCGGCACCAGGTCAAGCTCCTGGTAAACGACCTTGATGCCGCGGTCCAGCGACGCCGAGGGACCGCGAAACTCGACCAGCTCGCCATTGACCCGCATCGTGCCGCCGTCCGGGCGATACAGCCCGGCCATGATCTTGATCAGGGTACTTTTGCCGGCGCCGTTTTCACCCAGGAGGGCGTGGACCTCTCCCGGGTGGACCTCGAAATCGACATCGTCCAGTGCCACCACACCGGGAAAGACTTTGCGGATGCCGTGCATATCCAGCACGGCGTGCCTGGTGTCCGTGGCGTCGGACTGGACGAGATCGGGCAAGGCGTCGCTTGAGGCACGCATGCCCTGATCGCCAGGATGGTTCACGTTCGCCCCTGGGTTCAACCTGTCTACTCCTGGCCGAGGGCGCGTCGGCGGCGCGCGTCGAGCAGCACGGCAATGAGGATCACCAGGCCGTTCACCGCCAGCTGCCAGCTCGAATTGATCCCCAGGAGCACGATGCCGTTGTTCAGCGTGCCGAGCAACAGCACCGCGAGCAGCGTGCCGACAAGCGTGCCCTGCCCTCCGGCCAGGCTGGCCCCGCCAAGCAGGACCGCACCGATCACCTGGAGCTCGAACCCAAATCCGGCGTTGTTCTGGCCAGAGTTCAGGCGTGAGATCAGGATGAAGGCGGAGATGGCAGCGAGGGTCGACGTGGCGACGAAGCAAAGCGTCTTGACCAGGTGAACCCGCAGGCCGGAGAGTTCGGCCGCACGTGGGTTGCCGCCCACGGCGTAGACCGACCGGCCAAATGTCGTCTTTGTTAGCAGAATGGAGAAGAGGACAAAAAATGCCGCGGCGATGACCACTGGCCACGGCACCCGGCCGATCAGGGGCAACCGAACCGCAAATCCAGTCCCGATCGCCTTGAACGATTCCAGCTTGTGCTCGTTCTGAACCGCCGCGTCCGTAAACGTGTAGGCCAGGCCACGAATGATCGTCAGCATCGCCAGGGTGACGATGAACGAGTTGATCTTCAAACCCAGCGTCAGCCCGGCGTTGATCAGTCCGATGGCGACACCGGCCAGCAGGGCGACTGCCAGTCCCAACGCCAGATCGTGCGTGGCGTTCAGGGTCTGCATCGCGATGACGCCGACGAAGGCCTGGACTGACCCAACCGAGAGGTCGATCTCCCGGGCGATCACCAGCAGCGTCATCCCGATCGCGGTGATGGCGGTCATCGAAATCTGGCTGAGAAGGACAAAAACGTTGCGTTCGGAAGCAAAGACGGGCGAGAGCACCGAGAGAATGATGCAGAGCAGCGCCAGGACCAGCAGAAGGACGCCCTCCTGCGTGCGGAACAACCAGTTTCCGGCCGCGGCCAGCGCGGTCGACCCGCCTGGAGGCGGTGTTGCTCCGGTCTCCAGTGTCCCGGCGCGGCGCATGCTCTGTTCTCCCGGCGGTGATGAAGGAGCGAGGCCGCCACGTGGCGGCCCCTGACGTTCAGGACGCGGTTACTTTTCGCCCTCGACCGAAATCTGGGCGATCGCGTCGAAGTTCGGCGAGTAGGCGTCGCCGTCCTTGGTGTAGTAGTCGCCAAGGTTGTCCGCCGTCACCGCCACGGTCGGGGCGACGATGTGGGCTGGCAACTCCACGCCGTTCAGCGCGGCAACCCCGGCGTCAATCAGGAGGCGTCCCTGGTATTCGGGGAACATCGCCGCCGAGACCTTGTAGGGTCCACCCTCGGCCAGCGCGTCCTTGCAGGCATTGCCCTCGCAGCCGAAGCCAACGACAAGCAGATTCGCCGTGTCGCCGCCCTGCGATTCGAAGGCTTGCAGACCGCCGAGCGCCGAGTCGTCATTGATGCCGAAGATGATGTTGACATCCGGATTCGCGGTCAACGCGTCTCCCGCCGCCACGACGGCCTTGTCCTTCAACCCCTGGCCGTCAACGGAGGCCACGATCTTCGCGTCAGGCAGCACCGACTTCAGGCCATCGGCGAAGCCCGTGGAACGGGCCACCGTCGTGGTCAGGGCAGGCAGGCCAATGTCGAGCGCATTGGCGGTTCCCCCGAAATTGTCCCGGGCGTATTCCCCGGCCCAGACGCCCACCTTGAACCCGGCGGCGTAATCATCGATTGAGACGAGCGTGGTGCAGCCGTCTGTTGGGGAAGATTCGCAGATGATGGGTTTCCCGGTCTCCTCGGCGATCTTCACGATCGTTGGACCGGAGGCCTTTTCGTTCACCGGCGTAAAGTTGATCACGTCGACCTGGTTGGCGACCTCCTCGACTGCAGCAAGCGAAGCTTGCAGGTCGAGATTGGCGTCCACCTGGTTGAAGGTGATCCCGTAATCCTCGGCACGAGCGGCCTCACCCTTGGTCAGGTTCTGGTACCACTCATGAACGCCGTAGTTGATGACGTGCGTGACAGAGCCCGGCACCTTGAACCCATCGGGCAGCGCTTCCGGATCCATCGCCCGCACGATGGCATCACCCTCTGCACCCCCCGCTGTGGGAGTAGCATCCTGGGCGATCGCAACCGGAACGACGGTGAGCCCGGCCACAAGCAAGGCGGCAACAGGTCCCAAGCGGGCGAAGCGGCGTCGGTTCATCATCTTCATCGACCTCTCCTGAGAGATGCGTGCGGCGGAACGCAACATCGCGTCCTGGTGGTCCTCTGCTAGTTCCGGAGAAACGCCTCCTTTCCGGGGGCCACTAACGGCCGGTGAATGCAGCCGGACGCTTTTCAATGAAGGCGGAAATGCCTTCCCGGGCGTCCTCGGTGTCGTAAAGGGTGGCGGTCATGCCGGTTTCCATCGTGATGGCGGTTGCAAGCGGCGCGTCCAGGCCATCAGCGACGAGTTGTTTGGCCATCTCCACCGCCAGCGGCGCTCGGGTCAGGATGCGGTCTGCCAGCGCGTGCGCTTCGTCGAGCAACCGTTCAGCAGGAACGACGCGATTGACGATGCCGAGTTCGCGTGCTTCTTCGGCAGTCAGGAAATTGGCCGTCATCAGCAATTCCTTGGCCCTGTTTGCCCCGATCAGCCGTGGCAGGCGCTGGGTGCCGCCCCCTCCGGGGAGAAGACCAAGTTTGACCTCCGGTAGACCGAATGTGGCGTGCTCGGCTGCGACGACAAGGTCGGCGGCGAGGACTAACTCGAACCCGCCACCAAGGGCGAATCCGTTGACCGCCGCGATGATCGGCTGACGCAGCCCGGTCATTCCGTCGTAGACGGAGCGCCCGAGCCGCTGAAATGCGACGTACTCCTCAACGGTGCGATCGACATAACCGGTGATGTCGGCCCCCGCAACGAAGGCGCGTCCCCGTCCTGTCATGATGACGATCCGCACAGAGCGGTCGGCGTGCAACCGGGCCAGTGCTTCTCGCAGGCTGGCGAATGTGTCGGCGTCAAGGGCGTTGAGGCGTTCCTCGCGGGTGAAGGTGAGCAGCGCCTTGGGGCCATCAATGGCCAATTCGAAGTTTGCGTACGGGGTCAACGCTGTCCCTCTCACGCCGTCACGAGGATGAGCGGCAGGCTATACGAAAACGTTTGCGTTGTCAACGGGATACAATCCGTTTCTCGGGAACGAACCAGGGCGGTGGACCGGGCGGTGAGGCAGGAAGGAACGTCGTATGGCGCGGCGCGGCGGCGCGGGCATTACCATCGGCGACGTGGCGCGTGAGGCCGGCGTTTCGATATCCACCGTCTCGCGGATCGTCAACGGCGAGTACGGCGCGGCGGCTGAAGAGACCCGGGCGCGCATTTTCGCGGCGATCGACCAGCTTGGCTACCTCCCCAATGGCGCTGCCCGTTCGCTGAAGACCGGACGCTCGCGGATGATCGGGGTGCTCCTCGCAGATATTGAACATCCCTACTGGAACACGGTGCTCGGCGGGGTGAACGAGGTGTGCAGCCGGCTCGGGTATGGAGCCCTCGTGAGCAGCGCCGGGGAAGATCCCAACGTTGAGGACAGCTACCTGCGGATGTTTCGATCCCAGCAGGTAGCGGGTATCTTGCTCAACCCGACCCAGGCGGACGAAAAGACGATCGCGAGATGGGCGAAGCTGGACCTGCCCGTCGTCATGCTCGATCGCACCTTGCCGGGTCTCCCCTTCGCGCTCGTCGCCGCCGACAACGCTGCCGGCGTGCGCGCGGCGACGCAACATCTGCTCCACCTTGGACACCGCGAAATTGGCTTTGTGTCCTGGAGACTTGGGGCCTACGCGAATCGGCGGGAGCGGCTGGACGGCTATCTCCAGGCGCTGCAGGAAGCCTCCATCGAAACACGCGCGAACACCATTGCCTTCGCGGACGTCGGTTGGCAGGACGGCGTGCGTGCCTCGCTGGAGTTGCTGGATCGGGCGGATCGGCCGACAGCTGTTGTCTCGGGGAACGCCATGCTGAATTTGCAGGTCCTGGCCGCGGCCAAGCACCTGGGATTGCGGGTACCTGAAGATCTCTCGGTTGTCGGATTCGACGATTCTCCCTGGGATGACCTGGTTGATCCACCACTCACAACGGTGGCGACGCCCGCCAGGGACATTGGCGTGGTGGCGGCGGAACTGCTGCTGGAGAACACCGACAAGGGCGCCTCGATTCTTGGCGTGGAACGCCGTTTGCCTACGCGGCTGGTCATCCGGCAATCAAGTACACATCCCCCCTCTCGACATCAGTCACAGTAGAGAGCCAAGCAACACACCAGGCGGCTTGCCAGCATTTTCCCGCGGAACCTGAGCTCGAAAGGTGGTGGCAGGTAGGGTGGGGTTGTAGACCTCCACCCCCCGGTGACCGCAGCCGGTCTCGCCTGCGGTCGCGCCTGCCGGCGTAGACGCACTCGAATTCATTGCATGGTTGCCTGGTAGTCCCGCCTGCGGGCTTCTTGCCCGGGCGCCTACATCGGCGTTCTGCCGAATCGGCGCTCCTGGAGTTTCGGCGTACACCGGAGCTGAGACGTGAAGTCCGGCAGCCCGCCGGGGGCCTGGGATCGTCCGGCTCGCCTGAAGGGCGAGCGCCTGCTTGACCGGCTCGAAACAGGCAGAACGGCCGGCTTGGTCTCCCGGAATCTTTGGACTGCGGAGGGTGGGATCACGAGCTTGCGCGGTTCGGCTGATCGGTCCCGGAAGGACCGGGGGCGTTCTTGCAAGCACCGCATCGAGCAGCCTTTCTGTGCGTAGTCCACGATACAGTACCAATTGACAAATCTATACCTGTAGTATAGGTTTATATCAGTTCAGCGGGAATGGCCCGCCCCGGAATTCGCGCAGTTGGTGTTCTTGCAAGGAGAGATTTCGATGCGCTCACGTCGTCGGTTCCTGACAACGATTGCTTCAGCCGGGCTCCTCACCGGCAGTCTCCTCCTGGGTGGCGCCTCACTCAGCACGTCAGCGCAGGATGCAACGCCAGCGCAGAAGGCCGACATGGGCAACTGTGTGACGGCGCTTGGCATTGGCGCCGCGGGCGATTCGTGCGTCAACGTCATCCACGCGTCGCCCGATGCACCGGCAGTCGACGTCTACGTCGATGGAGCGAAGGCCCTGAGCGGCCTGGAATTTGGGAAGGCATCCGGGTGGGTGGCTCTGCCAGCCGGTGAACACCAGGTTCAGGTAACTGCAGCGGACGCTGCGATCGACACTGCCGTTATCGATGCAACCCTGACCCTCGAGGAAGGCGCTGCCTACGAAGTCGCTGCGACTGGCCTGCTTGCCGACATCGCGCCGCTGGTCAACCAGGCCGACCTCAGTGAGTTCAGCACCGCCGATGAGCCGATGGCGCGTGCCCGCGTGATTCACGCCTCGCCCGATGCCCCTGCGGTTGACATCGCCGCCAAGGGTGGAGATGTGCTGATCGAGAATCTGCCGTTCCGTGAGGCGAGTGACTACCTGGTTGTGCCGGCGGCCTCCTACGATCTTGAGGTGCGGCCGACGGGGACCACGGATGTTGCCCTGGACCTCCCCGGCGTCGAGCTTGAGGAGGGCATGGTTTACAGCATCTATGCCATCGGCCACGTGAGTGACGGCTCGCTGACCGTTCTCCCCATCACCGCCACCACGGTGGCCCCGATGGCCACGCCGACCGCGTAAATCCCCAGAACATTTCTCTCCTCCCTCCTCTCTCCTGCCCGGGGCGCCACCAACGTGGTGCCCCGGGCTTGTTTTCTCCTGCTTCGCCTGTTCGGGCCCGTTGCCCGGACCCGACAGTGAGGTGGCTGGGGGCCAGGGACTGTGGTGGTGTCGCCAGCCCGGTGCAGCCTTGTTAGAGGAGTTGGCCACCAAGGTTTCGTGTCTCGGACTTGTCGAGAGACCTTGTGTAGAACGCACGTCGAGGTCTCTCACGCCTGGTGCGAAATAGTCCGGTGCGTTCACCACTCGACGAAGTCGGCGATGGCCAGATCGGATTGGCCGGTCTGGCGATTCAACCAGATGGAGGCGTTGAAGAGCGCCATTTTGGCGGCGAGTCGGGTGAGCAAGCCTCCCGGCGGGTGCGGCCGCTCATGCTCGAGCCGGACGTCGTGCAGCAGCCGGTGAACGAGGCGCTCAATGACTTGGCGGATGCGGGCCAGGTTCCACGTCCAGGTTTCCGGCCATTCGCAGTGGCTGCGGGTCTGTGGGGGACTGACGACGATGGCCCCCTGCTGCTCGGGCCAGCGCTGCTGAGTCTCCAGGCCGCTGAATCCCATGTCGGCCAGATAGCAGGAGCCGATCGTGGTTCCGGCACTCGGCAACCCGGGCTGCGGCAGGACGCGCGCCTCGAAGAGGGTTTCGGCCAGCGCTCGCTCGCCGGTGGTCGCCGATCCACATCCCCAGCCGGTCACTTCGCCGCGCTCGCCCGTGCCGGAGCCTTGCGAACCACCCCAGGCGGCGGCAGGAGCCAATGCTGACCGCCTCTGGCAGCCAGCCAACCCCACCCCGCCGGTAGGTGCGCACCGCGAGGCCGGTCCCATCGAGCAACTCAGAGAGCTCACAGGAGGCGATGAGGTGCTGGCCCAGATGCAAGGCAAAGGCGGTGATGGTATCCAGGTGCTGCCGGTGGAGGTGGTTGAGCCGGGTGCGGTGGGGCAGCGTTGGGAAGAGCGTACGGCCACGCCGTCCCAGCCACCGCGTAAAGCCGCGCTCGGACCGGAACCGCCCACTGCTCAAAGATCGCGAGCGTCACGATTTCACTCACGGCAAGCGACGGCGTGCGACCACGGCGCGAGGTCGGCGCTGGCACCTGGGTCTTGCAGAAGGTACCGACCTCGACGGACCAACGCGATCCGGCAGGTCTCGGAATGGAACATGGCGGGGGCTCCGCGGCAACTCGAGAGGTACGCACCCCCACCGTATCGTCTCGAGGCCTGTCCGACTATTTCGCAGCAGGCGTTCCCGACAAGCTCGAGACACGAGGAAGAGGCGGGCCGAATTTGGCGGACCATCTCTTCTCTACCCCTGTACCCCGCTGTACGACGTGGCGGTGAAGCGTTCTCCCGGCCGCGTGGGCCGAGACAGCGCGTTGCGTGGTGCATCCGCAGGGCGGACGGAGGGAGCAGCAAGGGGCGCGATGCTCCGGAAGGTAGTCTCGCTGCCCGGCACGTGAGTGGTCCTGGAAAGGGCTTCGCCAGGCGCGGTCACGAATCATCATGACCGCGCCCGGCTCACCCCAGTGCGCTAGGCGGGCGCGGCGTTGACCTCGCCGCTCCGCCGGTTCGCGACGACCGAGGCGATCACAGCACCCCCGAGGATGGCGGCGATGATCGCCAGGCTCGCAAGCGGGTTGAACTTGTAAACATCGATGAGCAGCATCTTGACCCCAACAAAGACCAGCACGCCGGCCAGTCCCACCTTGAGGTAGCGCAGCCCGGCCAGGAAGCCGGCGAGCACGAAATAGAGCGAACGCAGCCCCAGGATGGCCATCACGTTCGACGTAAACACGATGAAGGGGTCACTGGTGATCGCGTAGATGGCCGGGATGGAATCGACCGCGAAAACGAGGTCCGTCATCTCGACCAGCAGCAGCACGAGGAAGAGTGGCGTCAGGTGCCGTACCCCGTTGATCGTGACGAAGAACTTCTGGCCCACGTAGCCATCAGTCACCGGGTAGAAGCGCCTGGCGAGGCGGACAAGCCAGTTGTTCTCCGGATCGACGGTCCCGTGGCCACCCCGCAGGAAGCGGATTCCGGTAAGGATCAGGAACGCACCGAAGACGTAGATCATCCAGTGCAGGCTGGAGAGAAGCACGCCGGCGAACGCGATCAGGATGGCGCGCATGATGAGCGCCCCGATGATCCCCCAGAACAACACCCGGTGCTGGTAGAGCGCCGGAACCGAGAATGCGCCAAAGATCATCAGGAAGACAAAGATGTTATCGACAGCGAGGGACTTCTCGACCAGGTAGCCGGTGAACCACTCGATGCCAGCCTGGTTCCCCATCCGCAGGAAGACACCCAGGTTGAAGAGCAGCGCCAGACCGATCCAGACGCCGCTCCAGATCAACGCTTCTTTTCGCGAGACGACGTGCGCCTCGCGGTGAAAGACGCCGAGATCGAGCGCCAGCATGCCGAGCACGAGCGCGAGGAATCCTGCCCATGGCAGGAGGTCAATGAACATCTGTTCCTTTCTTGTATGGGGGTGACGCAGCAGGCCGAAATTGCGCGGCCTGCTACGTCAGGAAGTGACCCGATCCGCCGCGTGTGACGAACGGCTAGAACCAGTCGTTGTCGTCGGTGCGGCGACTACTGGAAGATCGGGAGGCTGATCGTCGCTCGTTGTCATGGCGGCGATCCCGCCCATCCTCGTCGTCATCGTCGTCGAGGAACGGCAGATCGAACGGCAGACCCGAGTTCCGCGCCGATGAGGCACGGTCCGCGTCATGCTGGCGCTTCCGGCGGTTGAAGAGATCGAGAATGTCGTCGAGCACAGGGAACTCCTTGCTGCGCGGCCCGGACACGAAAAAACCCCGGCCGCATCCGAAATGGATGAGCCAGGGTCTGGCCGAGCAAGGCGTTCCTCGCTCCAGCGGCCGGTGCAGCAAGTGCACGGAATGACGACCGCACGTTCCGCTCCGCACTGTGGGAGCGGGGGTTACTCCCCCTGTTGACATCAGGGTATGCGTTCGGCGGCTCGCTGTCAAGTGATTCCATCGACATTGTGTTCCTCGTCAACCCGCGAAGCCCCTTGGTGGCGGCAGGGACCGCGAGGTGGTGAGGTAAGGACCGGCCAGGGTGCCGTCTCGCTGACCCAGGACGACGATGAACGAAAAGACCTCCGGGTCGGACGCCACGTCCAACACGGAGGTCTCTCAACCAGCTTCCCTCCCGGGTTCCCAGGTCGGGACGACGGGCAAGGCGATCGCTAGTCTGCGCCGGCGGCAACCGGGATGCGGACCCTGGTCAGGAAGTGGGCGTACTTCGAGTTTCTGCCGCGCACGGTGTCGAAGAAGACATCACGGAGCTGCGCGGTGATGGGGCCGACCTGGCCGTCGTGGACCGGGCGGCCATCGATGCTGGCAATGGGCGCAATCTGCATGCCTGTGCCGCAGAAGAACGCCTCGTCCGCGATGTACAGCTCCGAGCGGTCAATAACGCGCTCCTCGACCGGGATGCCAAGGTCTTTCGCGAAGAGGATGATGCTGCGCCGGGTGATGCCTTCCAGGATGTCGCCGGTCACCGGCGCCGTGATGAGGACGCCGTCACGCACCAGGAAGAGGTTGCAGCCGCTGCCCTCCGCCACGTGGCCGTGCGCATCGAGCAGGATTGCTTCGTCGGCGCCTTTCTCCTCGGCCTCGTCCTTGGCGAGGGCGGAGTTGATGTACGCGCCAGAGAGCTTGCCGCGGCCCGGCACGGAGTTATCGGAGACGCGCTGCCATGAGGAGACGGCAGCTTTGACCCCGGCCGAGGTGTCCAGGTAGTCGCCGAGTTCGAGCATGTAGATGGCCAGCTCGTTGTCGAGGCCCATCAGGCGAGGTGTTAGCTGCACCGATGATTTGTAGACAAAGGGCCGGATGTAGACATCCTTGCTCGGAGCGTTCTTCTCAACAAGTTTGACGATGGTGTCCGCTAGTGATTCCCGGTGGAAGGGCAGGGGAGCGCGGAGGAGTTTGGCGGAGTTCAACAGGCGAGCCGCGTGGTCAGGGAGGCGGAAGATGTTGATCGTCTCGCCGTCGGCATCGAGGTAGCCGCGGATGCCAGCGAAAGCACCGGTGCCGTACTGCAGGGCATGCGTGCCGACACTGACCTTGGCGTCGGCAAACGGCACGTACTCGCCCTCGAAGAACGCGTACTCGAGCATCGGAGACTTCATCGATCCACTCCCTAAGGCAGCAACAGGCGACGGGGCGGAACTCCCGCTGGCGGAACATTACGCGTCAGGAGGGGAAGAACCGACCTCGGGGCCGAGAAACAGCACCCATTATTGCACGGCCGTTGGTCCTGGAAGTAGCGGTTTTCGTTGCGTGTGAGGTCGCAAGCTGATAGACGTGAGTAATTCGTGTGTCAGCCGCCGTGTAAACGTGTGGAAAAGGCAATGTTTCGCAGATCTCGCCGCCGCCGACACTCCGGGCGTCGATTCATCAAAACCATCGGCGTTGGTCTATGTGTGCTGATGGTCCTCTTCGTCGCCATGAACGGCCTGGATCTAGAACCTGCCGTTGGCCAGCACGCGATGCCATATCTCCTGGGTGGTCTCATCGTCGTCTGGCTCGTCACCCGCCGGCGCCGTTCCCGGCCAGCACAGTTAGTGGTGAGGCCAGCGTCGCCACGGCGACGTGCCAGCCGTGGGATCAATCAGCTTTATGCCTTGGGTCCGTACGAGTTCGAGGCATATGTTCGCGACCTGTTGTCAGCGATTGGGTATCGGGATCTTCGCTTGAACGGTGGGTCAGGGGACCTTGGCGTCGACATCTGGGGCCGTACGCCGCACGGCCAGACCGCAGCCATTCAATGCAAACGATACGTCCCGGGCAAGAACGTTGGTTCACCGATGATCCAGACCTTCATCGGAATGCAGAAAATTCACCATGGGGCTGACGTGGGCCTGTTCGTCACGACCAGTGGCTTTACCCTAGCCGCCAGGAAGCTGGCCTACGCACATGGCATTCTGTTGATTGATGGGCCAGATCTGCTGCGACTCCAGAAGCAAGCCGGTAGACGCCAACGGCGCGGGTTTGGATTCCTGCGCCGTTGACCCTGTGTCTGGTCCGCTGGGACGCTATTCCAGCTTGAAGTAGCGGAACGTCTCAGCGTACTCGCCGTGGTCCGGGAACTCCTTGGCTGATTCTTTCGCCCAGTCCCAGATCATCTGCTCGAACTCGAATTCGCCAACCTGGGAGGCATGGGCCTTCAGTGCCGAGATCTTCTTCGGCATGTGGGCCGTGACATCAATGGCGACATCCGGCGTCTGCGCCCCGGCCATGTAGATCTCCCGCACTGTGTGTGGCTCCAGGCCCTCGGCCAGGAGTTCCGGGAAATACATGCGGTTGCGCGCGGCCGGAAAGATGGCGGCCAGCACCGCCTCGCCCGCTGCCCGGTGATCCGGGTGGTTGATGTAGCTGGTGTCCGCCCAGTGCACGGTTGGATCCTGGCAGATCACGACATCCGGTTTGACCTCGCGCACCACGCGCACAAGGTCACGCCGCAGTTCCAGGGTCGGAACCAGGTAGCCGTCTGTTTTGCGCAGGAAGATGACGTCGCTCACGCCCAGCACTTTTGCGGCCGCCAGTTGCTCGGCCTCGCGAGTGGCGGCCAGCTTCTCGTGGGTCATCTCGGGATCGTCACTGCCCTTGTCACCCGAGGTGATGAGGACGATGACGACGTCGTTGCCTTCTTCCGCCCAGCGGGCCAGGGTCGCGCCACAGATGAATTCGGCGTCGTCCGGGTGCGCCATGATCGACGCGATTTTCCTGGGTCCCGCGGGGACGCCACTCTCTTCCGCTTCTGCCGCCTGCTTTGCAGAGAACGCGTCGACAGCGGCAGATGGCTCACTTTGCGGATCGTCGCGATCCTGATCGTGTTCAGTCATGGGTACCGGTACAACTCCATTCGTCGGTTCTTGCGCCTGACCTGGCGCACCCCCTATCAGGCCAACACCTGAATCAGGGTCGCGTGAGGTCGGCAACGGCCTTGCTGCCATAGAGTATCGTCTCTTACAGAGAGAAACGCGCGGCGACATCGCCCGTTCAGCCTGGAAAGTCAAGGAACAAATGAGTATCCCACCACCGCCAAACGGGGCGGTTCTGACAAAGGAGCAGGTGCTGGAGGCGGTCTCCGGCGTGCAGGAACCAGCCATCGGGCGGGGACTGGTTGACCTGCGGATGATCCCGGCCGTCGAGATCGATGGCTCTCGCCTCAACCTGACCGTTGAGTTGCTCTCTCCCATTGCCCCCTACAAGGGCACGATCGAGCGCGAACTCAAGGAAGCAGCCGGCAAGCTTCCTGGCGTCGAAACTGTCGAGGTGACGTTCCTGACAAGGGTCCGCGCGTCTGGCTCCGGCAAGATTGACGCTGACCCGATCAGCGGCGTTCGCAACACCGTTGCTGTGGCCTCCGGCAAGGGTGGCGTTGGGAAGTCCACGGTGGCCGTGAACCTGGCCGTGGCGCTCGCCCAGGCTGGCGCCAAGGTCGGGTTGCTCGATGCCGATGTTTACGGGCCCAGCATCCCGTTGATGATGGGCCAGAGCGCGAAGCCGCTGGTGCGCGACGGCAAGATCGTGCCGTTGGAAGCACATGGCGTAAAGATCATGAGCATCGGGTTCCTGCTTGATCCCGAGAAGGCCCTGATCTGGCGCGGGCCGCTGGTGGCCCAGTTGATCACCCAGTTCCTGAACGACGTCCTCTGGGAGGATCTTGATTACCTGGTCATCGACCTGCCGCCGGGTACGGGGGATGTGCAGCTCACCCTGACGCAGAAGATCCCGCTTTCCGGAGCGATCATCGTCACGACCCCTCAGGAAGTGGCGCTGGCGGACGCCGTCAAGGGCCTCAAGATGTTCCAGGAAGTGAAGACGCCCATCGTGGGCATCGTTGAGAACATGAGCGGCTTCATCTGTCCGGGCTGTGGCGAGAAGACCCCGATCTTTGGTGAGGGAGGCGGCCTGCGGACAGCTACGGAATACGGCGTGCCCTTCCTGGGCGAGGTCCCAATCGAGGCGCGTGTGCGCGAGGGTGGAGATTCCGGGACGCCGGTGATGGTTGCTCATCCCGATTCCGAAACAGCAAAAGCATTCGAGCACATTGCCGCTGCTGTCGCGGTCCAACTCGCCCGCGATGCTGCCGCCAAGCCACGCAAGCCGATGATCAAGCTGATGCAGGCCCGCCCGCGATAGGAGGCGCCTGCCCCTATCGGGGACGGTACCAGAGCGTCATACGCTGCAGCGGCAGGAAGCCCATTCGCTCATAAACGGGACGACCGTCATCTGACGAGAGGAGCATCGCGGGTAGCGACGGGTCGAGACGGGAGGCTGCCCAGGTCAGGGCTTCTCCGTAGCCCTTGCGCCGTTCATTGGGCAGGGTCGCCACGAGCGTCACGTTCACCACGCCGTGCGCGGCCCAGGCTGCGGAGGCAACCACGGGGCGGTTTTCCACATAGCCGACCCAGGCGCCGTAATGTGGATCCGCGATGAGGGACAGTGAGACCAGCGCGCCCGCCGGGGCGTCATCCAGCCCTTCCAGCGGGTATCCCCGACTGACCGTCTGTTCCCAGGCATGCAGGAGGGCAGGGGAGTCGACACGCTCGATCCGCAGTCCTGGCGGAGCGTCGCGCGCCGGCACGTGTTGCGGCAACAAATGCACGGGTGGGTGCCCCATCAGGTTCCAGCCATACGGGCGGAGATCGCCGGTGGGCCAGGCTGAGACGAGCAGTACCTCCCCGGAGCGTGACGTCTCGTTGAACTCAAAAAAGGCCGTGATCTGCGCGAGTCTTGCAGCCGCGCTCTCTGCGGTCAAAGGCTGAGTTAGCGTCGCGCAGTTTGAGAACGAACCGGGACGGCCAGCGTCAGCCAGGCGCACAGCGTCGGTCTCGAGCACGTGCCCATCAAACGACCGAGCGGTCGCCGCGCAGGCATCGGCCCAGTTCCAGAGAAAGCGCCGCAGGTAGGAGTCACTGATTGGAGTCGTGGGCAGCCAGCCGGTTTCAAGGGGAGGAGCTGCAGCAGGATCACTCATGTCGCAGTTTCAGGCTTCGGTGAACGAATGGGCCTGGCGAGGATTGTTTTTCTCGCCGGCGGTGAAGGGATTCGCCCACGCCACACCGTCGTCCAGGAAGCGGTGCGGGCGAAACGGCTCCAGGTCGAAGCCGGGGTCCTGGCCGTTGATGAGCCGGGTCATGATCTTGCCATTGATGGCGCCCCAGGAGAAGCCTCCACCGTTGAAGCCAGCTGCAACCCAGAGACCAGGAAGCGGGGCGTAGGGGCCGATCAGCGGCAGCCCGTCGGCCGTGAAGCCCATGATGCCGGCCCACGAGCGCACGACGCGTGCCTTGCCACGCAGCTCGGGGAAGAGATCGATCAAGCTGCCTGCCAGTCCCGCCTGTACGGCAGGTGTGACCTCTTCGAGGTAGGTACCCAGCCCCTCGTTCTCGTCGTCGCGACGGAATCCACCCATGAGAATCTGGCCGGTGGGCGTCTGCCGCCCGTACTCCTTGTCGAAGTTCGTGCCGAACGGACAGGGCATGAGCGGTGGCAGGGGTTGCGTGACCATAATCTGGCCGCGAGCCGGGACAAGTGCGCCCTCCGGTAAATCCGGCAGCAGCGTTGGCGTCCACGCATTCGTCGCCAGTACCACATGCTCGGCCAGGATCGGCTGGCCATCGACTTCGACGCCGATGACGCGGTCGCCGTCACGGAGCAGGCGTTGCACACGGGCGCCGGCACGGAGTTCAGCCCCGTGGCGGACCGCTGCGTCCGCCACGGCCGTCACCAGCGCAAAGGGCCAGAAGTGCCCGCGATCCTCGGCGTAAGCCGCACCCAGGATTTCGGGAGACAAGGCGGGCATGATCGAGCGCGTGGCAATGGTGTCCAGAAGCTCGATCTCGATCCCTGCCTCCTGTTCGACGGCGACTGCCTCTCTCAGGTGCTCGTACTGCTCTTCCGTCGTGATGATGTCCAGGGTGCCGGGCAAGAGCAGGCTGAACGAGCGGCCGAGCTCATGGTGCAGATCCCGCATCAGGTTCAGATTCGCCATGGTGATGGCGTAGACCGCGCGACCGGCGCGGGATGTTGCATGCATGGAGGAGCCAGCACCGGTCATGCCGGCGTTGCGGCCTGATGCTCCGGCGCAGATACCGCGTCGCTCCAGCAGCAGGACCCGGCGGCCACTTTCGGCCAACCGCCAGGCAATGGACGTGCCGGCGATCCCACCGCCAACCACGATGACCTCGGGGCTCGTAGCCTGCTCTGCCATCATTCGCGCTCCACTGATGAACGGCACTCTGGCGTCGTGTATAGCATGGTTTCCAGCCCGGGTTGCGATGTAGCCGTCGATATACTGGACGCAACCCGCCAGCGCATTGCCACCTCTCGTTACAGGACGCTCATGCGAAATCTCCTTGGCCGCTTGCACGCCAGACCACTCCCGGAGTTGCTCCGCATCGCCGATGCCTGGGCCGTGCCGGTCATGGGGGAGAGCAAGAGCGACGTCGTCGCCGCCCTCTACCGGGCCATGACGGACCCACGTGCCATACGGGATCTGTGGCAGCAGTTCTCGGCGCAGGAACGGCAGGTGGTCGCCTTCCTGGCAGATGTCGCGGACCAGGAGCGTCCTCCAACGTTGGTCGACCTGGCCAGAGCGATGAACCTCGACGTGGAAGAGGCGCGAGTGGTGGCAACCCGTCTCTACCGTCTCGGCGTCCTGGCGCGCGAAGGGGACGACGATCCGCTTCTCGTTGGGGAGGAGCCGCGCCTGCTCATGCCACGCGAAGTCGCGCTGAACGTGCGCCGCGTGCAGGACGAGATTGCGGCAGGCGATCTTGCCAGTTCGCCGCTCCGGGTGCTGATCGAGTTGATGGACGACGCGGAACTGGAAAGTGCCTCCCGCACCTGGGGGGCGCCCGTCCTCCCGGCAGTGGCTTCGCGCGCCGAAGTGGCCGCGCGTGTGCTGCGCGTCGTCGCTGACCCGCGTCGCCTGGCACGGGTGGTGAGTCGCCGCAGCCATGACGCCGCGGCGATCTGGCAGGAGATGCAACGCTCAGAGTCTCCTCAACCGCTGGGAGAGATCCTGGAGCGAGCGGGTCTGGCAGGTACTGACAGCCAGACCGTCGCACGACAGCGGGCGGCCCTGGCAGATCTGGAAAGCGCGCTTCTGATCTGGCACACCTACCACCGGGACGGGAGTCGCTGGCTCTTCATGCCGAAAGAAATTCGGGAGCCAGGACAACATGAGGCGCCCGCGCTCCCGCCACTCGTCGCGGTTCCGGGCGAGGAGCGGCGCTGGCGGCCGCGCTACGCGCTCGCGTGGGATCTCTTGACGATCCTGCGCATGATCTCCGGTCAAAACGCGCCACCGTGGCTACGAAACGAGCCGGCGCCGCGCTGGTTGCGGAGGGTGGCCGCGCCGCTGCTCTGGTTCGGCGAACGGGATGACATCCCGACCGGGTACCTCGACCTCCTGCAGGCGCTCGGCCTGGAGGAGGGGATTTTCCTGGCGGACGAAAGTACACAGCCGGTGCGCGTCGTGGCCGGCCCCAATGCGCGAGCGGCGCGGCAGATGTCATTCTCTGAGCTGGGTGAACGCCTCCGCGGCAGGTGGTTGCGTCTGCCGGCATGGATCGAAGGAGATGCAGCCGGCATTGTGGATGTCCGAGGCGCGGATTGGCGAGGGATGCGGCCTCGTTTGCTGGCTGCGCTGCGGCAGGCCGAGCAAGAGGCTCCGCCCGACGCATGGGTGACGCTGGAGAGCCTGGCCGAGTGGGTAGCGGCAGCGCAGCCCGGCCTGATTGGCGCATCGTTTCGGGCAGCAACAGCTCGTGTCGGCGGTGAGGTGATTGGTGACATCCCTCCGGAGGAGGCCCGGGCGGAAGCGCTGACGGATATTGCATCCTTCGAGATCGCCGGGCCCTGCGCCTGGTTCGACCTGGTCAGCATCGCTGATTCTCCCGGCACGCCGCGTGCAGTCCGGCTGCAGGTCACGGCGGGCATGGCCGGGCAGCCAGAGCCGACGCCAGAACGGGGGCTGGAGATCGCGGAGAGTGGCGAGATCGCGTTGTGGGAACCTACCCCGGAGCGGGTCTGGGCCCTGTCCGCCTTTGCCGAGTTGGTCGAACTGGGTGAAACGAGCCGTTACCGGCTGACGTCGCAATCGGTGGCCGCGGCTTTAACGGCTGGAGTGCGCCAGGACCAGATCACCGCCTACCTGGAGCGGAGTGGCGGCGCGCCGTTGCCTCCTGCAGTTGCGGCCAGCCTTACGGAGTGGGTCCAGCGCCTGCGTGTCGTGCGGCTTGAAGAGGCTACGGTGCTCGACCTTGATGACCGCACAGCCCGGGACCAACTGGGGCGGTTCCTCCGCCGGGAGGCCTGGGAAGTCAGCGAACTGGGAGATCGCCAGCTCCTGGTCCGGGGGGGATCTCGCGCAACGCACCGGGACGGAGCGTTGCACCAGGTGATTGAGCGGGCCGGATTCATGCCGCGCACTGCTCCTGGCGAGGAGGCCGAGGTCCTGCAGGACAGCGCCGAAGGAGAGGATCCGGATTAGCCTGCGGCCGCAGGCGACGCTACCATCGAGTGCCGGAAGTGCACTGGACGGGAAAATGACATGACAGACGCTGCGCCAGAGCGGCGCACATCGCGCAACACGCTGAGCAACATCCTGGCGGTCGTGGCGGTGATCTTCGCGATTCTCGCGGTTGTTCTGTACCTGAGGCCGGGCCGGGGCATCGCCCCCGTGCCGACTGCCGTGCCAGGTGGAAATCAACTGATCAACGTCGTGCGGGCACTGGAGAGCCAGGGTTTGGAGGTCCGTCAGCCGCAGGGCATGTTCGTGCCGGCAGGGGATGCCGGCGTTCCCGGACAGGGTCTGGAGATTGCCGGTCAGCCGGCGTTCGTTTTCCTGTTCCCGGATCAGTCGCAGGCGCAAGGCGCCTCCCTCACGCTTGATCCCCAGGCAGTTGTCCCTGACTCCCTGCGCGGGACACCCATGCCAGAAGGTGAGCGGCGCATGACCCAGGGGAGCAACGTGGTCCTAATCATGGCTGGTGGGGACGATGCGACGTGGCAAAAGGTGGAGAAAGCCATTGGCGGTCTCGCCTGAGCCATGAGCGACTCATCACCGGTGCGCCAGCCACTGCCGGGTCAACCTGAACTCCCGGACGAGCCAGAAGACAGACAAGATCACGGCCGGGTGGGATACGGCCGCCTCGGGAAGTGGTCGCCACTGATCCTGGGGCTCATCCTCCTCCTGGCCATTGTCGGGGTCTGGCTGGTGCAGCGGAACGAACAACCTCCCGCTCCTCCAGCGCCAGCCGATGCAACGGGGTCGCCTGCACCGGACGTCTCACTGACGCTCCTCAATGGCGACAAGCTCGCCCTCTCAGACCTGGAGGGGGATGTCGTGGTCGTCAACTTCTGGGCATCCTGGTGCGGCCCCTGCCGCCAGGAAATGCCCGAACTCCAGGCATTCTGGGAGCAGGCACAAGCGACCGGGGAGGCCACAACCATCCTTGGCGTGGGAGTGCGCACGGACACGGACGAGAAGGCGCGCGTCTTCGTGGCCCAGGGTGGATTTACCTATCCAATTGGCCGGGATACCGATACCGACGAACCAGGTCTGGGGCCGATTGAGACAGCCTTTGGTATTCCCCAGGCCTACCCCGCCACGATCATCATCCGGCCGGATGGCACCATCGATCACTACCAGCTGGGGCCAGTCAACCAGGCGATGCTGCGCCTGCTGGTGGACGAAGCGCGGGGCGCAGTCCCGGCCTGATACCACCACGGCGGCAAGGGGAACCCCCCTCGCCGCCGTGGACCGGTGCTCTATGGGCGTTGAGATTACGCCATCTCGACTTCACACGCGATTCCGTCCCAGTCGGGATCAACCTCATTCACCAGAGCGGGGTCTGCCGAGGTCGCACCAAGATTTTCGTAGGCGACCTGGGCGTCATACCAGTCCACATACTGACTGCAGAAGCCGGTCGGTGCAGCTTCTGTCTCGGTCGTCGCGGTCTCGCCCATGCTGTCCACGGGCACGTTCTCAGTGGTTGTCCCGCTGTCGTTGGCCAGGGACGTCGTCGTGGTCGCGGTGTTGTCCGGCGCGGTCGCCACGGGCTGGATCGGGATGCCACCGATCATGCCATCTCCGGCGCCCGGGTTGAGCGCCACCGTGTCGTGGTCCGGTGTGACCGGGGTGTAGATGGCGTTCGGATCACCGAGGACCTGGCCGCCGCCGCCACCCGTGTTGATATCCCCGTAAATGACATCGTCGCCTTTGCCAGACACCATCGGCGCGCCATCGTCATTGGCCACCACGTAGGCGCCATCGGCATTCACCGGCGTGTTGCTCTGTGCAGACGCACCCAGCACCGACGTGGACAGGGCAAAAGCCACTGCCGCGGCTGTCAGGAATCGCTTGGTCATGCTTGCCCCCTGGAACCCTCTCCCCGGCCACTGACGTGATGAGCACACCACGCCGCAGGTTTTGCGGGGCATGCCCGAACATAGCCGGTTCAGCACTTCTGCTGCAAGATGGCGACGGGTCCACTTGTACCGGTGGACCCGCCACGTTCGTGCTTCAAGGCTGAAACGCCCTGTTGGCAGCGGTGGTTTCGGAGGTTAGACCTCCGGAGTGGCTTCGGAGCCGTAGTTCGGCGGCACGATCGAGAAGTCGATGTAGTCATCGACTTTCCACGTGCCATCCTCGTTCGCGAAGATGAAGAGGAGCGTCTCCGGGCCGTTCGGCGGGAGCAGGGGCTCGTTCAGGATCACAAACGCCGCGACACGGCCATCGGGCAGCGTTGACGCATCCGTGATCGTGATCAGGCGGATATAGACCTCTTCTGCTCGCGGTTCAGCGGGAGCGGCAAGACGGGTGCGGGCCAGTTCCCGATTCTCTTCGTCGATCGTCAGTCCCCAGTAGGATCGCTTCACGCCGTTGTCGGTCATGAGCGCCGCCGCCCGTGGAATGTCTCCGGCGTTGAAGCAGGCGAGCACCCGCCGTGCGACATCCTTGACCGCGGCGTCGGTGTCGGCGTCAACGACAGTCCCAAGGGGTGGAGTGATGGTTGTGGCCGGGGGTTGCGGGATGCCCGCGCCATTCAGATCAAGAATGGCTGCGATGTCATCGTATGCGCGCGGCTCGACAACGCATTCAGATGCATTGACGTTGCGAGCACTCTCGGAGCCCGGAGTAGGCGTGCCGTCCTGCGCCATGACTGGCGCCGCCAGCATCAGCGCCGCCACCGGCGCAACGAACAGTCCTCGCCAACGATGCATCACCATTGTTCCTCCACTTTGCCTGACGCGGTTGTGTACGAACACTCGAAATGATAGCTGCGCCTGAATTGTTGCAGGCCCACACCTTCTACGCCGCAATATTCGTACCGGTTTCAGCCTGGCGGCAATTCACTAGTAGAGTCGTCGCTTGTCCAGCACTGGCCCCATATCCCCGGTGCGGCCGTCCAGGTATGCCCGCAGGTTCTCGATGAATCGTGCCGTGAGCTTGGCGTTTTCGGTGTCGACCGTGCTGGCCGAGTGCGGATTGATGAGGACATTTGGCTGCGACCAGAAAGGAGATTCTGGTGGTAGCGGCTCCTTCCGAAAGACGTCGAGGGCGGCGAATGCAAGACGACCGTCCCGCAGTGCCGCGAGCAGGGCGTCCTCATCCACCAGCGCGCCACGGCCAATATTCACCAGCCCCAGGCCAGGCTTGACCGCCGCGAAGGCCGCCGCGTCCATGATGGTGTCTGTTTCTGGCGTGTGCGGTGCGCAAAGCACGAGGTAGTCGGCTTCCCCGAGCATCGTGTGTAAATCGGGGCGCGCGTACAGGTGATCGAACCCCAGCGCGGCCGCTCGTGCCGGGTCAACGTGACGCCCGAGCGCCACGACGCGCATCCGGAACGCGCGCGCGACACGCGCCACTTCCTGTCCAATGCGCCCCGGCCCGATGATGGCAATGGTCGAGCCTGCCAGCTCCCGGCCACTGAAACGACGCCAGGACCGCTCGAGTTGCTCGTTCTGCAGCCGACCCAGTTCCTTGCTGTGGTACAGGATGGCTGCAAACGCGAATTCGGTGAGCGGCTGCGCGTGGAGACCACTCGCGGTCGTCACCAGGAGATCGGCGTCCTGCAGTCCAAGGTCTCGCACCATGGGACCGACGCCGGCCGAGCTGGTCTGGACCCAACGCACCCGCGGGCAGAGCTCGCCAAACGGGAGTTGCTCGTACTCCGGAAAATCGAACAGGACGTCGGCACGGCGCAACAGGTCATGCCATTCTTGCTGCTTTTCTCCGGTTAGGCCCCGGTCATAGTGTCCGTGATCACCCCGGTACCGCGTGGGCGGCATCAGGTGGCTGGGGTAAATCAGCTCGATCTCGCCCGGAAAAGCGTCCGCGATCTGCGTGACGTACTCGGCTTCAAGCGGTGATGCAATCAACACCACCAGTGGCGTTGTCTCGCTCATGAGCCGTAGCCCAGCCGGTAAAGCGTCCGCGCCAGAACCTCGGTACCCGCTGCGGCGTCTTCAGGGGATGTGTACTCGTCGGGGCTGTGACTGATCCCGCCCTGAGACCGCACGAAGATCATGGCCACACGCGCGATTTCGGCAAGTTGCATGGCGTCGTGGACGGCGCCGGAGGTCATCCGCTGCGCCGGGACGCCCGCCTCCTGCACGGCCGCAGCGATCGCCGCGACGAGCTCAGGGTCCGAGGCAACCGGAACGCGGTCGCTGTCGACCCGGATCGCCAGGCCGAGGCCTCGCCGGTCCGCGACCTCGTGCATCAGCGCCTCGTGCCGCGCCAGCAGTTGATCTCGCTGGGCTGGGTCTGGAGAGCGGGCGTCTACGGTGAAGGTCACTTGATGGGGAATTACCGCTCGCTCGTTCGGTGTCACGTGCATGCGCCCGACCGTGGTCACCACGGGCCGCCCCATGCGGTGCGCCGTGTTGATGACTCCCGAGATGATCTCTGCCGCGCCGGCCATGGCATCACGCCGCAGGTCCATCGGCGTCGTCCCAGCATGGTTGGCGCTTCCTTCCAGCGTGACGTGGTAGTGGCGCAGCCCCGTGATGCGCTCGACGATCCCGACCGGCAGCCCGGCCTGCTCCAGATACGGGCCTTGCTCGATATGGAGTTCGATAAACGCGTCGATGTCCTGGCGCCTGGCAGCGGGGATGTCATGGGGATCGAAGCCGGCATCGCGCATCGCTTCAGCCATGGTGACGCCATCGTAGCCGCGCAGCCGGCGCGGATCATCCGCCGGAATCTTGCCGATGATGGCTCGTGAGCCCCAGAAATTGGCGGCGGCAAAGCGGGAGGCTTCTTCCTCGACCAGTGAGACGACCGCCAGCGTGCGCTGCGGTTGCCCGAACCGCTCCTTCAGGACGCGGAGCGCCGCGATGCCGCCGACTACCCCGAGTGCGCCGTCAAAACGGCCGCCGGGATTCTGGCTGTCAATGTGGGAGCCAGTCGCCAGGACGCCTCCGTTGGCGGCGCCATCCAGGTAGCCCCAGACGTTGCCGACCGCGTCCCGCTCCACGCGCAGGCCAGCCTCGGCCATCCAGGCCGCCACCTGGTCCTGCGCCGCGCTCCATTCGGGACTGTACACAAGGCGGGCGACGCCGGTTTCCCCACGTGCCCCGAACTCGGCCAGGTCCTCGATGGCGCGCGCAACCTGCGCTGGTTCGATCCAGCGCTCAATCACCGTGGTCATGCCGGAAGTTCTCCATAGCCACGCGGCAGATACGTGCCGGAGCCCGCAGTTGCCAGGACACGTGCTTCGCCCTCGAGGGAATCATCGAAGATCGTCTCGCCGCGGCGAATCGTTCGCACCACGCGACCGGTCACCTGCTTCCCAGCGAAGGGTGTCCACTTGTGCTTGTGCAGCGCGTCCTCCACGGTGATGGTCCAGGTGGCCCCCGGATCAAGCAACGTGATATCCGCGTCAGCGCCAATCGTGAGCGAGCCCTTGCGTGGGTAGAGCCCGAAGATGCGGGCGGGGTTGGCCGACATCAGTTGCACGAAGCGCTCGGGTTTCACCCCGCGCCGCACGACGGCCTCGCTGTACATGGCGGGGTACATCGTCTGCACGCCGGAAAGACCCAGCGGTGCCGCAAAGATGTTCTCGTACCCGGCCTCCTTGCTTTCGATGGTGTATGGGCAGTGATCGGAGGAGATGAGGTCGATCGAGCCGTCCAGCACGCCTTCCCACAGCTGATCGACCTCCGTCTGGTCCCGGATCGCCGGCGCACAACGCGCGAAACCGGCCAGCCGCTCGAGATCATCGGTGTTCAGCATCAGGTATTGCGGGCAGGTTTCGGCCGTCACCTTCAGCCCGCGCGCCCTGGCCGCTCGCACCAGCTCCAGGGCGCCTGCGGACGCCAGGTGGCAGATGTGGGCGTGGGAGCCAGTTTCCGCTGCCAGCAGCAGCACCGTGCTGACCGCCACGGTCTCGACGAGCGGTGGGCGTGACTCTGCGTGTGCGAGGGGATCCCTGCGGCCTGCGCCTTCCGTGCGAGCCAGCCCTGCCTGCAACAGGGATTGATCTTCGGCGTGGAGGCCGTAAGGAATGCCGAGCCTGGCCGCTTCCTCCATCACCCAGAGCATCTGCGCGGTATCGACCGCCGGGAAGAGGGGGGAAGATGAGGCCATGAACGACTTGAATGCTGCCGCGCCGAGATCGACCATGGCAGTCAGGTCATCCGCGCTCTGTTGCGGTGGCCCGATCGCCCCGGCCCAGAGGGCCATATCCACAACGGCATTTTCCTTGACCAGGCGCACCTTGTCGGCAAACTGTGCCGGGGTCGTCGTGGTCGGACGGGCCTGGGGCATCTCGACGACGCTGGTCAGGCCGCCCGCCGCGGCCGAGCGTCCACCGGAGGTGAACCCTTCGAGCAGGGCCGGGTCAGGTTCTTCGAAGTGCGTGTGCACATCGATGCCACCCGGCATCACCAGCAAACCGCTCGCGTCGATGCGCTCCCTGGCATTCCACTCGCTGGCGTCTTCCGCATAGGCGACGACCTGGCCGTTTGCCACGATCAACGCCGCATTGAATGTGCCACCCTCCGTGATGATCGTGCCGTTTTCGATGATGAGATCGGCGTCCGCCATGCTCGCTGCCTCACTGATTCACGGCCGGCTCCTCACCGGCAGGCTGCCAGCAACAATACACGTTCCCGCGCGCGAATCGATAGCCAGGAACTCGTCTCATGTCTGCCCGGTCTGCCAGGACAGTGTGCATCTTGCCCAAACCAGCGGAACCAGACGCGACGGTTCGCACGACGCAACACTCCCCCTTGCTCCTTACACTGGGCTGCGGTCCGTTCGGTCCCGGGAAAAGGAGATGACGCGTGCAACTGACGCCGCGTGAGCAGGACAAGCTGCTGATTTACCTGGCAGCCCAGGTGGCGCGTGCCCGCCAGGCACGCGGGCTCAAGCTGAACTACCCGGAAGCGATAGCGATCCTCTCGGCGGAAATTGTGGAGGGCGCGCGTGACGGTCGTTCCGCCGCAGAGTTGATGTCGTACGGCAAGCAAATCCTCCGCGCCGAGGACGTCATGCCGGGCGTGGCCGAGATGATCCATGAAATCCAGGTGGAGGCCACCTTCCCGGATGGCACCAAGCTGGTCACGGTGCACCAGCCGATCGCGGCGTCGGGTGAGACGCTGCCCGGTGAGGTGCTGCTGGAGCGTGAGCCCATCACTGCAAACCTGGGTCGCGAGACGATCACGATCCCTGTCCAGAACGGCGGTGACCGGCCAATCCAGGTGGGTTCGCACGCTCACTTCTTCGAAGTGAACCCGGCGCTGCGCTTTGACCGCGCCGCCGCCTGGGGCAAGCACCTGGCAATTCCCTCGGGAACGGCAGTGCGCTTTGAACCGGGGCAGGAGCGAGAGGTGTCGCTGGTCACGTTTGGGGGATCGCGCGAGGTCTATGGTCTGCGCGGTCTCGCGGGAGGAACAACGGACGGTCCGCCCAGCCAGGCCGCGCTCGCGCACTTTGACACGGCCGGAGGTGCCGAGTGACGCTGCAGATTCCGCGCCGCCAGTACGCCGATCTCTACGGTCCTACGACGGGTGACCGTGTCCGCCTGGCCGACACGGAACTCCTGTTGGAGATCGAAGC
Source organism: Thermomicrobiales bacterium (assembly GCA_046328375.1). Lineage (GTDB taxonomy): Bacteria > Chloroflexota > Chloroflexia > Thermomicrobiales > UBA6265 > JACCXM01. Next base: position 28,738 of record JAXLWT010000041.1, read on the forward strand.
TGACTTTGCTGTCTACGGGGATGAGATCACCTTTGGTGGCGGCAAGACGATTCGCGACGGCATGGGGCAGTCCGCCCGGGCGGTCGATGTGCTTGACCTGGTGATCACGAACGCCATCGTGGTTGACCACTGGGGGATCGTCAAAGGGGACATTGGCGTCAAGGACGGCCGTATCGTGGCCGTCGGCAAAGCCGGAAACCCGGACACCCAGGATGGGGTCGACCCACGCCTCGTGGTAGGCGCAGGCACCGAAGTGATCTCCGCCGAAGGCAAGATTGTCACGGCGGGCGGGTTTGACAGCCATGTCCACTTCATCTGCCCACAGCAGGTGGAAGAGGCGATTGCGTCCGGCGTGACGACCATGCTGGGCGGGGGAACCGGCCCCGCTACCGGCACGAACGCCACCACCTGCACCCCGGGCGCGTGGAACATCGGGCAGATGCTGCAGTCGTTTGACGCCCTCCCCGTCAACCTTGGCCTGCTGGGCAAGGGGAACAGCGCGACGCTCGATCCGCTACGCGCGCAGATAGAGGCAGGAGCATGCGGCCTGAAATTGCACGAGGACTGGGGAACGACTCCCGCAGCTATCGACGCGTCGCTCCAGGCGTCCGACGAATACGACGTGCAAACCTGCATCCACACCGACACCATCAACGAGTGTGGCTTCCTGGAGGACACCGTCGCGGCGATCGCCGGAAGGACCATCCACACCTATCACACCGAGGGGGCGGGAGGCGGCCACGCGCCGGACATCCTGCGTATTGCCAGCTATGACTACGTGCTCCCATCGTCGACGAACCCGACGCGCCCATTCACGGTGAACACGCTCGAAGAGCACCTGGACATGCTGATGGTGTGTCACCACCTCAACCCGCACGTCCCGGAGGACCTTGCCTTCGCTGATTCGCGCATCCGGCCGCAGACGATCATGGCCGAGGACATCTTGCACGACACTGGCACGCTCTCCATCGTCGCCTCGGACTCCCAGGCGATGGGCCGGGTGGGTGAGGTGATCATGCGGACCTGGCAGACAGCGGACAAGATGAAGCGGCAGCGCGGCGCATTGCCCGGCGACTCTGCCCGGAATGACAACACACGCATCAAGCGCTACGTCGCCAAGTACACGATCAACCCTGCCGTGGTGCACGGGGTGGCCCACGAGGTCGGCTCCGTGGAGAGCGGCAAGCTGGCAGACCTGGTGGTCTGGCAGCCGGCGTTCTTCGGGGTGAAACCAGACCTGGTGCTCAAGGGGGGCATGATCGCCTGGGCAGCGATGGGTGATCCGAACGCCTCGATCCCGACGCCGCAACCAGTCCGCTACCGTCCCATGTTTGGCGCGCTCAACCCAGCCGGCACGGCCGTTACGTTCCTTTCGCAGGCTGCCCTTGCATTGGGCGTCCCTGAACGCCTGGGCCTCCGCAAGCGAGCCCTTGCCGTGCGGAACACGCGCCGGATTACGAAGCGCGATATGGTCAACAACAGCGCCCTGCCGGAGATTACGGTCGATTCGGAGACGTACGATGTGCGAGCGGACGGCGAACTGCTCGTCTGCGACCCCGTTGCCAGCGTCCCAATGGCGCAGAGGTACTTCCTCTTCTAGCCGCATCGGGACGCTCCCTGGCACATGGGAATGGTGTGACCAGGCCTTGGCTGGCCGATCCAGCGTCAGACGTCAAAGGCCGGTCGCGTGAGTCGCGGGAGCAGACAGGAATCGGCACCAGAGGTCCTGAGCGCCTAAACTTGACCGGGTGAGATCCCGGCGCGGCACGGCGCGGGTAGGCAAACGAAGCCAGCGTGCAGCGCTGCGGAGGACCGATTCAGTGTCTCAGGAACCCCGAATTTTTGATGTGGACAGTAATGAGATTGACCGCTACGCGCGGGCGATCAAGCGCATCCTGGAGCGCGGCGACGCGGCGGGGAGTGAGGAACGCGAGCGCGCGGTCAACACCTATGGCACCGCATTTCAATTGCTTGTCATGCGGCGCGGTGCAGAGTACGGACGCGCACTGGCCATGGCAGCCGGTGACATGGCGATCGTGATGACCGATTCCGGCGATGACATGCGTGCGCTGGTGGCGGGAGAGATCGCTGCCATCCACGAGCGCGTGTGCCTCGCGGAGGAAGAGGCGGCACGGGCCGCAGCCGAAGCTGAGGCCGAGAGCGAAGATTCCGAAGAAGATCTGGACCCGGCTCCCGGCGTTTAGCTGGTCGGGCCAAAGCGCTCCGTGCGCACGCGGTCTGGCACATACCCCAACGTCACCAGGTCACGTGCTACCGCTTCGACGAGTCCGGTTGGACCACACACATACGCCAGGGCTGACGGAGCAGGGATACCGGCGACCTCAGCCAGCATTTCTGCATCAACCCGGCGGGTGAAACCAGTCCAGTCAGGCGGATGGCCGCGGGTGAGCGTGTGGACGACGCGCAGGGTGGGATCGGCCGCGAGCGACTCCAGTTCCTCCCGGTAGATGATGTCCGTGCCGTCCCGGGAAGACATGAGCAGCGTCGCCGGAACGGTACTCCCCACCTCGCGCCGGAGCCGCAACATCGACATCAGGGGCACGACACCGGACCCGCCCGCGACCAGGAGCAGCGGACCGCCCTCGTCAGGTGTCCAGGTGAAGTAGCCGCCGATCGGCCCGCGCAGCTCCAGCATGTCGCCTGGCTGCAGAAACTCCGCCAGGTAGGGCGAGACCTCACCTTCGGTGATGTCCTCTACCGTGAGATCGAACCACCCGTCTGCTGGCGCCGACGCGATGGAGTAGGAGCGCTGGGCCTGATAGCCATCCTCCGCCGTCAGCCGCACGTCCACATGCTGGCCGGGCGTGTGCCCATGCCAATCAGGGGAGGCGAGACGCAGCGTGATGACACGCGGCGTCTCCTGCCGCCGTGAATCGAGTTTCGTGAGTTGCCAGTCTAGTCGCCCTGGTAGCGCTGTTCCCGCCATGGATCCCCATAATCATGGTAACCAAGCTGTTCCCAGAATCCGGGCTCATCCCGTTCGGTGACCTCGAGGCCCCGGACCCACTTGGCGCTCTTCCAGAAGTAGAGATGAGGCACCAGCAGCCGGGCCGGGCCACCATGTTCTGGCGCAAGCGGCTGCCCGGCGTAGTTGAACGCCACCCACGCCTTGCCACCGCGTAGATCGGCCAGGGGCAAGTTTGTGGTGTAGCCCCCGTCGCTAAACGCCGTGACGTACGCGCCCTCGGCGTCAATGCCCTCCAGCAGCGTGTCCAGGGACACGCCTTCCCAGACCGTGTCCAGCTTGCTCCACTTGGTCACACAGTGAATATCGGTCGTAACGGTCTCGCTGGGCAGCGCGCGAAACTCGTCCCAGGTCCATGTCCTGGACGGCTGCGCTGCGCCGCGGATCGTGAAGCTCCACTGGTTGAGTGGTGTGTGAGGCGTTGGGCCGGCGGAAAGGACCGGGAAACCGGTCTCCAGGTATTGGCCGGGTGGGATACGAGCTGCCACTTCCGGGTCCTGCCGGCGCCGCCCAAGAAAGCCTCGCGAAACGAAGTTACTCGCCATGCGGGAAATCCTCCTGTCTCGCGCCCTGATTCGGGAGAGAGCGACAAGGGCGCGGATGCATTCTAGGCAACTTCGGCGTCGCTGCGTTCAGGCACTGAGTCCGTACGTACCCACTGGGGTTCCGCTAAAATGGCCAAACGCAGGCGCAGGTATGTCACCGGTGTCATATTCCTCGAACGGCAATCGTCTGGAGCAGCGAAGATGGCCAGACCGAAGACGCGTTTCGCGGTGGCCGGATTGATTCTGGCTCTTCTGCTGGCCCTGGCCCCGATGGCCAGCCAGGCCCAGACGAACAGCGAGGTTTTCGCCGAGGCACTCGCTTCCGAGGCGGTGAATCCGCCTCTTGCCGGCCCGAACGCCCTGGACCTGGAACAGGCTCCGGGCGTGCTCACGGTCTACAAGGCGGGCCTGGATGTCGCTGATTTTGTGGCGCACGCCGAGTTCGTCAATCCAGAGATCGTCGACGGCGTTGGCTGGGACTATGGATTTCAGTTTCGCACCACCGGTAACAATGAGGATTTTCGTGTCTTCGTGACGTCTGACGGGATGTGGAACTTCAGCATTGGCACGTCAACCCCGTCTCAATCCGCGGTGGTCCCGGGCTTCGATGCCACGCCTGGAGTCGCCAACGCCCTGGATCTGGTCGTGAGCGATGGGCTGGCGATCTTCGGGGTCAATGGCCAGTTGGCCGGGACGATCCAGTTGCCGGAGGCCCCGGCAACCGGCGACGTTTACGCCTCAACCGGGTTCCTGGGCAGCCTCGTCTCCGAAGGCCGGGTCGTGTCGCTGGCGAACTTCTCCGTCTATCCGCTGCCGGGTGAAGAGGCTACGCCAGAGCCGGTTGCGCCGGAGGCAGGCCTGGGCCCCGTGCCTCGCCCAATCCAGCTCATCAACGGAACGTGCAGTGAGCCCGGAGACCTGGTACTCGATCTGCTCGAGGCAACGTATCCGGTCGGAGAGCCAGTTGGCTCCGCGTCCAGTGTGGTTGCTGAAACGTCGTTTACCCGTGCCCCGGTCCTACTTGGTGATCTCATGGCTGCACCCCACGCCATCACCGTTGCCGAGTCGTTTGACGCGCCCGATGCAACGATTGCCTGTGCGGACATCGGCGGTATTCCGGACGAGCTTGGCGGGTTCGTGATCGGCCTTACGCCGCAGAACGAGTCCGGTTACGCCGGCACCATCTTCATGGCCGCTGACGATGCAAACGGCACCACGAACATCAGTGTCTTCGTGAGCCCGGTGGTGGCTCCCGTCACAGTGGACCTGGAGACAGCGGACGAAGCCGCAACAGCGGAAGAGATCGTGGCCGAAGATCAGGCAGCAACCACGCCGGAGGCGACCACCGACGCCGAGGCGACGGCCGATGGCTCGGTGATCCAGATTGAGACGGAGGCAACTCCAGCGGCCTGAGTTACCGCGCCTCCTGGTCCCCTCCAAGCAACGTGATTCCACCCGAACCCGCCCCACGCCAAGCCTCGCTCGTCGGAGGTCAGGTGCCCCAGTTGTTCGCGCCGGGGTCGGCGTGTTGTTTTCTCGGACCGCGCTTACCCACTCAAGCCGCAGTGAATGCAGCGGCCCACGTTGACCTTGCATCACGCGCTGGATGGTTCGTGCCAGCGGTCCATCGTCAGACTGAAGATCGCCGCATAATGCATGGACGCGATTCTGGGCGGTCATGGCTCAACTGGGAGTGAAGCGTGGTTGCGGGGTCAGAGACCGAGCGGGTGCGGCCGGTGAAGGTGGGGCTGCTGCTGCCGGATCACGAACGGCAGTTTGACGGAAAGACCGCGCGCTGGACCGACACGCGGGCGATGGCGCAGATCGGTGAGGCGATTGGCGTTGATTCCATCTGGGTGACGGATCACCTGATTCATCGTGCGCCTGACACCGAGCCGCGTGGTGCATGGGAGTGCATGTCGCAGCTTGCAGCGCTGGCAGCGATCACCAGCAGGGCCGAACTGGGGACCCTGGTGATCTGTACGGCGTTTCGCAACCCGGCGCTCATGGCCAAGATCACGGACACCATCGAGGAAATCTCCGGAGGCCGCCTGATCCTGGGGATCGGCGCGGGTTGGAATGAGGCGGAGTTCGAGGCCTTCGGGTACCCGTTCGATCATCGCGTCAGCCGCTTTGACGAGGCGCTGCAGATTCTGCATGGGCTCCTGCGCCATGGGCATATGACGTTCGACGGGAAGTATTACCAGGCCCGGGACTGTGAGTTGCGCCCCCGCGGGCCGCGCCCGGGAGGCCCGCCCCTCATGATTGGGTCGCTGGCGCCGCGCATGTTGAGCCTGCTTGCACGCTACGGCGATGCCTGGAACATCTGGTGGACCAACACCGGGAACAGCCCCGTTGGGGTCGTGCCATACGCCAGACTCGTTGACGAGGCCTGTGCGGCGATTGGCAGAGACCCGTCCGAGATCACGAAGACCGCCACCACGCTGGTGGCGATCGGCGCGGAGCGGCCAGCACCGAAAGGCGTGACGCCGGTGGCTGGGTCTCCAGCCGAGATAGCCGCGACACTCCGGGCCTACGCGGACGTGGGCGTGTCGCACGTCCAGGTGCGGTTGCAGCCGAACGTACCCGACTCCTGGGAGCGTTTTGGAGCGGTGCTGGAAGAACTGGATCGCTCCTTAGGCACAATGACGGCCCCGCCGGACAGCGGGGCCATGTCGTGACCGCTGGTGGTGACGCTAGAGTGTGGAAGAGCCGCCCTTCTCCGCTTCGGTGCGCCTGGTGAAACGTTCGACAACTTCGATGATCGAGGACCTGCCGCTTCCCCCCAGCTTCCCGATGCCGAAGAACCCGGCGATCAGGACGATTGCCAGGACGACGATGATGAGTTCCTGCCAGCCAAGACCGAGCATTGAGTGTCCTTTTTCCGGTGACGCTTTGCAACGATTCGCGTTGATTTCATGCCAGTATGGTGAACACACTCTATGCTGTCGAGCCTGGTCGGCAGGGCGTCAGCTTCCTCAAGATCCGATACGGCGTTTTCCTCGCTTCAGGAACGATTCCCGGCACCACTGCTGACGTGGCACATACCCTGCGACTTCAGCGGCATATCAAAGAACATGGTGGTTTCGCATGGAGCAGCAGGGGTCATGATGAGTGAGCCAGGTATCGAAGCAGGCATCGCTGCGCCCGGTGAGTACGTTCCCGCCGGGGAAGCGCAGGGAGAAATGCGCACGTTCAGCCGAGACGAACTCGCTGCCGCGTTCAGGATTGCGCCGGATCGCGTAGCGGCGGCCATGCAGGGCGAATACGGACTGGCGCCAGACGCCCGGGTCGACTCGCCCCAGGCTCAGGAGCTGGCAGAGGCGCTCCTCGTCGACGAACCACTCGATGTACGGCAGGCCGCGCTGATGACGCTCGGCGCATACACTCCCCGGGCAGATCACGACTGGGGCGTGGGCGAAGCCGCCCCGCAAGATGAGAGTGACAAGGTTGAGGACAAGACGGGTGACGTAAGGCAACCTAGCCTGTAATTGGCGGCGACATCCTGCCTTCGTGACGTGGGAGCGCTTTGCTACGATCCTGTACGGCCACCGGACTGAAGCGGCCGGCGGAGTTGGGGGAGGGACATGAAGCGACCTTGGTTGTCATTCGTATTGGCCCTGACGACGTCGACGTTCCTGGCGCTTGGCGCGCAGTTGTCTGCTACAGCACAGGAGGCGACTCCACAGCCAGTACCGGCTGACCTCTCGACGTTCAGTACGACGCTTGTTGGTCTGTTGCCCGGTGTCTCGCTCCCTCCGTCTGCTGACGTCATCGTGGTCCGCGCCGAGTTTGCCCCCGGTGTGAGCGTGCCATTTGCGGCGAGCGCTGATGCGGCGGATACGCTCATCATCGTCGAAAAGGGCGAACTAACGATCACCGTCTCCAATCAGCCGTGGAGCATTTCACGAGAATCGGTCCTGAACCAGGCGATGGCCACTCCCACGGCGTCCGGGGATCTTTTCAAACTCTCAACCACCATCACCCCTGGGGAACCAGGGACGCTGGGCCCTGGTGACATGACGCTGATCCCGGCTACGGCAGACGGGGAAATGCGGAACGACACCACAAAGCCGGTCGAGGCGCTGATGATCCTGATGGGACCGAGTGCCACCACGACAGCGACGCCCGTCCCGTAAGAGGCTTCGTGCATCGGCTGAGCGTGTTGGGGCCACGAAGTCCCGACACGCTCAGCGTGCGTCGCGTCCGGTTCTGGAGACGCCGGCTTCTGCTTCTTGCCGCCGAATGTGGTCCCACAGCGCGTGGTCGATCTCAGGCGGTTCGCTCACTCCCAGCCGCGTCAGCACGTGCAGGATTTCGGTGCGGTGACCTTCGTTGTGCAGGAGCACGTGGATTACGGCTGCGCCGTAGGACTGCGCTTCCCCGAAGTGATCCGTGAACATGGCGTCCAGGAGTTCCTCGTCGCGCAGCCGTCGCGCGAGGGCTGCGAAGTGCGCCTGAGCCTGGTCATGGCGCTCCGCGATATCTGCCATTGACGGCTCCGGCGGATATCGCGTCAGCGGTGTCTGGGCTGCGATCGCTGTCCAGGCCTCGATGTTGAACACAAGGTGCTCAAGCGTCGCCCGCATAGTGCGGTGCCCAATGTCGAATTGCCGATCGAGTTGCTCACCGGTCAGGTTTGCGCTAGCCGCCAGGAGTTGGTTGGTTGCCCAGCGGTCATGCTCCAGCATCCGGTCCAGGAGATCCACGGTCGATCCTCATGAACTGCGACGACAGTCGGTGTTCGGCTCCGGTCCCCGCCGCCCGGAATCGGTTGACGGAACGTATGGCGCCGGATTCTGACGATGCGCACGTCCACTGCCCGTTTGCGTTTCAGCAGCGTAGAGGGGCCACCCGGAACCGAGCCCGAGCGGTGGCCCCTTGACCTGACGAGACGCTGAACGAGTCGCGATCTGGCTACCCGGTGCGGTCGCGAATCTCCCAGTAGCCGGGTACCTGGTCTCGGGACGCCCAGTAGTCGGGCGTCTGATCCCGAATGTCCCAGTACCCCGGGGTCTGGTCGTGGACATCCCAATAGCCTGGAACCTCATCGCGCACGTCCCAGTAGCCCGGGACCTCATCGCGTACGTCCCAATATCCTGGCGTCTGATCCCGTACGTCCCAATAGCCGGGTGTCTGGTCACGGACATCCCAGTAACCCGGCGTCTGGTCACGAACATCCCAGTAGCCTGGGACCTGATCTCTGACGTCCCAGTAGCCCGGCAAGGCGTCGCGAACTTCCCAGAAGCCGGGAACCTGGTCGCGTTGCCCCCAGTATTCAGGCGCCTGGGCGCGGGTTTCCCAGTAGTCTGGTACCACTGCGCTGGCCGAGTGCGCCGGCAGGACCACGGCGGAGGCAGCCAGGGCAGCAATCGCCAACACGCGGCGAATACCCATCCCTTTCTCCTTTCTCAACGGTTCATCACTTCGAATCCCGGGCCCGGCGGCCGATCACACCCAGCATAACCTCTCGGATCAGGACTCTTGCACGCTGGCACGGATCGAACGGTATCGGGGCTACCAATTGGGACTGTAAGTTGAGATGAAATTTCAGACAAGCGGCAAGGGACGTCAGGAGCAGCAAGCGCGAATTGGCGGGCTGATGGGCCACCCATGCAGTTAATGGACCGCCCACAGCCTGGGCACGGTGGCGCCCGTGTGCTGGTGGAGTTGAAAGGGGACCAATCGCCTGGGACGTACGCGGCCGGACACACTGCATACGGACCAGGGCTATGACATTCCCCGCCCTCCGTCGGCCGTGTCCGCCCGTCGCGTCATGATCCGTAGGGCGTGCCTGGGCTCAGACTTCGCCGAGCGCCTGGGCCAGCCTCGCTGGGTGGCCGAGCCCGCATTCGCCTCGCCCGGATGTTGGCGATGGCCCAGCGTGGGTTACGACGAACTGCCGATTTCAAAGATTCTCCAATGACGGCAGTTCGGGACCTGTGCCTGGCCTGCCCGGCGACCATCTAAGTGTCGCGTTCGAGGATGAGCGTGGGGCTATCCGGGCCCCAGCACGCCAGAAAGAGGAATCGTTCGTCGTTGTCGTTTCCCGCTGGCACCCGTGCCACCGCCCGGCTGGAGGCCAGGGTACTGGCCGGAGTTGCACTCCAGCATCGCGCACATTGCTGCGACCTGCTCGACCCCAGCTTGTTCTCGACCGCGGGGGGAGAATGCCGGCGCCCTCACGACGTAAGTGCGGAGGGTGACGGCTTAAGTTGCGGGACGCCGCGAGATTGCCGACTGACACCCGGCGCCGCCTGGACATTGGCGCGGGGAGACCAGAGCGCCGGTCCCAGGGCCGGAGTACGAAACACCCAACGGACCGGCGGGAGACGTTCGCCAGACCAGATGGTTGCAGGTGCGCTCCTTCAGGTTAGCGGCCCGCAGCCTTCGGACGTCGATGGGTTCCTGGGTAATGCGGATCGTAGGCCATTCCGCTTACCCCCCTCAATTGAGGATCTTGCGGTTTTCTTCGAAACTTGTACAAATTAAACGACGCAGAACAGTGTCCGTCACCTGGAGGACCGCAGCGACGCGGAGGAGGCGAAGTTGTGACACCCCTGGGCCTTCTCCCAACCACCGACGCAAGCGGGGGCAAGAGCCTCGTGCGAGTGCGCGGGCGCTGTCTACCTGCTTCAGCTTGAGGAAGGGGCTCCTTGAGATGGGAGAGTCCTTGAACCAGAACGTCTCCGCCGTTCGTGAAGAGCCGGCGCTGTCCTCGGCGTTTCCCGGCAGTCCCGGCGTTGGCGAAGAGTCAGTGGGCATGGACGTGTGGCCGACAACAGGTGGCGTTGCGCTCCGAGGACATCCCATCATCAACAAGGTTCTCTTTGGCTCGCTGTTCGTGGTCGTGATTCCGCTCGGTCTCCTGATGTGGACGAGGCTTCTCGACCGAACGTATGGCTGGGCGGTGCCACGATGGTCCGGCTTCGCGCTTGCAGTCGTCGTGGCAGGCACGGCGCTGATGCTCATGGCGATGATCCATCTGTCTTTCCACGGGCGTGGCCTGCCGATGAGCGCCTATCCCCCAACACAGTTCGTCAGTGCAGGCGTCTACCGGCTCTGCCGTCATCCGATCTACCTGGGCGCGGCGTTGGTGTGCCTGGGCTTGTCCCTGCTGACGAGGTCTGGCGGCGGACTGTACGTCGCGACGCCGATTCTGATTGCGGCGATGATTGGTTACGTCCTTGGCTATGAAAAGCCCGGCCTGGACGACAGGTTCGGCGATGCGTCCCGCGACCACCAACCCTTGATCTCGCTACCGCCAGCGACGAGCCAGAAGGCGTCGTGGCCGGCGAAGCTGGCGCTGACGCTAACGGCGTTGGCGATATGGCTCCTTGTGGGATCCCTCATCGACTTCACAAGATGCGGAGAGACGTGCACGAGTGCCGACGGCGCCCTCTTCAGCTCCTGGAATCCACGTCAGTGGTCCATGATCTGGGTGGTGCCAGCTCTGCTCCTCGTGCTGCGACTCCTCACTTCCCGCACGGATAGCGAACTGCGACGCGCCGTTATCGCTGCATTTTCGGCAGTTTTCGTAGGTCTCTACCTCTATGGTGTCTTGCCGACGTTTGCTCTGGATGTTCGAGCGGCAGACTGGCAACTCGTCCTGACCGGCGTTGTCTTCGTGGGCGCGATGTCCTACCGCCAGGTCTGGGACACCCTTCGCAGATTCTCGGAGGCAGTGGCAAACTCGCGCCGAGATTTTCTGGTGTACGACGGGCGATTTCGCATCATCAACCACGCCATTTACTCGGGCCTGGCCGGAGCGGCCGGTGTTGGAGTGGCTGGCGTAGTGCTCGGGAATGGCCTGGCTGCACTGATCCTCGCCGTGTTTCTGCTCATTGGAGCCGCGGTCTTCGCCCAGGGGCTGTGGGCAAATACAACGACGCTCTTGCGTCCCTTCGGCTACTGGGGCGGGGTCCTCGGGTCCGCTGCCGGCGTCGTCGCCGTGCATCTCTTCTTCGGTGAACCCCTGGCACGGATGGCGCTCGCGGGCGTCCTGACAGCCCCGCTCATCCAGAGTATTGGGCGGTTACGCTGCCTCGCCCAGGGTTGTTGCCATGGCATCGAGACCGGAGTGGGACAAGGCATTCGAGTGTGGCAACCGCAGTCCCGGGTCGTCACCATCTCGGGCCTGCGAGGCAAGTATGTTCTCCCCACGCAGTTGTATTCGATCCTGTTCAACATCGCGTTGGGAATTTTCCTGCTGGCGCTCTACCTCTCGGCCAGCGTCAGCAGCACCTTCATCATTGGGCTGTATTTTGTCCTGACGGGAATCGAACGCTTTGCTGAGGACGCGTATCGCGGCGAGAAACAGACCCGTTGGGCCGGACCACTTCGCGAGAATCAGTGGTTCGCGGTGGCGGCGGTGGTGATTGGCGTGGCCACAACGGTGCTCCCGTCTGAAATTCCCACCGGTCCCGACTACGGCGTCGCGCCGCTGCTCCTGCTGGCGATGGTGGCCGGTGGCCTGGCCACCGCCTTCACAATGAGCATGGATTTCCCGAATTCGACCCTACGCTACTCTCGATTGAGCGGCTAGCCCGGACGAAGCGCAGCGTCCGAACGCAGAGACGCTCGTGGCAGGGAGGAGCGCACTCGGTCGCAGCGCGTCGGTGACACTAAAGCCCCCGTCGGCGGGTTCGTTTCGGGACGATCGCCAGTGGAGCGGCTAAGGAACATTCTCAGACGCCGTCCAGCCAGGCTTGGGTGTAGAGGTTTGATTGCAGTACGACGCGCCCTCGCGAACCAATAAGAACGCTGCGTCACTTTGTCTTCTGTCTGGGGTGCCTAGCGGGGCACGATCCCGCAACCTCTTGTTCCACAGGCTTATTCACAGGTTACATTGGGCAAAGCTGCACACACCTCACTTGTCCTAATTGCCGCGTACGTACGCGGTATTATTCATTGGCTATACTTTGCACAGGTGCACTGAGCAGCACTGAAAACTACCGAGTGCGTGCACAATCCGTGCACAAAACTGTCCCGAACAGGCGGACCTCGTGAGCGGCAAGCGACAAAGAATCCAGCAACTTGGCGGTGGCGAGATTGGTCCGCCTGGACAATTGGTGCTGCATGCGCCAGATGATTGGATTGGGCTGGCACCTTCGGTCTGGCACGACCGGGCGCTGACGGTGCAGGCGTTTGCGCGGCTGCATCCCGAACTTCTCACGAGCCTCAGAGACGAGGTCTTGGATCGCTACATGGAGCTACCAGAGCCGCGTCCACAAACCCTGGCTGCACTGCTGGCGCATGTGGATGCAGACGCTGAGAGCGACCTTGTAACGATTGTGAGCCACCGCGAACAGAACGATTCGGCGGCGGCAGCGGCGCTGGAGGTTTCCTGCCGGGAGTCGGTTGCGCACTCGGCGGCAGCAACGGCGGCACATGACGCGCTCCTAGCATGGGAGACGCGCTGGCGGCTGCATACCGCGCCGATCTGGGTTCACGACTGTGCCATTGCCACGCTGCGCATGTGGGCGCGGTCGCCACGTCCGAGCTTCACGCAATGGGCGCTGCCATCTATTAGCTACGCCGTTCCACCGGAACTCACCTCAGAGCCTGTGGATGGGTTTGGCGTGCCGTTTGACCCAAACCTGGAAACGCCCAAGATGTTCCGCGATGCCATGTGGGAAGTGCGCGGCAACGAAGATCCCTACGATCATGCGCAAGCCGTAGAAGCGCACATCGCCGTGCGCCTTGCTGCTGCTGAGGACGCCGGATGGGTGGAGCAGGAAGAATTGCGTCCACCGGTGACAGCCACCGATGCAGGCTGGCAGGCGCGTGACCAGCGAGCATGGTTTGCCATGCACATCCTCAACGGTTGGAGCAGGCGTTACATCGCCATGAGGTTCGGGCTGGGCGAGCGTTCTGTCGCCGGTCAAATCAACGCCATTGGCAAGCGTTTAGGCTGGCAACTGCTCTGAGGCCAGTGGCCTGAATAGTTCGTAATTGCGGGGTTTGGTATGTCACAAGCTCCCCTAAGCTGGTTGCAGTTCAGTTAGCAACAGCGGGGAAGCGCAGATGCCACAGATTCTCAACATTCAAGCCGCTGAAACCAGCGAAACCGTTTGGGTAACGCAGGATCAGTTCGTACAGATGCATCCCGGCCTGAGCGAGTGGCTTGTGCGCAAGCTGGTGCGCGGTGGGCAGATTCGCTCGATCCGCACCGGCAAGCGCGTGCTTGTGCCATCCACGGCGCTGGACGAACTCGCCGCAGCGCAGGCTCTTGAGGCCGGTCATGAGCGCGACTAGTGCAGCGATCACGGCAGACCGGCGCTTCACCCCGCAGCGTCCGTGCCCTATCTGTGCCGGAAACCCTCGCATGCCGCAAGGACAAGGTGTCCGCTGCCACGGCTACCTGAGCGACGACGGCGAGTATGCCTTCTGCGCCCGCGAGCAGCTTGCAGGCAACCTCTTGCCAACAGCCAACGGACTCTACCGGCATCGCCTGTCAGGTGATTGCTTCTGCGGGCAGCGGCACGGCGAAGCGCCTGCACCGCGCCTGATTGCGATGCCAGCGCCGAGCAAGCCGCGCCACTCGGACAACCCTGACAGCGTGCCACGGAAGCGAATTCGAGAACGATCTTGGACGATCACCGAGATCGAAGGCGAAGCCATTGAGCACCGCCGCACGGACTATGACGACGGCTCAAAGGGCTTTTGGTGGTATCGCGGCGGTCAGCCTGGACTACGCGGATTGCAACCGGCTCGATTGCCACTGTGCGGCGCGGAGTATCTCCAGCCCGGTGGGACTGCTCTGGTGGTTGAAGGCGAGCAAGCTCGCGATGCGGTAACGCCAATCGCGGATGAACTTGGCATCGTGGTTGTGGCCACGCACACTGGCGCGCCTACGTGTCCCGGTGATGAAGCCCTCCGCGATCTGGACAACCAACAGACCATCTTTCTCTGGGCGGATAACGACGGCCCCGGCGAGGCGCAGATGACGGCCATCGCCGCCAAGGTAATGGACCGGGCATTGCCGCCAACAGTCGCGATGCTCCGCTGGCCTGACGCCCCGCCTGCTGGTGATGCCGCCGACTGGGCGACACAGGGGGGTGATCCCCAAACCCTGCGCACGCTGATCGAATCCGCCGCACCGTTTCGGGTGGAGTCGGAGCCGGCCAGTGCCAGCCCGACACATCAGCCCGCCGATGATTGGCCAGTGCTGGACCCTGCCGCGCTACACGGGCTGGCTGGTGAAATCGTCCGCGCCCTTGAACCGCACACAGAAAGCGATCCAGTGGCAATTCTCATGGAGACGCTGGTGCAGGCCGGGAATTGCATCGGGCGCGCTCCACATACGCGAGTCGGTGCCACGCGTCACGGCTCCAATGAGAACGCGGTGATTGTTGGTGGCACCGGAAAATCGCGGAAGGGCAGCGGACATCAGGAAGTTCGGCGCATTCTGCGCTCGGCTGATGCCACGAGCGGATGGCAGGATCGTGTCGTGGGCGGGCTGTCCTCTGGCGAAGGACTCATTCACGCCGTCCGCGACGAGGTAACGAAGCCAGACAAATTCGGCGTTGAAACGGTGGTTGATCCTGGAGTGAAGGACAAGCGCCTGTTAGCCGTGGAGCCAGAGTTTAGCTCCGTGCTGAGAGTTGCCAGCCGTGAAGGAAGCACGCTGACCGAAGTGGTGCGCCGCGCCTGGGATGGGGATGACCTTCGGGTTATGACGCGGAACAGTCCGCTTGTGGCCACGGCACCGCACGTTTCTCTGATCGGCCACATCACGAGCGCCGAGCTAGTCAAGGAACTCTCGGAGACTGCGCAGGCAAACGGCTTCGCAAACCGCATGCTGTTTGTTGCCGTGCGGCGCTCCAAGCTACTCCCGCATGGCGGATCGCTTACGGACGCTGAAGTCGAAGCACTGGGCAAGCGCCTGGGCGAAGCGATTCAAGCAGCCCGCAAGCGCAGCCTCGTTGTCCGCGATGTTGACGCCAATAGCTTGTGGGAGGACATCTATCCCGATCTCACCGAAGACGTTCCTGGAATGCTGGGCGCACTGACTGCGCGAGCCGAGGCGCATGTGCTGCGTTTGTCATTGTTGTACGCCCTGTTGGACCAAGCGCCGTTCATCCGGCGAGTGCATGTGGAAGCGGCGCTCGCGCTCTGGCGCTATTGCGAAGCCAGCGTTCGTATGATCTTCGGGGATGCAACCGGTGACTATGTTGCCGACCGCATCATGGCGGCACTGCGGAACAGCGGTCCCATGACGACATCGCAACTTCATGCGGTGTTTGGGCGGCATGTGAAGTCAGACCGGCTTGATAGGGCACTAGAGACGCTTGCCGTCGCGGGCAAAGTCGCCAGCCATCAAGAGGACACTGCTGGGCGTCCTCGCATCACGTGGAGTGTCAAGCCGTGAACCTTTTTGCGCTTAGTGCGCTTTTTGCGCGGCA
>JAXLWT010000042.1:0-39991 GCA_046328375.1 Thermomicrobiales bacterium
GACCGGCATGGGGCGTGTCGATCAGATCTTCCAGCCGGAGGCGGTTGAAGCGTTGCGCGGTATTGCGGCTATCGGGCACACGCGCTACTCGACAACCGGGAGTTCATCCATCCAGAATGCGCAACCCTTCCTCGTCGAAGCCAATGGTGAGATGCTCGCGCTCGGCCACAACGGAAACATCGTCAACCCTCTGGAGCTGCGGCGCCTGGTGCGCGAGCGTGGCGTCGAGCCGTCGACCGGCTCAGACAGCGAGTTGCTGGCCCTTTTGGTGTTGCACGGCCAGGGTACCTGGGAAGAGCGAATTCGTCGCATGATGGAACTGGCCTCAGGAGCCTACTCGCTCGCAATACTCACCCCTGATGCCCTGTTCGCTGTCCGCGATCCTCATGGTTTCCGCCCGTTGTGCCTGGGATGGCGCGATGGCCACTGGCTCATCGCCTCGGAGAGTTGCGCGCTGGACACCGTTGGCGCAGACCTCGTGCGCGATGTCCAGCCGGGTGAAATCTTGCGCCTCGACGGAAACGGTTTGCGGTCCAACCTGATGCAGAACCCGCCGCGCCCGGCGCTGTGTGTCTTCGAGCAGATTTATTTCGCCCGCCCGGATAGCGTTCTGGATGGGCAAACGGCTTTCGAGGCGCGCGTGGCGATGGGGCGCGAACTGGCGAAGGAGCACCCGGCGGACGCAGACCTTGTGATCGGGGTGCCTGACTCCGGCGTCCCGGCGGCGATTGGCTACGCCCAGGAGATGGGGCTCCCCCTCAGCGAGGCCATGGTCAAGAACCGCTACGTGGGTCGAACCTTTATCCAGCCGGATCAGCACTCGCGTCAGTCAGGGATCCGTCTCAAGTTCAACCCACTACGCGGCGCAGTGAAGGACAAGCGCGTCGTCATCGTCGATGACAGCGTGGTGCGCGGCAACACCATGCCCCAGATCGTGGATCTGCTTCGCCGGGGCGGAGCCACAGCGATTCACCTGCGCATCTCTGCACCCCCAATCGCCCACCCATGCCACTTCGGGATCGATATGGGCAAGAAGGAGAGCCTGGTTGCGCATGGTCGCGACCTGGAGGAGATTCGCCAGGAATTGGGTGCCGATACGCTGGGCTACTTGAGCCTGGAGGGCCTGTCGCGGGCCGCTGGTGAACAGAACCGCTGCTTCGGATGCCTCACGGGCCGCTATCCCGTCTCGATTGAAACGGCGCAGCAAAAAGATGGCCTGGAAGTTGAGCAGGCCGAGGTCAAGCCGATTCGCCTGCGGGCGCTCGCGTCCGGATGAGCGAAGCCCACGGGAAGACATCTGGCCTGAGGGTTCTGGTCGTTGGCTCAGGCGGGCGTGAACACGCGTTAGTCTGGGCCATGGCCAAGTCGCCTTCAGTCGCGGGGGTCTGGGCCGCACCTGGCAACGACGGTATGGCGTCTCTGGCGACGCTCGTCCCCCTTGCTGCGACCGACGTGCTGGCCCTGACCACCTGGGCTGATGAGAACTCAATTGACCTGGTCGTCATAGGACCTGACGCGGCGGTGGCCGCCGGCCTGGCCGATTCGCTTCAAGCAGCCGGCATTCCCGCGTTCGGCCCGTCGCAGGCAGCGTCCGAGCTGGAGTGGTCCAAGGCGTTCGCCAAGGACTTCATGACTCGCCACGGTATTCCTACGGCGTCGTATGGCGTATACGACGACGTGGGTGACGCTCTTGCATTCGTCTCGCGGGCGGACATGCCGCTCGTCATCAAGGCTGATGGACTTGCGGCCGGGAAGGGCGTCCTTATTTGCGAGACACGCGAGCAGGCCACCTCAGCTGTGCGCTCGTTCATGCAGGAGCGTACTTTCGGGGATGCGGGCGCGTGCGTCGTGATCGAAGCGTTCCTGACCGGACCCGAGTTGAGCGTTTTCGCCCTGGTCGACGGCGAACGGTACGTCCTGCTCCCGTTGGCGCGCGACTACAAACGCTTAATTGACGGGGATGCCGGTCCGAATACCGGCGGCATGGGAAGCTTTGCACCCGTGACGGACGTGCCCGCCGCCGTCCTGGACGAGATTCGTCATCGTGTTCTGGAACCAACAATTGCCGGGATGCGGAGTGAAGGGCGACCCTACCGCGGAGTGCTCTACGTCGGCTTCATGCTGACGCCAGATGGGCCCAGGGTGCTGGAGTACAACTGCCGATTTGGTGACCCCGAGACGCAGGTTCTGTTGCCACTGTTGGATGAAGATGTCGCTCTGTTGCTGCTGGCGTGCGCACGGGGACAACTGATGCGGGCCAGCGTCGCCGTCCATGATGCGGTTGCTGTCTGTGTGGTGCTGGCGAGCGCGGGGTATCCGGAGCACCCGCGTGTTGGCGATCCCATCACCGGGATCGCGGACGCCGAGAAGCGCGGCGCGCTGGTGTTTCAGGCCGGGGTGAAGCGGGATGGAGCCCGACTCCTGACCAATGGTGGGCGGGTACTGGCGACCGTCGGGGTGGCTGAGAGCCTGAGGGAGGCGCGAAGCCTGGCCTACGCTGCCGCGGAAGACGTCACGTTTGCCGGCAGCCACCTGCGCCATGACATCGCACTGCCGACCGACTGTCTGTGAAGCGCATCGTTGTCCTGGCCTCAGGCTCCGGCAGCAATTTGCAGGCGCTCATCGACGCCGTGCGCGCGGGCGACCTGCGGGCCACAATTGCGGCAGTTGTCAGTGACCGGCCAGACGCCGGTGCGCTGGAGCGAGCAGAACGTGCGGGCATTCCGGCGGTCCTCGTGCCGCTGTTGGATCGGCGAAGTGCTGCCGCTCGCGCCGAGTTTGAGCAACGGCTCGCGGACAAAATCGCGATGTTCAAGCCAGATCTGCTCGTCCTTGCCGGCTGGATGCTCATCCTCGGGCCGCCGGTGCTGGAGCGCTACCGGGGGCGAGTGATCAACGTTCATCCGGCCCTGCTCCCGGATGGGCCGGCAGAGGAGATTGAGAGCTCATGCGGACCGCTTCCAGTCCTGCGCGGGGCTCACGCGGTACGTGATGCGCTCCGCTATGGCCTGCCTCTGACCGGTGCAACCGTACACGTCGTGACCCCTGCGGTTGACACGGGTCCGGTCCTCCTGCGGGAAGAAGTCCCGATTCTGGACGGCGATGACCAGGTCCGCTTGCATGAACGGATCAAGAAGGTCGAACATGAATTGCTACCACGCGCGGTAGAGATGGCCCTCGCGCAGCAGGAAACAGGGGGGAGTTCATGGCGAGCGTCGACCCGCAGGTGATCTTGCTGCTCGGCTCGAAGTCGGATGCAGAGCATCGCAATGCGATCTCCCAGGCGCTCGACAAATTGGGGATCACCCATGTCACGCGTATCGCGTCTGCGCACAAGGTCACGAGCTATCTCCTGGATCTCCTGCAGGGCTACGAGGAAGATGGTCTCCCTCACGTCTACATCACGGTCGCCAGCCGCTCCAATGCGCTGTCGGGCGTCGTGGATGCGAATTCCCGGCATCCCGTGATCGCCTGCCCGCCCTACGGGGATCAATTCAACAGCCTGGACATCCTCTCGACGGTGCGCATGCCAGGGGGCGTGGCCCCGCTCCTCGTACTGGAGCCAGTGGCTGCTGCTCTGGCGGCGGCCAAGATTCTTGGCGTCGGCTCGCCCGCGATCAGCCAGCGTGTTGCGGATCTACAGGAGAGGTCCCGGCAGCAGGCAATCGAGGACGATCAGGCGGCTCAGGATTCCTAATCCTGCGTGCGGGCTCGGCTATGCTTGCCCGTCACGCCAGCACTGGCGAACGACGGTTAACGCATCCAGGCAAACATGAGTACGGAGCCCGAAACACTCTTTCGCAAGATTCTCATCGCCAATCGTGGCGAGATCGCGCTCCGTATCCTGCGCGCCTGCCACGATCTCGGTGTGCGCGCCGTAGTCGCGTACAGCGATGTTGACCGCGACTCGCTCGCGGTCCGGCTGGCCGACGAGGCGGTCTGCATTGGTCCCGCTCAGGCCGCGCGCTCCTATAACAACATCCCGGCAATCATCAGCGCCGCCCTGATCACCGGCTGCGACGCTATCCATCCCGGTTACGGCTTCCTGGCCGAGAACCCTTACCTGGCTGAGGTGTGCCAGCAGGTGGGAGTGACATTTATCGGCCCGCGCCCAGACGTCATCGAACTGATGGGGAACAAATCTGCTGCTCGCAGCATGATGCGGGCAGCAGGCGTTCCGATCGTTCCAGGGAGTGACGGACCGGTTGAAAACCTGGGGGAGGCGCGAGCAATTGCTCGCCAGATCGGGTATCCGCTGATCGTGAAAGCGGCCGCTGGAGGAGGCGGGCGCGGCATGCGCGTGGTGCGCGATGAGACGGAATTGGTGCGACAGTTGCCGCTGGCACAGGCTGAAGCCGAGGCCGCATTTGGTAACGATGCGGTTTACCTGGAGCGGTACCTCGACCGGCCGCGTCACGTCGAGGTGCAGGTGCTGGCTGACCATTTTGGGACGGTGCTTGCGATCGGTGAGCGCGATTGTTCCATTCAGCGCCGCCACCAGAAGTTGATCGAAGAGGCGCCCGCGCCGAAGTTGCCGGACAAGACCCGGTCAGCCCTGTTGAAGGCAGCGGTCAAGGGCGCCAAAGCCGGGGGATACACCAACGCCGGCACGCTCGAATTCCTGGTCGATGCCGACGGCAATTTCTACTTCATGGAGATGAATACTCGTATCCAGGTGGAACACCCGGTGACGGAGATGGTGAGCCGGATCGACCTCGTCGCGTGGCAGATTCGTATTGCCGCCGGGCAGCCGCTCACCCTGAACGAGAAGGACCTGGCGCCCGAAGGCCACGCCATCGAATGCCGGATTACGGCGGAAGACGCAACGCGTGATTTCGCCCCGGGCGTCGGCAGCGTCGAGATGTATGTGGCGCCAGGTGGGCCTGGCGTGCGAGTCGATTCTCATCTCTACGCTGGCTACAGCGTGCCCCCTTTCTACGATTCGCTCCTGGGCAAGATCGTCGTCTGGGGGCGAGACCGGGATGAGGCCATCGCCCGGATGGAGCGGGCGCTGGCCGAGACCGTGATCACCGGCGTGCCGCAGACGGCGTCATTCCTGCGGCGGGTGATCGCGGACGAAGCGTTCCACGAGGCAGATTTGGACACAGGATTCCTGATGAGAAACATGGACCGATTGCTCCAGGACGAAACCGAGGTGCATTCGGCAGAACACGAGGAGGCACAGGTGTGACGGCCGAGGGGCAAGGGAAGAAATCCTCCCGGAAGTCATCCGGTGACAAGGGAAGTTCCGCGGAACGCGCCGCACTTCGCCATCAAGGTCGAATGCTGGCGTTGCAGGTGCTCTATGAGTTGGACCTGACGAACCACGAGGCTGAGGACGCCATCGGGCGCGCCTTTGCCGAACATGAACCCGTCGAGGACAGCGTCCAGAAGCAGGTGCGGCAACTCGTTAGCGGCGTCCTGGAGAACCGCGAGACCCTGGATCCAGTCATCGCCGCCGCGGCGCCGGCCCGTTCGCTGGAGGAGCAGGCGGCGATTGAGCGCAACGTGTTGCGGCTAGCAGCGTATGAATTGCTGCATGACCCTGGAGTTCCGCCACGCGTTTCGATAAACGAAGCGGTGGAGCTTGCGAAGCGCTTCGGTGGAGAAAACTCTGGCAAGTTCACGAACGGCGTCCTGCGGACGATCTACGAGAGGCGCGAGAAGGAACGAGCCGCCGCGAAAGTTGATAGTTGAGCCAGACCTCGTTGCATGGTCGGTGAAAGTACGAACGTGTATCATCGCGGGGGTCAGTCTTGGCAGAAGAAGGGTCTGTTGTGCCTCATTCTGCTGAACGTGTGTAAAGTTACGAATCACGGGGTCTGAGGGAAGGGCCTCTGACTTGACCGAGCGCCGTAGAACGGCGAGGGATGGGGAGGATCGAGCGTGGCGACAACATTTGAGCGTGTGCAGGCGATCGTCGCTGAGCGGCTCGGGGTTGATGAGGACAAGGTCACCATGGACGCCGAGTTCATTGGTGATTTGAATGCGGATTCGCTCGATCTGGTCGAAGTGATCATGGCGATGGAGCAGGAGTTCGACGTCGAAATCAAGGACGAAGACGCCGAGAATATCCGAACCGTCGCCGACGCTGTGCAGTACATCGACGAGCACGGCGGATAGGCTGGGGTCTGTCGCCTGTTGTGGCGGACCGCGTGAACAGTCAAATGGCGTCACTGCAGGAGCAACTTTCCCGCGCCATTTGCCCGTAGCCAGTATCCGCCGGCTCCATCAAGGAGCAATTCGCGTATGGCCCGAGCATTGAAACCATCTGCCTTGAAGAAGTTCGCGATACCAACAAAACTGCCGTCGCGGTTGCCGGCCGTCCCACGGCTGCCGAACCCCGAGGAACCCGATGTGTTCGAGGAGATGACACTTCTCGAACACATGGAAGAGTTGCGGGATCGCATCGTCAAGAGCGTGATTGCGATTGGCGTCGCGTTCGTCGCGGGTGTGTTCCTTGCGGAACCTCTCCTGAGGCGAATCCAACTCGAGGCCAACGCCACCACGGGTCTGGACGTCGTTAGTCCGACTGACCCGATCACCCTCTTCTTCAAGATCGCGCTTTACATCGCCATCGGCCTCGCATTGCCGATCATCCTCTGGCAGGTGATCGGCTTCCTGGTGCCGGGCCTGACGAAGAAGGAAAAGCGCCTTCTCTACATGTCGCTCCCGTTCGTGGCCTTGCTCTTCGTAGGTGGCGCGGCCTATGGCTTCTTCTTCGCGGCGCCAAGAGCCCTGACGTTCCTCTCCGGATTCATGAGTGACATCTACGAGTGGTCGCCGGAAGGGAACCAGATCGTTACCTTCTACCTGACCTTGATGGTTGGTCTCGGTCTCGCGTTCCAGTTACCAGTCATCATGTTCCTGCTCGCCAAACTCGGGGTGGCGAGTCCGCAGAAAATGCGAGCCTTCCGCAAGTACGCGATCCTGATCCTGCTGATCGTTTCCGCCGTCATTACGCCGTCGACTGACCCGTTCAACATGGCGGTCGTTGCGGTGCCGCTGCTGGTGCTCTACGAAGCAGGCATCATCATCTCGATGCTGTTCGCGAAGCGGCCGGTCGAAATCGCCAAAGCCTAGCGGCATTCAGAGCTCATCACGCGGCGCGTCAGGTTCTGACGCGCCGCGCTGTATTTCCTGGAGGATCCTCCGTTGGCGGTCGAAATTGGTCTCTTACTGTTGTTGATCGTCCTGAACGGTGTCTTCGCCATGTCAGAGTTGGCGATTGCGTCGTCACGAAAGACGCGTCTCCAGCAATGGGCCGCCGATGGCAACTCCGGAGCGGCCGCGGCACTGAAGCTCGCCGAAGAACCCAACCAGTTCCTGGCAACGGTCCAGATTGGCATTACGCTGATTGGGATCGTCACAGGCTTTTTTGGAGGCTCCGCGCTTTCCACACCGGTGTCGGCGCAGTTGAGCCGCATTCCAGCCCTGGCGCCGTACAGCGACGCGCTCTCCATTCTGCTTGTGGTTGGCCTGGTTACGTACTTGTCTCTCGTGGTGGGCGAGTTGGTCCCCAAGCGCCTTGCGTTGCAGAGTCCCGAGCGGCTGGCGGTGCTGGTTGCGCCGCCGATGACCCTCCTCTCACGCATCGCGTCGCCAATCGTCCGCCTGCTTGGCGCGTCGTCAGAAGTCATCCTGCGGGTCCTCGGGGTGCGTCACTCGGAGGACCCGCCGGTAACCGAGGAAGAGATTGCCATTCTTCTGCAGGAGGGAACGGCTGCCGGTGTCTTTACTCCGGGGGAGCACGAGTTGCTCGAGGGTGTTTTCGATCTCGGTGACCGCGATGTCCGGGACTTGATGACACCGCGCTACCGTCTTGTCGCCCTTGATCTCAACGCGCCCATGGATGAGAACTTTCGCAAGATGGCGGATTCGCCGCACCACCTGTTCCCCGTATACGAAGGGGAACTGGATAATCTCATCGGCATGGTCCCGGTCAAGAAGCTTTGGGCAGCCAGCCTGAGTGGCGATCCAATCGACCTCCGCGGTTTGGCTGAACCCGCCCTCATCGTGCCCGAGTCGATGCCGGCCCTGGACGTGGTCAAACGGTTTCAGCGCCGTCCCAACACGGCGGCCATGGTGGTGGACGAATACGGCGGGATTCAAGGGCTGCTCTCCCTGCATGACCTGGTCGAGGCGATCACCGGCGACCTGGGGGAGACGCAGAAGGGGAATGGCGAAGCGGTTCAACGGCCTGATGGGTCCTGGCTGCTTGACGGAGCGTTGCCGGTCCACCAGGTGCGAAACCTGCTGCACCTGGGGCCACTTCCCGGGGAGGAAGCTGGCGATTTCGAGACGCTTGGCGGTTTCCTGATGGCCTCGCTGGGACGCATTCCAGAGGTCGGCGACGCCTTTGTCTGGGACAACCGCAGTTTCGAAGTTGTGGACATGGATGGCCGGCGCATCGATCGGGTGCTGGTCTCCAACGTACCGCCAACCGCGGAGCGCTCCTAACGTTGCTTGAGCACGTCTCGTAACGCTTCTTCCGGCTGAGGCCGCACGCGAATGGTGCGTTCATTGCGGTACGTCACCATCCCTGGACCGCCACCTTTCAGCTTCCGGACGTAGCGACGGGGTGCAACGTCCACCTCCACACCACTACTGTCGCGCGCGGCGCTGTACCACGCGGCAAGCGCGGCGGCAGCCTCGACGGTACGAGGTTCTTCCGGGAGGCCCGGCCTGGTCCAGCGAATGATGACATGTGATCCACCTACGCCCCGCGCGTGGAGCCAGGTGTCGTCGGGCCCGGCAATCTCGAAGGTCAGGAGGTCATTCTGCGGACCGCTTCGCCCGATGTAGACCAGATTGCCATCGGCATCGACCAGAGGTTGAGGGCGACGGAGTGCAGGCGTCTTCCGCTTGTGAGCAGTCTCTTCCGTAGCTTGCAGCACCTGCCACTCTGCGGCCAGGGACTCGAGCTCCGCAAAGCCGGGTGCCTGCGCGATCTGGGTGGCAAGTTGATCGAGATACCGAAGCTCAATCTCGCCCTGCTCGACCAGTTCTGGAATCTGGACTGAGGCGCTCTGTGCCTTACGGTAACGCTCAAAATACTCCTGGGCGTTCTCCGTGGCCGAAAGACGTGGGTCAAGCTTGACGAGCTGGCCGTCCACATCCAGCACGTCCTGGCCGGGTGCAATCTGCCAGAGGTAGGCATAGATCAGTTCGCCTGCCTGTCGCAGATGCTCCGCCTCCGTTGCCCTCTCCGCTTCCGAGGCGAGTGAGGCGTTCCGTCGCTCGAGCCGCTCGCGCTCCTCTTGCACCAGCGTCAGCAGGCGCTGGCGGCGCTGTGCGTGGCGTTGCGGGCTCGGAATGTGCGCGGCATGCTCCGCCAGCGCCGCAGCCTGGGAAATGCTGTCCACCGCTTCTTCACTGCACGTGCCAGCCAGGTGCGCGTACGAAAGGGGAGCAAACGCCACTGGTTCCTCAGTCTCGTGGTTGCGGTACACGTGGGGTTTCCAGGACGACGTCTGCAATGGTTCCAGCAACTCCCGAAGTGCGCCAGATACTGCCGCGGCCGCATTTTCGGGAAGCGCATCAACGCGCGGCGTCGCGTCTCCGGTCGCGCGGAACATGACCTCGCGCGCCATGGCCGGGCTCACACCGCGCAGCCCGGTGATGAGGACACGCGATGCATCATCTTTGCCTGACGCTGCAGAAAGCAGGGCCTGAAGGTCCGGAGGCCGCACAGTGCGAGGATCGCGCCGGTCAGGAGGCGGGGGAGGCTCGTAGGCGTGGCGCGGCAAGACCAGGCGCACGCGGCTCATGTCCGGCGTCACGCGCTTAACACTTTCCATAATCATGCCATTGTCGTCGACCAGGATCAGGTTGGAGTGCCGGCCCATGAGTTCGATCACGAGGTGGACGAACCGTAGTTCGACGTCGTCATCCTCTTCCTCTGGAATCTCGTCATCGACCTGACCCGCACCGAGATCCGGAATCGCAACCGAGTCCTGGTCTAGAGGCAGAACACGCTTCGCTATACTGATGCGAACCAACCGTTCCAGCGGCGGTTGGTCGATGCTGGCGATGATGCCTCCGCGCACGTGTTTGCGCAGGAGCAGCCCGAAAGGGGTGATTAACGCCGGGTCAAGTGACGGCATGGCTTCTGTGAGCCGCAAGCGGGGCAAGGCATCGTCGGCGCTTGCCAGAAAATGGCGTCGCCGCCCGCCCGCGTAGACTTCAGCGCCCAGCGTGCGCTGGTCGACGAGGCCGATTCGCTGGAAGCGTCCGTTGCCGATGGTGGCGTTGAGTTCGTCGACCACTGCGGCAATGGTCAGAAGATCATAGGGGTCTGGCACAGGTGAGCCTTTCACGTGCTGGACTGCAGCATTCGGAGCATGAAGCCGCGTGACGATAGCTGGTGATAACGACCCCGCAGTTCCCGATGCGCACGAGCCGCAGCCTTCTGGCGCGCGACCCGCGTGCCGGCCAAGCGATCACCTGGGCGAAGACGCGGATCACGTCATTGGGGACCTGCGGGCACTGCGCCGGCCACGAGTATTCATCATCTCCGGCCCTTCGGGAGTCGGCAAGGACTCCATCATCGAGAGACTGCGTGATCGCTATCCCGACGCCCACTACGCCGTCACCGCGACGACCCGTAACCGGCGTCCAGGCGAAATGGACGGCGTTCACTATCACTTCATGTCCGAGGAAGAGTTCCGCACCCGGCTGGCGGAGGGAGACTTCCTGGAGTCTGCCTCGGTCTATGGAAATCTGTACGGCGTGCCGCGGAGAGCAGCTCGCGAAGCGCTGTCACGAGGGCAGGACGTCTTTTTCAAGGTGGATGTGCAGGGAGCCGCGGAGATTCGCCGCCTGATTCCGACAGCGGTCTCGATCTTCCTGGCCCCAGAATCTGCCGCGACGCTGCTACAGCGGCTGAAACATCGCAAGACGGACGATCCCGCGGTGCTCATGACGCGATTCGCCACGGCGACCCAAGAGTTGGCTGCCGCCTTCGATTTCGACTACGTGATCTTCAACCGCCAGGATCGGCTTGACCAGGCCCTCGAGGAGATCCTGGCTATTGTCCACGCCGAGAAGGTCCGGAGTTCGCAGCCGGACGCGCAACTCTAGGGCCCGGCTACGGCTCGAGCGGACCCTCAACCTGCTCTTCGTCGGGGACCTGGACGATGGTGGACTTGTCTTCCACCCTGTCAATGAACAAGATGCCGTCGAGATGGTCAATTTCGTGCTGGAGCACGCGTGCGCCCCAACCATGCGCCTTGATGCGGAGTGGTTTGTTGTCCAGTCCGACCGCCTTGACGGTGACCACCTCTGCGCGGGGGACTTCGCCCGTCCAGCCAGGAATGCTGAGGCAACCTTCGTACCCCATGACGCGGCCACGTGATCGCACGATCTCCGGGTTGACCAAAGCCAGGGAAAGCTCCGGATCACCACTTTCGTGATAATCCGCCGGAACGTGGACCCAAATCAGGCGACGCAATACGCCAACCTGAGGCGCGGCCAAACCTACGCCAGGTGCATCGAGCATCGTGTCGAACATGTCAGCGGCGAGGACGCGCAAGCTGTCGTCAACGTTGCGAATCTTGTGCGCCTTCTGTCGCAGGCGGGGATCACCCTCGATGAGAATATCGAGCAGGGCCATGGATCAAGGAAACTCCGAACTGCTGATTGAATGCCACTCGCGCGCACCCTGGTTGCGGGCCTCCCAGGGTGTGCGCGCAAATCATTTCACAATTACTGACGGACGGGTAGGGCGTGTTACGGCGCCATCCGTTCGAAGGTCCCCGCTGGTTGACCGTCGAGCGTGATTTGCAGTGAACCAGGTTCTCCGTCGACAGTGAAGTCGACCTCGGTCTCGCCCTCGGCTGCGATCGTCTCTCCGTCGACGAGTTCGTCGATGGCGAGTGTGTGCTCCTTGCCGTCGCCGGTGACGTTCAGGATGACCGCGGTTCCGATCTTGTCGCCGAGTTCTGCCGGGTCAAGCTTGCCATCCACAATCTTGACGGAGATCTCGTGTGTCGTCTCAGTCGTCTCGCCAGAGCCGGGCGAGGCTTCTGTCGTGGGTTGCACGACCGTACCTTGATCCGGCATGTCACCGCAGGCGGCGAGACCGAAGACCAGAAGTGTCATCACTGCGCCGCGCGCGCTCCATTGTGTCAACGTTCCGAACGATGTTCCCACGCAACCCCTCCATCCCTTGGCGCGCTTCTCGCTGCCACATGCCATTGTGGCCCCTGACACGCCTTTTCTCCAAGGTGAGTGTGCCATTTACAGCAGGCTTTGTGGGTCGATATCCACAATCCAGCCCGGATCGTGCGGCAGGCCATCGAGCAAGGTGTCCAGCTCGGCAGAGCGCATGATCACCTGCCATTGAAATTCGCCACGAACACGGCTCGCGAAGGCGGGGGCCGGTCCCAGTAAATCCATGGACACGTTTCGGCTGCGGGCGTGCAGCGCCAGCTTGCGCGCCAGCGCATCGGCTGCCTGAGCACAGGTTGCGTCGTTCTTGTGCCGGTAGGTGAACCGGGCCAGCCGCACGAAGGGCGGGTACCGATGCGTTCGCCGGAAATCGATCTCCTCGGAATAGAACCCGAGGTAGTCATGCCGGGCCGCGGCCTGGATGGCATAGTGTTCCGGCGTATAGCTCTGGATGACAACGCGTGACCCGGGACCCCGGCGGCCCGCACGGCCGGCCACCTGCGTCAACAGGCTGAAGGTGCGCTCACCAGACCGGAAGTCAGGGAGATGCAGCCCGACATCCGCATTGACGACACCGACGGCGGTTACCAGGGGCAGGTCGAATCCCTTGGCCACCATTTGCGTGCCGACAATGATGTCGACATCGCCCTGTTCCACTTGCCTCAGGAGACCCTCTGCGCCACCGTGACGCCGCACGATGTCTTGATCCCAACGCAGCACGCGCGCTGCCGGAAAGATCCGCTGGGCCTCTGCCTCGACGCGCTGCGTGCCGGCCCCAAAGAAATCCAGAGGACCGCCGCAACTTCGACACTGGCGGGTGGGAGCCTCGCGGTAATCGCAGCGATGGCAGACGAGCTGGGAGCGGTCATGGTGATACACGAGCGGGATGTCACAGAAGGGGCACATGACCGTCACGCCGCAGGATCGGCAGAGGACAACGGTTGCCATGCCGCGCCGGTTCAGGAGCAGGATGGATTGTTCGCCCCTGCGCAAGGCAGCGCCGACGACCTCCTGGAGCGACTCGCTCAGGAGCGAGGTGTTGCCACGATGGAGTTCCAGCCGCATGTCGGCAATTTCCACCTGGGGCAATTCCAGGTAGCTTCCTGAGTACGAGCCGTCATCCTTGCGGAGCGCTGGCCCCACGCGCTCCGGGAGATCGAGACGGGAGATCTCTCCTTGCTCGGCGCGCCAGAACGTTTCTGTCGCGGGTGTCGCGCTGCCCAGGAGGAGCGTGGCCCCTGTTTCTGCGGTCAGGAACTCGGCGACGGCCCTGGCGTGGTAGCGCGGTGTCTCCCCTTGCTTGTATGCCTGATCGTGCTCTTCATCGAGCACGATGAGCCCGAGGTTCTGGACCGGCGCAAAGAGCGCGGAGCGGGGCCCGACGACGACGGGAAAATCGCCGTTGGCGACGCCCCGCCAGGTTGCAGAGCGCTCGGCAGGCGTCAGCGCCGAATGCAGGATGGCCACCTGGCTCCCGAAGCGGGCTGAAAACCGGGCAGCGACCTGTGATGAAAGCGCGATTTCCGGTGTCAGGATGAGCGCGCTGCGGCCGTGGCGTAGGCACCAGGCCGCAGCGCGCAAGTAGAGCTCGGTCTTGCCGCTCCCGGTGACTCCATAGAGAAGAAACGCCTGGCCGGCCCGCGCCTGCAGAGATCGCTCGATCTTCTCCCAGGCGGCCGCCTGGGCAGGAGTTAGTTCCGGAATCGTGTCCGGGCGGTTCGAGGTCGTCGCAGCTCCGCGGGGCCGCGCAATTTCCTCGACGGCTCCCTTCTGGACCAACGCCTTGAGGACCTGGCGTGGCAATCCGGATTGTGCGAGAAGATCGGCCGTCGGGACGTAGCCGTCACTGGTCAAGCGGGCGCGTCGCTGGAGCGCTTTCAAGAGCTCGGCTTGTTTCGGCGCGCGTGCAAAATCGGAAAGATCCGGCGTACCAACCACCTTCACCCAGCGGTCCTCGGGAACCTGGGTCGAGCTTGTGACGATGCGGTGCCGAATGTGGAGTGCGCCCGCCTTCTCCAGCGCCGGGATGACCGACGCCAGGCTGCTGCCCATCGCCGAGCGCGCTGTTTCGATACTGGTCTCACCGCGGTCAGCCAGGAACGCCAACAGTTTCCGCTGAGCGGACGTGAACGAGCCTGTTTCCAGATCCTCACCCGCGGATTCGAGGTACGCCCGAGTCTGCTGGGTCGTCCCTGGCGGCAGGAAGAGGGCGAGCGTGTCCATCAGGCCGCTGGCGGTTTCCCGCGCCAGCCATCTCGCCGTTCGCAACTGGACCGGACTGAGCACATGTGGCGGGTCTGTCAGGCCAAGGATCTGATGGGTAGAGAACCCGGGTAATCGATCGTGGACCTCCAGGACTACGCCCTGGACCGGTTTCCCTCGCAGCGTGACCCAGACTGCGGAGCCCACTTCGACGGACGCCAGCAGGTTCTCGGGGATTTCGTAGCTGAGGACGGTCGTGGACCATGCGCCCGGAACCGCTACTTCGGCGTAGGAGGGTTCAGCGAGACGTTCGTTGGCAGGGGCTCGCGACATGGTGCAAGTCTAGCTCTGGGTGCCAAAGGACTTGTCAGCCACCCCAGTGACCGCTAGTGTGAGCAGGGGAACGTCTCGTAAAGGAATGCTGAAAAGCCAGAGTGGAGTGGAGCGATGGACGGTCAACGGTTCGACTCGGCCATTCGAGCGCTGGCGGCGCGCAAGTCTCGACGTGGGACATTCCGCACCTTGGCCGCTGCGACGGGAGTGCTCGTTGTCGCCATGATGCCGAAGAAGGCGCGGGCGGGTTTCAACTGCTCCTATGTCGGGTGTGGGTGCGCCACCGGCACGCTCCATCCGTGTAACGATGGTCTCGTTTGCTGCGCGTCCTCGCCTGGTACCCCAGGCGGAGCCGGCGTCTGCTCTCAGCCTGGGGACTGCGGCGGGCCGTGCACAGGGAGCGGCGGATCGTGCGGCACCTCCTGCAACTGGGGTGACAATTGTCCGGCCTGTTGCTCTGGCTGGTGTGGCGATCTAGGCACCTGCGCTTGATGGCGTACGTCTTCCCGGAGGGAATCCATGGATTCAGAGAGGTTTGACGCACTTACCCGGCGAATGGGTCGCGGAGCGTCGCGGCGTGGCCTCGTGCGTGGGGCTCTCCGGGCCGGAGCAGCTACGGTGGCGCTGCGGCTGGGGATACCACAGAGGCAAACGGATGCCGCGCGGGATTGCCGGGACTATGGTTGCTCCTGCAATGGCGGCGTCTACCGCGCCTGCCGAGGCGACCTCGTCTGCTGCCCCTGGTCTGCGGGCGTCCCTGGTGGTCTGGGCCTCTGCTTGACGGAAGACGAGTGCTACGGAACTACGTGCATCAACTCCGGAGACGCGTGCGCTCCGTACTGCGGGTGGGGCGCTGATTGCCCTGATTGTTGCAGCGGGTATTGCAACGACTTTGGCGTGTGCGACACGCCGCGCTGCACAGGGGCTGGTTGCGCCTGTGCCACCGGCACCTACATGCCGTGTGATTGGGGGCTGGCGTGTTGCCCGCTGCAACCAGGTTTGCCGGGCGGACCCGGGGTTTGCGCTCCTGAGGGTTCTTGCTAACGCCTGATTCGAGTTGGAGTGTGCCGAGGGACGAATCGACTGATTCGTCCCTCATCGTGCGTATCCAGACATGCGCATATCTAGTTGGGCGTGTAGCTGCTTTACGTCTCCCGGACCGGGACGTATAGTGCAGTTCGGCGTCATCTAGACGTATCTGCCTCGGGAGAAAGGTTCGTTCCATGGCTCAGGCGCCCGTCGCAACAAGCATCGCGCAGGAGTTTGCTGAAAAGTTCGCGGGATCTCGCGTTCTGCATGAACGGGCACGGAAGGTGATTCCGGGCGGGATCATGCACGATGGCCGCCACCTCAAGCCCTTCCCGCCGATGATTGTGCGCGCGCAGGGGCCGTACAAGTGGGACGCCGACGGTAACCAGCTCATTGACTTCGTCATGGGTCACGGGTCGCTGCTCTTCGGGCACAACGACCCCGAGATCCTGGCGGCCATGCAAGCGCAGTTGCCGCTGGGGACCCATCTCGGAGCAGGACACGAGCTCGAAGTGGAGTGGGCGGAAGAGGTGAGCCGCCTGATGCCCTCCGCGGAACTCGTCAAGTTCACTGGTTCCGGAACGGAATCCACCCTGCTGGCGATCCGTGTCGCACGTTCTGCCACGCAGCGTCCGACGATCGTGAAACTGGAGGGTCACTTCCACGGTTGGAATGACTACCTGCTGAAGGCTGAGAAGGCGCCGTTCGACCAGGTGGCAAGCCCGGGTATTCCGATGGAGGTCATGGATACCATTTCGGTAGTGCCGAATAACGACCTCGCGGCGCTCGAGGCGCGGCTTGCCCAGGGCGATGTTGCTGCCCTGATCCTGGAGCCGAGCGGGGGTTCCTGGGCCACGATCCCGTTCATTGAGGGATACCTCCAGGCTGCGCGTGACCTGACCACCAAGTACGGCGTCCTCCTGATCTTTGACGAGGTCATCACCGGCTTTCGCTGGTCTCCGGGCGGCGCTCAGGTTCGGTTTGGGATCACGCCGGACATCACGACGATGGCGAAGATCGTGGCTGGCGGCATGCCAGGCGGCGCTGTTGGCGGCAAGCGCGACGTCATGGACGTACTGATCTTCAAGGACGAACCGGGCTGGAACAGCCAGCGGAAGGTACGCCACCAGGGCACCTACAATGCGAGCCCAGTAGTCTCTGCGGCGGGTGCAACGTGCCTGCGCAAGGCGGCCGATCCTGCAGTGCAGCGATACTGCGACGACCTGGCTGTGAAATTGCGCGTTGGTCTCAACAGCGCGTTGGTCGAGCGCAATCTTCCCGGTTATGCCTGGGGTGAGAGCTCCGTCTTCCATCTCAAGCTCGGCGAGTCAGTGCCGAACCAGACGGGCGGCGATATGCGCTCGCCAGAAGGTGTTTCTGCAGCCGATCTCAAGAACAGCGGCCACGGCAAGCTGAATGATCTTGCGCACCTGGGCATGATGATCGAGGGCGTTGAGTTCTTCCACTCCGGCGGCATGACCTCGACGGCGCACACGCCGGCCTTGATCGATGAGACCGTCGCGGCCTTTGGACGCGTGCTCGATCGCATGGTTGATGAGGGCGCCTGGGGGTAGTCAGACGCGCCAAGGGTCACCATTGTCCAGGTCGAGTTGAACACGTGTTGAACAGGGCAGTCAGGAGATTTCCTGACTGCCCTGTTGGCTTACCGTGCGACTTTACGCCGGTCCGAACACGTAGCGTGTTGTCCCGGATGAAGTCCCGAATGTGACCGCGTTGATGTTCTCGGCGAAGGTCGTCCCGCTGTCGACGTTTGTCACGATGACACCAAGCATGGGATCCGCCGTCGTGATGGACGCCAGTTTGTAGGTGGACGTGATTTCAGCCCAGGTGCGTGGTGTGTCGCCTGGAATAGCGCTGTTCGGCCAGGTGCAGCCGCAGCCTTGGGCATATGACCACCGTCCGGCTCCGCCATTGATGGCGTCCCAGGTCTGCCACACATCCAGCAGTGGCGTTCCGTTCTCGGCCGGAATGTACTGGATTCCGTCGCCCGGCAGATTCTGCCCGAAGAAATTGACCGACATGGTAAGGATGCCAGCGTTGCTCGGGTCATCAGTGTTGGAGGAGGGCTGATAGGTCGAGTATGTCAGCGTAGTGATATCTGCAAGTCGGACGCCAGAGTACTGATAGGTGACGAGTGCGAACCATTCGTCAGTCGCGGTGAGGTTGACACTCCCACTGCCGAAGGGGGGCGTACCCGGTCCGTTCTGGAAGGTCAGGATGGACGTATCGACGGTGAGCGGATCGACGAGTGCGACCCACGGTCCGAGATCGGCGTCAGACACATTGACCGTGCAGACGCCATCCGGGCAGAGGCAGGCACCGTCCTGGCAAACCAACCCCTCACCACAAACCGTTCCGTTCGCGAGGTTCCGCGTCCGGCACCGGTGATTCTTGCACCTGGCCTCCTGGCAAGGGTTCAGCGGGGCTTCGCACTGACTTGACCTGTTGCATTCCCGGCGCCGCCGGTTCCGCCGCCGCCTGCGCCGCCCGGCATCGCCCTCCGAAGCTCGCCCCAGCCCGAGCCCGCCAGCCGCCAGGGCGCCTGCCAGCCCGCGCATCAGTGCGCGCCGGGTCGGAGGGTTGCTGGTGCCCTGGAGCAGTTGCTTGAGCCGGTCGTCCACGGTGGATTCCTTTCTGGTGCTTCACGGCTGTCGCATCGAGTGGCTCTCGCCAGCGCATTCTGCTGATACCGTGGCTGATGCACGGCAAGCGGGCGGCAGGGTGCCTGGCTATTCCGGCTCGCCGCACCAATCTATGCAGGGAGTTGCGGTTCGTTGATCTTTGGTTAATGATGCCAGAAGTGACTGGTAATCCGCTTCCGTATCAACGTCGCGCGGGGGGGATGTATTGACTTCGACCAGGGAGATGTCGCCGCACGCCTGGTGCGCGCGCACGATTTCCCGGGCACCGATGTCGCCGCTCAGGGTCATCAACTCGGGGAACACGGCGCGGTCAAAGAGAATGGGATTCCGGCCGGGGCCGCCGGCATACCGGGGCGCGACGACGCCGGTTCGGGTTTCCTGCCAGCGAGCGACCAACCGATTCACCACCTCGGGATCGACCAGCGGTTGATCGCCAAGCAGCATGATGACCGCGTCAGGTTCGGCAGGAGCGACTGCACGGAGCCCGGCAATGACCGAGGTACTTTGGCCCTGGCCGGCGTGTGGGTTGTCAACGATGCGGACCGGCAAGTCGGCGAGAGACCGGCCAATGTCGTCTCCATGGTGACCAAGCACGACATAAACCGCATCAAGGCGCGTCGTAAGGATGCGCTGAAGGGTGAATCGCAATAGCGGTTCACCCTTCAGCGGCAGTAGTTGCTTGGGACGTCCGAGCCGTGACGAACTCCCAGCGGCCAGGACGATGCCGGCGATCATGCGCCTGTGGCAGGCTGCCGTTCGCCCCGAATGTTGCCTGTCGCGTTGGTCAGCAACCCGCCAGTCCGGCCGCGGCGCAGGGCAATGATTTCGCCGAGGATGCTGATGGCCATCTCTTCGGGCGTTGCCGCGCCGATATCCAGGCCAATTGGAGCACGCATCCGCGCAACCTGCTCTGCGCTCATACCGGCCTCTGCCAGGCGTCGGCGCCGGTCTTCATTCGTCTTGCGACTGCCGATCGCCCCAATGTATGCAGCCGGGGTGTTCAAGGTGCCGACGAGCGCCGGTTCATCGAACTTGGGATCGTGCGACAGGATGGCGACGTAGGTGTTGGGCAGGATCTCGACCTGCTCCAGCGTCTCATCTGGCCAGCCTCGAATGATGCGGTCGGCGTCGGGAAAACGCTCCCTCGTCGCCAGCTTTGCTCGAGCATCAGAGACGATGACATCGAAGCCCAGCGCTTTGGCGAAACGTGATAGCGGCTGCGCAACGTGGACGGCCCCGAAGATGAGCAAGGTCGGTGGAGGGGGGTAGGACTCGATGAAGACTTCGACCGCGTCATCCCGGCCTGGCAGCGGGTAGCTCCGCGTCTCCGACTTTTCGGCTGCCAGAAGTGCACGCGCTTCGGGCTCCACAGTGGCGTCGAGGACGGCGTTGCCTAATGTCCCGAGGGTTTCATCCGGGAGGAGGAGGAGCTTCGCGCCGAGCGGTTCGCCCTTGACGAGCGTTGCGACAACCGCCGGCACCCGGCCAGCCAGCGCCTCTTCAAGCCGCGCCTGCAGGGCAACCCGATTCGTCTCGCGGTGACTCATTCGGTGACTGGCTCGACGAAGACCTCAATCGTACCGCCGCAGGCAAGGCCAACGTCCCACGCCATCTCATCCGTAATGCCGTAGCGGATGAGCTTGGGTTGGCCGGTACGCAGGACCTCCTGGGCTTCTTCGAAGACGGCAGTCTCGACACAGCCACCGCTGACAGAGCCGGCGAGGTCTCCGGCGGAGGAGACGGCCATCGTCGCACCAACCGGCCGAGGCGCAGAGCCTTCAACTTTCACAACGGTCGCCAGTGCAACCTGATTCCCGGCAGCTCGCCAGGCGTCGACTTCAGGCAGGATGTCTTTCATGGTGGATGTCCTGTAGAGAGCGCCCGCGATTGCTCACGGGCGCCGGGTAATCGCTACTCCGTATGGTACTGCCCATGTCCAGCCATCAGGCTGCCGACAACGGAGGTGGTGGTACGTACTTGCGAAGCGGTGGGGTGTCCTCAACGCGACTCAACATTTCCGCCAGCGCTTCCAGGCTCTGCATGTTGTGGATCGGCATGAACTCATCGATGTAGGGCAGCGCGGCGCGCATTCCTTGCGTGAGGGGCTGGTACCCGGGCGCACCCAGCAGCGGGTTCAACCAGATCAGGCGACGACAGGACCGCTGCAACCTCGCCATCTCGCGACCGAGGAGCGCAGGGTCACCGCGATCCCAGCCATCACTGATGACAACGACGGTTGCGCCGGAGCGGAGCACGCGACGTGACCACTTGAAATTGAAAGCCTTGATCGCCTCGCCAATGCGAGTACCACCCGACCAGTCGTCGACGGACGCCACGACCTGGTTGAGCGCCGTGTCGACATCGCGCTTGCGGAGTTCCCGGGTGATGCGTGTCAGGCGTGTACCGAAGACGAAAACTTCCGTGTTGTCGAGGCCCTGCCCCAGCGCGTGCACAAATCGGAGGAGCAGGCGCGCGTAGCGATCCATGCTTCCGGAGATGTCGCAGATGACGACGAGCGGGCGTGTCTTGATCTTGCGACGCTGCCGCCGCAAATCCATGGGAACACCACCGTGCTTGATCGACGCGCGGAGCGTCGCGCGCGGATCGATGAACTCCCCGTGGTTCGCGCGTTGCCGGCGGCGGGTGCGCCGTGTGCCCAGGCGCCAGGTCATGCCCTCAATGATGCGACGTGCCTCGGCAATTTCCTCGGGCGAGCACTGAGAGAAATCCTTCTTCCGGAGTTGTTCGCGTGCGCTGAAGAGCATGATGTCATCCGGCTCGGCCTCGTACTCCTGCTCCTCGGCGACGTTCTGCTCCTCCTCGCCCTCGCTGATGTGAAAGATGTCTTTCTCGTCTTCGGTGCCGGTCGGTTCCTGCCGTTTCTCGGTCTTCTTCTTGCTTACGTCCGGCAGCGGAGGCTCGCTCGGAATGTTGTCAGGCATGAAGGGATCGAGAGGCACAGGTTTCGCGCCCAGCAACTCGCGCCAGAAACGCGCGAACTGCGCGTCGAAAATCGGGATCTGCTCTGGGCGAGTGACCAGGGTCGCCTTTGCCGCGTGATAGATGTCTTCATGGCGGCGCAGGTCGAGACCGGCCGTCGCCTCCAGCATCGACATGACCTGGCCGGATCCGACCGGAAGACCCGCGGCACGCAAACGGCGTCCGAAGGTAAGGAGGTTGGCGCGAATGAGCGCGGGCCGTACCTGGGGCGGTTCGGCCACGGCGTCAGCAGTGATCAATTCGGACATCTTGCGCCCAGGTCCTAGACCGTCTGGATCAGGGCGCGCCCGATCAAGTTCGCCGCGATATCGCCGCGCACGCTGTCGACGTCCTCCTGGTACTTCAAGATGACGCCGAGTGAGTCGTCGACCGCTTCCTCACTCAAGTTCGTGGTGCCAAGCGCCAGCAGGGCGCGCGACCAGTCAAGCGTCTCCGCCATTCCCGGCGGCTTGAAGAGATCGATGCCGCGCAAACCCTGGGTGAAGGTGACGATCTGCTGGGCAAGCTTCTCGGGCGCTTCTGGTACGCGCGCCTTCAGGATCATGAACTCCTTGTCGAAGTTCGGAAAGTCGATCCAGTGGTAGAGACAGCGCCGTTTCAGCGCATCGTGGATCTCACGGGTGCGGTTGGACGTCAGGATGACGACCGGCACGTGCTCAGCGCGGATCGTACCAATTTCGGGAACGGTGACCTGGAAGTCTGAGAGCAGTTCCAGCAGGAACGCCTCCAGTTCCTGGTCAGCCCGGTCGACCTCATCGATCAGCAACACCGGGGCCTTGACGTGTGAGGCGTCAATGGCCTGCAGCAGCGGACGTTTGAGCAGGAACTCCTCACTGAAGAGATCGTGCTGAACCATCTCGCGGCTTGCACCACCTGTCGCCTCAATCGTGCGCAGGTAAAGCATCTGGCGCGGGTAGTCCCACTCATAAATGGCCGTGGCAGCGTCCAGGCCTTCGTAGCACTGCAGGCGGATGAGCGGCGTGTCGAGCAAGTCCGCGAGGACCTTGGCGATTTCGGTCTTGCCCACGCCCGCCTCGCCCTCCAGCAGGAGCGGCTTCCCCAGCTTCAGGGTCAGGAACAGGGTTGTTGCCAGACCACGCTCTGCGACGTATCGCTGCTGGCGCAGACCGCGCTCCAACTCATCGACCGTGGAGAACGCTGCCCCGGCGGATGCGGTGGCCTGCCGTTCAGTAGTACTGCTCAATTCGGGAACCATCCTTGTCACGTACGGAAGTTGCGCACTCTGCATAAAGTATCTAACGGAACGAGCAGGCTGTCATTGGGCGGGCTACGAGTGCCCACCTGCCCGGCTCAGGCAACCTGCGCTTACGCCTTGGGCGCTTCTGGCCAGCGGCCGTACCAGTCGAACGGCGTGGGATTGAGGTTCACCACCACGTTCTTGGTCTGGGTATAGAGGTCCATGACGTGGCGGCTCAGTTCGCGGCCGATGCCGCTCTGCTTGTATCCGCCGAACGGGGCCTCCGGCGGGTTCACCGTCGGGTAGTTGATGCTGACGTTCCCGGCCTGGATCCGTCGCGCCAACGTGTGAGCCCGCTTGATGTCATTCGTCCAGATCGTGGCAGCCAGGCCGTAGATCGTCGAGTTGGCGTTGGCCACCATTTCATCCTCGGTCTTGAACGGGATGACCGCCAGGACCGGACCAAAGACCTCCTCCTGGGCCAGGTGCATGTCCTGCCGCACGCCGTCGAACACCGTCGGGGCGAGGAAATTGCCAGCAGCCAGGTCGCCCTCCGCAATGCGGCGTCCTCCGGCCACCAGTTCGGCGCCCTCGCTCGCAGCACGCTCACAGTAATTGAGGATGCGGTTCGCCTGGGTGGGGGAAATGACTGGACCCATCTGGGTCTCATGCTGCAGAGGATCACCAACCCGGATCTTCTGCGCCTTGGCCACGAACTCACTCAGGAACCGGTCGTGAATGTCCTCATGCAGGAAGAGCCGGGTCCGGGCGGTGCAACGCTGGCCCGCGTTCGTGAAGATGGCGAAAAGGGAGCCGTCCACCGCCTCGTCCAGGTTGGCGTCCGGGAACACGATGTTCGGGCTCTTGCCACCCAACTCCAGCGTGACCTTCTTGATAGTGCCAGCCGCAAGTTCCATGATGCGGCGGCCAGTGCCCGTTTCGCCGGTGAAGGCGACCTTGTCGACACCGGGGTGCGCGGCGAGCGCCTCACCGATCTCCTTGCCGGGACCGGTCAGTACGTTGACGACGCCGTCAGGAATGCCCGCCTCGCGGCAGATCTCGCCGAGCATGACGGCGGTAATCGGCGTGGCACTGGCCGGTTTCAGGATCAACGTGTTCCCGGCGGCCAGGGCTGGCGCCAGCTTCCAGGCGGCCATCAGGAGCGGGAAGTTCCACGGCACGATCTGGGCGCAGACTCCAACCGGCTCCTTCAGGGTGTAATCCAGCAGCGGACCATTCATGGGGATCTGCTCGCCCCACAACTGCGTCGCTTGTCCGGCGTAGTACTCGAAGCAGTTGGCGGACGACGTCACGTCGCCGCGAGACTCGACGATGATCTTGCCGCAGTTGATCGTCTCGATGCGGGCAATTTCCGGCAGCCGTTCGCGCAGGATATTCGCGACCTTGTGGAGGATGCGTTGTCGTTCGAGGGGGGTCATGCGCGGCCATGGACCTTCGTCGAAGGCTCGGCGCGCCGCTGCCACCGCGCGGTCGACATCCTCCAGGCCGGCCTTCGCCATGTGACCCACGACCTGGTTTGTCGTCGGGCTGACAGTATCGAACGTCTCACCGGTCGCGGCGGGCACGTTCTCACCGTTAATAATGAGCGCGTAGTCCTTGACCTCAGTTCGCGGTGCTGCGGTCGCTGCCATCTGTGTCGGTCTCCTGAATACGCTGTGGTCGGCGCGGAGACGGCCAGATGGCAGACGCAGGGGACTGCATCGTGTCATGCTTGGCAGGGAATCTGGCTCAAGAATCCCATCCCCGCGCGCATTTTCAGCCCGCAACGATAGCATGGCGTTCTGGAGTCCCCGCGTCTGGATGCCGCCTGGGAGGACCGATCGTTGACTATCTACGCGCAGGGCGAATTCGATGCCTACGTCGCCACGTTGACCGGCGGCAGGACCGTGGATCAGTGGGAGTCACGCGTTGCCAAGGTGGGGGACAAGGTCTTCGCTGCGCTCAGTGGAGCGAGCGCCGAGGCGCCGCAGATTGTCGTCAAGGTCGATCCTGGGGAGTTCGATTTCCTGACCACTCTGCCAGGCGTCGTGCAAGCGCCCTACTTTGCGAAGGGCCACTGGATTGCGATTCGCGAGGGCAGTGCGATGCCGGACGATGAGGTCCGGTCCTGCATTGCCGACTCCTGGGCAGCGGTGGCCGCGAAGCTGACGAGGAAGGTACGGGCGGAATTGGGAATTGTCCTACCGGCACCTACCGGCAGCACGCAGGACACTTCCGGAACGACCGTGGGGTAAACTAGCGATGGCACCTCAGCCGGGGTGGCGAAATGGCAGACGCATCGCACTCAAAATGCGACGGGGGTGACCCCGTGCGGGTTCGAATCCCGCTCCCGGCACCTGGAACACCCTCGAATTCGCGCCCAAACTGAGCGAGAACGACCCTCGCCAACGGTGACGTGGCCGTGCGGTTGCCAGACACGTCGCTGTGTCCGGGTTGCGGGGCATCCCGCGTCGACACGCGCAATCCCTCAGCGGCCGACGAACGTGACTGTTCCGTCTGTATGTGCACCGGCGTGGTGGAGGTGACCCCTGATCTACTGGTACTGGGTGGGGCGGCTGGCGTGCTTCCCCTGCCAGTGCGGGTAGCGCGGATGTGAAGCGGCGATGGCTGGCGGGACGTGTTGTCCCACCAACCGTTGGCGCTTAGACGTTACACAACGGTAAACACCGGGGCCCACCTTGGCTTGAAGTGCACGACGATGAGCAGACCGTTCCCGACGGGCACTCATCCGTCATCGCGCAAGGCTTGCCTGCCGCACAATTCGTTGAGTCGAAGTTGGTCATCCGGCAGACGGGCTCGAACCCTGGGGAATTGCTGTTGCAGGAACACACGGGCGTGGGGCATGACCCAGTCGTGCAGGTCGTGCCACAACTGCCATTGGGCAGGCAGGTTTGCCCCGCTCCGCACCCCGCACTGCAGACATTGTTCTCGCAGGTTTTGCAGGGGCTGCCGCAGTCGGCGTTGGTGCAACACCGAGAGTCCTGAATGCATGTGCCACCACATGGCTTAGTGCCAGCAAGGCAGCGGCACTGTCCGCCAGAGCAAATGCCACTGCCACAGTCGGCCTGGCTGCAGCAGGTGTCCTTGGGAATGCACGAGCCGTTGCATGAACGAAATCCCGTGAAACACGCGCAGGTGCCTCCCTGGCAGACGCCATTGCCCCCGCAATTGGCGTCGGAACAGCAGGAGCCGGCGGGTAGGCACTTGTTGCCGCACTTGACCTTCGGCGCCTTACACTGCTTCTTCTTCTTCTTCTTGGCGTCAGCGCTCGTGAGACCGAGCAGCGGCAATACGCCCGTCGCAGCCAAGAGCCCCGCAATGCCACGCCGCGTGCGCGTCTTACCCAAGTTCCTCGCAAGACGATCGAATTGCGAACCATCCATGACGCTACCTCCTGCCTTCGGCTCAATCCGCTCTCAGCCTAGGCAGAACGTCGCGCTTGCACAGGCGTAGATATACGTATTTCTTGCTGACGGCAGGTGGGAAGAAGTGCCCATCCGGGGTAGCAGCTGGCGGGGGCAGTGCCCAAGCAGTCCAGTGGTCAGCATAGCGCTTCGCCTGCCAGCCCTTTATCCTCTTGCATGCAGCACTCATGCGGCCGAAACCGGGAACGGTCGTTCCTTTGATGAATCGATGACGATGCCAGAGCAGAGAAGAAGCGTAGTTCGTGTCTAGGTCATGGGGGCCCTGCGAGTGCGAGTGGCGAGGACGTAGGCGACGGGTCGTCGGGCGCCACAGTCCACGTCCAGACGCCTGGACTGGGTTCACGCACGAGCTCACGCAGGTACATTTGGCCCCGCTTTCACCATCACCGAATCGCTGCGCCCATCGCCTGGATACCCCGGTTGAAGGTTCCTGCCAAAACGCCTCGCGTTGCACCCAGCGCACGCCCTCCGCCTGCGTGATGGTCACCACATTCGCGGGCCCACCGATCCGCTGAGGTTTCGTGGTCCATGCCTCAAAGAGACTGTTTGAGAAGTCATCGAGCTCGAGCGAATCGGTTGGTCATGAGCCAGATCATGGCGGTGGAGGAACGGAGCAGATGCTCAAAGTCTTTACTCAGCCGCCGGCACTTCCCGAGCCGCGCGAAGGTGCGCTCCACAATCCAGCTGTGCGGCAAGACGTTGAACGTCGTAGCCCCAGGCGGTTTGGCGACGACCGCCAGGTCCCACCCTGCCTCCTGTCGCACCCACTCGACAAGTCTCCCGCCATACACCGCATAAGCCCAGATTCGCTGCAACCGTGGCATCTGCCCGATCATTGGCGTGAGGACGAGCTTGGCTTCGTCGCGATCCTGCGCGTTGGCTGGATGCACGGTCACTCCGTGGATCAGTCCCATGGTATCGACGACACGATGGCGCTTGCGTCCCAAGTCTTTCTTGCCAGCGTCGAAGCCGCGCGCCCCCCCCTTTTCGGTCGTCTTCATCGATTGGCAGTCCAGAATCGCGGCAGAGGGCTGAGGATGGCGGCCGGCAGCGACCCGCACCTGCTCCCGCACCTCGTTCATGCAGCGGGCCGAGGGTACCGTCATCGCGTCAGTGGCAGAGGCAGGTCCACACGGTGCTCCACGGCGGCAGATTAGGCGGGACGCTGCGCCAGGGACACCCAGTGTGCAGCACAAACAGCAGGCGGTTCGAGGATCGCCCACCGGGCATCGGTCAGATCCGCGGTGTAGGCTTGGTGACGCATGCCGCAGCATACTCCACCCACTTCTCACACAGTCTCTTAGGCGTTCTTACTCGAACGAAGTTTCGCGGAGGAGACGAAAGTCGTCCCTCCGGGTGGGGATCGCAGAATCACTAAGTATCCGACAAAGAATCGTCTCGGTGTGGGTCGGCGCGGTCCAACACTTCCACGGCCGCGAATACCGCCTGGTCAATCGCGGCAAGACCGCGGAGTAGGCGGGCGCGCTCGTCGTCATCGATGCCGGTCGAGCGGTCGACAGCTCGCGACAATAGTTGAGCTCGCCCGCGGATTGTTGCCAACGGGTTCATGAGATCGTGACGAAGCTGTTCGAAGGAATCAGCCGTCAGCCCATCATGCTGATTTTTCGATTGCGACATGCACCGTCTCATCCTGCAAGGCTCGCGGGCCAATGCGAACTCGCTTGCAAGGTTCAGGCCCAAAGGTGCAGGAATGTGCGCTGAACAACGCGGAAGTCATGCGCATGCGGTGTAAAGGCGACCGTTGGCTTCGTCAGCGAGGAAACCGGGCTCTCCGTCGGGCCGTTTACGTCTGTAGAGAGCACGAATGCACCCGGAGGGAATCCCAGAATGAAGCGACTCCTGACTGCGCTCGGCGTGAGCCTGATTCTTGCCGGTGGCGCGCAGGGTGTCTCCGCGCAGACGACAACGGAGCGAGTTACCGCCACCGACGGCGATGCAGCGATACGCGGAACTGGCGACGCCTCGGCTGCGCCAGGAAACGTCACGCGAGGGGGCGGAGCGGCGTTGCTGGGACCGGACGGAACGTATGGTGTGTCCGATGCGCCACCGCCAGCGATATCGGTCTCCAATAACAACACGCCACCGGTGATCAACGTCTCCGAGGGGGGCTACGCGCCCGAGCCTGTTTATGACACTGGCTATGTTGCGGACAGCGGC
Organism: Thermomicrobiales bacterium; assembly: GCA_046328375.1. Lineage (GTDB taxonomy): Bacteria > Chloroflexota > Chloroflexia > Thermomicrobiales > UBA6265 > JACCXM01. The sequence goes on from JAXLWT010000042.1 coordinate 28,221, forward strand.
GTCACTGAGGACACGTATGTGCCGGATGACTCCTACGTGCCTGAGGAAACGTACGTGCCAGCAGACTCGGCGACGGTTGCCAGCGAGGTCGACCAGGATGGCGACAACGCCCTCGATACCCGTGAGCTGGAGCTAGGCCTGGATCCCTACAACGCCGACACTGATGGCGACGGCGTCGCTGACGGCGACGAACTCGACATCTATGCCACCGATCCCTTCAACTGGGACACTGATGGTGACGGGATTTCAGACGGAGAAGAACTGTTCGCCACCGGCACCGATCCCCTGGTCTGGGACACGGCCCCGGTTGCCGCGTCCGGAGAGCAGTCGCTCAGCACTGATGGCATGGAGAGCGGGACGGCATCCTGATCGAGGAGACTCGGTAGCGAAGGGCGACAGGCTGAAATTCACAGGGTGAAGAGGATAGTCCGCGGGACGTGCATCCCGCGGACGTTTTCTTGTCGGATATTGTGATCGCTTGCCTGCAAGACGCCCCAGCGGGAACTGTCTGAGGCTCCCCGTTTCGTCGCGCCTTTCACGGACGTGATGATCACGCCCTGGGCCCTGCTCAGAAGTCATCATTGAGGTCAACCGGTCACCTGGCTCGGCGCATACCTCCCTGACGAGCCAAGTTGCGTAGCGGCGCGCTCTGTGGTTTGATGACGCCTCTTTCCGGGTGTTAGAGGGGACCAGGGGCGGTAGCTCCGGCGGCACAGTGGCCGCCGTTGGCGCGGGGAGCGCGTATGACCATCGACCCGGCTGCGGCTTCGCAGCCGCCGGCAACCGAGCGCGAACGTGCAACGCCAATCCTGGAGATGGTCCACATCTCCAAGAGCTTCGGTGGCACCCAGGCGTTGGAAGATGTGTCTCTCCAACTGTACAAGGGCGAAATTCACGCACTGCTTGGCGAGAATGGCGCCGGCAAGTCGACCCTGATCAAGATCATGACTGGCATCCAGCAGCAGGATGCGGGCGAGATGCTGATTGATGGCCAGCAGGTCCGCGTTGCGTCGTCGCAAGATGCGCAACGGCTCGGCGTCGCGGCCATCTACCAGGAGCCGATGATCTTCCCGGATCTCTCGGTTGCCGAGAACATCTTCATCGGGCACACGAACCGCGGCAAGATCGTCGATCGTCGCCGGATGGAGCGCGAGGCTGAGGCGGTACTGGCCCGGCTCGATGTCAAGCTCGACGTGGGTGAGCCCGCTCGCGGTCTGACCCTTGCTGAGCAGCAGACGGTGGAAATCGCCAAAGCCATTTCTCTTGATGTTCGTGTGCTCATCATGGACGAGCCAACTGCGTCGCTCTCGGCGCACGAGGTGCGCCGGCTCTTTCGCATCGTCACCAATCTCAAGCGACAGGGCGTGGCGATCCTGTTCATTTCCCACCGTATGGAAGAGGTCTTCGAGATCTCGGACACCATCACGGTCTTGCGCGATGGCCGCTGGATTTCGACCATGCCGCGCTCTGACATGACACCTGCCCTGGCGATCCGCCAGATGGTCGGGCGCGAGGTCAAGGAACTCTTCCACCGGGAACGGCGTGAGCCGGGTCCTGTCCGGCTCTCAGTGCGTGGGATTTCACGTGAGGGACGCTTCCGCAACGTCTCGTTCGACCTGCGAGCCGGTGAAGTGCTTGGTTTCGCGGGTCTCGTCGGCGCTGGACGCACCGATGTGGGGCTGGCGTTGTTCGGTGTGGCGCCAGCCGACGAGGGTACGATCGAGTTGGAAGGCAAGGCCGTAACCATCAGCAGCCCGCGGGCCGCGATGGATTTGGGCATCGCGTACAGCACAGAAGACCGGAGGCAACTTGGCCTCGTGCTGCCGCTGTCAATCACGTCCAACATCACGCTGCCGTCGCTTCCGCGCTTCCTGAGCCGGGCTGGATTGGTCAAGCGCCAGGCAGAACGCGCGACGGCCGAAGAGTTCAAGGACCGCCTGCGCATTCGCACTCCGTCAGTTGATGCGCCGACCGGCTCGCTTTCAGGCGGAAACCAGCAGAAGGTGGTCATCAGCAAGTGGCTGGAGACCAACCCCCAGGTATTGATCCTCGATGAGCCCACCCGCGGGATCGATGTGGGCGCGAAGGTCGAGGTGCATCAACTCATTGATGAATTGGCTTCGAAAGGCATGGCCATCATCATGATCAGCTCCGACATGCCAGAAGTGCTGGCCATGAGCGACCGGGTGCTCGTGATGCGCGAAGGGCGGCAGATGGCAATCTTCGATCAGCGGGAAGCCACGCAGGAACGCGTGCTCGCCGCGGCGATGGGCCAGTCCGAAGAGGGGCTCTCCGCGAGCCTGGACCCAGCGGCAGCTCAGGCACTGGCGGTGATGGACGCCGTCATCAGTGGCGAAACGCTGGCGGCTGGAGCCAACCGTGAGTAGTGCTCTTCTGCGACGTATTCGCCCTGAGCAGTTCCGGGAAGTGATCCTCTTCCTGGTGGTGATTGGGTTGCTGGCGTTTTTCTCGTTCCAGATCGAAGACTATTTCAACGCGCGTAGCGTCAATCGACTCACGACCGGCCTGGCGATTCCGCTGGTCGTTGCGGTGGGACAGGTCCTGGTGGTCCTGACGCGAAACATCGACCTGTCCGTGTCTTCCGTCTGCGGTTTGTCTGCCTACATGGTGGGCACGCTGCTCACGCGCCAGAACGATCTACACCCCGTGCTGGCCCTGATCATCGCCATGTTGATCGGCGTGGTGCTGGGCGCAATCAACGGCCTGATCGTGGCGTACGGAGGAGTGCCGTCGATTATCACGACGCTGGGAACGCTGGCCCTCTACCGCGTTGTGCTGGTGGAGTTCTCTGGCGCCAGGACCGTGACCACGGCCGACCTTCCGGACTGGATGAACGACGTCCCGAGCGCAACGCTGGTCTCCGTGAGTGGTTATGACCTCCGACTGATGGTCGGCATCGCCCTGGTCGTCGTGATCCTCGGTCAACTCACGTTGCGCTACCTGCCTTTCGGTCGGCGGCTGTACGCAATTGGGTCCAATCCGGACGCCGCTCGCACCGCGGGCCTCCCCGTGAAGCGCGATGTCTTCCTGGCCTTCACGATCTCCGGCATGCTGGCGGGCCTGGCTGGATTCATGTTCCTGGTGCGCTTCGGCAACATCACCGTGACAGCTGCCCAGGGGCTTGAGCTGCAGGTCGTCGCCGCGGTTGTCGTAGGCGGTGTCAATATCTTCGGTGGATCCGGCTCGATGATCGGGGCGCTGCTGGGCGTGCTGATGATCGAAATCCTGCAGCAAAGCCTGCTGCGGTGGGCCGGCATCAGCGAATTCGTCAAGGACGCCATCCTCGGGTTGCTGATCCTGATCGCGATTACCGCGGATGCTGTGATCCTGGGCCGCTTGCGTGAGATGTGGGTGCGGGTGCGCCGGCGCGACCGCGAGCTGGCGCAGGGCGTTCCCCTGGAAGAGAGCGGAGTGGCCCATGGCGCGTAATCTGCTGCGGCGGTTGCGGAGCTGGGAAGGCCTGCTGCTCCTCTGCCTTCTGGTAGTCCTGGCCTACAACATCTCCCGCGTGCCGAACTTCCTGACCATGGGGAACCAGATCAATCTCTTCCAGTTGGGCATCGAGAAGGCGATCGTCATCCTGATCATGACGTTCGTGATCATCAGCGGCGAGATCGACCTGTCGGTTGCTTCGATGATGGGACTCGCGGCGGCGATCACCGCGGCGGCGTTCGAAGCCGGCGTGCCGCTGCCGATCGCGATACTCCTGGCGTTGAGCGTTGGTCTCGGATTCGGTCTGATCAACGGCTACTTCGTGGCGGTGGTGGGCCTCAGTTCGCTGGCCGTGACGCTCGCCGGGTATATCGGCTTCCGGGGACTGGCACGTCTCCTGGTCCAGGATCGTTCCGTGGGCGATTTCCCCGAGTGGTTCACGAACCTGGGCCAGCGAGGATTGGTTGGACCGGTCACCCTCTCGATCCTGATTTACTTCATCCTCGCGATTGTGGCGATCATCGTCCTGCACTTCAGTGGCCTGGGCCGGCTGACATACGTGATCGGTAACAGTGCGCCGGTTGCACGATTTTCTGGCGTCTCCGTCGTGCGGACGCGCCTGATCATCTTCATGATGAGCGGCCTGATCGCCGCGCTTGCGGGCGTCCTGATGACGGCCCGCCTGGGCGCGGTGCGGGCCAGCACGGCCGAGGGCTTCGAGCTCGATATCATCACGGTTGTCCTGCTGGGCGGCGTGAGCATCTTCGGCGGAGTTGGCTCGATGGTGGGCGTGCTCCTGGCAACCTACCTCGTGCTCAACTTGCGCAACGGACTGGTCATTGCCGGCGTGACGGGAAACACCCAGACCGGCATCATCGGACTCTTGCTGATTCTCTCGGTTCTCTTGCCCAACCTGGCGGAGCGGGTGCGCGAACGCTTGCGCCGTCGCCAGGCAGACGCCGTGGTGCGCAACCAACAGACGCCACCGGGCGACACGCCGTGGGTAACAGAACCGGGATAAGATCAGCGCGGGCATGCGATGATGCCACGTCGGATTCTTCGATGCGGAAGAGGAGCACAACGTGAAGAGGCGTGATCTGCTGGCCGGCGCGCTGGGCGCTGGTGTTCTCATTGTCAACAAGGGCTCGCTCACCCTGGCGCAGACGCCGGCGGCTGGCGGTGACGTGAAGATGATGCTGTTGCCCAAGTTCCTGGGCATCGCCGTCTTCGATCAGGCAAACGCGGGCGCGCAGGAAGCTGCCGCGGAGCTTGGCTCAGTTGGCCCTGACTTCGTCGGCCCGACGGCGGAGAACAGCGTCGCCGGTCAAATCGAGTTCGTCACCAATGCTCCGGCCGGCGGCTACCAGGTGGTGATGCTCTCCAACAACTCGGGGGATCAGATCGTGCCGGCGGTTGAGGCCGCGCAAGCAGCTGGCACGATGGTCGTGACCTGGGACTCTCCTATCCCCGATGGCCGTGGCGAGTCGGTCTTTGTCGCCCAGGTGGACTTCACCGAGACGGGCGTAGTCATGGCGGACATGGCTCTCTCCATTCTCGGGGAAGAGGGTGGTGAGTTTGCGATCCTGTCAGCGTCTCCGGATGCGGCGAACCAGAACGCGTGGATCGCGGCCATGGAGAACGCGCTGAAGGATCCCAAGTACGCGAATCTGAAGCTCGTCGAAACCGTCTACGGTGACGACCAGTCCGAGAAGAGCTACGAGCAGGCGCAAGCGCTGATCGACAAGCATCCGGACATGAAGCTGATCATGGCCCCGACCTCCGTCGGTATCGTGTCCGCAGCCAAGGCCGTCCAGGATGAGGGGCTTGGTGACGAAATTAAGGTGTCTGGCCTGGGTGACCCCAGCGAAATGGTTGAGTACACCCTGAACGGCATCGCACCGGAGTTTGCGCTCTGGAGCTTCATTGACCTCGGCTACCTGACCTACTACACCTCCTACCTGCTGGCGACCGGCCAGATCACGGCTGAGGAAGGCCAGAAGTTCACGGCAGGACGCCTGGGCGACTACGAGATCACCAAGGACCCGACCCGCCCGGATGTCGACGCGCTGCGCGTCCTGATGGGCCCGTTCAGCGTCTACAACAAGGACAACGTCCAGGCCGCGGCGGACGCCATCAAGGCGGCCTCAGGCTCCTAGGTCACGCAACGTTGCGCCAGCCCCGCAGTGCCGGGGCTGGCCTTTCCATGTCTGGCGGAGGTTGATATGGCCGAGACGATGCGAAAGGCCTTCCTGCTGCGCCTGAAGCCCGGTGCGCTGGACCAGTACGTGTACTGGCATGACAACATCTGGCCTGAACTGCAGGCAGAGATTGCCGGGCAGGGGATTGCCGAAATCACGCTCTACAACCTTGACGACATGGTGATCCTGGTCTCGGAAGTCCGAGACGAAGACGCCTGGACCCGGCTCTGGGGTTCCGATGTGCACAAGCGCTGGGGGGAACTGATGAACCCCATGATGCACTATCGGGATGATGGGGTGGTGGATTCCCGCGAGTTGACGGAAATCTGGCACTTTGTGCCGGAGCAGGCAGGCTGAAACATGAGCCAGTCCTTTGATGTCGTGATTGTGGGAGCAGGGTCGGCGGGTTGTGCACTAGCGAACCGGCTCTCCAGCGATCCGACGCTGCGTGTCGCGTTACTGGAAGCCGGTGGGGATGACTCCCGCGAGGCGATCCGCGTTCCGCACCAGTACTTCTCCCTCTGGGGCACGGATGTGGACTGGCAGTATGTTTCGACCCCTCAGGCGGGCACCTGTGGGCGAACTCACGTCATGCCGCGCGGCAAGGTAATGGGGGGCACCAGCAGCCTGAACGGCATGGTCTACCTGCGCGGTGCGGCTTCTGACTATGACGCCTGGGCGAACGCTGGCTGCCACGGCTGGGGCTGGGCAGATGTCCTGCCTTCGTTCGAGGCCATGGAAGCGTGGTTGCGTCCCGCCGTCCTGGAGCCGCACAACCCGGTCTCAGTTGCGATGCGGGATGCGGCAGTGCAGACGGGGCTACCGCTGAATCCCAACTTCGACAGCGGGACGCTCGATGGCGCCGGGTGGAACAAGTCAGCCATCGTGGACGGCGAGCGTCACAACGCGAACCGGGCGTTTGTGGCGCCAGTCAGGGATCGCCAGAATCTCACTGTTATTCCAGAAACGCGCGTCCGGCGTGTGCTGCTCGGTGGAAACCGGGTGACCGGAGTTGAGGTCGTGCGGGATGGTCAAGCTGAAACCATCAACGCGGGTGAGGTCATTCTTTCTGCCGGCGCATTCGAGTCGCCGCGCGTCCTGATGCTCTCGGGTATTGGCCCGGCGGATCACCTCACGGCGCAGGGGATTGCGCCGGCACTTGATCTGCCGGTTGGCAACAATCTCATCGATCACCTCCTGATCGGCATTGTCTACACCTCGCGGCAGCCGATCTCAACGCAGAACGCCTACGCGACCGAGGGCTGCGCATTTGTGCGGTCGACAGCGGATCGCGCGGACTGCGATATCGAGATCTCATTCGCCAAGGAGCCGCACTTTGCACCGGAAGCAAATGACGGGTTGCCGCGCTACACGATCATCCCAGGGATCACGAAGCCGAAGAGCCGGGGGACGGTACGCCTGACTGGCAGTGACCTCGACGCGCCGCTGGCCATTGACCCGAACTATTTCGATGATCCGGCCGACATGGCCTGCATGATCCGCGCAGTGCGCCTGAGCCGAGAGATTGGCGCGCAGTCCGCCCTGGAAGAGTGGAACGGCGGCGAATTCTTCCCCGGGGTTGACACCGAGAGCGACGAAGCCATCGACGGCTACGTGCGCAGGGATGTCAGCACCTGGTTCCACCCGGTCGGGACTTGCCGCATGGGGATCGGTGAGGACGCGGTGGTCGATCCACAGCTACGCGTGCGTGGCTTGGAAGGACTTCGTGTGGCTGACGCCTCGATCATGCCGGATATCGTCGGCGTCAACACGAATGCAGCCTCGACCATGATTGGCTGGCACGCCGCAGAGTTGTTCCTGCACGGGTAATCGCACGTGCTCACGGTGGGAATCGACTTCGCCTCGCAGCCCAGGAATACCGCCCTGTGCGAAATTGACTGGGATGGCTCATCGGCAACGGTGGTGCACGTCGGGTTGAATGTCACGGATGAGCACATTCGTGCCCTGGCCGAGAAACCGTCATCGCGGGTGTTCGGAATTGACATTCCCTTTGGCTGGCCGACGCACTTCGTGCAATTCGTAGCCGCGCATGCGGCGCGCGTCTCGCCGCCTGCGGGTGCCAGTGGAACGCAGCGGCGGCTGCGAGCGACCGACGAATTCATCTGGCAGGTGTTGGGGCGGCAACCCCTGTCAGTCTCAACCGACCGAATCGGGATTCCCGCCATGCGCTGGGCCGCGCTCATGGAAGAATTTGGCGTGGTCAATCGCGCCGGCGATGGACGTTTCTACGAGGTGTACCCGGCCGCCGCTCGCATCAACTGGGGTCTCCCTCTCAAGGATAACGTCGCGGCGCTGGATCTCATCAAGGCTGAGTGCCCTCTCTTCTTTGCCTCGCCTGCGTTCCCAGCCGTGCTCTTGCAGAGCGACCACGCTTTCGACGCTTTGCTCTGCGCCCTTGCAACGCGTGCCGCCGCACTCGGGTTGACCTATCCACCGCCAGGCGATGCCCAGGCTACCGCGGAAGTGGAGGGCTGGATCCATGCACCCCAGCCTGGAACCCTTGATCAACTGATCAGCGCGGAATTCGACCAGGAATGAACCTGTGCGCGTCGCGCAATGACGTCGAAGTCAGTCGCCACGCAACGCGGTGCTAAACGAGCGCAATGATCTGTTGCGCGGCACGTTGTCCCGAGAGATACGCTCCCGCAACGGTCTGGGGATACTTCTTGTTCGTGGCCTCGCCGGCCCAGAACAGGCGGCCACCGCTAGGTGCGGATAGGACGCGGTAGTCGCGACCGGTGGCGCCAACCGGGATGTGCGAATAGGATCCGAGGGAGAATGTTTCCTGGTTCCAGCGGGTAATCAATGCAGCCTGCGGATCTGGAATGCTCTGGCCGTAGATGGTCCGCAGGACCTTCATCGACGCATCTAGCGTCTCCTGATCGCTGAGGTCTTCAACCTCCTTGCCATAGGTCGCGGCGTTGAACGCCAGCAAGACAGGCTCGCCGAGAATCTGTTCGAGGTCCATCCAGAGGGACCACTCGCCGCGATTGGCGGACTGGTAGCCGATGGCCTGGGTGTCGTCCCAGAAGCGATTCGCAAAGCCAAGGTAGAGCTTGTTCAGCGTTCCGACCCCGAGACGGCTGATGGCGGTGCGTTTCGCGCGGGACAGCGCCGGGCTGAAGCTGATCCGGTTGGCCTTCAGCACCCCGAGCGGCACGGTGATCACCGCGTACGCAGCTTGTTCCACTCCGTTGCTGGTTGTGACTCGTACCCCAAAGCTTCCGAAGGTGACGGCTGAAACAACGGTGCTCAAGCGAATGTCAAGCCCATCGGCCAGGGTATCGATGAGTTCGCCGTAACCGTCCACCATGTACGAATCCTTGCGGCCACCCAGCCAGGAATCCTGGTCGAACCACCAGTTGGAAAGCGTAGCGGCGTCCCCGCCGTAGTCCTGTTCCACTTCAAAATTCAGCCGAAAGTCGAGGGCGCGTTGGTCATAGGGCGACACGGTGCGAGCGCGCACAGCGAAATCGATCCCATCCTGAAGCGACGTGTCACGCTCCTGGCGATTTCCCCAGCGCCTGGCTTTGCGATACGCGCTGCGGTACCGGGCGGCGTCGGTTGCGGACTGCGACGCAGAGATCTGTTTGCCATCAACGTCGTACACGACGAGGTCGTCCCAGTCTGTGGGAACGGTACGTAAGCCGAGTTGGTTGCGGAGGCGCCAGATGGGATTTGCCGGCGCGGACCCGTGAATCCACGACGCGCCAAGATCAAGCGGAAAGCCCCAGCGGCGATCAGTCCAGATGCGGCCGCCAATTCGGTTACGCGCCTCAAGCACGACGACGTCAAGACCCGCCGCCTGCAGGTCAATGGCCGCGGCGATGCCCGCGATGCCAGCACCGATAACGATGACTCGTTCGCCTGCGGCGCCCACCGGATGACGAAGAAATGCAGGGGCCGCCAGAACGGCCGCTGCGACGTTCCGGCGGGACATCCGGCGTGTCCCGGCAAAAGCGCTGCGGTTGCCAATCGAAAAATTCGAACGTGAATCGTGCCCCATTGGGTCCCAGCATTTCAAGGAGATTTAACCCCTTGGTCCGGCGGACAAGCACGGGGGGCCGTTCCAGTGATGCGCAACGGAAATGGCGAAAAACTCAACCATCTCTCCCCAGTGCCTGCAGGATCTGCGGTGCGGCGCGCAACGCCAGTGCAGCAATGGTAAGGGTAGGGTTGGCAGTTCCTGTCGTGGGAAAAAGGCCCGAGCCCGTCAGCCAGAGGTTCTGGTGATCCCAGGTGTGACCGAATGAATCGGTCACGGAGTTGCTGGCACTGGTACCCATGCGGATTGTCCCCATGATGTGACCAGCTCCCTGGATCTCCGGTACCTGGGTGACCTGGTCGGCGCCTACTGCCTCGTAGATGGCGGCAAATTGATCACGTGCCGCTGCCAGACCGGCTTTCGCGTAGTCGTCGATGACGTAGTGCACCTCGGGCCGCGGAATGCCGATGGCATCGAGTTCGTCCGATAGCGTGACGCGAGAATTGGGGTCAGGGAGTTGTTCGACCAGCGCAGCAGTCCGCATGGCGCGGGCATTCAGTTCCATGACCTTTCGGTACAGGTCTCGTCCCTCAAGGCCTTGCCTGATCAAATCACCGGACCAGTCAACCGGATCCTTGCCGGGCCACGACCAGCCGTCGTTTCCCAGTTCAATACGGAACGCGCCCCGTTCTTTACGGAAGCCGCCATCCCTGAGCATTTCAATCCCAGCCGTGGAGAGCGGGGATCGGTATGGTCCGACGGGCTCTGGGGCCAGGCCGTACGTCAACTGCGTCGGGTGATCCATAAGGTGACGGCCAACCTGATCGCTGCTGTTCGCCAGACCGTTTGGCATGGCGGCTGATCGCGACATGAGCAGGAGCTTCGGCGTCTCGATGGCGTGGGCTGCCACAACAAAGTGCCTTGCCCTGAGGGTCGTGTCCTGCTTGTCTGGCGAGCGGTAGGACAGGGAGGTGATCATTCCATCTGCGTCGTGGTCGAGCCTGAAGACCACGCAGTTTTCGCGGAGTTCCGCGCCGGCCGTGGTCGCCATAACGGTGTGCACGGTGGCGTCGTATTTCGCGCCAATAGGACACATAGGGATGCAGAAGGCATTTGCGCAGCAGCGAGGGCGCTTGTTGTAACCCTCCTGGACGCTGACCCGCGCCTGCGGCGTCGCGGTGACCTGCAAGCCGATGGGCTCGACTGCCCTGGCGTAGACCTTGTCGTTGTAGGTGAGCGGGTGGGCCGGCATGGGATAGGGAGCAGAGCGCGGCGAACCATTATTCTCGTCGCTGTCACCTGCTACGCCAATGGCGTTCTCCGCCACGACGTACCAGGGCTCGAGTTCGTCATATGTAAGCGGCCAGTCGGTGGCAACGCCGTAGGTTGATTTCATGAGGAAGTCGTTTGGTAGGAGGCGCAAGCAGGTACCCAGCCAGTGCCAGGTGGTACCGCCGACTATGCGCTCGTAGTTGCTGACAAACAGATCGGGACCAGTCTGCACGAGGTAGTTCTTTGGATCGAGGACCGCAGGTGTTGGCGCCCATGGGTGCTGTGGGTACGGAGCATCAGGCGTGGAATCGATGTTCGTGGCAAATGCGTGGGCAAGCCCCTGCACCCGGTTGACCGTCGGTCCAGCCTCAAGAATGATGACCTTGACGCCAGCCTGAGCCAGGGTCGATGCAATCAGTGCTCCGGAAATGCCGCTGCCAACGATTACCACGTCGCAATCGAATTCGCCATCTGCTTGCATCTCTTACCGTCCCTCAGGGATTTCAGGCGTTTTCCGGTTCCTGCGGCTCCATGGTCGGGGGCTCTGCCCAGGCGCCATAGACCTTACAAGTCGTCCAGGCTGGCGTGTACATCGCCTGCCAGGCCTGCAGTTCGGCGTAGATCGCAGCGTGGTTTTCGACCGGTTGTCCCTTGAACTCACCGGTGTACCAGTAAAGCAGGATTTCCTGAGCCGTTGCCTGCGCGGTTGTGGAGCGGCCCGCGGGGGTCGGTGTAGAAGCGCCGTACTGCAGAAGCTCCGTCAGTCCTGCGCTCAACGCAGGGTCAGCGGCAAGCAACGTGGCAAGATGTGCGGTACGGCCGTCATCGAAAATGCCGCCACC
>JAXLWT010000043.1:0-37411 GCA_046328375.1 Thermomicrobiales bacterium
GCCTCGATCGCATGCAGTGTCCTCTGGATAGGCTGCGTTCCGGCTTGGTCTCGTGCGCCGAGGTCAACGCCTTGTTCGAAGAGCCGAACCGCTTTCCAGGTATCACTCCCAGGCTCCAGCGACACGTCATCTGCAGCGGTTTCGAGGAGCTGGACGAGCTGCAGCCGCGTCTGTCCGTCGAGCATGGTCATCGTGTCCCACGACGAAAAGTCCGCCGGGATTACGGCGTCATCCAACCAACCACCGTTGGCATACCGGTAGAAATCCACGCCTGGATCGACTGAGAGATCCATGTCCGCCGGCGTGTTGACGTGAAACAAGGTCTCGCTGGCCGACGCTGGCAGTGCCTGGACGGCGAGGGTGACGAGGAGAGAGACAAGCAGGAGAAACCGAGACGCGCTTGCTTGGGCTGCAGACAGCATGGATCCGTCCCTTCACTTCGGGCCGCACGGTGGAGCCGTCTCCCCGAGGATGGCCGATCCTCGCGCTCCAGCCCGCAACGTGTAAGTCAGCGATGATGTCAATCAGGGAACACCCCGAGGGGTTTGATGAGCGCCGCCAGTCGTCAGGTACAGTTGCAACCTGGGTCGTGGCGGGTGAGGGACACATGCGAGCGTACATTCTTTCGATCGGCAGCGAGTTGATCGGCGGTCACCTGACTGATACAAACGCAACGTATCTTGCTCAAGAACTCGTCGCGAAGGGCATTGAGCTTCTCCACGTCGTTCAGGTCGGCGACGACTTGCCTCGGCTGATCTCGACGCTGGAACGCGCCACGGCGGAAGCTGATGTGGTTATCTGTACAGGGGGAATTGGCCCCACCGACGACGACCTCACGCGGGAAGCAATCGCGGCGGTCGCCGGCGAAACACCGGTCGTAGATGAGGCCGCGGTCAATGGCATTCGCGACTTCTTTGCGCGCCGTGGCATGGAAATGCCCGCACGCAACGCCAAGCAGGCCTGGATCATCCCGTCTGCGGAGGTGTTGCCCAATCCCGTCGGGACGGCTCCCGGTTGGTTTGCCCGCGTCAACGGCGCCATCGTGGTCGCCATGCCGGGCGTGCCGCGCGAGATGACGCGCATGTGGCGCGAACAGGTTTCGCCACGCCTCAATACTCAGTCTGGCGGTGCAATTTACCGATCCACAAATCTCCGCACGCTGGGAATCGGTGAGTCAGCCGTGTCCGACATACTGGACGAGTTGACACAGCGCTCCTGGCCTTATGTCGGCACATACGCCAAGAACGATGGTGTCCACGTCCGCGTCACCGCGCGTGGCGCTTCGCAAGAGCAAGCGGACAAGGAACTTCAGGAAGCCGTTGGTGAGATTCGGCGCCGCCTCGGGGAATACATTTACGCCGACGATGAGCGCCCGCTCGCGCTCGTTCTGCTTGATTCGCTTCGTGAACGCGGGTTGACGATCAGCGTCGCGGAAAGCGGAACAGCGGCTCGCTTCGGCTCGTTCCTGCTCGCCGAGCCAGCGTCAAGTGGCCGGGTTCTGGGCACAACATCCACGACCCTGGAGGAGCAGCCACTCGCCGCAATGGCGCTTGCCGAGAACGCGCGGCGCGACACCGGAAGTGATGTCGGTGTCGGGGTGGTCTTTGCAGGAGCACCAGTTGAACAGGGCCTTTACGAAGGTGTTGTGGACGTTTCGGTAGCCGGCGCCCTCCAGAAGAGCGCGTCCTTTCCGATTCGTGCCGCATTCATCGAAATTCAGCGGCGGTCAGCCATGCACGCCGCGGACGTCCTTCGCAGGGCCATGGCCTAAGCGTTTCTTGTCGCCCGCCACTGAGCCACGAGTTCCTCCTGCCGCGCGAGCATTGCAGCGCGCTGGTGGTGACTCGTGTCATGCCATCCAAGCAGGTGCAGAACGCCGTGCGCTACCAGGAACGCGACTTCCTGCGCGGGCGTGTTGCCCCACTCTGCCGCCCTTGCGATCGCATGATCGGCGGAGATGGCCAGGTCCCCGCCGGCAATCCCATCGCCATACGGAAAGGTCATAATGTCAGTTGGTTCGTCGATTCCCAAGAACTGCTGATGAAGCGCCTGCAGCTCGTCATCGGTCACGATCGCAACCACAATCGTCCAACCGCCCGTCGCACCTTCAGCCTGCAGGATGGCAAGGGCCAACAAGCGCAGATTGGTCTCCTCTGCCAGGCCGTCAACGTCGACGTGAGTCATCAGCGAAAAGTCGAGCGAGAGGGCTTCCGCGGCAGTCACAGGCTGCTCAAGGCATCCTTGACCGCGCCGCTGACGCGACGGCCGTCAGCCCGGCCGGCAGTTGCAGCCAGCGCCACCGGCATGACTTTGCCCATATCCTTCGGTCCGGTGGCGCCCGACTCCGCAATTGCGGCCGCAACTGCAGCCTGAAGTTCCTCGTCGGACATTTCCTGCGGCAGATACCGCTTCAGCACCTCAAGCTGCGCATTCTCATGATCAGCCAGGTCCTGGCGACCCGCCGCACGATACTGGTCGATCGCATCGGCGAGCTGCTTCGCAACTTTGCGCAAGGCAGCGTCTGCGTCCGCGGCCACGCCCGTCCCGCGGGCGTCGATCTCTGCATTCTTGACGGCCGACAGCAGATACCTGATGGCATCGCGTGTCGTCACGTCGCCCGCCCGCATGGCGCTCTTCAGATCATCTTCCAGCCGCTGCCGGGTCGTCTGGTCAGTCAAGACGAATCTCATCCTCTCGCTTCAGGATCATCCGAGTCCAGCCTGCAGTGTTGCCCCACCAAGGACATGGAAGTGGAGGTGAGGCACGGTCTGTCCCGCGTCTGGCCCGTCGTTGGTGATCACCCGGTAGCCGGATTCCAGCAATCCAGCCTGTCGTGCAACTTCGGTCGCCAGCGTCAATGCGTCCGCCACGACATCAGCGTGCCCGGGAACGGCGTCCTGGAGAGCCGTCATGTGTCGCCGGGGTACCACCAGGACGTGGATTGGAGCCTGCGGCGCGAGATCGCGGAACGCGACGTTGTGCTCGCTCTCCGCGACGAAGGGGGTCCCCAGTTCACCGCGTGCTATACGGCAGAAAATACAGTCCTCAGTCATGTGGGCCCTCGCGGGGTCTTGTCCGGCGTCGTGGTACGCTCGAACACGAATCCGAGTGCCGTCGCACCTTGCCTCAGCCGCGAGTATGCCAGAACTTCCCGAAGTCGAAACAGTCAGACTGTCATTGCTGGACCGGGTGATCGGCCGGCAAATCGGCGATTTCCGAGTTGGCGATTTTCCGGGCGTGGTCGGGACGGAAAGCCCCGAAGTCGTGGGAACACGCCTGCGGGGAAGGCGTTTCCAGGAGATTCGTCGCCGCGGCAAGTACCTGTTCTTTGACCTTGATGACGGCACATCGGTCATGGTCCACCTGCGAATGACCGGCAAACTCTCGCTCGTTCCGACCGGGCGAGACGACCTACGGCATCAGCGCCTGGTCATGGAGCTGGATAACGGGCAGGACCTGAGATTCTCTGACCAGCGCAAATTCGGCCGTGTTCTGCACATGCATCCGGAAGACGCCGCCCGGCTCGACGCACGCATCGGGATCGAGCCACTGGACATTGCGTTCACGCCTGATTGGTTGCAATCGCGCCTGGGGAGGCGTTCAGGCAAGATCAAGGCAGTTCTTCTTGACCAGGGCCTGATCGGTGGACTTGGCAACATCTACGTTGACGAGGCGCTCTTTTCCGCCGGGATTCATCCAGAGCGCGCAGCCAATTCGCTCTCGCTGACGGAGCTGACCCGCCTGGTCACCGCGATTCGCGGTGTGCTCCACGCCGCCCTGGCGCGCCGGGGCACGACGTTCTCCTCCTTCGAGGATGCCGACGGACAGAGCGGAGGATATGGCGGCAGCCTGCAGGTCTACGGGAAGGGCGGTAAGGGTCAGTGCCCCGTGTGCTCAGGACCGTTGGTCCGGCTCACGATTGGCGGACGCGGCACCTCGCTCTGCCCTTCATGCCAGCCCCTCGTCGAGATGTCAGAAACATGACGGGGCCGGGACATCCCTGCCCCGGCCCCGTCAACTCGTGAGTTCTAGACAAGCTCGCCCGTGGCAACAACTTCGACGTTGCCCTTCAGGGCCTGCGAGAGCGGGCATCCCTGGGAGGCAGCCGCCACCGCGGCAGCGAAATCCTCGGCGCTAATCCCTGGAACCTTCCCCTTCACAGACAGCTCGGAAAAGCTGACTTCGAAGCCACCACCGACCTTTGGGTCGAACCCAACCGCCGCCGTGACATCAAGGCTCTCCGCAGGCGTCTGCTTCCCCTGCAGTTCGTAGGAAAGTGCCATCGCAAAGCAAGCCGCATGGGCCGCAGCAAGAAGTTCTTCTGGCGTCGTCTGGGATGCATCTCCACCCGTGCGGGAGGTCCAGGACACCGGCAGATTCTTGAGCGCACCCGATGAGCTGCTAACGACCTGGCCAGCACCTTCGGTCAGCGTCCCTTCCCAGTGGGCGGAAGCTTCGTGTACTGACTGTGCATGTCGTGCCATGTCTTCTCCTTCTCGCTACTTTGCGCCTCTGCACACATTGAAGCCAGGGGTAATCTCTGGACCTGTGACCGGGCTACGCCCGTGGCGGCGGGTCCAGATACACCGTCTTGATCTGCGTAAAGAACTCTCGTGAAGCCTTGCCCTGTTCGCGCGAGTAAGACGACGAGCCCTTCATGCCACCGAATGGCACCTGTGGCTCCGCTCCCGCCGTCTCGCTGTTGACGTGAACGATCCCGGCTTCGATCTCGCGAGCGAACGTCAATGCTCGTTCAAGATCCCGGGTAAAGAGCGATGCTGACAGGCCGAACCGCACCTGGTTCGCCACCGCGAGGGCTTCATCGATGTCATCGACAGGAATCACCCCAAGCACCGGGCCGAACAACTCATCCTGGCCGAGCCGGGATGATGGATCAACACCGGCAAAGAGCGCTGGAGCCACGAACGCGCCACGCTCCAACTCGCCGCCCAGGACGGCGCCGCCAACCACAAGCTCGGAACCTGCTGCTTTCGCGGCGGCGACTTCGCCTGCCACCCGCCTGGCGGAGCTGTCATCGACGAGCGGTCCGATTTGCGTGTCGCTGGCAAGCGGATCTCCGACCTTCAACCCGGAGATGCGCTCACTCAACATCGACGTGAATTTATCCGCGATCTTGCGATCGACGATCGCACGCGAGGTCGCGGTGCACTTCTGGCCAGTGCTCATCATCGCGCCGTTGACGACGTGGGTCAGCGCGTGCTCCAGGTCAGCGTCAGCCAGGACGATGGCAGGATTCTTGCCTCCCAGCTCAAGCTGCAGTTTGGCTCCCCGGTCGGCGGCGATCTTGCGCAATTCCGAGCCCGTCTCGTTGGAACCGGTAAAGCTGATAGCAACCACCCGTGGATCACGAAGCAGCGGATCACCAATCGCCGTCGCAGATCCCGTCACGAGGTTCAGGACACCAGGCGGTAGCCCTGCCTCTGCCAATGCCTCAACCAGGCGAAGGGCGCTCAGCGGCGTCAGACTGGCCGGCTTGAACACAACGGTGTTGCCGAAGGCCAGCGCTGGCGCAATCTTCCACGCCGGGATGGCAATAGGGAAGTTCCAGGGAGTGACAATGGCCGTCACGCCCAAAGGCTCGCGCGTGGTGTAGAGGAGTGTCAGCGGGTTTGCGGAGGGATAGTGCTCGCCACTTGGTTGCTGCGCCTCACCGGCAAAGTACCGCAGGATCTGCACAGCCCGCGTTGTCTCGCCGATCCCCTCCTTCAGGGTCTTCCCCTCTTCTCGCGTCAGTTCCCGTCCAACGTCCGGAATGCGAGACTCCAGGATGTTCGCGGCCTTGTGCAGAATGTTCGCTCGAGTAATTGGCGAACTCAGCCTCCAGGTACGGTACGCCTCGCTCGCCGCCTCCAGCGCAGCCTCCACATCGGCGGCTTCAGACGCGGCAAACTCAGCAATGACCTCATCACGGTTAGCGGGGTTCCGGTTCTGGAGCGTCTTGCCGCCGGAGGCAGCGCGCCACTCGCCGTTGATGTAATTCCCGAAGACGCCTGTCTCAATCTGAGGCGCGGACGCTGCCATGCCTGCTCCTTCATTCTCGCGGTCGATTCACCGTCACGATTGTACGCGCGCGGTGCCGCTAGACCTCGTTCACGCGCACCCATTCACCACTGCGGCGGCTCTGCGTGGCAGCAGCAGCAATCCGCATCGTCTGCAACCCGTCCTCGATGCCAGGGGTCGGCGAGGTACCTGCGTGCAACGCGGTCACGAATGCCTGCAACTCATCCCGGTAGGCGTCGGCGAATCGCTCAACGAACTGGTCATGGCGCTCCGAGACCTTACCCCGCTCGTCGTAAAGCACTGTCGGGTACTTCTCGTCGACCTCGGCCACGATCTTACCCTTGCTGCCGTGCACCTCGGCCCGGATGTCATAGCCGTAGGGTGCCCGCCACGCTTCCTGCACGACGCCCAGGGCGCCATTTGCGAATCGCAACAGGACAATGCCGTAATCCACGTCGTCGAATGTCGCCAATTCTGGCTCGACGAGCACGGCGCCAATCGCGAGTACGTCCACGACCTCCTGCCCAGTCAGGAAACGCGCCGCATCGAAATCATGGCTCGCGAGGTCCATGAACAACCCGCCACTCGTCTTGAGAAACTCAATTGGACCAAGCCGGTCGCAGCTCATGCCCCTGAACATCTCGATCTCGCCAATCGCCCCGTTGGCGACTAGCTCGTGGGCGCGCGCATAACCTCGGTCGTACCTCCGCTGGAACCCGATCTGGAAGGGAACTCCCGCAGCTTCCACGGCTTGCGCTGCGGCCTCAGCTTTGGGAACCGTGTCTGCAAGCGGCTTCTCCGAAAAGATTGGCTTGCCTGCTCTGGCGGCCAGGGTGATGTGCTCGTCGTGCACCACCGCGGGGGATGCAACGACGATCGCTTCAACATCAGCCCTGGCGAGCAGCGCGTCAACAGTTTCATCCAGGTCACATGGCGCGGTTCCGTCAGCAAGAAGCCGCGCGCGGTGTTCAGGATCGACGGCCGCAGCAACGAGGTGGGCTCCGGCGATTCTGCTCCGGAGTGACTCGGCGTGAAACGAGCCAATGCGTCCCAGCCCGATAATCCCGAACCCAATACTGCGATCAGCCACGGATCGTGATCTCCACCCTTACTGCGAGAAAGATCAAGCCTGACCGAGCAGCCAACCGGCGATCCGCTCGCCGATGACAACTGCCGGGATATTCGTGTTCGCGCGCGGGATCACCGGGATGATGGAGCAGTCCGCGACGTAAACATTCTCCAGGCCGTGCACCTTGCCCCGAGCGTCCGTGACGGCCATTGCGTCGCTGGCCGGTCCCATCGCACAGGTTCCTACCGGGTGGTAGTAGTGGAACACGCTGCCTTCCACCCACCTTCCGATGTCGTCGTCGCTTTGAAACCCCGGACCGGGCAGCCTTTCCTCGCCTAGCAGTTCCTGTAGCGGCGACTGAGCCGCGATCTCACGGGCCTTCTTCACACCGTCGACCAGGATTTGGCGGTCATGTCCCGCCTCGTCGCTCAGGTAGCGGTGCTGAAGCCGGGGCGCAACATTGGGGTCTGTGCTCCGCAGACTGACCTCGCCCCGTGAACGGGGAGTCATACAGGCAACAGGAAAGTCCCAGCGCCAGCCGTCCGCAGACGGACCACCGACTGGGTAGATGTGCAGGTCGAAGCCGGCCTCACCGTCCGGGTAGTGGCTGGAGCGAATCTTGGCGATGGTCTGCTCTTCCGGCATCCACGCATCCGCAGCGAATGCCTGCATCCTGGTGACCAGTTCGGGAGTACCGGTCCAGCTCAATTGCACCGCAGGGTGATCGTGGAGATTCTGTCCCACTCCGGGCAGGTCGTGTACGGGCGCAATACCAATCCCGCGCAGCGCCACAGGATTCCCGACTCCAGAGCGAAGTAGCACGACCGGACTGCCATACGTTCCTCCGGAGACCACGACGCGGCCCGCTTCGATACTCTGCGGACCGTCGGGTCCGCTGAAGTGAACCCTGGTGGCGTTTCCTCTCTCGATCTCGATGCGTTCGACGTTGGCATTCCCAATAACCGTCAGGTTCGGCCGGTCCCGTACCGGATCGAGATACGCAAAGGCGCTGTTCCATCGCACGCCGTTCGCGATGTTGACCGGGCTGGGGGCGATCCCCTCGTCCTCATCCACATCGTTCAGATCCGCGGACCGCGGGATACCCGCTGCCTCCGCTGCGGCAAGGATTGCGCGGTGGAACGGCGTGACTTCGCTCTCTGCGTAGTCCTTCACGCGCATCCGCGCGTTCGCCCGCGCAAATAACGGCAGCAGTTCGTTAGTTGCCCATCCGTCAAGACCCATCGACGCCCACGCGTCGTAGTCTGGCCGGCTCCCCCAGATCGCCGCGCAGCCGTTGTGGGAGGAGCATCCTCCAATCACCATCGCCCGCTCAAACGGCACGATGCGATCCGGATACGTGTCTTCCGAGGTGTATTTCCAGTCATGCGTGTACCCGAGAGCCCTGGCATCCAGGAGATCGGCAGGCCAACGGCCGCTCTGGAACGGACCAAAGTCAGGCCCGGCCTCGAGAACAACAATGGTCTCGCTACTGCTCTCGGCAAGCAATCCGGCAACAACGGCGCCGGACGTACCCCCGCCGATCACGACGGTATCTGCCGCGTGGGGCATCTGCATGGACAGGCTCCTGAGTCGTGGCCGAAGCTACTTCAACAGCCGGGATTGTATGAAATCAAGCGGCCGGCTGAGCCAGCCGCTTGAGCACGGTCTGCAAGATGCCTCCATTGCGGTAGTACGCGATCTCGACCGGGCTATCAATACGAGCGATCGCTTCGAAATCGAGCGTCGATCCATCGGGCCGGGTCGCCCGAACCTGCAGGGCCTTTCGCGGCGTAACGTCCTCAATGCCGAGGATATCGAACGTTTCCTCGCCGGTTATCCCAAGCGTTGCTGCGCTCTCCCCTGGCTTGAACTGCAGTGGCAGCACACCCATGCCGACCAGATTTGAGCGATGGATCCGCTCGAAACTTTCTACCAACACGGCCTTGACGCCCAGGAGCAACGTGCCTTTAGCGGCCCAGTCACGGGACGAGCCAGTGCCGTACTCCTTACCGCCGATCACGATGAGCGGCGTCTGGTCCTCGGCGTATCTAAGGGAGGCGTCATAGATGCTCATCTCCTCGCCGCTCGGCAGGTGCCGGGTCACGTTCCCTTCCTTGCCCGGGGTCAGCAGATTGCGAAGCCTGATGTTTGCGAACGTGCCCCGGATCATCACCTCATGGTTGCCACGGCGTGCGCCGTACGAGTTGAAATCCATGGGCGGAACATCATGCTCCATCAGGTATGTCCCGGCCGGGCTCGTCCTGGCAATGCTGCCGGCCGGTGAGATGTGGTCTGTCGTCACCGAGTCGCCGAGGTACGCGAGCACCCGGGCACCAGAAATGTCCCCTGGCACCGGGGCGTCCAGCCCTGTCCCCAGGAAAAATGGCGGCTCCTGCACGTAGGTTGAGTCAGACTTCCAGTCGTAGACTGCGCCAGTCGGCACATTCAGACCTTGCCACCGCTCATCGCCTGCAAAGACCACCGCGTACTCCTCGCGGAAGAGCGAGGGATCGACGCCCTCGGCGATGGCGTTCTGCACTTCCTCCAGGGTCGGCCAGATGTCTCGCAAATAAATCGGCTGCCCATTGGGGTCGCACCCGATCGGGTCGTTGGCCAGATCGACATCGACCGTGCCAGCAAGGGCATATGCCACCACCAGCGGCGGAGAAGCCAGGAAAGCCGCCCGCACCTGGGAGTGAATCCGGCCCTCGAAGTTCCGGTTCCCTGAAAGCACCGCGGAAACGACGAGCTCATTCTCATCGATCGCTGCTGCGACTGGCTCTGGCAGCGGTCCGGAGTTCCCGATACAGGTGGTACACCCGTACCCCACCACATGGAAGCCCAGCGCTTCGAGGTAGGGCAGCAATCCCGCCTTCTCCAGGTAGCGCGTCACGACTTGTGAGCCGGGCGCCAGGCTCGTCTTGACATGATGCGGAACATCAAGTCCCAACTCGACCGCCTTGCGCGCTACCAGACCAGCCCCAAGCATGACCGAGGGATTCGACGTGTTCGTGCAGGACGTGATTGCAGCAATGACCACCGCGCCGTTGTCCAGCTTCGACTGCACGCCGTCAACCGCGATGTGTACCGCGTGATCCTGCGCTTTCTCCGCATGCCCATTCTCGGCAAACGCGTGCGGATAAACGTCACGAAGCGCCTGTTGCACGTTCCCGAGCGGCAATCGATCCTGGGGACGGCGCGGTCCCGCGACGCTCGGCACAATCCGGCCCAGGTCGAGTTCAACGAGCTCATTGAATTTCGGTTCGGGGGTGTCGTCTGTTCGGAAGAGGCCCTGAGCTTTGGCGTACGCCTCCACCAGCGCAATGCGCTCTTCCGAGCGTCCGGTCAGGCGGAGGTAGTCCAGCGTGACCGCGTCAATCGGAAACAGCCCCGCGGTGGCGCCGTACTCGGGCGCCATGTTCGCGATCGTGGCGCGGTCGGGAAGCGGAAGATTGCTCAGGCCGGCGCCGCAGAATTCGACGAAGCGGCCCACTACACCGAGCTTGCGCAACATCTCCGTCACGGCGAGGACGAGGTCCGTTGCAGTCGAACCCTCAGGCAGGGAGCCGACCAGGCGTACACCCACCACCTCGGGCTCCAGCAAATACAGTGGCTGCCCGAGCATGACGGCCTCGGCCTCAATTCCCCCAACACCCCACCCAAGCACGCCAAGGGCGTTCACCATCGTGGTGTGTGAGTCGGTTCCGACGAGGGTGTCCGGGAATGCAACCGTCTCCGCCCCGATCTGCTTGGTCATCACAACCGGTGCGAGGTACTCGATGTTGACCTGGTGCACGATGCCGGTGCCAGGCGGGACGACGCGGAAGTTCTGGAATGATTGCTGCGCCCAGCGCAGGAGTTCGTATCGTTCACGGTTGCGCTCGTACTCGAGTTCGACGTTCTGGGCGAACGCCGCGGTTGTGCCGAAGCGGTCCACCTGGACTGAGTGGTCGATGACCAGGTCGACCGGCACCAGCGGGTTGATTCGGGTCACGTCACCGCCGACTCGCGCCACGGCGTCACGCATGGCAGCCAGGTCTACAACGGCTGGAACACCAGTAAAGTCTTGCAGGATCACCCGCCCCGGCAGGAAGGGGAGTTCCATGCCGGAGCTTTCTCCAGCTTTCCTGGGCCTCCACGCAGCGAGTTGCTTGACCAATGCTTCATCGACAAACTCACCGCCTGCATGACGCAACACGTTTTCCAGGAACACCCTGACGGTAAATGGCAACGTGTCAAGTTCAGCAAGTCCCCGCTCCTGGAGCGACCGCAGGTTGTAATAGGTAACGGTTTCGCCGAAGGCCGTGGAAAGCGTCGCGCGCGCGCTGAACGGGTCCGGAGCGACCGGCACGGGAACTGGGTCCATGATCTACCGCCCTCTATCGATTTTCACTTACCGGGCTCAAGCAATGTGGTTTCATCGCCACGCTGACGAGGCGTGAATCGGATGTCACCGGCCGCAACCACGGCATTCCAGACATGCTTCAGTTTAGACGACGATACGTTGTCTCCGGCTGAGCGTGCTGCATGATCCGTAGAGGAGACTGCGTAGACCTCCGACCCGGAGCCAACTGCGTGCGGGATCCGCACGGACAGGAATGACGGAGCACCATGAACGACGCCGCAATCACCTTTGACTTTCACAACACGCTTGCCGAATGCCCGGAATGGTTCGAACTGGAGGTTCGTCATCTTCCATCGTCGTACCTCGCCTGGCACGCGGAGCAGGCGGCCGCTTTGTATCCCGAGTCAGTGCTGGCCGAGGCTGACAGCCGCTACAGGTTGCTGCGACGCGAGATCATGGACCACGGGAATGAGTTGACCGCGGAGCAGAGTCTGCGTGTGATCTTCGACGCGATGAAGATTCCGGCAGACGACACCGATCTGGAAAACGGGGTGGCGGTCCTCATGCGGGCCGCGGCGTCGAAGGCGAAGCCGATCCCCGGCGCCGTCGAGACGGTCCGTGCAATTGCCCAGTCAGGAGTGCGACTGGGCGTTGTCTCCAGCGCTGTCTATCACCCGTTCCTGGAATGGACGCTGGCAGAGTTCGGGATAGTCGAGGCATTCACGTCCATTGTCACGTCGGCCAGCGCGGGGTTCTACAAGTCTCGTCCCGAGATCTATCTTCACGCCGCCGAGCTGCTCTCCGCCAGGCCGAGTCAGATGGTCCATGTCGGCGACTCACTGAGGTATGACGTGGGTGGAGCGAGCAGCGCTGGTATGGGTACCGTCTGGCTCCAGTTTCCGGACAGGCCAGGGGACGGCTCCGAGTTTGTTCCCGATCTCACGGTTACCACGCTCGAGGGCTCTGCACCACCAATCCTCGGCGTCCTCTCCAGTCGCCTGACAGGGCAAGCCGGGTGAGCGAGAACGCTGGCGCGCCAGGGGCAAGTCCAACGCTCCGGTTTGACGTATTCACCCTGTTCCCGGGGATCTTCGTAGGTCCCTTGGACGAGAGCATCCTCCGGCGCGCCCGTGAGCGCGCTCTGATCTCCGTCCACGTGCATGACATCCGGAATTGGACGACGGACAGACACCGCACGGCGGATGACACGCCCTACGGCGGCGGCGCCGGCATGGTGATGTCTGCGCCTCCGATTGTCAGTGCGGTCGAGGAAACGCTCGGAGGCGACCTCGGCAGAACGCGGATCGTCGTGTTGTCGGCCGGCGGTCATCCCTTCTCGCAAGCGATTGCCCACGACCTCGCTTTATCGCAGAGGATCGCACTCGTTTGTGGACGTTACGAGGGCATAGACGCGAGAGCTATCGACGTCCTCGGAGCCGAAGAAATTTCGATCGGAGACTACGTCCTGACGGGCGGTGAACTCGCGGCGGCCGTCGTCATCGATGCGGTGACCCGGCTGGTGCCTGGGGTGATCGAGTCGGCTTCGATTCTTGACGAGTCGTTTCAGGAACCGCTGCTCGAATATCCGCATTACACCCGCCCGCGCGAGTTCCGAGATCGCGCCGTGCCGGAAGTCCTGCTCAATGGCAACCACGCCGCGATCAAGCGCTGGCGACGGGACGAAGCACTCCGCAAGACAGCACGGGTGCGTCCCGACCTGCTGGAAAAACTGACGCTCTCGGAGGCAGAAGCGGAGATCGTGGCCGAAGTCCTCGCAGAGCGGCGTCACCCCTGACGGCTGCCACCTCCAAGTTCCCGCCACACTCTCAGGCTGGACAGCTCTCGCTCGCCAATGTGGCGGAGATAGTCCGCCAGGAGCCTCTCGATTTCACCTCGCAGAGCCGGATCAAGCTGGAGTGTGACGATCGGACCAAGTCCGCCTCGTTCAACCGCTCTCAAGTATTTCTGCGCGTCCACGGAAACGTGCCGCATGGCAACGCCACGCGGTTGGCAACGGTCGCAGAGATATCCACCAAGTTCAGCCATGAATGGGTGGGGCGCCTGCGTCAGCGGCTCCCGGCATTCGACGCATCGCTGCAACTCTGGCCGGAATCCGAGGTGATTGAGCAGCGCCAACTCGAAGTGGCGAGTCACGTGGTACGGATCCATGCCCTCCGTTAGGAGTTGCAAGGAACCACCAAGCAGATCAAAGACGGCCGCGTGCTCTTGCCGTTCCTCGGTAAGACGGGCGACCAGCTCAACCATGTGTGAGGCATGTCCGTAGGCATCGAGATCGGCACGAAGCCCCAGGTGAGCATTGACAGTCTCCGCACCAGTGACGACATCCAGATCTCGGCCCTTTGCCAGCATCAGTTGGGATCGGCAGAAATACTCGAGGTGTGGCCCAAGCCGGCTGAGAGGGCGGCGCGCCCCTTTCGCGACGACTCTCAGCTTGCCGAACTGGCGCGAGAACACCGTGACGACCCGGTCCGCTTCACCAAAATCCACGCGGGAAAGCACGATCGCCTCACAGCGGTACAGGCGACGGGCCTGCCCCCCACTACTCCCCGATTCAACACTCTTACTCACGGAAATCAGTCATCTCGCTATCTCTCGTATCAGAACGTTGGCGGGTCGAAACGAACTGCCAGAAAATTGAAGCTTGTTCTGGCCAATGGTACGGTTGCCCCATGGGCATCGAGGTCTCTTTCGTCGCTGCGTTCCTGGCTGGCATTCTGTCAGTGTCATCGCCATGCGTTCTGCCGCTGTTGCCCATCTTTCTTGCCAACCTTGCCGGATCCTCGGTTACCGGAAGCGGGATCGACCGTCGCCTTGTCTTGCCAAACGCGGTTGCCTACTGTCTGGGCTTCTCGTTTGTCTTCGTCTCGCTCGGTGTCGCCTTGGGAGCAGCCGGAAGCCTGGCCTCAACAGCGACAGTCGTCGCAGAAAATCGCGGCTGGCTTGTGCGAATCGGGGGGCTCGTCCTGATCCTGCTCGGACTGCATCAGCTTGGCGTCATCCGCCTGCCCGGCCTGCAACGAGATCGCCGCTTGCTGCCGCATCGCCTCCCGTCCGGCCACGCTGCCTCATCGTTCCTGATTGGGGTCACGTTTGCCGCCGGGTGGTCGCCCTGTGTCGGTCCAATCCTCGGCGCGATCCTGACCATGGCCGCCGGACAGGGAAGTATCGAACGCGCAGCGTTGCTTCTGGCAACCTACTCTGCAGGCCTGGCGGTCCCCTTCATGGCTGCCGCGATCGCGATCAGCTCCGCGCCAGGGATCATTCGCAGCTTGAACTCCCGCCTGCATGTCCTGACCAGCGTCAGCGGGGGCGTCATGCTCTGCGTCGGCGCCATCATGGTCCTCGGCATTTATCAGCAGCTCTTTGCGCGCATCGTTGCGCTGGCACCCTGGGTACCCTGGGAGCCGGCGTTGTGACCGGTGATTGTTGGACAAATGGTGACTGAAGCAACCATCGCCCAGCCGCATCATGCCCGCCGTGGGCTGCCCGAAATGGTCGTTGACCGGGTCTGGCGCTTTTTCTGTTCCGTCCGCGCTGCGGTCGTTGAGATTGCCATACTGGCACTCCTCGTCCTGATCGGAACGCTGCGCGGCAGTTCCGTCCCTCGTGCAATTGCGGACGCAGCCCCGGTAACAACACCGGTGGTGGACGCGTGGTACGCGTGGGACGTCTTTCGGTCGCTGCCCTTCGCCGCAATCCTGACGCTGCTTTCAGTCGCCATCGCCATTTGCACCATCAACCGGGCCCCGGGCATCTGGCAAGCGATCGCGCACCCCACCGTCACCACAACTCACGGCTTTCTCCGCAACGCCGAAGCATCGGCGCTCTACGAGTCTCCACTCGGGCGCGATGAGTTTGCGCAGCAGATCAGCAGCGTTCTCGGAGAGCGACACTATCGCGTTCTCTCGGCCGAACAGAACGGAGAGATCCACCTGTACGCCGATCGCTGGCGCTTTTCGCGCCTCGCGACGTTTCCGTTCCATCTCGCGTTGATCATGATTCTCTTTGGGGGAATCGTTGGCGCAGCGTGGGGATTTCGCGAGAACGAATTGATCGTGCCTGAAGGTTCGGTGCGTGAACTTGGTCACGGCACCGGGATCGGGGTCCGGCTCAACGACTTTTCCGAGGTCTACCGAGAAGATGGCTCACCTGCGGTCTATCGCAGTGATGTCACACTGATCCGGGACGGCGAAGAAATCGACAGTGGCTCGATGACCGTAAACAACCCCTACACCCATGGGGACATCGTTTTCTATCAGTCAGGCTTTGGCCAGGCCGTTCAACTCCGTATCGTGGATGAACGAGGCAACGTTGTCCTCGACGACTCACTGCCTCTTGGCCCGTTCCAGTCGCGCCTGAATCCGGACGCACCTGCAGCTCGCCTGGACCTGCCTCAGGCCGGAGTAGCGCTGAGTGTCGTGGCGCCGGACAGCAACCCGGCGAACCAACCTGAACTCGATACACTTCACCTCAAACCGGGCGAGATGTTCTTCATGATCCGTCCTCTGGGGCCGGAGAGTCCGATTACCCAACCCATTCCAGCCACCGTTGAGCAGGGCGATTCTGTCCAACTTGGGAATCTGTCATTGACCTTTGAGCGGGAGCGCCGGTTCTCGGTCTTCCAGGTCGCGCGGAATCCCGGCATCCCGATCTTCTTCGCGGCGGCTATCCTCCTCATTGGCGGTTCGATGGTGACGTTCTATTTTCCGCACCGTCGGCTGCGAGGCATCATCGCCGCGACGCCGGCCGGAAGCACCGCGCGACTTGCGCCCATCGCCCGACGCGACTGGAGCGCCACTCGCGTTTTCGACGAATTGATAAATCGAATCTCCGGAGAGACCGGACTTTCGCCAGTCGTAACACGCAGGGAGGCGGCGCTAGCCTAGGCCGCCTGGTCGCACACAAGGATCCCGTTGATGGAATCACTCGTCATGCTTTCCTTCTATTGCTTCGCGGCAGCAAGCCTGGCCTTCGTGGCCTCAGCGATCTGCTACGTGGTGTACGGGATCGGGCGGGTCCGCCTGAGGCGGACCGCACTCGCTGCCCCAGGGGGGCCAGCCATTGTCACCCACGGCGCGAGTCTCGAACCGGCGCCGTTGAGCGTTGGCAATTTTGCGACGCTGTTGGCCTGGTTCGGCGTCGTCTTCCAGGGTCTTTCGATCCTGCTGCGCACCATCGCTGGCGGCCGCATCCCGCTCTCGAACATGTACGAGTTCTCAACAACCTTCATTTTTCTCGCTGGCCTCGTGTACCTGCTCTTCGAGCGCTGGTACGGGGTTCGCCAGCTCGGCGCCATCGTGCTGCCGCTGGTCGTGGGCATGGCGGCGTATGTCTGGTACCTCCCCTCCCACATGCGTGAGGTGGACGACCTCATTCCAGCGCTGCAGAACCGCCCACTGATGACCGCGCACGTGTCGGTGGCCATCCTTGCTTACGCAACATTTGCGGTTGCGTTTGCGGCCGCCGTGCTCTACCTCGTTGCCGATCGCTGGCACCCAACGTGGTTGCCCTCGCCCGACCTGCTTGATGACCTTGGCTTCCGGGCGGTGACGATCGGATTTCCCTGCATGTCGCTCGTCCTGGTCCTGGGTTCGGTGTGGGCCTACCGCGCCTGGGGGACGTACTGGCAGTGGGACCCCAAAGAAACCGCTGCGCTCTTCACCTGGCTGATCTATGCGGTCTACTTGCACACTCGAACGCTACGAGGCTGGCGAGGACGACGCAGTGCCTGGATTCTGGTTGCTGCCTTCGGTGCCGTGATCTTTACCTATTTCGGGAACTACGTTTTCGGAGGCCTGCACGCCTATGGTGGCGTCTGATTCGTCGCTCACCGGAGCCCAGCCTTTTACACCAGAATCAACGGCTGCCCGTCAACTCAGCCGTCGCAACCAGGTGGTGGTCGGGGCGGTCTGCCTTGTGCTGATCGTAATCGCCGCGGCGTTCGTCGGGGTGAACTCTGGCTGGGATTCGATCGGTCAGGGCGGAATAAATCGCACGCTCCTCCCGAAAGTCGGCGAGCCCGCGCCAGATTTCACGACAGAAGACGTGTTCGGAAACCAGGTTTCCCTCTCACAGTTCAAGGGCCAACCGGTCTGGCTCATGTTCTGGGGTTCCTGGTGCCCCCCTTGCCGGGCCGAGTTTCCAGACATTCAGGCTGCCTACGCCCAGCTTGAACCGAAGGGAATTCGCATGCTCGGGGTCAGCCTTCGCGAATCTCCCGTCGATGCCGCAGCCTACGCCGGGCGCAACGGAGCGACCTTCCTGGTCCTGAGCGATCCGGACGAAACGGACACCGGGGCTGCCTACCCGATCCTCAATTTCCCGACGCACATCTTTATCGACAAGGACGGCATCGTGCGCTCGGTTGTGCTTGAAGACATGGACGAGGAGCAGGCGATCACGGAAGCGAGCCGTATCCTGGACGACGTGCCGGGCGGAGATTCCTGAGTTCTCCAGCCTCCTGGATTCTCACGCTCACTTGAACGCAAAACTTCGAGGAGGATGAGACAGGGGATGGCCCACAACCAGTGGGCCATCAGGTCAGCAAGCCGCTACCCTCTGCAATCCCGGTCCTGCGCGACGCCGAGCACCTGAAAGTACGCGCCTAATCTGCTGCCACGTCGCCTCCGCGAATGACATCTGCACGCAATTCAAGGTCAACCGCGGTTGCAAGCTCCCCGCTCGGCAAGTCTCGAGCTTGTCGAGATACGGCGGGATCGGCGCGGAAGGCCAACGACGAGCAGTGACCTTTTCGCCGCGCGATCACCTGTGACAATCGACGCTTGCATTTTGGCTGAGCCCACCCAGCAACCCGCTCCAGGCCGGGACTAATCGACGCAGAAGAGCGCTATGCACACGCCGTCTGGCGGCGTGCAGATCCCACAGCTGTCGTTGCAACAAACCTGGCCGACCGGGCAAACAGTACGACCACAGGGAACGCCCTCAGCCCCCGGCTCACAGAATTCCTCGGTACAAGAACCACCGATTGGTGCACAGATTCCGCAGCTCTCATTGCAGCAGAACTCATCTGGGCCACACGTGTTGGCGCCGCAGGGTTCTCCGACCTCCGGCCCGCAAAACTCTCGAGTGCACGCTGCCCCAAGCCGGACACACCGGCTACAGCTCTCATTGCAGCAGTACTCTCCGGGTCCACAAACCACCTCATTGCACTGCTGGTACTGGCAAAGTTCGTCGGAGCAAGGCGTGTCAGCCGGAACGCACAAGCCACCACAGTTCGGGCAACAGGTTGTCCCCTCCACGCACAGCATTGCCGCGCACGGGTTGTAGTCGGCGGGAACGCAGATGCCGGAGCAGTCTGCGCCGCCAGCATTGGGATCACACCCGTCTCCAGGGTTATCAATGCATGTGTAACCATCCGGGCAGGGAATACCAGCGATTCCGCCGCACATCCCGCCCGGGACCCCCACCTGAGCCTCTGCCTTCTGCGCTGTGAGTAAAGTCGCGACAACCGCTGACAACGCCATGCCCAGGACCCCGCGGCGGGTCGGCCTTCGGCCAAGGTCACGTGTAATGCGGTCAAATCTGGCGTTGTCCATTGAAGCTCTCCCGTCCTCGCCCGTTGCCCAGCTTCCGAACTGAGTCAGAAACGCCAGGGGGGACTCTCCTGTTTCGCGACGGCGGCGACTGCGAAATGTGACGACTTTGGTGTACAGTATACGTGGGTCCCGAATTCGCGTGCTATAGTGCGCGCGTTGTCCGGGTTGGCGGACTGGCCCCGGTCTCTGCATCGAACCCCGTGGGGCGCATCTGCGCGAGGATGAGCGTGACAATACTTCGCGACTGGCGCACCTGGATTCGTCCCGGGATGCACGTCAAGCGCTGGGCGGCGCTTTTCCTCTTTGGCACCATCCTGACCGGTCTCGCCGTGGCCATGGGCCTCGTGTACTCCTACCGGTACGTGCCGTTCCCGGAGCCGCTCTCAACGCTGGTACAAACGATCACCTTGCAGTTTCTTCCGCGCGAACTGCGGTTCTTCCTGGTGTTTCTCCTTGGCATTCTCTGCATGGCGTATGGCTTCTACCGGCTGGCCAGCGCAGTCATCCGGCCTGTTATGGCGCACGTCAAGCCAGACAAGCAACTCGTCCAGATCGTGGCCGAACATAGGTTTGGCCACCACATCCCGGCAGCGAAAGTCGCGGCAATTGGCGGGGGTACGGGCCTGTCGACCCTTCTGCGCGGCCTGAAGCGACATGACCTCTCCATTACGGCGATTGTGACTGTCGCGGATGACGGCGGAAGCACCGGCAAGATCCGCAATGCCTATGACATTCCGGCGCCAGGAGACATTCGCAACTGCCTCGTCGCACTCGCGGATGACGAATCCCTCGTCTCACGACTCTTCCAGTACCGCTTTAACCAGGCGGGTTCAGAGCTTGATGGACACTCCCTCGGGAACATCTTCATCACAGCTCTCACCAAAGTAACCGGGAGCTTCGAACAGGCCGTCATCGAGTCTGCAAACGTGCTGAACATCCGCGGTCGGGTGCTCCCATCCACCGTGGCGAATGTGCGCCTCGATGCCGAGCTCGCTGACGGGACCATTCTCCACGGAGAATCGAACATCCCGAATCGGCAGTCCGCCATTCGCGACGTTTTCCTGACGCCACCTGATCCCGAGGGATACCGCCCCGCGGTCCTCTCGATCCTGAATGCTGACCTGATCGTGCTGGGGCCGGGCAGCCTCTACACGAGCATCCTGCCGAACCTCCTGGTGCCGGAGATCGTGCGCGCCATTCGCGCATCGTCTGCGTCGAAGGTCTACGTGATCAACGTTGCCACCCAGACCGGCGAAACCGACCATTTCTCTGCCCTGGATCACGTGGAGGTGATCGACAGGCACCTCGGCCCAGGCGTCCTGGACGCCGTGCTGGTGAATACCAACCGCGCGTCAGCCAAGGCCATCGGGCGCGATGTCCCCATCGAGCCCGTATTCCCCGATTCGTTGGAGCACCTTGATCCCCGCATCAAGGTAGTGGCGCGCGACGTGGTAAACGATCAGAATCCCCTGCGGCATGACCCAGACAAGTTGGCAGCGGTTCTCCTTGAGCTCGCGCAGGGTAACTGGCGGGACGACCCGGGAATCGACAAGCCTGCTGCTCAGTGGGATGCGAGCAACCGCAAAGATCTTGCGGCGACCAGTACGGGAGACTGATTGCATGACCTATAAGGTAGGAATCAACGGGTTCGGCCGCATCGGGCGGCAGGCGTTCAAGGCGATCAAGGAAGGCGGCTTCGAGGATCTTTTCGAAGTCGTCGCGGTGAACGATCTTGCGCCGCCCGACGCGCTGGCAACCCTCCTGAAGTACGACTCCACCTACGGCCGGTTTGACGCCGAAGTGTCTGCCTCAGCCGATGGTCTGGTCGTCGACGGCAAGACGATCGCCGTTTCGGCCGAAAAGGAACCTCGCAAGCTTCCCTGGAAGAAGCATGAAGTCGACGTCGTCATCGAGTCCACTGGCCTCTTCACCTCTGCGGACAAGGCCGAGGGGCACCTGAAGGCCGGGGCCCGGAAGGTTGTTATCTCGGCACCCGCCAAGGACGAGGACATTACCATCGTTCTCGGCGTCAACGAGGGCAACTACAAGCCCGACGAGCACAAGATCATTTCCAACGCATCATGCACCACGAACTGCCTGGCGCCGGTGGCCAAGGTCATGCTCGACAACTTCGGGATCACGCGCGGCATGATGACCACCGTTCACTCGTACACCAACGACCAGGTTGTCCTGGACGGTCCTCACAAGGACCTGCGCCGTGCCCGCTCTGCCGGGCTGAACATCATCCCGACGAGCACCGGTGCGGCCCGGGCGCTTTCGCTCGTCATCCCGGAGCTCAAAGGCAAGTTCGACGGCACCTCCCTGCGCGTGCCAACCCCGACTGTCTCGATCATCGACTTCGTCATCGAGACCGAAAAACCGGTGACCGTCGATTCGATCAACGAAGCGTTCCGCAAGGCGGCAGCGAGCGACCAATTGGAGGGCATCCTCGGGTACACCGAAGAGCCGCTGGTTTCTTCTGACTTCCGCATGGATCCTCGATCATCAATCGTCGATGGGCAATCGACGATGGTTCTGGGAGATCGCCTGGTCAAGATTCTTGCCTGGTATGACAACGAGTGGGCCTATGCCTGCCGCATCGGGGAGCTCGTAGCGCTGATCTGTGAGCGCGGGATCGACCAGGACAGCTAGCCCAAGCCGCCCAGCCGGCCGTCAAGGGCCAGCGAGGAGACATTCTTGACGAAACGATCTGTTTCGGACGCGGATGTTCGCGGCAAGCGCGTACTGGTCAGAGTCGATTTCAACGTTCCCCTCAGGGGCGACGAAGTTGTCGACGACACCAGAATTCGTGCTGCGCTCCCCACGATTCGTCTGCTGCTTGACCGGGGAGCCGCGGTCATCCTGGCGTCCCATCTGGGACGCCCCAAAGGCAAACCGGACCCGAAATACACGATCGCTCCGGCCGCGGCTCGCCTTGGAGAACTACTCGGAACCCCGGTGGTGACGGCCGGCGACGTCGTCGGGGCAGAGGCGCAGGCGGCAGCAAAGGCGTTACGTCCGGGCCAGGTGCTCGTGCTGGAAAACACCCGCTTTGAGCCCGGCGAGGAACAGAATGATCCGCAGCTCTCCCAGGCTCTCGCATCCCTCGCGGATCTCTACGTCAATGATGCCTTTGGGGCTGCGCACAGGGCGCACGCGTCCACAGTCGGGGTTACCGAACACCTTCCGTCGTACGCCGGGCTGCTGCTGCTCAAGGAAGTTTCAGTCCTTTCGCGGCTTCTGGAAGAACCCGAGCGTCCTTTCGTCGCCATCCTGGGCGGCGCCAAAGTCTCTGACAAACTGGCCGTGATCAGCCACCTGCTGGAACGCGTCGACGCCTTGCTCTTGGGTGGCGGGATGGCCAATACACTCTTGCTCGCTGACAGCAAGGAGATTGGAAAGTCACTCGCCGAACCGGAGCTGGTTACTGAGGCACGCGAACTTCTTGCTCAGGCCCGCGCTCGCGGCGTTGACGTCCTCGTGCCCCGTGACGTGATCGTGGCAGAAAGCATCGAAAGCACAGCGGTTGAAACCGTTCCCAGCGGTGCCGTTCCACCCGGAATGGCCATCTACGACATTGGTCCAGAGACGGTGCAGGAGTACTGCACGCGGATTGCTGCCGCCGGCACGGTTTTCTGGAACGGACCCATGGGTGTT
Organism: Thermomicrobiales bacterium; assembly: GCA_046328375.1. Taxonomy (GTDB): domain Bacteria; phylum Chloroflexota; class Chloroflexia; order Thermomicrobiales; family UBA6265; genus JACCXM01. The sequence goes on from JAXLWT010000043.1 coordinate 22,670, forward strand.
TTCGAACAGACCCCTTTTGCATCAGGCACTATCGGGATTGCTCACTGCGTCGCCGCCAGCCCGGCCTTCACAGTCGTCGGAGGTGGCGATTCGATTGCCGCAATCGAGGCAGCTGGGGTGAGCAGCAAGATTGACCACATCTCGACGGGAGGTGGGGCATCGCTCGAGTTGCTTGAGGGGCGGGCGCTGCCCGGGATTGCCGCCCTCCCCGATGCGTAGGCGAATCGGCTGAGGGCACAGGTGCTACCCTTTCGCACTGGCTCGGTGGCGTTCGGCCCGCACTTTCGTTAGAGGACTCTGGAGCAATATGCACTTCGCGTTGAACATCGCCATGATCATCGTCTCTGTGGTCATGATCGCCCTCATCCTGCTTCAGACCAAGGGATCGTCATTCAGTAGCGCCTTCGGCAGCGACGCCGGGTCTATCAACCGCACGCGACGCGGAGTGGAGAAGACCCTGTTCCAGGCAACAATCGTCGTTGCGGTGGTCTACGTCGTGCTGGCCATCGCGAGCACACTTGTCGCCTGAGACCGCGCAGGTCAGTGGTTGTGGTAGCCGGAAGGCAGTTTTATACTCGCTGCCGCGCAGAGTAGTAACCAACACGCTGATAGTTCGCTCTGGCAGGAGGTTTTTCAATGGCAGGTCTTGGCTGGCAAGAACTGGTAATTGTTCTCGTCATCATCATGATCATTTTCGGAGCTGGAAAGCTCCCGGACGTGGTCAAGTCATTGGGCCAGGGAGTCAAGGAATTCAAGACTGAGGCCAACTCGCCAACCGACAGCCTGGCTGCTGCCACATCTGTTGGCTCGGCTGATGCCTTCGAGCCCGTTGCGCCGGCGTCTGACCGCGCCCGGGTTCGCGCGGACGAGATCTAGATCATCATCCGGTTTCGGTGGTTCAACGATTACGACGACGAGCGGGGCCTCGCCGCCCCGCTCGTTTTGTTGCTCGCCGCCCGCGCAGTGAGTGGTGACAAGGCGATGGCATGACAGCTCACAGTGACTCATCTTCTCAGTTGGGCGCACCTGGTCCAATCGAATCCACACCCGCTACCAACAGCCGGAGCCAGACGTTTCGCGCCGTGCGCGAAATCGTTGAAACGCTCCTCCTGGCGGCACTCATCTTCTTTCTGGTGCGCCTGGTCGTCCTGAACTTTCGGGTTGATGGTCAGAGCATGACCCCAAATCTCGACAATGGCCAAATGCTGCTCGTGAATCGCAACGCTTACCAGTCCGTAGATTGGCAGGGGAACAAGTTCTATCCCTTCGATCCGCCCGAGCGCGGTGACATTGTGGTCTTCAATCCGCCCACGGAATCGGACAAGCCGTACATCAAGCGCATTATTGGCCTGCCTGGTGACGAGGTGACGTTCAACAACGGGCAGGTTTTCGTGAACGGTGAGATGCTGGAAGAAGACTACATTCAGGACCGCACGCGTTGTCAGCGGAATGATTTCTGCGACGTGATCGTGCCGGAAGGAACGATATTCGTACTTGGCGATCACCGCTCGAATTCCAGTGACTCGCGTGTGTTTGGGCCGGTGCCAATCGAGAACGTCATCGGCAAAGCGTGGCTCTCGTACTGGCCCGCCAACGATATCGGCTTCGTGCCGCACGAGGAGTACCCGGACATTCCCAATCCGGTTCTCGAGGCCACGCCCGCGGCGTAGCGGGTGCCTCGATCAAGAGAGTGGGAAGTGGTTCGCGTTTGGAACCGGGTTGTAAACTTCATTCCGGCTCAGATGGGCATATGAGCCGCACTCGCCCAGGAGAGCAACGGCGCTTCCCGGTTGTATTGCCGCGGTCGGAGGGCTTCGCATGATCGAGACCGTGGTTGAGAGCATCAGGGTTAGCCTGGTCACTCAGCACCGCGTCGTCATCCTCAAAGAGGTCGATGGGGAGCGTCATCTACCGATCTGGATCGGATCGTACGAAGCAGAAGCCATTGCCATGGAGCTGCAGGGCGTGACTGCGTCGCGCCCACTCCCGTATGACCTGATGCGCGGCATCATCGATGACCTGGGCGCAGTCGTTGAGCGTATATCTGTGACAGACCTCTCGGACGATGTCTTTTACGCCCGCATAATCTTGCGTCAAGATGGCCGCGAGATTGAAGTCGATTCCCGCCCGAGTGATGCGATTGCCCTTGCCGTCCGAGCCCGGGTCCCCATCATGGTTGACGAAGCGGTGATGGAGAAGGCCGGAGTTGTCCTGAGCGGCGACGACGAAGGCGATATCGAGCCCTTGAATGAATCGGCGCCCCCGGAACTCGAGCGCGCCGGAGACGTTGATGAAGAGAGACTCTCCGTCTTCCGGGATTTCATCAACACGCTCGATCTCGATGACTTTGATCGCAAGTCCGGTAACTGAGGCTCCGGCCTCCTACGAAAGCGAACAGCATGGATACGTCTGAAAAGCAGATCAAGCGCATAGTCCTCGACCGCATGGAACGCTGCAGCGTGTGCCACCGCGGCTTCGAGACCGAGGATGTGCACGTCCTTTCTCGAAAATCCGATATGTGGATGCTCATGGTCTCATGCAGTGAGTGCCACGCGCGGAACTTTGTCGCCGCGGTGATCGGTGATGGCGACGCCGAGGAAGCCCAGCTTGCCCTGCGCCGACTTGGCGAAGAACACATCGGTTCGCAGCCAGACCTGGATGACGAGGAGGTTCCGGCTGGCGAGCCAGTCAGCGTGGACGATGTGCTGGAAATGCACAGTTTCCTGTCCGGCTTTGACGGAGATTTCCAGGCACTCTTTCGCCGCCGCTAGCCCGGAAACAGGGGGGCACACCGCCATCCACTCGCGTTGACCGGCCTGATGGTCGGGCATATACTCGCCCGCGGACTGCCCTTCTGGTCAGACATGCTTTACCTGTTCGTGCGTCCAGCGGGAGCTGAAATTGGAAGAGGTGGCGCCGGTCATCACCGGCCAGGCAAGTAATCTGGTGAACGACCCGGACGCTGACGAGATCCTAAACGGAGTGATCGATCTCGACGTCGTACGAGAGATGCTCACTCATTTCACCTATCGGGATCATCAGGAAGCCCAGGAACTCATACTTTCTGCGCTACAGGAGATCAACGAGCACTTCGGTTGGGTCTCTCTCCCGGCCGCCGATGTCGTAGCTGAGCATTTTGGTACGTCGGCTAGCCGCATCTATGGCCTTCTGACCTTTTACGCTGACTTTCGCACACAACCCCGTGGGCGGCACTTCATGCTCCTGTGCCACGGCATGGCCTGCTACGTCATGGGGTCCCAACGGCTTGTCCAGGAACTTGAAGACAATTACGGCATTGGCGACGGCGGCACGACGGCAGACGGCGAACTCACCGTCCAGGTAGTCAACGGCTGCCTTGGCGCCTGCGACATCGCCCCGCTCTGCAAGCTCGACGCTGATTTCCACGGTCAACTCACGGTGGAAAGCCTGAACGACGCCATTCGCAACGCAATCGCGGCTGGCGGCAGTTGGCGGGACGCTCACGCGCACGTGCCGGTCAATGGGAGCAGTCATGACTGAAAGACTCGCGTCACGCTCCGATTTTGAAGCGTTTCAGGCGCAGGCGAAGCACAATTGGTCGTCCCTCTGGGATGACGACAAGTTGGTTGTCAGTGTCTGCGTCGACAGCGGTTCCATTCCGAAAGGCGCCGAACGCATCCTGGCCCTCTTGCAGGGCATGCTGGGTGAAACCAACGCGGTGGTTCGCAAGGTCAGTGGCACCGGCGCGATGTGGGCAGACGTCGCCGTCGAGGTGAAGCATCCTGGAAAGCCACCGATCCTTTACCGGAACGTCACCGAGACAAACCTCTCCGCGCTTCTCGCTGGCGAACTCGACGACCACGCCGTGGGCGTACGCGCTGAAAGCCCGTACGCGGGAATCCCGCCGCTGAGTGAACATCCTTTCTTTAAGTACCAGCAGCGCATCGTGCTCGATAACGCCGGCATCATTGATCCGGATTCGATCGAGGAGGCGATTGCCAACGGCGCTTACAGTGCCTTGTTCAAGGTGCTGTTCGAGATGACGCCGGAAGAGGTCATCGCCGAGGTAACTGCGGCCAACTTGCGCGGCCGTGGTGGCGCCGGCTTCCCGGCTGGCATCAAATGGGAGAGTGGCCGCAAGGCCCGCGTTACGCCGAAGTTCGTGGTCGTGAATTCCCATGAAGGCGAGCCGAACGTCTACAAGGACCGCCGCATCCACGAGTGCGATCCTCACAAGATCCTCGAAGGAATGATCATTTCCAGCGTCACCAATGGCGCTGAACGGGCCTACAACTACATTGGCGGTGAGTACCCGCTAGCAATCAAGCGTTTCCGCAAGGCCGTGGCGGACGCTGAACGTCTCGGTTTGATCGGGGAAAACATTCTCGGCACCGGCAAGAGTGTTGAAGTACGGGTCCGTACCGGAGGCGGCGCCTACGTGTGCGGTGAAGGCTCGGCGCTCATGTACTCAGTGATGGGAGTCCGGGGACAGCCGCGCACGAAGCCGCCCCGGTCCGTGGAAGAGGGCCTCTGGAAGCGCCCCACCATCCTGAACAACACCGAGACGCTCGCCAACATCAATGCCATCATCAACAATGGCGGCGCCTGGTTCGCGTCCATTGGCACTGAGAAGAGCGCCGGCACGAAGTTGATGACGGTGCAGGGCCCGCTGAATTACGTTGGCCTCGTTGAAGTGCCCATGGGCATCAACCTGAAACTTCTGATCGAGGAAGTCTGGGGTGGCATGCGGGAGGGCCACGAGTTCCGGGGTATCCAGACCGGAGGCGTCTCCGCGGGAGCCCTCCCCTACGATTACCTGGACAATCCCGTGGACTTTGACTCGCTGACCAGCATTGGCGGGATGCTCGGCTCAGGCGGCTTTGTCGTCTTCGATCAGCACGTATGCCCGGTGGACTTCGCGCGTTACCTGATGGCGTTCAACCGTGTTGAATCGTGCTCCAAGTGCGTACCCTGCCGCCTCGGGAATCCGGCACTGGTCGAGATGCTGGACCGTGTTCGACTTGGCGCAGGATCGATGACCGATCTCCCGCTCATGGAGCGAACCTCAAAGCACATCATTGAACTTTCGTTGTGCGGACTCGGCCAGGTCGCGCCCATGCCCTTGCTAGGCATGTTGAAGATGTACCCGGAGTCGTTCCGGGAGCACATCGAGAATCACACCTGCGAAGCCGGTGTGTGCGAGTTGGGCGGAGTGCCCGCCCTCGCAGCCGCCGCGGACTAGAAACGGTATCGACCTGGCGCTTAGTGCGCCAGGTCGATTTCTAGACCGACGCCCCTCTGCTCCGCGCGTTCCACCGCACGTTTGGCCACCACAACATCCTGGACAGCATTTCCGACTGACTTGAAGAACGTAATCTCCTCCCGCGAGGTACGCCCCGGCACATCGCCGTTGACGAGCATCCCGAGCTCCCGCGCAAAATGATCCCGGCTCACCAGACCCTGGTTGAGCGGGATGATCAAATCGCCAGCCTCCTCCAGTGCCGCGTCCATGGCGTCCACGACGACCGTGGCGCGCACAACCGTTTCGGCAGGAATCTCCTGCATCTGCGGGGTGTACGCCCCTACTCCACTCACGTGCGTTCCCGGCTTGAGATTGGCGTCCGCGAACACAGGTTGGCGCGAGGTAGTCGCCGTACACACGATGTCGGCTTGCCGCACCGCGCCAGGAGCGTTAGTCGAAATCTCGACCCGTTCCAGGAGGTCTGGCCAATCCCGGCGGATTCCCTCCCGCAGCCGCTCCAGTGCGGCCTCATTGATGTCAACGGCAATGACCCGCTCGATGGGACGCACCGCGCAAATCGCGGCGATCTGGGTGACGCCTTGCGCACCTGCGCCGATGACCGTTAGCGTCCGGCTATCCTCACGCGCCAGTAGATCGGCCGCCGCCCCGGACACTGCCCCCGTGCGCAGGGCAGTCAGGTAGGAACCGTCCATGATGGCAGCCGGCTGGCCGGTCTCCGTGTCGATCAGCATGACGAGGGCATGGATGGCAGGCAATCCGCGCGATGGATTGTTGCGAAATACATTGACCGACTTCAGACCCAGGGCGTCCATCGATGGGACAAACGCAGGCATGAAGAGTGCGTCGGCTTCGCGGTCCTGCAACGGGATAACCGTCCGTAGCGGCGATACCGTCCGGCCGGCAGACAGTTCAGCGAACGCTTCCTTCATGAGTGCAATCGCATCACTCATCGAGACAAGATCACGCACCTGACTCCTGGTCAGCACCAGCATGGCTCTGTACTTCTCCCTCTTCCGCATGGTCACGTTCAGCCAGTCTATCCGCTACAAAAGACGCTGAACAACTGAGCCTTTTCCGACGTATAGATAGTGAGACGAATTCGTGTCACGGGCGTCGAGGCGTTCCAGATGCCTGTGCTATACCATGCCCAGGTTTGGCGCCGGCGCGCACTCTGCAACCCGCCGCCCACAAGGAGCCAATCACAATGTTGAATCGTGCCGATGAGACAGCGGTGAGCGGAAAAGCCGCGACGCCGCTTCTGGACCTCATTGGATCACCCGATGATCTCAAGCGGATCCCCATCCAGGACCTCCCAGCCGTCGCTTCCGAGATTCGCCAGGAACTCCTTGAGGTCGTCACACAGAACGGCGGACACCTCGGGGCATCGTTGGGTGCGGTCGAGTTGGCAATCGCGCTCCACTGGGTCTTCTCGTCCCCGAGAGACAAAGTGGTGTGGGACGTCGGGCACCAGGCCTACGCGCACAAATTGCTCACAGGGCGCCGGGAACGGTTCAACACTCTGCGCCAGGAGAGCGGAATCTCTGGTTTTCTTTCTCGGGATGAGAGTGAGCACGACGCGTTCGGTGCCGGCCACGCTTCCACATCAATCTCGGCGGCATTGGGTATGGCCGTTGCATTCTCGCAGGGACCCGACCCGGAGCGGCGCGTTGTCGCGGTCATCGGTGATGGTGCACTGACGGGAGGCATGGCGTTCGAGGCCCTCAACAACGCTGGCGCGCTGGAGCTGCCCTTCCTCGTCATCCTGAATGACAACGAGATGTCGATCGCCCCGAACGTGGGCGCGCTGTCGCACTATCTCAACCGCGTCCGCACGGACCCCCGGTACAACCGCGCCAAGGACGAGATCGCCCGCATCACTGAACGCCTCCCGCAGGGAGATTTCCTGGTCGAGTTGGGCAAGCGGTGGAAGGACTCCGTCAAGGAGTTCATTTACCACTCCATGATCTGGGAGGAACTTGGCTTCACCTATATGGGGCCAGTTGATGGCCACGATCTACGTGGGCTAATCGAAGCTCTGCGCCAGGCAAAGATGGTTGACGGGCCGGTCTTTCTTCATGTCGTGACAGAGAAGGGCCGGGGCTTCGCTGCAGCAAAGACCGACCGCGAGCGCGGACACGCCGTCTCGGCTCCGACGCCGAAGGGCGCACCTCCCTCTCCTCCAAAGTACCAGGACGTCTTTGCGGACACGATTATCCAACTGGCAAATGATGATCCCCGCGTCGTTGCCATAACGGCGGCCATGCCGACCGGCACCTCTCTCGCTCGCTTTCAGGCGGTTCACCCGGAGCGCTTCTTCGACGTCGGCATCGCCGAACAACACGCGGTGACCTTTGCGGCGGGCCTCGCGGCCGAGGGCATGCGACCCGTCGTCGGAATCTATTCGACCTTCCTGCAGCGCGCGTACGACCAGATTGTGCATGACGTCTGTCTTCAGCGGTTGCCGGTGACGTTCGCCATCGACCGCGCGGGGTTTGCCGGGGACGACGGGCGCACGCATCACGGCATCTTCGATCTCTCATACCTGCGCTGCTTACCAAACATGACGATCATGGCGCCGCGAGACGAAAACGAACTGCGGCATATGCTCGCCACCGCTATCCAGGAGATCGAGGGGCCGGTTGCCATTCGCTACCCCCGGGGCTCAGGTGTCGGCGTTGCCATGACTGAGCCATTGCACTCGATTCCGGTGGGGCGGGCAGAGATCGTGCGTCCCGGCACAGATGTCGCCATTCTTGCCGTGGGGTCCATGGTCTTGCCCGCAGAGCGAGCCGCCGACCTGCTGCAGGAGAACGGCCTCAGCGCGATGGTCGTGAACGCTCGGTTCGTAAAACCGCTCGACAAGCGGCTGATCGAAACCGCCGCCAGATCAACCGGGGCGCTGGTGACCGTCGAAGAAAACGCCCGGGCGGGTGGATTTGGCTCTGCGGTCCTCGAGGCGCTGGAAGAGTTGGGCAATCCGGTGCCCGTCCGTGTCCTCGGCGTGCCTGACCGCGTGTTTGAGCAGGCCTCCCAGGGACGATTGCGAGAACTTGCGGGGCTCACGGCAGGAGACATTGCTAACGCGGCGCGCGAGGTGACAGCCGAGGCCGTCGCTTTTCGGGCGCTTTCGCCAGTCGCCGCGACCAACCGTGTCAGGTAGACTCGGGTGAGATAGGCAATCCGAGGCGCGCCGCCGGGTGCGCAAAGCTTCCGGGCGAGGTCATCTGTGATCCTCACGACCTTCTCGCCGGACCAGCCAGCAACCGTGGCCGACCCGGTATCACAACCTCAGGAGAACGGGTGGCCCGGTCTGGCTGCGGCCGCCGAACGCCTTGGTGTCCCACTGTCTGCTGAGGTCCGGGAGCAACTGGCCGAGTATTCGCGCGTGCTCATCGAGCGGAATGCGCAATTCAATTTGACGGCCATCCGGGATCCAGAAGCCATGGAGCGGCGCCTGTTTTTCGATGCTGTTGCCATGATTCCCACGCTGGACTCGGTGCTTTCATCGAGCCGATACCCACTCCCTCGACTTATCGACGTCGGCAGTGGCGCAGGCTTTCCGGGTCTGGTCCTCAAGATCGTGCGGCCGTCGCTACGGGTGACCTTGCTTGACGCGACCGCCAAGAAGGTCCGCTTTCTGGAAGAGGTCATTGCGGCGACCGGTTTGACAGGTGTCGATACCCTTCACGGACGAGCGGAAGAATTCGGTCGTGATCCGGAGTACCGGGAACGTTTCAGTCTCGCTACTGCCCGGGCCGTCGCCAGCTTGCCCGTACTTCTGGAACTCACCACGCCGTTTCTCGACATCGGAGGAGTGGCGCTCCTACCCAAAGGGCTGGACCTGACCGTCGAGTTGGAGCAGGGGAATCGGGCTGCCCGCCTGTTGGGAAGCAGGATTGTCTCGGCGGATATCCTGCCGAACCATGAGTCCCGCCTCGTCGTGGTCGAAAAGATGACCTTGACCCCCAGGAAGTTTCCTCGCCCAACGGGAATCCCTAACCAGGAGCCCCTGGGAATATCGCCATGAACAATCGGCAGCATTGCGCGGCGCCGCGCATTTACTACCGGAAGGAAAAGTTACGTGGCGCCTGCTGGGAGTACCAGGTGTCCGGCGGCTGGATGGAAGTCGCGACGCCAGAGGGACCGAGAAGCCTCCTGCACCACCGCTTCGACTTCTACCGGGCCCGGGAAGTTGAAGTGCGCACCCCCGTCGGCGTCGAGCGTTTGTACCGGACAGGCGCTGAGCAATGGTTCTTTCCGGATCGGTGGTTCTCGCTCCTCCGGTTTACGACAACGGAGGATCGGACCGTCGGATATTACGTAAACTTCTCCCGGCCGCTTGCCGAGCTTCGAGCCAACTACTATCGTGACCTTGATCTTGAACTTGATCTCTGGATAGAGCCGGACGGGACCGTCACCGAACTGGACAGGGACGAGTTCGCAGCAGAGGTTGCGGCTGAGCGCCTCACGCCGGAGTGGGCCTCCGCGGTCAATGAAGCGTGCGAGGCTGTCTCTGTTGCCGTGACCGCCTCACTCTCTCGCCTGGGACCGAACATTGAGCTCGACCGGGATCCAGTTACCGGCATCCCGGGTTTCATTCTCCGGGCTTGACCCACCAACTCCGGATCGCGATCGTATACGATCGAGTCTTCCCGGCGTCATACGGCGGAGTCGAACGCTGGTTCCGGGTCCTGGCCGAGGCACTGGCGGGTGCCGGCCACCGCGTCACCTATCTGACAACTGATCATTGGCCGGACGGCTCGCCGCCGGTCATTCCAGGTGTCGAGATCATTCCCCTGGCGAAAACATCGCGTATTTACACCGGCCGGCGGCGGCGAGTCGTTCCTGTCGCCACCTTTGGCGCTGCTGTCTCGCGTTTCCTCGTGCGGCACGGGACGTCTTTCGACGTTGTCCACTCCACAGCCATGTCGCCTTTGGCCGCGCAGGCGGTGGTGACGTTGGCCACAGCACGAGGGTACGTGCCCGTTCTCGACTGGTGGGAAGTCTGGGGCCGGCCGGGTTGGAATTCCTACCTTGGGCTGGCTGCTGGCAGCCTTGCCGCTCGCCTGGAGCGACGGCTTGCCCGGTCGTCCCACCTACCGCTGGTGTACTCGGAACTGCATCGACGCCGTCTCGCCACCGTCCGCGGCAGCAGCGATGCGTTGTTCATTTCCGGAGTGCTCCCCCCGCATTCGCTACCCCCACACGCCTCTTCGGCTAGGCCGTTCATCCTGCTTGCGAACCGACTGATTCCGGAGAAACAGACCGCAGCGATCCTGCCTGCGCTCCGTCTCGCGCGCCAGGTGCAACCGTCGTTGGAAGCAATCATCGTTGGCTCAGGTCCGCTTGAGGCCCAGTTGAGGTCCGAGATCGCTCGCGCCGGGCTGGATAATTCAGTGACTCTCTGCAAGAACCTGAGTGACGACGAACTTGCAACCCTCATGGGAAGCGCCCTCTGCCTGGCGGTGCTTTCAAGGCGCGAGGGTTACGGACTGGTCGCCCTTGAGGCAATGCGCCATGGTACGCCGGCCCTGGTCCTCGATCACCCTGACAGCGCCGCCACTGAGCGCATTGCAGAGGGCGAGAACGGCCTGCTCGTTCCGTCCTTGAATGCAGAGGTGCTGGCCTCGGCTATCCTTTCTCTGCACGCATCAGGAACGTCAATTCGAGAACGCACTCTTGCCTGGCGGATCCGCCGCGATCGGGAATTGACCATCCACCACTCGCTACCAGACCTTGTGTCGCGCTACCGGCAGGGGCTTTCAGAGAGGAGAAAAGGCTGGTGGCGCAGCGCACGGCCCTGATTACCGGCATTACGGGTCAGGACGGCGGCTACCTCGCCCAGTACCTGAGCGGCAGGGACTACCGCGTTGTGGGGATCACCCGCCGCACGACCGGGACGGCCCGCGACAGGCTGCCAGAGGATGTCCGCGACATCGAACTCGTCAGCGCAGATCTCCTGGATCAGGGATCGCTGTTCGCCGTCATCGAGCAGGTGCAGCCAGACGAAATCTACAACCTCGCGGCCCAAACATTTGTGCCGGCTTCCTGGAAACAACCGCTCCTCACGGCCGAGGTGACGGGACTCGGTCTGGCGCGTCTCCTGGAAGCGGTCCGGCTGCTACGCCCCACCGCCCGCGTGTTCCAGGCGTCGTCCTCGGAAATGTTCGGGCTGGCAAACGTCTCACCCCAGAATGAGAACACGCCGTTCCGCCCTCGTTCTCCCTACGGTACGTCGAAGTTGTACGCACACTGGATTGCCACGAACTACCGGGAGAGTTACGATCTGTTTGTGGCCTCTGGCATTCTCTTCAATCATGAGAGCCCCCGCCGCGGCACCGAGTTCGTCACGAGAAAGATCACCCACGCCGCCGCCCGTATAGCCAGCGGACGAGACTCAACACTCGCGCTTGGCAACCTGGACGCACGCCGGGATTGGGGCTACGCCCCCGATTTTGTGATCGCCATGCATGCCATGCTCCAGACGGAGCAACCGCACGACCTGGTGATCGCCACGGGCGAATCACATTCTGTGCGGGAGTTCTGTCACACAGCATTCTCACTGCTTGGTCTGGATTGGCAACGACATGTCACGATCGATCCGCGGCTTTATCGAGCGGCGGAGGTGGATGCGCTGGTGGGCGACGCGTCACGGGCGGCAGAACTTCTCAACTGGCGGCCGACAGTCACGTTTCCCGAACTTGTGTGGAAGATGGTCGAGGCCGATCAGGCGCTCCTCGCTTCGCCTCCTGGAGCAGATTCCGGGCTGACCGGCAGCCTGCTCCACGCATCGTGTTAATTCCCTGACCCGCGCCTTTGAACACCTCCGGGCCAATGGGTGTCACAGCTCCGCGGATGGGAAAATCGTCTCGTTCAGTCTCTGGATGGCGATCGCTCAGCGTGTCCTGGGGACTACTTCGGTGCCGCGGCAATAGCCATAGCCGGGGAGTCCAACTCCCCTTCGTCGGTGCGTCCTGATGCAGCCCGAATGGGGCGCTCTGCGTCCCGCTCTGCGCTGGCAGAGGCTCGCACCGTATCTCGTTGCACTTTTCTGGCTGGTTGCGGGTTTCGTTCACTACTCACCAGGAACTGCGTACTCGCTCAGCGCCGAGCATTACCGGGACTGGGCGTTTCCAGCATTCCGGTATTCGGACATCATCTGGCTCTACCTGCGGGACAACCTCCGGGCCAGGCCCCTCCCCTACGTCGACTACTCTCTTGAGTACCCTCCTCTCACGGGGTTGTTGTCGTGGCTCCTCAGTTGGCTCCCGGGGCTACCCAGCTATTTTGTAGGCGCCTACCTCCTGCTCGCCTGCAGTGCACTGGTCACCGTTTGGGTGCTCACGCGCCTGTCCGGCGCTAACCCCTGGCTCTTCGCCGCGTCGCCGGCTCTCTTTTTCTACACCGGTCACCAGTGGGATCTCGCCGCGATTGCTGTCACCGCGCTCTCTCTCCTCGCCATCCAGTCAGACCGCCGGCAGATCGGCGTTGTGGGCCTGGCGTTAGCGACGTCCCTCAAGCTCTTTCCGGTTGTCTTCTTTGCCGCTATGACGGCCGAGTCGCTACGAGACCGGAAATGGGGGCAGGCAATTCGCGATGCTGCGCTCTTTGGTTCCGTAACACTCTTGGTCAACCTGCCGGTCGCCGCGGCGAATCGGGACGGTTGGAGCTACTTCTTCCGGTGGAACCGGGACCGGCTGGCCGATTCAGGCGTGTGGGTGCTCGGGCGAGATGTACCGACCGCGGATCTCACGCGCTGGAGCCTGGTGGCGGTGCTCGCCGCGGGCGCAGCTCTTACCATCCTGGCATTACGTCAGCGAGGGCCCCTGACGATCCCTCTCGGAGCAACGTACCTCATCTGGTGGTTGCTCCTGAACAAGACGTTTACGACCCACTTGATCCTCTGGGTCTTCCTGGCCCTGGCGCTGGTTTCGGCGCCGGTGTGGTTGTGGGTACTAACGACAGCTATTGATGCCGTTGGCTTTCAGGTTGGGAACTACCTGAACCTCTACAACGTCTCGGCCTACCAGCATGCTCCGCTCATCCGCATGGCCGTCGAGAACATGTACGATCCGCTGCAGATTGCCCGCACCTGCATACTGGGAGCGAGCGCTGTCTGGATGGTCCAGCTTCTTGGGGACTCGTGTCGTCGTGCTGCGTTCTCTGTGCACGCGAGGCACCCATCCCCAGAGCGATTCGAGATGGGCTATCGAGGTCTCGGTGTGTTCGCCGCCGACAGGCGGCGATCCCTCGTCGGTGCAGCCATCGCAGTCGTTCTCCTCACCGCTACCACCATCTTCATGACCTGGCCATACGCGACGCAGGCTGCTAGCGCCACCGCCGTCGGCTTTGACCCTTTTCTGCAAATCTGGCTTTCGGAATGGATCCAGCACGCGCTTGCCACCGATCCTTCCCGGCTCTATGCGGCGAACATGTTCTATCCCTTTTCCCAGACGCTTGCATACACGGACGCCAACCTACCCGGCGCTCTTGTCGCGTTTCCTGTTCGATTTCTGACGGGTGATCCCATCCTCACCAACACCCTTCTCGTATTGGTCAGCTTCGTCGTCGCGGGACTCGGGACATTCATGCTGACCCGGTATCTCACCGGGATTCAGGCGATCGGTATCCTCGCCGGCTTGGCGTACGCCTTCCTCCCCTACCGCATGATTCACCTCTGGCACCTGAACTGGCTCGAAGGTGCCCTCTTTCCCTGGTTCATTCTTGCATTGCTCAGGCTGCTGGACCGGCCGGGAGCCATTCGCGGCATCGTTGCCGGTCTCCTGGCAGCGGTCGTCACGTTGATCAGCTTCTACTTCGTGCCCCAACTCGCACTGGTTTCAGTGGTACTAACCGTCGGAGTCTGGCTGTCTCGACGAAGCTGGCCGGACAGGCAGTTCTGGCGCGCTTCCGGACTCGCCCTGTGCGTTGCGCTTGTCGTCGCTACCCCTTTCTTGCTTCCGTACCTCCAGGTGAATCAGGACCAGCACCTGGAGCGGACGCTGGAGGATGCGGAGCAGTACAAGGCACGTCCGATCTCGTACCTTCAGTTGGCGCCGTGGGACCGGCCGAACCCACTGCAGAATGTACTCGGCATCCGTGCCGCCCCAAATCTCTCGCTTACCGAAGTGGGCCAGGCAATCCATGCAGATGGCCACCAGCACCAGGAGATCGTGACCGAAGACGCGCTCTACCCAGGGCTGGTGGTCCTCGTCTTTGCTTTCGTGGCACTGGCCCTGGGGCGTCCGCGTTGGCTCGTAGCCGCACTTCTCGTGATCACGGTCGCGGGCGGAGTGCTTTCGCTCGGTCCATCCTGGGGGCCGCCCCACGCGACCAACCAGCCGCTACCCTATGCGTGGCTCTTCGATCACGTGCCCTTCTTCCGGGCCATGCGTGTGCCCGCCCGGCTCGGTGGCCTGGTCGATCTTGCGCTCGTGCTGTTGGCGGCAGTGGGTTTGCAGGCGTCGTGGCAAGGGATTCGTCAGCGCGTTCCACACGGC
>JAXLWT010000044.1:0-35572 GCA_046328375.1 Thermomicrobiales bacterium
ACACCGCGGGCGCAAATCACTAACTCGGTGGATGTTTCGCGCTGGGCGCAGCAGAAGCGAGACGCTTTTGTCGCTCACCACTCGCAGACAGGAGAAGGCGGCCCGCTCAGTGGCTCCGCGCCGGAAGTCCTGGAGCGCCGCCTGGTGATGGAGCACTTCATCCGGGCTCCCCTCCCGTGGCAGCCGAGGGGCGTAGACATTGTGGAGACGGTGGCCTCGGAAATGGCAACACGCCAAGACTGAGTCGCTCCGGTGGTGCGGCGCGCCCAAACCCAATCTCTCCAGGGCCTCGTAGGATGGAGTGCGCGTGATTCCATCTTTACCGCTTGCTGTGCGGCAACACCCGAGGCCCACCATGAACGACGCCAGCCGGCAATTCACCGCCCCGCGAAACGACATCGCCCTCGACAGCCTTTACATGTGGCGTGGCCACGGCATCGTCCTTCTTGGCCAGTACAGCGAAGGGCGCTGGGTCCTGGCGCGCGGTTGGGTGACCGGCGACGCGCTGGAGCATGTCCGCCGGTGGTCGTTCTCAGCCCCGGGTCCGTTAGCCGGGCAGGTACGACGCCTGGTGGCCGAAGCATCTGGTGACCAGCTGACCGCTCGCGACGAGAGCGCACGCGCCCTGGCGTGGATCGCATCAGTCGCCGCCGCAGCCTGAGCCGGGCGTAACCGAGCCCACAACTTCGCCCCTGCAAGCCTGCTACGATGGAGCCCCGGCGCTTTACACCGGAGGCACCATGCGTTTGCACGTCAACCATTTCAGGCCCGTTCTGCTCTCGGTCGGACTGATCGCTGCGGGCATGTTGCTCGCTGGCCAGGGCGGGAGTCTCGCTCAGTCCCAGGAACCGAAGCCCGCTCCGGAGGTCGTCTCCATTGCGACGCCGGTTCCCCAGGTGGAGTCCGGTGGTCCAGGAACCGGAATAACTGGCAACACCTGGCTTGGCCCAAGTTTCGGCGTTGGCATAACCTGGGACCCGAACACCTGGGTTGTCGAATCCGAGCAGATCGAACAGGGTTACGATGGGTTGCGCCTGGGAACGCCCGCGTCGTCCCTCTTCCTGGAAGCGTACGAAGGCTTCCCGTCCGACCCGGCGTCATGCCTGGAGGATGCCAACGCAGAGATCGCCGGGCGCGAATTTGTGACGGAAGTCGTGCCGCTCGAGAACCGTCCCCTTCCCGAAACCGGGTTCACCGACGGTGCCCGTAAACTCTTCGGCATCGCCGCCACCCTCGAAGACGGCACGGTCTACCGTGGGGCCGAGTACGTCGAGTGCCGCGAGTTGCCGGACGGGGCCATGCTGGAACTCACCTGGCAGGTCCCGGTCGAATCCTTCAACGCGGAACTGCCGCTCGTCGACGACCTGCTCAGGAGCCTGGTCGTGCCTGGCGAGGGACCCGATTTTCCGGAACTTCCAGCCTCGCCACTTGACCCGGCGCCAGAGATGTAAAGGGACTGCGATCCTTTTGGATCACAGAGACGCGCCGTTCAGACTCGACGCGTCTCGCCTGGAAGGTCAAACGCGACCCTTTACCGCTCTCCGGCCAGCCCTCGGGGGCTCCGCCCTGGTCCCCCGCTATTCGTCGTTTCCGCTCAGCGCCAGCGCGTAGTAGCGCGCGTCGGGATGCAGCACCACCAGGGCAGCGGTTGTCTGCTCCGGCTCGAACTGGAATCCGTCCGTGACCGTGACGCCGATCGCGCCGGCGTCAAGCAACGCGTCCACCATGCCGTGCTGGCTCAGGTCAGGACAAGCCGGGTAGCCCCAGGAGTAGCGCTTGCCCTGCTCCTTCTCGGCGCCAACTTCTGACCGGATACGATCGTGAACGTAGTCAGCCAGGCCCTCGGCAGACTGCACGCTAAGCCCGTGTGTGAAGAAGCTCTCGCTGTACTCGCCGCTGGCCTGCAGGTGTTCCGTGCGGCGCGAGGCCTCGGAGCCCACCGTGACGATCTGAAAAACTGCCACGTCCCGCTGGCCCGACTCGATCGGCAGGTAGTAATCCGCCAAACAGAGGCGGTCACGACGCGGCTGGCGCGGGAACGTAAAGCGAGCGATTTCCCGGCCGTGATCCTCCGGGCTGAACACCACGAGGTCGTTCCCGTCTCGATTGGCCGGGAAGAAGCCATACCGCACCCGCGGCTGCAACCACCCACTCGCAATGGCGTCCTGCTGCATTCGTGCCAGGCGCGGTTCGAACTCGTCGCGCAACAGCGACTCCCAGGCCTCGTCCTTGAGGCCCTTGCCACCCCAGTGCAGGCGGAACAGGGTCTTGAGGTCCAGGTGCGGCCAGACGTCCTCGAGCGTGAAGTCGACCAGGTCCCGCGCACCCCAGAAAGGAGGCGTAATGGGCTCCACCTCACGCACTGTCGACTTGGCCACCTCAGCTGCCTCTTGCGGCACACTGAACGCACGCCGTCCAGGCTTGTCCAGCGCCTCGCGCGCATCGTCGATCGTGCTGGTCACCAAATGCTCGCGGGCAGCCGGGTCGGTGATACGGTCCATCAACGCCAGGCCCTCGAAAGCATCCTTCGCGTAAAAGACGCCGGGCTCATACGGCGTTGCGTCGTCGACGAAAAGGGTGCGCTGCGCATACCCGCGGTTGATGGCCGCCCCGCCGATGATGACTGGGTAGCGGTGACCGGCCCGGTGCAACTCCTGCACGCAGAGCGGCATCTGTTTACTGGTCGAAACCAGCAGCGCGGAAAGACCGATGGCGGTCGCGTTGACTTCCACGGCCTTGTCGATGATCCGGTTGACCGGCACCTGTTTGCCGAGATCGTGCACGGTGTAGCCGTTGTTGCTGAGAATCGTGTTCACGAGGTTCTTGCCGATGTCGTGCACATCGCCGTAGACCGTGGCCAGGACCACCGTGCCCTTGGTCGTGCCTTCCTGCCGTTCCAGGTAGTTTTCCAACTGGGCGACGGCACGTTTCATGGCCTCGGCAGACTGGAGCACAAACGGCAGGATCAGTTCGCCGGCGCCAAACTTGTCGCCGACCTCCTTCATGGCTGGCAACAGGACGTTGTTCAGCACATCGACCGGATCGCGCTTCGCGACGGCCAGGTCAATCTGCTCCTCGATCCCCTCCTTGCGCCGGTGCACGATCTGGTAGTGCAGCTTTTCTTCGGGCGTCATGCCGAGGGTGGGATCGGGACCAGTCTCCTTCGTTTCCTCGCGACCCTCGAAGCGCTCGATTAACCGCTGCAGCGCGTCGGGGCGCCGCGCGAGTACCAGGTCCTCGGCCAGCTCTCGCTCGTCCGCCGGGATTTCCGCGAACGGCACGACGTGCGATGGATGGACAATGGCCAGGTCGAGTCCCGCCTCGACCGCGTGGTAGAGGAAGACGGCGTTGACGATCTTGCGAGCCACCGGGTTCAGGCCGAACGAGACGTTCGAGATACCCAGGATGGTCATCACCCCTGGCAGTTCCGCCTCGATCCGGCGGATCCCTTCCAGCGTTTCCAGCGCCGAGGTGGTGAACTCTTCGTCGCCCGTTGAGAGCGGGAAAGTCAGCGGGTCATAGATCAGGGCGTCTGGAGCCAGACCGTACTCACCGACCACGATGTCGTAGATCTTGCGCGCCGCTTCCAGCTTGCGCTCGGCAGTCTTCGCCATCCCCTGCTCGTCGATGGTCATCGCCACGACCGCGGCGCCGTGTGCGAGTGCGAGTGGCAGCACTGCATCAATGCGCGTGCGGCCATTCTCCATGTTGACCGAGTTGATGATGGCGCGACCAGGGAATTGCTCGAGCGACGCCTGGAGGACGTCAGCTTCGGTGGAATCAAGCACAAGCGGCGCTTCGACATTCAGCGCCAGCTTCTTGACCAGCCGGCGCAGCATCTCGCGTTCGTCAGTCCGCTCGGTCATCGCCACACAGACGTCAAGCGCGTGCGCGCCGACTTCCATCTGTTCCCGCGCGACGGTGACCATTCCGTCGTAGTCATCGGCCAGCGCCAGCCGCTTCACCTTTCGCGACCCGAGGGTATTGACCCGTTCACCCACGATGAGTGGAGCCGGGTCCTGGCGGAGATCGACCGCACGCACCATCGAGGCAATGAGCGGCAGGGGAGCTGTCGGCCGGGTGCTGGCCGCACGCGTCCCAATGGCTTGCACCAGTTCGGTCAGATGCTCTGGCGTCGTGCCGCAGCACCCGCCAACGATGTCCACCCCGAACTCGGTCACCATCTCGCGGAGGTCTCGCGCCATCTCATCTGGCTGCAGGGGATACACCGCCTGCCCATTCACGTTGAGCGGCAACCCGGCATTCGGAATAATGGCGACCGGCCGTGTTGAGTGCTCACCCAGGTAGCGTGCCGGCTCACGCATATGCTCTGGCCCGGTCGAGCAGTTGAGGCCCACCACATCGACGGGCAACGCCTCGAGGACGGAGAGCGCCGCGGCGATATCCGTTCCCAGCAACATGCGGCCACTCGTGTCCAGCGTCACCTGGGCCTGGATGGGGATGAAGACCCCGCTCTCCTTGCGCAAGCGCAGGATCGCGTGCACGGCCGCCTTCAGCTCCAGGATGTCCTGCGTGGTCTCGATGATGAACAGGTCGACGCCACCATCGGCCAGCCCTTTGACCTGGTCGACAAAGAGTTCCACGACCTCAGAAAAGCGGTGGTTCCCGAGCAGAGGGTCTTCGGACGCCGGCAGAAGCCCAGTCGGGCCGATGGAGCCCGCCACGTACCTGGGATGGCTGACCGTCGTGTACTCGTCCGCAACCCGCCGGGCAATTTCGGCGGCAACGCGGTTTTGATCGTAGGTCCGCTCGCCGAGGCCGTACTCTTCAAGTTTGATCAGGCTTCCGCCGAACGTATCCGTTTCCAGCACGTCCACGCCTGACTCCATGAAGGACGCGTGGATTTCGGAAATGATGCCCGGGTTGTGGAAAACGAGGTTCTCGTTGCTCCCTTCCAGGCCGCCGTATCCCTCCGCATCAAGGTTGTAGCGCTGCACGGACGTGCCCATGGCTCCGTCGAAAATGACGACGCGCTCGCGCAGCAGATCGAGATAGGCAGGGCGGTTGGACACGGCTGATTTCATGCTCTCTGGTGGCTCCTTACGTCAATAGGTGAGTATACGTTTGACCACCTGCTGGCATGTCGGAATCGTTACTGACTTCGGAACTGATGGGACTGTTCATTGCTGCGGTGTCCCCGTAGACTTCGCAGCAAGCCAAGGGAAGGCTCAGAGACGGGATCGTTCAGAAAAGGGAGGGCATCGATGTTCAAAAGGCTGGCCCTGGTGCTGGCGCTTCTGGCTGTCCTGCTCGCACCGAGTGTGGTGCGCGCGCAGTCGAGCGCGGACCTGATTTTTGCCGACCTGGACGCCTACTGGTCACAGCAACTGGCCGACCGGGGGGTCCCATACTCGAGTCCCCGCTTCAAGTTCGTCGACTACTACGGAGAGGAACTCTGCGGGTTCCTCGACGCCTACGATGTCATCGGTGGGTATTGCTCGACCAGCAACACGCTGTCACTCTCCTCGCAGTTCATCAGCCCGGACTACGTCCCTGCCGTGCTCACTGTCCTGAGCCATGAGTTCGGGCACCACATCCAGAACATCATGGACACCGGCGTCACCAGCGTTCTGGAATCCGAGTTGCAGGCTGACTGCTTCGGCGGGGCATTCATCCGGTATGCGGTCGATTCCGGCTGGATCAGCCCGGAAGTTGGGGCCGAGGCGATGCAAATGACCCAGATGGCAGGCGATGTCTGGTGGATGGCGCCGGGCGAGCCGAACGAGCACGGCAACCAGTCGGATCGGGTCGTCGCCTATTGGTCCGGGTACAACGGCGGTCTCTCCGCTTGCGGAATTTGATCTTTCCGTCTGAACACTCGGACAAATGAAGAGCCCGGCCGGAAAACCGGCCGGGCTCTTCATTTGTGATGTCAATCGTGGTTGCTAGCGTGCTCCGAACATTCGAAGAATCGCCAGCAGGATGATGGCGCCGATCACGGCGGCGATGAAGCTGCCGACGTTCCAGCCAAGAGTGAACTGGCCGCCGCCAAACAGGAAGCCGAAAACGAGCCCGCCGATGAATGCTCCGATGATGCCAACGATGATGTTGCCGAGCCAACCCTGACGGGCATTGTCACCCGCGATCATGCTGGCTACCCAGCCTGCCAAAGCACCGAAGACGATCCAGGAAATAATCCCGAAACTGCTGTTTACGTCCATGCGTAACCTCCCGTCCCCGCGCCGGCCGATCCGACGGACCTCTAGTGTAACAGCGGTATCAGATGTACGTACGCTCGACTTCTTGCGGACCAAGAGCCGCCGAGCCTCGTCTGATGCCACCTACCAGCGGCCTGATCGTCCGCACCCCGGAACGCACATTCCGACAACTTCTCACGCATTCGCATGGAGAGTGCCAGCCTCGGCGGACGACGGCGGAGGTGCCCTGAATTCCGATCAACTGCGCCCGGGAGGAGTGCTCCAGGCTTCGGCCCAGGCGGCCACTGCCGCCACCACATCGCCGAGGGCTCGCCCCTTCTCGGTCAGGGCGTAGTCAACGCGCACAGGGGTACTCGGCACCACTGTCCGCACCACCACCCCTTCCGCCTCGAGTTCCTTCAGCCGTTCTGAGATCAGGCGATCGCTGATTCCAGGAATGGCTGAACTGATATCGCTGAAGCGCGTCGCACCATGAATCATGGCTCGGATGATGACTCCACTCCAGCGCCGCCCGATCAACTCGATCGCGTGGTGGTAGGCCGGACAGAAGGCCGGGACAACAACATGTTCATCTGGCATCTGGTCAATCACAGACATATCGTACTCCGTCGAGTAGCTACTTACCATTTGTAACATACTTGACATGGATAATCCAGTAGGGTAATGTAAGTCACATCAGCGGCAGAAACCGGTCCGATGGGACGGACTACCGGAGTCGAGCCGAAACCCTTGCAGGAAGGAACAGGAACCAGATGACCGCGACCGCAACCACCGTGTGGCAGATCGACACCTCCCACTCGAGCGTCACCTTTACCGTTCGTCACATGTTCACCAAGATGCGTGGCCGTTTCGCCCGCTTCAGCGGGGAAATAACGACCGCGGGCGAGGGCTTCACGAACGGCGCCGTCAATGTGCAGATCGAGGCTGACTCGATCGACACAAATGACCCACAGCGCGACGGTCACCTGCGCACGAATGATTTCTTCGGATCCGATGACAACCCGACGCTGACTTTCGTCTCAACTTCGATCACGCCGCGCAGCGGGAATGACTTCCTTATCAACGGCGATCTCACGATTCGCGGCATTACTCGCCCGGTCACGCTGACCGCCGAGTACGAGGGCGGCGGCAAGACCCCATTTGGCACGGAAGTCGCGTCCTGGACAGCGCACACTGAAATCAACCGCAAGGATTTCGACCTGAACTGGAACGCGCCACTGGAGGCTGGCGGTTTCCTGGTGGGCGACGACGTCAAGATCGAACTCGCCATCGAGGCCGTTCGGCAGGCGTAAATCAGGTGCCCTGCCGGCGCGAGAACCCTGGCGCCGGCAGGGAGCTAACTGGCGCCCACGAGCGGCGCGAGCATCTCCCGCCCCGCCTGGATTTCATCCTGGTTCACGGTGTGCCCCATACCAGGATAGATACGGAGATCTACCGCAGCACCAAGACCGGTCATGACGTCTGCAGTCTCTTTCACCCGATTCACCGGGATGTGCGCGTCGACATCACTGCAGCCGATGAAGACCGGCGTGCCGTCCAGGGATCCGGGATAGCTGAAGGTCTGACCAATGGGGCCGATCAGACCACCGCTGTAGCCGATGACCGCTCCGTACCGCTGCGCATTGCGCGCCGCGTACTCCAGCGCCAGGCAGGCGCCCTGCGAAAACCCAAGCAGGGCGACGCGTCCGGCCGGAATCCCGGCTTCCGCCAATCGAGTAAAGAGCTGGTCGATGAGACCGAGGGCAGAAGAAAGGAAGGGCTCGTTCCGCGCAATGGGCTCGATGAAGCGATAGGGGTACCAGGTCTGCCCTGCCGCATTTGGCGCAAGAATGATGACCCCTGGTGGAGCCACTTCCCCCGCGAGATTGATGATGTCTGCCGCATCCGCACCGCGGCCGTGAATGGCGATCACTGCGCCGCTGGCCTCGTCGAGCGTGGCGCCTGCTGCATACAGTTGGGCTTGTCCGTGCGGATCGGACTGCGAAATTCCCATAGTGACCGATCTCCTACCCGCGTCTGGTCGACGCGAATGACTTCTTTGAAAGGATGTTCGCCTCATGGCGACGCTCGCCCCGATTGAGGGCATCCATCATCTCACGGCAATTTCCGCGGATGCACAGCGGACGATTGATTTCTACACGACCCTGCTCGGCCAGCGTCTCGTCAAGCAGACCATCAACTTTGATGACCCAGCCTCGCATCATCTCTACTTCGCCGATGAGGAAAACGGACCGGGTGCTATCACGTTTTTCGCCTGGCCAGGCGCCCCGCGCGGCAACTATGGGATCGGCGGGACGCACCACGTCGCCTACGCCACGGCAGATCGCAACACCCTGCGCCAGTGGAAGCGATATCTGACTGACCGCGGCGTGCCGGTCACCGGACCCTATGACCGCGTGTACTTTGAAAGCATCTACTTCACTGATCCTGATGGCCTGATCATCGAGATTGCCACGGACGGGCCGGGCTGGAGCGTGGACGAAGCGGAAGCTGAACTCGGACTCGCCGTCAAACTCCCCCCGCTCGAGACGACGGCTCACCACCGGGACGAGGCGGCAATCACCGTAGACACCTGGCCCGAGCCGGTGGAGCAGCCAACCCCGGAGATGCGCCTGCGCCGCATGCACCACATTACGGCGATCGGCTCCGACGCGAGCAGGACTGAGGCATTCTTCACCGGCGCCCTCGGACTGCGAACGGTGAAACGGACTGTCAACTTCGACAACCCGGACTCACCGCACCTGTACTTCGCGGCGAGCGACGCCGCTCCAGGCACGATCATCACGTACTTCGCCTACCCGCATGGCAAGATGCGGCCCTTCCGTCTCGGCGCCGGCATGACGCATCACTTCGCTCTGCGCGTTCCAGACGACGATGCGCTCGTTGCCTGGCGCGACGCGCTGAACGACATGCGCGTACCGACAACGGATGTCAAGGATCGCGTCTATTTCAAGAGCATCTATCTCAATGACCCAGACGGGCACGTGATCGAACTGGCAACAAGCGGTCCAGGTTGGACGCACGATGAATCGCCGCAGACACTCGGCACGACCTTGCAGCTTCCACCATGGCTGGAGGCGCAACGCGAGAGCATCGCCGCCAACCTGCCCACACTTCGTGTGCCGGCCCCGGTTGGACGTTAGACCAGCTTCCAGGGAGGAGCATTTCATGAGCATCACCACACAGGACGTCATGACACCCGCCGAGCCATCCATCCATCCCGAGACGCAGATCGGACATGTCCACCTCAAGGTGTCGGATCTGGAGCGGTCCATCGCCTTCTACCGGGACAACTTCGGTTTCGATGTCATGGCCCGCTATGGGCCGCAGGCCGCATTTCTCTCGGCGGGCGGCTACCACCATCACCTGGGGCTGAACACGTGGGAGAGTCTGGGCGGACAACCGCCGCAGATGGGCAGCACCGGGCTCTACCACTTCGCCATCCTCTACCCCAACCGTAAGGAACTGGCCCGCGCCCTGCAGCGCCTCATCGACCATGGCGTGCCGATCGACGGCGCTTCCGATCATGGCGTGAGCGAGGCTATTTACCTCCACGATCCGGACGGGAACGGCATCGAAATCTACCGCGATCGGCCGCGTAGCGAATGGCCAGTCGATGCTGACGGCAACCAGACGATGTACACGCGGCGGCTGGACCTCCGTGAACTCCTGACCGAACTCGACAAGTAAGTTCCGGTTCGGCGAAGATGCGTGCGAGGGTTTCCGTCAACCGGAAACCGTCGCACCTGTTTGACCTGCGTCGTTCACCTCATACGGGAGAGTCCCTGTCATGACCAGCACCGCTGGCCCAGGCGCGACACACCGCCTCGCGGATGTGCCTCTCTTTGCGCGGCTGCCACCGAGTGCGCTGGAAGAACTGGCCCGGGCGTCGCGCACACGAAGCTACCCGGCTGGTCAGGTGATTTGGAGCGAGGGGGATCCTGGCGACGCCCTGCTTGTGCTGGAGGAAGGGCAGATTCGCGTCACGCGAACCACGGGAGGCGGCGTTGAGGTGGTCCTGGCCGTGAACGATGCCCCGGCCGCGCTCGGGGAGTTAGCGCTGCTGGATGGCGAACCGCGCAGCGCGTCGGTCATTGCGCAGCGGCCGGTGCGTGTCCGCTTTATCCCTCGAAGCGCATTTCTTGCTCTCCTGCGCCGCGAGCCAGTCGCCGTTGAGGGGCTTCTGCATACACTCGCCTCCATGGTGCGCGCCGGAAACGAGCGGCACCTGGCAGCGGTTGGACTGGATGTTCCTGGTCGTCTGGCGGGCTGGCTTCTGGACCGCGCGACACCACTTGAAGGTTCGCCAACCCACCTGGCGTTGACACTGAATCGCAGCCAGGGTGAACTTGCCGCGGAGCTTGGCACGACGCGATCAACACTCAACCGCGCAATCAACGGCTTTATCGACCTCGGCCTGATTTCCCGCGAGGGAGAGCGCGTGCTGATTCTCAAGCCGGACGCGCTCGCCGCCTACACGGAACTGCCTCCCGAGCAATAGGCGGGCCGTGAGGGCTGCTGCTGGCGGTGTCTCCGCCCTGTCCTCGCCTTTACAACGACAGCGGAATGCTCTGCTGAAACCGGAAGAGGTTATCAGGATCCCACTTGCGTTTCAGTTCCACGAGGCGTGACAGGTTTTCGCCGTAGTACGCCTCGGCCCAGTTTTCCTGGCTGCGATCCACGAAATTCTGATACGCCCCACCGGAGAGATACGGCTGCATGGAGGCATGAAACGCCTCGATCCAGTCGAGGTTCTCGACGATGAGGTCGGGGTGGTCGGTCGCTTCCCAGAGGACCTCGGACTTGTACAGAAAGTCGGCGTTACGGTGCACGAACGCCGTCGCGTCCGGTGCGACCTCATTGACCTTTCCGCCCCAGCAGTAAATCCCGACGGTACTCTCCTGGGCGCGGGAGGCCACGCCCGGCATGGCTGCCATACCCTCCAGCATCGTGACAAGCGCTTCGGACGAGAACGTGCCGCGTACGAATCCAGTCTTGATCTGGTATGTCCCTGTCGGTGTGGTTGCCGCGAGCCTCGCGCGGGCCGCCGAAAACGACATCGTCTCGATCGCGAGCGTGCTGGCCGGTTGCACCTCCTGCACCCGGTCCACCAGCTCGCGTACGACCTCGGCCGCGCCCCAGTGCAGGCCAATCACGTCGACAGTAAATGGCGCCGGCACCGTGCGCGGCGTGCGCGACTGCGATCGCACCGCCAACCGCAGCCCCAACTCCTGCGGGGCATCCTGCTGCATCCTCATGAGGGCGGCAACCACCGCTGCGGTATCGCCGCCGCTCCATGTTGCCTCAAAGAACGTGACGTCCCGCGTCGGAACGAAGCGGTAGGTGAACGACGTGTTCACCCCGAAGTTGCCACCGGCAGCGCCTCGCAGCGCCCAGAAGAGGTCAGCGTTGTCCGTCTCGGACGCGGTGACGATCTCTCCTGAGGCCAGCGCTATATCAGTAGAAACGAGTGAATCGCAGGTCATACCAAGATGGCGGCAACTGAATCCCCAGCCACCGCCTAGCGTCAGGCCGGATAGCCCGACCGTTGGGCAACGGCCGCCAGGGACATAGACGCCGTAGGGATCGACAGCATCAGCGAAGTCGGCGTTATTAACCCCGGCAGCAACGGTCACCGTGCCCTCGGCAGGATTGACCTGGGCGCCCTGCAGGCTGCGGACGTTGATTACCAGGCCGGGTGAGGTCGAGAAGCCGGCGTAGGAGTGACCGCCCGAACGCACTGCGAATGGCGTACCTGTCTCCTTCGCCCACGTGACGCACGTTGCGGCGTCACGCGGCATGGCGCAAACCGCAATCCCGGCCGGACGCACTGCGGCAAATCGCGTCGCGTTGATTTCGGTCGCAGCGGCGTACATCGGATCACCGTCGCGCAACAACCGGCCGTCCAGGCGATTTGCCAGCTCATACCACGCAGACTCGCTGGTCTCAGCTACCGGAGTGGCCTGGGCGGCACTGCCGTCGGAACGCAACCAGGGAAACGCAAACGTCGCTGTCCCAGCCGCTGCTCCACCCAGGAAACGCCGGCGAGAAAAGGGCCGGGAAGGTGGGTCAGCCGAGGTCATCCCTGTGAAGGACACGCGCCACTCCTGTCTGCCTCAGTGAGGACGACGATTCAGCAAGCTGAGCTTCATCATTCAACCGATGCGCGCGAGGAGTGCCGGGAGCGGGACTCGAACCCGCACGACCTTGCGGCCACCAGCTCCTAAGGCTGGCGCGTCTGCCATTTCGCCACCCCGGCCGGGGCTTCGGACAAGTGTACCGGGCATTCAGCCACTCTGCGCGTTTGCCCGGTTGCGCATCCTCGGATAGCATCCGGCGATTGAAGATTCCATACAAGGAGGTACTCCGTGTCCACCGCTGATCCTCTGGCGCGGCGCCAGTTCGGCAAGACGCCACTCATGGTGCCACCCATCGCCGTCGGTTGCGCGCCCATCGGGAACATGGGGGATACCTTTGGTTACGACGTCTCCGAGGAAGACGCGATTGCCACGATCCGGCGTGCGCTGGACAGCCCGATCCCGTACATCGACACCGCCGCGCACTACGGCGATGGCGAAAGCGAACGTCGCGTTGGCCTGGCCCTGAAGGAATTGGGCGGCCTGCCCGAGGGCGCGGTCCTCCAGACCAAGGAAGGGCGTGAACTCCAGCACAATGACTATTCGGGTGAAACCGTCAAGCGGCGCATGGAGCGCTCGCTGAAGCTGCTCGGTGTCGACCATGTCGACGTCGTTTACCTGCATGATCACGAGTGGACGACGTTCGAGAACGCGATGTCGAAGGGCGGGCCGGTCGAGGTGCTGCGCTCCTTCCAGGAGCAGGGCGTGGTGGATTACCTCGGGATTGCCGGGGGGCCGGTGCCGCACCAGATGCGATTCGTGGAAACAGGCCTCTTCGACGCGCTCATCCACCACAACCGGTACACGCTGCTGAACCGCTCAGCGGAGCCCTTGATCGAGGCCGCCTTCGAACGCGGCATGGCGATTCTCAATGCGGCCCCCTACGGGAGCGGCATGCTCGTCAAGGGGCCGGACGCCTATCCCCGTTACGCGTATCAGCAGGCCTCACCGCAAATGGTGGATCGCGTTCGCCAGTACCAGGCAATCGCTGAGCGCCACGGCGTACCTCTAGCGGCTGTCGCGCTGCAGTTCTCGACCCGCGACCCGCGTACTACCGCCACCATCGTCGGCATGAGCCGTGCCTCGCGCATTGACGACACGCTCCGCTACCTGACCACGCCCATCCCGGAGGAACTCTGGGAAGAAATCAAGGACATTCCCTACGAGATGGACGATCCTGAAGCGAACCGGTTCAAGTAAGCGGCGAACCCTCGGTCCGTCGGCGGCGCCACAAGTCACCGCCGGCGGACCTGGTGTTTGACATCAGGCTCTCGACAAGGACTATCGGATGCGGGACCGGAAGGGCCGTCGTCCCGAGACGCCGAGTGAGGTTCTGTAGAGCGCCCCCGCACCTTCCCCTTCGGTGGCCCGGTCCAGGCCGCCCGCGAGTGTCACATAGGCGTCAGCCCAATCCCTGCCGCCAAACGTGATGCTCGAGACCTTCCGAGCGGGGAACGCTTTGCTGCCGAGCAACTCGCCATCCGGCGAATAGTGAAAGAGCGCTCCACCGTCCCAGCGCGCGGACCAGATGTCACCGTGATCATCCAGTGCCATGCCATCGGGAACGCCCTCCCCTGCGGGAACCTGCACGATTACGGCGTCGAACGCTATGTCACCAGTCGCACGGTCATAGCGATAGCGAGAAATCGTGCGCGTGCTGGAGTTCGTGTGATACATCCCGTTCAGGTCGGGCGTGAAATCCATGCCGTTTGACACGCCTGCGTCATCGAGCACCAGCGTCAGTGAACCATCCGGATCCAGCCGGTAAAGGTGCCCGCTGCGATCGCCGTCTGGCATCGTCCCGGCGAAAACCCGTCCCTCCGGATCGGCTACGACGTCATTGAATCGTGTGCCGCGTTCGGCCGGAATCTCCTCGACGACGATGCGCTCGGTTCCGGTACGCGGGTCCCAGGTCCAGATCCGACCGGCCTCGCCGAACATGAGCAGTTCGCCGCCCTCCTGGATCGTGAAGCCCCCAATCTGGCCTCCTGATAGACAGGCGTCGTTGACGGCAGATCGGCCAGCGACACGGATCATCTCCGGAACGGATGGCCAGAGCCCAGAACAGGGCTTGCAGATCTTCGTGCCAGAGCGGGCCTTCCGTCGTGTCGCATCGCTCATCGGCGATGAGCTCGAGTGGCGCATCGTACGTTGTCATGTGCGTTCCCCTTCCCTTCTGTCGTTTGGTCGCCAGTCACCAAAGATTTTTACTCCGTTCCCACTCAGGGGTTGCAGAACGCTTGTTGCTGCCGTATGATGCGCAGCATGAGCGACCAGATGCGCCTCAAGCAGACCAGCGGCAAGTCGATGATCTCGATTATCGAGATTATTAAGACTACCTTGCCTGCCGGTCCGGAGGGGCGCGACTGACGGTCGCGGACCACTGAAACGGATCGGCAGGCGGGAGCGGAAACGCTCCCGTTTTTTTGTGCTTTGAGAATCTGCAGCGGAACGAGGGCTGGCACAATGATCGTCATGAAGTTTGGGGGCACCTCCGTCGGGGACGCCGTGCGCGTTCACCAGGTTGCCGCCATCGTTGAGGCCCAGCCCCTTCCCCGGGCGGCCGTTGTGTCGGCCGCAACCGGCGTCACGAACTTGTTGCTTGACGCAGCGCGGGCGGCGGCCGCGGATGGCGAGGAGTTCAGTTCCCGCCTTGTGGCAGACGTCCGGTCTCGCCACGAGGCGATTGCCGAATCGATCGACGATGAGACCGAGCGCGTTGCCACCCTGGCCGCGCTCGATCAGCTTCATGCGGCGCTTGACGACGCGTTGGCGCACGTTGCTCGAGCTGGTGAACTTTCCGCTCGCGACTCCGACCGTATCGTGGCTACCGGTGAGAAAGCGATGAGCATCCTGCTGGCTGCCATCCTGCGTTCTCGCGGCACGGCGGCAGCCCACGTCTGGGCAGACAGCGTGATTGCGACCGATGACCGCCACGGCAGTGCGCGTCCCCAGCGTGAGCGCACCCGGGAGTTGGCAGATGCGCACGTTCGCCCGCTTCTTGATGACGGTCAGACCGTAGTCTTTACCGGATTCATCGGTCATGCGCCCGACGGTTCAACGACCACACTCGGCCGTCGGGGGCTCTGATTACAGTGCCACACTGCTTGGCGCTGCGCTTGATGCAGACGAAGTGCAGATCTGGACGGACGTGCCGGGAGTCCTCTCCGCGGACCCGCGCCAGGTTTCCGGCGCTCGGGTCGTACCCGGTATCTCTTATGACGAAGCCCAGGAATTGGCCCATTTTGGCGCCAAGGTCCTGCACCCGCGCACCATCCGCCCGGCCGTTTCGCTCGGGATTCCGGTGCGCATCCTGTCCACTTTCGCGCCAAACGAACCAGGCACGCTGGTGACGCGCGAGACTCCTGGAGAGAGCATCAAGGCGGTGACCGCCCTGGGCAACCTGATGCTGCTAACGGTCGACGTTCCCGAACTGGAGGATCTTGCGGCGGCGTCGGCTGCCGTCTTCGGCGCGTTGCATGACGACCGCATCGAGGTCGTTGCCGCGTCGCAGGCGTCATCCCGCCGCCGCATGACCTACCTCGTCGATGCCACTGGCCAGGGTGGATGCCGCCGGGTTCAGCAGCGGATGGCTTCGGCACTCGATGAGGCGCAGGTCGATGCCGAAGTCGCGTGCGACGATGATGTCGCGCTGGTTGCGGCAGTTGGTGAAGGTGCGGCGGCGTTTCCGCAGGCCCTGTCGCAACTGCTCTCCGTGCTCGGGCGAGCAGGCATTCCCGTGCTTGCGACCAGCCAGCAGGTGACCAACGTAGCCATGACAGCGGCCGTCTTCGCCAAGGACGCCGCCCGGGCGGTTCAGGCCCTGCACGATGCCTTCATCAAGCCCCAGGTTGCCACCACACGCGGCAAGCGGCCACGACGCGCCAACATCCTTTCCGAAAGCCTGCGCGTCGGGTAGGTCATATCTTCAACATGTAGACGACGTTTTGAGCCGCCGCGACTGGCGGCCAAGGGAGGGTTTTCGTGTCTTCAAGCAATCGCATTCCCGTTGCGGTCCTCGGGGCAACAGGAAGTGTTGGCCAGCGGTTCGTGCAGTTGCTGGCGGATCACCCCTGGTTCGAACTGGCCGAGGTTGTCGCGTCAGACCGGTCCGCGGGGCAGAAGTATGCCGAGGCCACCGATTGGCGCCTGAGTGCGGATATGCCGCAGGCGGCGGGAGGTCTGGAGGTCAAGGACTACAGCGCAGATCTCACAAGCCCGGTCGTGTTCTCTGCGCTTCCAGGCGAAGTGGCCGAGGAGATCGAACAGCGCATGGCCCGTGAGGGGCGAGCGCTCTTCTCGAACACATCCTTTCACCGCATGACTCCGGACGTGCCGTTGCTGATCCCCGAGGTCAATCCTGAGCACGCGGCGGCCATCAAGGTGCAACAGCAGAACCGTGGCTGGAGCGGCTTCATCGTCACGAACCCGAATTGCTCTGCCATCCACCTCGTGCTCGCCCTCAAGCCGCTCCATGACGCATTTGGCATCGACGCGCTCGCCGTGACCACGATGCAGCCGTTTCGGGCGCGGGTTACCCCGGCGTCCCGTCGCTCGATATGATCGATAACGTCGTACCGTTCATCAGCACCGAAGAAGAGAAGATGACGGAGGAGACCAAGAAACTCCTCGGCGGCTTCGACGGCGCGTTTCGCCCGGCCCAAATCGTCATGACCGCGCACTGCAATCGCGTGCCTGTGCGTGACGGCCACACGGAGTGTGTTTCGATCCGGTTCAAGGAGGCTGCCACCCCTGCCCAGGCCGCGGAAGCGATGGCGGCATTCCGGGCAAGGCCGCAGGAACTCGATCTCCCATCGGCGCCGGCGCGGCCAGTCATCGTGCGCACCGAGCGTAACCGCCCGCAACCAAATCTGGACCGGGACGCTGAGAAGGGCATGGCAACAACAGTCGGCCGCGTCCGCGAGTGTCCGCTCCTGGGCACGAAGTTCGTGCTCCTGGGCCACAACACCGTCAGAGGGGCAGCCGGTGCCTCGATCCTTAACGCGGAACTCTTCAAGGTCGAGGGACTGCTGCCCGCCTAAACCTCACAACTGAGAACGACAACAGTTAGACCAAAGCCCGGTGAATTCACCGGGCTTTGGCCATTGACAGCGCTAGTACGTTTATGCGATCCTTCGGCTTATGAATGATTCGGATCACGAACTATCAAGCCAGCGAAGCAATTTCGAGGCGGTGGTGGACCAATGCTCCGCTCTCCTGCCAGTCCTCTCCCGCGCTTTGCACTGCGCCATTCATGAGCTCAGCCAGGAGCTCGAGGTGACCCCTGCCCAGGTGAAGGTCCTGCTGCAGCTTTCACGAACGGAGCAGATGTCAGTCGGCGAGATCGCGGATGCGCTCTACGTCTCCATGCCGGCGGCGTCCGAAATTGTCGACCGGCTGGTCGATATGGGGCACGTGTTGCGCGCGCCCGATCCTACTGACCGCCGCAGGGTCATCGTTAGCGCGACAGCGGAGTCGCAACGGGCCATCGATCGGCTGGGTGAGCTGCGCCGATCGCAGGTACAGCGGGCATTGCTTCGCCTCACTCCGGCAGAGCGTTCGGTTATGCCCCGAGCGCTGGAAGCGCTCATTGCCGAACTCGGCAGCAACGACGAACTGCGTCCGGCGCTCAATCGCAGGACAGCTCGTCCCGCATGACCCCCAGGCAGAAAGGAACCTCTCACATGTCCGAACATCGCCAACCGGCGGGTCAAGCCGCGCCCGAGCGCAACCCCTGGCTGATCCTGTTCGTCCTCTGCGGCGCCGTTTTCATGCTCTTGCTCGACACGACGATCGTTAACGTCGCCCAGCAGAAGATCAAGATTGCCCTCGGCGCGGATCTCTCCGAAATCCAGTGGATTCTCGACAGCTACATCCTGGCCTACGCGGTGCTCATCCTGTCCTTCGGCCGCCTCGGTGACGTGTTTGGCCGGAAGAAGCTGTTCGTCCTCGGCATGAGCATCTTTACGCTGGCGTCCGCGCTTTGCGCCGGCTCCACGCTCATTTCGCAAGTGACCGGGATTCAACCTGCAGCGGCGCTGATCGGCGCCCGCGTGCTCCAGGGTGTCGGCGGCGCCATGATGATGCCGCAGACCCTCTCGTTGATCACGGTCGCCTTCCCGCCGCAGAAACGCGGTTCCGCCATGGGCGTGTGGGGCAGCGTTGTCGCACTGGGTGCCGTCCTCGGCCCGATCATCGGCGGGTGGCTGGTCACGAACTACGCCTGGGAGTGGGTCTTCCTCATCAATGTCCCGGTGGGCATCGCCGCAATCCTGGCGACCCTCGCCATCGTCCCGGAGTCCGTCGATCCCTTTGCCTCTGGCCGGGTTGACTGGGGCGGCATTCTTCTCTCTGGGCTCGGGACGTTCGCTCTCGTCTACGCTGCGATCGAAGGGAACGCCTTCGGTTGGACCAGCCCAATCATCCTCGGGTCCTTCGCTGCGAGCATCATCCTGCTGACGCTCTTCGTCTGGTGGGAGTCACGTGTGGACGACCCCATGATGAAGCTCGAGCTCTTCGCCATTCGCAACTTCTCCGTGGCCAACGTTCTCGCACTGGCAACGTCCTTCGGCATGCTCGGCGTCTTTTTCCCAATGACCGTATTCCTGCAGGGCGCCCTTGGCCTCTCACCGCTCGAGGCAGGGCTCGCCATGCTGCCCAATGGCCTCGTCCTGATGTTCGTCGCCCCTACTGCTGGCCGTCTTTCGGACAAGATCGGCGCTCGCTGGATCCTCGTCACCGGGCTCTCGTTGATGGCCATTGGCATCGTTGCGATGATCCGGCAGATTTCGCCTGACGCAACACAGTGGTCCTTCGTCCTGCCGTTGACAATCACCGGGGTCGGTATGGGCATGACGTTTGCCCCAATGACCGCGACCGCGATGCGCCAGGTGCCACCGCGCATTGCCGGCAGCGCATCCGGGATCCTCAATACCACGCGGAACCTCGGCCAGGTGCTCGGTATTGCGGTTCTTGGTTCAATTCTGCAGTCCCGCCTGGGCGTCCATGCGGCCGACGCGCTTGGCCAGATCAGCAACCTCGACCCGGACGTGGGAAGTACGCTTGGAGACCTGATCTCGACAGGTCGTGTCGAGGCAATCCCTCAGGCGCTCCCACCAGGGTCCGAAAGCCTGCTGCCGCTCATTCTCGGCAGCGTGCGGCAAGCGTTCGCACTGAGCATGCATGAGACGTTCGCTATCGGCGCGATCACCTGTGTGCTCGGCGCGTGCGTTGCGCTGCTGATCCAGAATCCGAAACCCGGTACAGTTCCTTCCCGGCAAGTCCGTGCGGAAACCGTTGCGCACGCGGTAGCTGCCGACTAGCGACAGACAAGGGGTACCAGCGCCAATGGACATCCGCCTCGACGGCAAGAAGGCGCTGGTTACCGGGGCCAGCAGCGGCATCGGCAGTGGCATCGCCGTGGCCCTGGCTGAGGCAGGCGCAGACGTAGCGATTAACTACCGGAACAATGGCGCCGGCGCAGAGCAGACTGCTGCCGAGGTGCAGGCGCTTGGGCGAGAGGCGCTCTTGCTCCCCGCTGATGTCGGGCACGAAGACGAGGTCGAGGCAATGTTTGCCTCGTTCGACGAAATCTTTGGAGCGATCGACATCCTGGTTTCCAATGCCGGTCATGGCTCAGCTGACCGTCCAATCCATGAGACGTCGTGGCAGGACTGGGACCGCCTCATGCGTTCGAACTTGCACGGGCCGTTTCTCTGTGGTCGGGCCGCCGCGCAGCGGATGGTGCGCCGCGGCACCGGCGGCCGCATCATCAACATCTCTTCCGTACACGAGGAGGCCTGCAATACGCCGAACACTGGACCCTACTGCGTTTCGAAGGGCGGGTTGCGCAATCTCACCCGCGCGATGGCGCTCGAACTGGGACCGCTGGGGATCACGGTGAATGACGTGGCGCCAGGGATGATCCTGACGCCGCTCAATGCGCGGGCGATGGCCGATCCACGATACCTGGCCGACGCCGAGACCAAGATAGCTGTGCGCCGTGTCGGATTGCCTGCCGACGTGGCGCACATGGTGGTATTTCTCGCTTCCGAGCAGGCGTCCTATTGCAACGGCGGGACGTACCTCGTGGACGGCGGCTGGATGCTCGACTGGCCGCCCGTTTAATCCGCAGGCGTTAGAGCCGCTGATACTCTTCGAGGTCGAGGACGAAGACGGTCGCCGCGGAAGCAGGCGAGCCTTCGTTGGTCTCGTTGGGCGCCATTCCTGATCGTGCAGACTGCTTGATCAGGTCGAGCACCAGGTTCACCTGGTCCTCCTCGGCGCCGATCATGAGGGTGGTGTTGCCACGACGCAGAAATCCACCCGTGCTGGCTAACCGCGTCGTCCGGAAATCCGCTTCCAGCAGGGCGTCGACAACCAGGTCCGCAACCTCATTCTGGATGACGGCGATGACCAGCTTCTTCATGCGCTCCGTGCCTCACAGGTACGCCAGTGCTCGCTCTTCACTCGAGAACCAGTCACTGCCGGGTTGGTAAAACGATGGATCGATTCCTGGGACCTCTGCCCGAACGCATCGACGCATGACCGATGCACGCCACCATACTACCGTGCATCGCGTTCGAGTGGGCGCCGTTGGCGAAAGGAATTGCGCTCGGCGTCGAGATAGCCCTGCAGGATGAGTGCCGCGGCGATAGCGTCAATCTCACCGGTGCGCCGGTTCTTCTTTCGTCCCTGTGCGTCCAGGGAACGCTCCGCCATGGCGCTGGTCAGCCGTTCATCCCAGAAAACGATCTCCAGAGAGTCATGGCTCTCCTGGGCAAGTTTCTCCGCGAAGGCTCGCACTGTAGCCGCCTGGGGACCTTCCCGACCCGATAATCCTGTCGGTAGCCCAATCACGATCACGCCAGCGTTCTGCGTCAGCGCGGTCTCCAGGATGCGCTGCAAGTCTCCTTCGCCTCGCTGGACCACGCCGATCGGTGAGGCGATCATGCCAAGCTCATCGGCAATGGCCATCCCGATACGCCGTTCACCGACATCGAGCCCCATCGTCCGTGGATGTCGTGAACTCATCCCGCATCCTCGAACACCACGCGGTCAGGGTTTTCTGGCACGGTCTTGATCAGCCAACCCGGCGTTATTTCCACGCGCGCGCCGGCGACTGCTGGGTCCTTGGCCAGCACTGCCTCCGCTTCGGCCGGACTCAACCCCGCCATTTCGCCCGCGAGCTGTCGCTTGTGTGCGTCATCCAGCGTCAATCTCGCCTCGACATTTGCTGAGATCTCCAGCCGGGAGCCTCGATCTTCCGTCCGTTGCACGACGGGCGGGTTGACGTGCATCTCCTTGACGGGAACGGTGTACCCATCTGGCGCGGTGGCAGTCAGTTCGTTCGCCAGGTCGCGCTCAAAATCGACCTCGGCCTGCTTGAGATCTACGACGGTGACATCAAGGGTCATCGTGCTTTGCAGACTCACCGTGTCTCCACGTTCGCCTGCGCCGTGGTCGAAGGTGTCCTGCTGGTTCACGATGCTCACGCCGGTCACCACGAAGCCCTGGTCACCGTTCTCGCCGTTGATGTCCTTCTCAGCCAGGCCGCCTGCGGCGTCCCGTGCCTGAGCTCGAAGGGCGTCCAGGTCACCCTGGGCCACGATGCGAAACTCTTGATCCGTCCCGCCATCTGTCGGCTCCATGCGGTTGCTGTAGTAGATGCCGTTTGGGAGCCGTCCCCCGATCTCGCCGGTGCCGACATTCCCGGACGTTCCTCCAGTCGTGGCCTGAACCCGTCCGGTTGCCGCACCGGGCTTGCCGGTGGATGCATCCGCGGCCGGGACCTCGACGGCTTCAGTGAACGCGAATTCGGTGCCATCCTCGGTTGTGACCTTTGTTCCCGCATCGACGGTCACTGGCGTGGAACCGGCATTTCGCAGCTCAATCGGTCCGCTAGCCGGCTTGTCCGGGACTGTTTCGCTGCCGGTGGCACTGGTTTCGCCGCTCCACGTCACTTGCAGTTGCTGCGTCTGCGTGGGGAACGCGAAGGCAGCGCCATCATCGAGAGGCTGACCATCGACCGTGGCGTCGAAAACGATCGCTGCCGAAACGTCCTGAGTCCGCGGAACATAGCGCACAATCGCCTGGGGCGTGAGCGCCCGGAAGACGAAGGCAGCGCCTACGACCAGCAACGCCAGCAGGAGCGCCACCGGAAGCCAGCGGCGCGGCGGGTTACGGCGAACCGGTTCCTGTGCCGGAATGCTCTCCTCGACCTCAGGAGCGCTGTCCACGACTTCGGTGACCTGCGCCGGCCAAAGCAGGATGGGATCCGGCCCGGAGTAGACCTCTTCCTCAGGTTCGGCAATCACCTGTTGAGTCGCTGGAATGGGCGGCGCGGGAGCGCGAGCCACAACTTTGCGCCGCGGCGCGGGCTGCATCTCCAGGCCCAACCGCTCGCCCAGCTTCAATCGCAGCGGATCCGAGGTCCGCACGATGACCGACAGCCGGTCATCATCCAGCGCGGCCTTGAGTGTTCGGAATTCATTAGCCGTCAGGAGCAGCGGGCTCTCGACCGGCACGATCACGTGCACGGTGTGTCCACCCGTGGCCGCTTCCCTGACGCGGTCCAGGACCTCGGTTAGCGATTCGTCCTCGCGAACCACCACAGTGCGTGGGCGCCGCGCGGTGGCGCGCATCTCGCTCATCGTTTGGTGACTCGGAGCCGCTAGTTGCTGGCGCTGCGAGCCACGATGGTGGCTACGGCAGCGAGGGCGTCATCCAGGCGCTCCGGGTCCTTACCGCCCGCTTCGGCGAGTTCCGGCCGCCCCCCGCCCCGGCCATCAACGATCGTCGCGGTCTCCCGCACGATGTCACCGGCCTTGATTCCGCGCCCGATCAGGTCCGGCGTGACCATGGCAAGCAGGCTGGGCCGCCCCTCAATGACCGCGCCTAGCACGATCACCCCGGATCCCAGCCGATCACGCAG
The DNA here is from genome assembly GCA_046328375.1 of Thermomicrobiales bacterium. Lineage (GTDB taxonomy): Bacteria > Chloroflexota > Chloroflexia > Thermomicrobiales > UBA6265 > JACCXM01. The sequence continues at coordinate 23,250 of JAXLWT010000044.1, forward strand.
GCGGTCACCCATCTGTCGCAACGCGTCCTTGCCATCCACATCTGCCCGGGTCGCCAGAACGCGCACGCCGTTGACATCGACGGCTTGCGCGAGCAGGTCGCCCGCCCTCGCCGAGGCCAGTTGCCCACGCAGGCGTTCGGTCTCCCGTTCCAGGCTACGAATCCGCTCCTGCTGCGACTCGATCTGGACCGGCAGATCGGACCATGTGCTGCGCAGGGCACGGGCGCTGCTCTCCAGCACCTGCTGCTGGGTCAGAATCCGCTCGATGGCCGCGTCACCCGTCAGCGCTTCGATGCGTCTCACGCCAGCCGCAACACTCCCCTCCGCGGTGATGATGAAGGGTCCGATGTCGCCGGTTGCGTTGACGTGGGTGCCTCCGCATAACTCCGCGGAAAAGCCGGGTACGTTCACCACTCGAACCGTATCGCCGTATTTCTCGCCGAAGAGCGCCATTGCACCACCGGCAACGGCGTCCTTGTAGTCGCGAACTTCCGTGTTCACCGGCGTGTTTCGCGCAATTTCCTGGTTGACGATCTCCGCAACTCGCAGGGCCTGCTGGCCGCTCATCGGCTCCAGGGCAGTGAAGTCGAAACGCAGGCGGTCAGGAGCCACCAACGATCCAGCCTGGTGCACCGCCTCGCCGAGGGTCAGGCGCAGTGCGCGGTGCAACAGATGGGTTGCGGTGTGATTGCGGCGGATCGCCTGCCGCCGGGCGGCGTCGATTTCTGCGCGCACCCGTTCGCCAACGCGTACGAATCCCTCCGCGACCGTACCTCGGTGCACGAAGACATCCGGCGTTGGCTTGAACGTGTCATCGATGTCAATGACTCCCGTTTCGGTGCGGATAGTTCCCTTGTCGCCAATCTGGCCACCTGATTCACCGTAGAACGGCGTGCGGTCGAGAACAACCTCGACCACGTCGCCGGCTTCTGCCTCATCAACGGGACCGTCCGGGCCCGCAAGCCCCAGGATGGTGGCTTCCTCGACCGTCGACAAGTAGCCAGTGAACGTCGTCGGGCCGCCGGCCATCGACACGTAGACTTCAGCACGCGTCCTGGACAAATCCTGGAACGCTTCGGCCGCGCCGCCACGACTGGCTGCACGCTGCTCGGCCAGCGCCTGCTCGAAGCCTGCCTGATCGACTTCCAGACCCTGCTCCCGTGCCAGCTCCAGCGTGAGGTCGAAGGGAAAGCCGTACGTGTCGTAGAGACGAAAGACCTCGCGGCCGGGCAGTACCGAGGCCACGGTCTCGCCCTGGCCACGCGCTTGCTCTGCCAGCTCGGCTACCAGCATGTCGAAACGAGCCATGCCGGAACTCAATGTCCGGCCAAAGCTCTGCTCTTCGTGCTGCAACACCTTCTCGATCTGGCCGCGTCGCTCGAGCAGTTCTGGATGATGGGCCGCAAACTGCTCGACGACAATGCCGGCCATCTCCGCCAGGAAGGGGCGCTCCAGTCCCAATTTTCGCCCAGCCCGAATGGCCCGGCGCAGAATGCGCCGCAGCACGTACGAGCGTCCTTCGTTCCCCGGGAGCACGCCGTCCGCGATCAGAAACGTTCCGCCGCGCGCGTGGTCGGCGATGATGCGCAGCGCGCGGTCATGGTCCGGATCGGCGCCATACGTCACGCCAGCGAGGCTTGCCGCGCGCTGAATGATTGCCTGGTAGAGATCCGTGTCGTAGATGGAACGCGCGCCCTGCATGATCATGGCAAGGCGTTCCAGGCCCATTCCTGTGTCAACATGCTGACGCGGCAGCGGCGTGCGCGTCCCGTCCTCGGCCTGGACAAACTCCATGAAAACGTTGTTCCAGATTTCCAGGTAGCGTGAACCATCTCCCGGGGGGAAATCGGGCAGGCCACTTCCCGCCTCGGGTCCGAGGTCGAAGTAGATCTCCGAGTCGGGACCGTTTGGTCCCGTCGGGCCGACTGGTCCCCACCAGTTGTCGCTCAACTTGAAAATGCGGTCTGCAGGAACACCAATCTCGTCGATCCAGATGCGCAGCGCGTCCTCGTCATCCGGGTGAACGGTTGGATAGAGACGATCCGCGGGAATGCCCAGCACTCCGGTCAGGAACTCCCAGGAAAACTTGAGTGATTCGCGCTTGAAGTAGTCACCAACCGAGAAATTCCCGAGCATGAAGAAGAAGGTGCAGTGGCTGTCATCACCAACCTCTTCGATGTCCACGGTGCGAAAGCACTTTTGCACGGAAACCATGCGTGGGGCGGGCGCCTGTTCCAGGCCGAGGAAGTACGGGGTCATCTGCTGCATGCCGGCCGTCGTGAGGAGCACGGTGGCATCGTTGTGCGGCACGAGCGAGGAGGATGGCATCAGGCGATGCTGCCGCTCCTGGAAAAATTCGACAAAGCGGCGGCGGACTTCCTCGCCACTCATCGGCGCTGGCATCGGACTGACCATTGATCGGGGATCCTTCCCAAATAGAAATGTGCGCGGTGGCGTGAACGATCCGGGTGCCATCCGTCAGCGGACCAATCGCAGATTGTGCCAGACACCCGGCGCGGCGGCAATTATGATGGCCTGGAACGCTCCCAAAGCTCGCGGAAATCCTCTCGTACCGGTACAAAGGTCTCCACGAGTTCCGCTCCGTTGGGACCTGCCGTTGCTTCGTGGGGAACATGCGGCCCGACGAGATACGCTTCGCCCTCGGACAGCGTTCGTGTCTCACCTTCCGCTGAGACGCTGAGTGACCCAGCAGTAACGACCCCTACCTGCTCGTGAACATGCGAATGCTGGGGGACACCAGCTCCCGGTTCCAGTTTCACCCAGCAGGTGAGGAACCCCTCACCGAACATCGGCCGCATTTCGACCCCAGCCGCAGTAGACATGGGATGTACGGCATCCCGCTTGACCCACTGCACTCCGCCCTTGCCCTGGACCTCGCCAGACATCGACACCCTCCGAAACGCTCATGACATTCACGATGTGGACGCTATTGTCGCCCATCGTCAGAGCTGTTATCTGAGGGATATGTCCTCTAACCTACGCGCTCAAACCGAACGAACGTTCTTGACACTCCAGGCAGGGGCTCATACCCTGCTGAAGGAGGCGATTTCCGATGCCGCAACAACCGCCTAATCCACGCAAGAAGATCGCCGGTCGGGACGGCGTTACTGCTGAAGAGCGGGAACTGCCACCAAGCCGTAGCCCGAGTCTGCTCCGGGCAGAACAGAAGGCGGCTGCGTCTACTCCTGATCAGTTACCGCTTTTCATCCCCGGTCCCCCCGGCTCGCTCACGCCGTCACTTGGTGGATTGCCTCCGCTGACCGCGAGCAGCAGCCTCGAACTGGCACGCTCCTGGTACCGGCGCGAACTGGAGCAGGCGAAACGGCCCGAAAACACGATCGAGTCGTACTGCTACGACCTGGTGGTCCTGGAAAAGTTGATCGGGCCCAAGGCGATCAACCGCATTACGCAGAAGGACATTGCTCGCCTGCTGGGAGAAGCCAATGGGCGATCCACCCGCAAGCGGCGCCTGACCTCGGTGCGCCGCTTCTTCAGGTACCTGATTGACGACGCCCGTGTCCTGAAGGCGGATCCCACGGAAGGGCACTACCCGCACGCAATCGCACTCCGGTCTCCTGTCCCGTTGTTCGCTGCCGAGCAGGATGCATTCCTGGCGGCCGCCGCGGAGGACGAACCGTGGAGCCTGCCGGCGATCTGGCTGATGATGCGCCTGGGTTTGACGCGGTCAGAACTGCTGGCGCTGCGCAGGGAGCACATCGACTTGGATGACCAGGGCGGTCCCGTCGTCTACGTCTTCTACGAGGATGCAAGCAAGCGCGGTAAAGAACGGAAACTTGCCGGGGGGGAGGAGTTTCGCACCGTCTACCTGACGTATCTGGATGAGCGGTCTCCTGTCGACCTGCTTTTTCCCGTTGGACCACAGGCCGTGAATGGCATGGTCGACCGTGTGCGCGAAGCCGCCGGGCTGCAGAAGGAGGTCACGCCTCAGACCCTTCGTCACACCTTTGCCGTGGATCGGGCCGTGTCGGGCGCGACCGAGGAGGATTTGCTGGCTGTCCTCGGACTCGCCAATGACGCCCGCAATCGCGCGAGTGTGCAGCGCTACTTGAAACTGGCCGAGCCCCCGCTCTAGCGTTCGCTTCCCGCCAAATCAAGCAGCGCGTCCGCTTGCTCGACGAGCTCCCTCCGGTACTGGACATGCTCACGCCACCGCGCGGGTAGCGCACCTGCCCCGAAGGCTGCCCCTGCCAGGGCGCCGGCCACTGCCCCGGTAGAGTCTGCGTCGTCGCCGAGCGAGACGGCCTGGACGATGATCTCCTCAGCGCTGGGAAAGTTGGCGAGCGCCCAGAACGACGCGCCAATTGTTTCCAGCACGTATCCACCAGCGCTCACGTCGTCCCGCGACAGCCCTGGAGCAGCGAGAATCGCCTCACTCACACGCTGATCCGCAATTCCGGCGACGGCGGCCGCGGGCGCCCCGGCGACGCTGCCGCCCTTGAGCAGATGTACGATCGCCTGGTTCACCGCCACTGCGCTCCACGCGGCACGTGACTCGGCGTGCGTCACCCGTGCGCTCTCGAGTGAGGCCTTGACGAGCCCCGCAGGATCGTTCCGGAACCGCAATGCAACGGGGGCACAACGCATGACGGCACCGTTCGCGGCGGCGCCGCGCTCCCCGCGCTCGGTCAACGCGATGTTGCCTGACTGGCTTGGGTCCGCTCCCCCAGCCAGGGCACGCAGGGCGATGACAGTCGTGTTGCCGATGTCCTTGGGAGCACTGCGGTACCACTCGAGTAAGCCGTCGGCGAAGGCCGAAAGGTCCAGGCCATGCGCCGTCAGCGCGCGGCACAAAATCAGCGTCTGTTGCGTATCGTCGGTTATCTCGCCCGGGTCGAGATCGAGCCAGCCGCCGCCAACAAACTCCCTGATCCCCTCCGGAAAGCGGAGGGCGATGTCCGCTCGCTTCAGGAACTCGACGGGGCCTCCCAGGGCGTCACCGCAGGCGACTCCCAGCAAGACCCCGCGGTAACGGTCCTGGAGGGACAACGGAGACGCAGAAGAATCGAGCGTTGCGACCAATGGGGCTACCCCTTCAGGCTAACCGACTGTTAGAATTTTGTTGAAGTGAATAGGCCACCCATGTCAGTGCCGACGGGAGGCGCAGGGAAGCCGTTGCGGGATACGGTTTCCAGCGTAGCAGGAGGACTCAGGACATGCGCGTGTCACGCCGGATTCGGCCGTCACAAGTTGGTTGTGCGGCATCCGCGAGTCGACGCCGTCTTCAAGCCGCGAGTCTCACAGAATCCCCGGACACGATCCAGTCACGTCCCCTTCCACGTCCTGCACTCGTCATCCAGCCGGACGGCCAGATTCTCACGATGGAGCCCGCACTCGGGCAAGGCTCAGCGCGGGCTAGTCATGATGAGGCGGGAAGCGTCGCGGTCGCCAGCGCCCGGGGCTGATACCGCCCCACCCACTCCCGGTAAGACGCAATTTCCTGATCGACGTCTGCCTGGTCCCAGCCAAGGACTGATTGGGCAACCCTGCCGATAGCCTCGTCAGGCCCGATCCCGGCGGAGGGCCCGAGGCCGCTCATGGTTCGCCGCGCGACCACATCGGCGAGTGTTGAAGCCCCCTCGCGCTCAAAAGCCCACGGCACCTCCGCAGCGATGACCCCTGTCGCTTCGTCGATGACAGCGTCAAGGCGACTGCTGATTGCGTAGTCGACGAGGTCCGCTGCGCGAACGCCGTAGACGCGCAACAGGTGTTCACTCGCCGGCAGGGGCAGCGGAGAGTTGGCCAGGAACTGCGCCCGGAAAGCCTGCCAGTCTTGCCCGAGGGGTGCACCAGGCAACGGCACACTCGCCGTCAGCGACGGGCCGGAGACTTTTCCTGAATCATGCTCTATCGCGTTGACGACTTGCTCAGCAAGTTCCCGGTAGGTGGTCAACTTTCCGCCAACCACTGAGTAGAGCCCCTCTGCCTCGCCTCGTGCGGCGTGATCGACCAACTGGTGGCGGCGCGTAACGGCGCCTTCATTCTTGCCGGGCGCAGCAGGCAGCGGGCGGACTCCCGCATATGAGTACTGGACATCTGCGTTCGTCAGGTTTGCCCTGGGAAAGAGTGTATTGACTTCCCGCAGAATCCAGGCAATTTCGTCCGTGGTGGCAGTCACCACGTCGAGATCGCCGGTGTAGCGGGTGTCTGTCGTGCCGACGAGGTAGGCATCGTTCCAGGGAATCACGAAGAATGGCCGGTGCTGGAGGCGCGCTTCTGCGTAGACTCCTACTGGCGGGGCGCCCGGAAAAGGATCGACAATCAGGTGGGTTCCCTTGGTGCCGCCCATGAGTGGGAGCTTGGGGACGTGCTCAAGCCCACGCAGGACCTCGTCGACCCACGGGCCCGCGACATTGACCACGGTTGTCGATGTCGCATGGAAGGGCTTGTCTGTCAGTACGTCAACTCCGGCCACGCCGGTGACTTTCCCGGACCACGTCGTGATGCGATCGACCCGGTGATACGTCTTGAGCGTTGCGCCATGCGTGACCGCGTCGAGCGCATTCTCCAACACGAGGCGCTCGGTGTACTCGACCTGGGCATCGTAATACAGCGCGCCGGCAAGCAGGCCTTCGCTCGCCAGCCCGGGTAGCCGCCGTAGGGTCGTGTCGTGGTCAAGCATGCGATGGCGCGGCAAGGACTTGTCCAGGGACAACGCGTCGTAGGCCAGCATGCCTGCGCGGATCGTGATCGGCCGGCGTGTATCCCCGGCGTAGATCGGGATGATCAACGGCAGCGGATGCACGAGGTGCGGCGCGTTGTGCAGCAGCCGCTCCCGTTCCCGTAGCGACTCCCGTACCAGTCCGACTTCACCGTATTCGAGATACCGGAGCCCGCCGTGAATAAGCCGCGTGGGCCAGGCTGTCGTGCCTGACCCGACGTCGCCCTTGTCGAGGAGCAACACCGACAATCCGCGGAGTGCCGCATCCCGGGCCACGCCGGCGCCATTAATGCCTGCGCCGATGACGATCAGGTCAAAATGGCCGACATTCCCGGCGCCGGTTTGTGCGGCTGCAGAGGGCACCAGATCAATCCTCTCCCGTTTCCTCAGCGGCGTCGGAGTCATACGGCGGGAAACGATGCGACATACCGCGGTCCAGGAGCCCACCAATACCGAGCGCTGCCAATGTTTCGGGCTTCACGCGTTCGCCCGTCATGATCCACGGCAGAACAACATCGGCGATCGTCGATTTTGAGAACATGGAGCACGATGCCAGGTTGAAGATTGGCAGTTCATCCCGGTAGGCCAGCCAGAACATGCTGCCCGGGTGCGCCGGTGCTCCAAACCGCACGATCTCCGCGCCTGTTTGTTCCAGCGCCAGATAGGTCGGATCGAGCGGATCGATCGTGTTGCCGCCGGCGGCCAGCAGGAGATCTGCCCCCGCGTCCGCCAGGTCCACGAAAGCATTCGCAATGGCGCCAGCATCCCGGTGCGGCTCCCGAAAGGCGATCACCTCGCCGCCATACCAGCCGATCTTCTTTGCGAGTGCTTTCTGGAAGGTATCCCGCACGCGCCAATCCGGCCCCTCGGTGCTCACGACGCCAACTCGCAGCGGCTGAAATGGAACGACCTCGATCACCGGCGAGAGCGCCGCGATTTCCTCGGCTTCCCGAATCGCCGCTTCCTTGACTGCCACCGGCGAGACCTTGACGCCAGCGACGATCTTGCCGGGGACGACCGCAGTCCGGTCCTCCAACGTGAAGATCGCGACACCCGGCAGCAGGTTCATGGCGAGCAGCGCCTGCGCATCGACTCGCAACAGGCCCTTATGTTTCGCAACCAGGTTGTAACGGCTGAAGGAGGGACCCGTCGTTTCAAGCCCCTGCCCGGCTACGGCCCGAGCCAATCGCGCTCCGGCCTCGTCCTCATGGACGTCGTCGATCTCGAGACGCACCGCATGGACTGCGTGATCGAGCATCGCCAGCAGCCCGAGATCGGTCTCCTGCAGCCGGCGCCCTTTGCGCAGACGCTGTTCCCCTACCTTGATGTCTTCAGTAATGACCACATCCTGGGGGGCAACAATGACGTCGCCGGGTTCAATCACGAAGGGGCGCATACGGTCCTTTCAACCCCGGGAAGTATCAGGCAACGATGGTACGCACCTCGTTTGCGAGCGCCCGGCCGAGGAGCCGGTGGGCATCCGGCTCAAAATGAATGCCGTCCAGGGGACTGGACGCAACGACCGAGCCGGCGTCAAAGAACGACACGCCATGCCAGCCCGCCGCGAGCCGATAGTAACGGGAGAAGAGCCGGGACTTCGGCTCCGCTCCCGCGAACATCTCATCGAATGCAGTCAACGTGGTGACGGCTGGTGGCGCAACCAGCAACACATGAGGCGGGAGCCCGGCCGCGTTCTTGGCGACGTGCTTCGCGATTCCAGCCAGGGAACCGGCACTCTCGGCGATGTCGGATGCACTGAGGTTGAAGCGCTGCTTGAGATCATTCGTCCCGAGCATGATGATCACCACGTCCAGTGGATGGTGCGATTCAAGGCACGGCGTCAGGTACGTGAGACCATTCCTCCCGGATTCGATCGGGTCGTCCCAGCGCGTCGTCCTGCCGTTCAACCCTTCTTCGATGACGCGGTACTCGTCGCCCAGATTCTCCGCCAGGACACCAGTCCAGCGAACGTCGGCTGGGAACCGCTTTCCTGAAGCGGGGTCATAGCCCCAGGTGTTTGAGTCGCCGTAGCAAAGAACCGTTCGCACCGCTTGATCAGGCATCGGCAGGCCGCTCCGCCAGCGTAATGTCGACGCGGAAGCTTACGTAGCCGCGCTGCACCGTGAGCTGCACCGTGTCTCCTGGCTTGTACTGGAAGAGCGCGCCAACTAACGAGACCTGCTCGCCGACACGCTGCAGGTTGAGTGCGGTCACCACATCGCCCTGTTGCATACCGGCGGCCTCGGCAGGACTTCCGGGAACCACCCCGGTCACATAGAAGCCCTCCTCCACGTCGAGGCCCCAGCGCAGGATGGTCTCATCATCGAGCTGCGTCAACTGAAGACCAAGATATGGATACGCGACCGACCCGTCTGCAATCAGCGTGTCCGCCACTCTCGTGACCGTCTCGGACGGCACAGCGAAGAAGAGGCCCTGGGCGTCGATGATCCCCAGTGTATTGATACCGACGACTTCACCGGTCAGCGTAACCAGCGGGCCGCCGGAGTTGCCTGGATTGATCGCGGCGTCGTGCTGGATGAGGTTCAGCAACTCCGGTCCGCCGTCTTCGTCGGGCACCGTCCGGCCGAGTGCAGAGACGATTCCCTCCGTCACCGTGTTCGTAAATGTTCCGAGCGGGGAACCAAGCGCCAACACCGGTTGCCCGGGCAGGAGGCTGTTCGAGTTGCCGAGTTTCGCGACCGCCGGGACTTTGGTGTCGATCTTGAGCACGGCGACGTCCGCGTTTGCGTCTGCACCGATCAGCGTTGCCGGCTCTTCGCGCCCGTCGGCCAGCACCACCACGAACTCCACGCCGCCATCAACAACGTGCTGGTTCGTGACAATATGTCCGTCTTCGTCCAGGATGAATCCGCTGCCGGATCCGGCGGGCACGTTCTCGGTACCGTCATCATTGGGCTGCTCATTGATGACGGTGACGACCGCGGGCCCGACTTTCTCGACGACCTGAACCGGTGTCAGCTCCGGCTCGGTGCTCGGCGCGGCGACCTCCACCTTGGGTGGCGGCGGCGCGGGGATCATCTCTGGCGGCGGCGCGGTAAACGCGTCGCCAGCGCAGATGGCGTAGGCCGTGAGCGGACCTGCCTCACCCCCAATCGTGTTGGGCACGGCTGTCCATCCGAACTGGGCAATGTTGCCGTCTCCATCCAGGCGGTACGTCGGGTGGGACGATGAGACAAAGACCACCGGCGGCTCTGACGTCGTCGTGGTGTCCGTGGCTTCCGGATCGGGAACGAACGGCTCCGCGCCCTCCAACTCGTACCCACCGCTGAGCAGGAGTTGGCCAGGATCACACCAGGCCGTCATCGGGCCTTCGGTCAGCGTTTGGCCCAGGCTGGAATCGTTCTGGGCGAGTACCGGGGTCGCTGCGACAAACATGCACGTGACGGCAGCAGCGACCGATCGTTTCCTGAAAAGCATCAAGTTCCTCCGCAGCGTCGAAATCGCGGGCACTGCAAAGGATGCACCAGAACCGCTCGTTCGTACCGCTTTTCAGGTAGCACTTCCCGATCAACCCGCGCCGAGCGCGTCTCCCGGCCTGGGGTTGAAGCCGGCAGGCACCTCTGGCATCGCTGCCGCTACGCCCTGGTGGATGACCCGGTACACGCGCTCCGGTGAAAGCGGCAGCGTGTGAACGGCCGCTCCGATGGCATTCGTCACAGCGTTGGCGATTGCGGCGGCCGGGGCAACAACCGGGGGTTCACCGACGCCTTTCGCTCCGTAGGCGCCTTGCTCAGAAGCGAACTCGACCAGGATTGGCCGGACGACCGGCGCTTCTAGCGTCGTCGGCAGCTTGTACAACGCGAGATTCGGGTTGAGCATCTGGCCGCCCTCGATCACGATCTCTTCGGTCAGGGCGTAGCCAACGCCCTGGACGGCCCCGCCCTGGATCTGGCCTTCCACGTAAAGCGGATTCACCGCAAAACCAACATCCTGAGCGACGACAAGGTCAAGCACACGAACCAGTCCCGTTTCCGGATCAACCTCAACTTCAGCGGCGTGACAATGGAAGGAGGGGGCGTTGAAATAGGGAAACAGCGCTCCCGTGATCGTTTCGCTCGCGTAGGGCGTCGTCTCGGCGACGAACATGCCGTTCCCGAGCACAGGTCCGCTGGACCAAAGCTGCTGGCTCATCAATTCCGCGTACGTCGTCCCGCGGTCGGGCACGCCGCGCACACTGATGCGTCCTGCAACGATTTCCAGGTCAGCCTCGGATGCCTCAAGCAGATCTGCGGCGCGCTTCAATATCTGCGAGCGCACGTTCTCCGCGGCGCGGCGTGCCGCCTGTCCGGTGTTGAAGAGCGTGCGGCTCCCCTGTGCGCCTGCGTCCATCGGCGTGCCCTGGGTGTCTCCCCAGAGGACCTGGACCTGGTCCATGCCGACGCCCAACTCACCGGCGACAATCTGGGCAATCCCGGCCGTCACGGAGCCAGTGCCGATCTCCGTCGCGCCGGTATGCACAACGACTGTGCCGTCTTCATTCATCTGGATGGCGCAGCCTCCAGCCCCGGCAACCGTCAACCACCAGGTGCAGGCAAGGCCCTTCCCACGCAGGAGGCCAGCTTCACTCGGCTCCGGCGCCACGCCCCAGCCGATAGCAGCAGCAGCTTGCGTCAGTGTTTCCCGGGCGCCAACGCCCGTCAAGGCCTGTCCGGAGTGCCCGGTGTCGCCGTCGTCCATCAGGTTACGCAGCCGGAACTCCACCGGATCGATACCGAGTTCTCGGGCGATAGCGTCGGTGTGAGACTCGACGGCGAACACGGTCTGTGGGCCGGTTGGCGCGCGGTACGACCCGAATGACATCTTGTTGGTGTGGACAGCCAGCACCTCGACCTTGACGTTCGGAATGCGATAGGGACCCGGAGCGAGCATGGCGGCGATCGACGTCAGCAGCGCACTTGCCCCGCTGTACGCTCCCGCGTCCATGATTACCTTGGCTTCCCGTCCCAGGATGGTGCCATCGGCGGCGACAGCGGTGCGCAGGAAGTGCGTCATGGGGTGACGAGGGGCGCCAGTCGTCAGGTCCTCCTCCCGGCTGTTCGCGACGCGCACCGGACGCCCTGTTTCGCGCGCCAACATGGCGGCGTACATCTCAACCGAGGCCTCAAGCTTGGATCCGAAGCCACCGCCAACGGTTTCCGCCACCACGCGCAAATTGCTGAGAGGTACTCCGAGCGCTTCATGCAACTGGTGCCGGACGAGGAATGGTCCCTGGGTCGACGTCCGCACGGTCACGCGCCCAGCGGCATCGACCTCAGCCACGGCGACGCGCGGTTCCATTGGCATCTGGTGGGCCGAGTGCGCGCGGTAGACGCCCTCGATAACGCGGTCGGCTGCCGCGAACGCTGCGTCAGTATCTCCCTTGCTGAGCACGACCTGCCCAGCAACATTCCCCTGACGCAACAGGCCCTCTGGTTGAGCGTACGCATTGACGTCATGGAGTTGCGGCGCGCCTGATTCCAGCGCTGCCAGTGGATCCTGGACCGCCTCAAGGTCCTCATACTCGATGTCGATTAGGCGGGCTGCCTGTTCCGCAATCTCTGGAGTCTCGGCAGCAACGGCCGCAACTGGATCCCCGATGTAGCGGACCGTGTCGATGGCGAAA
>JAXLWT010000045.1:0-32533 GCA_046328375.1 Thermomicrobiales bacterium
CGGGGGCCAGGAATCGGTACGCGCGGCGGCCGGGCTCACCCGCGGGTAATACGCCCCGCCGTAGCGGTAGTTGCGGAATCCGAACTGGTCGAAATAGTCACGCCAGGCCTCAGGTACGTACGGCCGGAGCGCGGCGGCGGATGGCAACGCGTTGTGGATGTCGGTGTCGATCGTCGCTGGCTTGACCCGGGTGCGCGTGCCTTCAAACGTTGCGGTTGTCGCCACTGCGATTCCTCCTCTGGCTGAGCTGGCCGAGCGCACGGCCCGGAGCTGGAGCTCCTGCGAATAGGACGAAGCTACGAGACCGGCAGCCGGTAGAACGCCGCCGCGTTGTCGCACATGATCTTGCGCACGGCCTCCGCCGGGAGTTGCTCAAGGAAGGCTACTGGCGATGACGGCGCATGGTGATGCGGGAAATCAGAGGCGAACATCAGCATCTCGCTCGCATCAAACTGGTCGAGAATCGCCAGGGGCGCCTCATCATTGCCCGGGAGATCGATGGGCTGCGTGGTGAGGCGGATGTGCTCGCGAATGTACTCCGATGGCAAGCGTCGCACCCAGGGTACCTCCCGGCGCAGCCCCTTCCACTCCTTGTCCAGCCGCCACATCAGCGATGGCAGCCAGGTCACCCCGCTCTCGATCAGGGCGACACGCAGCGTGGGGAACTTGTCGAAGACGCCTTCCGTGACCAGGCTGATCACCTGCGACTGGAAGATGTGGGACATGCCCACGTACTCCTCAATGTAATAGGAGGGCCAGCCGACCGCCGTTGGCGGACTCCCCGGGTTGCCGCCGAAGTGGATCCCGATCGCCAGGTCGTGGCGCAGCGCCGCCTCGTAGACCGGGTAGTACCGCCGGTTGCCGTAGAGCGCCTCCGCGTGCACGGGTAACAGGACCTGGACGAACCCGGGCTGCGCGCCAACCCGGTCGATCTCCTCGGCCGCCAGGACCGGGTCCTGGATCGGGACGACCACCGAGCCCCGGAGACGTGGCTCCTGGCTCAGCCAGCTGTTGACTTGCCACTCGTTGACAGCGGTGGCCAGCGCGGCTGCGGCAAACGGGTTGCGGACGCTGTCCACGGCGTAGGCGCAGGTCAGGATGCCGATCTGGGTGCCGAAGGGAGCGAGCGCCTGCTCACGCACCACGTCGAGATCAATTCGGGAGGTGCGGAGATCGGGCCGGGTGGAGGTCTCGGCTCCCGGCGGGTAGGACGTGTCAACCGGGCCCTTGAAGGATGTCTCGTAGATGTATTCGCGCCAGTGCTCCGCCAGGTACGGGAACAGGGCGCGGACCGACCGCACATCTACGTGGATGTCGCAGTCGATGGTCCGGTCCAGTTCCGGTTGCGCCATGGGTCCGCCCGCTCCTCCAATGAACGCCGATGACTGACGGCGCTCGTCTGAACAACACTGCAGCGCAGGTGTCACGAGTCGCCAGGCCAGCGCCGAACCGATTTCCACTTTCCACTGTACAGCTATGTGTTTGAGTCTGCGCGTGTATCGAACACGCTTTCGTCGTGCACCCTGTCAGTGCAGAGTGCTTGCTTTCCGGCCCGGGGGCTTCTCATACACCTCACGTTCCTCCCGCCCACGTAGCCCCACGGAGATGGCCAGGGGCGGCAAGCACCGGGTCAATCGCCCTCTGCAACGCTGAAATGGGTCGAGCTTATAGCCTGGTCCCTTTCCCGGGCGCGTGGTCAGGTCTTCCTGATGCCCTGCCTCGCGATGGCACGCATCCTGCCTCGTGAGAGCGCGACCCACGGGCCGATTGCCGGTCACGACCATGGAGAGTGATGGCCATCGCGCCGGTACGAAAGCTCATAGGGACGGGTGGACTGACGCGACCAAGAGCCCACCATCGGCGTGCCGGCAAGATGCCTGAATCGCGAAGAGAAGCGCATTAAGCTGGACTGCTGGTTCCTCTAGGAGACCGTGAGGCCGAACCCACGCAGGGAAGCCAGCGCCTGTTGCAGGTCCTTCAGGTGCTGGAAGAGAAGCGCGGCAGCGGGAAACAACGCTATGTCCTGGCGTGAATCGTCTGGTGGGCAGGTACCAGTCGATGCAGCCGGATGGTCTCTCGGCGGAGTTGCAGGAGCTGGCCAGCGGGATTGGAGTTGAGCAGTCTGCTCGGAGCTTCCGGCGGGGAATACCGCTGTCGCTTTGCCGCGTCAAGTCATCCGGGGACTTGGTCGAAATGGTCGACCAACGGAGCGCATGTCCCAACTACGCAGGAGCTTGTGAAAAATGGTCAAGTCGTCATCGTCAGGATCCTCCCACTCGAAGAAGGCCCCAAGCGGAGGTGATTCACCGGCCCTGACTCACGCAAACGCCAAATCGGAACAACTGGATAGTGTCCGGGTCATTGCTGACGGAGAGGCACTGACCACAAACGAGGGTCTGCGCGTCAGCACGACGGACAATTCGTTGCGGGCCGGGGATCGTGGCCCGACGCTGCTCGAGGATTTCCATTTCCGCGAAAAGATCATGCACTTCGATCACGAGCGGATGCCAGAGCGCGTGGTGCATGCCCGTGGGGCGGGCGCGCACGGCGTATTCCAGGTCTACAAACCCGTACCCCACCTTTCGAAAGCGGGATTCCTGCAAGACCCCGCCGCAGAGACGCCGGTGTTTGTCCGCTTCTCGACCGTTGCCGGGTCGCGAGGTTCCTCGGACACGGCCCGTGACGTGCGCGGTTTTGCGGTGCGGTTCTACACGGAAGAAGGAAACTTCGACCTCGTCGGAAACAACATCCCGGTCTTCTTCATCCAGGACGCGATCAAGTTTCCCGACCTGGTGCACGCCGTGAAGCCGGAAGCCCCGGACGAGATGCCGCAGGCCGCTACAGCACACGATACGGCCTGGGACTTCTTCTCCCTCGTCCCGGAAACTACGCACATGGTGATGTGGATCATGTCGGACCGCGCCATCCCGCGCAGCTTCCGCATGATGGAGGGATTCGGCGTCCACACGTTCCGCCTGATCGATACCGAAGGCCGATCACGGTTTGTGAAGTTTCACTGGAAGCCGCTACTTGGCCTGCACGGACTCGTCTGGGACGAAGCGCAGAAGCTTGGCGGCAAGGATCCAGACTGGCTGCGACGTGATCTCTGGGACGCGATTGCCAGCGGCGCCTACCCCGAGTGGGAACTGGGTGTGCAGGTGATCGAGGAAGATGAAGAGTTCGCTTTCAGCTTTGACATTCTCGATGCCACCAAGGTCTGGCCGGAAGAGCTGGTGCCAGTGCAACGGATCGGCAAGTTGACCCTCAATCGCAACCCGGACAACTTCTTCGCGGAGACGGAGCAGATTGCCTTCCACCTTGGCAACATCGTGCCCGGGGTTGATTTCACCAACGATCCCCTGTTGCAGGGCCGGCTTTTCTCCTACGTTGATACGCAGTTGAATCGCTTCAACAGCGCGAACTTCCACCAGATTCCCATCAACCGTTCGGTCTGCCCGGTCTTCAACAACCAGCGTGACGGCTACATGCGGCAGGACATCGCCGTGGGCCGCGCCACCTACTTCCCGAACTCGGTCGGCGGAAACGCTCCGGCTCCGTCATCGGCCGCCGACGGCGGGTACGTGAGCGACCCGGTCGCGGTCAACGGTCCCAAGGTGCGGTTGCGCAGTGAGAGCTTCAACGATCACTTCACGCAGGCCCGCCTGTTCTACACCAGCCTCTCCGCGCCGGAGCAGCAGCACCTGACAGATGCGTTGCGCTTCGAGTTGGGCAAGGTCATCCGCCCCGAGATCCGCGAGCGGATGGTGTCCAACCTCGCGGCGGTCGATGGTGAGCTGGCTGCTGCAGTCGCGGCCTGGATCGATGTGCCTGCTCCGGCAGCGCTTGATGTTGCTGTCCCGACTGTGAGCTTCAAGGACGCTGCCATCGATGTCTCTCCGGCGTTGAGCATGGAGCAGCCGCCGCAGGGCGGTATCGCCACACGGCGAGTTGCCATCCTGGTCGCGGATGGTGTGGATGAAGGCGATGTCGATGCCATGACATCCGCCTTGACGGCCCAGGGCGCCGTCTGCGAGACGATTGCGCAGCGGCTGGGAAGCGTCACCGGCGTCGCTGGCGGCGCGGTCCCGGTGGACCGGAGTGCGGTGACCGTTGACTCGGTGATGTACGACGCGGTGTTTGTCCCGGGTGGTGAGGCGAGCGTCACGGCGCTGATCGCCATGCCGAAGGTGCGCGCGTTCATCACTGAAGCCTATGGCCACGCCAAGCCGATCGCCGCCGCCGGAGCAGGTGTGCGAGTCCTGCAAGAGGCGCAACTCCCCGGCCTCACGGTCGCTGGCGCCAGGTCCAAGGGCATTGTCAACGAGCAGGGCGTGCTCACAACGGCGGGCCCGCCGGCACAGAAGACTTCTCCACGCAGGTGATTGCCGCCATTGCGCAGCATCGTTTCTGGGAGCGGCCAGGGCAACTCTAGGATCTTGCAACGGCGTAGCATCGTCTCTTACGCCTCCACGTGCGGGCGGTCCATCACGGCCGCGCCGCCGACATCTCTCATCGTTTCGGAGCCAGGCGCGGAGTGCCCACAATATTGTGGGCACTCCGCACCTGTTGATTCGTTCGTGGGCCAGGCATCACCAACTCGACCGGGTTGTCCGAGGCCCCGCTGTATTGACAGCCCTACGCCCTGCGCATAGAGTGCCTCGCTCTCGACAGAGCCCCTGGTTCACCAGCCCGCCACGATCAGTGACAGAGGAGTCGCCATGAAACTCGTACCGGGATCCCGAGATCGCCGCGACACCACGCCGGGCACGGCCCTGAGCCGCCGGCACCTCGTCCAGGGCGTTGTCGCTGCTGGTCTTGCAGCGCCACTCTCGGGACTCATCGCGCCGTCGGGTGCGGACGCCGTGGTGTCACGGCAGTCGAAGAACGGCTCGACCCTCATCCTGGGGCTGGATGCCTCGCCAACGGACCTCGATCCGCAGTCGCAGTACGACTACCGCTCGACCGTTGTCGTACGTAGCCTCTACGAGGGCCTGGTCGGGCTGAAGGGGAGTGCGACCGATGAGTACGAGGGCCTGGTCGCTGAAAGCTGGAACGCGAATGACGACTCCAGCGTCTGGACCTTCAAGATTCGCCCGGGGTTGCTCTTCCACGACGGCTCGCCCTGTGACAGCGCGGCCGTGAAGGCCTCCTTCGAGCGCTTGCTGGCGATGGGCCGCGGTGCGGTCAACGTGGTCTCGCGCTTTGTCTCCGACCCGGCGCAGATGGAGACCCCCGATCCAGAGACGATCGTCTTCAACCTTGGCTCGCCGCAGCCGCTCTTCCTGAGCGCCATGGCCGCGACGTATGGTCCGCAGATCGTCAACGCCAAGGTGATCATGGAGCATGAGGTAGAAGGCGACTTTGGCAACGCGTGGCTTCAGCTCACCCCGGACGGCACCGGGACGGGCGCCTGGAAACTGGTCTCGTTTGAACCGGGGCAGGATACGATCCTCGAGCGCAATCCGGACTATTGGCGAGGCTGGGACGGCAATCACTTCGAGCGGATCATCATTCGTGCTGTGGAAGAACCGGCGACAATGCGGCAACTGGTGGAAGCTGGCGATGTCGACATCATGGACCGCTTCAGCACCGAGTACGAGTGGATCGATGAGCTCAAGCAGTTGCCGTCGCTCCAGGTCCATCTCGATGATAGTACCGAAGTCACGTATAAGATCATGAACATTTTCGGGCCTCTGGAGTCGCCCGAAGCGCGGCAGGCGATGTGCTACGCCTGGCCGCACCAGGAGGTCCTGGACGGCATCTACGTCGGCAACGCTCGCCCGGCGAATAGTCCTGTCGTCCCCGAGGTGCTCGGCTTCCCCGAGGATCCCTTCTACTTCACGACGGACCTCGCCAAGGCGAAGGAGCTGCTTGCCAGCGCCGGGGTGCCGGAGGGCACGGAGCTCACCGCCGCCACGACCGTCAATACGCCCACGACCGATTTCGAGCTGTTCCAGACGAACCTGGCCGAGATCGGTATCACCCTTTCCATTGAGCAAATGGACCAGGCGACCTACCTCGGGCTTATCTACGGGGATGCCCCGGTCGAGGAGCGCCCGAACTTCATGGCGCAAAGCTGGTGGCCCGATTACAACGATGCGTGGAATGGGGTCTACCCGCTGGTGTCGTGTAATTCCTGGGGCTCGAAAGGCGCCAACAGTGGGTTCTACTGCAATGAGGAGGTGCAGTCGCTGCTGGATGAATCCCAGTCCGCCTCTACGCTCGAAGAGTACGGCGGCATCCTGGGTGAGATGCTGAACATCATCTCCCGGGACGACCCGCCGGCAATTTACTTTGCGCAGCCCAAGTGGCCAACGATCATGCAGGCAGATATCGAAGGGTTTGCCTTCAACCCGATCAACATCGGCACGTACGACTTCTGGAAACTTTCCCGCAAGGCATAACCAGGTACGGGACCGGCGGTAGCACGAGCCGCCGCCGGTCCTTCCTCACAAAGAGAGTTGGTTGCTGGCGCACAGGGCAGAAGGTTCTGTGGATCACCACACTGCCTGTGCCGGAGCCCGTCAAGCTGGAGCCAGAACCTGCGCTCGGACCTCCAGGGCGGCAGCCACCATGTTTGCCAACGCCGGCCAGACTTCTTCAGGCTTGCGCGTCTTGAGACCGCAGTCCGGATTGACCCAGACGCGTTCGGCCGGGAGCACGGTCAGGATGCCCTGCAGCGCCGCCACGAAGTCCGCGCGCGACGGCACGCGCGGGCTGTGGATGTC
Source organism: Thermomicrobiales bacterium (assembly GCA_046328375.1). Lineage (GTDB taxonomy): Bacteria > Chloroflexota > Chloroflexia > Thermomicrobiales > UBA6265 > JACCXM01. Next base: position 6,729 of record JAXLWT010000045.1, read on the forward strand.
GTAGACGCCGGGGCCGATCCCCTTGTCGTACCCCTCGGTCCGGAAGATCTCCAGCAACTCGGTGCCGGAGCGGGCGTTCTCGATCAGCAGGACATCGGCGTCAAGGGCAGCGATCTCATCGAAGATCTCACCGAACTCGCTGTAGCACATGTGAGTCTGGATCTGGGTGGCAGGCCGGGCCCCGGCCGCAGCGACACGGAAGCAGGCAACGGCCCAGTCCAGGTAGGCGGCCTGCTCGGCGTGGCGCAGGGGAAGGCCCTCGCGCAGGGCCGGCTCATCGATCTGGATGATGGCGATCCCGGCGTTGTCCAGGTCGTGCACTTCCGCGCGGATCGCCAGGGCAAGCTGGCGGCAGCTCTCCTCGCGCGGCTGGTCGTCACGCACGAAGGACCAGTTGAGGATGGTCACCGGGCCGGTGAGCATGCCCTTCACCGGGCGTTCGGAGAGGGACTGGGCGTACGTGGCCCAGCGTACCGTCATGGGCTGCGGGCGGGAGACATCCCCGAAGAGTATTGGTGGGCGCACACAGCGGGAGCCATAACTTTGCACCCAGCCGTGCTGGGTGAACGCGAATCCCTCCAGTTGCTCGGCGAAGTACTGCACCATGTCGTTGCGCTCGGCCTCACCGTGGACCAGGACATCGAGCCCGATCTGCTCCTGCCGGGCGATGACCTCGGCAATCTGCGCGGCAATGAAGGTCTCGTACTCCGCAGGGGACATGCTGCCGTTCTCAAAGCCGGCCCGGGCGGCGCGCACGTCCTGCGTCTGCGGGAACGAGCCGATGGTGGTCGATGGGAGTTCCGGCAACTGCAGGCGGCGTTGCTGGGCGGCTGCCCGCTCGGGGTAAGGTGCGCCTCGCTCAGTGGCGCCGGCGGGGAGATTCTCCAGCCACTGCCTGACCGCGGCATTCCGGCGTAACGGCGAGGCAGCCGCGGCCGCGATGACAGCGCGGTTCTGCTCCAGCTCGTTGGTAATCGCGGCGCGGCCGTCATTCACCCCACGGGTGAGGGTGGCGATCTCGCCCAGTTTCTGCTCGGCGAACGCCAGCCAGGGCACGATTTCGCTGGGCAGGTGCGTTTCGAGGCGTACGTCGTAGGGGACGTGCATCAGCGAGCAAGACGCGGAAACCATCAGCCGGTCAGCCGGGACGTGCGCCTGGACCTGCTCCAGCGTGCCCAGCGCGGCGTTCAGGTCAGCGGTCCAGATGTTGCGGCCGTCGATGACGCCGGCTGCCAGCCAGGTGTCCGCCGGAAAACCGTGCTGCTGGAGGAGCCTGAGATTGTGGGCGCCGCGTGCTGAAAGGTCGAGCCCGACGCCGGCTATCGGCAGGGCGATGAGCGTCGTGTAGGCGTCCCGCACGTCGCCGTAGGCAACCTGTAGGAGCAGTTTCGTTGCGCCGGCAGCCGCGTTCAGGCGGAGGTAGGTGTGCTGCAGTGCTTGCAGGTCCTCGACCGTGCAGCCGGTCGCCAGGATCGGCTCATCGAGCTGGATCCAACCGGCGCCAGCAGCGGAGAGTTGCGCGATGATCTCTTCGTAGACGGGCAGCAGGCGATCGAGAAGCGCCAGGGGTGATGAGCCGTCCGTCATGCGGCTGAGACGCAGAAAGGTGAGCGGACCAATCAGCACCGGCCGGGCGGGAAGGCCTTGAGCCTGTGCCTCACGCAGCGCGGAGAGCGGCGCGTTCCGTGTCAGGTGGAACTGCTGGTGCGCTGAGAGTTCCGGGGCGAGATAGTGATAGTTGGTGTCGAACCACTTGGTCATGTCGAGAGCCGCGGCCGGTCGGTCGCCCAAACTCCCACGCGCCATCGCGAAGTAGAGCGAGTGATCGACGGGTTCTCCATCCCAGCCGAAGCGGTCGGGAATGGCTCCGACCATGGCGGCAGTGTCCAGCATCTGGTCATACAGTGAGAAGTCGTTGACTGGAACCTGGTCGAGCCCGGCGGCGCGGAGGGTGGCCCAGGCCTCGAGGCGCACGTCGGCGGCGACCGCCTCCAGCTCGGCCGCTGAGCGTTTGCCACTCCAGTAGCTTTCCAGCGCGCGTTTGAGCTGCCGTTTCTTGCCGATTCGGGGATAACCGGGAATGGTCGCCAGGGCCATCGTGACGCTCCTCGTGCACCGGCACATCCGCGGCGCGCGGTGATGGCGAGCCCGCAGGAGGGGGTGGCGAAGGGTGCGCCAGCGCACCAGGGCACGGTGCGTGCTCCCGGCTGTGTGACGTCTGGCCCGCCAGCCCCATTCCACGAGGGCTCGGGTTGGACACGCGCCAGCGTGGCGCGGCTCACCGGCAGGTCTTCGGGCTGGTGGGCATGTCGTGGCGGTGGCCACGTTTTCCTACTGACCGGCGCTTCCCGATCCCCATGGATCAGTGCTCACTGCCGGTGGTCGTTCCCACTCACCGCTGCGGGACAGCCCTGGATTCGCACCAGGTTCCCTGTTGCCTCGCGCGCCAAGGACGCGCGAACCGATGAGGCTACGACCATAGTCTGATGCTCTTGCCGCGTCAAGCGCGCAAGAACGGCGCTGGCCACAGTTGGCCAGCGCCGGCATGGAGCTGCGCGAGTGCGCGAATTTACATCTTGATGAAGGGGCCAGCGATGGCCAGCACCTCATCCGGGGTCAGCGTCGGGTTGAACGCATCGGGGAAGGGGGATTCGCCCGTGAGGCCGTTCAGGTAGGCCGCGTGGCGAGCTTCGACGCCGTGGATGGTGAGCGCCGCGGTCAGCAACTCGTTCTCGCCGATGAGATCCTTCGCTGCGCCCTGGTAGGCGCTGACGCCCGTGTTCTCCAGCGCCTTGGCCACACCGATGAACCCTTCGAGGTCGCTGTACCCGAAGTCGTACATCCCCTCGGCAACTGGCTCGCCGCCGAGGTCGGTGATGACCTGGGTGATGGTGTCGACGTGCGCCTTCTCGTCGTCGCGAATCATCGCGAAGTAATCGAAGACGTTCGCGGCGTAGCCACCAGCCGCAAAGGCGGCGGCATCATACGTTGCCAGTCCATCACGGTAGAAGGCGTACTCCAGGTGCTCCAGGGTCAGCGCGTAGTTGAGCACGTCAACCGGGGTGTTCAGTTCCATCATGGCTTCGGGGGTGCTTTGCATGATCAGGGTCCTCCTGCTGTTCTGAAGGTGGGCTCCCAGGTGATGACCTGGACCGGTTACATCTTGATGAAGGGGCCAGCGATGGCCAGCACTTCGTCCCTGGTCAGCGGCTTCTCAAACGCATCCGGGAAGGGAACCTGGCCGTTGAGCAGGTTCAGGTACGACGCGTGACGCGCCTCGACGGCCACGATGGAGCCGGCAGCCGTGAGCAAATCAGGATCGTCGATGTACTGGCCGGCGCCGTCGTAGGCGCTGACGCCCGTGTTCTCCAGGGCCATGGCGGTGGCCAGGAAGGCGGCGGGGTCGGTGTAGGCATCGCCGAAGTCATAGCTCGCTTCGGCAACCGGGTCGCCACCCAGGTCGGTGATTGCCTTGGTCAACGCGTCGACATGGGCCATCTCGTGGTCCCGGATCGCTGCCAGGTTGGTGTCGATCGATGCGCCACGGCTGTCGTTGCCGAAGGTGAAGAGGCCGATGCCATCGCGATAGAAGGCGTACTCCAGGTGCTCCAGGGTGAGCGCGTAATTGAGGACGTCCATGCCCGTCATTTCCTGAGCCGCTGCCAGGCGGTGGATACTCACCGGGCTGGGGCCATAGCCGATGGAGATGGCCAGGGCTGCGCCGCCAGCCAGCTTCGCGGTGCCCGTCAGCAGGCCGCGCCGCGAAAGGCGGCGGCGTTCGGTCTGAATCTCATTGAGCAGTAGCTCGTGCAGCGGTCGCATGAAATGCTCCTCCAGGTGCCAGTTGCCTCGTTGGGTTCGAGCAGACTGGGTGATTCCGGACTCACCGCTCGCTGCGTACACCAACCCATACGGAGCGACGCTCAGGGCTGGATCACAGGCCGCGTATACTGGCCCGCTGAATCATGTCGCGTTGACCACACACATCCGAGGCAATCAGTTCCACCATGAGTGATCCAGCTTTCCTCGCGCCTGACCGGGTGCGCGTGCGCTTCGCGCCCAGCCCGACTGGCCTGCTGCACATCGGCGGTGTGCGCACCGTCCTCTTCAACTGGCTGCTGGCGAACGGCCAGGCCCCACGCGAGGGCAAGTCTGGCGCGTTCCTGCTCCGCATCGAGGACACGGACCGCAACCGCTACGTCGACGGCGCGGAAGAGGGGATTCTCGATGTCCTGGCCTGGTTCGGGGTGGACTGGGACGAAGGGCCAGATGTCGGCGGCCCGCACGCGCCCTACCGCCAGAGTGAGCGCACCGCGCGCTACCAGGAGCACGCGCAGGAACTGCTCGACAGCGGCCATGCCTACCGCTGCTTCTGCACGCCGGAGCGCCTGCAGCAGGTGCGCGAGGAGCAGGTGGCCCGCAAGGAGCCGCCTGGTTACGACCGGTTCTGCCGCGACCTGGACCCGGCACAGATCGCGGCCAACCTGGCCGAGGGCAAGCCGTTCGTGATCCGCTTCCGTGCTCCGCTGGAAGGCGAAACGGTGGTGCACGATCTGCTACGCGGCGACATGGTCTTCCAGAACGCGAACCTGGAGGATCTGGTGCTGCTCAAGTCGGATGGCTACCCGACCTACCACCTCGCCAACGTGGTGGATGATCACGAGATGGAGATCACGCACATCCTGCGTGGCGCCGAGTGGATTCCCACCGCACCCCTGCACGTGCTGCTCTACCGCGCGTCGGGCTGGGATGTGCCGCTCTTCGCGCACATGCCGCTGATTCTCGCGCCCGGTGGTGGGAAGCTTTCGAAGCGGCACGGCAGCACCTCGATGGAGGAGTTCCGCACCCAGGGCTATCTGCCCGAGGCGCTGATGAACTACCTGGCGCTGCTCGGCTGGAGCTTTGACGGCGAAACGGAGATCTTCAGCAAGCAGGACCTGCTGGAGAAGTTCACCCTGGAGCGGGTCAGCGCGTCGCCCGGGACCTTCGATTACCAGAAACTGCGCTGGTTCAACCAGTACTACATCAACCACATCCTGGAGTTGGACGACCTAACGCTGCGCGTGATGCCCTTCCTGGCGGCGGCGGAATTGATTCAGCCGGGGCCGTACACGCCCGAGCATGAGGACTTCGCCTGCGTGCGCGCGGCGACGGCGCTGCTGAAGGATCGTATCGAAACGCTGGCCGAGGCGCCGGATTTGATGACGTACTTCCTGCAGGATGAGCTGGAAGCCTACGACGCGTCGCTGCTGGTGCCGAAGAAGGGCACCCCGGCCGAATCGTTGCGCGCGCTGGAAGCGGTTGCGGCCCTCCTGCCGGAGATCGACCTGGCCGACGAGGCGGCTGCCGAAGCGCGTTTCCGGATGTTGGCGGACGAACTCGGCCTGAAGGCTGGCAATCTGTTCATGCCGATCCGTGTTGCCGCGACGGGACGTACCCAATCGCCGGGGCTCTTCGAGACCCTGCGCGTGATCGGGAAAGCGCGCGTGCAGGAGCGGGTCGCGGCGGCGCTGGAGGCGTTGCGGGAGTTGCAGGCGAGCCCGGCGAACGCATAGCGCGCCTGCGAGAATGAAGTGACGGTCGTCATCACGACGCAAAGGCTGCGTCGAAGTCCAGACGCAAGCTCGGGTGTCCCCCTGAGCTTGCGAAGGGTCTCGTCGTTGTTCTCGCAGCACCGGTGTGCGGAGCTACGAGATCCTGCTTGCGGGCTCGGGATGACAGCCAGATGAGCGGCTCCCTCTTATCGCCCGGATGGTGTGCGGGCTTTGCTTGAGGTCAGCATTCGCGGGAAGGAACGAGCAGCGTGGCGCGGCACCCCTGGGTGGCAGAGGCGGACAACGGTCTCCGCTGGGCAGTGCAACTGGTCCTTGGTGACGAAGGGCTGGGGAGGGTCCTCGAATCCGGCAAGCTGGTCGAGGAGCTTGGCTTCGACGGCTGCTTCATCTTCGATCACCCGTCGATCCAGGCCGATCCGTGGACGTGTCTCTCGGCGCTGGCCGGCGTGACGGAGCGGGTATGGCTGGGATCGGCGGTGAACTGCATCAGCTACCGCCACCCGACGATGCTCGCGCGCCTGGCGACCGACCTGGACAACATCAGCCGAGGCCGGCTCATGCTGGGGCTCGGCATTGGCTGGCTGGTGCCGGAGTTCGCGGCGCTTGGCCTGCCGTATCCGTCCGCGACGGAGCGTTTCGCGGCCCTGGAAGAAGCCCTGGAGATCATCCCGGGCGTCTGGGGCGACGAGAAGTTCTCCTACGATGGCACGTATTATCAGGTGGGGCCGGTCCAGATTTCGCCGCCGCCCATCCAGCAGCCCGGGCCACCGATCATGATTGGTGGCAGCGGCGAGAAGAAGTCGCTGCGGCTGGTGGCGCAGTACGCCGATGCCTGCAACGTCAACGACGTCGGGCACACGGAGCGCGGGCTAAAGCGGCTGGGTGGGCCGGAACTGATCGAGCACAAGTACAACGTTCTGCGTGGCTACTGTGAGGAGCTTGGCCGGCCGTACGATGAGGTCCTGCGCACGCACTTCACGCTGCGCCTGGTCCTGGCGCCGGACGAGCAGGGCGTGAAGGAGAAGCTGGCCGCAATCGGGCAGGGCAAGTCCGGCTCTCCGGCCACTCGTCGCGCGCAGCCGAACGCCTTCATGACCGGGACGCCGGAGCAGGTGATTCCGTACTACCAGTCACTGGTTGATGTCGGGACCCAGTATTTCGTGCTGCAGATCGATTCGGTGGATACCGAGACGATGGAGTTGCTGGCGCGCGACGTTGTCCCGAACGTGGCGACGCGATAGCGGGTGTGACATTGAACCGCAGTTTCCTGTAGCCGCGCCCCGGCTGCGCCGTTAGAGGCTGGCGCCGGCTGAACAGCACGAACCGTGAGCTCAGCTCCTCGCTCCTTGAACAGAGCGAGGAGTTTTCCATTGTCGTGCTCTCTGTCGCCTGGTCTCCTGCTGCACCAGCAGCTCGCCCGGTGAGAACATCTTCGGTTGCTCGTCTTTCGCCCGTGCTCCGTGCCTGCCCCTGCACCCCGGCGGCTCGCGCCTGTTTTCATCGACGCGAAAAACTGCAACATCTTTGCAATCTTTCCGCAGCTTCCTGGAGCGCGGTCGATGTGCCCGCCCAGCCAAACTGTCGCCAATGGAGCGCCCCTTCCTCCCAAGAGACCAGTGGCATGGATGTCGCTCCCGAAAGGAGACGTTGCCGTCATGAGTGAGCAGCCGATTGCGAAATCCTCCAATGCGCCCGAGCCGGGATTGCCGGCAGTCCAGGAGCAACGCGCCAGCCGGCGGGAGCCAGCCGCCCTGTTCGATGAGATGCAGGCCGATTTGGCGCGCCTGATGGACTTTGGGTCGTTTTCAGGGTTCCCGTTGGGCCGGGCGTTACGTCGTTTCCCGCAGATGACCTCCGCCAGCATGCCTCGCATTGACGTGTTTGAGCGAGAAGGCGCCGTCGTCGTCAAGGCAGAACTTCCCGGCGTGAAAAAGGAAGACATTGATCTCGAAGTGGTCGACGGCGACCTTGTACTGCGCGCCGAACGCCAGGAAGAGCGGGAGGTCACGGACGAGCACTGGTACCGGATGGAGCGTACCTCCGGCAGTCTCTACCGGCGCCTGCCACTCCCGGAAGGTGTTCAAACGGGGCAGATCAAGGCCAATCTGAGCGATGGCGTTCTGGAGATCACCCTTCCGAAACCCCGCGAGACCACTCAGCCCAAGAAGATTGCGATCTCCTGACTCGTTGCATTTCCACCTGCCCGGGTTGGACTGAGCCCGGGCCACCACAAGCAAAGAGGCATCACATGGCAACCAGGATGTTGACTGACGCACAAATTCAGCAGGACGTGATTGACGAGTTTCTCTGGGATCCAGAGGTGACTGCCTCTGAAGTCGGGGTCGAGGTCGATGAAGGCGTCGTGACCCTGACCGGTACGGTCGATTCCTACGCGATGAAGTTGGCCGCGCAAGAGGCAACGCAACGGGTAGAGGGCGTGCGTGCGGTAGCGAACGATCTGTCGGTCCGCGGGCCGCTGACCCACAACGACAGCGATATCGCGAAGGCCGTGGTTGACGCCCTGGACGCCAACTTCTCCGTACCGCCGGACTGCATCGAGGTCACCGTGCAGAACGGCAAGGTGAAGCTGACCGGCGAGGTCGATTGGGCGTTCCAGCGCATGGCAGCAGCCAACAGCGTCCGTTATCTACGCGGGGTGCGCGACCTGACCAACCTGATCGTCGTCAAGCAGCCAGCAGTGTCGACGAGCGAGGTGCAAAGCGGGATCGAGCGAGCGCTGCTGCGCGCCGCCGAAGTTGACGCCGATCGCATTCGCGTCAGTACGGACGGTGGCCATGTCACGCTCAGCGGCACCGTGCGCTCGCTCGCGGAAAAGCGCGAGGCGGCCTTCGGCGCGTGGCGAGCCAAAGGCGTGACCCAGGTCACCAATAACCTCGACGTCCGTCCGTTCTAGCCGGCATACGGGTGGGACCCGACTTCGCCCGGGTGGTCTGATGACCACCCGGGCATCCCAGGGCTGCTCCACGATCAGGAAGGCGGACATGGCTCCAGACCATGTCAAGACTTTCAACGTCACCCGCCTCAAGGCCTGGTGGTGGATGGACAAACCTTTCAGCGAACCGGCCGGTGACTGTCGTCAGACCTTCATGGCACTGCAGGGCAAGCTCCATGTCACACACGAGTCTCAGCCTCTTGCAAATGTCGACTCCAGGTGAGTCTGAAGCGAGGAGCTCCATTTGATGCTCAGCGACCTGCGTCGCTCGTTGCCGATTTTCCGCCAGCCCAGGAGCGCGATGCGTATGCAAGTCGTGACGGGACTCCTCGCCGTTCTGATGAGCCTTAATCTCGGCAGCAGCGTCGTTGCTCATTCCCCGCGTCCCAATGCCGCTATGGAAGTGAAACCGATAGAGCGGGTGGCGCCGTGGCATGACTGCATGTTGGTCTTTCGTTTCGGCAACGATCCCCGCTACTCGCCCCCTTTCGGCAGCAGTGAAGCGCGGGGTGTCAATGATGCGGGCCAGGTGGTTGGGTGGACGATGAACGCGGATCGAACTATTGGCGCCGTGCTCTGGAATCGCGACGGCACTACGACGTCGCTGGGGACATTGGGCGGCCGCAATAGCTGCGCCATGGATATCAATGCCGCCGGAACTGTGGTGGGATGGGCGCAAACCGCTTCTGGCGAGGCGCACGGTTTTGTGTGGACCAATGGGGTCATGCGCGACCTCGGGGCGAAACGCACTGACCTCACCGTGGCCTACGCGATCAACGATCACGGGAATATCGTGGGGATGTCGTGGCCGATTATGGCTGGGCCCGGGAGCGCGATGGGTCGCGCAGTTGCGTGGACCAATGGGACAGCGCTTGATCTCGGCAACTGCCTGGGTGCACAGTGTTCGGCAGGACTCGACATCAATAACGCCGGACAGACGGTAGGGTGGACTGTCGACAAGGACTACACGCCTCACGCATACGTCTGGGACGGAGCCGATCGACTTGATCTTGGAGCAGGCCTGCCTGGAGCAAGTGAAACCCGAGGGATCAACGCGCATGGTGACGTAGTGGGATGGGCAGAGACCGTCGGGGGAGACCGGAGCGCGGCACTGTGGTCCGGCGGTGTGCTGATAGACCTGGGTTCACCTGGGTGGCGTTCGGTCGCGAATGACATTGCCGATGACGGAGCAATCGCCGGCGCCGAGGCATCAGCAGCTTACGAGCTGCAACCCGTGGTGTGGGCAGATGGCGAAAAGATTGAACTGGGCTCACTGGGTGGGCACTTTGGTGAGGCCTACGCGACAAACGGCGAGGGTGATGTGGTGGGTTGGGCAGAGACCGCCGCAGGGACTCCCCACGCGTTTCTCTGGCGAGACGGCCTCTTACTTGATCTAACTCCGGGTTCCTGAACAGCGCGCCCCAGGCGTCGCCGGGAAATCTCTCCTGGTTTGCGGTGATGGCTGCGAGTTTGCAGTCTGGCAACGTCCAGCTGAACGACGTTGGTACCCAGCATGGCGCTGGTGCCTCGACTCCGATGCCAACGCTCAAGGGCGCCAGATGCCGAGAGGAAGCCGATTCCGCACGGGCAGCAAAACTCATGGTTATCGGAGTGGACGATTTCACAAGGGAGTACGTGATGGATCACGAGGAAGCCAAGGTCCGATCAGCCCAGGTCACCGGCGTCACCAATGTGGCCTACGACCTGATGGTCGTGTTGACGAACAAGCTCGAAGGGATCGCGGCGATCGAGGAGTACAAACTCGACGCTGATTCTGCCCAGGAACCTGCCGTTCGGGCAGCGTTCGAACGTATTGAACAGCGAGAGCGTGAGAGCGTGGACGAACTCCGGGACCTGCTGATCGAACATCTGCAACGGATCCAGACGCGGTAGCCGTACGGCCCGTCGAGACGAAGGACGAAAACCAGATGACGCTGCCATTTCGTGACAGACTGGATGCAGGCCGCCAACTGGCTGCCAGGCTCAGGCCTTACGCCAACCGCCCGGATGTCATCGTGCTCGGCCTACCGAGAGGCGGGGTCCCGGTTGCGGATGAGGTTGCCAAAGCGCTCAACGCACCGCTGGATGCCTTCCTGGTGCGGAAGCTGGGCGTGCCGGGCCGCGAGGAAGTCGCGATGGGCGCCATCGCGTCGGGTGGCCTGCGAGTCCTCAATGACGATATCGTCGGTCCCCTGGCAATTCCCCCGGCGGTGATCGACGCGGTTGAGGCGGCGGAGCGACGGGAACTGGCGCGGCGCGAACGCTTGTACCGCGGTACCCAGCCGGCGCCTGCTGTGCGCGGGCGCACGGTGATCCTGGTTGACGATGGTCTCGCGACGGGAGCCACCATGCGGGTGGCCGCCCGTGCCTTGCGCCAGTTGCAGCCAGCTCGATTGATCGCCGCGGTGCCTGTTGGTTCCGCGACAGTCTGCGCATCATTGCTCGATGTCGTCGACGAGGTCGTCTGCGCCGAACAGCCGGAGCCGTTTTACGCCGTTGGCATCTGGTATGACGACTTCGGCCCGACGTCGGATGCGGAAGTGCAGGAAATTCTGCGGCGGGCGGCGCAGGCGCACCTGCCCGAACGTGCTGAAGTGCCGGCTGCCCAGAGAGTCGCGGGCCGGACGACAGCCTCAACGGTCGATGTGCTGCGTGCAGAGGCGGTCCCGCTCACCGGCGGAGCCAACGACTATGACCGGCTGCTCGACCTCATCGGCGGCGCCCAGTTTGTGCTCATCGGCGAGGCGACACATGGGACACAGGAGTTTTACCGCGAGCGTGCCCGCATCACACGTCTCCTGATCGAGGAGCGCGGCTTCAACGCCGTGGCTGTCGAAGCCGACTGGCCGGATGCGTACCGGATCAATCGCTTCGTCCGTGGCACCAGCGAGGACCGGGATGCGCTGGCCGCGCTCGGGGATTTCGAGCGCTTCCCACGGTGGATGTGGCGAAACACCGAGGTTCTCGAGTTTGTGAGCTGGCTCAGGGACTACAACGCCTCAGTCCCGCGCGACCGCGCTCAGGTGGGATTCTACGGCCTTGATCTGTACAGCCTTCACACGTCCATCCAGGCGGTGATCGGCTATCTCGACAAGGTTGACCCTGACGGCGCGGTGCGGGCCAGAGCCCGCTACGCCTGCTTCGATCACTTCGGCGATGACCCGCAGGTGTACGGGTACGCCGTGACCAGCGGAATCTACGAGCCATGCGAAAACGAGGTGGTCGGTCAACTGGTCGAGATGCAACGACGAGCTGGTGAGATCCTGCAGCGAGATGGCCAGCCTGACCGCGATGAGTATTTCTTCGCTGAGCAGAACGCCCGCCTGGCAAGGAATGCTGAGGCCTACTACCGGGCGATGTTCTATGGGCGGGTCCCCTCCTGGAATCTGCGTGACCGGCATATGGCCGAGACGCTCTCGGTACTGTCCGGCCATCTGCAGCAAGACGAGGGCCGAGGCAAGGTGGTGGTGTGGGCCCACAACTCCCACCTGGGAGACGCTCGCGCGACCGCCATGGCGACGGAGCGCGAGATCAATCTCGGCCAACTGACGCGGGAACAACACGGGAAGAACGCCGTGCTGGTGGGCTTTACGACCTATTCCGGTACGGTCACAGCGGCGACCAACTGGGATGAACCGGCGCAGCAGCGCCAGGTCAGGCCGGCGCTGGCTGGAAGCTACGAGTTGCTTTTCCATGAGGTTGCGAGCGCCGGGGCAGGGAACTTCTTGCTTCGCCTGCGAGACGGGGGATCTGCTGCCGATCTGCTGAGGCCAGAGCGGCTGGAGCGAGCCATTGGCGTGATCTACCGGCCGGAGACCGAGCGCTTCAGCCACTACTTCCCGGCTCGGATTGCGGAGCAGTTCGATGCCGTCATGCACCTCGACAAGACGACCGCACTTGTGCCGCTTGATCGTCATCCCGGCTGGGAGTCTCCAGAGGAACTGCCGGAAACGTTCCCGTTCGGCGTCTAGGCACCTCCTGGTCTGCCAGGCACCGGTTCCAGGGCGTTGCCCGAGGGGTAGGGATACCTGGAGGGCACGCCAGGAACCGGGGTCGCAACAGTAGGTTCTCGGGTGGAAGACGGAGGCAACACGCGATGGAGGAAGATGTCACCGGCCTGGAACGTGCCGCGATGGGACACGACACGGTCATGTGCGATCTCTGCGGACAGCCAGGTTCCGAGTTGTCATTCGAGCGGATCGAGGGCGTTCCGGGCGTAGCCGAACCCGTCGAGTTTGTCCGCGTTTGCCGGGATTGCCGGGACCGGCTGGAACGAGGCGAGATTCCGCTTGACGCGGGGCTCCTCCCCGGCCTGGACAGTGCGGACGACCCGGGTGCGTGAGGTTCCGGCAACCCGGTCAATGTGGAGGCGAACCATGAATGCGACGGCTCGTGATCCGGTTGGCGAACCACGAGAGTTGGTGATGACAGTCCCCGGCGGACAGCTCGGAGGGGTGCTGACCGTTCCAGACGGAGCAACGGGCATCGTCCTCTTCGCGCATGGCAGTGGCTCGTCGCGTCACTCGCCGCGTAACCGCCAGGTTGCCGAGATGCTGCAGCAGGCAGGTCTTGCCACGCTGCTGATGGACCTGCTCACCCGGGAGGAAGATGCGGTTGACCAGTACACGCGGGAGTTCCGGTTCAATATCGAGCTCCTGGGCGACCGGGTGACGGAAGTCACCGACTGGGTGGCGCAGAACCCGGAGACACGGGACCTGCCGATTGGCCTGTTTGGCGCAAGCACCGGCGCAGCCGCGGCGCTGCGTGCGGCCGCTGCCCGGCCCCAGTTCGTGCGAGCCGTCGTCAGCCGTGGCGGCCGGCCTGACCTGGCTGGAGACTCCCTGCCACGCGTGCAGGCCCCAACGCTGCTCATCGTTGGCGCCAAAGACACGCAGGTCATCCAGCTCAATGACCTGGCCCGTCGACAGATGCAGGCCCCGGTGCAACTGGTGCTGGTTCCGGGAGCAACGCACCTGTTCGAAGAGCCGGGAACGCTCGTTGCGGCATCAGGACAGGCTCGTGACTGGTTCCTGGAATATCTCTCGCCTCGTTCAAATTTCACAGCGTCCCAGAGCACGTCGAGATCCGGCGCATGACGTTCCCCCAGGACGGTGACCACCGTGGTGGCGAGGCAGGGCAGGCCAGGATGCGATAGTGGTGAAGCTCTCGCAGCTACGTACGTCGCGGGCTCCTGCCGGCTGCGATCAGGCTGCGCCAGCGGTCGTGCAATCCAGTTCAGGCCCGTACTGGGCAGGCTCCCCAGAGTCCGTCCTGGCCGCGCTGGGGACGTCCGAGACTGGACTCCCGGCAGGGGAAGCGGCTGCGCGCCTTGCCGCATCGGGACCGAACACGCTCGGCAGCGGAAGGTCAGATCACGTCATCCGGTTGCTGCTGCAGCAGTTCGCCAATCCGATCATCGTGATTCTTATCGTGGCCACGGTCATTTCGCTGCTGGTTGGCGATGTGGTCGATGCGCTGACCGTCCTGGTCATCATCCTGGCCAGCAGCCTCCTTGGGTTCTGGCAGGAGTGGGCCGCGTCCCGCGCCGTGGCGGCGTTGCTCGCCCGCGTGGCAGTGACGGTCGAGGTCCTCCGCGACGGCCACATTGTGTCCATCCCCATGGCCGAGGTGGTCGCCGGCGATGTGGTGTTGCTCAACGCCGGTGATGTGATTCCGGGCGACGGCCGGGTCATCGAGGGCGCCGCCCTCCTTGTCGACGAATCCGCGCTGACTGGGGAGTCTTACCCGGTCGAGAAGGCCCCGGCGTCGCTGCCCGCAGCGACACCGTTGAACCAGCGCTCAAACGCGGTCTTCATGGGAAGTCACGTGGCAAGTGGCAGCGGGAAAGTTGTGATCGCGGTCACTGGCGCCGGGACCGAATTTGGGAGCATGGCCAGCACCCTTACCGCGCGCGCTGAGCCAACTGGGTTCGAGCGAGGTATCACCAGCTTCGGCTACCTCCTGGTGCGAGCGACGATTGTGCTGGTCGCGGCCATTCTCGCCGTCAACCTCTTCCTGTCCAGACCGGTCATTGAATCGCTCCTGTTCTCACTGGCCCTGGCGGTCGGGATTACCCCGCAACTCCTGCCGGCAATCGTCTCGATTGGACTGGCGACTGGCGCGCGGCGCATGGCCAGGGAACAGGTCATCGTCAAGCGTCTCGACGCCATCGAGGACTTTGGGGCGATGTCGGTCCTGTGCACAGACAAGACCGGGACGCTCACGCTGGGCTCCGTCAAGCTGGCGGATGCGCTCAATCCCCTGGGCGCACCAGATGACGCCACGGCAAGACTGGCCTGGCTGAACGCGCACTTTCAGACGGGCTACACCAATCCACTCGACGAGGCCATCCTCCGGGAGCGGAACTTCAACCCCGCCGAGGCGACGCGCCTCGACGAGGCGCCCTATGACTTCACGCGGAAGCGACTCAGCGTTCTCCTGCGCGACAACGGCGAACAGGTGCTGATCACCAAGGGGGCGCTGCAGTCCATTCTCTCCGTGTGTAGCCACGCCGCTTCAGGTGCAGGCGCCGCCGTCGATCTGGAAGAGCGGCGGGCAGCAATTGAGGCGACGTTCCAGCGACTCAGCTGCAAGGGGTACCGGGTGCTGGGAGTCGCCACACGGGAACTGCCGAAGGACACGTGCGCGGTGGATGACGAGCACGCCATGACCTTCGCTGGCTTCCTGGTCTTCACCGACCCGCCAAAGCCAGAAGCGGCTGAGGCAGTCGCTGAGTTGGCAAGCCTGGGGATTGCGGTGCGGATGATCACCGGGGACAACCGGCTTGCTGCCGCACACGTTGGCGCGGCCGTCGGTCTCGACCCCGGGCATGTCCTGACAGGTTCCGACATCGCCGATCTGCGGGATCCGGCACTGGTGGAGGCTGTCCGAGACACGGCGATCTTCGCTGAAATCGAGCCGGTGCAGAAGGAGCGCATCGTACGGGCCCTCCGCGCGACGGGCGCCGTGGTGGGATACCTGGGCGATGGGATCAACGATGCGCCTGCACTGCATGCCGCGGATGTTGGCATCTCCGTTGACAGCGCGGTCGACGTCGCCAAGCAGGCGGCTGTCATCGTTCTGCTCGACAAGCAACTGGCCGTCGTCGCCGATGGGGTTCGCCTTGGCCGTCAGACGTTTGCCAACACGCTGAAGTACATCAACATCACGATCAGTGCCAACTTCGGAAACATGCTGAGCATGGCCGCTGCGTCCGCGTTCCTGCCCTTCTTGCCGCTCCTGCCCGGGCAGATTCTGCTGCTCAATTTCCTGTCTGATATTCCCGCCATGACGATTGCTGGAGACAGTGTTGACCCCGAGATGGTGGAGCAGCCTCGCACGTGGGACGTGCCGGCGATCCGCCAGTTCATGATGGTGTTCGGGTCAATCAGCTCACTCTTCGACATCATCACCTTCGTGGTGCTGCGAGGCGTCTTCGCAGCCAGCCCCGAACTGTTCCGGAGCGCCTGGTTCGTCGTCTCCATGATGACCGAACTTGCAGCAATGCTGGTGCTCCGCACCCGGCGACCCGCATTCCAGAGCCACCCAAGCAAACCACTCCTGCTGACGTCAATCGCCATCGCCGTCGTGACCCTGCTCTTGCCGTTCAGTCCGCTCGCTTTGCCGCTCGGCCTGCAGGCTCTTCCGCCACCCATTCTGGCCGCTGTGACGGTCATTTCCGCGGGCTACGTCCTCATGACGGAGTTGGCCAAGCGCGTTCGACTTTCGCGAGCCACGCTCGATTCCAGTGCAGCAGTGCCCCTGGAACCAGCACGCTGAACCTTCACCGGTCCAGTCTTCGTCGTGAGACCTTCCTGAGACGAAATTGCAACACTGAGCGGGCATTCAGCGGCGCGCCCGATTTCCTCTGCGGGTTACAACACGTGGCAGGCAGACGCGGAGCTGTAGGGCAGCGTCGTTGCTCAACCACCGGGAGCCCCGGTGTGAGATGTGGAGGAAAGAGATGCTTTTCTATTGCCGCTTTACCTGGTACCCCGGGACATCGCGCGAAGCCGTCGGGCGCCGTCTCCTGGCGCTGGATAGCCAGAGCTCCAGCCATCGAGAGCGTATCAAGGGCTGGTACACGTTGGCTGGCGGGGGAGCGGGATTCCTGATGGTTGAGGCGAAGACTCCCGAGGAC
Source organism: Thermomicrobiales bacterium (assembly GCA_046328375.1). Classification (GTDB taxonomy): domain Bacteria; phylum Chloroflexota; class Chloroflexia; order Thermomicrobiales; family UBA6265; genus JACCXM01. Next base: position 23,377 of record JAXLWT010000045.1, read on the forward strand.
GTGAGCGAGATTGTCGAGCCCTACATGGACCTCATGGCGTGGGATGTTCATGCGGTTTCCGTGACCGATTACCAGGCGACCGTGGATGCCATGCGCAGCGCGCTCGAGCCGGCTGATTAGGGCGGTCCAGATCGCCAGACACGTATCAGGTTGACGGCACCTTTCGCAACATACGTGCGTAAGGCCAGCCACACATTGCCGCAGTAACGGCTGCCGGAGCACCGATCCCGAGGGAACTGATTGGCGTGGAATCGGCGACCCTGCCGGCAGGAGGCCGGTGGGCAGCGCACAGCCGGTGCTGCCCTCTGCGGCCGGCACGACGAACCTCAAGGTCGGAGCCGAATGCCGCTCCGTTGACGCGCGCGGCCAGGAGGCGGATATCTGGTCTGCGCCAGTGCCGGAGTTATTCTTGGCGAACGTGCCGGGAGGTTGATCGTCCCGGGACCTGAGGGACAGGCACGACCGAGCCAGACAGCAGGATGACACCATGATATCGCGCGTTCTCGTCCCACTCGATGGATCCCCAGAGGCGGAGCAGGCCCTGCCTTACGCCAGGGCTCTGCTGCCAGCCGGCGGCTCCATTCTGCTCTTCCAGGCAGTGCCAGAGTTCGAGATGCCTGGCGCCAATGAACCGGCGTTGACCGAACTGAACTGGGCGCTCAAGCAGGCACCCGATGCAAACGGCAAGACCGGGCTTGAAGTCGCGCAAGCTGCTCTTACCCAGATCGCCACCCGGGTTTCCGATGACCAGGTGAGTTGCTCCACAGAGGTCGCTCAAGGGGACCCAGCGAGCGAGATTCTGCAGGCGATCGCGCAACGGGACGTGGACGTCGTCGCCATGACCACGCACGGCCGGGGTGCCATCGGCCGGACGGTCTTCGGCAGCGTTGCAGACCGCATCGTGCGGACATCTCCGGTTCCCGTGGTGCTGGTTCGCCCCCGGCTGGAGCCGGCGGTTCCGGAATCGGCGAGCATCACCCGTCTCCTCGTGCCGCTTGACGGATCAGACCTGGCGGAAGAGGCGTTGCCGATTGCCACGGAACTCGCGCAGCGGTTGAAGGTCCCCGTTCATCTTGTCCGGGCTACCAATACCGCGGCCGTGCTGGCCTCGCTGACTGGCGGCAGCTTTTTCCCGGTGAACCCGCCGCAGTCGATGTACGATCAGATGATCGCGGATCTCGAGGGGAGCGCTCGTTCTTACCTGACCTCGGTCGCCACGCGGTTGCAGGAGCAAGGGCTCGACGTCAGTTGGGCAGTGCTTGACGGTTCTCCCTATGCCGATATCGCGAATGCGGCCCAGCCAGACGACCTGATCATCATTACCAGCCACGGCCGGGGTGGAGTCATGCGTTGGCTGCTCGGCAGCGTCGCGGAGAAGCTGGTGCGCGAAGCACCCGCTCCGGTCCTGCTCGTTCCCGCGGCCAATCGCGGGAGTCATCAGCACGTCCCAGGCGCCTGAGGCTGGTGAGCGTGGAGATAGCAACGGACGAGTTGATTGCTGGGCTCCTCAGCCCCAAGGCGTACCCCTGGCAGCCCGCTAGTGTGGAGTTGATCGAGACGCACGTCTCCCTGGTCTTCCTGGCGGGAGACCGCGTGGTAAAGATCAAGCGGCCGGTCGCGTATCCCTTCGTAGATTTCCGTGAGCTGGATACCCGTCGCCAATCCTGCGAGGACGAGGTGCGTCTCAATCGTCGCCTGACCGACGGCGTCTACCTCGATGTCGTTCCTATTGTCCGGACGAAGGATGGACTGCACGCCGGCGGGGTGGGAGAGCCGCTCGAATGGGCAACGCTGATGCGACGCCTGCCGTCAGCCGGCATGCTCGACGCGTTGCTCCGATCCGGGAGTGTTCCGCCCGGGCTTGGCCGCCGGCTGGCGAAGAGGTTGGTGCCCTTTCACCGTGATCTGTCTCCGGTGTGTGGGGTGGGCGCGGATGTCGTCAGTGCTGCCACGCGCGTCGTGACTGACAACCTCGAAGAACTGGCGCCTTTCGCCGGGACGTTTCGTGGCTCCGCGCAGTTCGACCTGATCGCTACGGCCGTGCGCGGATTCATCTCCAACCATGGGGCGCTGCTGCAGGCCCGTGCCGCGGAAGGCTGGATACGGGAAGGTCACGGTGATCTGCGCTGTGAGCATATCTGCCTCGAGCCGCCTGACGAGGTGCAGATCTTCGACTGCGTTGAGTTCAACCGCGATTTGCGCTGCGCTGACGTCGCAAGCGACCTGGCCTTCCTGTTGATGGACCTGACGCGCTTCGGTGCGGAGGATGCTGGCGCTGCGTTACTGGTTGCGTACCGGGACGCAGCGATCCCATTGCCTGACGTGCTGTTGCGCTACTACTGGGCGCACCGGGCGCTGGTGCGCGCCAAGGTGGCATGCCTCAAGCTCAAGAGCGTGGACACCGAGGCGACGGCGCTGGCGGTCAAGGCAGCCGACTACGTCGACCTGGCAGCGACGGCGGCCCTGACCGTGCGGCCAATGCTGATCATGATGACCGGGCTCAGCGGCACGGGAAAGTCGACCGTTGCCCGTCGCCTGGCGCGCGCGCTGGGGGCGCCGCTGTTCGTGTCCGACGTCGTGCGCAAAGAGCTGGCCGGGGCAGGAGGTGCGGCGCCCGCCGCGTGGCAGGAGGGAATCTACGATCCGGGCTGGACCCAGGCCACGTATGCTCACCTCTTTGCGCTCGCGGAGGCACAACTCGCCAGGGGAGTGCCGGTCATCCTCGATGCAGCGTTTCTCGCCACGGAGCAACGAAGGGGAGCCGCGGCGGTGGCTGCTCGATGCGATGTTCCCCTCGTGGTGGTGGAGACCGTCTGTGATGAGGAGACCGTAGCCGCCCGCCTGGCCGCCCGGGCGAACGAGGGGACGTCTCCGTCGGACGCTACGCTGGCGACATACCAGCGGCAGCGGGCTGCAGTCACTGGGGCGCCACCACTGGTTCCAGGCGGGGCCTTGGCAGTCCGGGTTGACACATCAGGAGAAATCCCAAATTCCCTGGACTCAGTGTGGACAGTACTAAGGAAGGCGGAACTGGTTTTCCCCGTAATACCGTCTTCACCGGTGTACAAGTCGTAAACAGAGTCAACCTGTGAGCGGTGATCACCGTGAGAGGCACGACGACGTAGTCGGCTCGGGCTACGGATGGGCCTCGGCAAAATGGCGTGCCACGCCTGGTAAGTTGAGGGGATTGCGGGCGCACTCGCCTCATCACGTTCTGGCTCCGCCATTTCTGCCAGAATCGTCCTGGGGATGCGCCCCACGGACGCCCACAGTGGCGAAGCGAGAACGTCCATGCAGGGGTGTCGATGAGCCTACCGGCTGATACCGCGCGCGGTCCTCAGGCGCGTGTCATGACTGCCGACGAAGCGGTGCTCCTGATCAAGTCAGGTGACCGTGTCTACCTGCACGAGGTCGCGATGACGCCGCATGAGCTGCTCGACGCACTTGTGCGCCGGGCACCGGACTTGTCGGGAGTTGAGGTGGTCTCCCTGCACACCGAGGGCCCGGCGCCGCACGTGGCTCCTGAGCTCGCCGGGAGCATCCGGCACAACGCCCTGTTTGTCGGGGCCAACGTGCGGGACGCAGTCAATGATGGCCGGGCTGACTACACGCCGGTGTTCCTGTCTGAAGTGCCGGCGCTGTTCGAGAGCGGACGTCTCGCGCTGGACGTGGCGCTCCTGCAGGTCTCGCCGCCCGATCGCCACGGTTTCTGCCGCCTGGGCACGTCGATCGCCTGTGCTCGCGCCGCGGTGGATTGTGCGCGCACGGTGATCGCCGTGGTGAACCCGCGGGTGCCGCGCACGCTTGGCAACTCGGCCGTACACATCAGTCGCTTCGCGGCGATGGTTGAGGCTGACCGGCCGCTGCCGACTATCGCACCGCCGCACATTGGCCAGGTTGAGCGGCAGGTGGGTGAAAACGTGGCGGCCCTGGTGGAGAACCGCGCGACACTGCAGATGGGAATCGGCGCCATCCCGGATGCGGTCCTGGCCTGCCTGGGTGAGCGGGAAGATCTTGGCATCCACACGGAAATGTTCTCTGATGGCTTGCTGGCGCTGGCTGAAGCGGGTGTCGTGACGAACCGCTTCAAGACGACGTGGCGTGGCCGGGTGGTCACGTCATTCGCGCTCGGCAGCCAGCGGCTCTACGACTTTGTCGACGGCAACCCGTTCGTCGAGTTCCACGGCTCCGACATCGTCAATGATCCCCGGGAGATCCGGCAGATCGAACGCATGACGGCCATCAATTCGGCGATCGAGATCGACCTCTCCGGCCAGGTCGTGGCCGATTCCATTGGCGAACGCATTTACAGTGGCATCGGCGGGCAAATGGACTTCGTGCAGGGTGCGAGCCTGGCTCCCGAAGGCAAGGCGATCATCGCGCTGCCCTCGATGGCGCAAGGCGGCGCGCTCTCCAGAATTGTGCCGGTCATCAAGCCCGGCGCCGGTGTCGTGACAACCCGTGGCCACGTGCAGTACGTGGTTACCGAGTACGGCGCCGTCAACTTGCGCGGGCAGCCGCTACGCCAGCGTGCGGAACTGCTGATCAGCATCGCCCATCCCGACGTGCGTCCGGAGTTGCAGGCGGTCGCGGCTCAGAGGCACTACTCCTTGCCCCCCGCCTCCAGAGGTCTGCAAGACAATCGGCCCGCTTGATGCGGACCGCATCTTCGTCGTGTCTTGAGCGTGTCGAGAACGCTTGGTGCGAAATACCTTCATCGTTGGTGCCAGCGCCGAAGAACCCTCACCCCAACCCCGCTCCCCCCACCTGCTGCGCGGGAAGTGGGGAGGGGCTCGTGTCCCTGGCTGCGTGCGCCAGGATCGGCGCCGTGACGCCAGGTTTCGCCCAACGCGTCCGCCGTCGTCTCCCCTCTCTCGCGCATCGGGAGAGGGGCTGGGGGTGAGGGTTTCTCGTTGGAAGTACGAGCGCCTCGACCATTTCGCACCGAGCGTGAGAGACCTCGTTCCAGGACGTGGCAGACGAGGTCTCTCGACGAGCTCGAGACACGAGGGCTTCCTGGCAGATCAACGTCTCTGCGCGCCGCTGTAATCGACACGAGGTGGATCAGGCAGTTCCGTTCGGTGGTTCCGCATCCGCTGGAGCTGAATCCTCCGTGTGCTCGCGCGTGCGAGCACCCTCGAGCGTGAGTCCCGGCCACCGATCGCCGAGAACGCGGCGCCAGTTGACGCGGAGCGAAAGGAGGATGAGGCCGAACCCGATCACCTGGACAAGAATGACCTCCCAGCCGCCGATGCGCGGACCGAGAAGGTCACGCAGGGAACGGTCTGCCACGTTGGCTGCGCTCACCCAGATGACGTAGCTGATGGCACGAGTGACGCAGAAGACGAGCAGGATCGGAGCCAGGGGTGCTCGCGCCAACCCGGCTGCGATGAACAGGTGATTGCTGGGAAATGGCCCCAGGGCAAAGAGCGCCAGGGTCGATACCCCCAGGACAGGCCGCGCCTCAAGTGTCTGGACGAGACCTTCGATGTTCTCCCGCGCCGAAGCGGGGACGAATCGATCGCCAAACGCGCGGCTGCCCAGGGCGAGAATCGCGCGACCGGCCGTCGAGCCAAGCGCGCCGACGACCGCGAGTGGAATGATGGGCAGCGCGTGATAGAGGTGGAAGTAGGCGAGCATGGCCCAGGTCGGCGGCATGAACGCAGGAACGGCGTTGAGCGCGACTGCCAGTCCCCAGACCGCTACCCAGATCATGGTTACGCGGATTCTCTTTCACGCGAACGATAAGTCTGGCAAGACTAGCGCAGCTTGAGTGTGTCGACGTTGAGGTTGTGACCTACGCACATTGGCAAGAATGCGTGGGTGCTGACCAACGCGAAGGAAGACCACTGGCAGCCTACGTTATCGCTTGCAGCACCATCACCGTCACCGACGCCGCCACGATGGGCGGGGATGCGGAACAGGTCCCGGCGACGCTTGAGACCCCTGGCGGCCCTGGTCCGGGGCGGCCAGAATGAAAGGGTAGCGCCGGGCGATGCCTTGCACGTCACATACGCCGCGTTGAGTTCAGGCGACCGCAGCGGATACATGACAGGAACTGCTGTCGAAGTTGGCGAGGCCGCCAATTGGTATGCTCCTCGCCGGAAACAACTGCGTTATAGAGCGGAACGGGAGGACACGCTGGAATCGATCCGCTGGGGGATCCTGGGTACAGGGCGCATCGCAGCAACCTTCGCCACGGCGTTAGGGGCGTTGCCGGACGCTGAGTTGACCGCGGTCGGCTCCCGTACTGCTGCCACGGCCGCTGACTTCGCTGGACGCTTTGGCGCTCGCCGGAGTCACGCGAACTATGCCGGTCTCGCGGCTGATCCCGATGTCGACATCGTCTACGTCGCCACGCCGCACTCGGGTCACTTCGCCAATTCCCGCCTCTGCCTGGAAGCCGGCAAAGGGGTTCTCTGCGAGAAGCCCTTTACGCTCAACGCCACGCAGGCTCGCGAACTCGTCCTGCTCGCCCGCGAGCGGAACCTCTTCCTGATGGAAGCCATGTGGACCCGTTTCCTGCCAGCCCTGGCCGAGACGCGCCGCCTCATTGCCGATGGCGCGATTGGCGAGCTCCAGTTCCTGATCGCCGATTTTGGATTCCGCAAGGAGTTCGATCCTCAGCACCGCCTCTTCGACCCTGAGCGGGGCGGGGGAGCGCTGCTTGACGTCGGGGTCTATCTCGCCTCGCTCGCGTCCATGCTCTTCGGGTCGCCCGCGCAGACTACGTCCCTGGCGCACATCGGCCCCAGCGGCGTCGATGAACGGGCCGCGCTCCTCTTTGGCTATGAGGGCGGCCGGTTCGCGCAACTGACCACCGCAATCACGGCCGACACCCCGCAAGAGGCAACGTTCATCGGCTCAGCCGGCTCGATCAGGCTGCAAGCGCCATGGTGGAAAGCGACCAGCCTCACGGTCAGCAGCGACGGTCACCAGCCCTATACCTTCGACGCTCCCTACCTGGGCAATGGCTACACCCATGAGGCCATGGAGGCAATGCGTTGCCTCCGCGCGGGCGCGATCGAGAGCCCGCTGCTGCCCCTCGACGAAACTGTTGCCGTGATCGAGACGCTCGACCGTGTGCGGGCCGATTGGGGACTGCGGTACCCCGGCGAGTAAAGGATCTGACGTGGACTACGGGCACGTTCCGGGAGTTGACAAGCCGATATCGCGCCTCGTCCAGGGCACGATCATGGTCCGCGAAGACGACTTGCCGTCCAGCTTCGCGCTGCTCGATGCCTCGCTCGCTGCCGGGATCACCGCGTTTGACACCGCCCGCCATTATGGCAACGGCAACGAGGTGACGGTCGGCCGCTGGGTGCGGGAGCGGGGACTGCGCGACCAGGTGGTGATCATCGGCAAGGGCGCCCATCACAGTCCCGAGCGGATGCGCGTCACCCCGGCCGACATCGCCGCCGACCTCGACGAATCCCTGAGCCAGCTTGGCCTCGACGCAATAGACCTCTACCTCCTGCACCGGGACGATCCGGACGTGCCCGTTGGCCCGATCGTTGAGGCGCTGAACGACCATCTGCGCGCTGGCAAAATCCGCGCCTTTGGCGGCTCGAACTGGACGCACGAGCGGATCGCCGAGGCGAATGCCTACGCGCTGGAGCACGGACTGGTTCCGTTCGTCGCCAGCAGCCCGCAGTTCAGTCTTGCCGCGCAGATCGACCCTCCCTGGCGCGGCTGCATCTCGATTGGTGGTCCCGATCAGGCCGAGGCTCAGCGCTGGTACATCGACAACCAGATGGCCATCTTCGCCTGGTCGAGCCTGGCGGGCGGCTTCCTGTCTGGCGGCTTCGACCGCCACCACGACGGCGGGCTTCCCGACGAGGTAGCGCAACGAGCCCGGCGCTCGTACGGCTCGGACGTTAATTACGAGCGGCTCGGCCGCGCCCGCATCCTCGCCGCTGAACTCGGCGTCACCGTGCCACAGATCGCCCTTGCCTACGCGCTGTCGCAGCCACTCAACCTCTTCGCCATTGCTGGCGGCGAGAGCGCTGAGGAGATCGCGGCCAACGCGGCGGCGGTAGCCGTCCGCCTCCCACCGACGACGCTTGAGTGGCTCGATTTGCACCGGGAAACGCGGTAGGAGCGCCGTTCAAGACCGGGCGATGGCAGAGTGGATCTGGCGGGTGGCTAGGCCGCTTGTCAGCGTCGAGCCGTAAGCCCTCGTCGCCCCGCTGATCCCGCCTGAGTAGCCCCAAGCCCACGGGTGGCCGCCCTCTCGTGCTCGACCGTGTCCGCCTGTTCGGCATCATGTTGGTACTCCGCTCCATCATCGAGTGGGGGCTGATGCCCGTCGGGCAGAGGTGCAGTTCCGGCATCCACGCTGCGATGTTGTGAACTGAGTAGTGGATTGTGACCGCTGTAATCGTCGTCACCATACAATATATTGTATGATACTCTCGCTCCGCATACGAGACGAGCGTGGAGTTTCGCGCATGGACGAGCAAGAACCAGTCAGAGTCCCGAAAACCATCACGGTGCTGTCCCCAGAGGAGTTGCGCAACATGGGCTTGTCCCAGCGACCGCTCCATGAGGGACGCCGCGGTGATCCGTGCGTCTATTGCGGCGGCACCGCATCCGGCACGACGATGGATCATGTATTCCCGAAAGCCCTGTTCTCACCCGTGCCAACGAACGCCATCACGGCGCCCGCTTGCCGTCCCTGCAATGCCGAGAAAGCCAAAGGTGACGAACACCTGCGCGCTGTCTCGATAATGAGCAAAGACGCCATGCTGTTGCCCCGCGACATGGCACACATGGAGAAGATCGCTCGCGCTAATCCAGACCAACCGCTCCCCCATCGCACGCGCAGCGCATGATGCGTACAGGCTCCGGAAACAGGTTGATCCCCTGAATCTAGGCGGAGACCTGCCGGTGACATTCGATGGCACGGCGTTGGATATGACGCTGGAAATGATGATGCGCGGCATGTTCTACAAGGTGCACGGACGCATCTTGCCAGCCGATTGTCCGATCACCGTGGCACCGCTGCCGCAGGAAGAAGCGCCAAAGTGGGTCGCAAACATCGCCAGCGATCCAGACATGCATAACGGTGAGCGCGGTGGCGGCACCGTGCAGTGGCTGATGACCTCAACGGACTTCCGCGATGAACACACCGCGATGGCGCTGTTTCTGCTCAGAG
>JAXLWT010000046.1:0-29674 GCA_046328375.1 Thermomicrobiales bacterium
TACGGGATAACGAAGCTGGCAGGAGAACGCGTCGCCCTTCGCTACGGCGAGCTTTTCGACATTGACGTCATTGCCGTGCGGCCCAGCAACGTGTACGGCCCCATGGAGCGCTTCACCCCCGGGTATGCCGGCGCGACCGAGCTCCGGGAAATGCTCCGGATCCACTTCGAAGGTGAGCCGATCAGGGTCACCACGCTCGACGGTAACTTTCGTGACTGGACCTACGTTGAAGACATCGCGGAGGGTGTAGAAGCGGCCTGGGCGCTGGAGAACGCGCCGGACAAGCGGGTCTTCATCCTGGCTGCCGGACAGCAGTATCCGCTGGGCGAGGTGTTGGGTCTTTTTCAGAAGTACCTGCCAGATCTGCGCTACGAAGTGGCGCCGGCGGGTGAAGCCAACGTCGTGGTCGAGCCACAACCGGGCCCACTCACCTTGAACGACCGTGCGCGCGAGGGCCTGGGATGGACACCGCGCACGCCTCTTGACGAGGGGATGCGTCAGTACCTGGGCTGGATTGCTGCCAACGGTCCGCAATGAGGAAAATGAGGCTGTGTAGCAATTGACCCGTCCAGACGGCGGGTGCTACGTTCAGGAACCAAGCACAACCGCTCGTGTAACGGCTGCCCCGGGAAAGTATCAGCCATGCTCCGCGCCCCCATTCTGCGATTCGTCGTTGCCGGATTGCTCTTCCTGCAACTGGGAGTGGGACTGGATCGTGCTGCATGGGCGCAGGATGGCGCTGCCCGCGAGGGCGGGAAAGTGGTTGGCACAACCGGGCTCAATATTCGAAAGTGCCCGAAGGCGTCGTGCGAGAGCCTGGGCCTGGCCCAACTTCGCGACGACATCGTGGTGACCGGTGAGGCAGAGGACGGCTTCCTCCCGGTCGAGTGGGAAGGCCAGGCTGGCTGGGCGTGGCAGCTCTACGTGGCAACGCCCAGCCGCGGCACCCCGTACCTGATTCGCGGCACACCCGGCTGCAACCGGGTCGCCTTTCTCTTCAACATTGGCATCGGTGATGAAATGCAGATGCAGGCACTCGAGTGGTTGGCTGCAAACGATGTCCCAGCCACCATTTTCCCCATGGGCTGGTGGGCCCAGCAGTTTCCTCAGGACATGAAGGAGATCCATGACCTGGGCTTTCTCATCGGGACACACGGGGACACGCGGGGAAATCTGCCCCAGTACAGCGACGATGAGATTCTCAAGGATCTGAAGGACTCGGAAACCCACATCGAGCAGGTGATTGGCGAGGAGATTGGATCCTACTTCACGCCCTATGCGGCGGATATGGACGAGCGCGTCCGGAGCATCGTCGCCTCGCAAGGGTTCCTGCCTGTGGCGTGGGACGTCTCCGCGGCGGACTACGGGCCCGATATCGACGCTGACTACGTCTTTGAACGCGTTGCACCAAATGTGGTCGACGGAACCATCGTTGAGTTCCACCTCGATGGTCCTGCCTCGGCGCAATCGACAGCAATTGCGCTACCGTGGCTGGTCGAAAATCTGCGCAACAAGGGCTTCACGTTCGTGACGATCCAGGACATGGCGCAACCGTGCGGCGCGCCGATCCCGCAGAAATCGACGCCAGCCGCAGCCACAGCGGTCCAGAGCGCCTCTCCCGTGGTACCTTCCGCCACTCCCGCACCGACCTCGTAGGGGCAACGCAGTCCCACTTCAGCATGCCCCTGTGGCGAGCTACACGCACGCCGGCCAGTGTCGTATGCTGTGTGGAACAGGTGTTCGCATTTTCCCGTGCTGCCCCGTCTCGCAAGAGTTGAGCTCCGCAAGCCGAGGGGTCAGGTGCCACTGCACGTTTCCAACCAGGATTCCCAGTCGTTCGTTGAGCGGATCAACCGGGTCTACGCCGACCTCCGCCGGGATGGAGTCGCGGTGGCAGATATGCGGCGCTCACCTGCCATGGAGCTGCAGTTCGCGGGCGCTGGCGAGATCGCGAGCCGGACGCAATCTGGCGCGACGAGGGCTGGGGTAGAACCCGTCGAGGGGCCAATTGTGGCGCGACGCATTCCCGAGATCTCGCCCCGGGACTCTCGCCTCCGCTACTTCCTCGATGGAGCCCAACGGACGTTCTCCGTCCTGCGGTGCGGGCTGGTGCCGGTCGCCGCGACTGTTGTGGCCGCGGGCGTCTTGCGGCGTGACCCCACTGGCGATGGCGTGCTGGAGCCGGGCACGCTCGCCCTCGAGCACCGCTGGCTGATCCCGGGCGTAGCGGATCCCACGCTCGACGATTTGCGCGAACGGATCGCGCATGCCGGCATGACGATTACCGATCCGTTGCCAGAGCGCGAGGACGAGTCTGGCGACGAAAGTGTGGATTTCGGGCACTTGCACGAACTGGCGTACAAGGCAGCGCAAGAGATCCGCGCCGAGGTGGAGAAGGGCGTTCTTGCACGGTGGACGCAGCGCGCCGAATGGCGGGCCGACGACAGCTGGATCCTGGTCGATGGCCGGCTGCCAGCGGCGAGTTTCCGCAGCATTGGCCTGGTCAAGCAGTTCACCGAGTCATACCTCAGTGGCGCCGATGCTGTCACCATGCTCAGCCTGCCGCCTGGATACCGCACCTCAGCGTTTTCGCCGCTTGTGCGGCGTCACTACGGGGAAGATTCCGGGGAACGCTTGATGTGGTACATCCGGCTCTGGGACGCGGATGGCATGGATGCGCGGCACTCGCTGGTCCGTATTGAAGCGGCAGGCGATGTCGTGACGACTGAGGAAATCGACGAGATTTCATCCTGGATCCTGGCCGAGCGCACGCCGCGAGCGACGGGTGACGCTCGCTGGGCGACCCTGCTCTACCCGGTCCACCTGCTGGAGCGGATGCTGAAACGCAGGCTGGACGTCGACACCCGCGGCTGGCCGGGCGCCTAGGAGGCTGCAGATGGAAATCCTGGAACACATCGACACCTCGCAGCTCTCCGTAAACGGTCATCTTGAGGAACAAGCTCCACCCCAACGTAAGTTCTCTCACTTTATCGATGAAGCCACCGGCGTGATCGGGCGGGTCGTCGGCAGCGAGAAGGAGCCCTCCGGGGCGCACGTCTTCGCGTTCTGGGCCGCGGACGACGCGACCACGCTCGATGTCGGTCACATCGTGGTGGCGTTCTCTGAAGAAGCAGCCGTGATTGGCGTGGTCGATGAGCCGCGTCGCTTCTCGGACATGAAAAGCTTCCTCGATGACTACTTTGACCGGCGGATGGAAGATGGCCTCGGCGGCGAGTTGATCACGCGGCGCCCGGAAATGCTGGTGTTCGCGGTGCGCGTGCTCGCGACAAAACACCTGCGCGACGACGTCGATTCGCATCGTCCCGCCGTTGGCGGACCCGTCTATTTCGCGACGCCGGACGCCATCGATTTCGCACTCGGTGTCGAGGATTTCAGTGGAATTGCAATTCCGGCCTTGCTGCACACCAATGGCAACGCCGAGCGCGACGAGTTTGGGCTGGAGCGGCGAACCCCGGACGGCAACGTGCTGTTTCAGCGCTCCCCCATTTGGGTAGATAGCGACTACCTCCTCGGGCCTGAGGCGGGCCACGCCAACTGGACCGGGCAATCTGGGCTGGCGACCAAGACCAGCCACGCCGTCTTCCTCCTCAGCGCGGTCTTCCAGAAGCTGAAGGCAGAGGGGCGAAGCGTTGCTGCCCTGATGTTCAACGTCAAGGGGCCGGATTTGCTCTGGTTGGACAAGCCTGCCATGCCCGAGCCTGGGGACGAAGACGCATATGTGGAATTGGGATCGCGTCCGCTGCGGCAGCAGGACCTCGACGCCTACGAGGCGATGGGACTGAAGCCGGCGCCGTTCGATGGTTGCTTTCGCATTTTTGCCCCCTTCAAGTCTCAGCAGGCGCCGGGCGACCGTGGCGACGCCGATGTCCAACTGGACAAGATGCGCGGAGGACTGGCTGGCAAGCTGAACACTATCCGTGACAAGCCGGGACAAACGGGCCCCCTTCATCCCATCCTGCTCGACCTCGGACCGCTCCTGCGCATCCCGCACAAGCTCTTCGATTTCGGAGACCTGGACGACAAGCTGAGCAGCTTCATCTACGAAATGAGTGATCTCGGAGTGCAGTCGCTTAACCAGTTCGACGAGAAGATGGCTGAGATCGACGCCTATTTTGAGGCCGAGCCGAGCAAGAGCGACTGGCGAGGGCACCACAAATACACGATTCAGAAGGCGAAGAACCGGTTCAATGGCCTGCCCAACAAGTTCGGCGGCCTGCTTTCCCGCTCCGTCGTCCGCTATGGCGATTTGCCGCAGGTGGACGGCGCCTTTACCGATCAAGAGCTACGCGTCGTTGACATTGCGGATTGCAAGAGCGACGTGCAGGAACTCCTGGTGACGCGGGCCATTGAGCGTGTCTGGCGCATGGCCGAGCAGCAGACGTTGGGCGTCGACACCGTCATCATCTTTGTGGACGAGCTCAACAAGTACGCCCCTGCGGGTGGTCAGGGAGGCTTGCGCGATACACTCGTGGACATTGCGGCTCGAGGCCGGCACTTGAACGTGGTCCTTTTTGGCGCGCAGCAATTTCGATCCAAGGTCGATGGCGAAATACTTGGCAACTGTGGCACGTCGTTCTACGGCCGAGTTGGCGACGAGGAGTTGGTCAACTCCGCGTACCGCTCGCTGACGGAGACGACGAAGCAGGAGTTGCTTGGGCTGAAAAAGGGGCGGTTGCTCAGCAGGCACGCGCATTTTCGCGCACCACTGTTTGGGACGTTCCCGCTCAAGCCGACGATTGACGGCATGATGGGGCAGCGCATCTTCAACGGGCAGGGGGCCACCAAAGTCGGCCACCCTGGCGATGGCCTGTGGACCGTGCTCCGGAACATCCCGGGATACCCGGAGAGCCGAATGCCCAGCAAACACGACGTGCGGACGGCGTGTGTCGGGATCGATCCGCAACATATCCAGCAGGTAGCGACGCAGCTTGACGGCATGTACGCGGGTGGCTTGCGCGATCCACGCGCAGATCCGTGGGGCAGGGCGCAGCAAATGCTGCGCACCGCGCGCGCCCGCCAATGACCGCGCTAAACCGAGCCTCGCTCCGCATCGCCCACGTCGCGGATACGCACCTTGGGTTCTCGGGGTATGGCAAAAGCGCTCCGGAGTCAGGGCGAAACCAACGGCTGGTCGATTTCGAGCACGCCTTCGAGTCGGTGATCTCCGATATCCTGACGCGCGACGTCGACCTGGTCATTCACGCCGGCGATGTCTTTCACCACACGCGGCCCGCGTGGAGTACCCTCGCGCACTTTGTGCAGCAGATGCGGCGGCTCGACCAAGCCGGAGTTCCGGCCGTGGTGATCGCCGGCAACCACGACACTCCGCGGCTGCGGACGACCGGGTCGCTCTACTCGCTGCTCGGATTTGCCTTGCCGCGTGTCGAGTTCATAACCGGTTACGAGTCGGATTTCCGGGTGTTCCCGGAGCACGACCTTGTCGTTCACGGCGTGCCGCATGGCTCGCTGGTCAACCCGGACCCGCCCTACGTTTTCAAGGAAGCGGGCAAGCGCAACGTGGTGGTAACGCACGGCGTTGCTGCTGGCGCGAAGTTGGCGGGATCGCGTGAGCAGGGTGAGACCGACTTGCGCGGCAATCTGCTGGACACCGAGTTCGACTACGTGGCGATGGGGCATATCCACTTGCGCCAGGTGCTCGGACTCAATGCCGTTTACAGCGGCTCAACTGAGCGCACCTCCTGGGGTGATCAAGGAGCTGAAACTGGCTACGCGCTGGTTACGCTGGGTGAACCAGGTTCACTACCACAGGTCGAGTTCATCGATACCCCGGCGCGGCCGATGGAGACACTCTCGGCAATCGACGGTGCCGATCGCACCGCGCGTGATCTCGCAGACATGATTCTGGACCGCGCTGGCGCGCTGGGCCTGCCAGATGCCATGGTGCGGGTGGAACTCCGCAACACGCCGCGCCCACTTTTCCGCGAGGTCGACGCCATCGTCAAGCGGGAGACTGGCGATGCGGCGTGGCATATCCGCCTCACGGTGCCCGGCGAAGTGCTCGATCCGTTAGGCCGAGAGGCGCCGCAGAGCATGGCGGATCTGAACCCGGTTTCCATGTTCCGGACCTATGTAGCGGGCAAGCGCACCATTGGAGCCTACGAATCAGCATTTGCCGACGCCTTTGAGACGCAGGGGGTGGAAGCGCTGGAGCAGGCGATCCGGCGGCTGGACGAGGCAACCGCCAACGAGGCGTCCGCATGATCATTTGCGCGCTGGAGATCACCAACTACAAGCAGTACGCCGGCGAGCACCTCATCGAGTTCCCCGAGCAGGGAATCGTGTCTGTTACAGGGCCAAACGGCGCTGGCAAGACAACGCTCTTCGAGGCGATCGAATGGGCGCTGTATGCTCCACGCACCATTCCGCGTGATACCGTGCCGCCGCACGACGGCGTCGGCAAGACAGTGGTGCGGGTGACGTTGCAAGACCCGGCGGATGGCGTGCGCTACACCGTGCAACGCGAACTGCGGCCGAGCAGCACCCAGGCCGAGGTTTACCGTGAGGACAATCCTGGCGAGCCGATTGTGCAGGGTACGCGCGAGGTGACGCGCTACGTCACCCGCACGCTGATCGGTCTGTCGCACGATGCGTTCGTCTCGACCTTCTTCACCCGGCAAAAGGAGTTGCACTTTTTCGGTGACCGCAGTGACACCAAGCGGCGCACTGAGGTGGCCCGCCTTCTTGGGCTTGAGGCGGTGCGCGAGGCACAAGAGACGCTTGGCGCCGGACGCGCCGCCGCACGGAGCGAGGCGGCGTCCCGACGCGCTGAGCACGAGCGCCGTCTGGGCGGGCGTGACCTCGACGCCGAAGATGCGGCCGCGGTAGCGGCGCTGGCGTCAGTGCGGGAGCGAGAGCAGCAGCTCGAACAGGCGAGCGACGCCGCCGCACAAGCGGCGGATACCGCCCGCGCGGCCGTCGAGCACTGGCGGGATCTGCAGGCCCAGTACGCAAGCATCGAGAGCCAGCTCGCCGAGGTTGGCGGCAAGGTGCGGCTGGCGGAAGCAAGCCGGGATGGCGCCTGCCACGATCTGGCGCATCTCGAACAGCGAGCCGCGGAGCGGATGAACCTTGCCAAGGTCGCGTCACTGCTGCCCGATCGCGAGGCCAAGGTGCGACGCCACGAGGCTGACCGGGAACGCGCCAGCCAGGCTGCGGCGCTGCATGAGCGGCTTCTGGCAGCAGAACGGCGGGTCGGCGACGTCGTGACGCGCGTCACCGCGTTGACGCAGGAGCACCGCCAGGCTGCCGCGGCGCACCCGGACTGGCGCTGGGATGCACACGATCAAGCTGATCCGGCCGCGGGCCTCCAACGGCTGTCGAGGGTCGCGGCGAGTGTCGATCCACGCGAGAGCCGGGGCCGAGTGACTGCGCTGGAGCAGGTTGTGCTTATGGCAGGGGATCTGGAGAGGCGAGAAGAAGCGCTGCGCAAGCTCGAAGATTTCAAGGCCCGGCTGGAGCAGGAGCGAGACGCGCTTGCCGCGGAGAGAGATCTGGAAGGCGCAATCGAGGCGGCGCGTGCGGCCATTGATGCGGCGCACGCGGAGCTTCGCGCTGCCCAGGTCGAAATCGCCACGGCGGAGACAGCCCGCCGCGAAGCCGAGCGTGTGGCGGCGGAACTGGAAGCGCACGCGGGGGAAGTGCTCTGCCCCATTTGCTCCCGGGAACTCGACCCTGCGGACGCAGAGCGCCTGCTGTCGCAGCGTCGCGCCCAGGCCGCGCAGCTCGCTGGAGTGGAGCGGTCCGGCGCGGCGCGCGTAACACGGGCGCGAGCTGCGATCACGGAGGCCGAGCGCGACCTGGCAACGGCGCAGGAGCACCAGCAGGACATCAACAAGATGACGGATCGCCTGGTGACCGGCGCTGAGCGCATCAGGGAAGCTCAGGAGGAGCGTGATGCCGCGGAGCTGCGCCTGAAAGCCGCGCAAATCGAAGCCGAAACGACATATCCCATTGGAAGCCCAGAATTCCGCGACCTCCTGAAGGGAGCTCAGGTCTCTACGGATCTGGCGCAGTGGCTGGCGTCGCAGGTTGGGGTGCTCGCTCAGTTCGCGCGAACACTGGGTGAAGCAGACGCTGACCGGGAAGACAGCACTGCAGGTTTGCGCGGGCTTGGGGACGTCGCTTACGACGCAACCGCCCACCAGCAGGCATTGGACGACGCCAACGCCTCGCGTCGCGCGGAGGCACTGATCGAAGCGATCGATCGGGAACTGCAGCGACGCGAAGAGTTTGTTACCCGGCAGACCGAGGCGGAAGCGCAACTGCGGGTTCTCAGCGCTGAACATGCGCGGCTGGAGGCGGAACAATCCGCGCTGGGCTACAGCCAGCCTGCCCTTGCGGCGGCGCAGGCCGAAGTTCAGATCGCGCATGCGGCGGCCAACCAGGCACGCGAGGCATGGAACCAGGAGCGGACAGCCGTGCAAAGCGCACAGTCGGCGCTGGAGCACCTGAGGCAAGAGCACCTGCGGCTGGCAGAGCTGCTGGAAGCGGCGGACCGTTGTTCCCGCGAGGCCGACGAGCTGTCGCGGATGTACGACGAGTTCGCGGAGTTCGACCGCTATGTGGCGACGCAGGTGGGTCCGCTGCTGAGCGAAACCACCGAGCGCCTGCTCTCACAGGTCACCAATGGCAAGTACGGTCATGTGCGCTTCGATGAGAACTACGGCATCCATGTCTACGACGGGGACGAAGATTTCCCGCTCAGTAGCTTTTCGGGAGGCGAGCGTGATGTTGTCGCCCTGTGCGCGCGCCTAGCGCTCTCGGAGATCGTTGGCTCGGCCGCGACGAGGCCGCCGCGCTTTCTCGTCCTGGATGAGGTCTTCGCGTCGCTGGACGTCGAACGCCGGGAGCAACTGCTGGAGACGCTTGGCGTCCTGGCCAGTGGCGGTCATTTCCGGCAGATGTTCATCATCAGTCACGTCGAGGATGTCCAGCAGTCGCCGGTCATGAACGAAGCCTGGACCATCACCGAGCGCGACGGTTCCAGCCACGTGGAACGGCCAGCGTTCTTCGGCGCACCTTTGCCGGGAGATTGAGCGGAACGCGGCCGGGAGTCCAATCGTCTCAGGTCTATACTCCCGGCTATCGCTCGAGGTTGGCTGGGGGAGGTTGGGACCGATGGTTGTGGCATCTACGCCGTATTTCGCGCTGGAGCAGGCCCGCGATGCATCGCACGGCGGTGACGGGTGGGAAGATCGCGCTCCGTCATCGGTCGATGAGATCGGCTCAGTTTGGGCCGAATTTGGCGTCGGGTCGGAATGCGGCCGGCTGCGGGCTGTGCTCATGCATCGGCCAGGACCGGAAGTTGACGGCATCACCGATGCCGCGCGTGCGCTCTGGTACGACATCGTGGACCCCGCACGTGCCCGAGAGCAGCACGATGCGCTTACTGAGCTCTATCGCTCGCACGGCGTTGTCGTTCACGAGCTTGGCGAGACCGCGCCGGACAAACCCAACTCCTACTTCTGCCGCGATATCTTCGCGATGACACCGCGCGGCGTTCTCCTTTCCCGGTTGGCCTCCGCCTCACGCGCCGGCGAAGAACGGACTGCTGCAGCAGCGCTGGCCAGGATTGGCGTGCCCATCGCCCACTCGGTGCTGGGAACTGGCACGTTTGAAGGCGCTGACGTCGCGGTCGTTGCACCCGATCTCGTCTTTGTAGCCGAGGGGCAGCGGACGAACCGTGAGGGGGCGCGCCAGGCTGCCCAGGCGTTTTCGGACGCTGGGGTCGAGCAGGTCGAGATCGTGCAGTTGCCGTACGGCACGGGCCACCTGGACGGGATGATCAATATCGTTGACCGTAACCTGGCGATGATCTATCCCACGCAGTTGCCCTGGCGCATCTACGAGGTGCTGAAGGCTCGTGGGTTCCGCTTCATCGACGTTCCTGACCCGGGTGAAGCACGACGCGGCATGGCGCTCAATATGGTCCCTCTTGCTCCAGGTGTGGTCGTCACGCCGGCCGGCAACCCCATTACGCGCCGGGCGCTGGAAGACGCCGGAGTCACGGTCATCGAAGCTGAGGTGGATGAACTCATGAAGGGGGCCGGTTCGGTCCACTGCATGACTGGTGTCGTTCACCGGGAAGCAGCCTGATCATGGACGGCGCTGGAGGCATCGCAGCCCGCTTCACCTGGCACCCCGACTATGCCAACCGCACCCTTTTTGACGTGCGTCAGGAACTGGTTGACGACATTTCCGCTGACCAGCGTGCCTATGAGCTGGCAATGGATGCCGCCGAAACCAAGGAAAGCGATGTCCTGGCGTCAATCATGGCGCTGGACAAGAAGTGGAGTGAGTACAACCTGGGGTGGGCGGAAGCCGACCCGGGTCAACTCGCGGACCGCATCCTTGAGTGGCGCTGGGAACAGGAAAAGCGACACGAACTGATCCCGTTCTCAGAGATGCGCTCGCACGCGCCATTGCCGGAGCTACCACCGCCACAGGCTTCGTGGCTCTCCTTCCTGAAACGACTCTTCGGAAAAGACTGACGCGAGACCAGAGGAGCACCGTCGTTCACTATGTCTGGAACTGCTACATCGCCACGTGTTGATCTGCCTCGCGTTGACGGCGCGTACATGCTGGAGCAAACGGCGGCCCTCTGCCGTATTCCGTCTCCGACCGGTTTCACGCGCGCGGCAATCGATCACGTGGCCGCGGAACTGACGGCGCTTGGCTTGCCGGTGCGGCGGACCCGGAAAGGCGCCCTGGTCGCTGAGCTCCCGGGAGGGGATCCCGCCCTGGGTGGAAGAACGCTCTCGGCGCATGTCGACACGCTCGGCGCGATGGTGCGCGACATCACCGATGCCGGGCGGCTCAAGCTGACCCGCATCGGCGGATACGACTGGTCAACTATCGAGGGGGAGTACTGTCTGGTTCACGCTCACGGCCGGGAGCCGATCACCGG
Source organism: Thermomicrobiales bacterium (assembly GCA_046328375.1). GTDB lineage: Bacteria > Chloroflexota > Chloroflexia > Thermomicrobiales > UBA6265 > JACCXM01. Next base: position 10,949 of record JAXLWT010000046.1, read on the forward strand.
TACGGTGCTGACCAACAAGGCCTCCGGCCATGTCCATGGTCAGGACCTCGTGGACCTGAAGCGCGATGAAACGAACCTCGAGGTCCGTCTCGATGTCGCCGTCAAGAACGCCGAGGATGTGCGCGAGCTCGGGATCGAGGTCGGCGACTTCGTTAGCCTCGACCCGCGGGTGACGGTGCTCGAGAACGGCTACATCAAGTCACGCCACCTCGATGACAAGGCTTGCGTGGCCATTCTGATGGGTGTCGCCAGGGCAGTGGTTGAACAGGGCGTGTCACTGGTGGCGCCGTCGTATCTCTACATTTCGAACTTCGAGGAAGTGGGGCACGGGTCCTCCGCAGGCCTGCCCGAGGGCACGGCAGACCTGATTGCGGTCGACATGGCGGCGGTGGGCGAGGGGCAGACCTCAGACGAAATGGCAACCACCGTTTGCGTCAAGGATGCTTCCGGCCCGTACGACTACGATCTGAGCCGGCTCCTCATTGACCTCGCCCGGGCGAACGATATCGACTACCGCGTCGATACCTACCGCCACTACGCGTCCGATGTTAGCCAGGCCTTGCGTGCGGGATGGGATGTCCGGGGCGGGCTGGTCGGACCAGGCGTTGACGCCTCCCACTCGTTCGAGCGCCTGCATCGAGACTCCCTGGTCGAGACGGCGCGTCTGCTCCTGGCCTACCTGCTCGCTGCGGACTGATGGATCGTCACCCCATCAGGCAACTCTCGGGCCGCTGGACGCTGATCCTCACAAGCTTCGTGGTCCTGTGTGGGCTGGCCGGCGACCTTGCCTGGTCGGGTTCCGGTTCGGCCAGCGATCGTCAACCGACGGATGAGGCATCAACGTGCCTGCAGCCCGAGGGCCTTTCGCCACGTGGTGCGGAGATCCTGTGCGCGGTGAGCGAACCCGGCAGCGATTCTGGCCAGACGCTGGTGCATGCCGCAACACCGGTGCCCGAAGCAGACGCCCTGGATGGTGATCCCCTGGACGGGCCCGCTCGGAAGAAGCGGCTGCCGGACCCAGACAACGCGACGCTCCTGGACATTGTCCAGAGCGGGCGGCAGAAAGACACCCCAAATTCCACCACCCTCTACGACGGTGACGCAGAGACCTCCTGGACACCGACTGGCGTTGACGAGCCCTGGGTCTGGGTAGATCTCGGCAATTCGGAAAGCGTCCGCAACGTCCGCTGGCTAGCTGCGGGCAGCGGCGATGTCGAGATCGCGGTTTCCGCCGATCGCACGCGATGGGCTGTCCTCGACACCCGGAGCATCACCGGCGGGTGGCAGGAGATTTCACTCCGCGAAGACGCGCAGTACGTGCGGTTGACCCTTCTCCCAGCAGCGGACCAGTCACCCGTCGCACTGGCCGAGGTCGAGGTCTTCGGCCGCGAGTCCGGGGCGGACGTGTCGCTGGAGCAGAAAGCAAAGCAGGGAAGCAAGAAACGCGATAAACGCCGCGCCACGGAACGCGCCAAGGGTGCCGCAACCAAGGATGACGATCCCGGTGCCAATGACGCGTCGAACGCGGACAAGCAGGGATCAGTCAACTCGTCAGCGAAGGCCGGCAAGACGAAGTGCACCGGTAACCGCGAGCGTTGCCGCGCCCGGCCAGGCAAGGTTGAGGTCACGGACGACTGTGGTGGCGATGGCACCTGCACGATCGATATCCGGGCCGATGGCGGCAGCGCTGAATGCGACGCGTCGGGCGGCGAAAAGGACCGCGCCGGCAACGGTGAGGGAAAGCGCGGTGGCGGGAACGGTGGCCGGTGTGAAGCGGTGGCCGACGGAGGCACCGTGACGATCGGGGATGTGAATCCCTGAACTCCGTTTCGCGCGTGCCGTGGTCCGCCGCTCCGTCAAGCGTGGTGCTCCGGCAGCAAACCTGGACCTCACGTTGGCGCGGAGCCGTGAGGCGTGGGCGCTATGCCACCCGCCGCCGCTGGAGACGAGCCCAGACAAACCTGAGTAGCAGGAACGCGACGACGATGAGGACCACGTACTGCAGCCAGCCGACGTATTCCTCGATGGCATGCCAGTTCTCGCCAAAGGCCCACCCCAGCGCGACAAGCGCCCCGTTCCAGAGCAGGCTGCCGAAAACCGTGAGCGGAATGAACTGCACCAGGGGCATGCGCCGGTAGCCAGCTGGAATCGACACAAGCGAGCGCACGACCGGCACCAGGCGGCCGGTGAACACCGCGATCGGGCCCCAGCGATCGAACCAGTCCTCGGCGCGGGTGAGGTCCTCCGGCGTGAGCAGGGCCAGATAACCGTACTTTTCGAACAGTCGGCGAATACCGCCCCGCCCGAGTGCAACGCCAACGGCATAAAGAATGAGGGCGCCGATGAGTGACCCCAGCGTGGAGGCCATCAACACCAGCACGAACGAGAAGCGCCCCTGTCCGGTCAGGAACCCGGCCAGCGGCAGGATGACTTCAGACGGAATCGGAGGAAAGAGGTTCTCCAGCGCGACGAGGATAGTGAGCCCCGGGTACCCGAGCGTCTCGATTACGTTCGTAACCCACGTCGCCAGCCAGTCGAACACTCGTACTCCTTTTCGCTAATTCAGGTCAACCCGCGCCGGTGTAGAGCGCAACCATCTCTCGCGGGAGGTCCGTACATACCGCGGCCGCGCCGAGAGCGCGCACGCGCAACGCCTCGCCTGGCTCGTTCACGGTCCAGACCATGGCCGTCAATCCCGCCTCGCTGATCACCTGCGCGCTTGCACCAGTGTAGGCTCCTGCGTCGATGGCCACGCACGGCGAGCCTAACCGAGCCGCTTGAGCCAGCAGGGCCTCGTCGACTCGCATGGCCAGCGGCCACAGTTCAGCCTTGGGCGCAAGCTGCCGGATACGGTCAAGGATCTCCCAGTCAAAGGACGAAATTGCCCAACGCGTCGCAGGGTATCGGGCGAGCACGTCAAGCACCTCCGACTCGATGCCCGGCTGTTTGACCTCCAGGTCGAAGTGCATCCGATCTCCGACCAACTCGAGGAGCTCGGCGAACGTTGGCACGCGTTCGCCGGCCCCGGCATCGAACTCACGTATGACGGCTAGGGGTTGCTCATCGACGTAGCCGCGCCCGGTCGTCGTCCGCTCCAGGGAGCGGTCGTGGATGACGACGACGGTTCCGTCGGAGGTCGCGTGCAGGTCGAGCTCGATGCCGTACGCGCCGGATTCGAGCGCATTGCGAAACGCCAGCAGGGTGTTCTCGGGGTACGCCTGAGAATCACCACGATGCGCGTAAACCCGGGGCATTGCTCATCCTCCACACGACACGCACGCCGTCTCAGTTGACACGGACCGTGTCAAGGTTTATCATATTCGTCAACATAATGCGCCTCGGGCGCTATCGCTACTGTTGATCCGAGCGCAGGAGACGCCATCATGAACGATCCCGGCTGTGAGCCGGTTTTCATCATAAGTGTCGCGGCGCGGCTGCTGGAAATGCACCCGCAGACTCTCCGCAAGTATGAGCGGGAAGGGCTGATCGCGCCGTCACGAACCACGGGAAATCTTCGGCTCTATTCCGATGAAGATCTCGACCGCCTGCGGCAGGTGAAGTTCCTGGTCAACGAGCGTGGGCTGAATCTGGCCGGTGTGCAGTTGATCCTCGAGTTGACGCGGCACATGCAAGCGCTACAGGGGCAACTCGCCAGTGCAGCGGCCAGCGAAGAGAGTCCCTCACTCGAGCGAGCCAGTGAAGATCTGGGTGCATTGCTGCGGGCCCTGGGGGCGAGCAGCCGGCACCCGAATGAGCAACGCCGATCCAATGGATCAAAGCCGTAGGTCCGGCGATAGATGGCCCGGTCTTCGGCGCGGAAATAAGCGCGAATCGAGATAATTGCATACACGACGTGGCGAAAGCGCGCGTGGGGAGAAGTGAGGCGTAGCGTGTCAGGCACGACGAAGTTTACGGAGAAAGCACAAGAGGCGATCGTCAGCGCGCAGCGTGAGACGGAAGCGCGCAAGATTTCGCAGCTAGAGCCGATAGCGCTCCTGGTTGCGCTGTTGAATCAGTCGGATGGGCTGATTCCGCAGATCCTGAGCAAACTGCAGGTTGATGTCAATCAGGTCAGGTCCCAGGCGGCGGCCGAGTTTGAAGGCCTGCCGAAGCTTTCGTACACCGCACAGCCTGTCGTCAGCAGCAGCCTGCGCAAGGTGTTGCAGAAGGCCGAGGACGAAGCCCGGCAGATGACTGACGAGTACGTCAGCTCGGAGCATTTGCTGCTTGGCATGCTCGACGTGACGGAGAGCGGTGCGGCCCGATTGCTGGCGCGCCACGGCGTGACCAAGGACCGTGTGTACGAGGCATTGAGCGGCATTCGGGGAGGACAGCGCGTGACCGACGCGAACCCGGAAGACAAGTACCAGGCGCTGGAAAAATACGGGCGTGACCTCACGGAGCTTGCACAAGAGGGCAAGCTCGATCCGGTCATTGGCCGCGACGACGAGATCCGCCGGGTCATGCAGGTGCTCTCCCGCCGCACCAAGAACAACCCGGTCCTCATCGGCGAGCCGGGCGTCGGCAAGACGGCGATCGCGGAGGGGCTGGCGCAGCGCATCGTACGTGGCGACGTGCCGGAGGATCTCAAGAACAAGCGGGTCATCTCGCTCGACCTTGGCGCTCTCGTGGCGGGCGCCAAGTTCCGCGGTGAGTTCGAGGAGCGCCTGAAGGCGGTCCTCAAGGAAGTCACCGACGCCGCCGGCGAGATCATCCTCTTCATCGACGAGTTGCACACGGTCGTCGGCGCTGGCGCGGCGGAGGGGTCGATGGACGCCTCCAACATGCTGAAGCCAATGCTGGCGCGCGGCGAGTTGCGAACCATTGGCGCCACCACGCTCGAGGAGTACCGCAAGTACATCGAGAAGGATGCTGCGCTGGAGCGGCGCTTCCAGCCGGTCTACGTCGGGGAGCCAACGGTCGAGGACACGATCTCGATCCTGCGTGGCCTGCGCGACCGCTACGAGACGCACCACAAGGTGCGCATCCTCGACTCCGCCCTGGTGGCGGCCGCGATGCTCTCCAACCGCTACATCACCGATCGCTTCCTCCCGGACAAGGCGATCGACCTGGTCGATGAGGCGGCCTCCAAGCTGCGCATGGAGATGACCTCCCTGCCGGTGGAGCTGGATGAAGCCGAGCGCCGCATCATGCAACTGGAGATCGAGCGCGAGGCACTCAAGAAGGAAAAGGATTCTGCCTCCCGCGAGCGGTTGGACAACCTGGAGAAGGAACTGGCCGACCTGCAGGAGAAGCGCGACGCGCTGCGTAGCCGCTGGGAGAGTGAGCGCGAGGCCGTGCAGACGGTGGCCTCCCTGCGGGAGAAGATCGACCACACGAAGGTCGAGATCGAGCAGGCGAAGCGCGCGTACGACCTGAACCGTGCCGCCGAGCTGCAGTACGGCACGCTCGTCCAGCTCGAGAAGCAGTTGCAGGACGCCGAGCAGCGTGAGAACGTGGCCGGCAGCCCGCTGGTGAAGGAAGAAGTTGACGGCGAAGACATCGCCGAGATCGTCTCCCGCTGGACCGGCATCCCGGTCAGCCGCCTCGTCGAGGGCGAGATCGAGAAGCTGATGAAGATGGAGGATCGCCTCCACGAGCGTGTCATCGGCCAGGATGAGGCCATCGTCGCCATCTCGAACGCCATCCGCCGCTCGCGGGCCGGCCTCTCGGATCCGAACCGGCCGCTCGGGAGCTTCATCTTCCTGGGACCGACCGGCGTCGGCAAGACCGAGCTGGCGCGGGCGCTGGCGCAATTCCTCTTCGATGACGACCAGGCCATGGTCCGCATCGACATGTCGGAGTACATGGAGCCGCACTCCGTCAGCCGCCTGATCGGAGCGCCTCCGGGGTACGTCGGGTACGAAGAAGGTGGGCAGCTCACGGAAGCGGTTCGCCGCCGCCCGTACAGCGTGATCCTCCTCGATGAGATCGAGAAGGCACACCCGGACGTCTTCAACGTCCTCCTCCAGATCCTGGACGATGGCCGCGCGACCGATGGCCAGGGCCGGACCGTCGACTTCAAGAACGCGGTCATCATCATGACCTCGAACCTGGGTTCGGCGTACATTCTGCCGGTCGGCGAGGGGAGTGAGGAGCAGATGCGCGAGCGCGTCATGGACGCCATGCGCAGCCACTTCCGCCCCGAGTTCCTGAACCGGATCGACGAGATCGTGATCTTCCGCCCGCTCTCGCGCGACCAGATCGGCGAGATCGTCGAAATCCAGATGAAGGGCGTGAATGAGCGCCTGGCTGACCGCCAGATGCACCTGACGATTACGCCGGCAGCGGAGCAATGGCTGGCCGATAAGGGGTATGACCCGGCCTTCGGCGCCCGTCCGCTCAAGCGGGTCATCCAGCGGGAAGTGCTGGACAAGCTGGCGCGCATGGTGCTGAGCGGCGAATTGCGCGACGGAGAGACGGTCACGATCGACGCAGACGGCGATCACCTGACCTTTTCCGGGTCCCGCACGGCCGTGCCGGCCGGGGTTTAGGCGCCCCGGGCCCAGGCTCGCGATCTTCGCGAGCCTGGGCTTTTTTGTCTCTATACTTTGACCAAATGCGAGTGGTGGTCTGGGAAAGGTCGATCCGGATGCCAGAGTGGCTGTCAACAATCCTGCAGAGTGCGATCACGTTAGTGGTGCTGGTGCTGATCATCATGGCGCTTGCCGCGCTCTTCATGATTGTCTTCGGCATCGCAACCGGAATCGATGATCAAATCACGGAGTAACGGTTCCCGTGGCTGACCTGGCCACAATCGGCCGCTTTCTCGTCGCGGCGGGTCTGGTGCTGGCGGCGGTCGGTCTCCTCCTGGTCGTCGCGCCACAGATCCCGGGGCTCGATCGCCTCGGCCGGCTGCCAGGAGACATCTTCGTCCAGCGTGGGAATACCACCGTCTTCGTCCCCATCGTGTCTTCGATCGTGATAAGCGTTCTCCTCACTATCATCCTGAATCTCTTCATGCGGCGATAACAGGACGCACAGATTGCGCAAAGGCGTTGACGTTCGTCAGTCGCCTATCTACTCTCGCGTAGGGAACACGAGGGCCCCCTGGTGCGTTTGCATCCCATCGCGGGCCCGGCGGGTTCCGCCAGACGACGGATGAAGGAGAGTCGATGAAGGCGCAGTCCCTGGTCTCTACGTCGCGAGGAACGTCACGCCTGACACGTCTAGCCGCAGCCGCCCTCTTCGTGGCGGGAAGTTCAGTACCACTGCTGACCGCGGCCGTACCGGTTGCGGCCCAATCGTCCACCGTCACCTTCAGCACCGCTGAAGTGGCGCCGGCCGATGCGTTCGCTTACTCGGTCATGACCCTCGACAACAAGTCAGATCAGTGGCTGCTCTCGGAAGAGCTGCTGCGCCGGGCTGGCTTCGGTGATGCCATCGACCAGGCCCTGTCCGAGGAAATGACCGACGAGAATGGCAACCCGCTGCCACTCGACGCCTTCATGGGCGGCGAAATTGGCGTCGTCGTTGATGACAGCGCGCTGGACACCGCCGTCGAGGAATCGCTTAGCTCCGGTGAGCTGGGCATGATGACCGGCGAGATGGGCAGCTCCAGCGACGAGACCTCCACGAACGACCTGCAGGGCATCGCGGCAATCCTCGATACCCGGGCCCCAGACACCGCGTGGACCGGCATCAGCCAGTCGGCCGCTGAGGACAACAGCCAGGAGACGGACTACAAGGGCACCACGATCCTCTTCTCCGAGCCGACCGATGCAGAAGACACCGGCATGGCCGCGGCGCGCGTCGGTGACCACATCCTGCTTGCGTCCACGCCGGAAGACCTTCATCCGCTGATCGACACCGCGAACGGCGACAACGACAACATCACGTCGGTGCCGCAATTCGCGACCGCGCTCGACGCCCTGCCGACTGACTTCATGGCGTTCACGTTTGTCAACAACGGCGTGGCGAGTGATGTCGATCTCGGCCCGTTCGAATCATCCTTCTCCAGCCTTGTCAACGACAGCTTCACTGGCGTCACGCTGGCGGCTGATCAGCCGGGGTTCCGCCTGGAGTCCGTAACGGTTCCTGGCGAGGACACGCTGCCGGCAATTCCTGCCGCGTACGATTCCGCGCTCGAGGCGATCGCGCCTGAAGACGCGCTGGTCTTCATGAGCGCGCCAGACCTCGGGGCATCAGGCGTTCTCGACGCGCTTGGCGCCGCCCTGCTGGGCGTTGCCTTCGGCATGGGAAATCCTGCGCTCACGGGCGCAACGCCTGAGCCGACTGCCGATCCGCAGGAGGCAATTGCCCAGCAGTACAAGGACGCCGAAGGCATCCTGGGCGTCAATTTGCAGACAGACCTCTTCCAGCAGTTCGCTGGCGAGTACGGCGCCTGGCTCACGGCCGACGCGAACATGGAGTCCGGCTCTGGCGTCTTTGCCAGCCAGGTCTCTGATCCCGACACCGTGTCCAACACGCTCATGCAGCTGTCCTTCCTGATCCAGGGCGCCATGGGCGGCGAGAGCGCGCTCCAGACCCGCGCGGTCGGCGAGGGCAGCGTTTACAGCATGGACCTCGGCGACGGGATGGCGTTCGAGTTCGGCGTCGTCGGTGACATGTTCGTCATGGGGACGTCGGACGCGGTCGATCGCTTCGCTGGTACAGATAGTGCGTCCCTCTCCGGGGACACGCTCTACCAGGATGTGATGGGCACGCTGCCGGAAGCTCACAACAGCATCTTCTTCGTGGACCTGGAGCAGGCTATCCCGCTGGCTGAGGCGGCTTCGGAGTCATCGAGCGACTTCGGACTTGACACGGGCGTTGGCTTCGAGGACGCCAGCGACGCCTGCGCCGACTATCCCACACAGGAGGACGCGCAAGCTGCCTACGACGCGGGCGAGCCGAACACGTTCGACCTGGACCAGGATTTCGACGGCGAAGTCTGTGAGGACTACTTCGCCCCGGCGGCCACCGAGGTCGCGGACGACAGTGGCGATTCTGGCTCAGGCATTGAGGACACGCTTGCCAACGCGGATTACTCCGCGATCAAGGCCTTTGCGGTCGTCGGTCATGAAGAGGACGGCCTGGCGCATTCCTCTGGCATCCTGTACATCGGCGAGTAGGGACGCTGCGTCCCAACGGTGATTGAAGTTCATCGCGGGGCGTCCTCATGAGGACGCCCCGTGGTGTTCCGGGAGATGAATCATGAAATCATTGCGAAGGATGACGACCATCTGGCGTCCGCTCTCGGCGACGGCGCTGGTCGTCTCTATGGGGGGCGCGGCCTTGACCGCACCCACCGCATCGGCACAGGACGCGTTGCCCCCAATCACGGACGCGGCCCCACTGGACACCGCCTTCTTCCAGCAGGTGGACCTGGACTTCGCCGGCGCGCAGTGGCAGCAGACCGACGCGCTGATGGAGCGGCTCGGCTTCCCTGACGCACTGGACACCTGGCGCCAGGAATTCGTCTCCAACCACGGCGAGATGGGCTCCTTCACTGAGGCCGATCTCGACGCAGTCACCGGCGGTGAGATGGCGCTCGTCGTCTCCGACACCGCCGTCGCCACGTTGATGCAGGTCCAGTCACAGATGATGGCCGAGATGTCGGGTACGCCCGTTGCCTCGCCCGTCTCGCTGGCGGAAGACGAGCCGCTCGGCGTCGCCATGATCCTGCACGCCAGTGATACGGACGCAGCCTGGGATTACGCCGAGAGCCAGACGAACGCCTTCGCGGATAAGAATGACCTCGAAGTCGTGTCCAACCCTTACGGCAGCGGTGAGATCATCGAAACCGTTGGTGGCGAGGGTGAGTCGACGGACGACCTCGATGCGCCTTACGACAGCCTGCTCGGTGCGCACGGCGACAAGGAGTTCGCGGCTGGCCGCGCTGGCGACTACATCATCGGCGCCGCCACCGCCGCCGATGTGGAGCACATCATCGATGTCATCGATGGCAACGCCCCGTCGCTGAGCGAGGCTGAGCCGCTGACCCAGATTGCGGCGGAGCTACCGGCTCCCGCGCTGGCCTTCACCTACGTCGACGTGGAAGCGGTGATCAACTCGCTTGACGAAGACACGCTCAAGTCGATCGAGGCGATCCAGCCCTCCCTCTCCCTGGAAGACATGGGCTCCTACTCCGGTCTCACGCTGACCGCCGTCGACAATGGCTTCCGCATGGACTCCTATTCGATCCTGTCGGACGGCGCGGACGCGAGCCAGGTCATCGTCCCGAACAGCCCTGAAATTTCCGGCGCGGCAGCGCACGTACCGGCCGACGCCTTTGTGTTCTCAGCCGGCACCCTGCCGCCGAACTCGTTCTCGAGTGGCGCGTACTCACTGGCGCAAGCCGTGAACGCGATGGAATCGGGCAACGTACCGCAGGAGACGATGCCGTCCGCTGAAGAGGTCGACGCGGCTATTGCGCAGGCCTCCGAAACGCTCGGCTTCAATCCCGCCACCGAGCTGTTCGACCTCCTTGGCCCGGATTACCTCTTCTTCAGCTCGTTCCCGTCCTTCATGGACGAGTTCTCGTTCAACGCTGTGGCGGCCGTCAGCACCAGTGACCCGACCACTCTCGCCGGCACCATGCAGAAGGTCGCTGACCTGATCACGCGTGAAGGGGGCGAGGACGTCTCGGTGACGCCGCGCCAGGTGGACGGCGATACCGTTTACTCGCTCGGCGATCCTACCGACAAGAGTTCGCCGACCGTGGACTTTGGGGTCGTCGGTGACCAGGCCGTTGCCGGAATCGGCACCGGGCTGGATCAGCTTTCGGCCACCCCGGCCAACGCCCTGGCGGACGATCCCCAGTTCCAGGAGATCATGGGAACGTTGCCGGCGGAGTATTCGAGCGTCTTCTACCTGGACGCACGCCCGCTGACCAACCTGGCCATGGTCTTTACCGGCGGCTTCAGTGAGGGCGGCGCCGAAGCGACGCCGATGGCGGAGTCCTCCGGTAGCCTTCAGAACCTGCTCGGCTTTGGCGCCGTGGCGTCGTCTGACAGCGACACCTCGATGAGCGGTAGCGCGATCCTCTACATCGCTGAACCCGCCAGCTAGCCAGATAGGCACGATTTCAAACGGGGGAGATGGCCCGCTGCGGCCATCTCCCCCAGATGCTGGTAACCGACGCCTCCCGTCGCTCGTTGCAATCCAGAGAACGCCCGCATCTCGCCGTGGCTTCCATGCCGCGGCTATGCTTTGCCGTGGCCCCCAAAAAGGAGCATGAGATTGAGGTTTGATTCCAAACTGGAGCGCGGCCTGGCCCCGGATGAACGCGCGGACCTGCGCCGGCTCTGGACAGCGCTGAGCAGCAGTTCCGTTCGTCCCTCTCGCCGCGACTTCCTCCGCTGGTCAGCCATCACCGCTGGCGCCGTGGTCACCGCGCGCGAGGGGATCCTTCCCGCCGCGCCGCGTTCGACCCTGGCCCAGGACGCACCCATCGTCGAAGGCGCGGAGATCACCGTGCCATTCGACGCCTTCGGCCAGACGATCAACCTGGATCCGCACCGTTCCAGCGACTACGGCGGTTTCTGGGTGATGTACCCGAACGTCTGGAACGGCTTCCTGCGCTACGACGAGAATGGCCGCATCGCGCTCGACCTGGCCGAGAAGATCTCGCGTTCCGCGGACGGACTGCGCTACACGTGCACCATCCGCGAGGGCGCCACGTACGCCAGCGGCAACCCGGTCCTGGCCGATCACTTTGTCTCCTCCTGGCAGCGTGCGCTCGACCCCGCGAATCTCTCGCCCATGGTCGCCTTCATGGAGCCACTCAAGGGTTACACGGCGTGGATCGGCGGTGACACGAGCGCGCAGCTGGGCTTCAGCGCGACTGACGAGCGCACGGTGGTCGTGGAGCTGGAACAGCCGGTCAACTACTTCCCCTCATTCTTCGCGGCCTTTGTCTGGGCAGTAGTCGAACCACAGGCAATTCAGGACTTCGGGGAGACGAACTTCGTCCTGAACAGCGCTGGTGCCGGACCGTGGCAGTTCACGGCCTACCAGCAGGACACCCAGTTCGTCATGGAGCCGAACCCGAACTACTACGGCGAACTGTCTCCTTCGATCGTGAAGATCACCTGGCCGGTCGTCAACGGTCCGGATGCCGCATCGTCCAGCCTCGATCTCTACGTCAACCAGGACGCCGCCTCTGCCGACGTCCCGCTGTCGCTGCTGGCCGACGTCACCGCGGACGAGACGCTCGCGGCTGAGCTGAAGCAGTTGAACACGTCGCAGGCCAGCATCCGCTCATTGGCGATGGACTTTCGCCAGGCCCCATTCAACGACGTCCGCGTGCGGCGCGCGTTCGGGCTGGCGTTCGACCGCGATCGCTACTCCGAGATCTACAGTGGTTCGTGGACTCCGGCCGCAGTGTTCACGCCACCTGTCGTCAACGAGTTGAGCGGGTACGCCCCGCCGGAGGGATTCCCCTTCGATCCCGAGCAGGCCCAGGCGCTGCTGGAGGAAGCAGGGTTTCCGGGCGGCGAGGGGCTACCGGAGATCATCTACTACCTTGCCTCCGGCGAGAGCGACGCCGAAGTCGAGCGCGTGCAGCAGGTGCTGCAGATCTTCCAGGACAACCTCGGCGTCGCAATCACGCTCGACAACAGCCGTACGCAGGGCGAGATCAACGATCTCATCGCCGAAACCGGCGGCCTGCAGTTCGCCATCATGTGGTGGCAGACGGTGACCGACACGCCCTTCCTGCTGAGCGATGTCTTCCGGCCCGACTCGCCGTACATGCAGGGCGTCTTCAACTGGGCGCCAGACCTGGAAGCCGTTGGCGGCGATCCCGGTGCGGCTGCCGGGCAGTTCGCGGACCTGGTGGCGCGCGCCGACGTGGAACTGGACCAGGACACGCGGAACGATCTCTACCGGCAGGCGGAGACGCTCGTGCTCGACAACGCCGTCTACGTGCCCATCGCCAACTGGGTCCCCATGTTCCTGCAGAAGCCGTGGCTCAGCGGCACCCGCCAGGGCTCATGGACGGGCCGCTTCCCGGCCCTGTTCGATCAGAACGTGGTAGTGCTCCAGCAGTAGCGCGCACGGTTACTGGCAAGACCCCTCTTCCGTGTTTCGGAAGAGGGGTCTTGCTTGCTGGCCATAGTGGTGGGCTGAGAGAACCCTCACCCCCAAACCCTCTCCCGGTGCGCGGGAGAGGGGCGACGCACGGCGTCCGCAGCAGAGATAATGACCGCGCCCTCCCAACCGTCATCCTGAGCTTGTCGAAGGATTTCGTGTTTCCTCGCGGGATATGACCCAGCCTCGTAGTCGACTCGGTTCACATAATTCGAAACGGCGACGAGGACTGCGAACCTCACCGTGCTCGTTTCGGCAGTCACGCGATCTTCCACCTTCCCCATGGAAGCCGTGCGACAGAGTTTGTTCAGCTGCGAGTCAGAATGACAGGCACAGCGACCTCGATTACCCGATTCTGCCCAATGACCAAGTACGCAATGGCAGTTCCTGCGAGGAGCGTTCCTCATCCCCCCGAGCCCGCCAACATGCGCCCCTCTCCCGCGCACCGGGAGAGGGTTGAGTGAGGGTTGTCTCAGCGCATGTAGCCCGTTCGACACATGGCGACGTCGCCACCGCACGACCAAAGCCCCACCCCATGCCGCCACCAACCGGCTCAAGTCACAAACTTCGTGCGTCAGGAAAAGAGCGATGCCTGGACCGGAGGCAGGTCTTCCGTGTGCGGCGCCTCACCCCGCAGCATGCCGATCAGGACCAGCGCGTTGCGCGTGCCTGCACCCTGCTCGTTGTTATTGAACATCACGTGGACCTGCGACACCGACGTTGCGAGCTGTGCCACGATCTCGGCAAACCCGACGAGTTCATCCGTCGAGTAGTCGTAGTCGTAGCGCCCGCCATGACCAAGCCACCCCTTCGCATTGCGGCCGTGGAGACGCAGGTACGCGAGGCTTTCACTGGTCGTCGCCACGAGCGGTTGTACCGTGCCGCGGCTCAACTGCGGTTCATCGGCGATGGCGTACGCCAGTCCCAGGTCGCTCAGCAGGGCCAGCGTCTCAGGAGCGTGCTCATCGTCAAGCCACGTCCCGTTGCGGAACTCGACGGCGACCGGATCAGGCGTCATCTGCTCCGCGACCCGGCGGAGAAAGTCGCGGCTGGCTTGCGTGTTGCCAAAGCTGGGCGGGAACTGGAAGAGCGCGCAGCCGAAGCGATGTGCGGCGCGCAGCGGCTCCAGGGAATCGCGAAACTGGGCAAAGGTGGAGTCGGGTGGGATCGTGTCGCCGTGCGTCAGGTCGCGGAACGCCTTGACGTCGAACAGGAAGCCGTCCGGCGTCAGGGAAATCCATTTCTCATACGTGCTGGCCGGTACCGGCCGGTAGTACGAGGTGTTGACCTCGACGATAGGAAAGTGCCGGGCGTACCAGGGCAGCTTGTCGTCTGCCCTGGTACGGGCGGGATAGAAGCCCGGCAGGCTGTTCCAGGAGCTGATGCCGACGCGAACCTCGGCGTCTCCGACCTGGACCGGCGCGACCAGGCGGTCGCTCACGCCGGGGTCTTCACCGGCGGGACCAATGCCCGCCACGGCCCGTTCATCCCGGTCTCGCTGACCCCGTAGAAGACCCGCGGGTCGCCATCACCCATGTAGACCAGGTCGTACCGGCGCTCGCCGGAGCGCTGGCGGTACGAACGCCACAGGCCGAAATCGCCCTGCCAGCGCACGTTCGCCGGGTCAAGGTCGCCTTTCTCACGCTGCTGGATGGCGGCACGCCACATGCGCCGGTCGGTGTCCTTCGTCACGTTGTAGATGAGCTTGTGGTACCGGAGGTCGCGCAGCGTGTAGTAGCGCACTCCATCGCTCTCGAAGCTCTCCAGGACCTCGATCCCCGTCGTGGGAGCCACGGGGTCCGGCGCGGCGTCCTCCTCGTAGAGGGCCAGCCCGTCCGGCTCGGCCACGTGTTCCGGCAGCGCTTCAGTCGCCTTTTGCTGCCCGGTGACCAGGGCAGCGAGCTCCAGGACCTCGTCGCGCTCTTCCCCGGACCGCGTCCCCCGCGCCTCGCGGGGAGCGCTGGCTTTCACGGCAGGAGCCGCGGCAGTACCCGGCGCCTGCTCCCGGTGTGAACGTCCATTCCGCGCTGCTGGCGAGGCCGGCACCAGGTCGGCTTCAGGTGGAACAACGGCGGGAGTGCCGGAACTTGCTGTACTGGCGGGAACGGCCGGAGCAGCCGGCGCCGACGAGATTGGCGCCGACTCCCGGCGGCTCCCGGTAAGGTCGGCGCGCACCATGTGCACGATCTCATCGCGCGTCGCCGGCGCCGTCTCCACACCACGCCGGATCAGGATGCCGCCCGGCTCCAGGGCGTGCGGTTTCTGGTCGCCTTCGGCCACCTCGATGACGACCACCTTCTTGCCGTCCGCGGTGTGCTCGCGCATCGCGAGGGATACCGGCGGCTGAATCTGGCTCGCCGCTTCAGCGGAGAGTTCAGCGATCAGGGCAGCCGGGTCAGCCACCCCGGCGATTGGCCGCTTCTCGGCTGCCGACAACCCGACGTAGACCGTGCCGCCCCCGCTGTTCGCGAAGCCGACGATGTCACGCAGGATGACGCCCTGGCCGCGACGCGCGGTCGCGGACTCATGGAACACCTGGGTGCTGGTGTTGCCGTCGAGGCGGGCGGCCTTGACCGGGTCACTCGGCGGCGGCGTGAAGGGGCGAGTTCGTTCGAAATCGTTCCCGGCGAACAAGCCCTTCAACGCGGCGAAGGACAACTCCGGCAGTAAAACCTCAGTCGGCCGGTCCCCGACCCCGAGGTTCGTCTCCCGCAGGGGGTCCTGTTCCAGCCGGTGACAGTCCGACCCCTGGATACAGTGCATGCGGCGGGGGTACTCGGTTTTGGTGCCGTTGAAGAACCGCGCGGTCGAGCGGCGGTTCGTGGCCGGCAGCAGGTCCGTGACCTCCATCGCGTGGAGATTGGGGTCCTGGGTGTAGGCGATCTTCGTCTGGCCACCAAAGCGGAGGCCCTGCATGGCGATGCCATGCGTCGAGTTCACGTGCGCGCCAATGACGAGGGCGCCGTGGTCAGCCAGGATCTCATAGGCGCGCAGGACGTCCGTCGTGGCGCCGACTTCACCGCTCCCGAAGCGATCTTCCGGCACCCCCAGCAGGAGCAGCAGGTGCTCCATCAGGCGGATGGTGGTGCCCTCCGGGAAGATGGCCAGGATGTGGAAGCCGAACTGCGCCGTGAACTCGAAGCCGGGCAGGACCAGGATGCGGCCCAGCAGATCCCGGTACTCGGCCAGGCGCTCAGCCTCGGCGGGCTGCATACGGCCCAGGTACTCGAGCAGCTCCAGGTCCTCGATCTCCCGCCACATGTCGGCATACCCACGGACCGAGTTGTGATCCGTCAGGGCGATGCCGTGCAGGCCGCGCTCGTCAGCCCGGCGCAGGATATCCAGGATGCTGATCTCTGGCTGCTGGTAATCCACCGAGGCCGGGGTGTGAACGTGGAGATCGATGCGGCGCCACTGAACATCGGTCGATTCGAGCCCGGGCGCGGCAGGTGAGTTTTCGGGGGCGGCACTCCGGCCGTTGGTCATCGTTGTGCTCTTCATGGCAGCTTGTGGCGCATCTTCACGGCGCCGTCGTGTGGGTGGTATTGGCGTCTCCTTTCGGTTGGGCAGAGTAAGGCGGCGGCAATTGCGGCGGCATGAAAAACGGCTTGCGCGGCCCAAACCTTATCAAACTATAGCACAATCCGTGTTGTTATTGACAAGCAGTCACTGGCCGGGGGTTGGGAAAACGCGTGCTAGACTCGCGAAATGGACCCTTTGGCGCAGGTCGACACCTCGCCGGGTAAACCCGACTTCGCCCGCGAGTCGTACAAGTAGTTGGATAGGGAGGTGCGGCTGGGCCGCATCGGCATCGTGCGGTGCATCCTGGCACGCGCGCACCTAGGGGAAAACGGGGCGACCGCCACATGCCACAGATCGATACACCTATGCTCCTGGACATCCTGCTCGGACTCGTCATCCTGCTCTTTGTGCCATTCGGCATCCGCCGTGGCGTGGCCAAGGAGGCGATGGTTTCCGCCGGCATTTTCCTCGGAGCAACGCTGGCCGAGCGCTTCGCGCCCTCCTGGAGCGTCTGGCTCGGGGAGCGCTTCGGCCTCGCCGCAGGGACCTCGTCCTTCATCGTGTCCGCGGGCCTCCTCTTTGGTGGGGCGTTTCTGCTCGGCTATGGTGGTGGCGCCGCGCTCGGCGCACCGCGGCTTGGGCTGCTTTCGCGGCTGGTTGGTGGTTTGCTCGCCGCGTTCAACGCCGCGCTGCTGCTCTCCTACCTGCTCTCGTGGGTGGAGCGGGATCTCGGGCAAGGCGGCTCGCTGGACGAGGGGTACATCAGCCCCTGGTTGTTGCAGCGGACGAGTGACCTGCTCCTGGCCGCCGCGGGGGTGCTCGTTGTCCTGACAGTGCTGGCCTGGATCGTGAACCTGTTCCGCGCCCAGCGGCAGCCGCACCGTGATGAGGCCTACGCCGCGCGATCAACCCGGCCCGCGCCGGCCACGATCCCTGCGGAAAGCGAAAAGTACGAACCGTCTGACAACATTGCGCGCTCCGGGCGCTTTGCACCCGGCCTCGACGCCACCTCACCGCTCGCGCCAGCCGCTGCGAGCAGCGCGCCCTGGTCCCCCGGCAATGGACGCGGCCTGAACGGCAATGGGCGTGAGTCACACGTGGCCTCGACCGCTGCCAGCGACGAGACGCTCTGGGCCCCATGGGACGCGCAAAGTGGACGCGCCGGCGCCAGCGCCGCGCGCACGGAGTGGCCGGTGGCGCCGGCGGTCGGTGTAACCCCGGATGAGCGGTGCGCGGTCTGCCACGCCCGGGTTGGCCCGCGTGACGTCTTCTGCCCGGAGTGCGGCGCAACCCTGTAGGATTCCCCGATTCCGTTTGATGTCGTTCACGAAGGGGGTATCCGGATGGCAGTTGCCGAGCGAGTTGACCTGGCCGCGGCGCAGCAGGCGGCGACGGACGCGATCACGGCGGCCCGCGATGGCCTGATCGAGCTTTCCCGCTATATTCACGCCAATCCCGAGATCGCGCTGGAGGAGGTCAAGTGCAGCGCGGCCTGCGCGGACTTCCTGGAGCAGCACGGCTTCACCGTCACGCGTGGCGTGGCCGAGCTCCCGACCGCCTTTGAGGCAACCGCCGGCACGGCGGAGCCGCGAATCGCCTACCTCTCGGAGTACGACGCGCTTCCTGGCATCGGTCACGGCTGCGGTCACAACCTGATCGCCATCGCCGGCGTCGGCGCGGGCATTGGCCTGGCCGCGGCGCTGCCGCACCTGGGCGGGCAGGGCCAGGTGGCGGTCTTCGGCACGCCCGCCGAAGAGGCCGTGGGCGGCAAGGTGATCATGGCCAACGCGGGCGTCTTCGACGGCGTCGCGGCGGCCATGGGCGCGCACCCCGGGACGATCGAGGCAGTCTGCCCGACGGTGGAAGGCAGCGGCAATGCGCTGGCTTGCGTCCTGGTGCGCACCACCTTCCTCGGCCAGGCTGCCCACGCGGCGGCCGACCCCTTCAACGGGGTCAACGCCCTGAACGCGGTGATCGAGACGTTCAACGGCATCAACGCCCTGCGCCAGCACATTACGAGCGACGCGCGCATCCACGGCATCATCACCCACGGCGGCGATGTCCCCAACGTGGTGCCGCACTACGCGCAGGCCGAGTTCTTCGTGCGCGCCGCAACCCTCGCTGGCATGAACCGCCTGGTCGACCAGGTAAAGCGCATCGCCGAAGGCG
>JAXLWT010000047.1:0-29431 GCA_046328375.1 Thermomicrobiales bacterium
AGTCTTCCAGGTCTCCACCACTGGGCTGCCGGACCTCTTTCCTCCCCTGCGCAGCCTGAACGGCAGCCCGCACAACCTGCCGGTGCAGCCGGCTCGCCTGATAGGGCGCGAAGCTGAGCTGGCACAAGTCCACGATGCCCTTCGCTCTGGTGACCGCCTCGTAACGCTGCTCGGCCCTGGCGGCGTCGGCAAGACGCGGATCTCCCTCCAGGCGGGCGCAGATGAGCTGGACACCTTTGCTGACGGCGTCTGGTGGGTTTCACTCGCTTCAGTCACGGAACCAGACCTGGTGCTGGAGGCCATTGCCTCGGCGATGCCATTGCGCCTCCCACCGGAGGTTCCTTTGGCAGATGGGCTGGCCAACCTCCTGCGGTCACGACGCGATCTGCTCATCCTGGACAATCTTGAGCAGGTCGTCGAAGCTGCGCCGATCATCGGCGATCTGCTGGCTGCTGCGCCGTCCACGGTTGTCCTCTCGACGAGCCGGGTGCCACTCGGACTGCCCGACGAAACCACGATCCTGATCGATCCTCTGCCCTTACCGGATACCCGTGATGCCATCTCGATCTCGGAATCCCTGGCCTCACCTGCCGTGCAACTCTTCCTCGAGCGGGCCCAGGCAGTCCGGGCCGGGTTTGAGTTGACTCCAGAGAATCTGCAAGCGATCGTCAGTGTCTGTGACCGGTTGGACGGACTCCCACTCGCTATCGAGCTTGCGGCGGCTCGCGTCCGCGTGCTCTCGCCCGAGGCGCTCCTCGCCCGGTTGGACCGCGCACTGAATCTCCTCACGGGTGGCGCCCGAGACTTGCCGAGCCGGCAGCAAACCTTGCGGGGAGCCATCCAGTGGAGTTATGACCTTCTCTCACCTGCGGAACGCACGGACTTTGCCCGCCTCGCAGCCATGGCGCCAGGATTCACCGCGGATGCCGCATCTTTGACGCTAGCGTCGTTTGCAGATCCGTCTGAGACTGTTGCTGCCCTGGAAAACCTGAGCCAACAGAGCCTGATGCGCAGGATCTCTGGCCCTGACGGAGCCATCCGCTGGGACATGCTCGCCACCATTCACGACTTCGCCCTTGAACAGTTGGGAGCACTGCCGGAGGGTCCGGCGCTCCGTCTGGCCCATGCGCACGCCTACCTCGCCATTGCCGAGAGGTCCGAATGGTTCGACGTCGCCAACCAGCCAGAACTCGCGTCGACATTCGAAGCAGATCTCGACAATTACCGGCTAGCCCTCCACACGCTCCAGCACCGGGGGGTAGTCGAATCAGGCAGCATGTTGAAGCTGGTCACGATGCTGGCCGACTTCTGGTGGATTCGAGGCCACACGACTGAGGGACGGCGGTGGCTGAACGACGCGATCGCCACCGCCCGCGGGGAGTTGTCGTTGGACCTCGGCCGTGCCCTTGCGGCTGCAGGCCTCCTGGCCGAGGCACAATCAGATCTCTCGGCCGCCCGCGGTTACCAAGAGCGCGCACTCGAAGTTTTCCGGGCTGAGGGTCATCCGAGTGGAGTCGCCGACTCTCTCACGGGATTGGCTGTCATCGCCCGGGCCGAAGGTGACCTGACCCGTGCTCGCGCGTTGCACCAGGAGGCCTATGACGTCTGGTCGGCTTTGGGAGACGAGCATGGCGCCGCGGGAGCTCTCCTTGACATTGGCGCCATCAGCCTCCTACGCGGGGACCTGGCCAATGCAGAACCAACGCTGCAGGACGCGCTCTCCCGCTTCCACGCGGTGCAGGATGGTGCCGGCGAAGCATATGCGCGCCAGACGCTGGCAGCCGTCGCTGCTATGGATGACCGGCTTGACGAAGCTATTACTGGCTTTCGACAAACCATAAACCTGTGGCAAGCGCTCGGGAACGACCAGATGGTTGCTACAGATCAAATGAACCTGGCCGAGTTGCTCATGCTCCAGGGAGACACTGACACTGCGGAAGCGTTGCTCCGGGAAGCGACGACACAATTCGCCGAGATCGCGGACCCCGCTCGCCAGGGAAGCGCGCTTGGCTTGCTGGGTCGCGCCAGCCTGCAGCGCGGCCTGGCAGTCGAAGCGGAGGTCATGCAGAAAGACGCACTGAAATTGACATGGGAGCATCAGGACCTTGCGGCAACAGCAGGTGTACTCGACGCCCTGGCTGAAACTGCGGTAACCAAGGGCGATCATGCCCTGGGCCGGGAACTCCTGAGCGCGAGTGAGCAGTTGCGGCTGCAATCTGGCCTGAAGCGGCTACCTCAGTACTCCCGCCGCCTGGCGGACCTGTTCGCCGAGGCGCATCCGGCCACCGCCTCGTGTACCCGCTCACCCAACGAGACGATCGAACGTGTGATTTACCGGGGATTCCGCCGGTAGCGGCCGAGCGTCAAATGTGAGCACGTGCCATCATCTTTACAGTGGTCACGTTCACAGCAAATATTCGGGTCGAAGAATTCTCCGGGGCACGCGACGAGCTTTGCATCCTCTGGCAACGGAGTCTGATCACCGTCGATGTAGCAGCACACTTCGCGGCCTGGGCTGCTGTTTTCGACGAAGCAGGCATAGCCCTTTTCACAGCAGAGACCGCCGCAACTGCACAGACCGTCCGAGCACAGAAATCCCGGTCGACCGGTTTCAGGGTCGCGGGGACAATCGCTGGGCCGGTCGCAACCATCACCGCGATCGTCAACGGGTTTTTCGCCAATCAAGCCCTTGTTCGACGATCCCTGCTTGCCATTACCGGCTTTCCCTGTCTGCTTCCGCCTGGCTCCCCGGCGGCGAGCAGCCTGAGTCTCGCTGGCCAACGGCGCGGCAAGTGAGAGGGCCAGCCCCGCGGCTGTCAGCGCCAGAGAGCGCCGCGACCGCACTGAGGTAGCGAGGTTCCGCGCCAAAATATCGAACGAGCGGTCGTCCACCGGGTCACCTTTGGATAAACGTTATGTACGCCGCGTGTGTTGTACTGCGTCTGACGCTCATGTTGCAACAATTTCCACTGCCGGCAGTACGCTTCATGACAGATGGGCTGGAAGGATAAGGAGCATCCGCGTGGAGGGTGAAGAAACCGTCATCTTCGGTGCGCGCGTCGTCGACGGCACCGGAAATCCCTGGATCTACGGGGATGTCGTTCTAGCCGGCAACTCCGTTGCAGCAGTTCTCCCACCAGGCACTGCTCCACGCGGGCCGGACGCGGTGGATGCCACCGGGATGGTGGTGTGCCCCGGGTTCATCGACATCCAGTCGCACTCCATCATGCCGTTCATGTCTGACCGCCGGTCACTTTCCAAGATCACCCAGGGCGTCACGACCGAAATCATGGGCGAGGCGTGGACGCCATCCCCATTTGGCGGCCGTATCGAGGACCCGTTCCGCGACACGTTCCCGCTCATGGAGAGTGATCGCGAGCGCTGGCTGGAACTCGGCAAATCCTGGACGCGCTTCGGGGACTGGCTCCGCTGGCTCCAGCACGAAGGCGTCTCCGTCAACGTCGGTTCGTTCGTGGGCGATGGCACCGTGCGCGAATGGGGAAAGGGTCTCGCGATGGGACCCGCAAACTCCAGCGAGATGCAGGCCATGGCAGAGATGCTCGCCGGGTGCATGGAGGATGGCGCATTTGGACTTGCGACCGCGCTCATTTATCCGCCCGGGTGTTACGCATCAGATTCAGAATTGACTCAGCTCTGCCGGGTTGTCGCCAGGTACAACGGCGTTCATGTGACGCACATGCGGTCCGAGGAATCCCGCATCCTCACCGCATTGGAGCAGACGCTCGACATTGCGCGTAGCTCGGGAGTGTCAACCGAGATCTATCACCTGAAGGCCGCCGGAAAGCCCAACTGGCATCTCATGCCCAGGGTTATCGAAGCCATCAACGCGGCCCGCGCCGCAGGGATCGACGTCACGGCGGATATGTACCCTTACGTCGCCGCCGGTACCGGGTTGGCAAGTTGCCTACCGCCCTGGGCCGAAGAGGATGGCAACCTGTGGCGAAATCTCGGCGATGAAACGATCAGGCAACGCATCCGTGGCGAAATGGTTGCCCCCAACGACTCGTTCGAGAATCTCGGTGCGAATGCTGGCCCGGAAAATGTCATCCTGGCTGGACTCCGCCGGCCGGAGCACCTGCCCTTTCGGGGCAAGTCCCTCGCCCACGCGGCTGAGCAACGGAATCAGCATTGGGCGGACACGGCGCTGGAACTGCTCTCTGCCGAGCAGCAGAACATCTTCTGCTTTTACTTCGACATGAGTGACGATAATCTGCAGCTCCAGATGCAGCAGCCCTGGATCAAGTTCTCGACCGACGCTGGCGGCGTTGATCCGAGCCTGATTCAAGCTGGTCTTCTGCATCCGAGGGGGTTCGGCACGTACCCGCGAGTACTGGGACGATACGTGCGGGAACTTGGCACGATTCCGCTGGAGGATGCGATCCGAAAAATGACGTCGGCGGTGGCAGATCGGCTGTCACTTCGAGACAGGGGACAACTCCGAGCCGGAATGAAGGCTGATGTCGTGGTGTTCGATCCACAAACCGTAACGGACAACGCAACGTTCGAGGCGCCGCACCAGCTTTCCACTGGGGTGCGCGATGTCTGGGTCAACGGTGTCCGCGTGCTCAACTGCGGAGTGCATACCGGGGCATTGCCCGGGGCGTGGGTGAAGGGGCCGGGCTACCGCGCGGGGTAATAACGAAGAGTGGGCGGCCCAGATGGGCCCCCCACTTCACGTTTCAAGCGCTTGCGCGAGTGCTAGTAGTTGTAGCTCCGCGGCGGCGCTGCCGCACGGCGCAACTGGAAGCACTCCCGGCAGTAGACCGGCTTGTCCGTGCGCGGCTGGAAGGGGACTTCCGTCTCCCGACCACACTCCGAGCAGACCGCCGGGTACATCTGGCGCGGGCCGTTGGAGTAACCGCCGCCGCCGCCAGAAGAATAACCGCCCCCACCGCCGCTGTAACCGCCGGATGAGTACGATCCACCGCTACTGTAACCGCCCGAGGAATAGCCTCCGCCGCCACCCCCGCCGTATCCGCCAGAGTCATACCCGGAGGCTGCGCGCTGAGCCTTCCGGTTCGACCGGCACGTCGGGCAACGCTGAGGCTCGCTGAACCCCCGCTCCGCATAAAACGCCTGCTCGCCAGCCGTAAACGTGAACGCCTGACCGCAATCGCGACAGGTGAGCGTTCGATCGCTCATTCCGCCTGAACCCTCCGCCGCGTCGTCGTTGCCGCGGCACCGAAACGAAAAAAAGAAAAAGACGAGAGACGTTTCCGGCCGAACGAGTCACGTTGAGGAACCGCCGAGGGCCCGACGATCACGCGCGATAAGGAATCGTCTAGAGCATGAATTATATCATGGGGCCCAATCTGTCAAGCGTTATGGCCATATTTCAGGGCACGCTGACGTCAGTTGCGGCGGCAAAGACGCCGTGAGGGGGCTGTGTTAGCATGCCGCAGGCCGCCTCGGTGACGGCTTTGACCCTGCGCTGTCACGAGGACGGGGCATGAATCTCCACGAGTATCAGGCATCGGAAATCTTCGCGGCCCACGGCATTCCCACGAATGGTGGCCGTGTCGCTCAGACCCCACAAGAAGCATCGACTATTGCAAGCGAACTGGGCGGCACCGTCGTCGTCAAAGCGCAGGTGCACACCGGCGGCCGGGGCAAGGCCGGCGGCGTCAAGCTGGCCCGGTCGGCAGAAGAAGCAGCCACCGTGGCTTCCCAGATTCTTGGGTTGGATATCCGCGGGCACACCGTGCACAAGGTGCTGATTGCTCCCGCGGCAGACATCGCGCAGGAGTTCTACCTGGGCGTCACACTTGACCGGGCGCGCAGGCAGAACGTAATCATGGCCAGCGCCGAAGGCGGGGTGGACATTGAAGAGGTGGCAGCCACGTCACCGGAAAAGATTCACCGCGCGCTGGTAGATCCCGAATTGGGTCTCCACGCCTGGCAAGCGCGGGAACTGGCCTTTGCCCTGGGCATCCCTGCAGACAAGGTCCCAGGGTTCGTCACCGTCACCCAGCGCCTCTATGAGACGTACGTTGCGGAAGACGCGACGCTGACAGAGATCAACCCGCTCATCCTCACCGGTGCCGGCGAATGGCTCGCCCTGGACGCCAAGATGACAGTCGATGACAACGCCCTCTTCCGTCACAAGGAGACGGAGGCAAAGCGGGACCTGGCAGAGGAGAATGCGACTGAACTCGACGCGCGCGCCTCTGGCATCTCCTTCGTCAAGTTGGACGGTGATATCGGCTGCATTGTGAACGGCGCTGGACTGGCCATGGCCACGATGGACGCCGTCAAGCTGCACGGTGGTGAACCGGCCAACTTCCTGGATGTGGGGGGCGGCGCAAACGCGGACCAGGTCGCCAAGGCGTTCAGCCTCGTCACGGCCGATCCGAACGTCAAGGCCATCTTCATCAACATCTTTGGGGGCATCACGCGCGGTGATGTGGTGGCCCAGGGCGTCTCCGAAGCCCTGCAGCGTGTCTCCGTCTCCGTACCCATTGTCGTTCGGCTCTCCGGCACGAATGCTGCCGAAGGACGTGAACTTCTCTCTTCCATTGGCCTTACTGCAACTGAAAGCATGGACGAAGCGGCCGCACAGGCTGTACGCGCCGCCAACGCCGCCTGAACGAAAACCCGCCACGGGAGGAAACGCACCGGTGAGCATCCTTGTCGATCGCGACAGCCGTGTTCTCGTCCAGGGAATCACCGGGAGAGAAGGCACGTTCCATACGACGCAGATGGTGGAGTACGGCACAAACGTCGTTGCTGGCGTCACTCCGGGCGGCGCTGGCAAAGAAGTAGCGGGCGTGCCCGTGTTCAACACCGTGGCGGACGCCGTCGTTGCCACCTCGCCCAACGTGTCCATCATTTTCGTCCCTGCACGCTTTGCGCCTGACGCCATTTACGAGGCGGTGGACAACGGCATCCCGTTCGTCATCTGCATCACGGAGGGAATCCCAGTCGCTGATATGGTGCCGGTCTACGCGCACGTCAGGGAGCGCGGGGCGAGGTTGCTGGGGCCCAACTGCCCGGGGCTGATTACGCCGGATCAGGCGAAGATCGGCATCATGCCGGGGTTCATTCACACGCCGGGCGAGATTGGACTGGTCTCGCGCTCTGGCACCCTGACGTACGAGGTCGTGGACGCGCTCACGAAAGCCGGGCTGGGCCAGACAACTGCCGTCGGTATTGGCGGCGATCCGGTCATTGGCACCTCGTTTGTCGATGTCCTTGGGATGTTTGAGGCAGACCCACAGACCAGGGCAATTGTCATGATCGGCGAGATCGGCGGCTCAGACGAAGAGCAGGCGGCCGCCTTCATCAAGGACCACGTCACCAAACCGGTTGTTGGCTTTATCGCTGGACAGACGGCCCCTCCCGGCAAGCGCATGGGCCACGCCGGGGCGATCATATCGGGTGGATCGGGGACCGCCGCCGAAAAGATTGCCGCGCTCACGGCTGCCGGGGTTCACGTGGTTGACCGGCCGTCAGCAGTGCCGGCTGCCGTACTCGCCGCACTGGAGCCCAGGTAACCCACCCAAAAACGTTCAGGAAACCCTCAGTTTCGGTTCAGGGCACGTTCAGCGCCCTTCCCCATACTGATGTCCATGATCGGTTCCGGGAGTGGTGCTGGGCGGGCCATACTGCTCCCGGGTCCGGTCATCTTCATCAGAGAAACGTTCCTGAACCGGAACGAGAGGGAGTTCGTTATGTTGCATTCGCAGCGGGATCGCATGCGACGAGCGGCACTCACCGGCATCCTTGGTCCCAGCCTGCTACTGGGCGCGGCCGGTGTGATGGCTTTTGGCAATCTGCCGGGAGCGCCAGTTCCTTCCGCTAATGCGGAATCTGTACTCAGTGGCGGCGCCTGCACCGCCTTCGGCGGCCAGGTCTCCCCGGCAGCCACCGATATGTCCGTGGCTGATGTCGCTGAGAAGGTCAATCCCGCGGTCGTGACCGTTCTCAATCTGCAGCCACTGAGCCAGGCCAGCACGGGCAACTTCACCGGCATTGATGGTCTTCCTGAGATGCCCGGTATCGGGGAAGTCCCCGGCATGCCCCAGCTGCCGTCTGACGGTCAGGGCGACAACGCTCCGCAGACGAGTCAGGCCGATGGCGATCAGCTCGTGCCGATCGGTTCTGGTTCAGGGTTCTTCGCCGACGAACTTGGTCACGTCATCACGAATGCGCACGTCGTGGACGGCGCGCAGGAACTGAGTGTCGTGCTCCAGGACGGCACCCAGGCACCGGCGAAGCTGATCGGCGCGGACAATCTCGTCGACGTCGCCATCATCCAGGTTGACCTGCCCTCCGGCACGTCAGTCCCGAGCGTCGCTGCTTTCGGGGATTCCGAGGCGCTGCGGCCGGGCGACGAGGTGGTTGCCATCGGTAACGCGCTCGGCGAGTTCCCGAACACCGTGAGCGAAGGGACCGTCAACGGCACCAACCGCGCCTTCCCGGGAATGGGCGGTCCGTCTGAATACGTTCAGCATGACGCCGAGATTTGGCACGGCAATTCTGGTGGGCCCCTCCTGAACCTTCGCGGTGAAGTGGTAGGCATCAATACCGCCGGCATCAGCGATAGCAACATGGGGACGGACCTGGGCTCCGCTGACATGGCGTTCGCAGTCGAAGGCAATACCGTCTGCAAGGCTGCCGCTCAGCTACTCCAGGAGGGCAAGATCGCCTGGCCATACATGGGCATCCAGGGCCAGGAGACGCAGGACGGCCAGGAAATCACCGACATTGTGGCCGACGGGCCATCCGCAAACAGCGGCCTGGAAGTCGGCGACGTGATCACGGCGCTGGACGACACGAAGGTGGACGCTCAGCATTCCCTGATCGATCTGCTCTTTGAGCATGAAGCGGGCGACACGGTCTCCATCACCGTTGATCGTGACGGCGCCGCCAAGACCTTCGACGTGACGCTCGGGGAGCGCCCGGTCGAAGCACAGTAACTCTCGATCACGCACGGCCCTCTTCCCAATGGGCCACCCTCTTCCCCATCTCCCACATCGAAGGGCAGCCAGACCCGGCTGCCCTTCGGTGCTTGGTTCCGCAACATCCGCCAGCGCGCCCGATGTACCATCGGCTACCTGTATGTAAGGCACGCGGATGGAACCAATGCAGGTGGCGCCGGGCGGAACGCGAATTCTCGTCGTTGAAGATGAACCCGGCATCGCTGGCTTCATACGCCGGGGTCTTCACTTCGAAGGTTACGAAGTCGAGGCCGTTGTGGATGGACCAAGTGCGCTGCGTGCCCTGCGGGACCGCCCGCCGGATCTTCTGATCCTTGACGTGATGGTGCCCGGGATCGACGGGTTGGAAATTGCGCGCCGCCTGCGAGCCGCCGAGCACGCAGAAGGACTTCCGGCCACCCCTGTCCTGATGCTAACCGCGCGGGACGCCGTACCAGACCGGGTGGCGGGCTTGCGCGCAGGCGCCGACGACTACCTGATCAAGCCCTTCGATTTTGAAGAACTCCTGGCGCGCATTGAGGCACTGCTCCGGCGCACCCGGCAACAGCCGCAGACACAGCACGAGTTGTTGCAGTACGCCGATCTCACCATCGACCTCACCAGTCACGTCGTTCGACGCGGCAGCCGGCTGATTCACGTCACTGCGCGTGAGTTCGAACTCCTGGTGCTCTTCATGCGCCACCCAGACCAGGTGCTGCAACGGAACACGATCATGAACCGCATCTGGGGAGACGATTTCTACGGCGATTCCAACGTGTTGGAGGTCTTCGTCGGGAACCTCAGGCGTGCCCTGGAAGCCGAGGGAGAGAAGCGGTTGATCCAGACGGTACGCGGCGTAGGCTATGTCCTGCGTGAGATTCCGGGTGCGTCGTGACCACGCGGATGCGGCGCCGTCTCGCTTCCACCAGGCTGCGGCTCACCGCATGGTACGCAGCCCTGCTGCTGCTCGTGCTGGTGGCGCTCGGCGTGTCGGTCGAGGCGCTTGCGCACAATCGCCTGCAAGCAGACGTTGACCGCCGGCTGCTCAGTACAGCGGAGGACATCGGCGTCGTCATCCAGCAACGCTTGGCGACGTGGTCCTTTACGACGGAACCTGTGCGCTTCGAGGATATTGTTCCCAACCTCGGGTCTTTTGCGTCACGTGGTCTCATCGTGCAGATCACCGACCCCTCTGGCCGGGTCGTCCGCGGCTCCGAGTACGCGCCTGAAACGCCATTGGTACCGGAGGATCCTGCGCCAACCGGAGACCCTCGCGTCGTCACCACAACGTGGAATGGCGACCAGATGCGGGCCGTCCATTATCCCGTCACGGTCACCGACCGATCCGGGGCACGCTGGTACATCGGGGCCGTAATCGTTGGCGAGCGCCTCAACACCATGCAGGAAACACTGGGCTCATTGCGCCAGGTGCTGATGGTTGCCTCCGGCCTCGGCATTTTGCTGGCGCTGGCCGGTGGCTGGATCATGGCGGGGCGCGCACTGCGTCCTGTCGACCAGGTCACTGCGGCGGCTGCGCGCATCGCCGCTGGAGACGGCACGGCCGCCTCCCTCGCCGCGCGCCTGCCGGTTCCACCCGCCGACGACGAACTGGCGCGGTTGTCGGCGACCTTCAACGCAATGCTGGATCGACTGCAGGCCTCATTCCGGGCCCAGGAGCGATTCGTGGCGGACGCGTCTCACGAGCTCCGTACACCACTCACCGCCATTCGTGGCAATGTCGACGTGCTCAGCCGGCAAACGCGGAATGGCTCGCGCGTGCTCATGACAGGCGACCTTGCGCCAGCACTGGATGATATTCGCGCCGAGAGTGACCGTATGCGGAGACTTCTGGATGATCTCCTGCTCCTGGCGCGAAGTGACGCCGGCGCAGGCTCACGGCCGTTCCCCATGACGCAGGAGACGGGGGTACGCCTCGATGCGATTGCGAGCGACGCGGTGCGCAGTGCCGGCACTTTGACCCAGGGACAGATTCTTGAACTCGAGGCACCGCGCCCGGTGTTGATTGACGGAGACCCTGACCGGCTGCGGCAGTTGATCATGATCTTGCTGGACAACGCGATCCGGCATACGCCTCCGGGCGGGCGTGTACGCGTAGCTGTGGCCGGGGGTGCTGATGGAACGGCGCGAGTGGCGGTGCGTGACGATGGGGAGGGCATCGCCGCCGAGCATCTGCCGCACCTGTTTGAGCGCTTCTACCGTGCCGATGGCGCAAGAGGGCGAGCATCAGGAGGAACAGGTCTGGGCCTTGCGATTGCGCGTGCTATCTGCCGCGCACACGGTGGCGACATCGAAGTCCGGAGCAGCCCAGGTCAGGGCGCAACGTTCATTGCGACCCTGCCTGCAGACTCAGTGGTACGAGAGCTGTCCACGGGCGCAGCGCCGGTTGCCGCGTCTACTTCCCGAACGGCAGCGAACTCCAGTTAAGTGCCAGAACGGCAACCACACCGATACCGACCACAATCACAAACGGCAGGAGCTGGCCGATTATCGATTCCTTGCGAAACCCCAGCCCGTAAACGCCAGTGCGCTCTCGAATGGAATCCAACACATGAACCTCCTTTAGCCTGACCTGAGATGCTGCAGCTTCGTAAATTTTAGCGTGGAAGGCGGGGGAAATCAGTCCTCTCCCGGCAGGTGTCGCATTGCCGGAAACAGGATGACATCCCGGATATTTGGTTGGTCCGTCAGCAGCATGGTTAGCCGGTCGATTCCGACACCAATGCCTCCTGTCGGGGGCATGCCGTACATCAACGCATTGACGTAGTCGAGATCGATGGGCATGGCTTCCTCGTCGCCAGCTTCCCGATCCCGCTGTTGTTCAACGAACCGGGCTAGTTGGTCCAGGGGGTCGTTCAACTCGGTGAACGCGTTCGCGATTTCGCCACCGCCCATGTAGAGCTGAAACCGCTCCACGTGACTGGGATCAGACGGCTTACGCTTGGCGAGAGGCGAGAGTTCGACCGGGTAGTCGAGCAAGAACGTCGGCTGCTGGAGGTAGGGCCGGACGAACTGCTTGAGCATCTCATCGACAATGCGCGGCCAGACTGTATCCCCAGGCACGTCTGCACCGGCCGCTCGCGCGGCTTTGAGCAAGTCTTCCCGCTGTGGGAGCAGGACGTAGTCGACCCCGGATGCTTCCCGGATCGCCTCCCGCAGGGTCTTGCGAGCAAAAGGCGCTGTGAGATCAATGACTTCACCGTGATGCGTGAATCGCGGCTCACCGTGTACGGCGACCGTCACCTCACGCATGAGATCCTCGGTTCGCTGCATGACCGTTTCGTAGTCTGCGTAGGCTTCGTACCACTCCAGCATCGTGAACTCTGGCGAGTGGTTGCGATCGATGCCTTCGTTCCGGAAGTTCTTGGTTATTTCGTACACACGATCGAAGCCACCCACGATCAGTCGCTTCAGGTAGAGCTCCACAGCAATGCGCAGGTAGAACGTCTGGCTGAGCGCGTGATGCTCGGTCGTGAAGGGGCGCGCGGCGGCGCCACCGTACAGCGGCTGCAGCGTCGGCGTCTCCACCTCGATGAAGCCTCGCGCGTCCAGGAAGTTGCGGATCGAGCGCACGATACGAGAGCGCTTCTCGAAAACGTCCCGGACGTCGGCGTTGGAAATAAGATCGGCGTACCGCTGGCGGTAGCGCGTCTCGACATTCTGCAGCCCATGCCACTTTTCCGGAGGCGCATTCAGCGCCTTGCTCAGGATGGCGAAGCGCGTGACATGCAGGGAGACCTCGCCAGCACGGGTTCGGAAGAGATTCCCCTCAACCTCGACGAAGTCACCTAGATCGTAGAGTTTCAGGAAATCATCAAAGGCTTCGTGACCGACATCGTCCCGGCGGAGATAGAGTTGAATCTCTCCAGAGCCGTCCCGTAGTTGGGCGAAGACGGTTTTGCCCTGGTGACGCCGCGCCACCAGTCGCCCCGCCAGGTTCTGGACAGCGAGATCCTTGGCCCCCTCAGCCAGCGACGGTTCGACTTCAGCGAACCGCTCGCGGGCCTGCGCGACGGTTGTATCCCGCCTCGTGCCAGTCGGGTATGGCTCCTCACCACGCGCGCGGAGCGTTTCGACCTTGGCCTGGCGAATTGCCTGCAGTTCGGAAAGACCGTGATCGCTGCCAAGGAACCTGGCCAGTGCGCCAACCTGGCTTTCAACGAGCGCCTGCGACTCGTCAGTCTGCTCTGGAGAAGTGCTCACGCGACCGCCACCACCGTGTAACGCATGGAACCCCCGGGAGTGACCACCGTTGCCGACTCGCCGACGCGACAACCCATCAGTGCCTTGCCAACCGGAGAATCCGTAGAGATGCGGCTATCCCCTGTCTTGGCTTCCTGTGGGCTGACCAGGACCCACGTCTCCACCTCGCCGTCATCAGCACGCAGTGTCACCTCGGAACCGATTCCAATCACGCCGTCTTCCGACGGCTTCTCGACAATGACGGCTCGCTCAAGGGTCTGTTCCAGTTCACCAATGCGCGCCTCGAGCATCGCCCACTCATCCTTGAGCTCCTCGTACTCCGCGTTGTCGGAGACGTCGCCGCTCTCGGTGGCCTCCTGGATGCGTTCGTGCAGTTCCGGCCGTCGCCGGTTTCGCAGATCGAGCAGTTCCTCTTCAAGCCGGGTCTTGCCCGCTTCGGTCAACCAGACAGATTGCGGCATAGCAACAATCCTCCGCATTGCACGGCACATCCAGGAGGACACGTCCGAAAAGATACGTGCGCGGCAACGGAAAAGAGCCAGCAGGCGACGCCCGCGGCTCATGAATCATGAGGGCAGTATACCTATTGCAGACCCGTGGCTTCTCCTGGAGACGCTGGTATCTTCACGGATGGAGGTCGCGAGGTGAAAACCGCTGAACACCCGGTCGCAGGGATCGTCGGGCATGCCAAGGGTTGCGTCATCAGCTTGACCGTTGCGCCTCGCTCGTCTGCGAATCGCGTCGAGCTTGACGCTGAGGGATCGATCACGGTGAGGCTCACGGCGCCGCCTGTTGACGGAGCCGCCAACGTCAGCCTTCTCAAATTCCTGGCGTCGGTTCTCGACATTCCACGGAGTGCCCTGACTGTTCTGGCTGGAGAGAAGGCCAGGCGCAAGCGCGTGCTTGCCGAGGGCATCGGCGACGACTCGGCGAGAAGCGCGATCGTCCATGTCGCCCGGCTCGCGAAGTAGCGCGTTACCCTTTCCGCGGCGGGCGGTAGAAACGCATTTTCCACCAGAGCACCATTGTCTCGCGCATGGCCCTCAGGATGACGCGAGGATTGCCGCCAGTTGGTGATCCTGCGACTCGCGGGTAGTGATGAACGCCAACCTGCTGGACGCGCGCCCTCTGCCGGCGCGCCTTCGCCTGGATCTCGGTGTTGATCAACGCTCCCGGAGCAGAGAGTGGCAGGCCGCGCAGCAGGTCTCCGCGAAACAGTTTGAACGCGCAGTCGATATCACGCATGTGGACGCCAAACAGGACGCGAACGGCAACGTTGAACGTCTCCGCGAACACGCGCCGGTGCAGAGGATCGTTCCGCTCCATCCTGAATCCGGCCACGATGTCAAAGTCTGAGGCAAACGGAGTCAACAGCCGCAGGTCGTTGATATCAAACTGGCGGTCGGCGTCCATGAACATCACATAGTCGCCCGTGGTGGCGTTGAAGCCAGTCACCAGGGCCGCGCCATAGCCCCGGTTGCGCGTATGGCGGATGACACGAACCCGCGGATCATTCCGCGCGATCGCCTCAGCGACTTCCGCTGTCCGATCACGGCTGCCGTCATCCACAACGATGATCTGGAAGGCGTCGGTAAAGCGAGGCAACGCGGTCAGCGCTCCGCGAGTGACCTCGCCGATGTTCTCTTCTTCGTTATACGCGGGCAACACGAGAGAGAGGCTGCCTGGCAGGCGCTGAATAGGCTTGTCCGGAGAACTCACCCGGACTGCGCGGAGTCGTCGGGCGCGGACCAGGTGTCGCCGGACAAGGTCCCATCGTCGGCCGGCGGCGCCCAGTTCATTCCGCTGTCGTCAGTGGCCTCAGTCCAATCTGCGCTTGCGGGGTCGGTCCACTGATCGACGGTTTCCACTGGTTCTTCCACCGGCTGCGGCTGCAACTCACCCGAAATCCATGTTTCAGTCGATGGCTTCGGAAGCGCCGAGAGTTCCTCGCCGGGCACCCACGTCTTCGAATCCACTCCTGCCGGTGGCAACGGCGGAAACTTCGCGTTTGGATCGATCGGAGCCTGCCCCTTCATGTCTGGGCTGACCTTCCAGATATCCCCGCGCGGAAAATACTTCGTGTAGAAGCTGCGCTCCCAGAGGACGTTGCCGTCACGGTCCTTGACCACTCGGTACTGGTTCAGTTCTTCGCCAATGCCAGCGGCCTGCGAAAGCGTGACAGTTCCTGGGGCTGCCTCATCATCAACGACTTCCTGCGGAGGCAACATCTGGGTCTTGTCGCCCCATGTCGGACCTGTTACTTCCACGTCGTATCCGAGGTCGGTGCCGTACAG
Source organism: Thermomicrobiales bacterium (assembly GCA_046328375.1). Lineage (GTDB taxonomy): Bacteria > Chloroflexota > Chloroflexia > Thermomicrobiales > UBA6265 > JACCXM01. The sequence continues at coordinate 15,455 of JAXLWT010000047.1, forward strand.
GTTGACCCAAACGTTCACACCGTCGGTCCAGCTTTCGACCAACATCCACGCGTCTGACGGATTCTCGAACTTGAAATCCGCCCAGGTCGATGGGTCATCTGTTGGTTGCAGGATTGACGCGTCAAGACCCGGCTCCCAGCCGTCAAGCTCGTAGAAGCCGATGCGGAAGCGGTGAGGCCACCATTCCGTTATTGGCAGGCCAGCAAGGAACGCAGCCCGGAAGACCGTTGTGGATACCTGGCAGATCCCACCGCCAATATCCTTGCCGATCTTTTCTCCATCGATGACTTGCGCCTCGACGAATCCCTTCTCCTCATCGATCAAACCGATTGAATCATTGAAAGAAAAGACACCGTGTGGCGGAATCAAAGTCCCGTTCAGCAGGCTTGCGCCGACCGCCACGTTCGTGGCGCGGCCATCGCTGGACCCGGAGTAGTTGGACTGCCCGCTTCCGAGAAGCGTCGTGATGCCGAGCGCGTTCAGGTTCTTGCTATCGATTTCGGGACTGGTGGTATCAACGGGGGCAACCACAGTGCCGCCAGAACCAAAGAAGGCCCGCTCGACCTCTTCGGCGAGTTTTGGCGCGTCCAGCGTTACGCCGTCCACGCTCTCTTCGACTGAGACGACTTTCTCGCCATTCCAGCCGACTTCCGCATTCACCGGGTCACGCTGGATGTCGTCGCCGAAGCGTTCTTCCAGCCAGGCAGCCAACTTATCCCGGTTCAGTCCGATCGTGACAGCGGTGCCCCCCGCGTCGTTGGTGGTCACCGATTGATCAACGAACTGGCCGATCTCTGATGCGGGAAGGGTCCAGGCGCTCTTCTCGAAGGTGACCTGAACGGGATGAGAAAGCGCTGCCGTCAACGTGGCCCGCACGGGTTCCAGGTCTGACGCACGGACGCTGGCCATCTTCGTGGTCACCGGCAGTTCCGCGGTCGTTCCCCCCAGGTGCTCCAGGTTCGCGGTCACCGTTTCCAGCACAGCAGCACGATCGACGACTGCGCCGTCGACCTCGGGCACCACGGAGACAGTGCCGCCCTCGATCTTGAGTTCAGCGTTGTGCGGGCTCACTCCCAGCTCGCTGTCGATCTTGTCGAGCCAGCGGTCTAACTTGGCGTTATCGAACGTCATGGGGAGTGACACGAAACTGCCGTTGCGTGTTGTGCGGAACGTTGAGCGCAAGCGGTCGGCTGCGGAATCTTCGCGGCCGATGGCAGCCGCATCTTGCAGCGCGGCGTCCTCGTCCATAGCGACGCCGATGTCCCCCAGCGTCGTGCTCCAGGATTTGTCGCCGTAGGTAAACGTCACAGCGCTGGCTTCAATGGCGTCGCCACGCGCTTCGAGCACCGTTGCAGCCTCGTTAACCGGCAGGCCGCCAAGCGAGACATCAGCAACGGTCACGTTCGGATAAATGCGATTGGCGTGCGTTGAGCGAACGGAGAGCAGAACAACCGCACCGGCCAGCGACACGATCGCCAGGAACCCGGCAAAGCCAAGCCACAACCCACGCACCCATCCTGGCACGGGCAACGCCGCTCGGCGTCCGCCGCTCGGTGTGGGGAGTCGAAACGGCTGCTGCGAGGAAGGAATCGTCTTGTTGGGGTTCGAAGAACGTGCTGGTGGGCGCAACGAGAGCCGTCCTCCGAATTCAGGCAACCAGGAACTCGGCTGAATCCACGAAAGGGGCAACGAATCTCAGCCGCACAGCGGCACATTGTAGGACATCACCTGAACGAACGGCTACGACTGAATGTACCGGTTGTCCGTTGAGGAGGGTGCCATTGCTGCTTCCCAGATCACGCAGCCACCACTGATCGTGGCGGTAGTTCAGTTCCGCATGGCGAGCTGATACGTGGGGATCGTCCAGGGCGACGGGAAGCTGGGCGTCCCGGCCGATGAGCGAATCGGCAAGAAGTGGAATCACCGTGCCCTTGGTGAGCGTCGAACCCGAACCATCGAGCACAACCAGGGCAGCCCGGCCCGATTCCGTCCCTGATCGCCCACCCCCCCAGGCAATCGAGCGAAGATCACGCGCGGTACTGCGCAGGACGAGAAAGAGAAACAGGTAGATCGCGCCGACGAAAAGCAAGCGCAACACTGCGGTAAACCAGTCGCTCGCGATGAACGCGTCAATCACGGTAAGTCGAGCCGGAAACGGAGCGTTGCGAACGCGACTTCATCCCCGGAGCGCGCACGGTGGTTCGTGATGCGCACCCCGTTCACCCAGGTGCCGTTCCGGCTTCCCAGGTCCTGAATCTCAAGGGAATTGCCTTGACGGTGCAGTCGCGCGTGCTCCCGCGAGATTTCCGCAGCACCGAGGATGAGGTCGTTACCTGGTGCCCTACCCACGGTAGTCTCCGGCTCAGAAAGTTCAATGACGTCGCCATGCTGGGAGAGCGGAATCAATCGAACGATCGGTCTTGACCGCGTTAGCCCCGCTAGACCGCCGTTGCTGAATTCACACGAGACCTGGACATCGTATCGCTCCACGGCAGGGTCAGATGCGACCACAACCTGCGGCGAGGCGATCATGGTCACCCCATGGTGAAACGCAACTTCCTGCAGCCAATTTTGCAGTTCCCGCGATAACGCCTCGCTCCAGGACGCGAAGGCCGAATAATCATCGGGGTGCATTGTCACGATGTAGTGATTCGCCCCGATCACATGGCCCATCGAGGTGCGCCGCGAGCCAAGCAAGGCGTGTTCGAGGTGGCGGCCGATATCCGCCGGCTGGACCCCAAGCCGGAAGACCGCGGCTATCCCGCCATCGATGGCTCGTGCGAGCGCCCTTTCCAATCGATCAATCATGGTGCATGTCTGTGCCTGCGTGCGGAGACCCGCTCGATTCCGCTGCTATGATCGCCCCGGGACTGGCGCTCGGGCCAGTCCATACGGTCATCCTGGAGCGCGACCCGCTGTGCGGAACGACATCCTGATTGGCCCTTCGATACTTTCGGCTGACTTCGCCCGGCTCGGCGAGCAGGTCAAGGACGTCGAGCGAGCTGGCGCGGATTTCATTCACTTTGACGTGATGGACGGCGTCTTCGTTCCGAACATCAGCGTCGGGTTCCCTGTTCTCGAGGCTGTTCGACAGATCACCACCCTTCCGATCGACGCTCATCTGATGATCGTGCAGCCGGAACGTTGGGTCGAACGGTTCGCGGCGGCAGGAGCCAACATCATCACCATTCACGTCGAGAACAACCCGAACCTGTACCGCACGCTGCGCGCCATCGATGAAGCGGGAGCAACACCGAGCGTGACCCTCAACCCGGGTACGTCGCTTTCTGCCCTGGAACCGGTCATTCCCATCGTCAGGCAGGTCCTGATCATGTCCGTGAACCCCGGGTTTGGGGGACAGTCCTTCATTCCCGCCTCACTGCAACGTATTCGTCGAGTGCGCCAAATGATTAGTGAACTGAATCCCACCTGCCGGTTGGAGGTCGATGGCGGCGTCAAAGCGAGTAACGCGCGACGGATTGTCGAGTCGGGAGCAGACACCCTGGTGGCCGGCTCCGCGATCTACGCACCAGATCTGGATATCAAGGAAGCGATGGAGGCGCTGCGTACGGCGGCAACCACCATCACTGCGTAGGACCGAGGTCGATTCGTGCGCAGAACGATTGCGTCACTGGTGCTGCCACCGGGCAGCGATAGGCAAGTCAGGAGGGAATGATGGCCTGGGCCCCGATTCGGATGACCACGCATATCCGGACCTATCCGTTTGGTGAACGCCTGATCCCCGAGATGTTGGGCAAGCAGCACGTTCCAGATGGGATCGTGGCTGAGACCTGGGAGATCAGTGATCAGAAGGATGCTCGCGCCACCATTACATCCGAACCGTTTGCCGGCCGGTTGCTTCACGACGTGGTCGCCGAGTTTCCGGATGAAATCGTGGGTCAGGGTTGGCGCGGTCCCCACTTCCCAATCCTGGACAAGTTCCTCGACGCCTCGCACATGCTGCCGGTCCACCTGCACCCGGATGATGAAACGGCTCTGAAACTCCATGCGGAGCCGAACGGGAAGTCCGAAGCCTGGCACATCATTTACGCCGCGCCGGACGCCACGATCCTTGCTGGCATTCGCCCTGGCTTCTCGGACGATGATCTCCGCGACGCGTTCCTGGCCCAGGACTACGACCGCGTCATGTTCCGCTATCCCATTGCTGCAGGGGACACGATCTACGTACCAGGAGGCGTGCTGCACGCGTTTGGGCCAGATACGCTGATCTTCGAAGTGCAGCAGACCTCTGACCTCGGCCAGTTCGTCATGCCCACGGGCCTACGCGGCGAAAAACTGAGCGACGCCGAATGGCGAGCAAACATCGACGCTGCGTTGCGTGAGCTCAAGCGGGAGTTCTTGCCCCGTCCGCATGCCGGTCTGGATAAGCCAGAGACGGTACCTGGAAATCGTGTGACCGTCGGTTGTGCAGGTCCGCACTTCGCGCTCGAGCGGTGGCGCCTCACGAGTGCCCATCAGGATCTCGCGCACCCGTCGCGCTGCCTTACGCTCTCGAACGTCAACGGCCCAGTCCGGATCGTGTGGTCTGGCGGTGAAGAGACGCTCGGGCCAGCGGAGTCGGTGCTGCTCCCGGCCGCGATTGGCGATGTTGAGGTCATTCCTGCCGCAGGCGGCGCGGATCTCATCGCCTGCTATATCCCCGATCTCGGACGCGACATCATCCTGCCGCTTCGTGCCGCGGGTCACAGTGACGAGCGCATCGCCGCTCTGGGTGAAGTACCAGTCTAGTCAGTTCCCCTGATCGGCACTTCCACTGGCGCGGTTGGCTCCCAGCCGCGCCAGCGCGTGGAGTTGTGGCTTTGCCGCCTGGTAAAGATCTCGATAGACCGCGTAGTAGTCGTCGTAGACGCGCTTGATACGGTCGTTTGGTTCCAGCTCCATCTCAAGGGTGACCCATTTCTCCTTGAGTGCACTGAGAAGGGGTACCAGGCCGGTCGCCAACCCTGCGAGGAACGCGTCGCCATATGACGCGCCGATGGTGCGTTCCGGCACGTCCTGCGGGAGGCCAGTGACATCGGAGACGATCTGTAACCAGAGTGGATTCTTTGCACCACCACCGACCGCCACCAGCCGCTTCGGTGGCGCTCCCATGGCCTCCATTGTCTCCAGGTTGTGGCGAACTCCAAAGGCAGTGGCTTCCAGGCTCGCCCGATACAGGTGGGCCTTGGTGTGCGAGAGGGTCAGGCCGGCATACACCCCACGTGCATCGGGGTCGTTCAAAGGCGTGCGTTCACCAGCGAAGTACGGGAGACAGATCAGGCCGTCTGCCCCCGCCGGAACAGCGGCAGCTCCCGCTGCCAGGGCAGCGTAGGCGTTTGGCCCACCCGCCGCCTCCGCTGCCAACTCTTCGCGACCCAAGACGTCTCGAAACCAGCGCGTGAGAGCGCCGGTCGTCGACATTCCCCCTTCAATGCTGTAGAGACCAGGCAGAACGTAGGACGTTGCCCACATGCGCCGATCCGGCACCGGTTCACCGGTGAGGTGGATGAAGAACATGGTGGTGCCATACATCACCATCATGTCTCCCGGAACGGACACACCAGCGCTAATCGCTTCAGCCGCCGCGTCGATCGTGCCCGCTGTCACGGGCGTCCCCACCCGGAGGCCGGTGAGTTGAGCCGCCGCCTCGGTCACCGTTCCGGCGATCTCCGTGGGCCACAGCAGGCGCGGCAGGCGGTCCAGCTCTACGATCGGCTCGGCAAACCGCGCACTCCACGTCAGATCGCGCAAATCGAAGAGCGGGTTGTAATACGAAGCGGAGTGAACGTCCATGACCGCCTCGCCGGTCAGCTTTTGCACGATGAACGAGGACGCCGTGTAGAACCACCGCGCCGCGGCGAACACCTCCGGCTCGTTGCGTTTGACCCAGAGGATCTTCGGACCGATAGCCTGAGACGTCAGCGCCATGCCGGCGAGGTCAAACATCGCCTCCTCGCCGTACTGCGCATCCAGGATCGCTATCTCCTCCGACGCGCGGGTATCGATGCCGTACAGAATGCCAGCGCGGAGCGCGTTTCCCTTTGCATCGACCGGCAGGAGACACGCGCCGATGGCGCTCACCGCCACGCCGCCGATGTCATCGCCGGAGAACCGATCACCGAGCAGGAGCCGCGTCAGTCCGACGAACTCTCCCCACCACACGGCTTCCGGGTCATGCTCCGCCCAACCGGGCTGTGGCAGGCTCAGACCATGCTCGATCGTCGCCTCAGCCAACACTTCACCGGCCGGGGTACAGAGCACACCCTTCGAGCTGTACGTGCCAATATCGATGCCGAGAAGCAAGGTGCCGCTCACAAACGCTCTCTCCGGCCAATTCCTTGTGTCGCGAGTCAGGATCTCCGCAGGAAGATCTCAGGCCGCCCGGTGCCCATCCAGAAGCTGCCGCAAGGCTCTGGTGTGTTCAGGGTGGGTGCCACAACACCCGCCGATCACCTGCGCCCCCAGGTCAAGCCACCTCGCGGCTGCGGCGGCATAGTCATCCCCGCGCAGCGCTCCGGCGGGGTTCCAGCCAACGTCGCTGTCAACCTGGCCAACGTTCGCGTATCCACCGAGAGGCCGATCAGTCAGATGACGTAACTGCTCGAGAGCCGAAGAGATCACGCTCGGAGCTGCGCAATTTGCGAAGATCATCGCAATCGGGAACGGCTCGAGGGCTTTGACAGCCTCCGCCAGTGACTCTCCGCTCATCAGCCGCGCTGCACCGCCTCCGTCTGGCGTTGCCTCGCACACGAAACCGACGGTGACAGGAACGCCTGTCTGCAACGCAGCCTGCGTTGCCAGCACCGCCTCACGGATGGTGGGCATGGTTTCGATCATCAGGAAGTCGACGCCCGCAGCCGCCAGGTTGCGCGCCTGGACTCCGTGTTCAGCTAGCGCGACATCCGCAACTGTCTCGAATGTTGGCTCGTAGCACTCATCAAGCGGCGCGATGGAACCCGCGATGAGCGCGTCATCCCGCCCCGCGTCGCCGCGCGCTGCAAGCGCCAACTCGACCGCGAGCCTGTCGAGCCGGTCCGCCCCCGATTCATCCAGGCCGGCCTTGCGCAGCGTCCGCGCAGTGCTGCGGAAGGTGTTCGTGGTGATGATGTCCGCGCCAGCGACCAGGTTGTCGTGGTGAATGGCGCGCACCAGATCTGGCCGCTCGATCAGGCCAATTGCCGACCAGAGTGGCAGCGTTGTCGGCAGGCCACGGCGGTCCAGATCGCTCCCCATGGCCGCGTCAAGGAGCAGTGCCGATCCCGCCTCGAGGCGATAAGGAAGCGAACTTCGTTCAACCATTAAGCAGCGCCAAAAATGCCGAACGCTCCAGACGCGTAAGCGAGGACCGACAGAAATGCCGCCGCGAGTGCGCTGATCATGATCGCGTAGTCGCGTGTGCGTGTCTGGAGACGCTTTGCGGAAGAGTGCTGCAGTGCAACCGGGATCAGGATGAGGAGACCAACGATGTAATGGCCGGTCGCATTGCGCATGCCGTTCCCGATGAGGAGGAAGCCAAGCACGATCTGCAGGATGTACAGGCCGGCTGCCAGCATTGAAGCGGGCCGGAGCATGCTGCTACTTCCGCCGCCAGCAGAAATCGCCGCGAGAATCGCCACAATGATCATCAACACGACGACAATGCCGCCCAGCATCTCGTGAATGCCGGTCAAACCTGAACCCATTCGCCCCTCTCCTGACCTGTTCGGCGTGACGTCGCCTGGCAACTGTCCGCCGCTCCCCTTTTCCCAATTCAGCGATGCTACCACCCCTGCAACGCCGGTCAAGTTCGTGGCCAGCTGGCTGATTTCCGCTGCTAGACTCGCCGGAGGTAAAGGGTCTACCTCCGCTATGACTGGAAGGAACTCGAGCAATGACCGGCGTCGACGCCTGGCGTCGCGATCTCTGGCTGGCGATAGGCGCCGCCCTGACCGCACACGTCGTGGTCCTGCACCACGCGGATCTCCTGGACGACTCCTGTGCGGCGGCGCTCCTGGGGGCAATTGACGCGACGAGCCAGGGTGACCCCCCGGCGATTGAAGGTGCTGCTGGACTTTCCACCGTGTTTGAGCAGCGAGTGGATGCCGTAGCGCCCGCCGCGTGCGCCGCAAGAAGCCGGACCGGTCGGGCGACCCTCGATGTGGCAGCGACGGCCCATCATCTGCTCCTTCGCCAGCATGCCCTGGCCCTCCTGGAAGCTGCCGTCCTCGTTCGACTGACACTGATCGAACTGGCCGGGGCGCACGTGTTCACGCTGCTCCCGGTCTACATCGGTTCGACGCCGATGCAGCCGAGCAACCTGGCCCATGTCCTCACTGCCGCGGTGGCGCCACTCCGGCGCGCGACCGCTCGCCTGCAGCTTGCTCTCACGGACCTCGACCAGGTTGCGCTAGGCGCCGGATCTCTGGCAGGCGCCTCACAGCCGGTTGACCGCGACATCCTGGCGAGCTTGCTGGGTGCTGACACCGTGGCGGAGAGCACGATTGACGCGCTCTCCTCAGTCGATGAATTCGTGTCCGCAAGCCAGGCGGCAGCAGCCGTTGTCCAGCCCCTGGAGCGCCTGATGGTCGAACTCCTGGCGCTGGTCCGGCAGGAACCGCAGTCGCTCACGCTCGACGATGCGCTCCTCGCGCCGGCCGAGAGCGGTGCGCCTCATTTCCGACCACCCCAGGTACTCGAGCGGTGCCTGCAGGACGCACGAGCAGTCGTGCAAAACGCGATGATTACCGAGCGCGCTGCGTCTTCCGTCCCATTCGGTCCCCGTGGGGACGCGGGAGATCACCTTGCGCAGAGTGCGATCCAGGCCATGCAGGAAGCGACGCGCGTTTGCCAGACATTTGCCATGCTGGTCAGTGGTCCGCTGGACTTCAATCGCGCCTGGCTCGCGCGCAACGCCGGGCGCAGCCTGATGACCGCGGGCGATCTGGCCCAGTTCCTCGTTGCTGAAGAAGGACTGCCGCCTCTCGCCGCGCGCGACATCGCCGCGCTCGTCGCCGAGCGCTCGCGCGACGAGGGTCTGGAAGCGAGTGGAATAACACCCGGCATGATCGATGCGGCAGCCATGCTGGTGATTGGCCGCGAACTTGGCGTCGAAATCGAGCGGCTCGGTGCCTACCTCGCGCCCCGGCGGTTCATCGAGAAGCGCTCGGTGCAGGGAGGCCCGGCGCCCGTGGCCGTTCGCGAGTTACTCGACATCGAATCGCAGCGCGTGGCAAAGGACCAGGCGGATCTGGAGACTCGCCAGCGCCGGATAGCAGAGGCCCGGCAGGAACTTGGCGCGCTATCTCACGAAATCCAGTCACTCGCGTCTTGATCCTGTTGCCTTGCCGTGAAAGGCGATTCCGGCCCGCTGGCACGGTTGCTGCGCCATAACCCACGCCGGTGCGTACACTTTCTCAGCAACACGCACCCGGCCAGAAGCAAAGGAGCTCCCCATTCCCCGCACGCCACGCATGGTCGATAGAAACCCGACAGAACACGCGTTGCTCGTGGCAGTGGAGCGGCCCGGCCAGGCCTGGGCGGCTACCGACTCGCTGGAGGAGCTTGCGCGGCTGGCCGAAACGGTCGATGTCGAGGTCGTTGGGTCAGTGACCCAGCGGCTTCCTCACCCAATGGCTGGGACCTACGTCGGGACTGGGAAGCTACAGGAAATCCGGGACAGTCGAGACGAACTTGGCTACGACCTCGTCATGATCGACGATGACCTGACGCCAGCCCAGCAGCGCAACCTCGAGAAAGCGCTCGACGTCATGGTCATCGACCGCACGGCGCTTATTCTCGACGTCTTCGCTCGCCGCGCCGCCACCCATGAGGGTCGTCTCCAGGTCGAGCTGGCGCAGCTCGAGTATCGCCTGCCGCGCCTGACTGGTATGTGGACCCACCTCTCCCGCCAGGGCGTCGGCGGCGTCGGCCTCCGCGGCCCAGGTGAAACGCAGTTGGAGAGCGACCGCCGGGAACTGGGCAAGCGGATCGTCCACATCAAGCGTGAACTGGGTGAGGTGCACACGCACCGTCAGCTCTACCGTGACCGTCGACGTGCCGCGCCGATGCCGGTAGTCGCGTTGGTCGGCTACACAAACGCTGGGAAGAGCACGCTGCTCAACGCGCTGACGGGCGCGAACGTGATGGCGGAGGACAAGCTCTTCGCTACGCTCGACCCCACGACGCGGCGTCGGTCGCTCCCGAGCGGGCGCGAGGTGCTTTTCACCGACACCGTCGGCTTCATCAACAATTTGCCAACCCTCTTGATCGCAGCCTTCCGGGCCACCCTGGAGGAGATCAACGAGGCGAGCGTGCTGATGCACGTCGTCGATGTGACGCATCCCAACGCGGCAGAGCAGATGCAGACGGTGATGAGCGTCCTGGAGGACCTCGGTGCCGACGACAAACCCGTCGTAACTGCGCTCAACAAGGTCGACAGGCTCCTCGATGCTGATGGCCACGTGCCCTCGGTCGAGTGCTTGCTGGCGATGCTTGGCGAGGCCGCTCCACTGGCCGTCAATCCCGTGGCGATCTCTTCCCAATCCGGATTGGGGTTCGATGCACTGCTCGACGCTGTCGAGGTCGCACTGGAAGCAGAAGCCCAGTTCGTGCCCGTCGTGCTGACCGCGCCGTTCTCCCGCTCAGACCTGGTCGATCTGTTCCATCGCCTGGGCCGGGTGGATGACACGGAGTTCACGGAAGCCGGGTCTCGCCTCTGCGGGCATTTGCCGCAAGCAGAAGTTGGCCGCTTCGCTCCCTATCTCGAAATCGGGAAGGCAGCGACGACGGAGCGGCGCGCCTCACCCAGGGCTGCGAGCTGACATGGCGCTTATCGACCTTGAGGCGCGAGAGATTCACGCCAAGGTCGTTTACTTTGGCCCGGAGTTGAGTGGTAAGACCACGACGCTGCGGGCCATCGCCGAGGGCGTGCCGTCTGAAACGGCCGGGAGCTTCCGGAGCATCGCGTCGGAATCCGCCCGCACGATATTCTCCGATTCGTTGCCAATCGATGCTGGAGAGCGCTTTGGCCTGCACGTGCATTGGCACCTCTACACCGTGCCCGGGCAACCGCGCTCGGCGGGTCCAAGGGAAGCCGTGCTGCAAGGCGCAGATGGCGTCGTCTTCGTCGCAGACCTGGCGCCGCTCCGCCAGGGCGAGAACCTCACCTCATTGACTGAGCTGCACGCGCTGCTTGCCAGGCAAGGAAAGCGCCTGCAGGACCTCTCATTCGTCCTGCAGGGCAACAAGTCCGACTTGCCTCAGACCGTGATGGTGGCGCAGGTAGCTGAACTGCTCGGGATCGCCAGCGTGCCGGCCTACGCCACCTCCGCAGTCACCGGTGCGGGTGTGTTTGATGCGTTGCGGGATGTCAGCCGCCAGGTGATCCAGCGCCTGTAAAATCTCATGAGGCCAGGAGTTCCTCAGCGCGCCTGAGAGCCGAAGCCAACCGGTCTTCCGGACGCGCGACGCCTTTGCGGCCCCGGTTGCCGCGGCCGGTCGTTGCAGCCTCCAGCAAGGTAGCGCGCGCCAGATGTGCCGGGAACAGGGCAGCCCAGTCCGATGGCACATGACTGAAATACTCATCGACGAAAATCTGGGCCAGGTTCCCTCGCGACGCCGCTCGTCGTGCGCTACCCTCGCGTTCAGCGCCCAACGTAGCCACGACATTTGCGACATCGATCAGTGGATCGCCCATCGCCATCTTGTCAAAATCCAGGATAGTCACGGCCTGGGGATCGACGAGGATATGACCTTGCTTCAGGTCGTAGTGGGTCGGTCGCAATGGAGCGGGCTGGAACACTTCCTCGAGTTGATCCGCTACTGAGCGGACAGCATCCGCCTGCGCCGGGAACGCGTTGACCAGTCCAAACGCCACGTCAGTGAATTGGGCGTCTTTGTCTGGATTTGTCTCGGGCAGGAGCACAGGCGAAATCAGCGTTTCATGCATGGCCGCGACGGCACGCGCCGCCCGGCGAACCGATTCTGGTGCCCGCTCGTCGTCGTTCTGGCGAATGATGTCCAGCAACCGCTCTCCAGTGGCTTCCGCGATCAGGAGTACGCGCAGATGAGCGTCATACGCCAGGGGTAGCGGGACAACGAACCCGTCTGTTGCGGCAGCTTGCGTCGCGAGAGCCGTCAGCAGATCGTACGCGCGCTGCCCCTCCTCCACTTCCCGGTAGGCTTTGGCGTAAATACGTTGGCCCGCACGCTGATCGTCACTGTCAAACGTGACGTCAACGCGAGCCATGGCACGCATGTCAGGCCGATAGCGGACGACGTCGGCCCTCCATGTCGCAATGCCGTCAGCGCCCGCGGAAGACAACAACTTGCGGACTTCGGGGGTACCAGCCACGATGTTGCGCAGCCCGGGTAGGCGGGCATCAAAGGGAAATGCCTGCACAATCGACTGCAAAGCGTCCGAGAAGCGTGCGCCAGGCAGATGAAACTTCCCGACCGGCGCGTCGGCATCTGGGGCATCCGCCCGCATGCGCTTCCACTGCCGATCCATTCTGCCGTCTGTGAAGTGCGCGACGGTGATAATCTGCGAATCCCGCACCCCATCGCCCGACTCCAGGTCCAGCGTGTACTGGGCTGCAAGGCGCGTCGGCGACTGGCGAAAGTAATCGGTGGTCAGGCCATGAACCTGGAGCGATGTTCCCGTCACGGGACGGAGTTCATGTGACAGGACATCTCTCATTCCTGCAGGGTCCTGCAGGAGTTCGGCAACCTTCAGAGACGATTCCATGATGAGCCCCGATGATAACTTGCAAACGACCTGACTGACGGCGCAACGTTCGGGCCGCTGCACAGCGGGCGCCGAATGGTAGTACCGTGCGTTCAAACGGGCACAACAATTTCCTGGAGGATCAAGGTTGGACGCACCCAGGTCTCGCAAGAAGCGACAAGCCATAGTTGACGCAGAGACGGCAGACGATGCAACCGCCGGCGACGCGGACGCTTCGTCCCAACCCGGAGGAGGCGGACGCGTCGTCCGGCGTGCCAAGGGGGTCAATCAGCAGGAGGTCGTGAAAACGCACGGCCTGCCCGCGCCTGACGGTTCACTGAACAAGGGCCGTATCTTCGAGGCGATTCTTGCACCACTGGCTCCCGGCAAATTGCTCGACCTCGGCGCAGGCAAGGGCAACTTCTCGATGAGCGCCGCAAGTCTTGGCTGGGAAGTGACTGCGGTCGATGTCCGCACGGTGCGCTGGCCGGAGGTTGACCCCGCGACTGCACCGGAGATGGCAGCGCTGCTGGAATCGATCACGTTCGTGCAGTCTGATATCCGGGAATTTTCCATCGGCCGCAATGAGTACGACCTCATCTGTATCCTGGGACTGCTCCATCACCTCGAAGTCCCCGATCAAGTTGCACTCGTTCGCAAGTGCACGGGAACGCCGCTCCTGATCGACACTCGCATCGCTTCAGCGGAGATCGACGCCGTCGGCGACTACCGCGGCATGCTGATCAAGGAGCACGGCGAGACCCGCGAGGAGCGCGACCAGGTCGCGACCGCATCCTGGGGCAATGAAACGTCATTCCGCCACACGGAGGAGTCGCTGACCCGACTCCTCCGCGACTGTGGCTACCCGATTGTGTTCCAGGCCCGGCCTCCTCACCGCCGGGAGTACACGTTCTACTTTGCACTGCCGCGCGCACAGGAAACGGGCTTCCGCCGCGAGAAGCGCACCGTCGGCGCGGGTCGTGGCAGCGGCGTCTGGACGCACTACACGCCTGGAACCGCGACGCCAGCGCCGGAAGAGGCCGCAGTACAGGACTAACCTTCGCCCTGCAACCAGCCATCGGCGAGGTATTCAGGATTGGGGTGCCGGTAAAAGCCGCGCCCCGATTTCTCACCCAACTCGCCGGCGTTCACCTTCTCATGTAAGACGGTTGACGGCCTGTCTTCTGGGTCAGTCGCGACAACCTGATACGACGTTTCGATGTCCGCCACAACGTCAAGACCAACCATGTCCATGATCCCGAATGGTCCGAACG
>JAXLWT010000048.1:0-29034 GCA_046328375.1 Thermomicrobiales bacterium
GTGTGCCGTTCGGTGCCGCGAAAGGTCGTGATGCCAGCCTCAACGAGATGGCGCGCAAACGCAGGGTTGTGTTGATTGCGTGGGAAGACGATCGAGCGGAGGCGCACATTCTTCTGGGCAGCGATCGCGACAGCGCTTTCCAGATCCGCGGCAAAGGCCAGATCGGTCGCGCCCGGCTCCAGGCAGTAGAAGTGAGAAAACGTGTGCGTGCCAATCTCCTGCCTGGATCGAACCCGGATCGCGTCAATGAGCGTTCGCCCAAAGTGGAGAGGATCGGCAGATTCGTCCTCACCAACTGGTTCCTGGTAGGCGCAGAGACGGCGATCGAGATACTGCGGCAGGATGGTTGGCTGGAACTGCTGCAACTCGCTCCGGGTGCCGGCAAAGAGCATGCCGACGGCTGCCCAGGTGGCGGCAATGTCATACCTCTCAAAGAGGTCGAGGAGCTTTGGAATGACCTGCCTGCTCCCGAGGAGGTTGTCGCGGTACGTGCCTCCGTCCGGTGGGAAGGCGTCTCGCCAGCCCCAGAGCAACTCGAAGTCCAGCGAGATCACCAGTGCGCCGAAGTCTGGCTGGGCACCGGTCACGGCAGGCGTCATGACACGCCCTCGCATGCTCGGGCCGCACCCGTTCGTTCTGCGTCAAGCCAGGCCTGGAACATGAGGACGCTCCAGAGGTTGTAGTGCCACTGACGCACTCCGGTGCAGTGCTCCTGCCACCGCTGGCGAATTGGCCCTGGCAAGAAAAAGCCATCGTCGCGTAGCCGGCGCTCGTCGAGGAGTGTCTCAGCCCAGTCGCGGAGAGGCCCGCGCAACCAGTCACCGATCGGAACTCCGAAGCCCGACTTGGGCCGCTCCACGAGTTCTGGCGGGAGGTAGCGGTAGAGCACCTGCCGGAGCAACCATTTGCTCTGTCCGTCTCGAACTTTCATTGAAAGTGGCAGTTGCCAGGCAAATTCAAAGATCCGGTGATCGAGGAAGGGCGCGCGGACCTCCAGGCTTACTCCCATGCTGGCCCGGTCCACCTTGGTCAGGATGTCGTCCGGTAAGTAGTTCTTGGCGTCCCAGGCCATCGCGCTCTGGACAAAGTTGATCGAATCCGCCCAATGGTGATCACCACTCCTGTCAATCGACGTTCTGGCGCCGATCACGATGGAGCTCGGGCGATCGCACGACGACAGGAGCGACTCATACAGGACACCGGGATGCTGCGCCTGCATGAAGGTGGCCAGGCGGTGCAGTTTGTCCCCAGTGGCGCGGTGGGCTACCGAATCAGGGAGGAGCGGGCGGAACGCGCGAAGTCCGGCCTCCCATCCATGCGACGGAATGGTCTGCACAGCGCCAGCCACGGCCCGGCGAACGCCGATAGGTACCCGGTCCACCGCATTCCAGATCGTGTCGCCCCAGGCGTAGCGTTCGTATCCGCCAAACAGTTCATCCCCACCATCGCCCGAGAGCGCCACGGTCACGTGTTCGCGTGCGAGACGTGACACCAGGAATGTCGGGATTTGCGATGAGTCCGCGAACGGCTCATCGTACATGAGCGGCAGATCCGGGATGACCTCCATGGCCTCCCGGGGGGTGACGTAGAGCTCGGTGTGCTCAGTTGCCAACTGCCGCGCAATGACCTGGGCGTGGTTGGCCTCGTTATATCGCTCCTCGTCAAAACCGATCGTGAAGGTACGGACGGTGTGACGGCTCTCCGCCTGCATCAGCGAGACGATCGTCGAAGAATCAATGCCACCCGACAAGAGGGCCCCCACTGGGACGTCGGCCACCATCTGCTCTCGGATGGAGTTCCTCAGCAGCGCCTCGAGGTGTTCTCGCGCCTCGTCCACCGTGCCCAGGAACGGACGATCCCCACCTTCCTGGACCACCGCATCGATGGACCAATACGGAACAGGAGCCGGAGTGGCCTTGCGCTGGCAGTCGAGCGTCAGGATAGCGCCCGGCAGGAGTTTGAATACCCCTTCATAAATTGACGCTGGAGCAGGGATGTAGCCAAACCGCAGATAGTCAACAAGAGCTTGCCGGTTGATCTCGCCATGAAAGGCCGGGTGGGCGCGCAGCGCCTTCAGCTCAGAGCCGAACAGAAAGACGTCGCCGCACCAGCCGTAGTAGAGCGGCTTCTCTCCAAGCCGATCCCGCCCCAGGGACAGGCGCTGTTCCCGCCGGTCCCAGATGGCGAAGGCAAACATGCCAACGAATCGCGCGACTGCTTGCTCCAGACCCCACCGCTCGACCGCCGCCAGCAGCACTTCCGTGTCGGAATGTCCCCGAAACCCCACGTTGCCAGCGCTTGACTCTTGCTCCAGGGCGTTCCGCAGAGAACGAAAGTTGTAGATCTCGCCATTGAAGGCGACGACGTAGCGTTCGCTTCGAGAGACCATGGGCTGATGGCCGTCCGGCGACAGATCGACGATTGCCAGACGCCGTGACCCGAGCGCCACGCCCGCGCGCTCGTCAATCCAGACGCCGCCGTCATCTGGCCCGCGGTGATAGAGCGTGTTGGTCATTTCCTCAGCGGTGGCGACCAACGCCGGGGTCGTCAACTCCTGCCTGAGATCGAGATAACCGCAAATCCCACACATCTCAGGCGTGCCTTCTGTCGAGCGTCATCGTCGGGCTACGAGATCCCGGCGCGTCTGATTGCAAGACGTCCTCGTACAGCGTCTCGTAGGCGCGGACGATGGCGTGCAGCGCGAATCGCTCCTGGATACGGTTGCGCGCGGCTCGTCCCAGGGCGTCACGCTCCTCCGGCGCCAGGTGCATCACTGACGCCCAGGCCGCGGCTAACGCCTTGGGGTTGCCCGGCGGGACGATGCGCCCGGTGTCGCCAACGATCCAGGCCGCATCGCCAACGTCGGTCGTTACGCAAGGCACGCCGCACGCCATCGCTTCCCCCAGGACGTTGGGGAAGCCCTCACCAGACCGCGACGTAAGAGTGGCAATATCGAAACTGGCTTGAAGACGCGGCATATCTTCGCGCCGGCCGAGGAAATGGCACCGAGAACGCAGCTCCTGATCCTCGAGCCACGACATCAACAGGGTGTTCCCCGACGTCATGCTGTCGCCGCAAAGGACAAAGTGCGCGTTCGGATTTTCGTGCTGGAGCCGGGCTGCCGCCTGGAAAAAGTTCTGAAAATCCTTCTGCAGATCGAACCTCGCGACGTAGCCAATCAGGAATGCGTCGTCAGGCAGCCCCAACTCCTCGCGCACGGCGCGCCGCGCCTCAGGATCGGGGCGGAACGCAGTGACGTCGAACCCATTGGGGATGACCAGCATGCGATCACGGTCATATCCCCGGTCCGCATGCAGTTTCACGGCAGCGCGGGAGCAGCTCACAATCTGAGTCGGCAGCGTGCGTGATAGCCGGGCGCAGGCCTGGGCAGTCAGGATGGTGGTGCGCTTGTGATCGCCCGCGTCGAGTTTGCCGTGGCGGATATTCCAGACCGTTGGGATCCCACCGGCGAGCTTGGCCGCCAAACCCCCGACCAGATCCGCGTGGTACATCCAGGTCTGGACCAGATCGGTTCGATCCTCGCGCAGCATCCGGGCGAGTCGCGCGGTCCCCAGGGGCACGTCTGCAGGATGGTCAACATTCACAGTCCGCACCGGAATACCGAGCGCCTCGATTGGGGCGGCCATTGGCCCTGGAGGTGCGATCGAGATCACCTGCGACGTAAACCGGAAGGGATCTGTTGTGGCCAGCAACCGGTGCAGCATCGACTCGGCACCGCCTACCTCGAGCGCGGTGATGACATGGGAGATCCTCATCTTGCTCCTCCTGAAGGCAGAAACCGTTGCTGACCCGATGCCGCGATGGCTGCCATCAGGGCGTAGGCGATCAGCGCATAGCGTTCGGACAAGAGGTTGTGGCTGAACAACCCGAGCATGAGCACAGTTACGACGAAGGTCAGGGCCAAAACCCGATCAGGTGGAGCAACGCCCCAGACACAGGCGGCGACGAGCGCAGGGAAAACGAACAGGCCGAGGATCCCGTGATCGACCATCTGTGCCAGATAGATGTTGTGCGGACCGACCTCAAACGGAGGTTCGGTCGCTGCACCAGTCCCGAAGCCGAAGATGGGCCGGCTGTTGAACTGGTCCAAGGCCAGTCCGGCCACGCCGGCCCGTTCCGTCGCCGAGTCATCCCCGAATTGGCCGACGCTGAACGATGAGACCCGGCCGAGAACGTCCGCGTTGAGGACTTGCTCGTCCTGAAGGCGCGCCTGCACGCCGGCCCACGCGGGCGAGGCAAAGAACAAGGCGGCGGTCGCCGCCACAACGCCGACTTCCACCAGCCAGCGCACGCGCCGGTGCTGCACCAGGTCGGCAACGCAGAAGAACACGAAGGCGATCGCCCAGGCCAACAACGCGGAGCGAGAGAAGGTGATCGTTACGCCAAGCCCGGCAGTGAGCATGAAGAGAGGTCGCCAATGGGGACGAACGGCGTCGAGAGCGAGAACCATCCCCAGCACCAGCGCAGCGCCACTCTGGTTCGGGTTGAAGTAGAGCCCGGCCGAACGCCCCAGCACTTCACTGAACGTCTGCGGATTGAAGAGTTCATAGAGATTGACCGCGACGCCAAACAAGACCGCCACAACCAGGGTCCGCTGCGCGACCGCCTGCGCCGCAGTCGTCGAGAACAGCAAGAGCATCAAGAGGATGAAGACGACCGACAGGAGACGGGTTTCCAGTTCTTCGACCGTGCCGTCCGTTGCGCCTGTCCCGAAAAACCAGAGGAGTGATATCGCTGCGAAGGCATACCCCCAGATTGCCAGTGGGGGGACTCGCAAGCCGTCCTCCACCACCGCCTGCAGTGCAAGAGGCGAAAGGAGCAGGCCAATGGCGGCGATCCACATGTACGGCTGCACCGGGAGTCCCCAGCCGCGGTACAGGTAGTTCGTCAGGTTGGTAAAGAAGAGGGCGATGGCCATGGCTGCCAGCAGCGCCCGGTAGCGCGACGCAATCACGGCATTCCCAGTAGCCGGCACAGGGCCCATTCCGTACTGTCAATCAGCGCGAGCAGGGAGAAACTGGCGATGATTCGCGAGCGGAGCACCCGCGTGGTGCTGGGTCCCTTCTCGCAGTCGTCCAGCACGTCAGCGATCGCGTCACGGAGGGCCTCAGGATCATGCGGCGGGACGATGCGCCCGGTGTCGCCAACGATCCAGGCCGCGTCGCCAACGTCGGTCGTCACGCAGGGCACCCCGCACGCCATCGCCTCCCCCAGCACGTTGGGGAAACCCTCTGCGACAGAGCACAGGACAGCGACATCGAGCGCGTTGTAGACCGCGGGCATGTCGGACCGGGAGCCGGCCCAAATGAGGCTGTCGCTCAGGCCCAACTCTTCGCCGAGCTCACGCAGGGAACGCTCGTAGCCCTCGTCGCCAGAACCTACACAAAGGAAGCGGACGTCATCTCGCTCGCTCGTCAACAGTGCAGCACTCCGCAGGAACGTCTCATGATCCTTGACCGGGTCGAGCCGGGCCACGAGACCAACGAGCTTTTTCTGGTCATCAATACCCAGTTCCTGCCGGACACGGGAGCCTGCCTGAGGATCAGGCCGAAATCTGTCTGCGTCGATGCCGTTCGGGATGACCATGGCGCGTTCCGGGCGCAGCCGGTTGGGTGCGAAGCTGCGGAGCCCCGCGCGAGAGTTCATGACGACCAGGTCGGCGAATCGCAGCAGGCGCTGTTCAGCGTGGTAGTGCAGGTGCGCAAGCCAATCGCGCTTTCGACCATGGGCATTGGAGGTGCGCACACCAGCAACGACCTTGACCGGCACGAAGAAGCGAGCCCCAAGGCAGATCAGGTTTGGCGTGTCGAGATAGCCATGCAGGATATCCGGCCGCTCCCGGCGTAAGAACTGGAGGAGTCGCGTCATGAATCCGGTCAGGTCCCAGCGTCCGGTCTTGTTGAAGACCTGGACTGGGACTCCTGCTTCGCGCAACTCGTGCTCGAGTGGGCCGTCGGGGTAAAACACGGCGACCACGACGCGGTGACCACGTGCGTGCAGACCCCGGGCCAACGTGCAGAGCTGGCGCTCCGCCCCACCATAATCGAGCGCGCGGACGAGAAAGGTGATCCGCATGGGACGGCCCAACGCCGTGCACGCCGCATCATCAGGTGATGGTGCGAGCACCTCTGGCACAACGGGCTGCGGTTGGGCGGCCGCAAGGCGAAGCTCCCTGAGCAGCACTGCGCCGAAGCCGACGACCACCACAGACGCACCGAGCAGTGACGCCCAGGCAGCGCCAGGCAGCCCGAAGCGCTGGATGAGCAGGCTTGAAGCTCCCAACAGGACGGCGACCTCAACCAGATGCACCCACACCTGCGCGGTGAACTGGCGCATGGCGGTGATGGCAGTGCCGAGGTAGTTCCCGATGATCGTGACCGCCCCGACGAGCATCACGAGCACGAGCACATCTGCGTGCGCGGCAAATTCCGGGCCGTAGAGCAGCCGCAGTGCCGGTCCGCCCACCAGCGCCGCGCAGACGATGCCAGCCAGCCCGATCGTCGCACCAATCAGCAACAGCCGGATCACCAGTCGCCGGAAGGCTGGTAGATCGCCAGCGGCGTGAAACGTCGCCAGCCGCGGCACACTGGCCTGGCTGAGCGCCGACGCGAGGGTGTCACCAACGAAAATGAAGTACACCATCGTGGCGAAGATCCCCAGGGCTGACGCCCCCGCCGTATCTGCCAACGTGATCCGCGGGATGTTCATTCCGAGCGAAAGCAGGAGTTGCACGATTCCCAACGGCAGGGCCAGACGGCCGAGAGCCATCAGCGTCGAGGTATTCCACTGTGGGCGGAGCGCTGAGAGCCAACTTGCCGGGATCGCCTCACCGTCTGCAGGTTCCTGGCGCACCGCGCTGGAGACCTGCCTCACGTCGTAGAGCGCAACGATGGCTGCGCGGGCCGTCACCAGGGCGAGCAGCGCCGGCAAGAGGCTGCCCGTCAACGCCAGAACACCGGCGAACAGCGCCAGTCCGCAGGTCCCCTTCAGCATCATCGACACAGCAATGCGGTCCATCCGCTCTCGCTGCTGAAGCAGGCCGTAGCCAACATCGCTGAGTGACTCGATCGCCTTCACGCCGCCAATCGCGACGATGGCGATCAACGCGTCGCCGCGGTGCCCGGCAGCCAGGGCAATGGCTACTGCAGCGGCGACAGCGAGCGTCGTTGTTGCCAGGCGGAACCCCAGATAGTCACTGAAGTGGAAGAGCCGCCTGGCGTCAGTCGCCTGCACCGTGCGCAGGCTCAGATTGGCAAAGAGAAAGATTGGCTCAGTAATCGCCAGGCCGAGCGCGAACAGGCCCACCACGGCCGAGCCGCTGAGGTGCGCCAGCACGCTCAGGATGGCGAACTGGGTCGCCGCATACACGAGCGTGCCGGCCAGGGTCCAGGAAAAGTTGCGACGCAACGAGAGCGGGGCCAGCGCCTTGGCCGGTAGCCCATCCTGGGCTCGGTCCCGTTCCACCGTGAGTTGGTCAGCCGTGGGCGTTGGCCCCACCGCGACGCCGCTCATGCTAGAGGCGGACAATGTCCGCCTCCCCGCCAGGGATTCCCTTCAGCGCATTTCGGGTATCGACAATCGCCCTGGCGTGGCGCACGACCTCCTCGTAATCGAAGGCACGATGGTTCGTGGCAATCACCACGCAATCCGCCGCGCTGATACGTTCTGTGGTCAACGGCTCCGACGCCATGCGGGCGCCATCGATCACGATGGATGGCACGTGAGGATCGCTGTAGGTAACGACCGCTCCACGGCGCTGCAAGAGACCAATGATGTCGAGCGCGGGTGACTCCCGCGCGTCGCTGATGTCAGCCTTGTACGCAACACCCAGGACGAGGATGTGAGAGCCCTTGACGCTGCGCTCGGCGTCGTTCAACGTGTCAACGACCTTGCCCACCACGTGCAGCGGCATCTGGGCGTTGATCTCGCCGGCCAACTCGATGAACCGGGCGCGGTAATTGAGCGTCTTCATCTTCCACGCGAGGTAGTACGGATCGAGTGGAATGCAGTGGCCGCCGATGCCTGGGCCCGGATAGAACGGCATGAACCCGAACGGCTTGGTGGCCGCGGCGTCGATCACCTGCCACACGTCCAGCCCAAGGCGGTCGCACATCAGCGCGGTTTCGTTGGCAAGAGCGATATTCACCGAACGGAACGTGTTCTCCAGCAGCTTGACCATCTCGGCCGCTTCTGGCGAATCGACGACGACCACTTCCTCGACCGCCTGGCGGTAGAGCAGGGCGGCCAACTCCGTTGATTGCGTGTCGAGACCGCCGACGACCTTGGGCGTGTTCTGGATCTGGTAGCCGAGGTTGCCGGGATCGACGCGCTCGGGAGAAAAGGCAAGAAAGAAGTCCACTCCGGCTCGCAGGCCAGTCGCCTCCAGTAACGGCAATATCACTTCGCGCGTCGTTCCCGGGTAGGTGGTGCTCTCGAGGATCACCAGGTGACCAGGGCGCAGGGCCCGCGCGACGGCTTCTGTGGCCGCCACGACAGCAGAGATATCTGGATCACGGGTCTTGCTGAGTGGGGTCGGCACGCAGATGCTGATGGCATCGACTTCGCTGAGCCGCGCCATCTCGGTTGTTGCGCTCAGCAGGCCATCATTGACGAGGCGTGCCGTCTGGTCGGCCGGCACGTCCGTGATATAGGAGTGGCCACGGTTGATTGCGGTCACTCGTGCGGCATCCAGCTCGAACCCCAGGGTCTCGAACCCAGACTCGGCAAACGCGATGCTCAAGGGGAGCCCGACGTAGCCAAGACCGATCACGCCCAGGCGCGCGCGCCTGGTCAGAATTGCGCTTCGCAGTTGCCACTCGGGACCAACCAGGTCATGTTCTATTGGGCGGTCTTTATCCACCGGCATGGACTGTGTCGTTGAAGCCATCATCGTGTTCGCCTTGTTTCGTCAATACGCTGTCGTCGAATCATGACGGCATCTCCTGAGGCGGCGGTCAGCGCGTGCTCGGCACAGGTGCGTTGGCCACCAGGACCACCCGGTGCACCCCCGTCTCGGCAGTAACCGTCACTCATGAGCCAGGGAGCGTGAGCCGCGGAGACATCCGCACGCTGACAGAAGCCGCCGCAACGGGCGCCGGTGAAGACGACGCAGCGTTGCTCACCGCAACTCGCTCACGCCAGGGCAAACGCCCGCTTCGAGGCTGCCAGGCTTCGACCTTCACATGCGGTGATGACATCAACCACGCGCGAGAGATCTGCTTCGGTCAAGTTGGAACCTGACGGCAGACAGAGGCCGCGCTCGAACAATTCGTCCGCCACGGCGCCACCAATGACCTCGCAGCCAGCAAAGAGCGGTTGCTGGTGCATTGGCTTCCAGACAGGACGCGACTCGATGTTGGCATCCGCGAGAGCGAGGCGCACCATCTCGCGGTCCGCACCGAACTCAGTGGGGTCGATCGTGACTGCGGTCAGCCACCGCGAATGGCGCCCCCAAGCTGCCTCCGGCTGGAACCCGATCCCCGGGAGGGAGCCAAGCGCTTGCGCGTAGTACGCGAAATTGCGCCGGCGCGCAGCAACGCGCTCCTCCAGAGTGGCAAGTTGCCCGCGCCCAATACCGGCCGAGACGTTACTGAGCCGATAGTTGAAGCCAACGAGAGAATGCTCATAGTGGGGAGCCTCGTCCCGGGCCTGCGTTGCCAGCTTCCTGGCCAGCGCAATAAGCGCAGCGTCATCCGTGACCAGCATGCCGCCGCCGGAGGTGGTAATGATCTTGTTGCCATTAAAGGAGAAGGCGCCGACCCTGCCGAATGAGCCCGGCCGCCGGCCGTGGTAGGTGGCGCCGAGCGCCTCGGCGGCATCCTCGACCAGCGGCACGTCAAAGCGCGCGCAAGCCTCCTGGATCGGCGAGAGGTCAGCGCTCTGCCCGAGCATGTGCACCAGGACGACGGCCTTGGGCAAGCGCCCCTGGCGTGCCCGCGCCTCCAGGGCCGAAGTCAACAGAGCTGGATCCATGTTCCAGGATGCCGTTTCGCTGTCGACAAACGTGGGTCGTGCGCCAAGGTAGAGAATGGGATTGACACTGGCCACGAAGGTGAACGTTGAAACGAGGACCTCATCGCCGGGCGCAACTCCAACGCCCAGCAGCGCGAGGTGCAAAGCGGCAGTACCTGAAGAGGTCGCGACCGCATGCTGCGACCCAACGACCTCGCAAAACTCGCGCTCAAACGCATCGAGGTGCGGACCAACCGGCGCGATCCAGTTGCTGGCGAAGGCCTCCTCGACGTAGGCCCGTTCCTGGCCTGTCAGATGGGGTGGCGAAAGATGGATCCGATCGAAAAGCACGGGTGTGCCCCCTTCGTAAAAGGCTTGCCCTCAGCGCTGAACCAACATCCCGAAGGTCGGCGCGAGAGGGGGCAGCAGGGCAACAGATCCGGCGGTCTCCACAGTGCGCGCCTTCAGGGCTAGATGGTTGTGATAGGGGACCTCTCGGTAATGGGCGACCTGTCCAAGCTGAATCGCGTCCTTGATGGTGGACACACCATGTCGAACGCTCGCGGTCGGGCGAAATCCGAGCGTGCTGTGGATCTTGTCGAAGCGGACGTAGTAATTCCGCCGATCGACGGCATGATCGAGGGTGTTGACCTCAACCTCCGGGATTTCCTCGCGGATGATTTGCCCCAGTGCACCCAACTGGAGATTGTTCTCATTGGCGCCAACATTGAAGATCTCGCCACCCACCAGGTCGATTGGAGCTTCGAGAGCTAGCTCGATCGCCTGGCTGATGTCATCCAGGTGTACAAAGGGGCGCCACTGCGAGCCGCCGAAGATCGACACCCGGCCTTCTGCGAGCGCCTGCGCGGTCAACAGGTTGACGACGAGATCGAACCGGGGGCGAGGCGAAAAGCCAAAGGCCGTGCCCAGGCGCAAGATGACCGGGGCGAACGCGAAGTTCTGGCGCTCGAGCAGGATCTGCTCCGCGGCGATCTTTGATCTCGCATAGAGCGAGACCGGGTTGAGCGCCGAGGTCTCGTCAAGGGCGTCCTCGCTGGCGCCATAGACGCTGCACGTAGAAATGAAGACGAGACGGGGGATACCGAAAGAACGGCAGGCGTCGGCCAACACGCGCGCCGCGTGGACGTTCGTACTGACCGCCAGATCCGGGTCGAGATCGCACGCAGCATCGCCGACGATCGCGCCGAGGTGAACGACGGCATCCACGCCGTTCACTGCACGCGCTACTTCCTCACTCAGCCGGAAGTCACCCTGACGCATCTCAAAACGGGGATGATGACGTACGGCCCGCAGGCCGGCGTCGCCGTACAGGAGGCGATCCAGCACGCGCACCCGGTAGCCCGCGGCAAGCAATCGGGGCACGAGAACCGCCCCGATGTATCCAGCTCCACCCGTGACCAGGACTGTTCCCCGCGGACGCATTCTCTTTTTCCTGTCAGGCTCATTGATATCCAACGTCGGCCTCCAGCCACCTCAAGCTTGCGGGATCGTCATCCGGTGGGCGCGCCGGCTGCCGAACCTAAGGATCAAAGGCTCTTGCTCATGAAAAAACAGTACCACGATACAATCGTTATGGATAGTCCCCTATCGATGAACGGGTTTTTTAATTTTCAGTATTATCATCTCACTATTTGATGAAGTGGTGAGGTTCGGTGTGGTCGGTTCAGATACAACTTATTCCGCCCTTCTGAGCACCAATTCGGAGCACTCGGCGGGCAATACAAGATTGCCGGGGCAGGGCAGAAACCCCATGCAGGAACTGCCGCGTATCGAGGACGCGACGGCCAGGAGCAGAGACACTTTCACCAGGTCCGAAGTTGGCCCCTTGCCGCCGCTCACCTTGCCAGCGGCAATGAGCCAGATGCTGGCGCGGTCAACGCGCGACCTTCCGCCAACGTGAGCCGAAGCCAGTCGACCGCAAGGTGGAACCAGGCCAATCGGCAAGCATTGCCTGTACCGGAGATCCCAACTGCAGCCCGGTCCGGGATGAGCACTAACAGCGCGGTTGACCACGCAACGACTTCGCCTGGCATGAACTCCTGACGTACAGGAACGGGCTCTCAGGCCTGTTGCATCCAGACGCCGGCGGGAACCGTTGCTGTTGTGACGTCCAGGAAGACGCGACGGACCATCTGTGCGATCGAGCGGGCGTATCTGGCCAGATCACCGCGGAGACGGTCCCAGTAAGCCCGGCTGATCACCGAACCCATTCGTGGTTGTGAGGGAGAGACCTGCACCGGAGAATAGCGCAGTCTGTCCCTGGCGCCTGTATCCCGCGCAAGACAGGAGAGGTGCTAGTGACCGGTGCTGATCCGTCGGGAGGCGAACTGCGCGACAGCGAGCGCCACCGCGGCACCGATTGCATCCAGGACGAGATCGGACAAGGTGCTCTCGCGACCGAGGACGAAAGACTGGTGCCACTCGTCGGTCACACCGAAAAGCACCGCACCGGCAAAAGCAATGGCTATCCGTCGTGATGCGGACCACCCACGTGGTAGCGCCATCCACAAGAAGATAGCCAGGACCCCGTAGACCCCAAGATGGCCGATCACCGACCTGTCATCGGGGGATAGACCCGCCGGACTCGGGAGCTCACTCTGTGACGACAGGGCGAAGATGACCGCCATCCACGCCACGACCAGCAGCCACAGGCTCGCGCGACTCCTGGTGCTGACCAATGTGCTCCCCAGAAGATTCCTCGTCATGCAAATTCCTCACTCGTCGTCAGGCGTTGGACACCGGGCAGAACGGGGGTGGACACGTCACCAGTTGCGAAAGGCTCACCGAAGCCGGCGTCATCCGCCAGCACGATGCCATGGCTTTCGCGATCCCCGGCTGCACCGCACCGTCCCGCTCTCTTGAGCGATCGCCAAAGGTCGTCCGCGCCCTGCCCATTGGATACCCTTGCTCTCCGTCACCGTGGTTGACGCTGGAATTCTGGCTATCCTTGGGCTACCAAGTATGCTTGAGCAAGCCCGCTCATGTGCAAGTCAACCGAATAGAAGCAGCTTCCACGCAGATTGGTGATCTGCAAGTAAAGGCACACGGCTTCTCCACTTCAGACTCATATATCGTTCTCATTCCCGAAAGTGTTTTGCTGATACAGCAACACCTCGGCCTATGATGACACGCAGCCCCCGCCTTCTCAGTTGCCGATGGGCGAAACACCCGCGTCAGAGGACGCCGGGGGCGCAACAGACAAACAGCACTCTGCGAGAGACCCAAAAACTGCGCGAATCCACCTGCGTCGGATCGCACTCAATGCCACCCGATGGGAGATGTGGAGATCGAAGTGCAGACAAACGGGGGGTCGCCGGGAGCAATCTCTGGGACGAACGCTGGTCGCCGCCACCCTGTTTCGCCACCACCGTCGAGCGCCAAAACCGCCGGTGCCGGCAGGTTCATCGTCGACAGGACTGCTGGCCGATCAGAGACGCCGCCGGTTGCTTCGCAATCTGGAATGAGGCCTTCTAGCGCGTCTCGGTAGGCGTGGACCTATCGCCCTTCAGGCTGTGGTCAACCGAAGCTTCCGGTGCGGCTTCAAGGGAAGGCGCGAGGCCCTCCCTCGCATATGCAGCACCGCACGTACAACTGCCATATTCGTCATGGATGGCACAGTAGGGATCATGGGTGTGGTAACGACTCATCGCACTGGAGTGGGAAGCCTGATGCACCTCTACTGCGGGAGGCGCTACGTCACCCTGGGGCGGTAGTTCGCGTCGAGTTGGAGCCACGCTCTTACCTCCAGTACGCGGTGCGTCGAACGAGTATAGGGGTTCGCTAACACGCCCGTTAATGGACATCTAAAAGCTATTCCTTGATTCGATAGATGGCACCGTCAAGATCAACGATGTAGAGCTCGCCCGACCGGTCTTCACCGAACGAACTGATCCGTAATCCCGTCTCGACCGGTCCCAGGAGAGCAGCACCCGGCGGAGCATCTTGCGGCAAGCCCCAGATGCGTCCGCTGCAATAGTCCGCGAAGAGGTAGACCCCCTCGAGGGCCGGAATTGCCGTGCCGTGATAGACGAAGCCGCCAGTCACCACGCAGCCCAGATCACGGCCGAACCCGGAACGCGGCGCCACAAGACCTGCACACCCATCATCTGCGCGACATTCAGGTCCTTCCATGAGATCCCAGCCATAGTTCTCACCGCCAGGACTTGCCGCAGGTTGAAAATTCACCTCCTCGTAGCCGCCCGACCCGACGTCGCCAATCCACAGATCGCCAGTGATACGGTCGAAACTGAACCGCCAGGGGTTGCGGAGGCCGAGCGCCCAGATTTCAGGGCGTGCGCCATCAACCGCGACCAGGGGGTTGTCCGCAGGAACTGCGTACGACTGACCAGGTTGCACATGGTCGATATCGATACGCAGCATCTTCCCGAGCAGCGTGCCAGGATCCTGGCTGTTGCGCCCATTCGACCCGCCACCATCGCCGAGCCCCAGGTAGAGGTATCCATCCATGGGACCAAAGAGCACGAGACCGCCATTGTGGTTGGCTGCAGGTTGTTCAACCGTGAGGATGAGTTTGCCGCTTGCGGGATCCGCCACGTCCGGATCCGCTTCCGACGCGCGATAGGAGGCAACTGCGGTGTCGCCTGCGGAATCGGTGTAACTGACGACGACCAGGCCGTTCTCCGCGAAGTCCGGATGAGCGGCAATGCTGAGGAGCCCTCGCTCGCCACAGCAACTTACCCTGTCACGCAAATCCAGAAATGGCTCAGCAAGAAGTTGGCCGTCTCGGATGACCCGGATCGTGCCCCCCTGCTCGACGACGAAGAGGCGGTTGGAGCCATCGCCAGGATCAACAACCTGGACAGGACTATCGAGCCCATCGACAACAAGTTCGAGGTCAAACGCGAAATCGTTGCTCCTGGCAGTGGCATCGGTACGCGCCGCCCCGGTCGCCAGCCCGGCAAGCAACAACACGACAACGACTGGCAACGCAAACCTTCGGCTACGGAGAACATTCAAGACGGAAACACTCACCAACGTCTTCTCCCACCACAGCGGCACTTCTTGAACGACTCCATGCTCCGCCCGAGATACGCTGCCTGGGACCGTTCCGGTTCTGCGCCCGTGATGCGACACGTAACCATGGCAACCTTCGCGGGGAGCATCGTGCCCCTTGCGTCACGTCATGGCGTCGTGGTTCGCATTCTGCAGGGTACGTCGACGGTGCCTGCCACTACATCACTCCGACGCTGATCACTGGCGCTGCGGACTTCATCGGCATGCACCTCACGCCTTGCCTTTCCAGCGACGGTCAGGATCTCGTCGA
This sequence comes from Thermomicrobiales bacterium, assembly GCA_046328375.1. Classification (GTDB taxonomy): domain Bacteria; phylum Chloroflexota; class Chloroflexia; order Thermomicrobiales; family UBA6265; genus JACCXM01. Next base: position 15,278 of record JAXLWT010000048.1, read on the forward strand.
TGTTGACACCGTCAGTGACCACGACGGTGTTCGCCTGAATCAAGCACGCGTCGTTCGCCTTGCAGTTGCCTCTGACCTTCGCTCCACCAGGGTCGACGCTGGGGATGCCGCGACAGTTAAGGAATCTATTTGCGCAAGTTGCCCCGCGACGTTGTGCACCTCGCCGCTCAGCCTGGTATCCGCTCCGGGTTCAGCCGCCCTCACGCCCACGTTGACACCGATATCACCGATCGGATCAGCCGGATCCCTCATGTAAACAGATCATGAATCCTGTTGCTTCGAAACAGCTTAAGACACGCCTCCGCTCCGCAGGCGGAGTCGCTAGCCCGCCTTATCACACTTACGATTTCCTTATCGACTTCGGCGAACGTACATAACACTTTCGGATGGACCAGCATCCATACTGCAATGCAGACCGTAGGGCGCTTCAGTTCAAGGTAGATCAGGAGCGCATGAACCACAGGGATCGCGCGCTGACGCCAGAACCGCAGAGCTGCTCAAATAATTGGAGGGCGATCATGAACTCATCTACCCCCCGCTTTGCCATCGTCTTCGAACCTGCTAGCCGGGGAACACGCACCGCACTCAAGACCACGGATGATGCGAACGAGGCGACGGTCGCCTACCACGCGGCGCTGCGCGAGCTACGAATCCAGGGCCTGGCCGGCAACGTGTTCTTGCGCACGCAGGACGCTGAGCCGGTGGATCTCTTGCGCCAACCGGTCATGGCCGGTAGCCGGTAGCCCGGCGCCAACGCACGGACAGGATCGATCCCGGTTGGATCGATCCTGTCCGTGAGCCCGGGCACGTCACTGCCAGTAGCGGCAGCTTTCACCGGCGACGCGGGACCGCACGCGATGTCGCCGCCACATGGTGGACCGGGCGGAATGGAGGCGCGGCCCAAGAATGGGCAGGATCACATCCTGACCGATCGGCTCCCGTCTCGGCAGCAGTGACGGCCACGTCGGCAGCCGGCGGCGAAGGCGTTACGGCGACCAGCCCCGCCCTCAGCGCTGTGCCTGTATCCCCGCACGCCGGCTTTGCCTGCCTCTCGAGCCCTGAAACTTCCACCGGAGACGCCTCAGCTGTGTTTGCCTGCCAGGTAGGCTGGGACCGTGAGCCGGCGTAGAAGCCGGCCGATCCCGCTCCCTTACTGAAGGCGGGGTAGATCTCGCCAACCTGATCAGCTACGACAAGCCGTCCCTGTTCGCACTCCGGGCCGTCAACGACGAGCGGCCCCGGTTCCTCGTCAGCAGGACGGAGCCAATGCGTCGCCCCTCGGGAGCTGGTGGCAGGCGGCCAAGCGGGCCGCGCAGCCCAGGTGCGCGATCCCCTACGAGCAGGACGCCGACGTCAACATCGTCACCTTTTGCGGATAATCAAGTATTGCCCCGGGCTGGCTACACCCGCCTGGCAGTCGTCCACGCATGCTACGGGTCCTGATTGGAACAGACTGTGATGCTTGAATGAATGGATATATATCCATATGTATGTCAGATGTGGCACTATTACACCGGCTTGTAATATTGAGTCTAGAGAGGCGGCGACGTTTGCCTGGCATGATCCCCTCCTCAGAGACCACGCGTTTGCTCTCGCGGGTGTCGCTAACGCGCCGCGCGGCCATCGGCGGCATCGCCCTGTCGATGCTGGGGCGGTGGGCTACACCAGCTCCCCAGGCGCAGGCGCAGACGCGCAAGGCGGCCCTGGTCTTCCACCAGCAACCATTTCGTGACACCACGAGTCCGAGAGACGTAGCCAGGAATATCGACTACATCGAATCGCTGCCCTTCGACGGCATTACGGTTGTGCTCTCAGCCTCGGCGCAACTGATGCAGGGCCAACCCATCCCTTACAGTGACATGTATGACAACGGCCTGGCTCCCCTGACCGGTGTCTTCAAGCGCATGCGCCACAACTTTGTCCTGGCCTACATGGATTCTCCGGGTGATCTCTTCACGGACTCAGCCTGGGCCACAACGGTCCAGAACTTCCGCTACCTGGCACGAGCTGCGCGCGCCGCCGGCCTCAAGGGAATATTCTTCGACAACGAGGCGTACAACCGGCAGTGGACGGACTACCCCGAGGACTACGTGAACCCGCAGCACACGCTGCAGGAATACCAACAGCAGGCTCACCTGCGTGGCCGGCAGATCATGGAAGCGATGGTCTCCGAGTATCCGGACATCACGGTCCTCTTCTTCCACGGACCGTACCTCTCCGAGCCGAAGACCCCTCTCTACGTGCGCATGAACCAGGCCGGTGCGTCGTTCGAACATGAGTTGCACGGGCCATTCTTTGTCGGGTTCCTGGACGGCCTCGGCGACCGCGCGAAACTGATCGACGGGGGCGAGGTGTACCAGTACCGAACAGCTGACGATTTCCGCAAGTCGTACGACTGGCGGAAGGTCGGCATGGCCTCCCCTGAGACGAATTGCTCGTTTATCTCGAACAACCTGCGCGCGATCTGGGCGAACAAGGTCAGCATCGGCTTCGGCCAGGCGACCTACGCTGCCTTCGGGGACCCAATGTCCCCGGATATCATGCGCAGTTCCCTGGCCAACGCGCTCCAGCAGGCAGACGACTACGTCTGGGTGTACACCGAAGAAGACACCTGGATGAACCCTGGCGGCATGCCAACGAAGTGGCAAGACGCTTTTCGCAGTGCCACGGGATCGACAAGTGGTGGCTCAGGTGGGAGTGGCGGTAATGTGCCCCCACGCCGCCGCCGCCGCAAGAAGGGCCGGAAACGGGGCGGCCGTCGGCACAACTAGGCCGCGGGCGGTGCCACGTGCCGCGACGATGCCGGTGGGAGCCGGGCGATTCGCCTCCGCTCGCGGCTCCCACGGCTCGATTGCGTGGTACAGATGACGGACAGGTCAGCCCCCCTCGGCATTCCGCCCTGTCCGCGCCGCACGCTCAACCAGGTGATCTACGAGAGAAACCCACGGCCGCAGGGCTCCGTGCCCGTCCCTCACGCCCGCAGTCGTCGCTGATCGACGGTGGCAGTCTGGCCGGATGCCACCGTTCGCCCTTGAGCCAGGCGCCCAGGGAGTGGCCATCAGCCCACGCTCAGGCCGCGACGACTCGATGCTCGACTCGACGAGCCGCGTCCGTGGCGCGCCAGTCGCGCACGACCTCCTATTAGGAGGTCAGTACCAGCCGGTCCCCGGACGCGAGCCCCGCGGGTGAGGTAACGCTGTTCGAGCCGCGCCGAACCTCCTTTGCTCCCTCGCTACTCAACCATCCACTACCGCGGCTGGCTCGACCTCGCCAGCCGCAGGCGTGTCCAGCGACCGGAACCCCGGTGCAACCAGGGCGAAGACAGCGACCGCAAGAAAGCCACCCGCGACGATCGCCAGCACCGTCCGCAACCCCAGGGTCTCGACCAGGAAGCCTGCCGCCGCCATACCAAGTGGCGCGGCGGCCAGCGCCGTACCCAGGATCGTCCCGAACACCCTTCCTCGCATGTCGGCGGGAACGCGCTCCTGCAGCACCGTGAAGACCAGCGGGTTGATCGGGCCACTCCCGAGCCCGGCCAACCCGAGCGCAGCCGCCGCCACCGGGAGGGGCGGAAGGGCCACCAGCGCGGCGAGCGGCAGCGCCGTGAGCACCAGGCCGCCCAGGAGCAGCCCGCGCCGCGGCAACTGCTCGCCACGCAGACTGAAGAGGAGTGACCCCGCCAGCATGCCCAGGCCAAAGCTCGCCAGCAGGATGCCCAGGGCCGCGGCGCTGCCGTAGATACGCTCGCCATACACCGGCAGGATGACCCCGAACAACGGTGCCCCCAGGAAGTTGAGGACTACGGCGGCCGCCGTCATCGCCCGCAGGAAACGGTCCCGCCTCAGGATCTGCCAGCCCAGCGTCACATCAGCCAGGTACCCGCCTGATGCCCGCTCCTCAGTCGCTGGGACCAGTGCGGGAACCGCGCGGGCGACGAGCGCGGCCGAGATCGCGAAGCTTGCGGCATCGACCCACAGCACGTTTGTGGCGCCGATAACTGCCACCAGCACACCTGCGAGCAGCGGCCCGGCCAACCCGGCGAGATTCTCCAGGCTGTGGTAGGCCCCGTTGGCCCGCTCCAGGCTCACCCGCGCGCCCGTCGCGACCTCTGGCAGCAGTGCCTGCCGGGCTGTCACCCCGGGCGTGTCAAGCAGGGCGCCGAGGAAGACCAGCACCAGCAAAACGGCGAAGGGGAGACCGACACTGCGGTAGAGGAGCGGGATCATGGCGACGGCAAGCCCGCTCAGCAGATCGGCGAGGACACTGGTGCGCTTTGGCCCGAGGCGGTCGACGACGGCGCCGCCAAGGAACGCCGCGAGGACAGCGGGCAGCACGGCGGCCACACCGGCCAACCCGGTGAGCACCGCGCTGCCCGTGGTCGCCAGCACGAACCAGGGGATCGCCAGCGCCGTGAGCTGGTTGCCAATCAGGGAGATCCCGCTGGCGCCCAGCAGGGCCCAGAGCGGGCGAGCGGTGGCGGAACCGGGTGTTCCGCCGGATGATGACGACAGGGCAACCTCCTCGACTGCGGGGTCACGATGCCGGACGCGGGCGCGCCCCTGTCCAGTTCACGAACGGCAAGTGGTTAGTAGAGTATGCAGTGACATACCACAACCGCAGCGGCAGCCAACCGCAGGTTTACGAAACGCTGCCGATGAAGACTGGACGAGGAGCAACGCACGTTGAATATTCTGGGTGATGAGCCGATTCAACCGAAGAGCCCTGGTGCGTCGTCCGCCGAGTGGGGCTCAGATGTCAGCGATGATACTCGCGACGCCCTGGCCTCCCGGCTGGAAGAGCAGGCCGCGGACCCCTTCCTGCAGCAGATCGCGGCCCGTGCCCTCGCCCTGCTCGACCTGGCTCCTGGCGAGCGGGTCCTGGAGCTGGGGTGCGGTACCGGTGTCTTCCTGCCGGCGCTTGCCGCGGCTGTGGGACCGAACGGAGAGGTCGTTGGACTCGATCACAACCCGGGGTTCCTGCAGGAGGCGCGCCAGCGCGTCGAGACCGCCGGAGTCAGTGCGCGGGTGACGCTTGAGGAAGCAGATGCCATGCGCCTGCCTTTCCCGGCAGCCAGCTTCGATGCGGTCCACGTCGAGCGGGTGCTGATGCACCTGGAGGATCCGGACGCGGCGCTGCGAGACGTGTGCCGGGTGCTCAAGCCGGGAGGACGCTTCGTCGCGGCGGAGCCCGACTCGGCCGGAGTGCGCACGGATCACCCGGACGACCCGGAAGTGATGGCGATGATCAACGCCCAGGACATGGTCCAGGTGCGGCAACCGGCGATCGGGCTGGAGCTGAACCGGCGCATGGCGCGGGCCGGATTCGTGGAGCGCCAGGTCGAGGTCTTCACCCAGTTCGACCCGGACTACCATCCCGTCGCCGCGGCCGGCGACCGCCAGGCCGCCGAGGAACTGGTCGCCGCGGGGAAACTCGATCGCGCCCGGGCCGAGGCCGCGCTGCGATCACTCGAAGAGGCGCACGCCCGCGGGGAGTACGCGTGGGTCGGCTCGATGGTGGTGGCGCTGGGCCGGGCGCCAGCGCGGTAGCGGGACCTGACACCCGCGCGTGCTCCACCACGAGGTCGCGGCACAAGACTCGTGTCGACTCGAGCCTGGCGAGAGCCCTCGTCCCTCACCAGGCTCGAACGCTCCCTCTCTCCCCCGGTTCTCGGGCCAAACTGCCGCGCGTGCAGTGCTGCCCCCGCTTCGGCATCCGCTCATGGCCCATGGGCCACATCGGCCTGCTCTCCACACGTCGTGCCCAGGCGTAAGGTGCTCGTGAAGACGACCTCCCGTGGCGGCTGATCGAGCTGTCCTGGCTCGAGGCGTGACAACAGCAATTCGACCGCCGCCACGCCCATCTCGTAACCAGGCTGCTCGACCACCGTCAGGCGGGGCCAGAAACCGGACTCTGGCAGCGGGTCATCAATGGCGCTGACCGCAACGTCTTCGGGAACACGGCAGCCCATCGCCGTCAGGGCATCCAGGACGCCCCGTACCACCTTGGCGTTCGCGGCGATGATGGCATCCGGAGGCTGCGGCATCGCCATCAGCGCGGCCACCGCTGCCTTGCCGCTGCCAGCCCGGTAATCGCCGTCAATCACAAACTCCGGCGGCAGGGTCAGACCCGCCTCGTGGAGCGCCTGCTGGTAGCCGTCGATTCTCTCCTGCCAGGTCAGGGTATCTGGCAAACCGCCAACGATCGCGATACGCCGCCGCCCCAGCGCCAGCAAATGGCGGCACAGCGCCCGCGTTCCGCTCGAGGTGTCGCAACGCACAACATCGGCGGCGATGCCAGGGAGCGAGCGATCCAGGATGACCAGCGGCATGCCCTGCGGGAGGTGCGGCGGGGCCGTTCCCGGTGAGCGCGGCGCCGGCACGAGGATGATGCCATCCACCCGGTGTTCACCCATGATGCGCAGGTACTCGCCTTCGAGCACGAGATCGTCGGCAGAGTTCCCCAGCACCAGCATCTTCCCGGACTGCCGCACCGCGTCCTCGACGCCGTGCGCCACGACACTGAAGAACGGATCGACCATATCCGTGACCACGAGCGCGATCAGCCCACTGCGGGCCTGCTTCAGCCCCCGGGCAACCGCGTTGGGCACATAGCCCAGCTCCTGCACCGCCGCCAGCACGCGCTGCCGGGTCTCCTCGCGCACGTGCGGGTGATTGCGGATCGCCCGCGACACCGTGATGGGGCTGACCCCGGCCCGACGGGCAACGTCTCCGATGCTCGCCATGCTTTGCCTTTCTCCTCAATGTGTCGATTACCGTAGACGAGAAAGGCAATTCTTGACAACGTTGTCAGTCCTTGTTAGCGTAGATGACAACGTTATCAGCAGCGTCGTTATCTTCATCGTCTTCCCACCATCTCAAGCCGGTCAGTTTTGGCGCCTTTGCTCATCGCGAGGTGAGGCGCGGGTGATTCGGCCATCCGGCGCACGCTCCAGGAGATCCCACACGTCCCGGAACCCCGGTGAGCTGTTCCCGACGATCGACCAACAAGGAGGTGACAAAGACGCGGAGTTCCAGCCGGTCAGCGACGATCGCATCTGTGAGCCAGCAGGAAGAGGAGACTCGATGATGAGAGGTCAATTCGGAAGCAACCGCCGCCAACTGCTGAAGGGCGCCCTCGGAGCAGCAAGCATCGGTGCTCTTGGCTCATGGTGGGTGGAACCGACATCCGCCCAGGCGGTCAAGCTCGTCAACGTCGAGCACGACTCCCGCCCGCTCGACAACGCCGCCTACGAGGCCGTCTACAAGGCGTTCCGCGAGCAGAACCCGGATATCGAAATCGAGTTCCAGATCATCCCGTGGGAACAGGCGCGCTCGAAAATGCTGACCCTGGGCCAGGCGAACAGCCTGCCGGACATGGGGCGCATGGAGTGGCCAGCCGATTACGCGGCGGCGGAAATGCTGGTGCCACTCGACGACATGGTCGACGAGGAAACGCTCTCACGCTTCGACACCCTGAGCCTGGAGTACGGCTCGGCGGTTGGGAACGACGGCGTGCGGCACCTCTACGCGCTCCCCTGGTTCCAGGGCTCGGCCGCCATCCTGGTCAACAAGACGCTGCTGGACAAGGCCGGCCTCGAGTTGAAAGACGAGTGGACGACCGACGACTTCACCGAGTACGCCAAGGCGCTCACCGTCGAAGGCGAGCACTGGGGCGTGGCGCTTGACGCGGCTGGCGTCGGCGATCCCGTCCAGAATCTGCTCCTGGCCGTCTACGCCTACGGCGGGCGATGGGTTGCCGGCGATGCGGCCAGCACCGAGCCGGAGATGATCATCTTCAACAGCCCGGAGACCGTCGCCGGCATCACCTGGTACACGAAGCTCTTCACCGATGGCTACGCCGTCCCCAGCGCCCCAACCGACACCTACAAGGAGCGCGACGCCAACTTCCAGTCCGGGAAGGCGGCGATGGAGTGGCAGGGGCCCTGGTCACTCCTCGAGATCCAGGACAACTTCAAGAAGGGTGGCTTTGAACTCGCCTCGATGCCGCTGCCCAAGGGCCCGGCGGGCAACCCGAACTGGTATGGCGGCGCCCACGCCTCGATCTACAAGGCCGCCGCGGACAAGGGTGTCGTCGACCAGGCCTTCAAGTGGATCAGTTTCCTCTCCAGCGATGAGGGGGAACTCCTTTACTGCAAGACGAACGGGATGATCCCGGCCTCGACCACCGCGCAGCAGGATCCGTTCTGGGCCGAGAACGACCTCTACAAGGGGTATCTCAACTCCTTCCCAACCATCACCCGCATGGACCCGATCTGGGCGACCGGGATGAATGGCATCCTCGACGACACCGTGCCGCCCCTGCTGCAAGGGGTGCTCAACGGCCAGCTCTCTGCGGAAGACATGGCCGCGCAGGTGCAGGATGCCGTCGTCCAGGGCTTGCGCCAGAACGGGGTTGACGTCCCCAACTAGCAGGCAGGAGTGACGAAGCGTTGCGCGATGCGGTTCACGCGTTGCGCAATGCGGCAGCCACAACCCTGGTGAGCGGCTCGGCTCGGAACGTGCCCGGCCGCGTCGCTCACCAACTCGTCGCAACGCAGACAGAATGAGGGTGAGATCGTGGTCAGTACCGCCGCCTCGCGACCCACACCGCAGCGACGGCGCACGAGTTTCCGCCAGTTCCGGCGCGATGTGTCCCGTAATCGCCTCGCGTATCTCTTCCTGCTGCCAGCGCTGCTGATGCTGGCGTTCGTCAACCTGTTGCCGATGCTGCAGGGGGTGCGCATCAGCTTCCAGCTCTTCAATCTCTTCCGGCCGGGGGCCCGGCCCTTTGTCGGGCTCGAGCAGTACCAGATGCTGGTCGAGGACCCGCTCTTCGCCAAGGCCTTCTTCAACACCTGGTACTACACGCTCGGCTCCGTCGCCTGCCAGTTCCTGCTCGGGTTGCTCGCCGCGGTGCTGCTCAACCAGAACGTGCGGTTCCAGGGGCTCCTGCGCGGCATCGTGCTCATTCCCTGGGTCGTCCCGGGCTCCCTGGCCGCGATGATGTTCGGCCTCCTCTTCACCAGCGCCGGCCTGGTCAACGCCATCCTCCACGCCATCGGGTTCACCCGGCTGGGCATCATCGGCCCCGATCACGCCTGGCTCTCCGACACCCGCACGGCCATGCCGACCATCATCCTCACGAACATGTGGAAGGGCTTCCCCTTCTTCGCGGTGATGTTCCTGGCCGCCATGCAGACGATCCCGGGCGATCTCTACGAGGCAGCCAAGATGGACGGTGCTTCGCCGGTCCGCTCATTCTTCGACATCACGCTACCAAGCATTCGCCCAACCCTGCTGATCACCTCCCTGCTTGGCATTCTCTGGACGTTCAATTCGATCGACCTGATCTACATCCTGACCTCTGGCGGCCCCTTCTACGCGACGTTGACGTTGCCGATGTGGGCCTATCAGCAGGCATTTGGCCGGGGCTACGTGGGAACGGCCTCCGCGCTCGCGGTGATCATCCTCGGGCTCATGGCGCTGGTGGCGACGGTGTACCTCTTTGTGTACCGGCGCACGGTTCAGCAGCAGTAGGTCGTGTGATGTCTGCCATCCAAACGCGGCCGCTGCCGCACACCTCGACCACCCAGGCCCAGGCCCAGACCCAAACTCCGCGCCTCCGCCTCTCGGGGTTGCGCATCCTGACCTACCTGCTCCTGGCGCTGCTGGTGGCGATGGTCATCGGGCCCTTCATCTGGATGCTGGTCGGCTCATTTCGTCCCAGCTACGAGCACATGCAGCTCCAGGGACAGAGCCTGTGGATCCAGAATCCAACCGGGGAGAACTACCGGCGCCTGTTCGCCGAGTACGACTTCGCCCGCTACTTCCTGAACAGCACGTTCATCGCCCTGGTCACGGCCATCTTCGCCACCTCGATTTCGGCGTTCGCCGGGTACTCACTGGCCAGGTTCCAGTTTCCGGGTCGCGGGCTGGTCGGGTTCCTGATCCTGACCACGCAGATGCTGCCGGCGGTGGCGATCATCATTCCGCTCTTCCTGTGGTTCAAGCAGTTCGGGCTGATCGACACCTACCTGGCGCTCCTGGTTGCCTACAACGCCTTCGCCATTCCGTTCTGCACGTGGATGCTGCGCGGCTTCTTCGCCAGCATCCCCGCCGACCTGGAGGAGGCCGCCCAGGTCGACGGCGCCGGCCAGTTCGGCGCGTTCCTGCAGATCGTCCTGCCGCTCAGTGCCCCCGGCCTGCTGGCCACCGCGATCTTCTCGTTCATCCTGGCCTGGCAGGAGTTCCTCTTCGCCGTCACCTTCACCAGCAAGGCGGAGTTGCGCACGCTGACCGTCGGGATTGCCTCGATGCGCGGCAAGGATGTCATCGACTGGGGCCTGCTCAACGCCGGCGTGGTCGTCACCACCATCCCCCTCGCGATCCTCTTTGTCCTCGTGCAACGCCACCTCGTGCAGGGCCTCACGTCGGGCGCCATCAAGGGCTAGGGCGAGGTGTATCGACGTTGTCATCTCGAGGGCTGTCAGCTCAAGGCACGAGAGATCTCGTCCTCGTACTCCGGCCACGGTCGCTCGCGAACGCGCCGGAATTGCTTGCAAGCGCAGTGCGGAGTTCGGGGTGAAGTTGTCTCGGGCCTGCGCCCCATCTGGTTGTCATCCTGAGCCCTCAGGCGAAGGATCTCGTCGTCAGCTTCGACTGGCCGGCCTGACAGCTCCCTCTCGACGCAGTATCGAGCATGACGCGCTCGGCAGAAGACGCAGGTCAGGCAATACCGGAGGGAGGGATCGCAAGTCCAACAACGCTGTCACATGAACACGTTCACGGCGTGAATCGCACCAGATGGAGTCCAAGCAATGAGAGGTGTTCTCTTTCCCGGCGACCGGACCGTCACCCTGGCCGAAATCCCAGATCCCACGCCCGGGCCGGGCGAAGTGGTGGTCGCCATGCGGGCAGCGGCTGTGTGCGGCAGCGATCTCCACGGGTACCGGGCCACACGCGACATGCGGCAGCGCACCGGCGCAGACCAGATCGTGCCTGGCCACGAACCGTGCGGAGTGGTTTCGGCCGTCGGGGAGGGCGTCAGCACGGTCAGCGTGGGCGACCGGGTGGCGGTCTATCACTATCGCGGGTGCGGTCACTGCGCCGACTGCCGTGGTGGACGCCTCATGTGGTGCGCGGACCGCGCCGGGTACGGCGGCCCGATCCATGGCTCCGACGCCGACCTGCTGTTGACCGATGCGCGCAATTGCCTGCCGCTGCCGGACGATGTGTCCTACGCCACGGGCGCGCTCCTGATGTGCGTTGGCGGCACGGCCTATGAGGTCATGCGCAAGCTCGATGCCTCCGGCCGCAGCCAGATCGCCATCTTCGGCCTCGGCCCGGTTGGGCTGACCGGGATGCTGATGGGCAAGGCCATGGGCGCGCGCGTGATCGGGGTTGATCTCAGCCCGGAACGGCTGGCCCTGGCGCAGCGCCTCGGGATCGACGCCGTCGTCGACGCCGCCAATGAGGACGCCGTCGCCGCGATCCGCTCCTGGGCCGGGCCGGAGGGCGTTCAGGCGTCGTTCGAGACCTCCGGGAGCGGCAGCGCCCAGGTCGGCGCAGTCGATGTCACCGGCCGCAACGGCAAGGTCGCCTTTGTCGGGTTCGGCGAAACGCGGCCGATGCTCTCCCCGGCGATGTTCATTGAAAAGCAGCTCTCCCTGTTCGGGTCGTTCGTCTTTCCCAGCGACCGCTACGAAGAGATACTGCGGTTCGTGCAGACGCACGAGGTCCCGATCGAGGCTACGGTCACACACACCGTGCCGCTGGACGAAGCACCGGAGATCTTTCCCGCGTTCGACCGGGGGGAGACGGGCAAGGTCATCTTCGCCTGGCCCGACGCCTAGACCGAGACAACCCCAGTTCCACGCACTCCCCAAGCTGGCGAGAGAGAGACCGTCTCTCGCGGCGGTTTCCTCGCCCTGGACACACCCTACAGCGGGGTGTGTCCAGGGCGACTTGAGCCTCTTCCCCTCTGCGGCTGCCCCTTGACGTCCCTCCTCCGCGTTCCTAGCCTTCGCGCCTTGTGCCCAGCAGCATGCGAATGACAATGACCACGAGGTTGCCATGGATGACGCCGCGTTCGATCGGGTTGCGAAACTTCTGAGTGCCACCCCACGCCGCCGCACGACGCTCGGCCTGCTTGTGGGTGGCGCCCTGGGTGGGTTCTCGGGCCTTCTCAAGCTGGATGCCGATGCGAAAGGGAAGGGCAAGGGCAGGAAGAAAAAGAAGAAGGGAGGTCACCACAACCGGCCCAGGGGGAAGTCCTGTGATGATTGCAATGTCTGCCAGACCTGCCAGGACAGCGACAAGAAATGCCGTCCGGACGTGAGCAAGAATGGCCAGCCCTGCAGCGGCTGCCTGACCTGCGCGAATGGCGCGTGCGGCATCGGGGACGACGCGCTCTGCCCAAGTGGTCAGCGCTGCCGGCAATCGACCGGTGTCTGCTGCCCGAAATGCCTCGACGGCCAGTGCTGCCCGGTGGGCTCCACCTGCATCAATCCGGGGCTCCTGAGCGCCAATTCCTGTTGCGATAACCGCGTCAACACCCCGTGCGGGAGCAACGGCGACGGTACGTTCCGGGAATGCTGTTCCAGCTTCAACGAGGCGTGCGTCAACGACACGTGCGTGCCGAAGGACGAATGCGCTGGCCGGCAACTCGCCGCGGGCGAGACCTGCTGCTCCCAACCCGAACAGACCTGCCGCAACGCGGACGGCACGTCACACTGCTGCTCAGGAGATCAGGTCTGTTGCAAGGCCGACGGGACGAATCACTACCAATCCAATGATGTCTGCTGCGATCCCGGCCGCTGCCTGGCGCCTGGCGTCTGCTGTGCTCCGGACGCCGAACTCAAATGCCCCGGTCCATATGCCCACTGTGCCCCGCCGGACAATGTCTGCTGCGGCGAATACAGCTGCCCGGACTGCAGCACGTGCCGGGTAAGCGAGCGGGTCTATGGCTAGGAGCCAACCCTGACGTGGTTCGACGCGCCTGGCCCGGGTGACTGGCTGGACAGGAATGCTTGACGATGCCTGTCCACGCTCTACGATTCCGTCATTGTGTTTCACCCGGCCAGCGCTCCCGGCCCCGTTGGCCGGCGCTCACCCGGACCGAGTTCTCTCTTCGCGCCACCGGCATTGGGCCGGCGGGCTAACTACCCAAGTCCAGGGAGCTTCCCGTGACCACCAGCCACACGCCATCCACCAGCTACTTCGACAACTCCGGCCGCGACGACGTGCTCGGCGGTGGCGCACGGATGATCCCGATCGAGACGCCGAAGGGCACCTTCCGGGTCTGGACCAAGCGCGTCGGCAACGCCCCGACGCGGCGGCTGCTCCTGCTCCACGGTGGGCCGGGGTGCACGTCCGAATACTTCGAGGCCTTCGACAGCTACCTGCCCGGCGCGGAGATCGAGTACATCTACTACGACCAGCTTGGCTCCCTGCGCAGCGACCAGCCGGACGATCCGGAGCTGTGGGAGATCGACCGCTTCGTCGAGGAAGTGGAGCAGGTGCGGCAGGCACTGGGCCTGGACCGCGACAACTTCTTCCTGCTCGGGCACTCCTGGGGCGGCATCCTCGCCACCGAGTACGCCCTGAAGTACCAGCAGCACCTCAAGGGGCTGATCATCTCGAACATGATGGCGAGCTGCCCCGCCTACAACGCCTACGCCCACGACGTGCTGATGCCGCCGATGGACCAGGCCAAGCTGGCCGAGATCAAGGCGCTCGAAGCCGCGGGCGACACCGCGA
>JAXLWT010000049.1:0-28246 GCA_046328375.1 Thermomicrobiales bacterium
CACCATCGATCGCAACAACCGCATCTGGGTGGTGGACAGTTCCTCGACGGGACGCATCTTCCTCTTCAATAGCGATGGGTCGTACAACACCAGTTGGACGCCGAGTGGCAACGGCGCGCTGTCGTCGCCCCAGGGCATTGCCGTGTACAAGGACGGCACCACGACCTCCGTCTACGTGACCAACGCCGGCACCAACAAGGTCTTCAAGTTCGAGTACACCGACGGGAACCTGGACTTCGTGAAGTCGGCGGGCTCGCAAGGGAGCGGGTCGAGTTCCTTCAACGGCCCGGCGGGCATCGCGGCGGATAGCTGCGGTAACCTGTGGGTGGCCGACCGGAACAACAACCGCATCCAGATCCTGGACAAGGACCTGTCCTTCAAGAGCCGCTTTACGGCCTCATTCGATCGGCCGACCGGTGTGGCCTTTGGCCCCAACACCACGCAACTGTTCGTGGTCGATTCCGCGAACGCGCAGGTGCAGAAGTTCTCGCTGAGTTCGTAGCACCTGACAGAGACGGCGCCAGGGAAACTCCCTGGCGCCGTCTGAACGAGTACCGGGTACTGTTCCTGCACAGTACAGTGTGACCCGCAATGACCCCGCATGACCGAAACGATGGATGATGCACCAGGGGGAGTCAGCGCATGGATGACCGGCAGTTCGATGATCTCTCACGGCGCATCGGCGAATCACCGCTGTCCCGGCTGCCCCGGCGCGGACTGATCTCGGTGCTTGGCGGCGTGGCAGCGGCCAGCGCGCTCGGCCTGGCGGATGACGCCGAGGCCAAGAAGAAGAACAAGAACAAGAGCAAGAAATGCAAGAAAGAGGGTAAGGGGTGCGACAAGAAGAAGTGCAAGAAGCAGGGTAAGAAGTGCTGTTGTAACAACCTCAAGTGCCAGAACGATGTGTGCACCGGGAAAGGCAATAACTGCCCAACCGACGTGGCATTCCAGAATGCCTGGGGGTCCAATGGTTCCGGCAACGGCCAGTTTGCCGGGCCACTGAGTGTCACGTACGACAATAACGACGTCGTCTATGTGACTGACTCGGGTAACTCGCGCTGGCAGGTGTTCTCCGCCAACGGCACCTTCCAGGCCAAGTACGGCACCCTCGGCAATGACGACGATGAGTTCCAGACGCCACAGGGCATTGCCTGGCTGACAGACGGGGATGGCAACCCACGAGTCGTGATTGCCGACCCAGGCATGACGAACGTGAGCCGTCGGCTCCGCCTGTTCCGACCGAGTGATGGCACCTGGCGCCGGAATATCGGCGTGACCAATCTCACCAACCCGACCGGTGTCACGGTCGTTAGCAGCGACCGGATCTGGGCGGTGGATACGACCTCGCCGGGAGAAATCTACCTGTTCAACGCGAACGGTGACCCGGTCTTCAGTTGGGCCCCGTCTGGCAGTGGGCAGTTGTCCAATCCGCGCGGTATTGCGGTCTACCGCGACAGCCAGAGCAGTGCCACCTACGTGTATGTTGTGGATACCAATAACGACCGCGTCGTCAAGTATCAGTACACCGACAATTCCTCAGGCGGGCTGGCGTTCATCAACGCGGCAGGGTCCACGGGATCGGGATCTGGTAGCTTCAATCGCCCAACGGAGATTTCCGTCGATGATTGCGGCAACCTCTGGGTGGCGGACACGAACAACAACCGTGTCCAGATCCTGGACAAGAACCTGAACTTCAAGAGCCGCTTTACCGCCTCCATGAACCGGCCCACCAGCACGGCCGTGAACGGCAGCACGCTCTACGTCGTGAACAACGTGGGGAACAGCGTGCAGCGTTTCTCGCTGAGCTAACGCCAGGTACCGCGAGATGAAACGAGGCCGGGGAGCAGTCCCCGGCCTCGTTGCGTTGGAGAGGTAGTGGTGCAGCAGGGCTACCCGGGTTCGCCGCTCTCGCAGGCGATGCCATTGTGGTTGGGGTCGAGGTGGTCAACGTTCTTCTTCGCGGAGCCGCCGTCCGAGATGAAGTACGCCTCGGCGTCATCCTGGTCTGCAAAATCCGCGCAGTCGTAGTCGACCCCGTCTGCCCCGTTGATGCCGTCTGCGCCGTCCGCATTGCGGCGATATTCCCCGGCCCACTCCTCGCAGGCGCGGCCATCGTTATCGTCGTCGAGATTGAAGGGGTCGTAGTCGGGCCCCCCAGCTTCTTCGTAGAAAGCCTGGGCGTCAGCCCGGTTGTCGAAATCCGTGCAGTCGTAGTCCACACCAGCCTGGGCTGAAGCGATGCCGCCCCCCATGGACAGGCACAGCGCACAGACTCCCGCAAGCGTGGAAGCGCCGCGCAGCGGTGACCAGATTGTCATGGCGTTCCCCCGTACCGCCAACCCAGTTGCCATCCCCGCGCTGGGTCCCGAGGCGGTGATGCTTGTGTGTACGTGCGCATTCCGCTCCCGGATGTACCTGGCGCACGTTCCTGTTGCGGTAATGCACGCAATATGCCAGGGCTTTCAGGGAAGCAACGGCGATCCGGTACCATGCGCGCCATGATGTCGCACGCACTGTCGACGCCACTGGGAGACCGGGCAGACGCAACGCCCTCCGGCATGAAGATGATCGTCGAGCGTGCTGCCTGGCGTGATCTCCCAGCGCTGGCCCGGCTGCAGCGGCGCGCGTTCTCGCCACGGTTGGCCTACACGCTCCCTACCCTGGCCATTCTCCGGATGATCCCCTGGGTGCGCACCTTGCTCGTGCGGCGAGACGAGCAGATTGCTGGCTGCGTGATCGGCGATCGGGTCCTGGAAGGTGGGCGCGTCGTCAACCTCGCCGTCGATCCCGACTTCCGGAGGCAGGGTGTTGCCCGCGCGCTGCTGGCGGCCATTGAGCGGGAGCTGGACACACCGGTCATGCTGCTCATGGTGCAGGAGGAGAACGCGGCGGCCCGGCAGCTCTATCTCAGCGCGGGCTACGAGGAGGAACTCGAACTCCCGAACTACTACGGCGTTGGCCGAATGGGCATTCGTATGCGAAAAGCGAGGGGAGGGGCGCTGCGGCGCCCAGACGGTGTCGCTCCTGAGGGAGCTTAGGGGGTGTCGCTGCGCTGAGGGGGAGAAGGTAAGGATGCCCGTTGCCGTGGGGCATTCCCTCAGCGAACCACCGTCAGTTCTTCCCCTGAGCGTACGGCGCGATACCCTTGAGGCTCGCAAGTCGACGCCCCTGCGTTCCAGCGGGGCATCTCCCCCTCTACCCGGACATGCGCCGGCGCATGCGGTCGTACTCATCGTTGACGGTACGGCGACGCAGGGACTTGAACTCGCAGTGATTCAGGCACTCGCCATGCCAGGCTTCGCACGTCTTCTTGCACTGCTTGGGGTTGACGTTATCCCGGCACTCGCCCTTGCAGACGCGGCGATCCCCGCCGCAGCGCACCTGGCACGCGTTACGTGCTGAGCTTTCACCCTGCGCGTGGTCCAGGAGGAACGCCCCCGCCAGCACACCTAGCCCCGCGCGCACGGTGCCGCGCCGGGTAAGTTGGACAGTGGCGGAGCGTGTCAGCGCATCCCATCGCTCGTGATCCATGGCGCGACTCCCAGTGAAAGATCAGAGGCCGGGCGGGGAAGCAGGGCAGTGGCGGGATTGTACGCGGAACGAGAGGGAGTCGGTGCTGCGCGCCTCAGGGGGTGAAGGGGGAGATGCCCGAGGGAGCGATGACTCGCTGCCACGAATAGGCGTCAACTCTCCCCCCTGAGCACCGCAGGCACGGCACCCCCTGGGGCCGCAGACCTCTCCTCTGGCTCAGCAGGCCTTCTTGCACTGTTTCTTGGCGATCTGGCACTCGTTCTTGCAGACGTTGACGTCCGTTTCCAGGATGTTGCACGCCTTATCGCACTGTTTCTTGGCCTTCTTGCAGCGCTTGTTGCACTTCTTGTGCTTACTCTTCTTTTTGGCCACGCCTGCACCCGGGCGGCCCAGGATTTCGCCAAGCGCCACCCCGGCGGCCCCGGCCAGGAGCAATGTCCCTCGCCGCGTGACCACGTGCGAGACCTGAGATGGTGAAACGGCGTCTTCTGGCAACGTCTTCTCCTCGCTGTCAGTGTTCCCCACGTGTGGTTGCTACGGTGATAATGCTAGGCAACGGTGCGCTCGCAGCGCCGGGCGCGTATCACGGCGAAAACACGGAGAGGGACGATGAGCCACCGGGAAAACCCCATCGCCATTCAGCTGTACACCGTGCGGGTCCCTGCGTCCCAGGATTTTCCCGGGACCCTGCGCAAACTGGCCGAAGGCGGCGCCAAGGCCGTGGAGTTCGCTGGCTACGGCGGCATGGAGATACCGGAGCTGCAGGCGCTGCTGAAGGAGCTCGGCTTGCGCGTGACCGGTGCCCACCTCCCCGTCGCGATGCTGCAAAGCGATCTCCAGCAGAGCCTGCGTGACCTGAAGGCGCTGGGTGGCGAATATGCGGTCGTGCCCTGGGTCCCCGAAGAGCGGCGCAACAGCCTGGAAGCCGCCCGCACCCTGGCGGCGAGCCTGGACGTGTGGGGATTGGCGGCGCGAAATGCCGGTCTGGGTTTCGCGTACCACCACCACGCCTTTGAGTTCGACCCCCTACCTGACGGCAACGGCGCGACGCTGTTCGACATCCTGGTTCAGGAGACTGACCCGGCCCTGGTCGGTTTCGAGATCGACGTCTACTGGGCGGCCCGTGGCGGAGTGGACCCGGCGCATCTCCTGCGCGAGCTGGTGGGGCGTGTCCCGCTCATGCACCTCAAGGATCTGGGCCCGGCGCCGGAGCGCAAGGATGTACCGGCGGGCACGGGCGAACTGGATTGGGCCGACATTCGTGCCGCGGCACGCGAGGCCGGGGTGCGCTGGGAGATCGTGGAACAGGACAATCCGAACCCGGATGACCCCGTGGCGGATACCCTGCTGGCGTTGCGCAACATGGAAGCGTAGAACACGGCGGAGCGGGACAGAGACCGGAAGATGGGTAGGGAGCAACACGTGCAACTGCAGAACAGTGTCGCGGTCATCACCGGCGGAGCATCTGGCATCGGGCGGGCGACGGCGGAACTCTTTGCCAAAGAGGGAGCACGCGTCGTTATTGCCGACCTCAATGGGAAGCAGGCGGAAGAAGTTGCCAGCGCCATCGATCAGGCGAGCGGCGAAGCGATGGCAGTGCAGGCGGATGTCACCTCGCCCGAGGCGGTGGCACACGTCTTTGCGCGTGCCAACGAGGTCTTCGGCCCGGTCACGATCCTCGTCAACAATGCTGGTGCATCGATCGGGAATGACGTGCTTACCATCGAGCCAGAGGTGTGGGACCGCAACTTCGAGATCGTGCTCAAGAGCGCCTTCCTCTGCACAAGGGCCGCTCTACCAGACATGATTGCGGCCGGGAAGGGCGTCATCATCAACATTGCCTCCGTTAACGGCATCACTGCCGTGGGGGAGGAGGCATACTCGGCGGCCAAAGCGGGCATGATCAACTTCACGCAGAACACCGCGGTGAAGTACGGCCCACAGGGTGTGCGCATCAACTGCATCGCGCCGGGCACGATTGACACGCCGATCTGGGGGGAGCGCAAGGCGGTCAACCCGAAGGTGATGGATTCGCTCGTGCCCTGGTACCCCCTCGGGCGCGTCGGGGTGGCGGAGGATATCGCGCAGGCCGCGCTCTTCCTGGCGTCGGACAATGCCTCGTGGATCACCGGTGTCACCCTGCCGGTGGATGGCGGTCTCACGGCAGGCTATCCGCTGATGGGCCGGGATCTCAACCCGGCCGGCACCAGTTAGGACCGCACGTGCGGCCCGGACGGCCACTGGGCTGTCCGGGCCGCTTCGGTACCGGGGGAACCTCATGCCGCGGCGCAAAGCATTGCCATCTCGCCATCGCGACCGTTGCACGCCGCCTCGTCGGACCGCATCGCGGCGAGGAGTACTGGCTGCGTTGGGCGTTGGCGCGCTGACTGCCGCCCTCCCCGCACAGAGTGGATTGGCCCGGCAGGGCGCAGATTGTTCGTTGGGGTGTACGGAATCAGTCTGTGGGGAGACGCCAGCGGATTGCCCCATCTTCCCTCCCGACCACATCTGGAACGCGCCGGTGGTGGATCTACCCGTAGATGCACGTTCAGATGCCTACATCGCCAGCATTGGAGCTGATGGCGGACTGCACCCCGATTTCGGGGCCGGGCTCTACGAGGGAATGCCCCTGGGTATCCCGTTCGTGCGTGTGCCTGCCGAGCAACCTGCGGTCGCGGTGGTCTTCACCGAGTCGCCGGACGAGAGCGATCCAGGCCCCTACCCCGTCCCGGCCGACGCGCCGATCGAAGGCGGTTCCTGCGCTGACGGCGACCGCCATGTGCTCGTTGTGCAGGCGGGATCGTGCCTGCTGTACGAGCTGTATGCCGCCTACCCGCAACCGGATGGCACCTGGGAGGCAGGCTCAGGTGCGGTCTTCGATCTGAACGGATACGACCTGCGGCCAGCCGCCTGGACCTCCGCCGATGCGGCGGGTCTCCCAATCTTGCCGGGGCTGGTGCGCTACGAGGAGATCCAGGCCGGGGCCATCGATCACGCCCTGCGTTTCACCGCCGCGAAGACGCAGGATGCCTACGTCTGGCCCGCGCGACACGCCGCGAGCGATGATGCCAATCCGGACCTCCCTCCGCTGGGACAGCGCTTTCGCCTCAGGGCGGATGTCGACATCTCCAGCTTTTCGCCCACAAACCAGATCATCCTGACCGCGCTCCAGACCTACGGCATGATGCTGGCCGATAACGGCAGTGACTGGTTCCTCTCTGGCGCCCCGGATGACCGTTGGGATAACGATGACCTGCATGAGTTGCAGGAGCGCATCACGGGGCGAGACTTCGAGGCTGTCGATGTTTCATCCCTGATGAGCGATCCAGACTCGGGGCAGGTGGCCTGAGACGTCCGCTGTGACGGCAGAGGCTGGTGGCACGCGGGAGCCGAACGAGGGGGACGCTCAGCCGGCTATGTGGGGTGAGTTGAACCCGGCGGATTGCGGCTGAATACCTGCTGCAGTGCTGCGACCGTCTCATCGGGTCCCAAGATTTCCAGCCAGAGTGGACCTGCCTGTGGTTCCACGGTCAGCGTGAGGCGCAGGTCCGAGCAGCACGTGCGCTCAGCGGCAATCATGCCGAAGAGCGCGGCCAGCATGGCCTCGTCACCGGCAAAGCGGTAGCGCACGCCGTTCGTCAGTTCCTGGCGCTCGAGGGCTTGCCCGAAGAGTTCCTGCAACATCTCGCGTCGTGCAACCTGAGCGCCAGGCTCCAGCGCGCAGCCGAGGCGCTGCAGGGCATCCGCGAAAAGCAGTGATTGCGTCGTCATCCCGCTGGACCTCCGAGGTGCCGGCAAGGTGCTGCAAGTCACAGCGTTGCAGCGAGGTTGCCTCTACCGGGAAGACGTCACTGCGCTCCCGTTGTGACATGACGTTGACATCGTTCCAGCGGGCTGCCGAAGAAGCGCGACCGGGTAAGCGTGGGAAGTGGTCGCGTACCTGGGGGCGATCAGCCTCGAACTGTGTTTGGCCAACCACGTGTTGGCTCCGCAGGCCTCCCTGCCGCCATACTCGGAGTGATTGGAGGGACAGGAATGCCTGTTGTACTCGTTCACGGTAATCCGGAAACCACCGCCATCTGGGAAGACATGATTCCCCTGCTGGAAGCAGACGAGGTCATCGCCCTGTCACCGCCCGGCTTCGGTGCGCCGGTGCCGGATGGCTTCGGCGCCACGGCCGCGGAATACGGCGCCTGGCTCGCGGGTGAGCTGCAAAAGATTGACGGGCCGATCGACCTCGTCGGACATGACTGGGGTGGTGGGCACGTGATGGGCCTCGTCAACGTCGCTCCCGATCTTGTGCGGTCATGGGCGAGTGATATTGCAGGTGCTCTGGATCCCGACTACGTCTGGCACGACATGGCTCAAGCCTGGCAGGCACCAGGGGTGGGCGAGGCAGCGGTTGCCGCCATGGTTGAGGCGCCGCTGGACGACAGAGCCGGCATCTTCATCGCCAATGGGGCGCGACCGGAATTGGCGATGAGACTGGCGGAGGGGATCGACGCCGAGATGGGCCGTTGCATCCTGGCGCTCTATCGCTCAGCGGCGCAGCCAGCCATGTCACAGTTCGGCGCCGACCTGAGTGGCCTGGCCAGCAAGCCGGGGCTCGTCATCATCGCCACGGAGGATCAATTCACCGGCGGCGAGGAGTTGGCCCGCCGTACTGCCGAGCGCGCGGCAGCGCAGGTTGCGGTGCTGGAAGGCCTGGGCCACTGGTGGATGCTGCAGGATCCGGCGGCCGGCGCTGCCGCGCTCAATGCCTTCTGGGCTACGTTGGAGTAGGGTGCCGGTTTCCACCTCAGTTAGACTCAGCCTCAGCAGATTCGCGGCGCGCCTGCGCCTTCTGAAGGATCATCACGTGGCGGACCCGCCCAGCACACCGGCTCACCAGATCACGGCACAGGCAGCGGCGCTGCCGCCGCTTACGCTCAACGCCACGGATCGCGTCGATCTCCACCTCCACACGCTGGCGTCTGATGGCGCCTGGACCCCCGCGGCGCTCATTGACCACCTGGCGGCCAACGACTTCCGTGTCGCCGCCGTGGCGGATCACGACACCCAGCGCTCCGTGGCGGAAGCGACCCGCCGCGGCGCGAAGCGCGGAATTCGCATCATCCCGGCGGTGGAAGTCACCACCCGCTGGAGCGGGCGGCAGTGGCACGTGCTTGTTTACGGGGTTGCCCCGAACCGCGCGGATGAGGCGGCCCGGCCGTTCCGTTCGTTGATGGCGGACCTCGAAGCGCAGGCTCTCACCCTCGCGGAGGACGCCCGGCACCGCATCGAAGCGCAGGGGAAGCCGCTCGCGTCATTGGAAGAGATTGCGGGTGGGCGCCCGCTGTTGCCCTACCACGTCCTCACGTCGGCTATCCGTGAGGGCCACGTCCGCAACCTGACGGAAGCGGCAAAACTCGTCTCCGGACTTGGTGGCGGCTTCAGCCCGGACGAGCCGCTGGAGCGCGTGGTTGACGCTGCGCACCAGGCAGGCGGCATCGCGGTGGTCGCGCATCCAGGGCGGGCTGATTCCGTCGGCGCGCTGCTGCCGGACGATCTGGACCGCATGCTGGCCGAGATCCCCATCGACGGCTTGGAAGCGCACTACCGATCGCACACCGACGAGCAGACCGCGCTCTACCGCAACCTGGCAGCAGAAAAGGGACTGCTGATCGGGGTTGGCTCCGACTCCCACGCGCCGCACCAGCCGGTGAACCCCAGGCCGTGGCGCGCCATCTGGGCCGCCGATCTGCTGGGCCGCCTCGGCGTGACGGTCACACCGCCAGAGGAGGGCCCGATCTGGGAGGCGGGTATGCCGGACCAGCCACCGCCTCCGCCCCCCGCTGAAGCCGAGTCTGAGGCAAAAGCAGAGCCTGCGGCGCCGAACGGGCGTTCCGGATGACTGGGTGCTGATGGCGGAAACCCGTTCCCGTCTGCGGTGCTTCGCGGCACCCTGCGGTGCGAATGCCCGCCTCAAAGCCGGATTAGCAGGGTACTTCCAACTGGGCTCTGCTGGTTAGCGGGGCGCGTGATAGACCGCAGGCGAAGCTCCACCGGACCCAAAGCTGGTACCCTGAAGAGTGGCGGTTATGTGTGACTGTCGCACGTAGATAGCAGATATCTCTTAGCTGATTGCAGAACGAAAGCGAGTTGCCTTCATGCCCCTGGAGATCGTGACCTTCCCGGCCGGCCCAGTTGCGACAAACGCCTACCTCGTCGCTGACTCCGAGACCGGTGATGCCCTGATCATCGATGCCCCCGCCGGCGTGACGGCGGATATCGTGGCCGAGGCTGAAAAGCGCGGCTGGAAGATCGGGCAGATTGTCATCACCCACACTCACTGGGATCACGTGGCGGACGCCAAGGCGCTGACAGAAGCCACTGAGGCGCCGCTTGCGGCTCACCCACTGGCTGAGGCGCCGCTGGCGAACCCGACCCCGCTGATGGGTGAACTGCCGGTGGAAGTGCTCCCGGTGGCCACGAACCAGGCACTGGAGGATGGCGACACCGTTGCCCTGGGCGGACACACCTTCCAGGTGCTGCACCTGCCTGGGCACGATCCGGCGCACATCGCGCTTCTCGACGCCGAGCACAAGGTGCTCCTGAGTGGCGATGTGCTCTTCCCGAAGGGCCATGGCCGCACCGACATCCCGGGCACAGACCAGCAGGACATGAACCAGAGCCTGCGCCGTCTCGTAGCTGAGGCCCCGGCGGAGACCGTTGTCTACCCAGGGCACGGCGCGCCGACGACTATCGGCGCGGAAACGCCCTGGATTCAACTGCTGTCTGACGACTAGACCTGCCTGAGATGCCTGGAACCGGCATCGAGCAGGTTCACGAACACGATCCCAGCAAGAACGCCATCGCTAGACACAGCGATGGCGTTCTCGTTCCTGTGCAGCAGCTCCTGTTCAGGAATTGACAGCACTGCGGTCAAGGCGTTGGCGGTTGCGTATCCTTCTCGCCCGCACACTCTCGCAGGCGTTTGGCCACCCAGAGACCAGAGATTTCGGAGGTTCGCAGTGATCACCCGTCGCCGCCTCATGGCGTACTCAGTTGCAGCAGCAGGCCTGGCGCCGGTGTCGCTGGCCCCCCGCACCGGCGAGGCAAAGAAGAGCAAGAGCAAGACCGTTACTCAGTCGTTCTCAAATACGCAGACGATCGACATCCTGCAGTTCACCACTCGCAGCGCGAAGATCACGGTGAGTGGCTTCAAGAAGGGCAAGGTCACGGATGTGAACCTGACCCTGCACAACCTGTCACATCAACTGCTGGGTCCGGTGAGTTTTCTGCTTGTCGCGCCAGATGGAAGCAACATCATTCCCGTGAGCGATGTCATCGTCAACAACGTTTCGAACGTCACGCTGACGCTCGATGACAGCGCGGGGAGTGATATTCCCGCAGACCCGCCGTTGACGAGTGGAACGTACCGGCCACGTAATTACAACAATGACACCGGCAGCGACTTCAACCCGATGGATGTCCCGCCGATCAGCGGCAACGAGAAGCTTTCCACGTTCAATGGCATCAATCCGAACGGTGAGTGGACGCTCTACGTGTACAACGCCAACGCCAGCAATCCGGGTGCGCTGGCTGGCGGATGGTCACTGGAGATCACGGCCCGGGTGAAGAAAAAGAAGAAGTAGCCGGGCCCATGGCTGGCCTGGTCCGGCAATCCGGTTAGCCAATGTGCGTCGCCGGATCGAGCCGGTAGACCAGGCCCTGCCACGCCGGGTCACCCACGGCCTGCCTCCGGGCATTCTCCAGGGCAATCTGACGAAACAACCCAAGGGCGGCAGCACCAGCCATGCCCACGGTGTCCTGGCCAAGATGTTCCCCCAGCAGAGCATCGCGGAGGCGACACACCGCCGGTTCATCCGTGAAGGCCACGTTCAACTCGCTGTTGCCAAACAGGGAGTAGCGGTGGAGGTTGCACGATCCCACGGTCGCCCAGTGATCGTCGACGATCATCAGCTTGGAGTGCACATAGACAGAATGACGGCAACCGTCGTCGCCGAGACCGGCAAGGCCAGCCAGGGTGAAGTTCTTGTAGCGGCCAAGTTCCGCGCGTTGCGCAAGGATCGTCGCGCGCTCGGGTGATTGCAGTGCGCGAACCGCCTCGTCGGGTTCGGCGGGCATGAGCACCGCAACCTCCACCCCACGCTGCACCGCCCGGAGCAGGGCGTCGATGACGGCCGGTACATCGAGAAACTGGTTCTCCATATAGATGGAATGTCGCGCGGCGTCGATGGCGGCCAGGTACTGATCGAGGTTCGAGCGCTCACCGTCCGCGATCGCAAAAGGCGCTGCCCGGGGGGCAGGGTGGCCATCGAGGTAGCGGCCGGCGGGTATCGTTCGCTGGACCTGGACCGTTACCGGGCCGCATTGGGACGGGACGCGGTCCGGGAAAGACAGATAGTCCTCAGCGCCGGCACCCCAGCGACCATCATCCTGATGCCGCTCGCTGGCCTCGTTCCACCGTTGTACGAAGTTGTGGTGCACGTCCACGACGCCTGGTCCGGTCAACTCGACGTAGACATCGTGGTTCTGGTGCGGGCCGTGGTGCCCAGGGGCGACAACCGAGTGGGGATTGAGGTTGATGCCGCCGAGAATTGCCAGCGCCGAGTCGTGTCCGGCGTCGATCAGCCAGCTCTTCTGGTGCTGGCAGTAGCCGGTTTTGGCCTGATCCCAGCGGGCCTTGATCCCGGATTGCCGTGATTCCAGCAGACGCAGGTGCTCGGGTGAGCCCCAGAAGGTGGTCCGAAAATAGCGGGCTGTCTCCTGGGCCGGACGCCAGAACAGGACGCGCACGTCGATTCCCCGCGCCGCCGCCTGATCGAGCACGTCCAGGGCCGTGCCCTGGCTGGGCATCCTGAACTCCGGCCACATCGTCGTGACCGTCACCCAGACGGAGTGCTGCGCGTTCTGGATGGCCTCGCCCACGCGGCGAAACGCTGGCTCGCCATCGACGAGCGGGGAAACCTGGTTCCCGTCACGAGCAGGATATGAGCCAGTCTGCACGAACGGAACATGGGGATAGCCGCTGGAGTCGCCCGTGCTGGTGGACGCGTCTCGCGGGGTGCCCGTGCTCAACCCAGCCGTACTCCCAGGTCACCCCGTGGCTCCGGGTGCTCGTAGTCGCGCTCCAGGGCGACGAGGTCCAGGTCGATCGTGGCCAGGTCCGCCAGGCAGACCTCATCGCCGGGCCAGGCGCGAAGGGTGGAGGTGACTTTCAGGTAACCACGGCATCGCGTACAGGTTTCCACCTTGCGCGCTTCGCCGTCCTGCTCCGAGACGAGGGTCGCCCGCGTGCCCTGTCCGGTGGCATCACAGAAGGGACAACGCACCCCGGGCTGCTCCCAGTCGCTGCCGCAACGCGCGCAGCGCAGCCGGCGGGCGCGCTCCAGGCCGCGCAACTCGGCCAGGCGCGGCCAGTCGCCGCAGACCGGGCAGTAGCCTTCATGCCAGTGACCAGTCATGGCGGGGGCAAAGCGACGACGCAGTGCCTGCAACAGCGGCATCACGGCCAGGTCTGCCGCCGCTGACAGCGGTTCAGGTTCCACACCGAGCGTTTCGGCCAGCAGGGCCAGCCGCGCGTCGTCGGCGTTGATCGCCGCCTCAAGGAGCGCACGAGCATCGAGGTGAGGGGATCGCGCAGCCTGCGCCAGGCTCCCAGCATGGGGACCGGCCTGGCTGGCCAGGAGCAGGAGTTGGCTTACCCAGGACGCCGCACTTGCCTGCGCGAGCGGTACAGCCGCTCCCGCCAGAAGCGGCGACGTGGAGGCGCGCTCACCGGACAGCACCGTCTGCGACGCTACGTCATCCCAGAGCGGGTTCTGCCCCTCCCGCAGCACCGTTTCCACGATGGCCAGCCAGGCCGCAGACTCGGGCTGCGCGGTCAGGATGCTGTTGATTTGCCGCTGGGCGCTGGAAGCCAGGGCTGGGGCAGCGGTTGGCTTGCCCCGGCCCCGGAGGGTGAGTTTCGGGAGATGGTTCACTGCTGCGCGGTGTCCTCGGTGGCGACGGAGGGACCATCGTACGGCACATCGAAGAAGATGCGCTCGAAGCGGTCCGCAGGCTCCAGCAACTGTACTGGCTGCCCGTGATTCCCGACATCTGCGCCCGCTTCACCTGGTGCACGCGCGGCCTCCGGCGAGACGGTGCATCCGCCGAGCAGCAGAACGGTGCCAACTCCGGCCGCCAGTAGCCAGGCACGACGGCCCTTGCGCGACGCGGTCATCTCAGATCGCCTCCGACGACAGGATGACCACAGTGCGCAGCAGGAAAACGCCGAGCAGGACGAGCAGCGCCGCGATCGGCACCGTCGCCATGCCAAGCGTTCGCGGCCTGCGGTAGAGCAGCAGCGGCGCCAGAATGCCAAGGAGCACCACACCCACGATCAGGATGATGCCCCACACTCCACCCCAGACCACCTGCACGATGCTCCAGAGCGTCGCCGCCATGATGGCCAGCACGATGATCTCGCCAATGGAGCTGTAGCGCTCCATCTCCTCCAGCCAGTGCACGGTACCAGGGTGCCCGCGTCGACGGCCGAAGAGGATCATGGCCGCGCTGCCGGCGGAAATGCCGGAGAGCAGGAAGAGCAGGCTCATCCAGGCGGTGTCACCCCACAGCGGGCGGTTCGTGGTGGTCAGCACGAGGCCGGTGTACCCGGCCAGGGCGGTGCCGGTCAGCACGCAGCCGAGCGCCAGCAGTTTGCCAAACCCGCCTTCGCCTAACCGGGAGAACGCGCGCGGCAGCACACGCCAGTCGGCCAGCGCGGCCAGGGCTGAAAGCCCGACGCAGAGCGAAAAAGCGATCAGGATGTAGATGCCGAACGAGAGTGGGGAATACCACTTGAACATCGGTGTCATGGTGTTGGACTGGATCACCATGTGCCAGAAGCGCTCAGGCCGGGTGAGGTCGATGATCAGCAGTGGGCCGCCCACGGCCACCGCTACCAGCGCCAGGACGTACCCGATGCGGGTCATGGGACGGTCCAGCGGATTGCCGAACAGATCGAGCAGCCCGGAGAGGAACGCCGCGCCACCGGCGATGCCACCCAGGAAGAAGTACACGACGATGTACCAGCCCCAGTGGGGCGAGACGGTGAACCAGGTGTCCGACGGTGGGACCTGCAGAAGCAGCCAGGGAACGCTCACTCCACGACCTCCTCTGACTCGTCCACGATCACGGTGTCCCGATCCGCCTGGCGCGCAAACTCGTCCATCCGCCGTTTGCGGAAGGCGACGGCGCCGAGTGCCGCCATGCCGACGGCGCCACCAATGCCGAGCGCACTGCCAACGGGAAGATCACGCGTCGGCAGTTTCGGGTTGGCTGGCAGGCCGTAGGTTTCCGGCGGGTCCACCAGCAGGTAGAACGAGTTGAGCCCGCCCAGCAGATTGGCATCGGCGCCGTAGAGGTACGCGCCAGCGTCTGCGTTCTGGCTGTTCAGTTGCTCCACACGCGATTGCGCCGCGTCCTTCAAGTCAGCGATCGTGCCGAACTGGATGGAGTGGGTTGGGCACGCCTGGGCGCAAGCGGGCGGCAGGCCGCTTTGCAGCCGGTCGTAGCAGAGCGTGCACTTCATGGCCGTGTTGGACGCCGGGTTGATCTCGATGACGCCGAACGGGCAGGCCGCGATGCAGTCGCGGCAGCCGTTGCAGGTGTCTGCCTGGATGACGACCGTGTCGTACTCCGTGCGGATGATGGCGCCGGTCGGGCAGACCTCCAGGCAGCCGGCGTGCACACAGTGCTTGCAGACATCGCTCATCAGCAGCCAGCGCCCGGTTGAGCGGTCATCGTTGAACTGCTCGATAAACTTGACGTGCCGCCAGTTCTCGCCCGAGAGATGCTGCGTGTTGTCGTAGCTGTCGCCGCTGAGCGCGATGATGTCCGAGGAGAGCCCGTTCCAGCTCTTGCAGGCGACCTCGCACGCCTTGCAGCCGATGCAGACCGTGGTGTCCGTGAAGAAGCCCATCGGCTCGGCCGGGAAGGCTGCCGGCTGGGGAAAGGTCTCCCCGGCGCCGTGTGGGTTCGCTGGCGGCGGAACCGGAGTGGCCACGGGGGTAGCTGCACTCGTGTCTCGAGCCTGTCGAGAGACCTCATTTCGGCGCGATTCGGACTGTGCTTGCAGCGCCATCACGCCTTCTCCACGTTACAGACGAACGCCTTCGATTCGTGGATCGAGACGTTGGGATCTCCCACCATCAGCGAGAGGTCGTTCGTCACGGCGCCAGTCACCAGGCCCTGGTAGCCCCAGTGCCAGGGGAGTCCGACGTGGTGCACGGTCTTGCCGGCGATCTGCATCGGGCGCATGCGGCTGGTGACCAGGGCCTTGGCCTTGATGGCGCCGCGTGGGCTGCTGACTGTCACCCAATCCAGGTTTGCCACGCCCTTCTCGGCGGCCAGCTCGGGGCTGATCTCGACAAACAACTCTGGTTGCAGCTCGGCCAGCCACGGGAGCCAGCGGCTCATCACACCCGAGAGGTGATGCTCCGTCAGGCGGTAGGTGGTCAGCACGTACGGGTAGGCCGGGTCTTGCGGTTCGGCTGCCGGATTACCCTCGACGTTCCACGCCTTCAGCACCGGCGAGTTCTGCTGCTTCGGGTAGAGCAGGTTCGGCACCGGAGATTCGCGCGGCTCGTAGTGGGTGGGCAACGGGCCATCGACCAGGCCAGTCGGCGTGAAGAGCCATCCCTTGCCGTCCGCCTTCATGATGAAGGGGTCGGTGCCGCTGAGTGCATTCAGGCCAATTGCGCCCTCTTCTGGCTTGGCATCGGGCGCCTTGGTGGCCGCGAAGTCCGGGATGTCGGCGCCGGTCCACATGCCGGCCTTGCCGGTGGCGGGATCGACCTTCTCCGGGTCCCAGTAGACCCAGGCTTTCTCCTGTGACCACGGCGTGCCGTCCGGCTTCGCCGAAGCGCGGTTGTAGATGATGCGCCGGTTGGCGGGCCAGGCAAAGCCCCAGCCCAGGTTGGCCGCACCCGGCCCCTCCGGATCGGGAATGCGCGAGGCAGCCCGCAGGTTCTCGATGCCCGGCTTCGGGTAGACGCCCGAGTAGATCCAGGAGGCACAGGTGGTGGAGCCGTCATCCTTGAGGGCGGCGAAGCCGGGCAGGTGCTCGTCCGGTTTGCCGGTGGCGTAGCCGTTGATCTCGCGCATGATCTTCAGCGCGCTTGGCTCATCCTTGATCTGCCAGTGCTCGACTTCGTCCGGGTCGGGCTCATAGTCCCAGACAAGATTGCGGATGCCCTGGTCGCGCGGCTCGGAGCTGCTCTCGTACATCGCCTTCAGGCGTTTGCCGAGGTGGTAGGTGAACCAGATGTCAGAGCGGCAATCCCCGGGTGGGTCGATTGCCTTGTGGTGGTACTTGATCAGGCGCTGCGTGTTGGTAAAGGTGCCGTCCATCTCGGCGACCTGCGCCGAGGGGAAGAAGAAGACCTCCGTCTGGATATCTTCTGGCTTCACCGCGCCGTCGATTACTTCCGGCGCCTTGTACCAGAATGCCGCGGTTTCGGTTTCGAAGTTGTCCTTGACGACCAGCCAGTCCAGCTTGCCCAGCGCACGCCGCTCGAAGATCGCGTTCTGCCCGCCCACGGCCGGGTTCTGGCCCATGGCGAACATACCCTTGACGCGCCCCTCCTGCATGGCGACGAACATCGGCATGTGGGAGTGGTCACCAGAAATGCGCGGATGCCAGGCAAAGCCCCAGTCGTTCTCCGCGGTCGCGGCATCGCCGTACACCGACTTCAGGTAGCTGATGAAGAACTTGGGCGTGTTCGCCCAGTAGCCTGTCGGCAGGGTCTCAGCCTTCAGGTACGCCTCGACCGAGTTGTGATCCTTCAGCACCGTCGGCGCTGGCATGTAGCCCTGGATGGAGTGATAGAGCGTCGGAATATCGGTACTGCCCTGGATGGTGGCGTGCCCACGCAGGGCGACGATGCCGCCGCCGGGACGGCCAATGTTCCCCAGCAACAACTGGAGCGTGGCGGCCGTGCCGATCATCTGCGGGCCATAGGTGTGCTGGGTCCAGCCAACCGCGTAGCAGATAGCGGAGGTCTTGTCCGGGCCGCTGTTGTTGAGCAGCGTCTCCGCGACCTCAACCACCTTTTCCGGCGGGCAGCCCGTGATGTCGGCCACCATCTCCGGGGTGTAGCGGGCGTAGTGCTTCTTGAGTAACTGGAAGACACACATCGGGTCTTCCAGCTTCGGATCCTTCCGGGCCGGGTTATCCGGCAACAGATCCTTGACGAGGGGATCGTACGGCGGGCCCGGGGGTACCGCGTCTTCCTCGGCGGGCTGCCCGGACTGCACGCCCTGCTCCCCGGACTGCGCCGTGGCGGCGGAGCGACCCTGGTCTCCAACGGGTTGACGGTCGTACTGCCAGGTCTTGTTGCTGTACTGGGCCAGGAAGCCATTCAGGCCCCAGGGGCCTTCCTTATAGGGACCAAGCCCGGAGAAGACGCCCTGCGGCTTGTCTGCCGTTTCTGCCTCGGCGTCCTGGAAATCAGGATTGATGATCGTGGCGGCGTTCGTGTACGCCGTGACGTACTCGCGGAAAAAGGGTTCGCTGTTCCAGCGCTCGGAATTGATGACGTAGTTGATGATGCCGCCGAGGAAGGCGATGTCGGTGCCGGCGCGCACAGGGGCGTAGGTGTCTGACACCGCCGTCGTCCGCGTGAAACGCGGATCGGCGTGGATGACCCTGGCGCCCTTGAGCTTGGCCTGCATCACGTAGCGGAAGGCCACCGGGTGGCACTCCGCCATGTTGCTCCCCTCGATGAGGATCGCGTTCGAGTGAACCAGGGAACCCGGGTATGTGGTGGCCGCTCCGCGGCCCAGTCGCACCCCCAGACCGGGGACGCTACTGGAGTGTCATATCCGGGCCTGGTTTTCGATCGGGACGACCCCGAGGCCACGCATCAGCTTCTGCTGGACGTGGTTCCACTCGTTGTCCATCGTGGCGCCACCCAGGGAGAAGATGGCGGTGGTGGACATCAGGGTGCGCTCGATCGGCTTCCCGTCAGCGTCCGTGGTCGGGTAGATCTCCTGGAACGTTTCGTCGCGCGTCTTCTTGACCCGCTCGGCCACCATGTCCAGGGCCGAATCCAGGTCAATGACCTCCCACGAAGTCGCGCCCGGCTTGCGGTGCAGCACCTGGGTGAGGCGATTCGGGTTGACGTGGAGTTGGTAGGTCGCCGCGCCCTTGGGGCAGAGCGTGCCCTGGTTGATTGGCGAGTTGGCATCACCCTCGATGTTGAGGAGCGTGCCGTCCTTGACGTAGATCATGGTGTCGCAGCCGACCGCACAGTACGGGCAAACGCTGCCGAACTGCTGCGCCTCCGCGATGCGCAGCGCCCAGGCGCGCGCCTGCGCCGGCTGCAGGTCGATGCCGAGCGCCGCCATGCCGGCCAGCGCCGAGCGCTTCAACCCGCGTGAGAAGAGGGAACGCCGGGAAAGGGGTTGGGACTGAGACACCGTGGCCATGACGACTCCTCCCTGAGCCGGATGATCTGGCGCGGTGGAGTGGGCGGCAATGCAGGCTGGGAGCCTCTTGAGGTGACACCGCGTTGCGGGATCGTAGCACCTCACCCATGGCTGCGCGATTGGATGGAACACTCGCATGCTATGCGGATGAAAGAATGGCACGAAGCGTTCGGCGGGACCGTGCATGACGGCCAGGAGAGCTGGGCCGAACATGAAGCGCGCACCGCGTTCATATCGAACGGCCTTTCGGTCATGGTGGCGTTCTGTCCCGGCATGAACCGGCTCGCCCGCTGCAATCTCACGTTCCAGAGGAGGCTCCGACTGTTCATCCCGGCTGGGAAGCAGGGTGGGAAGGGGCGAACAGCGGAGTCACCGCGCGGGGCAGTGTTTGGCCGTAGGGGTGTGAACTCCCGCGCGGTCCTCGTCTCTTCGGTGCCGAGCTCTCAGGCACGTCTGCATCATGCGCCACTGGCTACGGGATCACATCAGGCAGGTGGCAGAATCAGATGGATTTGAAGCCTCTGTCATCTGGCAGAGGCTTCTTGTGCAGCAGCGGGGCCCGGGCACCAGCCACGTTCACCAGGCCAGATCCACGGACCACGCTCACTCGTGGCGAACCAGGCGCGCATCGCAATCGGGCGATGCGCCCGGCCAGCCTTGGTCAGGAAGAGGAGGGGCGCGTTCTAGACGACCGCCCGGTTGATGCAGGTGATGAAGGCCGTGAACTCGCAGATCTCCAGTTGCTCGCAGCACTGCGCTGCTGCTGCCTGGCACCCGACGTCTTCTCCACAGCTCTCCAGTGCGAGCGCCTGGCAGGCGGGCCCCTGGCTTTCGCAGAGGGCAAACTTCTGCTTCTGCGCCTTGCCGTTGTTCTTCTTTTTCCGGTTGCGGTTGCTATTTCGGTTGCGAGCCTCTGCGCCAACCAGGCCGCGGCTCAAGATATCAAGGACGGTCTCAGACATTGCACGTACTCCTCGTCAATGGGTTGCCACGGCCTCCAGGTGGGGCAACGGCGCTTGCGACCTAGTTTTCGACCGGCGCTTGCAGGCAGGTGAGTAAGCCCGAGAAGTCGCAGGTATCGAGAAACGGGCAGCATTGCTGCCCCCTGGCCAGGCACTGCGCGTCGCCATTGCAGTCGGCGGTAATCAGCGCGAGGCACTCCTGGGTTTGACCCTCGCAGAGCGCGAGGGCCTGTTGCTTGATCTTCTTCTTCTTCTGCTTGTTCGTTCTCTTGTTGTTACCGTTGTTGCCGTTCCTGGCGGCAACGAGCGATAGCCCGCTTGCGCTCGCGAGTGCCGCGGCGCCGAGTGCCTGCAGCGCTCGGCGCCGGCCCAACTGCCGCGCCAGCGTGTCGAAGGTCATGCCGGTCATCGCGTCTTCTTCTCCCTGGTTTCCACGTCGCGGCCGCCTGCGCTCGTGCAGGCGGTACACCGGGCGCGCCGCAGAGTTGGTTGTGAGACGAAGCTCCCGCCGCACGCGCCGGGACGACGCAATGGGCGCTGGGAGCATGCGAAGGAGCCGCCGCACGAGTTCCTGATGTGACATGGTGCTGGGTCCTTTCGGACGGCGTTCGTCTCGGCCAGGACGGCGCGTCCGGCACGCTCACATCTTGCGCGTGGACTCGTCCCGGCACATCGCACAGAGGGCAGATTCAGCGTGACGGATGCCAAGTGGGCCGCAGGTCTGCCAGATGACAGAGGGCAGACATCCCACATGTTTCCGTGCCGCCTTCACGGCGTCTCCACATTTCGGGCGCAGACTGATTCTCAGATGGCAGGGATGCAGAACTGCCGAGGTCAGAAAGGAGCACGACAGTGCAACACGGCCCGGGACCGGGAAACAGGAAGCCACTCATCATCGGTGGCGCCATCATCGGAGCAATCTGGCTCCTGAACAGCACGTATCGCGATGGGTTCATGGATGGACTGCTCGCGAGTGGAAAGGGTGAACACATGCATTACATGGGCGGGGGATTCCCCTGGGGGCTGCTGATCATCGGCGGCATCCTGTACTTCTTCTGGAAGAAGGGCTCGTTCGATCGCCACAATGGCCGCGGCCCTTTCGGCCCCGGTGGGTATGGCCCGCCGGCAACGATGCAGCAGCAAGGTCCTGATCCTCGCGCGTTCATGAGCCCCGAGCAGCGTGCGCAGTGGGATCAGCAGCAGGCGCAGTGGGCACAGCGCTACGGCCAGGGCCAGCAGTTCCGCGGCCCACGTGGGTTCTTCGATGACTGGCACCGCCAGGCGCACGAGGGCTTCAATCACCAGGCTGGCACGATGACCCCGCCGCCGCCCTACTCGCCGCCGGCCGGGGCACCGTCAACGCCGCCGCCACCACCTGCGGCCGACTACTGGACGAATGTGAACCGCCCGGCAGAGGCGAGCACGACGCCGCAGGGTCCGACTGGCAGCGCGGGTAACGCTGGCAGCACGGCCGGCGCTGGCACGGGGCAGTCCGAGTCCCAACCCGAGCAGTGGTAAGGTGACCACACTGGTCTTCAGCGATCGCGGCGTGGGGGTCCTCCCCCGCCGCATCGCCCATCCTGTGACGGCCATGAAGAGCATTCTTGTTGTCGAAGACGAGCCAGAGATTGCGCGGGTCATCCGCGACTACCTGCAGGCCGCTGGCTTTACCGTCAGCGTGGCGGCGGATGGTGACACCGCGTTGCAGAGCGCGCGCCTGGCTCGTCCGGACCTGGTGGTGCTCGATCTTGGCCTACCCGGCCGGGATGGCCTCGACGTCACCCGGGAGCTACGCCGCACGTCGGATGTCCCGATCGTGGTCGTGACCGCGCGGGGCGATGAGGCGGATCGCATCGTTGGCCTGGAGCTGGGCGCGGACGACTATGTCGTCAAGCCGTTCAGCCCCAAGGAGTTGGTGGCCCGCGTGCGGGCGCTCTTCCGGCGGATCGACAGCCACGACGAGCCGGGCGATCTCATCCGCGTGGCTGACCTGGAGATCGATGTCCCGCGCATGCGGGTGACGGTCAACGGCCACCCGGTGGACCTGACTGCCAGCGAGTTCCAGCTCCTGCTGGCCATGGCGCGCGAGCCGGGCCGTGTCTTTACCCGCGGCCAACTCCTGGATGTCCTGCACGGCGTCGCGTTCGAATCCTACGAGCGGGCCATTGACGCCCACATCAAGAACCTGCGCCGCAAGATCGAACCGGAACCGGGCGAGCCGCGCTACGTGCGCACTGTTTACGGCGTGGGCTATCGCTTCGCAGACGCATGAACTCCCAGCAGACACCGTTCCCGCATGAGCCAGACCACCCCGGCACAACGAGCCCCTCTTCCGCTCACCGGGAGAGGGGTTGGGGTGAGGGCTTGGCCCAGCCGGAGACCCCGCCCTTCCTCGTAACGCCGCCGGCGCCAGCGCGTCCGTCAGGTCCTGCTCCCGCGCCGTGGCATGGCCCGTGGCACAGCGACTGGCAGAGTCACTGGCGGCCGGGCGAGCGCCCCCACTGGTGGCCGGAGGGCGAACCCTGGCCCCCACGCCGGCCGCCGGGTCGCAAGCCACGCACGTTCCTGCGCAAGGTCGGGTGCTTCTTTGGCGCCATCCTGGCGCTCATGATTGTGGCCAGCATCCTCGGCGCCATCTTCAGTGATGCCGGAGGGCGCCACGGCGGCGGGGGGCCTCCCTGGGGATTCTTCCTGGTCATCATCATGGTGATCTCGCTGGCCTACGTCGGACGAACGGTTCGCAGCACCGCCGCTCCAATTTCGGAAGTGATGTCGGCGGCCGAGCGGGTGGCCGATGGCGACTACGCCGTCCGCGTCGAAACGAAGGCGAAAGGCGATGTTGGTCGCCTGGTGGAGTCGTTCAACGCCATGACCACACGCCTGGAGACGAACGAGACGCAGCGCCGCAACCTCTTCGCTGACGTTGCGCACGAGTTGCGGACGCCGCTCTCCGTGATCCGGGGCAACACCGAGGGGATGCTGGACGGCGTCTACCCGCGTGACGATGCGCACCTTGAGACGGTGCTGGATGCCACCGCCCTGATGGCCCGCTTGCTGGATGACCTGCGCACGCTCTCGCTGGCCGACACCGGCGCGCTCCGGCTCTACCGGGAACGCACGGATGTCGGGGAACTCCTGGCAGAGGTGCGCTACGGGTTCGCCCCGCGGGCAGACGACGCCGGGGTGACCTTCGTAGTTGCCTCGCAGCCGGTGCCATCTCTCGATATCGACCCGGTGCGTATCCGCCAGGTGCTGGATAACCTGCTCGACAACGCGCTCCGGCACACGCCGCGTGGTGGCACGATCCGGGTTGAGGTGCGCCCGGAGGGGAAC
Organism: Thermomicrobiales bacterium; assembly: GCA_046328375.1. GTDB lineage: Bacteria > Chloroflexota > Chloroflexia > Thermomicrobiales > UBA6265 > JACCXM01. The sequence goes on from JAXLWT010000049.1 coordinate 23,307, forward strand.
GCGGTCCTCTTCCGCGTGGCGGACACCGGGAAGGGCATCTCCGCCGAAGCCCTTCCTCACGTCTTCGACCGCTTCTGGAAATCTGCTGATTCTGGTGGCAGCGGACTGGGCCTTGCCATTGCTCGCGGCCTGATCGAGGCCCACGGTGGGCAGATCCGGGCTGACAGCGTGCCCGGCAAGGGCACGGTGCTGAGCTTCACGCTGCCACTGATCTAGCTGCCCTTCCCGATCTTGAACCTGCCATTCTCGAAAGGAATGCACAATGACCGAGCGTACATTCGCTGGCCCGGGTAGCCCTTCCCGAGTGGGACACGTGCGCTGGCTGGACGCCGTCCAGATGGCCCTGCAGCGGCTTGGGTTCGTAACGGGCGCACGCCACGTGCTGGTCGTCCCGGGGCATCGCAGCGGTGTCCCTGGCTCAACGCTCGTAATGGTGGAGAGCGTCGAGGGGGAGCGCTACGTGACGGCAGACCTGTCCCCGGGGAAATGGATCGAGGACGCGCGCGTGGTCGGGCGTGGCCTGCTCTGTCGCGGTCGCATGGAGGAGCATGTCTCCCTGACCGAACTCCCCCTGCAGGAGCGCATCGTGCTGTTGCGCCGTCCGGAAATGCGCGCAACGGTGACCAAACTCCACGGGGGTTCCCTTCCTGCCAGCGAGATCCCCGGCCTGGCGGCTCGCACCACGATCTTCCAACTCAGGCGCTGCTAACACCTGGCCTGCACGCCACTCTTTCTCACCTCGTTCAAATGCTCTCCATTTTCACCCACTACCGTGCAGGTCATGCGGAGGGTCGTGCTCCGCGTGGCCCGCATGTGGAGAGCCCCAAGTGTCGAAACTCAGCTCACTGATCCGCACGATTGAGCCGAGGGCTGTGCGACGCGTGCAGCTCGGCATCGTGCTGGGGCTGAGCGCAGTGGTGGCGGGTGCGTACGTCTGTAGTGCGGATGTGCAGGCGGAAACGGGCCGCGCCCTGGCCGTGCTGGGTACCGGCGATGGCCGCGCAGTCGGTGACTACCTGCTGAGCTTTGGGGTGTGGGCTCCGGTTGCCTCGCTGGTCCTGATGGTCCTGCAGGCGGTGGCAGCGCCAGTCCCGGCCATCTTCGTGGCGTTCGCCAACGGCCTGGCTTTTGGCGTAGTGGGCGGCGGGACGCTCACGGTTGCCGGGCAAACGCTGGCCGCTGCGCTCTGTTTCGGCATCTCACGAGCGCTGGGCCGTGGGCCGGTGGAGGCGCTCGCCGGCCGCTTCGGCCTGGCCGCGGCGGACACCTGGTTCAGCCGCTGGGGCGCCCGTGGAGTACTCCTCCTCCGACTGGTGCCCGGGATTTCGTTCGACGTCATCTCCTACGGTGTGGGGTTGACGTCGATCAGGTTTGACCGCTTCCTCCTCGCTACGGCAGTTGGCGTCGCCCCGCAGTCATTCCTCTACGCCTACCTGATCCGGGAAGCGCCGCAATCGGCGTGGGTGTTCTACGCTGTCTCCTGGCTCGTAATCGGTGTTATTGGCAGCGCTGCCTTCATGCGCCGGAAACCCCGGCAGGCTGTCCCGGCCGCGGACGTTGAAGTTCACCCTGGCGCCGCGCCTGCTTCCAGCACGTGCAAGGCCGCCTGATGCCGTTCCGGGCCTCAGCGAGAAGATGCGGTCTCTGCTCTCGATCCGGACGACCCTGGCGCGGGAGAAATACGTCACCTCAGTCTTTGTAAACCGTGTTCGGCGGTGGCGTTTCCCCGGTGAGCAGGTAATGTGTGATGGCATCACGCGTGGCGCTCTCACCGGTGAGGAAGAACGAGGTGTGCCCGTCTCCTTCACGCGTGAGGAGCACGCTGCCGTCGATCTGCTCCCGCATCAGCTGCGCCCAGAGATAACTGGTTGAGGGATCGTGAGTCGCGTTCACGATCAGGATTGGCGGAGCGCCTGCGACTGCCCACGGGCGGGGTGGATTGGTAACCGGGACAGGCCAGCCCATGCATCCGGTGAGAATCGTCCACGTCTGGGTCGCGCCCTGTGTGTGCGGGGCGATGGCGTTCCCGAGAATCTCATAGGCCTGGAGATCATTCCAGGAGGCGAGATCGGTCCGCCAGTCATTACAGGCAATCGCGAGCTCCGGAAAGAGGTGCGAGGTATCGTCGGTGGCGACCTCCCGTGAGAACATGCTGGCATCACCCTGTTCCGCGGCGATGATGGCGTCGGCGAGGGCGTTCCAGCCGGTGATCCCCAGTTCCGGCACCGGGTCCTTGATCAGCAGCAGGTTCTGCGTCCCCAGGCGGATATCTGCGCCGGAGACCTCGCTGCGGCACACGCCAGAGGACGCGCACTGCGGCGCCGGGATGGGTTGCTGATCTGCTGCTGCGACGAGATCGTCAAAACGGGCCAGGACATCCTCCCCGTGCAGCGAGCACGAGGTTTCTGCCGTGCACCAGGCGGCAAAGCGGGTCAGTTCGCCTTCGTAGGCTCGGGACTCATCGTTCAGCATGGCGAGCCCGCGTTGCCCATGATCGAGTGCGCCATCCAGCGCCATGACGCGGATCTGCTCCGGGTAGAGCTCGGCGTACGTCGCGCCGAGTTGTGTGCCGTAGGAGAGTCCAAGGTAGTTCAGTGGCTCACCCCCGAGGGCGAGGCGGACCTGCTCCATGTCGCGCGCCGCACTCACCGTGTCCAGATGCTCCAGCAGTGGTCCCGTCCGTTCCAGGCAGCTTGCCCAGACGGCCTGCGTGTGCCCTTGAAGCGCCGCAAAGCCCGCCGCGTCTTGCGGGAAGAGGGAAGGCTCGTCGTTCCACAGGGCAGGGTCACACTGGACCGGCGTGCTCATGCCGACACCGCGCGGGTCCAGGCCGACCAGGTCGAAGTGGTCACGTATCTGGGGATCAAACAAGGGCAGACCGGCTGCTTCCAGGGCGATCAGCGGCGTAGCCGCGCCACCTGGTCCACCCGGGTTAAAGATCAGGGAGCCGATACGCTGTTCAGGGTTGCGCGCGGGGAGGAGGTTCAGCCCGATCGAGATCTGGGCTCCGTCCGGGTCGTCGTAGTCGAGCGGAACCGGGACAGTGGCACACATCAGGCCCGAGCTTGCCGCGTCCGTACCACCATCGGCTGGACATGACTCCCAGTTCAGGCTTGCCACTGGCGTCTGGGCATGTGCGCCAGCTGCTCCTGCCAGCAACATCCAGGTCAACGTGATTGTGGCGAGACAGCGGAAACGCATAGCGTCATGCTCCCTGATGCACGGCATCCCGGTTGATCAGCGGGACACGGTACTCCACCGGGCGTTGACGGGGCTTTGCGGGCAGTACGTCTGCCGGGAACTGCGTTGGCTGGCGAGCCGGCATCGTCTGGGCTCAGGGGGCGCGGTCCCGGTGAAGGGACCGCGATCACCGTTGCCGCGCTAACGCCTCACGACCGGAGACGGATTTCGCGAAAGCAGCGTGGAACCGTGGTTGATCCCGCCCGCACTCGTCGCCACAACGAGCCAGCAGCCCCAGTCAACGGGTGCAGCGGGGCAACACTGGCATAGGGAGAGCGGCACTCACCATTCTGGTCGGTGCAGAGGCTGGAAGAACCCGACCTGGTGGGCGCATTCTTCGCGGCGACTTATCGATGCGAAGGCACCTAGCGAAGGGTTGTGGTAGCCCTATGCGTTGTGCGCTACGCTACACCGCGCTTTTCGATCGCGGACTGGGACATGGCAGCGCACCGGGCGGCTTCACGACGCCAACCGGTCAGCGTGGTGCGCCGTGGGCTCGCACACTGCCGGAGCCAGCTACCAGCTACCTTCCACATGACATTCCAAACGTCCGGTTAGACGTCGAGAGGTTTGAGCTATTCGGAGGTGTAGCGAATCGCCTGGGGCCGCCGGGGGCTGATCGGTCTCAAGCCGCGCAGGCCCCTGTTTCCGGTCTCCCGTGAGTCATGCTGCCATGGTTGGTCATGGCCGGATCTTCCTACGAGAAGGGTTGCAGGATGGACGACGCCCGATTCGATTCCCTCTCGAAACGCGTGGCTGCGCCTGCCACGCGCCGCGCGACACTGGGCGCGATGGTCGCGAGTGTCTTTGGCCTGTCCAGTGCACCACCGGTAGCACGAGCCGCTCCGGGACAGACGTGCACCATGGCGTTCGTGGCTGCGGTGCGACTGGGTCCGAGCGTCAACGCAACGCTGGCGCCAGGAATAACCCAGCCTGGACAACTGCAAGGCAAGCTCACGTTTGCCCTCGATGAGAACGGCAAACTTGAGAACGCGGCGCTGACGCTCCCCGACAACACGAGGCTGCCCGTTGTGGGCCAGGCGACCGGAAACTCGCTGCAACTGCGGATCAGCGTCGACGGCAAGGTGGCGGTGGTCGCCATGGGCGTCGGCGAAGCAGAGATCGCTGAGTGCAAGGGCGCGGTCGATGGCACGACTGCAGGGCCACAAGTGGGCGATCTTGGCGAATGGCACGCGAGAGGGCAGGGGCTGACCGGGCAACCCGCCGCTGCCGGTGGTGGCAAGAAGGGCGGAAAGGGCGGCGGCCAACAAGGTGGTTCGAATGGCGGGGGCGGCAAGGGCGGCTCTAACGGCGGGGGAGGTTCGAGCGGCGGCGGAGGCTCAAAGGGTGGTGGCGGCTCGAAGGGTGGTGGCCAGGGTGGAGCGACAGGACCCACAGGCCCGGCTGTAACCCCGCCCCAGTGCACGGCGGGCCAGACGGCCTGCGGCAATGCCTGCGTCGACCTGAAGACCGATGCCGCAAACTGCGGCACGTGCGGCACGAAGTGCAAGAAAAAGGGAACTTGCGTCGCCGGGACGTGTTCAGATTCGGCGGAGCAGGGAGTTACCTGCCCGGCGGGCCAGGTCAATTGCGCTGGAAAGTGCGTCAACCTCAACAATGACCAGGAAAACTGCGGTGCGTGCGGCACTGCCTGCGGAGCCCAGGATTGCGTCAACGGCGTGTGCGGTGGCACGTGCCCG
>JAXLWT010000005.1:0-186391 GCA_046328375.1 Thermomicrobiales bacterium
GTAGACACCTCGCCACATTCAGCTCACGCGTCCCTGTGCCACAGAGAGTGACATGCTCATGAGGCACAGGGACGCGTCGCCTACAGCGGTCTGCACAACAGTCGACCCTTTTGCTGCGAGATACGAAGGATTTCCTGGCGGATCAACGTCTCTGCACACCGGTGTAACCCGCAACAATCATGACCGATCGCGAAACATCCATCCGTCAACAACTGAACAGCCAGTTGTCCGGTGAACTCACACGTGCGGAGTTCACCGATTGGTTTGTGATCGCAAGTCGGGGTGTGGACCTTCAGAATGATCCCGGCGCGAGTCGCCTCACCTACGTCATCGAACTGGCTTTGGCCGAGCGAGCAGACAACGTCCTGACGGTGGAAGAATTCACGACAACGCTACGCGGAGAGGGTGCCAACCTCCCTACCCAGTCATCCTGAACCCCTGACCTCACAGGTGAAGGATCTCTTTCTTCTTGATCCTCGCACTGAACCTGTTTCCGCTCCCCCGCCACATCCCGCGTGTCGTCTCGACCGGAGTGGAGAGACCTCGGACTTACCAACCGCGAAGCACCATGTCACTCCGAGCGGCGCGCCCATGCCTCGTTCCTGTACGGTCGGGCAGGCCGAGATCCCTCCTGTCGTCGGGATGACATCGGAACGTAGTGAACGCCTCGGACCGTGGCGGTCGAGGACGAGCATCTCGTTCTCCTCCGCCTCGCCGTCAGCCTGTCGCCTGCTTCCACGACCTCACGCATGTCGTCTCGACCGGAGTGGAGTGACCTCGGCATCACTGACCGCGTAGGTCCGATGGTTACCTGGACTCCGCGTCCTCACAACGTTCCTCAAACCGTGGGGCAGGCCGAGATCCCTCCTGTCGTCGGGATGACATCAGAGCGTGGTGAATGCCTCGACGCTGTTTGGCTTGGAAAGAGGTCTCTCTACTCCTGTCGAGACGACACCTGGGGTGAGCGGCAGGACGGTGACTGATTGCTGGCGCGAGAAAGGAGAACGAGATTCCTCGTGCCTCAGGACGACAGCGGAGAATGGACGATACTCGCGCTACAACTTGCCCGCTACCCCGCCTTCACTCCCACCAGCAGCGCCACCGGGCACGTGAAGGTGCCGTCCGGCTCCAGGTGCAGGCTTTCCTGGACGCTGGCTGGCGCGTTCGCGAAGAGCGTGCGGATCTGCGTGGCGGCAGCTTCGGGGGTGCGCATACGCGTCGTCCAGTTCGTGAAGTCCAGGCGCAGTGGGAAGCGGCCAGCATCGGTGACGGCGAGGCCGGCGTCTCCCAGCATGGTGAACCACTGGCCCACCGTGTGGTCGCGCACATGGGAAGGATCCCGCAGGATCTCGGCGGTGTTCAGCATCGTGTCGCTCGTTGCGTCATCCGGAGACACGATATCAACCAGCAGCAAGCGGCCGCCCGGCTTCAACACCCGTGCCCACTCCTTTGCCGCCTGGGCCGGGTGTGGGAAGTGGTGGGCCGCGTAGCGGCAGGTCACGATGTCGAAGCTGTTGTCAGGGAAGGGCAGGTGCTCGGCATCGCCAGCGACGAACGCGATGTTGCTCACGTCCTGCTGGGCGGCCAGCTTCTGGGCGGTAGCCAGCATCGCCTCGGTCAGGTCGAAAGCCGTTACTTCGGCGGCCTGGCGCGCGAAGGCGAGCGCGGTGTGTCCCGCGCCCGTCGCGACGTCCAGCACCCGCTCGGCGCCCTGCAGGTTGCCCGCAGCCACCATTGCTTCCAGATCGGGGCCACCCGCGTGCACGGCGCTGGTTACGTACGCCGCAGCGACCGGGCCGAACTGCTCCTGAACAGAATCCTGGACATTTCTCATCGTTTCATCCTGCATCGACGATCGGATCGTGCGAGCTATCTTGCCACTGCCGCGCCGATCACGCCGCGACAGGCCATCGCTCATCTTCCATACTGCTGCAACGAGTGAGCCGGCGCGCTGTGACACGCGCCACGTTTTCAGGAGGCGTCATGCCCGATCCCACACCAGACTTCATCGACCAGTTGGCGGGGTTGTCGCCCGATTCCCCAGTCGCCGCCCTCCGCCGTGAGAAGCCCGACCTTGTTGCCTTCGCCCAGGGCAGCGACCAGTCGTTGCTGGAACCCGCCGACCCCAATGATCTCTCGCTGCTGGAGCGGCACGCTGTCGCCTACCGGGTGGGCTTGCTGACCGGCTTCCCGGCGGTGGAGAAGCGGCACCGCCGCCGCCTGCTCGATTTCGGGCGCACCGACCTCGCCTCGCACATCGAGCGCTACCCGGACGTCAAGCTGGAACCCCGGCTGGCGGCGATCATTCGCCACACGGACCTCGCCACGCTGCGCCCAGGTGCGGCCGGGCCGGAAGATATTGCCGCACTGCACGCGGCAGGGCTTTCCCCGGCAGCAGTCGTCACGCTTGGGCAACTGCTCGGCTTCCTCGGCTACCAGATCCGGGCGATCGCCGTGGCGCGGGCCTTCGCGGAGGGGCCGGAGCTTGTGCGCACGCCAGCCAAGGAGCGCCCGCAGGCGGACCCCAGCACCACGCAGCGGCCGCCGCGCCAGCGCCTGCGCTTCTCCAGCACCCGCTTCGACTGGCAGCCCTGGACGGCGACCATCGCCGAGGGAGAGTCCACCCCGGCGCAGTGGCAGGTGCTGGAGGATGTCGTCCCGAATATGAAGACGAACCCGTACTACCTGCTCCTGGCCCAGGATCCTGAACCGCTGCGCCAGCGCACCGGGCTCTTCAACGGGATCATGAAAGGGGAGGGGGGATCGGAGAAATCGGACCGGGAATTGGCTGCTGTCGCCACCTCGCGCGTCAATGGCTGCGTCTACTGCGCCGCCGTCCACGCCTCCGCCTACAACCAGATGACCGGCGACACCGACCAGATGCAGCGCATCCTAGATGAGGGCGTCGACACGGCACTGCGGGAGCGCGAACGCGCCATCGTCGATATCTCGGTCAAGCTGACCCAGGACCCGGCCGGGTTCACCGCCGCCGATCTGCAACCGCTGCGTGACCTGGGCTTCAGCGACCTGGAGATCCTGGACATCACCAACGGGGCGGCGATCTTCGCCTGGGCCAACCGCCTGCTGCAGACGCTGGGCGAGAGCCAGATGGCGGGCGCGGCTACCTCCTGACACGAGGGACTGGAGCGGCTACTGCGACCACTCCAGTCCAAGAGTCCAACCTGCGGGCTACGCGGCCGATACCGGATCAGCATCTGCAGTGAAGCGGCAACCGCGACGCAGTGCTCCCGCCGGAGTCCTAACGCTCAGCCGCGAACCGGACGGACATCGCTACGTGATCCTGCCGTCACCCGGCAACCGGAAACTGTCCTCGCTGAAGCAGATCACCCCGACCCGGAGCGGGGTATTGGTGGCCGCAAGGCAGTAGACATTGACTTTCCAGGCCTGGCCATCCGGCTCTACGTGCGACTCCCGGATCATGCATGGCGCCGTGACTTCGCTCTCGCCCTCCAGGCCGCCGCTGATCCCGATGTACCCGGCCGGACAAACTGCCTTCACCGTTGCGCCCTGGTTTGCGCCCAGCGTGAATGGATCGCTCAGGGCACTGGCCAGCCCAATCAGTTTGGGACGCTTTTTCCGGTGTCGTCGCTTTTTCTTTTCGCCACTCACGCCTTTACGCTTCGCTGCGCCCGCAGCGTCGAGCATGCTGGCGGCGCCAAACAGTGATGCCCCCATCACGCCCAGCGCACGGATGGCATCTCTTCGTTGCCGGCTGGTTTCCCCGGGCAGTTCAGGCATCCGCAGATTCCTCCGGGACTGGCCACGGCTCGCTCCCCTGGGCCTTGGGGGTCTCAGGTTCCGCGTTCCACTCCTGCCAGGAGGCGGAATAGAGCGCCACGCTGGGGTAACCCAGCCAGCGCAGAGTGAAATCCGTCAGGGCGGAGCGCGCGCCGGTCGCGCAGTAGGGGACCACATGCTTGTCTGGCGTCACACCAACTGCGGCGTACATGGTCCGAAGTTCGTCGGGCGCACGCCAGATCGGTGGTCCTTCCTCCTGAACGTTGAGCAGGTAGTTCACATTGACTGCGCCCGGGATGTGCCCCTGTTGATACTCCTCTGGCGTGCGGGCATCCACCAGCACCCACTCCGGGTCTTCCAGGTGCTCCACGATCTCCGGCAGGCGAGCCAGCATCTCCCATCGCCGGTCTGCGGCATCGGGTGGCGAGCTGGCCACGCTCGGACTGGCAGCATCCGGCGTAATCACGCCGTTCACGTCGCGCCAGGCTGGGAACCCGCCGTCCAGCACCTGGACGTTCGCGTACCCCAACAGGCGCATCACCCACCAGGGGCGGGGCGCGAAGAGGGAGCCATCGTCATAGATGACCACCTCGTCATCCCGGTCCAGGCCCACCCGCGCAAAGAGCGCCGACATGTTGTCGGCCCAGCCGGTCACGGCAGCATCATTCACCGTGTCCATGAGTTCCATCTCATGCCAATCCACCAGCTGGGAATCGGGGATGAACCCCTCCGCCTCCGAGGCATCGCCAGCCAGCGCCACAGGCCGGAAGGTGGGGCTATCCAGCAGCGACAACACGTCGCTGGCCGCAATCAGGTGATCGGGTACGCCCGGCTGGGGCGTGGCCTGGCCACGGACTTCTCCGGACCGTGCCAGAGCCAGACCGGCTCCCGCGACCAATCCACCAAACACCATCCGGCGTCGTGTAACCCCACCTCGCACCGGTTCTGTCATATGCGCTCCTTCCATAGGCATGCTGCTGAAGAGACATTCGAGCCTGTCCGTCCTGATCGACCAGGGTTTGCAGGAACTTTCACGCCCTCAACACGGGATGCAAATTTGCGTTAACGTCGTGCGGTTTCGTCGTTGATATGGTAAAACCCGTACGCAATGACAAGTGAATCTGGTCCTCCGGGTGCCTGAGCTTTTCAGCCCCTGGACTGCCGCAATGTTGCCGGGAAGCCGCATTGCGGCAGAGCGCCGCATCGTCACGGCGAATGACCAGCCAACTGGGGTTCTGCCAGCGCACCACAACATCGTGCAGCATGGCAGGTTGGTCGTTTTCAACAGGAGCGCAATGTGGCGAACTCCGTTGTCGTCATGAATGGGGCGAATGGGTCGCACAATGGGGAGCCCGTCCGTCTCTCGCGCAAGCAGCGCGCGGTCGTGTCCTACATCGAGCACAATCCGAAGTTTGCGGCCTTTGCGACCGCGGGGGAGCTTGGCTCACGGGTGAGCGTGCATCCGTCTACCGTGGTGCGCCTGGCCCAACTCCTGGGGTACGACGGATTTCCGGAGTTCCAGGCGGCGATACGGCACACGTACCTCTGTTCACTCGATGCCGTTTCCCTGAATCCACCGCACTCCGGGAGCCGCTTCGGTGACGTGGTGACCGCCTCACTGGACCAGGATCTGCGCAACCTCGCCACCACGCGGGCCTCCCTGGACAGCACGACCGTGCAACAGGTCGCGCGCCTGGTCGAGGCCGCACCCGTGACGCTGGCGATTGGCGGTGGCAGCCACGGTGGCCTGGCAATCATCTTCAGCCACCTCTGCCGGTTCATGGGGCTCTCCGTCGATGCGGAGGTGCGGGGCGGCATCTCCCTGGCCGCGCGCCTCTCGCAGATCAAGCCAGGTCACGTGGTCATCGGCAGCTCAGCCTGGTGGGTGCTGAACGACACTCGTGAAGCACTCGCGTACGCGCGCGAACAGGGCGCAACCACCATTGCCATTGCGGACAGCCGCGCTTCCCCACTGGCCCTGGTGGCGGACCACGTCCTGATTACGCGCAGTGAAAGCGTGTGCTTCAACCAGTCCCTGGTCGGTCACCTCTCGATTGTGAACGCCATCGTGGCTGAGATCGCCACGAACGGCGCCACAGACGTGCAGCAGAGGATGCTGGCGTCAACCGACATTGCGGAGCGCCTGGGCGCGGTCTGGCAGCACACGGGAACGGAGTTTGAGGACGGAGGGGGAGTCGCTCCTGAGGGAGCTTAGGGAAGACGGCCTCTGGGCCTTAGGGATGACGCGCTCACGCGCTTGGGGAATAAGGGAACGAGGGGTACTCTTCGTCCTTACTCCCTTATTCCCTAAGCTCCCTCAGGAGCGTCTTCCCTAAGCGCCGCAGCGCGTCTACCCTCCGTTACGCGTATGTCTCGGCCGCAAAGTCCGGCGTGGCCACGCCCTTTTCCTCCAGCCAGCGCTCGGCATCCATCGCGGCGCGGCAGCCATCGCCGGCGGAGGTGATTGCCTGGCGGTAGCGCCGGTCTCGCACGTCGCCGGCAGCGAAGACGCCAGGGATATTGGTTGCGGTGGAATCAGGATCCTGCTTGGCGATGTACCCGTGGGCATCAAGCTCGATCTGCCCGGCGACCAGATCCGTATTCGGCTTGTGGCCAACCGCCACAAACACCCCCTCGACCGGGAGCGTGCTCTCCTCACCGGTGACGGTGTTGCGCAGGCGCACGCCCTCGACACGATCCTGCCCCACGACCTCTTCGACCACGGAGTTCCAGATGAAGTCGATCTTGGGGTTGTCCTGCGCCCGCTGCTGCAGCACCTTGCTGGCACGCAGGCTGTCGCGACGGTGGATGACCGTCACCTTGCTGGCGAAGCGCGTCAAGAAAAGCGCTTCCTCCAGCGCCGAGTCCCCGCCGCCGACCACAGCAATCGCCTTGTCCCGGTAGAACCACCCGTCGCACGTGGCACACGTGGAGACGCCGCGGCCGAACATCTCGTCCTCGCCCAGCGCTTCCATGCGCTTGGCGCTGGCGCCGGTGGCGACGATCACGCTGTTGGCGTAGATGGTCTGCGTTGCGGTGTCGATCTCGAAGGGGTAGACGGAGAAATCGACGCTCTCGACATCGATCGTCTGCACTTCAGCCCCGAAGCGCTCGGCCTGCGTCCGCAGGTCGTTCATCATCTCCGGACCCAGCACGCCCTCGGTGTACCCTGGGAAATTCTCGACATCGCTGGTCAGCACCAGCTGACCACCCCAGTAGACGCCACCAATGACCAACGGGTTCAGCGCGGCACGCGCGGCGTAGATGGCAGCGGTGAGTCCAGCCGGGCCTGATCCGATGATGACGACTTGTCGCGGTTCATCGTTGAACGACATCTGTTCCTCCTGGATCCCTGGCGACAGCGTCAACGTTTTACGGTGTCGATGGGGTATCGTCTGGTGCAAGTACTCGTGCAAGTGCTTGGTTCATGGTTGTCAGCCGCGCCGCGCATCTGGGGAAACTCCGCACGGCTGCCGCGCATTCTACCAATCATGTAACGCATGACACGCTCTGTGTGATCCAGTTTTTCGTTGCGCCAACAAGGCGCAGACAACAGATAGCAGGAAAGGACTCTGCCCTCGATGACCGAGCCGAATCCCAGCGCCGAAGGTAAACCGAGCCGGGCGGAAGCCTCCCGTCAGCGTCGCTCGGCTCGCGCCATCGCCGCCGAACGCCAGCGCAAGCAGACGACGATGCGCACGGTGGCGATCGCCGTGGCGGCGATTGCGGTGGTCGCGATTGTCGGCTTCTTCCTCTTCAACCGGCAGCAAACGTCAATGGCCGTGCCTGACGGGATCAAGGACTTTGCCTACCAGGGCGCGCAGCACTCAGAGGATCCCGTGACCTACGCGGAGCACCCGCCCGTGGGCGGCGTCCACAACCCGGTCTGGCAGAACTGCGGCTACTACGCTTCCCCGGTGCCGAACGAAAACGCGGTGCACTCGCTGGAGCACGGCGCGGTCTGGATCACCTACCAGCCAGATCTCCCGGGAGACCAGGTGCAGAAGCTGAAGGATCTGGCGGACGGGCAATCCTTCATCCTGGTCAGCCCGATGGACGGTCTGCCATCGCCGGTGGTGGCCTCGGCCTGGAACCACCAGTTGCAACTGCAAAGCGCCAATGATGCCGGGCTGGAGCAGTTCATCCGCCTCTTCCGCCTGAACAAGAATGCCCCGGAGCCGGGTGCGGCCTGTGCTGGCGGCACGTCAGCGACGTTGCCGGCATGAGCGACCTGATTGCGAGCGACCCGCTCGAGATGGACGAACAGGCGCCGACCCAGCGCAGTTGGCTCCCGCTGATCCTGGGACTGGCCGTGCTGGTGCTGGCCATCATGGCGGTGACCGCCATGGAGAGTGGCCGCCCACCTGGTGACACCTCGCTGGAGGCCGGCTTTGCCCGTGACATGATGGTGCACCACGATCAGGCGGTCACCATGGCCATGATGATCCGGGACCGTACCGATGACCCGGTCCTGCGCTCCATGGCGACGGACATGGTGCTGACGCAGCAGAACCAGATCGGGCAGATGTTCGGCTGGCTGAACGTGTGGGGGCTGCCGGCGACCGGCACCCAGCCCGCCATGACGTGGATGGGGCACCCGACGACCGGCCTGATGCCGGGGATGGCGACACCGCAGCAGATCGCCGACCTGGCGTCACTCTCGGGCACCGAGGCGGATATCGCCTTCCTGAAGCTGATGATCCCGCATCACCAGGCCGCGATCCCCATGGCGCAGTTCGCCCTGGATCACAGCGACGTCCCGGCCGTGCGTGACCTGGCACGCCAGATCCTGGCGGCCCAGGAGATCGAGATCGCCAACATGCAGACCATGCTGGATGCGAAGGAGGCAGAAGCCGGGGCACGCGGCAGCGACTGATCGGCCAGGGCTGCGACCCGCCAAGTTGATCCCATCTTGACGTTGGGCGGCAGGACGCGTTGGGCATCCTGCCGCCCAAGCTCATACGTCATCTTCTGAAATACCTTCTCAGAGGATAGGGCTGATAGATGCCTGCTCCCCTCTCGGTGTCTCCCCGCGCACTCGTCATCCTGAGTCTCTGACGACGCATGGGAAGGATCTCGACCCTTCCGAGACCCTCCAGGTCAACCTGTTCCCCTCGATCACCCAATCACCGTGTCGTCTCGAGCTTGTCGAGAGATCTCGGCGTTACCGACCACGTTGCTGAGAGGCGGTCAGCGGCGTCGAGCGCAGACTTCGTTCCCCGATCGTGAGGCATCCCGAGATCTCTCGACTGCGCTCGAGATGACACCGGGGAGGACGTGCAGGAACCAGGCTGCGAGCGGGGGTAGGATCAACGAGAACCTCTCCCTCAGGATGACCAGCGAGATAGCATGACAGTCAGGACCTTGGCCGCTCGGGAACGAGATTCTTCCGCTTCGCTCAGGATGACACGCGTGAGCAGGCGCGGGCGGGCGCGGTCCGGGAACAGGCTGAGGACGGGAGTAATGACGAGTCCTTCACCCGGGAGGTCCGAGGCGACGGGGGGATATGAGCGTGGGCGCGCTCACTGCCTACAGCAGGTTCACCCGCCAGCCCGACCACGGTGCGGATGAGCACACCGGGCGGCTACTGACCGGGTCGCGGTCAGTAGCCGCCCGTGGTAGGTTCACGCCAGCGCGCCACGCATGAATACGAAACCACCTTCCGCCTGGGCGTCCTGCGCCGCGGCGAGAGGGCGCCAGACGGCGGCAGCGCGGGCGACGGTCTGGTTGTCCGGGGTGAAGGACTCTATCTCCAGCAGGCAAACTCTATCACTCTCGCACATCACGAAGTGACAGAACTGATCGCCGTTGGACTGATGACCGCTCACGGTTCGCAAGATTCATGACTGGTGACCTCTCACTTCACGAAGCCACATAGAGACATCTGGGCTACAATAGATCCATCCAAATCACGAGGAAGTCGAGCATTCTCAACGCAGGGATGTTCATGCCCCGGCCCGCCGAACCTGTGATGATTCCGGCACGATGCCAGCGAACGCGCCTGGGCTTTCGCATAGGCGTGCGTCCAGTTTCAGAGACATCGACATGGAAGATTGAATGCGCAATCCCCGTGCGGGAGGAGTGGATCACAACTCGACAGGTGCAAGAGCGCCAGCAAGAGGTCCGCGGCGGTCTCGTGTCATCTGAGAGCTATCTTGGGTGCCCTCGCTGCAAGGCCATGTCGGTTGTGAAGTGCGGTGGCTGCGGAAAGTTCTCGTGTTACGACGGCCAGAGCCCTCGGTTTACCTGCACATGGTGCGATCGCACCGGTGAGATCAGCGGCTCGATCGACACATTCAGCGGAAACGTCAGCAGAAACACGTGATCTTCGCGTCATCCGAATACCAGAAAGGAGAGTAAACGGTTGGTAGGTCAACTTCCACCGCCACAACGTCTGACCCCGAAGGGGATCGCAGATCTCGTTATCTGCATCGACGCAACAGGCTCAATGGCCAGTTGCATTGAGGGCGTCAAGTCGCACGTGCAGGAGCTTTGCGCGGGGTTCGATTCCAACCCAAATCAGATGAAGCTTGACTGGCGTGTACGCCTCCTCGCGTACCGTGACCTAAACATGGGCGAGGAGACACAGGCGTTCCCGTTCACGAACGACATCGAGCAGTTCCAACGGGATGTTGCCTCTATCAGCGCAGCGGGTGGTGGTGACGAGCCAGAGAGCACGCTTGATGTCATTTTCCAGGCGCTCGATTCCCCATGGCGAGAGCAGTGCAACAAATGCATCGCCATATTCACTGATGCCACCCCGCATCCACAATTGCACCAGAGTTCGGTAGAGACGGGCCAGCCGCGTGACCTCGACGAGGTGATCAATAAACTCATCCCGTCTCGAGCATATCTCTTTCTCTTTGGTCCTGAATCCCACGTGTACGACGAACTCTCAACCGCCCCCCGCGTTACCTATGAAGTCCACAGCGACACGGGCCTGGCCTCGGTTGACTTTGCCAAGTTGATGGAATTCATTGGCAAGACCGTCACCGCCACGACAATACCCATGAAGGAAGAAGCGGGCGCAAACTAGTCGCACGCGACGCTGCTTCTGGAGGGGACTCGTGCACATTCAGATTGCTGAATGGATAGAAAAAGGCAAACGCCAGAACAACGAAGATTCAACCGTCGCCGCGCGGTTGAGCATCAATGGGCAGGATTTGACACTGCTCGGTGTTTTCGACGGCGTTGGTGGCCACGCCGACGGCGAGGTTGCCTCACGCATTGCAGCTGATGCATACCTTTCGCTGGCGCCAGAAATTGTTGACAAGCTGACCTCTGAAGACAGTGCGAGAGCAAGGGACGTAACGAACGCGCTTGCCGAACGCTGGCGGAGAGAGGCAGCGGATTCGCTCCATCGAGCAGCTCAGAATGACAATAAGCACTCCAGCATGGCTACAACTGCGGTGGCCGCGGCAATGCTTGGCGATACATTGGTTGTCTGGTGGCTTGGCGACAGCCGCGCATACCTCTTTCGCGACGGCAAGCTGCGGCAGTTGACGACTGATCACTCAACTGTTGCAGAACTGAACTTGTCAGAGGAAGACGCGCTGGAACACCCCCACCGCAACCAGATCACACGATTCCTGCGAGCAACAGCAAATGACGCGCCTGACGTCCTCGTTGAGGAATGGCGCGACGGCGACGTCGTCATGCTGGTCTCAGACGGCGTATCGGGGAGCCTTACAAGCTGGGAACTGGAAACGTTTCTGGCCTACATGCTGGTTTCCGACATTACTGCTCAGGAACTCGCAGCAAAGCTGCTAAAGCACATTGAAGGTAATCAGTCTGACAATGCCAGTGTTGCCCTCGCAATTCGTGGTGTGCCGAAGCCTATGGGAGAGAAGTACCCGCAAGTGCCCTTGGCGTCTCTGCTGTGCTACGGCCTCGCTCCTGACGTCCTACAGGCGCTTACCAGCTATCCGGCCAACAGCGCTGAATGGCTTAGCCGGGCCACGCCCCCTTGGCGCCAGCTTGATAACGAAATGAACGGGCTGCTCAACCCAGGGCGCCCCACTCTAGAAACGGATGGAATCCGGGCCATTTGCCCGGAGTGTCGCGAGTGGATTCCAAAGGCCGACGGCTGCAAGGCCCACCCGGATGCAGTTCCATTTGAGGGGACAGTTGTCGAGGTTCTTGCAGCCGATGGCTCGCGCTCGATCTTTCCCGCTGTGGGCCAACTCACCCTGACGCCCTCAGGGGCCGATCTTGCCGAAGTCCATGGCTCCGTCCCAGAGCAAGAAATCGCGCTCGAGGTCCACCCTCAGGATGAGGAGGAGCTTCCCAGGCTGCGCATCCGTAGCCCTCTCGGCGCGCAGTTGCAAACGCACGACATCGAGATTCTCCCACCTTTGCCCAGCCTTGGTCTCTCCTTCAAGGTGCAGAACAACCTTGTCATGATCAGGCATACGGCTTCCGGGCCGTTGCAGGATGCTCCGTCAGTACAGGTACGACAGGTTCAGGATCAGGAAACCGAAGTTGCAGCCGTACAGGACTCTACAGCCGAGATCCTGCCTCCCGATCAACCAGCAGCTGTCGAGTTGCCAGCCACGGCGGAACTAGCGGAACGAACGGTGCAAGAGTCTGCGCCGCCCAAACCTCGAAAGGGCCTGCGTTTCCTTCCAAGGCGCACTGGGGAAGCCGATGCCTAAACTATTGAAGGAAGGGGACACCGTTTCTAGCGATAAACACCTCTATGAGGTTGTGACGGACAAGTCCTTCACAGGAGGTCAGGCAAAGGGTTATTTCGCTGTAAACAAGGCGGGCGATCAACTCTTTCTCAAGATGTTCATGGAACCGACCGCGCGAAGCGATGACGCTGAAGCATTTCGCAAGCGTCAGACGGCGTTGGTGAGCCGCCTGGCCGATATTCCCAACTTCGTCTGCCGCGACATCGAGTTCTTCGAGGCCGGCAAGACGTTCTACAAGGTATCTGAGCGTATCACTGGGGAGACTCTCCAGGAAAAGCTTGATCTAGCGGCGGCGAGCGATGACCCCGAGTTCTGGCCGCAGGATGATCGCCGGGTCAACAGCGCCATCATCGCCTACGCGTTGTCCAAACTTCATGAGCAACGCATCGCGCACCTTGACCTGAAACCGGAGAACATCCTGCTCCAGGAGCGCATCGTCGAATCCACCGGAGATACGATCAGGGTTGCCAAACTCCTCGATTTCGACGGCGCGTTTGTCGATGGGGCTCCCCGCGCAGCGACGATGGGCACGTTTCCCTACATGTCTCCCGAACATCTACGCTCCGAAGAATTCGGCGACGCTACCTATCCGGCCGATGTCTTCCAGCTTGCTGTCATCCTGTATCAACTCCTGGCGCGTCGCTTCCCCTTCGAAGACAAAGACGACATGTTTGTCCGTGATACCCAGCATCCCTGTGATGTCTGGCCGTCGCTGCCGCGTCCAATCGGCGACATATTGTGGGCGGCCCTCAGTCCACGTCCCGAAGCTCGTCCGACCGCGAAGCAACTGCACGCGGTGCTGCTGAACACTCCCCCTGAGCCATCCAATCCAGTCGAACCCGCGTCCGCAACTCCGACCGAACGCTTGGCGCTACTCGTCAACGATCGCAAGTTCCGCTTCTGGAAGGATGATTTCCTCCAGCGCAGCAAGATTCGCGGCATCTCCGGCTATGAGTATCTGCACGATCCACAGGCTCGGCTCTTTCCCGGAGCCAGCGGATGGTGCATTGCCCACGTCAACGGCGCTACCAACCCCACTCGCGTCAATGGCGTCGCGCTGGGCGCTGGCGAGAACCGCCAGTTGCACGCTGGTGATGTGGTTTCCGTCGGACCTGTCCTGAAACTGACCGTCGCGTTCGAGCCAATGGAGTAGGTCGCCAATGGCCTGGCAGTGCACTCGAGACGGCTCAATGAACGATGGGTGGCGGTGCGGTGTCTGTGGCGCGCCACCTTTCACGACCTACGTGGTCCTCAGCGGCACCGGTCAGGTGATCCACGTACGGGAGCGTAGTCGGGTGATCGGCAGTGGTGATTGGGCAAGCGCAGGCGGTATGGGACTTTCCCGCAGCCACCTTCGCTGTTTTTTCAGCCTCGACGAGGGAGGCTGGTGCCTTTCCAGTGTGACGCAGTCCGGGCAAACCTGGGTCAATGGCGCGGCTCTAGCTCCGGGAACGCGCCACGCCATCGCCAGCGGCGACACAATCCAGCTCGGAACCAAGGTATTCCTGACGATCGAACTGCACGACATGCGCACGATTTAGGGTAGCCAGCATTCCATGATCACTCGTTACCAATGCACAGGCTGCCTGAATCCCACGGCTGGACCTGTAAGCCGGTGCCTCATCTGCGGCAAGAGTTCAGCGCCCCTCCCCAGCTACTTCGACCGACTGCCTGGCGAGCTGCGCGGTAGCCTGCAGGAGACGCTGCGCCATCTTTACTTGCCGGATGCCGATAGCCCGACTGCGCTCCTGCGATTACTCTCCCATGTAGATGACTGGCTTGACGAGGCCGAGCGCGAGCTGGGATGGCAGATCATTCAACCAGGCAGGCTGGCGGACGTGCTTAGCGATAACGGTGAGCCCGAGCTGGCAGAAATGCTGCGCCTCGCCCGCCTGGACCTGTCGTTGACTAGCTCTCGTCAGCAACGCGCGCTGCATTCGGCAGAGGCACAAGTAGCCATTGAGGCAGAAATTGGGGGAAGCCTGGAAGCCGGCGCGACCGACGCGGCCACTCACGCGTGGCGGCGTGCGCTGAACGCTGGACTTGCGCTGAATCCAGAGCTTACGCGGAGCCTCCTTCAAGCCCGGTATCAGCAGCGATTGAGCACCAGGGACCTCGTGTCAAAGGAGCAGTCATCTCCACCTGCCTCATTCTCGCCGTCGCGGCGGTGGCAAGACCACCTCGATGCCCAACTCCAGCAGCGTGCCGCCGAGCGCGCGGCCGTGATTCATGTTTGGCACGCCAATACCGAACTCGATAGCGCAGACGATGCCGCCAACGAGCAAGCAAGGCTCGTGGCGTCTGCCGACGCAGCCCGCAACCATGATCTGCAAGCGCTGGACGCCGCCATCGCCACAGAAGACCCAGCCGCCATTGCTCGGGCCTACATGCTGATGCGCGCGCTGGCCAGAATCCCTGACAGAATCTCTCCACGCCTCCGGTTCCCGAGCCCTGCGTGCGTGGGGCAACTTGCTGCGGCCCCACCTGCAGGAAATACGGAACACCAACAATGCCAATGCTTGAGGACCTTCGCGCATTGTCGCGAGACGTGGCTGATCTCGATGCTGGGGTCAGCGTCCGTTTGAGCGCGCTGGCGGATGCCGTGCAGAGCCCGGAAGAGCATCCCGGCTGGGTAATGGCAGATTTGTATGCTGTAGTCCAGCCCGACGACGCGGTAGCAGCACTGCGGCGCGCCTGGACCCGTGACCGTAGCCTGGCTGCTCTGGAAACCGCCCGAAATCTGCTGGTGCTGGTTCCTATCCTCCTGACCTGGCTCGGCCTGTGGCACGCGAGTTCCAGTTATGGCGCCCTCGTCGAAGCAAATCCGGATGCAGGTGCAATACCCTTTCTCGTCCTGTGGGAGCAAGGTTTCCCAGGCGCCACCGGAATACAAGGGGCGTTCGCGTTTTTGACCTTCTCGCGCGTTGCGCTGGCGGATGTGGTAATCATCCTGGTGATCATTGCCATTACCTGGCTGGTGCATAAGCGCGTCAACGTGCAGCAGGTACAACGTGAGGTGGCAGCCGCCACTCTGACGCGACGGATCCATGACACGCTGGGACAAGCCTCGCTGGAATTCGGCGCTGTGCGTCTTCTGAACCAGGGCGCTGGAGCTGGCTCCATCGCCGAAGCGCTTCTGAGCGAACTGCGCGCCGAGCGCGCGCGTGTTACCGAGCTCTCGACGGAGCGGGAGCGAGAAGCAGCTAACCTGCGCGAATTCGCACAGGACATCAAGGACGGAGCCAAGAGCTTTGCGCGTAACTTCGCGGAGATGCGCGCTGCTCTGGATACGCTCTCCGGACTGTCGGCGCAATTCGCAGACCACCATGAAAACTTGATGGCCCAGCAGGCTGACCTGCTGTCAGTAAATCGCAGCCTGGTGGGGGAATTGACTCGTTTTTCCTCTATCCAGCACGAAGCTACCGCACAACTGGCGACAGCGGGCGAACTGCTGGCCGAGCACTCTGGCTTCGGCGCTGAAAGTATCTCTCGCATGGCCGCGCCAGTCAGCGAACTGAAGCAGGAAATTCGAGACCTTGGCACGCATCTGGAAAGCGAGCGACGAGCCTACCAACAGGCTGCGCGCAGCATCGCGGACGCCTCAGGCGAAATGACCAAGGCGCTGGCAGCATTTCGCTCGATGGCCGAACTCCTGAACGCGCTTCCCCACCTGTCAGAGACATTGACGGCGGCCGCTGCGGACCAGAGGGCAACCGCAAGTCAACTCGGGGAGGCCGCTCGCTCGTTTCAATCGGCGGCGCGAGATCTTCACGGGCAAATGTCCGCCAGCCATGAAAGTCTGGACCGCCTTGTCACGGCGCTGGAGACGACATCCCCAGCCGTCGAGCTTAGCCACAACACGGTAACTGAGATGGCCGAAAGCGTGACGGCACTGACCCAGCAGGCGGCCGACGTCCTGGACGCCATGCCGCGCGTGTCGAAACGCAGCTGGTTCCGGCGCTAAACGCATGGAGGATCCGCAGCGTCCTCGCGATTCATTCAGCTTAGGTGCTTGGCTGCTGGCAGAGCTGATGCTGGGCCTAGCCATGCTCTTCTTCGCCGCCAACACGCTCGGCTTCGTCGCCGGCTCCTCCTCGGCGACGCCCACCTCGCCACCCGACTGGCAAGCCACCATCGAGGCTCAGCAGACTATGCAAGCCAACGTCGAGGCCACCGCTACCGCCGGTGCCCTCAACGACGACTCCATACCGGTACTCGCTGTACAAGCTACCCTAACTATTCTCGCAACATCGCAAGCGGAAGTGCAGGCCACCGCCGACGCCTATGCCACCCAAGCCGCGTTCCCAACCCCTACACCTGTCCCGAGCCCCACCCTCCCGCCTCCTACCTCGACCCCACTGCCGACGCCTAAACCACAGGCTACTTCTACGCCCCCTCCCGATACTCAGGCGACCCGAATTAGAGAACTGGAGAGAGAACTCACCCAGGTTGCCGGCACCCCAACGGCTACTATTGCACCTACTCCGACGCCGGCCGAAACCTGCATTGAGACAATCAACAAGCAGGAGTTTTTGGTCGAGATACCTGCGGACCTATGGGTGCCCGCGAGTGAAGAGCAGCGGAATGCGCTACTAAGGGACTATTTCAGACCGTACAGCGGTCAGCGAATTGGCCTGTCGCTCACTTTTGGTCATTCGCAAACACGAGGGGAAGGCTTATCTATCTCACGCGAGGCAAATGCGCTTATGAAGAAAGCCCTCCCTGAGATGGTGGGCAACGGCACCATCCTCAAGAACTACACAGATCCGGATATTAGCAACGGCGTCGGCGGCGTCACCTTTGAGGTGTACTTCTACACAGGCGCATGCACCTAAGCGAGCGCGCCCCTCAGGAACGCCAACCCATCCTCAGCCAGGGCCTCCTGTGTTTCCGCCAGCGGGCGCCAGATGGCGGCGGCGCGCGCGATGGTCTGGTTGTCTGGCGTGAACGATTCGATCACCAGCGGCCCGGTGTAGTTCACCTCACGCAGGGCCTCCACGATGGGTCCCCAGGCGATGTGGTCGAAGCCAGGTGCGCCCCGGTCATTGCCACAGGCGTGGAAGTGGTAGAGCTTGTCACCCGCCAGGCGGATGGCCGCAGCCTGGTCCTTCTCCTCGATGTTCATGTGGAAGGTATCGAGCAGCATGCCGACCGCGGGGTGATCCAGGCGGTCCACGACTTCCCGCACCTGGGCGGCGGTGTTGAAGAAGCTGGTCTCGAAGCGGTTCAGCGGCTCGATGGCCAGGCGCACGCCGCGCTCCGCCGCGTAGTCCGCAACCGGTCCCAACCCTGCGACCAGGCGGTCAATCGCCACCGCACGCTCCGCCGGCGTCATCTGCCACGTCTTGCCGACCGGGGAGTAGAGGGGGCCGGCAACGACGCTGCCCCCAGCGTCAGCCACGGCGTCGATGCAGAGGCGGACGTACGCCTGGGTTCCCGCGACCAGGTCAGGGTCGGTGAAGTCGCGGTCCGGCCCCATCGCCGCGCAGACCGCCGTGCCCAGCCCATGCTCCGCCAGGACCGCGCCGGTGCGCTGGGGATCCCACTGCCCCGGCGCCTCGATGCCGAGTTCCAGTACGTCGAAGCCCATCGCCTTCACGCGCGGCGCAATTTCAGCGATGGCCTCATCCGTTGGCGGCGACACGAAGACCCAGGAATTGACACCCAGCGGATTCATGCAGTGAATCTCCGGTTTCTCCAGCAGCGAGCGACCAGAGGCGCACGGTACGGGGAGGGCAGGGCCCTGTCAAGCAATGAGAGCTCGATGACCGCGTTCAGCTTGTCGGCAGTAACCACGTCGCAGCAAGGTGAGAGCGCAACGGTGGGTCCAGGTGCTTGACCGCACGCTGCTTTGCCCATACCGTGAACGCAACATCCATTGCAGACCGGATCGTGAACGTTTCGCGCGAGAGGTGGGGAGACGGCGCCGTGACGACAGCAAGTCCAGTTCGCGTGACCCGGGACAAAGCGCACCTGCATCTGCAATTGCGGCACGACCTGGCGCCCATTGCCCGCGTGGCGACCGGGGACACCTTCATTGTCGAGACCGAGGATAACTTCGCCCTGTACCGGGAGATGACCTCGGACAATGACCTGGTTCCCGAGCCGCCACCGCTGAAGGAACTCAACCCGCTCACCGGGCCCATTGCCGTGGCCGGGGCGGCGCCGGGCGACACCCTGATCGTGGAGATTGTCGATATCGCCGTGGCCGGCCAGGGGCACATCGCGCTCGTCAAGGGCACCGGGGTGTTGAAGGACTACGTCTCACCACCGCACACCAAGATCTGGCGCATCGAGGCTGGCGACGCCGTCTTCAACGACGAGATCCGCTTCCCCATCCGTCCGATCCTTGGCTCCATCGGCACGATGCCGGAACAGGACGGCCTCTACGCGATTTACCCCGGCCCGTACGGTGGCAATCTCGACGACGCCAACTCCACCATCGGCTCCTGTTACCACCTGCCGGTGTACGTGCCGGAGGCCATGCTGATGGTGGGCGATGTCCACGCCAACCAGGGCGACTCCGAGATCGCGATGGGCATCGAGATCGACGGCGAGGTCACCCTGCGCATTGTTGACGTGGTGAAAGGTGAGTCGCTGCCGTACGCGCGCATCGAGACGCCGGAGACCTGGGTCTTCCCGGCCGACGCCCCAACGCTCGAGGAGGCGATCCAGATCTCCGCCGCCTTCGCGGCCCGCTTCCTGGTGCAGCGCTTGGGGATCACGATGGAGGACGCGGCGCACATCCTGAGCGCGGTCGGCAATATCCGCATCAGCCAGGCGGCCTTTGCCGGCTACAACGTCACGGTGCGCACGGAGTTTCCCAAGAGTCTTGACACCAAAGGGCGGCTGAGGGGCTACGCAGGGTAGGGAGTTGCCTAGTTGTGCCATGCTGAGCCACTGACTTCGCTGGCGAGAGATCTCCTTGCCAGGGTCGCTCTCAGCCTGTTCCCGCCACGCACTCCCTCTCCGGTGTCCTCTCGCATCGCGCGGGGAGGCGGGCAGCCCGAGACGCTGAGGCGTGCGCCCACCTCCCCAGAGGATGCGTGGCTATTCGGCCAGAATCGCGGAGAGTGCCGCCAGTTCCTCCGCCTCGTCGGCCACGGTCACGTGGGAGATCAGCAACTCGTCGATGCCCCGGGCGCGGATCGCTGCCAGGCGGGAGCGAATCTCGGCGGCATCGCCGGAGACCGCCAGCTCATCGACCAGGGCGTCGCTCATCTCCTGCTCGGCGGTCACGGGGAAGCCAGCATCCGCGAACATGGCCGCGTAGAACGGGAGCTTGCTGTAGACCGGGAATTGCGCGCGGAACGCGTCTCGCGCGGCGGCGCGATCCGTGGAGACCGCCACCGGCACATGCGCGATCACCGGCGGGCGTTCACGCCCGGCCCGCTCGGCGCCTTCCTGCATGGCGGGGATCCCCGTCTTCACGATGTAGTCGATGGGGGTCACCCAGGTGATAGCCCCGTCAGCCAGCTCTCCTGCCAGCACGAACGCGTTGCGTCGTAACGTCGAGATGGGGAGGGGAATGCGCGGCGGCGTCACGGTGGCGGGCAGCGCGGATTTCACGCGGAAGAACTCGCCCTGGAGATCGACGTTGCCCTCCCAGAGCAGCCCGCGCAGGATCGTGAGGTATTCCCGCAGGTAGGCCAGCGGCTTCACCATCGGGATGCCGTACATGTCTTCGATGATTGGCCGGTGGCTACTGCCGATCCCGAGGCGCATCCGCCCGGGGGCCAGATCGTTGATGGCCAGCGCCTCGGCGGCAAGCGTGATGGGATGCCGCCCGTAGACCGGCGCGACGGCCGTCCCCAGCAGGACCTTGCCGGTGACCGCCGCCACCGCTGTCAGCCCACCAACCGTGTCAGCGGACGGACCGCCAACGGTCGTCCAGATCGCGGGGACGCCGCGTTGCTCGGCTTGCTGTGAGCGCTGCACGAGTTGCGCCGCCCCGCCCCGGGGAATCACCAGACCAGCGTTGAGTGTGTTCATTTGCTCGCTTCCTCGATTCGTTGCCACCGTGGCGTGCGCCCCAGAACCACGGGGGCTGCCCACGCCATCATCCAGAGGACCATACTTCCCGATGGAAAGCATCGCCAGATGGCATCACCTCGCGGCCGCCGGTGAGACGCGGCGGGAACAGAATGTGCGATAAGGCAGGTATGAATGTGACTGATGCTACCCTCGACCAGCCGGTTTCTCCGGTCACTACCGCCAGGATTCGCGTCCTCATCAACCCCCACTCGGGCGCCAAGGGTGGTCTTCCCACGAACCGCACCGCAACCGACGACGTGCAGGCCGCCCTGGAGGCAGCCGGCATCGACGCGGATGTGCTCGTGACGGAATCGGAGGAGGAGGCGATTGCCGCCACGCGTGAGGCCGTGCAACAGGGCTACGACATCGTGGCAGCGGCGGGTGGTGACGGCACGATCGGCACGGTGGCCTGCGAACTCCTGAACAGCCAGACCGCCCTGGGTGTGTTGCCCCTGGGCAGCGTGATGAACATCGCGCGCATGCTCAATATCCCGCGCGAGATTGCGGACGCTGTCCAGGTGTTGACGCAAGGCGAGGTACACACCATCGACGTTGGGGAGGCGAACGGCCAGATCTTCTTCGAGGGCGGCTCCGTGGGGCTGAACGCCGCCGTCTTCCGTGAAGCGCAGGGCATGGACGCGACGCAGGGACGCGTGCGGTCGCTGCTGGCCGCGCTGCGGGAGCTGGTGCGCTACCGGCCGCCCCGCATGATCCTGCACCTGGATGACACGGTCGTCACCACGCGGGCACTGGCGGTCTCCATCGCCAACGGCCCCTACGCCGGGCTCGGGTTCACCGTCTCGCCGGAGGCGAGCATCGAGGATGGCCTGCTCGACGTAGTGGTCTACTCGCGCTTCTCGCGCCTGGAGTTGATCCGCCACTTCGGCTCGATTGCGTTCGGCCGCAGGCAGTACACGGCGAAAACCCGCACCTTTCAGTCGCGTCGGGTGCGCATCGAAGGGGTCCATCCGCTGCCGTGCCGCGCCGACGCGCATGACCTCGGGGAAACCCCGGTCGAGTACGTGGTTCGCCCCGGAGCCCTACGTGTGATCGCCCCCGCCGCGGGGACGGCTCCGGAGTAGCGGCAATCCGCCCTGCCATAGCGGCAGTTCAAAGCACGTCACTTTCCTCGGGGATCCTTCCCACGCGCCAAGGCACGCGTTCCTTTTGTGAGGGGTCCAGCCCTGCGAGGTCACCTGCAACCAGCCAGAGCCAGCCCTCTCCAGCGCGTGAGCACTGGCTTCACCCCTGGGGGGATGTCCGGGTGACAGCTGGCTCGGCAGTTGTGCCGGCAGCTCCAAGCTCATCGATCGCCCACACTTTGACCTCGTTGATGTGCTGCCGCAGCTCCTCCACGGCCTGCTCGACATCCGCGGTCATCAATGCGGTGATGATGGATCGATGCCGGGCAATCGCGGCCGCGGTCCAATGATCGCGAAAGCCGCCAGCCCATTGAAAGACCGCAATCTGGGCCCATAGGCCCTCAACCATGTTTCTCAGCCGTGAGTTCCCAGCCAGCTCGACCAGCAGCCGGTGGAAGCCACGATCTACCTCCAGAAACGCCGTGTGAGCGGCCAGCTTCTCCGACTCGCTACCAGCCTCCTGCAGACGTAACTCGACGCTGTCCAGGTCAGCCTGGGCACGCTGGAGCAGTTCAGCCGTCAATCGTGGCGCGGCCGCGCGGAGGGCCATCGTTTCCAGGTTTGCCCGCAGATCATAGATCTCGATGATGTCGGCGGCGGAGAACGAGGCGACGAAGAACCCGCGATTGTGTTCGACGCGGACGATGCCATCGCTGACCAGGCGCTGCAACGCCTCACGTGTGGGCGTCCGGCTGACACCAAGCTCGAGACTGAGGTGAAGATCGGAGAGCTTGGCGCCCGGCCGCAGGCTGCGGTCCAGAATCCGTTTCCAGAGCAGGCGGTACACCTCTTCCCCGAGGTTGGCGCGCGGGGTAAGTGCTGGATCGATCTCATCCGTCATGACGGGCCACCCCGGCGCAAGCGGTCGATGAGCACCGCCAGGATGATGACGGCGCCGATGACGATCTGCTGGTAGAAAGCCATGACATGCATCAGGGTCAGGCCGTGGCGGATGCTCGCCATCAGCAACGCGCCGATGATGATGCCGACGATGGTGCCCTCGCCACCGAAGAGGCTCGTGCCACCGAAGATGACGGCCGCAATCGCATCGAGCTCGGCTCCATTCGCAACAGTTGGTTGCGCCGAATTGAGACGAGAGGTCGGCATCACCCCGGCGATCCCCGAAGCCGGCCCCATCAGAGTGTAGACGCTGGGTATGTACCGGTTGATAGTGACGCCTGAGAAGCGGTTCGCTTGCGCATTACCGCCGATGGCGTACGTGTACGGCCCGAGGCGGGTGTAGCGCAGGATAAGAAACCCGATGACAAACACGACCGCGGTGATGATGACCGGGGAGGGTATGCCAGCGACGTTCCGTGTACCCAAGATCTCGAATTCTGGCATCACCTTGGTGACGTCGAAGATCGGCTGACCGTTCGTCAACTGCAGCGCAACGCCCCGAAAAACCTGCGTGGTACCGAGCGTGACAATGTATGGCGGAATGCGCCCCAGCATGATGATCGACCCGTTGGCCAGGCCACACAGCCCGCCGGCGAGGATCATTGCCAGGACCACCGGCCACATCGACCACCCCTGATTGAAGATCAGCAGACCACCAACAACAGAACTGACCGTCACGATCGATCCACCGAGAGATCGACGCCTCCGGTGAGCGGCTCGGCCTGTTCAGTAAGGGACAGCCAGCGATGTACCCGTTGCTCTCCGCGTCCGCACCTCCTTGTGCACACCCCGCTGTGGCAACGTCACCTCTTCGCGGTGTCAGGATGCAAGCTCTCTGCGATAGTCATCCCTGGCCGAGGAGCGGTGTCTGCGGGGATTGCATACAGAATTGGTGTTCTCGGCACCCGTCACTTCCAGGCCGCCGGGGTGTGATGTCCCTGCCGGCACGGTGACAGCGCAGGTAGTGCCAGCCGTTCCCGCATGGGGCAGACGTCCTTCGGCATTGCGGGCCGGTGTTTGACCAGGAGCATGGAACCGACGACCATTGCGGCCAGTAATTGACAGCATGGTGAGGACGCGTGTTGTGATGGCCGAGCCAGCCCCGCCTGAGGGACTCCCATCTCCCGTTCCACTCCGCCCCGAGCGGAGCGTGCTCCACCCGTCGCCCGCGCTCCCGTCGCCGTTGACGAAACTGCTCGGCCGCGAGCGCGAGGTTGCCGCGGTCCAGGCCCTCCTGCGACGCGACGACGTGCGCCTGGTCACCCTGACCGGGCCGGGTGGAGTCGGCAAGTCGCGTGTCGCCATTGAGGCCGCATCCAGGCTTGACGACGCGTTCCCCGATGGCACGTTCCTGATCCGCCTGGCTCCGTTGACCGATCCCGACTCCGTGGCGGTCATGATCGCCAGCACCCTGGACGTGCGCGATACCGGTGAACGGTCGACGCTGGAAATCCTGCAATCCGTTCTGCGCAACCGCCGCCTCTTGCTCCTGCTCGACAGTTTCGAGACGGTGCTGGCCGCGGCTCCGGGGCTTGCGGAACTCCTGCAGGCCTGCCCGGAGGTAAAGGCGCTTGTTACCAGCCGCGCCAGGTTGCGTCTGCACGGTGAACGAGTGTTGCCAATTCCGCCGCTGGCCATTCCGGAGACCACGAACGACGGCCCAGAGCGCCTCATCGTCTCGCCAGCGGTCGCATTGTTCATGGAGCGGGCGCAAGACCTGCGTCCGGATTTCGCCCTGACGGGTGAGAACTGCGAGGTCGTCGCGGAGACTGTGCGCCGCCTGGAAGGCCTGCCGTTGGCCATCGAGCTGGCCGCCTCGCGCCTCGATGTCTTCGGCCCGGCTGCATTGCTGGCCCGCCTGGACCAGCGGCTGCCGCTGCTGACCGGAGGTGCGCACGATCTCCCGGAGCGGCACCGCACAATGCAGGCAGCCATCGCCTGGAGTTATGACCTCCTGCCCGCCGATCTGCAACGCACGTTCCGACGCCTGGCTGTTTGCCGCGGCGACATCTCCCTGGCGGCGGCAGCCGCCTGTGCGGCGCTCAGTGACGTTGCCGTCCTGGATGAGCTTGCTGCGCTGGCCGAACAGAGTCTCCTGCAGCGGGTAGACGGAGCGCCGGCAGGGACCCCGCGCTTCGTCATGCTCGACACCGTGCGTGAGTTTGCCGAGGCGCAACTGATTGCTGGCGGTGAGGAAGAGGAGACCCGGGAGAGACACGCCTCCTTCGTTCTCGCACTTGCTGAAGCAGCGCAAATCCACTTGCCTGGCCCCCAACTCAGCTCGGAACTGGCGCGGATCGATGCCGACGAGGACCAGATTCGCGCGGCAATGCAGTGGGCGATCGTGGCCAATCCCGCGGTCGGACTACGCATCGCGTTCTTGCTCTATCGCTACTGGTATCAGCGTGGCCGCCTGGGTGAGATACGCGACTGGCTGAAGCAAGCCCTGGCGTCACCCACACCAGGTCTCGAGCGCGCGCAGGGGCTCTTCTGCGCTGGCCACGCGGCCCTCTACCACGGCGAACTCGCACAGGCTGTTGTGCACCTGGAGCAAGGGCTGACGTTAGCCCGTTTGCATGGTGACGCGATACTCAGCGCCAACTTCCTGTTTGTCCTGGGGACAGAAGCCGAGTATCGCGGGGACTATGTCGCTGCGCGGGCGTACCTGGGCGGGGCGCTGGAGTCCTATCTGCAGGCTGACGATCGCTTCGCTACCATCCTGACCAGGTGTCATCTTGGTCTCGTCGCTTACAGCGATGGCGATCTTCAAGCGGCCCGCGTCATTCTCGAAGAAGCCCGCAGTCTCTCAGTCGAGTTTGGCGACGAGTACGCCGCGAACGTTGCGGTGGCGTACCTGTCCATGGTTTTGGTGGACACCGGGGAGCATACGGCAGCGGCACGTTCGCTTCTCGACTGCCTGGAGGCCACCCTCCTGCTTGGGCATCAGGAGGGTGCTGCGCGTGCTGTGGCGATCCTGGCCACGCTGGCCAGCGAGCGCAATGAGCCGGGACTGGCCGCGCGCCTCTTTGGCGCCGCCAGCGCTCTGGCGGAGGAAATCGGGTATGTCGCCGCGCGCCCGGAACGAGTCCGCTTTGAGCGCGCGCAGGAAGCGGCTCGCGAGCGTTTGGGCAACACACCATTCGAGGCGGCCTTCGCCGCTGGGAGGGTGAATTCCCTGACCCAGGCAGCGGAGGAGGCAATGCGTTTCGCGCGACGGATCATCACCGCTGATCCGGCACAATCTTCGCAGCCCCTCACTGACATCCAGCAAGAGTCATTCTCCACCTCAGGCATGACCGTGCGTGAGTTCGAGGTGTTGCGGCTCCTGGCCGAAGGCCATACGAACCCGGAGATCGCCCGCGCACTCTCCATCAGTCCGGCGACCGTCCGCGTCCATGTCTCGCATATCCTCGAAAAACTCGACGCGCGCACCCGCACCGAAGCGGCGACCGCAGCTCGCCGCCGGGGCCTCCTCGTGTCCTGAGAGAGGGAGATCGTTGCAGCCTCGTGAGGGTAGCACTCTTATCCCTTTCGCCTGATCCGCGACGGACAGCGCCACACTTCGCACAGGTGTCATCACCGGCCTGGCGGCCAGCGGCCGTAGAGACCGCAGGTGTGGAGGCGCTCGCATGCTGTGGATGTGGCTGGGTTCCGTTGCCACGCAGGACGGCGTGGGTCGTCACTACGTCATGTGTCGTATCTGTCCTGAGCCCGAAGCCTCTCCTCCAAAAAGGGGAAATACGACGATCAGTCGATGACGAGGTCGCGACAGACAGGCACTATCGCGGCGGAGTACGCCGCGAACGTGGCGCGGCCCATCGGGCACGTTCGCGGATCACGTGTGGGGAGAGCGCACCATGGAGATTTCACGAACTGTCTCGCGCGCCAGCGCGCTGCTTGAAGCACGCTCACGCCGCGGGGTCTTTGGACTCCTTGCGGCGAGTGGGCTGAGCCGGCTCGTGCTTGACGAAGCCGAATCCAGGAAGAAGCACAAGAAGCGGAAGAAGAAGCCGGCGTGCGGCAAGAATGGGAGCAAGCCGATCAGGGGCAAGTGCTGTGCAAACACGGTCGCCGTTGATGGCACGTGCCGCACCTGCGACGTCTGCGCCAGCGGCTGCGCCTTCGCCACGCTGCAGGTAGCGATTGACGCTGCTGGTGCGGGCGCCACACTGGCGGTCTGCCCGGGGACCTATGCCGGCGGTCTTACCCTTGCCAAGAATCTGCGGCTTGTAGGCGACAGTAACGAGGGCAGCGCCACAGTCGTGCGGGGCGCAGGGGACGCGTCGGTCGTGAAGGTCACCATGGGGACGATTACCTTGCAGAACCTGCGCCTCACGGGTGGCGGCGGAGACGGCGCAGGACTCTACATTGAAGCTGGCACCGTCACACTCATCGGCTGCGCGGTCAGTGAGAACACGGGCGCCAGTGGGGCATACGCGGCAATCTTCAACGGTGGTTCCTTGCAACTGACCAATACCAACGTCAGCGGCAACACGGCCAGCAATGGCGGCGGAATCTTCAACGTCGGGCCACTTCAGTTAACGAATTCCAGCGTTAGCGGCAACGAGGCCAGCGGCGGCGGCGGAATCTACAACATCGGGACACTGCAGTTGACGAACAGCGTGATCAGCGGGAACACCGGGCAGGTCGGAGGTGGAATCTACAACAGCGGCAGCGTGCTCTTTGACAGCGCCAGCCGCGTGACTGGTAACACCGCCTCATTAACCGGTGGCGGCATCTACAAGAACGCTGGAACGGTGACTCTTGCCAGCAGCGCCAACGTCAACCTCAACAATCCCAATAACTGCGCAGGGACGTCAGCTATAGCGCTGTGTAACGGCTGAGGCTGCGACAGGCAAGTGAGACGGCCTGGTCCGCGCATTGCTTGGCAATGATCGTGGGGTGGGAGACCCGGTGGAGCGAGCGCAAGGTCAGCTGCTTACGCA
Organism: Thermomicrobiales bacterium; assembly: GCA_046328375.1. GTDB lineage: Bacteria > Chloroflexota > Chloroflexia > Thermomicrobiales > UBA6265 > JACCXM01. Next base: position 27,475 of record JAXLWT010000005.1, read on the forward strand.
AGAACCCTTTGCAAACCAATCCTCCTCTTTCCAGGCACGCCTATCTCTCAGCGACAATGTCCCTTCCGGTTTCGCACATCGCTACGTGCGCAGGCCCTGCTCACACGGTTTGGCTGCACACGAGGAAGGAACGTCCCGGTGGGACGCACCTACGACACAATAGACCGTAGTCGATATCCTGCAAGAATCATCGTCCGCCCCCGTTATGACCGCGCGCGAACTCGAGGTCTTGCACCTCCTGGCTGACGGCCATACCAACCCGGAAATGGCACGGACGCTCTTCATCAGCCCAGCGACGGTGCGCGTCCATGTCTCGCACATTCTCGAAAACCTGGACGCGCGCACCCGCACTGAAGCGGCGACCGCGGCTCGCCGTCGGGGCCTCCTCGTGTCCTGAGGGAGGAAGGTCGTCGCTGCCTCGCGATGTTGGCACCGTTATCCCTTTCGCCTGGTCCGCGACGGACAGCGCCACACTTCGAACAGTGGTCGCAGCCAGTCCGTATTCCAGAATCCACCTGGCAACCACTGGCTGCGGCAGCCGCTGGCGTCGAGGCGCTCGCATGCTGTGGATGTGGCTGGGTTCCGTTGCCACGCAGGACGGTGTGGGTCGTCACTACATCATCTGACGTATTTCTCTTGAGCCCAACGCTTCTCCCCCGGTTGCCGAAATACGACGATCAGTCGATGTCGAGATCGCGACAGACAGGCACTATCACGGTGTCTTACGCCGCGAGCATGGCGCGGCATGTCACGGAGGTTTGCGAATCGGGTGGGGAAGGCGCACCATGGAGATCACACAACTCGTCTCGCTCCCCAGGGCGCTGGCTAGAGAACGTTCAAGGCGTGGAGTCTTCGGGCTTCTGGCGGGGAGTGGACTGAGCCGGCTCGTCCCGGACGAAGCCGAATCCAGGAAGAAACACAAGAAGCGGAAGAAGCCGACGTGCGGCAAGAACGGCGAAAAGCCGATCAAGGGCAAGTGCTGTGCAACAACGATTACCGTTGGTGGTACATGCCGCACCTGCGACGTCTGCGCCAGCGGCTGCGCCTTCGCCACGCTGCAGCCAGCCGTTGACGCCGCCAGTGCTGGCGCCACGCTCGCGGTCTGCCCGGGGACCTATGCCGGTGGCCTCACCATCGCCAAGAACCTTCAGCTCATAGGCGACAGCAACGAGGGCAGCGACACAATCGTCCAGGGCGCGGCGGATATCCCGGCCGTGAAGACCATTTCAGGAACGATTACGCTGCAGAACCTGCGCCTTACGGGCAGCGGCGGCGACGGCGCAGGGCTCTACATTGAAGCTGGCACCGTCTCCCTGATTGGCTGCACGATCAACGGGAACGGAGACGCTGGTAGCGCGTACGGCGCGATCTACAACAATGGCTCGTTGCAGCTGACCAACACAACCGTCAGAGACAACACAGCGGTCGCTGGTGGCGGCGTCTACAACGCCGGGCCACTGCGCCTGACGAACAGTGTGATCAACGGGAATGCCGGGGTGTACGGCGGTGGCATCTACCACCTGGGTGGTAGCGTCATCTTTGATAGTGCCAGTCGCGTGACTGGCAACTCCGCGATTAACAATGGTGGTGGCATCTACACCATCGCTGCGTCGGTTACTCTTGCCAGCAGCGCCAACGTGAGTGGCAACACTCCCAACAACTGCGCAGGCACGCCGGCCATTGCGCTGTGCAGTGGCTGAGGCTATGAGAGGCAAGATACGTCGCGTTATCTGACCACTGCGTTACAGCGATCGCGGAGTGGGAAACTCGCAGGATTTCAAGCTTACGCAAGAACCCTTAGCGCACATTTCTGCTCTTGCCGGGAACGCCTATCTCACAGCGATAATGTCCCTTCCGGTTTCGCACATCGCTACGTGCGCCCGACTCGCCCAGACGGCATGGCTGCGCATGAGGAAAGGACGCCCCGGTGGGACGCACCTACGACACAATTGACGCTTCGATCCAGGCCTGGCTGGAGAAGCAGCCGATGTTCTTCGTGGCGACCGCGCCAAATGATCCTGACGGACATGTCAATGTCTCACCGAAGGGTGGCGCCGGGGTCTTTCGCGTCCTGGACGAGCAGACCATCGCCTACGTCGATCTCGTTGGCAGCGGCGCAGAAACCGTGGCCCACCTGCAGGAGAACGGCCGTATCGTCGTGATGTTCTGCGCCTTCACCGGCGCGCCGAAGATCATGCGCTTCCACGGGACCGGGCGCTCCATCCCGGAAAACACGCCGGAGTACCACGAGTTGCTGGCCGGGTTCACGCTGGATCACACGCAACGCCCGCTGGCGCGCGGCATCGTGGTGGTGGACGTGACCCGCGTCAGTGATTCCTGCGGCTTCGGGGTACCACGCATGGAGATGGTGGCTGAGCGAGATCAGCTGCTGCGCTGGAGCGAGAACAAGCTGGCCAAGGAGGGACCGGACTGGAAGGCCCACTACATGGCGGCCAAGAACACCGCCAGCATCGACGGCCTCCCGGGCTACGAAGTCAGCCATGACCTGGCTGCCGCCGAGTTGGCAGGTCCGTCGAGCGAGGGGAACGCACGGTAGTTGATCGAGCCGCCGCGTGAGTGGACGCAGCGGCTCGTCTCCTTGCAGGCCGTGTCCCCGACTGAACGCGACCCCGGACTTCGGTGCTGCACTGCGAGAAGGACGTCCTCGTCCCGAACAGCGTGGTAGGGGACAGCAGCCCAGCAGTGACGGGAGCTTTAATGTGGGCGACGACAAGGTGAGGTGCGCCTGCCGTCGTGGGCCTATTCAGGTCGCGGAGCCGGGGCAAGACCTGGCAGGGAGGCAGGCACTAGTGGATACGCTTGTCGTATCCGGTCCATTCACGTTCCCGCAGCAGGAACTTTTGCACTTTGCCCGTAGAATTGACTGGCAACTCGCCGAATTCCACGGCCACCGGACACTTGTAGTGCGCAAGGTGATCACGGCAGAAGGTGATGATTTCCGCCTCTGTCGCAGACGTAGCCGGGCGAAGCGTGACAAAGGCTTTGGGCCGCTCCCCCCATCTGTCGTCCGGAATTGCGACGACCGCGCAGGCCAGGACTGCCGGATGACGGACGATGACCTGCTCGACTTCGATGGTTGAGATGTTCTCACCGCCGGAAATGATGATGTCCTTCTTCCGGTCGTGCAGTTCTATGGCGCCGTCAGGATGCATCACGGCCAGGTCGCCAGAGTGGAGCCAGCCGCCAGCAAACGCCGTCTCGGTCGCTTCACTGTCCCGAAAGTAGCCCTTCGTAACCGTATTGCCCCGCATCACAACCTCACCGACCGTCTGGCCGTCGCGGGGCACATCGCGCATTACCTCATCGACGACCCGCACCGCATCGCAGCCAAGGTACGCAACGCCCTGGCGCGCAAGGAGTCGTGCCTGCGCCTCAGCGGTGAGCAGGTCCCAGTCGTGATGCCATTCGCAGATCGTGGCCGGGGCGTAGGTCTCGGTCATGCCGTAGATGTGTATGGGACGTAGATTGAGTTCGCGCATCCGGGCCAGCAGCGTCGGTGAGGGCGGCGCACCGCCAACAATTGGCGTCACGCTCCAGTCCAGGCTGTGGGCGCTCGGGTGCGACACGATTCCGAGATGAACAGTCGGCGAGCCATGGAAGTGCGTGACGCCATGCCGGTCGATCAACTCCCAGATGGTGCCGAAGTCGACTTTCCTCAGGCAGAGCTGCGTGCCAGCCACGGCAGCCACCGCCCAGGGGAAGCACCAGCCGCTTGCATGGAACAACGGGGCAGCCAGCAGGTACACGCTGTCACCACCCAGGCGAGTTTCGATGACATGGGAAAGTGCCTGCAGGTAGCCGCCGCGGTGGGTAAACATGACGCCTTTGGCGCGTCCAGTCGTGCCAGAGGTGTAGTTGATGGAGATCGTCTCTTCTTCGTCAGACAACCAACTCGGGATCGACTCCGGTGTTCCTGTGGCCAGGAATTGCTCGTAGGGGTCACTTTCCACGCCACTGTCGTCAATGCGTACGACGTGGAGTTCGGTCGAATCTCGCGACGAGACAAGGTGCTGGAATTCGGTATCAACAAACAGGAAGCGCGCCCCCGAATGGTCAAGGATGTCGGCGATCTCGCGTGCATTGAGACGCGTATTGACGCCAACCAGGATTCCTCCAGCGGCATGGACGGCGAACTGTGCTTCGACAAACGCCGGTGTGTTGGGGCTGAGGAACGCGACGCGGTCGCCATGTTCCAGTCCAATCGCACGCAACGCGGAGGCAAAACGGTTCACCCGTTCGGCGAACTCCCGGTAGGTGTAAGACCGCCCCTGGTTTCCGTGCGTGATGGCGATCTTGCCGGGAAACGCCGCGGCACTGCGACGCAAGAGATTGATGGGCGTGAGCTCAGTACGAAAGACCTTCTGATCGTTGGCGCTCTGGATAGAAGCAGGCACGTTCTCCGCGAACTGGGCGACCATGGCACGACTCCTGTGTTCTACGCCAAATCACGGTCCCTTCTCACCTGCAGCAGAGTGTGATACTCGTAAGGACATGACGCCACACGCAACCCACGCTCTGCCCCACGCCTTCCTTAATTGCGTGGGCCAGCATGCCCGGTTAGGATGCATGGGCCCTCGGCATCACGCGATGAGGCATCGCAATGCGGAGATAGCCCATGGACGCAGAGCGGTCGCGAGACGACGCGACGTTCGGTGACCTGCTGCGACGCTACCGGCAAACCTCCGGTCTCACACAGGAGGAACTGGCGGCACGCAGCGGCCTGAGCGTGCGCGGGATCAGCGACCTTGAGCGAGGTGCTCGCGCCCTTCCCCGTAAAGACACCCTGCGCATCCTGGTCGAGGCGCTCGGGCTCGTGGGCGTAGAACGCGCCACCCTTTTCGCCGCGGCGCAACGACGTGTGCCGCCGCCTCGCCGCAGCGTCTCCAGCGAACTCACAGCCTTTGCCTGCCCAACACCGCTGACACCATTTATTGGACGGACCGAGGAGGTTGCCACCGTGTGCAACCTCCTCCGCCGGGATGACGTGCGGTTGCTGACGCTCACCGGCCCTGGCGGGGTCGGCAAGACCCGGCTGGCCCTGCGGGTAGCCCAGGAGCTCGCGAGTTCCTTCACTGACGGGGTTTGCTTCATCAGTCTCGCCGCCATTCGTGACCCAGCTCTTGTCATACCAACCATTGCCCAGGCGTTCGGCATTCGCGAGATGGGAGGGCATCCGCTTGCTGAGCGGCTCGCGAGGCAATTGCGCGACAAGGAACTCCTGCTGCTCCTCGACAACTTCGAGCAGGTGTCGCCTGCGGGGCCTCAGGTTGCCGCGCTGCTTGCTGCGTGCTCCTGGCTGACGGTACTGGCGACCAGCAGATCCGTCCTCCACGTCTCGGGCGAGCGGACGTTCCCGGTCCAACCGCTGGCGCTTCCTGGGTACGGTGATCGATCGTCGGTTGCCGAAGTCGCTTCCTCGGACGCCGTCCTGCTCTTCGTCGAACGTGCCCAGGCGGTTGCCCCGCACTTCACCCTCGATGCCAGCAACGCGTCGACGGTAGCAGCGATCTGCCAGCACCTGGACGGCTTGCCACTCGCCATCACGCTCGCCGCGGCCCGCGTTGGCCACGTCCCACTTGCCTCGCTCCTGAAACGCCTGGAGCGGCGTTTGCCTCTGCTGACCCGGGGCCCGCTCGATCAACCAGATCGCCTGCGCACCATGCGCAATGCGATCGCCTGGAGCCACGACTTGCTGACGCCGGACGAGCAACGTCTCTTCAGTCGTCTTGCGGTTTTCTCCGGTGGATTCACCCTGGAGGCCGCAGAGCATGTGGGAGCGGATGGGCTTACTGCCAATCTCGATGGCCTGGCCGCGCTGGTGGATGGCAGCCTGGTCTGGCACGACGCGAACGCCTACACGCCGCGCTACCGCATGCTGGAGACAATCAGGGAATATGGTCTCGAATGCCTGGCGGCAAGCGACGAGGAGGCCGTCGTGCACCTCCGCCACGCCGAGTGGTATCTGGCATTTGCAGAGCAATCGAACGCCGCACTGCCAGGGCCCGAGCAGCGAGTCTGGCTGGAGCGGACCGAAGCCGAGCACGACAATATCCGGGAAGCACTCTCCTGGCTGCTCGAGCAGAACGAGCCAGGACTGGCGCAGCGGCTCACGGCATCGCTCAATCGCTTCTGGTATGTGCGTGGCCACTTGAGCGAAGGACGAGGCTGGGCGGAGCGAGCGCTGGCCGGGCAGCCAGGAACACCGTCTGCCGTGCGGGCTGGGGCTGCACTCACCGCTGGTTGGATGACCTGGGCACTGGGTGACTACGCGCAGGCCATTACCTGGGTGCAAGAAAGCCTGATGGCCTTCCGGTCACTGGATCAGATGAGTGGAGTAGCGGAATCGCTGTATGTCCTTGGCATGGTGGAGAAAGACCGCGACAACTACGCGCAATCGACGACGCATTTGACCGAGGCGCTTGGCCTCTTTCGGTCACTCGGCGCAACCCCATGGGTGGGATTCGTCCTCAATGCGCTGGGGATCGTGGCCTATCAGCAGGAGGAGACTTCCCGGGCTACGTCGCTCTTTGCTGAAGCGTTGGCCCAACTCCGCAGTGTGGGCGAGTTCAACGGCACGGCGTACGCGCTCACCAATCTTGGCCGAATGGCCCTTGTACGAGGTGACATCGCCCAGGCAGCCTCATACTTCCAGGAGAGCCTCGCGCTCCGCCACCAACATGGCGACCAGATCAGTGTGGCAGGATGCCTGCGAGGTCTGGCGACCGTGGCTGCAACCACAGAGCATTTTGAGACAGCGGTCACGCTGCTCGGGGCCGTGGAGGCGCTACGCGAACGGATCGGACTGCCTCAGCCCCGGTATCACGTGCGATTCACGCGGACCATCGACGACTGCCGTGCAGCATTGGGCGATGATCGCATGCACATGCTCTGGCAGCGCGGTCGACAATTGCCGCTGGACCTCGTAGTGGACCTTGCGATCGACATGGCCCGTTCGACAGCAGCAATTCCGGACGAGGCTGGGCTGGGACTACCAGCGAACGTAGGCGCCAGTACCGGGAATCGAACCAAGCCGGAGACCCGACACCGGCGCCCTTGAGTGAGGCGCCCCCTGGGAGGTCGCAGGGCGTCGTCCCTACGCTCCCGCTGCGGCAACCGTCGCGTGAATCGGCTCCAGCACCTCGTCGATGATGCCGTAGTCCTTCGCTTCCTGCGCGGTCATGTAGAAGTCGCGGTCGGCGTCGCGCTTCACTTTCTCGAAGGTCTGACCGCTGTGGGCCGCGATGATCGAGATGCACTTCGCGGAGAGGGTCAGCGTCTCACGCGCGGCTACTTCGATATCCGGCACCGCGCCGCTGAAGCCGCCCGAGCCCTGGTGGATGAGGATGCGCGCGTTCGGCAGCGCGTAGCGCTTGCCCGCCGTGCCGCCTGCCAGGAGTACCGCGCCCATGCTGGCGCTGAAGCCCATCGAGTAGGTCTGCACGTCCGGCTTGATCATCTGCATCGTGTCGTAGATGGCCAGGCCGGAGTAGATGACGCCCCCCGGGGAGTTGATGTAGAGCTTGATGTCCTGGTCCGGGTCCTCATGGGCCAGGAAGAGCATCTGGGCGATGATCGCGTTCGCTACGTCATCGTTGACGGGGGTACCGAGGAAGATGATGCGGTCCTTGAGCAGGCGGGAGTAGATATCGTAGGCGCGCTCGCCACGATTCGAACTCTCCACGACCATGGGAATGATGTTCTCAACGGTAGGAATACGCATGCAACCTGTGCTCCGAATGTGGATGAGGAAGGGTCAATCCAGCGGTCACCCGCGACCGCCGTGGGCGTGGAGTCTACCACTCGCCCTTCGCCAGCAGCCCTCACTCCCCCTTGCCGTGATAGCTGCACCGCATGCTGCTCACGCTCACCCAGCGCCGGCGAACACGCGCCCATCATTTCTTCTTCATTCACATATCACATTGCGATATGATCCCGTCGAGACTGATGACGAGATGCAAGTTGGTGCAGCACCGGAGTCCCGGGCCCGGGCTGCGTCCAGGCCACGAGCCACGGCGGAGGAGCACGACCATGAACCCAGGACAGTTCGATCACTGGACGCGTGCCCTCGCCACCTCACGCCGGGTACTTGTTGGTCTGGCGCTCGCCGGCCTCGCGTCGCGCGATGGTCTCCCAGGCAAAGCTGCGGGAAGGGGAGGACATGACCAACCGCGCCCAACCACCCTGGGGTCAGCCGCTGTGACCCTGGCTGCGGCCGCGACCGCCACACCCGTCGGCTCGCGCTCCGTGTGTGCCAATCCTGACGTTGGTGACCTTGCGAACCGGGCGATTGGGGAACTCCTGGCTTACGAAGAGATCACTGACCTCGAGGATCCCAACTTTCCCCCGGCGGCGCGCGCCTGGCGCGTGCTGTATGTCTCCACGAGTATCGACAACCTGACCAAGGCGGCGATCTGCGGCATCGTGGTCGCGCCGGACAGGCTCGAAAATCTCGCGCTTGCGCATGAGGGAGACCAGATCACCGCCCGCGGCATTGCCTGGTGCCATGGCACCCTCGGGATGACCCAGCGGTGCCAGCCCTCGTCACAGCCCGCGGCAGAGATCTGGGGCCCAACGCCGTACGGCATCAACGCACTCTCGTGGGGGAGTCCCGATGCCGGCGACCAGCACACGGGTACGCCCGAGAACGGCATCCTGGCCGGGTTGATCGCCGCCGGGTGGGTGGTCACGGCCAGCGATTACATCACGGGCCTCGGCGATTCAGACTTCCTGGAGCCCTACGGGGTCGGCAAGATTGAAGCGGCGAATGTCATTGACAACATGCGGGCGGCGCACCAGTTGCTCCAGCAGGTGTACCCGGCCTTCCGGGCGGATGCCTACGACGTCATCCCCTGGGGGCACTCCCAGGGTGGCCAGGCCGCGCTCTGGACAGGGCAACTGCTGGATTCCTACACCGCTGCCACGGCCACGGCAAACGATCCGCACTGGCACCTCTCCGGCGTGGCAATGGAAGCGCCTGGCAGCAATTTCATGATGCAACCGGACAAACAGCCGGACGTGTCGCCGGCCTCCGGGCAACTCGATTGGCTGGCCAACGCCCAGATGACGCTGACCGGCGTCTCCAGCCCCATCCCGGTGGCCCCGTTCTTCTTTTCCTATCTGGTAGGTACATGGGCGCAGCTTTCGGCCGCTGGCTCGCCAGACGCCGGCCACATGCCCGCGTATCCCGATGTGGGCGAGCTGGACATGACGGCGCTGGTCGTGCCAGCAGCGCTTGAAACCGTCACTGAGGTCAGTGGGATCTGCTGGTCCGATGGCGACAAGGTGGTTGAGTACACCTCACCGTACCTCACCACGCCCTTCCTGCAGCCGGAGATCGCGAACGGCCCGGTCATCGATTCGCTCCAGCACGGGAACCTGGGCGTGCTCTGCGCCGGAGATCCCGATTCCGAGCAGGCGAAGTGGTGCTCCTGGGTGCGCTACCAGTTGCCCGGGCCGCACGGCGATCACCCATTGGCCAAGCTGCCGCGCCGGGGTGATGACCTGGTTCCGGTGCTGATTACTCATGGCAGCGGCGATACGGTGGTGCACTGCGTGGCGCCGCAAGGGACCGAGAATGACGTACCCGCCGCCAGCGACTGCATGTCGGTCGCGCTCTACGACGCCATGCAGGCAGAGTACTGCCCGGAGGCTGGGGACCAGGGCTCGTTGCGCCTGCGCATCTGGCGTGCGGAGGCCGGCGTGACCGACGGCAGTCACAGCGCCATCACGGCGCTCCCGGGCAGCGCCAGCCTGGCCGATCCTGCCTTCACCGGATCGATGCTCCAGCAGTTCTTCGAGGATGCCTTCGAGGGCAGGTTGACCCCTGGCTGTTCCGCAGAGGTGGTCAACCGCACCTGACACCAGACGCGGGGGCGCAGCGAGAGCCCACTTGCACGACGGCCGGGCGGGCCTCCTGCCCGGCTAGAGCAGCACGCGGTGCGCCAGCGCTCCCATCTCCGCAATCAGCGCCGCTGGCGCATCTGCCAGCGGCATCCAGAAGAACTCGAACAGGATGGCTGGCCCGCCATCTCCCGGGTCCCGCTCCTCATGGCGCCAGGCCAGCGGCATCGGCCGGGAGCAGCGGAGGTGGAAGAAGTGGCGGTGGTGCAACTCGCCACTGCGGCCACCATCGTCCATGACCGGCCACGCGTCACCGAGCTCGGCGGCGATCTCCAGGCCAGCCAGACCCGTTTCCTCGAATGCTTCGCGCAGGACCGCCTCGCGCAGCGACTCCCCGGGCTGGACCGAGCCGCCCGGCACCTGGATACCCGCGTCCGGGAAATCGACATGCCGGAAGACGAGCAATTGCTCGCCCTGGGTGATGTAGGCGTAGACCTTCTCGCGGACCCGCAGTTGGCGCTCAGGCGTCATGAAATACTCCGCGCGCACCTGAACCACTGCTCCAGGCGGGAACGTGCACCGTCAACGCTCCGTTCTCTATGTCAATGATTCGACGGTCACTGGCACAGGTGTGAGTGATGACCATCGCGAAAGTTGCTGTTGCGGGATTGCTCATCGCGCTCGTGGCCGGTGCGATCGTGCTCTTCTGGCAGTACATCCTCGTGGGCACCGGTATCCTGCTCGTCGCCCTCGTGATGATCGGTCTGGCGCAGAACCAGCCTGCCTCGATGAGTCCCGCGGAACAGGAGCGACGCCGCCGCAGCTTCGTCAACTACCAGATATCCCAGGATATCGCCGAGCGGCGTGAGGGCCAGCGAGCGGCGATGGCACAGTGGCGGCAGCAACAGCAACCACCGCCCCGTGACCCAGGCGCCTGGGGCGGAGACGGCGGCCGCTTCTGCTGACCGCCCCTTGCGCCTAGCGACCGACCAGCTTGTGGACCAGCTTCGGCCACTCCGGGTACTCGCCGGTGCGCTCCACTTCCTCATTCTCGAAGTAGCGGGCTTTGCGCACCAGGTTCACCCCGATGGAGCGCAGTGGCTCCGGCTCCCAGACGACCGGGTTGTGCGAGGCCATCGGCAGGCGGGTGAGGGGTGAATCGGTCTCCGTGATGAGGTCAGTCAGCACCCGGCCACTCAGGTTGGAGGTTGCTACACCCTCGCCGGTGTAGCCATAGGCCAGGGCCACCCCTGTGCGCGGGTTGAAGCCCATCGTCGGCATGCCATCGCGCGGGGTACCAAAGACGCCGCCCCAGGAGTGGGTGAAGGCCGTCTCGCGCAGGTCCGGGAACCAGGTGCGGGCGGCGATGCGCGCGTGCTCGAAGATCTCCTCGATGCGGTCCAGGTCATCGGTGATCTTCGAGTTGTAGGGGTAGCGCGCGCGGTACGCTCCGAAGGCAATGCGGCCATCGGCGGTGTGCTGGATGTAGCCGCCCGTCGTGCCGAAGCCACCCAGCACCTCGCGCCGCTCCCAGCCGATCTTCTCCCAGATCTCCGGTGAGAGCGGTTCGGTCACGACCATGTGCGAGGTCATGGGGATGACGTGACGGCGCAGTTTCCGCAGTTGCGAGAGGTACGCCTCGCCTGCCAGCACAATGGCGCGCCGCGCCCGGACATCACCCCGGTCCGTGTGCAACACCGGCTTGCCGCCACCGGCATAGTCGGTGACGGTCGTCTGCTCGACAATGCGCCCGCCGTGCCGCTCCACTGCTCGCGCCAGGCCGCGCACCAGGCGGGCGGGCTGCACCGCCGCGCCATCCTTGTTCCAGAAAGCGCCGACGGCGCCGGCGATCTTGATGCGATCCGCCGTCTGGGCGGCATCGAGCAGTTGCACGCGGTCTTCCAGCCCGATGGCCGCGTACTCGTTGTACATCTCCTGCAGCTTGGGCAGGTCATAGGCGGCACGGGCTACCTCCAGCTCGCCCCCGTGCGCGTAGTGGGCATCGATCCCCTCCGCCTTGCAGACCTGGCCCACGTTGTCCACGGAGTCGGCCATGGCGAGCGAGACCTGGCGCGCCATCTCCCGCCCGTGGCGATCGATCAACTCGCGCGGCAGAACGGGGAAGCCGGAAAAGCACCAGCCACCGTTCCGCCCCGACGCGCCGAACCCGGCAATCTCTTTCTCCACCACCAGCACGTTCAGCGAGGGATCACGGCGCAGCAGGTGATACGCCGTCCACAGCCCGGTGAACCCGGCGCCCATGATGGCGACATCCACGTCGACCGAGCCATCCAGGGCCGGACGCGGCGTCAGGTCATCGCCGCAGGTTTCCAGCCAGAAGCTGTACTTCGCGTAGTCCTTGGTCATGGAGGTCCCCTGGGTACGTCCCTACGTGCCGCTTCAGGCGCAGCCGGTGCACATGGAACTGCGCCACATCATGCCGCAACCGTAGCACGGGGTTCTCCACTTCTCTCCGGGCAGGTTTCCCATCCTGGCCACCCGGCACTGTGCATCATGACGCCAGCCTGGATTACACTCCCGGCCATGCGGCAACGCCGGCCGGGCGTTGTCGAGGCGGTTTCAGGGAAGCAGGAGCACCATGCGGCGGATCACCTTCCACATCTCTTCCCTGACGAACCAGGCCGCCAATCACAGCTAATCTCACCCGATAACGCAACGTAACGCGTGCCTCGTTCGCGGGCGCAGGGATGTCCATTCCCCTGACCCTGGCGAACGCGTCCATCGTGAACGATGGATGCCCTCCCTGGAAGGCACCGTTGTATGTCTTTTCGGTTTCTCAACCTTGGCATCCTGGCCCACGTCGATGCGGGCAAAACCAGCCTGACCGAGCGTCTCCTGTTCGAGACCGGCGTGATCCGCCGGGTCGGCAGCGTCGATTCCGGCACGACGCAGACGGACACGCTCGAACTCGAACGGGCACGCGGCATCACCATCCAGTCCGCCGTCGTCTCATTCAGCCTGGGCGACCTGACCGTCAACCTCATCGATACCCCCGGCCACCCGGACTTCATCGCCGAGGTGGTGCGCTCGCTGCGCGTGCTCGACGCCGTGATCCTGGTTGTTTCGGCCGTGGAGGGGGTGCAGCCACAAACGCGGCGACTGGCGCACGCCCTGCAGGTGGCAGGTGTTCCCCGGCTGATCTTCGTCAACAAGATCGACCGGGTTGGCGCGCGGGAGGCCGCGTTGCTGGAGCAACTCACCCAGGCACTCCGGATGCGCGTACTGCCCATGAACCGCGTCGCCAACCTGGGAACACATGACCACCAGGTCATCCCGATCGACCCCGATGATGAGGAATGGCGGGCCAACTGCATCGACCTCCTGGCCGCTGCCAGCGACGACGTCATCGATGCCTACGAACGGCAGGGTGGTGTGCTCAGCACGACCTACCTGACTGGCGCCCTGCGGCAACAGGTTGCGGCGGGCGAGATTACGCCGGTCTGCTTCGGCTCCGCGATCTCCGGCGTGGGCGTGCCGCAACTGCTGGCAGGTGTGCGGGCCTGGCTCCCGTCGGCGCCGGCCGATGCTGCTGCGCCACTTGCTGGTGAGGTCTTCAAGATCGCGCATCGCCCGTCTGGCGAGAAACTGACGTACGTGCGGTTATTCGCCGGCACGCTGGAGGTACGCCAGCGCCTCCCCTTGCATCGCCGGCCGGAACACGGGCTGCTGGAGGAGATGGAGACGCGGGTCACCGGCATCGAGCTGGCGGGGAGATCAGGCGCGGTGGAGTGCGTCACGGCCGGGGATATCGCCATCCTGCACGGCCTGCGTCACGCCCGCATCGGCGACCGCGCCGGGTTGCCAGACGATCGGGAGCACCCGTCTCCACCCACCCTGCCCCTCCCGGCGCTGGAGAGCGTGGTGCGCCCGGCGGATTCCCGGCAGATCACCCGGCTGCGTGCGGCGCTGGAGATCATGGCCGAGCATGACCCGCTGATTGCCCTGCGGCAGCGCAACACGGAGGGGGAAATCTCGCTGCGGCTCTACGGGGAGGTACAGAAGGAAGTCATCCAGGCCACGCTTGCCCAGGAGTACGGCGTGGCCGTCACCTTTGGCCCAACCATGACGATCTGCATCGAGCGGCCAGACGGCGTGGGTGAACACATCGAACCGCTGGGCGGCAACCCGATCGCCGCCGGTGTTGGCCTGCGCATCGAACCCGTCCTGCCGGGCAGCGGCGTCCGCTATGAACGCGAGCTGGGCGCGCTGCCGCTCGCCTTCTACCGCGCCATCGAGGAGACCATCTACGAGTCGCTGAGCCAGGGCCTGGCCGGCTGGGAGGTGACAGACTGTCTCATTACCCTGATCGACTGCGGCTACTACTCGCCGGTCACGGTTGCCGCGGATTTCCGCAAGCTCACGCCGCTGGTGGTGATGCAGGCGCTGTTGCAGGCCGGGACCACCGTCTACGAGCCGATCGAGCTGCTCGACCTCGACGTTCCGGAGGACACCTGCAACGCGATCACCCGCGTCCTCACGCACGCCCGGGCAACGATCCGCGAGACCGTCATCCAGGGGAACACCGCGCGTGTCACCTGCACGATCCCCACCGCCGAGCTCCGGGGCGTGGAGCAGCAGATCCCGGGGCTGACGCGGGGCGAGGGCACGTGGGTGTCAACGCCAGCCGGGCACATCGCGGTGAGCAGGAACCCACCAACACGCTCACGCACCGGCCCTAACCCGTTCAGCCGTGAGGGATACCTGGCGGAGATGACGAGGAGGTAGCTCCATTCGTGACCTTGCGCAGCGGCGAACGGAGCGGACACTCCACCAGCAGGTCAATATCGCTCGTCTCAGGTTCGAAACGAGAGGTCAGCGCCGAACCAAATACCTCAAGCTTCGTGCAAATTTGAGCCGAAGGCGAAGAATCTCGTCCCGGTGTGTATTCCTCGGACCACGACGCGCTTTCCTGCGGTAAGGCGCCAGGAAGGTAACAGGCTGAGTTGAAGGCTCGTTGCCGGCGCGAGGTCAGGCCGAGATCCTTCGCCTGCGCTCAGGACGAAACGTGACTGGGTGGGCTACCGCCGGCCGTAGGGATCGAGCGCGTCCCGCAGGCCGTCGCCGATGAAGTTGATGCTCATCACCGTCAGGAAGATCATCATGCCTGGGGCGATGGCGAAGATCGGGAGCTGCTGCATGTGCGGCTGGGCGTCCTTGAGCAGGTTGCCCCAGGTGGCGGTGGGTGGTTGCACGCCGTACCCCAGGTAGCTCAGGCCCGACTCGGTGATGATGGAGGCCGCCACCAGCAGACTGGCCTGGACCACAATCGGCCCAACCGCGCCCGGCAGCACGTGGCGCAGCATGATACGGGTGTTGTCCCCGCCGGCGGCCCGCGCGGCCTCCACGAACTCTTTCTCTTTCAGGCTGAGGAACGTCGCCCGCACCAGGCGCGCCAGGCCCATCCAGGAGAGCACCCCGATGACGAGCGCAATCGGCAGGATGCTTCCCTGCAGCACGCGCAGCTCGGTGGTGCGGATGAGCGTGCCGAGCACGATCAGCACGAAAAGCTGCGGGAAGCAGAGGAACGCGTCTGTCAGGCGCATCATGGCGGCGTCGATTGGTCCACCGAAGTAGCCCGCCACGGCGCCGATGGCGGTCCCGATCGCGAGGGCGATCAGCGTGGCCGCGAGGCCGATGGTGAGCGAGATGCGCCCACCGTAGAGCGTGCGCGCCAGGACATCGCGCCCGGCCTCATCCGTGCCCAGGATGTGCGCAGCACTTGGGCCCTGTTTCCGCTCGGAGACGGAGAGGGCGTCCGGGTCCATGGTGATCCAGGGCGCCAGGACGGCGGAGAGGATGAGGATGATCAGGATGACCAGTCCGACGACGGCCGGCTTGTGCCGCCAGAAGCGGCGCGCCACCAGGTCAAGCATCGACTCGTGACGCCGCTTGCTCGTGCTGCCCAGTGACCCGGGATACTCCGGCTCCGGGACATTGCGCGAGAGAGCGCTCTCCGGGGTGGCGGTGACGGCGGCGCTCATTTCAGGCGAATCCGGGGATCGAGGACGGCGTAGAGCACATCGGCCAGGATATTCGCCAGGATGATAAGCGCCGAGGTGATCATGATGATCGCCATCAGGATGCCGTAGTCCCGGCGCTCGGCGGCGGAGTAGAAGAGGCGTCCCATCCCTGGCCAGGCGAAGATCACCTCCGTGAACAACGCCCCGGTGAAGAGGAAGGGCACATCGAGGGCCATCAGGGTCACCAGCGGGATCGCCGCGTTGCGGAACCCATGACGCAGGATCACCAGACGCTCACTTAGTCCCTTGGCGCGCGCGGTGCGCACGTAATCCTGGTGGATCGTCTCCAGCATCGAGGCGCGCAGGAAACGCGAGTACCAGGCCACCCACCCGGCCGCCAGCATGGTCACCGGCAGCACCAGGTGCCAGATCCTGTCCGTGATGGAGAAGGGCGCACCCATGGTCGAGACGCCGCCAGCCGGGAAGAGGGGCTCGCCCGTCCAGGGGTTCTCCAGCTTCATGTAGAAGACCAGGAGCAGGATCAGGCCGAACCAGAAGATGGGGATCGACTGCCCGACGAAGGTAAACGTCGTCACGACATGGTCGAACCACGAGTACTGCTTGACCGCCGAGAGAATCCCGACCGGAATGGCGATGAGCAGCGTTACCCCCCAGGCCACGAACATCAGGACGAGAGTGTTCGGCAGCCGGTCCAGGATCTCGTCCGCGACGGGGCGCTTGGAGGTAACCGCCATGCCGAGGTCGCCCTGCAGCACGCGCCCCAGCCATTTGCCGTACTGGACCGGGATGGGGTCGTTCAACCCGAGCCGCTCTTCCAGCGCCGCCAGATCTTCCGCACTGATGTTGCCGCGCCGCATGTAGGCCCCGGTGGGCCCGCCCGGCGCAGCCTGCAACATGAGGAAGACCGCGATGCTCACAAAGAGCAACAGCGGGATCGCGCCCAACAAGCGGCGGATGACAAACGCGCCCACAGATCAGCCCCGGATGTTCCAGCGCAACGGGCGACGGAGCGTATCTCCGTCGCCCGTTGTCAGATGCTCGTGATTACTGCTCGACCCACCAGTTCTCAGCGTCCCAGGTGCCGTACTCCCAGGTGCTGACGGTGAAGCCGTGCATGCGGTTGGAGTAGACGCTGCCCTCGCTGAACTGGAGGAGCGGGAAGGTGGCAATATCTTCACGCAGGGCGTTCGCGATATTGCAGAAGTTCTCGCGCCGGACCTCCACGTCAGGTGAGGAGTTCCCCGCCTTCAGCCACTCGCCAACATCCTCGCGCACCCAGCGCATGAAGTTGCGGCCACCAGGGTTCTCGGCGCTGGGGACGCCAGCAGGATCGAAGTCCTGGACGATGTCCTTGCCCGGCTCGGCGAACCAGCCGGCGTCGAAAACCAGCAGGTCGTAGTCGCCCAACAGGCGCGGCGAGGCATCGTCCCAGGTGCCGAAGATGACCGCGAACTCCTGGTTCTCCAGCTTCGTGTCGATGCCGACGGCCTTCAGGTCTTCCTGCACCGCCAGCTCGATCAACTCGAGCGTGGAGTAACCGGTGTAGCCGTTCATGTTCAGGCTCAGCGGCGTGCCGTCTTCCACGCCCTCGACGCCGTGCGCCTCGCGGATGCCGTCGCCATCCTCGTCCTTCCAGCCAGCCTCTTCCAGCAGGGCCTTGGCGGCTTCAGGATCGTAGGTGAACGGCTCGACCTGGCACTGCAGCCAGCCGACATCGAACGGCGAATCGATATCGAAGACACGCCCTTCCAGTAGATCCTTGTTGATGCGCTCGCGGTTCACCGCCATGGTGATGGCCTGGCGCACACGCAGGTCGCCCAGGATCGGGTGCGGTGCGTCGGCACTGGGATCGTTGTCGAATGGCTTGCTGAGGTTGAACCACATCTGGACGATCCAGATGCCCGGAGCAATGCGGCCCATGCCAGCGCCGGCATCCTCGATCTGCTGCTCGGCCTCGTCACCCGCCCAGAGCATGACGTCGCCGTCACCCTCGATCATGCGGGCGGTGCGAGCCTCCTCGGCTGGCACGATGAGGAAGTTGATGCCGTCCAGGTACGGCTTGCCTTCCTCGCGGTAGTTCTCGTTGCGCACGGTGGCCAGGTACTCACCGGGCGCCCACTCGCTCAGCACGAAGGGGCCCGTGCCGATGGGGGCGCGGTTGAAATCCCAGTTCGCCATGTCGGTGACATCACCGGCGGCGTGCTTCGGCAGGATGTAGGGGAACTGGTCCAGGTACCCCGCGTTGAATTCGGAGTAGGTAACCACGGCCGTTTCCGGGTCCGGGGTCTGGATGTCCGTAATCAGGGCGTAGTCACTGGCGTAGGCGGAGCCATTCGCCGTGTCCTTGGCCGCCTCCCACGAGAACTTGATGTCCTCGGAGGTGACCGGCTGGCCATCGCTCCAGAGCAAGCCCGGCTTCAGGTGCCAGGTGACCGTCTTCAGGTCCTCGGAAACACCGCCGTTCTCCAGCGTCGGGAGTTCCGCCGCCAGCATCGGCTGGAAGTTGCCATCGGGATCGTTGTAGGTGAGCCCCTCGATGATCGCGGTCACCACCTGCTGCGCGATGCTGGTGTTGCCGACGAGGGGATTCAGGGAATCGGGCTCTTCGTAGAGCAGGTAGTTCACGGTACCACCCGGCACCGCTGGCCCCTGAGTATCGGAGTAGTACGGAGCCGCCTCAGGTGTGGACTCCTGCGCTAGCGAGACGGCTGGCGTCAGCACCACGGGCGCCATCAGCGCAGCCGCCGCAGCGACCCGCCATGCTTGCGACAAACGGGACCGTATCCCCATGCTCTCCTCCTTCAGGCAGAACGTCACGCACCTGCGCTGCGGTACCGGATGAGCCTGCCCCATCCGGCCTGGGTCTCAAACGCCTGCAAACCTGGTAACCGGCGGCCGCACACCTGCAAGAGATGCGCGCTGTCAACACGTCCATGACCACGCAATTGATGAAGCCCCAGCATAGCAGGATGCGCCTCGGTGCGGGCAACGGTGGCTGCCGTGCCACCTGGCGGCCTGTGGCGTCCTGAGCCGGGGATCGAGGCACGCTGCGCGGCGGCTCCTGGTCCCACCGCCTCAGCCCGGGCGCGACACCGTAGCTACGATTTCCTGGCCAGGTGGTTCGGTGAGCGAGCATCCAGGACGTCAAGAGGGGACGGCGTGCACCTGATTCTGCTTGTCGCGCACATCGGCGCGGCCATTGTCTTCATTGGACCAGCCACGTTCGCCAGCAGCGCCTTCGCGCGTTTCGCAAGGACCGGAACGCACGAGGTAGCCGCGGCGCTGCACTCCGTGACGCGCGCCTATGGCGCCGCCACGCTGACCGTGCCCGCCGTCGGGCTGGCACTGGCCGCGCAGCGCGCACTCTTCGACCAGGGTTGGCTCATGGTCGCCGTAGGCCTGTTCGCGGTCGCCCTTGTGCTCCTGCTGGGCATCGTCGTTCCCGCGCAGGAACGCGCACTCGATGTCTTGCGAACCGGGACCGAGATCCCGCCCTCGCTGCGGTTGCGCTTGCGCCTGGGCGCGGGCTTTTTCGCCCTCTGCTGGCTGATCGTGCTGGCCCTGATGGTGATGAAACCGTTCTAGACCGGCCGTGGGCCAAGCGAGAATGCGCGTGGCCCTCATGGACCCGACGCAGCGCGGTGGCGGCAGCCGAGTGGGGCCTGGCACTCGTCGCCTGCTGCACGACGTCACCCGTAACGCACGACTACTGTCCCAGTGCCGGGTCCAACACCCCCACCCTCCCGCAAGGGAAGGAGGGGGAGGCCGTGGCTGGCGGCGCGCCGGTCGGGTCTACCCACAACCTACAACCTAGGCAACAGGGGAGGTGTGCGATTTGAGGAATTCGCGCACAACCTCGATGTACGGCCCGAACTGCTCGCGCCGGATGTTGTGGCCCGCGCCGGGGATGTAGGCGACCTCGGTCTGCGGCACCATCGCCTGCAGGGCGTCGGCCCGCTCCTGGGTAATGATGCCTCCGCGCTCGGCATCAGCCATGATCAGCAGCACCGGGCAGGTAATCTGGCCCAGCGTGGCTGGCCAATCGACATTGGCGCGGTTGTTCGGTTCGAAGACCACCAGCACGTTCGGGCTGAACTCGACTTTCGAGTTCGCCCACGCCTGCAACTCGGCGTCGGACCAATCGGGGTGCCCCTCACGCCCGGCCGCGAGCAGTTCATCACGCGACAGTCCCTTGTAATTGAGCGCGCGCGACTTCATGCCGTTCACCAGCTCACGCGCGTCCGGGGTGTCGTACCACTCGGTCCACCACGCCGGGGGATCCTCGAGCAGGATCGAGCCAACCAGACCCGGGTGCTTGCCGGCCAGCACCAGCGCCGTACCCGCGCCCATGGAGTGCCCCAGCACGGCCGGCTTCTCCAGGCCGAGGGCGGTAATCAACCCGGCGAGGTCCTCTGCCTGGACGTCCGGACCATAGCTTCCCTCAGGGCCATCGGATTTCCCATGGCCACGCGCATCGACCATGATCAGGTCGAAGTCATCCTCCAACTCCCGGGCGAGGGGAGACCAGCACAACCCGTTGTCGGTCACCCCATGGGCCATGACCACGACCGGCTTGTTGCCGCCTGTCCGCGTGTAGTGGATGGTCACACCATTGGCGTCGACCGAGCCAGATTGCCACTCCGCCATCGTTGCTCCTCTACCTCTGTGCCGTCTCGCGCCAGTCCCTGGGCGAGGTATCTGCGAGCACCTTATCACCTTGCTGGCGGGGTCGCGCGTGCCGCGGAAACAGCGCTCACGTCCATCCAGGATATGGGCCTGGGACGAGGGATATGGGGCCGATCACACTTCGTCAAAAATTGCTTTCCACAACCTATTGACAGGAAGGCACCGAGGATATAGAGTGTACGTACTGAAGCAAACGGGGTTCGCGAAAGCGAATCGGCAGTCAGAGCAATCTGACAGCTAGCTCGGTTCTGGCCTTCTCAACAGTGGGCCTGAGCAGACCCGGACGCCGATTCCACGCCCATGGTGACACGGGCAGAGGACAAGGCGGGGCGGCTGGCAGCAATGCCAGATGGCCTGGGCCAACGAAGACCGGCGGCTTGCCGCACGGAGTCGAGAAGCCCGTTCAGCGCGCAGCGGAGTGATTCGCAAGGCGGCTGACCCGGGAGCGGGGGAGTAATTCCCTGCCTGCACCGTGAGCTTCGCGTAAGGCGCCGATGGCTGCGAGAGCGGCTGTCGGCGTTTTGCGTGATCCCCTCCTGCGCCAAATGCCGCTACGCGACTTCCGGTCTCCTTCCCTTCCTGTGGTGTTCGGTACAGCCCACGGCGGCGCCATCTTTGCGTCAGGCGTGCCGGCTTCAGCCCTGGCCGATCGTGAAAACACGTATTTCTACGGATGTGGTTGGCGGTAGTCATCGCTAGGCTTCGCCCCAGGATGGTGGACGCGCCGATGACCGGCCGCTCCAGACGCCTGGAGGACGCAATGGATCCCAGCCGCTTTGACACCCTGACCCGAGGATTCGCCGCTTCCTGGTCTCGCCGTCGTGTTATCGCCGCTGTGGGTGCCGGACTCGCCATAGCGAGCCGGAGTGCCCCTGCCACCGCCAGTTGCAGTACGGGAGCCGACTTCGAGCCCTGCGGCATCCAGTGTTACGACCCCAGGCAGGCATTCTGCGCCGATCCGGCCTTCAATGGCGGCCAGGGAGCTATCTGTCTCATTGGTACGGAATTCTGCGCGCCGAACTGCTGTCCGGCAGGCAAGTGCTGCGGCAATCTGTGCTGTGATGCCAACAGTACCTGCGCAGATTCCGCAACTAGCCGCTGCTGTCCCAACGGCTGGGCCTTCTGTCCGGGGCAGGGATGTGTGAACCCCGCGAACGCATGCCCATCCGGCTCGTTGTTTGACCCTGCGACCTGCTCGTGCAAGCAGTGCCAGGCGGGCCAGGAGACATGCAATGGCACATGTGTACTGCCATGCCCCCCGGACACGTTTCGTGATTTCGACACCTGCGCCTGCCGGTGCGTAACACCCTGCGGTGACTCCTGTTGCCCTGTGGGCCGGGTCTGCTCCTCGGACGGCGGCGAAACCGGCGCCGGGGTGTGCTGTGCAGCCGGCGACGAGTGCGGTGCCGGCTGCAAGAGCGACCCCGCAGTGCTGTGCTGCGATGGCAAGGGTGGACGCAGCGCCTGTGTCAGCGGTGTCCACACGTGCTGCCCGGCAGGGAAGAAGGGTGGACCGAGTTGCTGTCTGAAGGGGAGCCAGGTCTGTGACCAGGGGCGTTGCGTGAAGAAGCACAAGAAGAAGCGCAAGAAGCACTGAGCGTCCTGGGTTCCCGGCAGAATCTGCGAGCGAGGCAATGCGTCACGTGGATCCTGCTGCCGGGCACGGGAACCGGCGTCACACTGGCAACCCTATCTCCACACTGTTTCCGTCGCGATTGCGAAGAACTCCGCCGGCGTGTCGCCGTCGTTGCGGAAGGAGTGGGGGTGGGAGCTGGGCCAGACGCCGAGCTCGCCGCAGTTCAGGGTGTACTCCACGCCGTCGTAGATCAGGACGATCTCGCCACTGACGACGTAGACGATGTCCAGGCCGGAATGGACCATCGCGTCGCGAAAGCCGGTGTGCGGGGCGAACTTGGCGGAGACCACCTCCACGTCAGCGCCCGGCACGGGCAAGTGGTAGTAATCGACCCCCTCGCCACGATCGACCGGGATGCGGTCCGCCACCGTCATGATGCGCGGCTTGCCGGCAGTGGAGAAATAGCCGAGGAACGTCACCAGGTCGAGGCCGAAGGCCGCCGCCACCCGTGAGAGGCGGCCCACAGAGATATCAGACGCCCCGCGCTCCACGGCGCTGAGGAACGACGCAGACACGCCACTGGCAGCGGCCAGGTCTTCCAGGCTCAACTCCCGCTGCCGGCGCAAACGGTGCACGATGGCGCCCACCGAAACCTCTGGCCCCGGCTGCCCCTCCAATGACTCCCCGTTTCGCCCAGGTCCCGCATCAGCCTGATCGATCATTGACTCACCATACAAGCGATCCTGTGACACAGGCATGTACGGGACAACCGAAGAGCCGTTGCGGATCACCTTGGGCGTTGCGCCACATCACGAAGCGTTGCGCTTTCTGCCGGCCGCAATTGACATCGCACGCGGTCCTTGCGATATTCTGCTTGATCGTCCAACAAATCGCTTGCCCCAGAGTAACAGGGGCGACGCATTCGTTTGCAGGTATGGCGCAAGAGGGGAGCGTTCCATGGAAAGCATCCCGGTCATCGAGATCGCCGGTGGACCACGTGAGCGAGGCGTTCAGCATGGCCGTGCCCTCGCAGGCGAGATTGGCGCTTTCTACGAGAGGTGGATCGATTCCGCCGGCTCGGGGCCGCGCGCCATCACGGAGCGTGACGCCCAGGGCTTTGCGCTCGGGCTGCTCCCGGAAAGCCGCGCCCAGGCGCCAGACCTGGTCGATGAAGTCGAGGGTATCGCCGAGGGTTCAGGGTTGCCCTTCGAGCACCTCTGGACCCTCAACTGCTTCGACGAACTCGGTGGCTTCCATCTCTACGAAGGGATCCGGGCCGGCCGCGCCTGCACGACAGTCGGTGTCACCGGACACAGTTCCAGCGACGGCACGACCTACATCGGCCAGAGCTGGGATATCGGCGAGTGGTATCCGAACGTCCTGCTGCACATTGCCGCTCACGATGACACGCCGGAAGCGCTCGTCTACACGCACCCGGGCGTCGTTGGCGGCAACGGCATCAACGCCCACGGCATCGCCCTGGTCTGGAACTCCCTGCAGCCGCGCGACATGCGCAACGGCGTCCCGGTCCCGTTCCTGGTCCGCCGCGCCCTGGCCGCACCGAAGCTGAACGACGCCATCTCGGCGGCACTGCGCCCGGTGCGCGCCATCGGGTTCAACTTCGTGCTCGGCGCACCCTTCGGCGCGGTGAACATCGAGGCCACCGCCACCCGGCAGCACGTGACCTACATTGGCCGCCACCTGGCCCACGCCAACCACTACGAAGCGCCGGAACTCCTGGCTGACGAAGGGAACCCAACCTTCGAAGGAACCTCCTTCGTGCGGGGTGGGCGCATGCAGCAACTGCTGGATGAGACGGCCGGCCACATCGACCTGGAAACGCTGCAGCGCCACTTCCGGGATCACGCCAACTACCCGGGCAGCATTTGCGCCCACCTCGACCTGCCGGCCTACCCGTACATGACGCGTGCCGCCATGCTTTTCGTCCCGGCCACGCGCACCATGCTGGTCACCGCCGGGCCGCCGTGCGAGTACCCCTTCGTCAGTCATCAGGTTGGAATTGAAAGTGTCGTGGCGTAGACGCGCCGCGGAGCCCTTCATGTCGTCAGGAAAGACAGGAGTCGATCACGTGGCCGCATCGCCCGAGATGAGCACCATTCTTCGCGCGCTGAGCAACCGCCGCACCTTTCTCAAGGCTGCCGGGGTGCTGGGGTCGGCCGCCGCGCTCGACCTCACCCGCCTGAGTCCACCTGCGGCAGCACAGGATGGCGCAACGATCGTCTTCCTGGCCTCGGACGCGGCCTACAGCCTCGACCCGGCCGAGAACTGGGACTACGGCGGAGGAGCCACCATCCTCTCCCATGTCTATGAAGGTCTCTTCAAGTTCACCGGCGCCGACAAGGTCACCCTGGAGCCAAACCTGGCGCAAGAGATTCCGTCGGTCGAGAACGGCGGCATCTCGGAAGATGGCCTGACCTACACCATCAAGCTGAAGCCGAACGCCATGTTCCACGACGGCACCCCCGTCAACGCCGAGGCGGTGCGCTTCAGCTACGAGCGCACGCGCACGCTCAAGCTCGGCGTGGATTTCCTGCTCGACCAGATCGACACCATCACCGCCGTTGATGACACGACCGTCGCGTTCAAGCTCAAGAAGCCGTTCTCCCCGTTCCTGCCCTCGATTGGTGCACTCTGGGGCAACAGCATCGTCAGCCCGG
The DNA here is from genome assembly GCA_046328375.1 of Thermomicrobiales bacterium. GTDB lineage: Bacteria > Chloroflexota > Chloroflexia > Thermomicrobiales > UBA6265 > JACCXM01. Next base: position 52,278 of record JAXLWT010000005.1, read on the forward strand.
AGACGGTCAACGCCAACTCCACCGGCGACGAGGACCTGGGGCACGAGTACCTGCTCTTCAACGACGCTGGTTCCGGCGCCTACACCCTGGAGAGCTACGACCCGGACCAGAAACAGGCGGTGCTGGTGCGCGATCCCAACTGGTGGCAGGGGTGGAGCGACGGCCCGCACATCGAGCGCGTCGTCATCCTCTGGATCACGGAAGCGGCCACCATCCGCTCGATGCTGGAACGCGGCGATGCCCACATTGTCGCCAACCTGACCCCGGAGGACTGGGACGCGCTGTCCACCATGGAGGGCATCACGACCGTCGAGGCGCCTTCCAGCCTGCAGTGCGAGATCGTGCTCAACAACGCCAAGCCGCCGCTGGACAACCCGCTGGTGCGCCAGGCGCTCTCCTACGCCTTCAACTACGACCAGGCGATCAACGGCATCATGGGTGGGCACGCGGTCAAGCTCGACAGCGTCGCCACCTCGATGTCGCTCGGCTACGCGCCGGCCGCCACCCAGTACACCTTCGATCTCGACAAGGCGAAGGGGTTGCTGGAGGAAGCCGGACTGGCGGACGGCTTCTCGATGGAGCTGTACGCGCTCCACCTCTTCCTGAACGACCAGTTGCTGCTGGAGATGTACCAGTCTGACCTGGCCAAGATCGGGGTGACGCTGGACGTGAAGGTGATGGAATCGAACGCCTTCCTCAGCCAGCACCTGAGCGGCAACATCGATGACTCATTCATGGGGTTCATCAGCAACGTCGGCCCGGACTACCCGGACGCCTACGAGATGCTCGCCCTGGTCTACGGCGAGAACAGCAAGCCGCCGGCGTTCTGCTGCAATTTCGAGTTCTACACCAGCCCGGAGATGGAAGATATCCTCGTGCGCATCGAAACCGCGCTCGATCCGGAGGAGCGGCAAGCAGCACTGCAGGAAGGGTTCGACCTCGCCTTTGCCGACGCCGGCGTCATGTGGCTTTTCAACTTCAAGCAACTCATCGGCATGCGCTCGAACGTGCAGGGCTGGGAGTACAGCTTCCTGCTCGGCGCCAACTACGCGCCGTTCGAGAAAATGTCGCTGGCGTAGACGGGGGCGGGGCAGAGGAGACGGCGAAAGACGGTGCGCGCGTTCCTGATCCGGCGCCTGATCGGGCTGGTCATCGTGCTGGTGGGCATCAGCCTGCTGACCTTCCTGCTCTCGCACGTCATGCCGGCCGACCCGGCGCGCGCCGCCCTCGGCGCGAAGGGCGGCGAAAAGCAGTACCTGGAAATGCGGGAGCGGATGGGCCTGGATCGCTCGCTGCCGGAACAGTACGTGCGCTACGTGCAGGGACTGCTCCAGGGCGACCTCGGGTACTCCTACACCTCGCGCCGCCCGGTGGCGACCGACCTCGCGGCGTACTTCCCGGCCTCCATGGAGCTGATGCTCAGCGCACTCTTCCTGGCCGTGGTGGTCGGCGTGCCGCTCGGGGTCATGTCCGCTGCAAGGGTGCGTGGGCCCCTGGACAAGACGAGCGGCATCCTTGCCGTCTTCAGTACGGCCATGCCGCTCTTCCTGACGGGTTTGTTGCTCCAGGTCATCTTCTACAAGCAACTCGGTTGGCTGCCGGCAGCCGGGCGCATCGATATCGTGCTTGGTGAGCCACACACCATCACCGGCATGTTCACCGTGGACAGCCTGCTCCAGGGGGATTGGCCTCGCTTCGTCAGCAGCGTCAAGCATCTCATCCTGCCCGCCATCACGCTCTCACTCCCTGCCATGGCGATCCTCATCCGCATCGTGCGCGCCTCGATGCTGGAGTCGCTGGGCCAGGAGTACGTGCGCACCGCACGCAGCAAGGGGCTGAGCGAGAACCGCGTGGTCTACGGCCACGCGCTGCGCAACGCCCTGCTGCCGACCGTGACCTCGCTCGGCATGCTGGTCGGCGCCCTGCTCAGCGGCGGCTTCCTGGTCGAGATCGTCTACACCTTCCCCGGCCTGGGCATGTACGTCCTGAACGCCATCATGCGCGCCGAGTTCGCCGCCCTCATCAGCACGACCCTGATCGTGGCGACCGTCTACATGGTCGCCAACCTGCTCGTGGATATCGCCTATGTCTTCATTGACCCTCGCATCCGCTACGCCTGAGCCGGTCCGCCTGCCCGGGCTGGCCCGGCTGCGCGGTCGCTGGCGGCAGATTGGCACCATCATGGCGGTGGTGCTGCTACTCCTGCTGACGCTCGTCGGGCCGATGATCGGGCCGTATGGTCCGGACGAGGTCGATGTCAGCCAGCGGATGCAGCCGCCGAGCAGCGCTCACCTCATGGGCACTGATCCACTCGGGCGCGATCTGTTCAGCCGTGTCCTGGCGGGAGCCCGCGTCTCGCTTCCGGCGGTGCTGGTGATCGTGGTCAGCGCCGTCGCCGTCGGTGTGGTGCTCGGCGCGATCGCCGGCTACCTGGGCGGCATCGTCGATGACATCGTGATGCGCTTGACCGATATCTTCCTCGCCTTCCCGGCGTTAGTGCTGGCGCTGGCGATCGCCGGGGCGCTCGGCCCCGCCCTGACCACCGCCATGCTGGCGGTCTCCGTGGTCTGGTGGCCCTGGTACGCCCGCCTCACCCGCGGCCAGGTGATTGCCCGCAAGCAGGAGCTGTACGTGGAGGCGGCGCGCGCCGCGGGTTGCACCGACCGCGCTATCCTGCAGCGCCACGTGCTGCCCAACTCCTGGACCCCGATCGTGGTGCAGTCCACGCTCGATATGGGCGCCGCGCTGATCACGACCGCCAGCCTGGGGTACATCGGCATGGGCGCACAGCCGCCCTCCGCCGAGTGGGGCGCCATGCTCAGCCAGGCGCGCGACTACTTCCTGAACGCCTGGTGGCTGACCTTCTTCCCCGGCCTTGCCATCTTCCTCTCGGTCCTGATCTTCACCGCCGCCGGAGAACTCGTGCGCGAGGCCACCACCCGCTGAGAGATACTGCTGGTCGCTGCACCGCGCATCAATCGACATACGGGTTTTTGGCTTTCGTGCCATGCGAGACCAGCTTGCTCTCGAAACGCTCCATGCACTGCGCGAATCCGAAGATGTGAGGGAAACACGTGAAAATCGGTCTGGTGCTTCCGCCCGGGGCGATCGGCAACCCGGGACACGTTCTCTCGTACCGCGAGCTGCGGGACTTTGCGCTGCAAGCGGAGGATGAGGGGCTTGACTCCGTCTGGATCTATGACCACGTGGTCTTCGAGTTCCCGGAACGGGGGCCAGAGGCCACGCTGGAGGGCTGGACCGTCTTCACCGGCCTGGCCGAAGCGACCCGGCGCGTGGAACTGGGCACCTTCGTCATCTGCACCGCGTTCCGCAACCCGGCGCTGCTGGCCAAGATGGCGGTCACGCTCGACGAGTTGAGCAACGGGCGCCTCATCCTCGGCGTTGGCGCGGGCTGGCACGAGCCGGAGTTCGTCCGCTTCGGCATCCCGTTCGATCACCTGGTCGACCGCTTTGAGGAAGCGATCCGGATCATCGCCCCACTCGTGCGTGAGGGATACGCCGATTTCCAGGGCACGTACTACCAGGCGAACGCCTGCGAGATGCTGCCGCCGCCTACGCGGCGCATTCCCCTGATGATCGCGTCCAAGCGGCCTCGCATGAACCGCCTTGCTGCCCAGTACGCGGATAGCTGGAACCTGAGCGGGCTGCCCAATGCCCAGGCCATCGTCGAGGGGCGAGACGCGGTCCTGGCAGCGGCGAAGGCCATTGGGCGCGACCCGGCCACGCTGGAGATCACCGCCGGTGTCAACGTGGGCTTCCCGGATCTGCCGGAGGTTGCCAACCTGCCCGGCGGCACGCTGCAGGATGGCCTGAACGGCACCCCGGAAGAGATTGCCGCCGGCCTGCGCGCCTTCGCCGACGAGGGCGTCGGCCACCTCCAGGCGTGGCTCTACCCGCTGACCCCCGAGGCGGTGCGCCGCTTCGCTGAGGCGGTGCGGCTGGTGCGGCAGGATTGATTCTTTCTGTGCGCCGGCGGTGTTGCACGGAAAGAACCCTCACCCCAACCCTCTCCCGGTGCGCGGGAGAGGGAGTTGTCATCGCAGCGTGACTCCGTACCACAGCGCTGGCTTCGTTGCAGGTCTCGCGTCAACCGTGTCACCTGAGCGCATCCACCCACGCATGTCGTCTTGAGTTTGTCGAAAGACCTCGTTCCCTGGTCAAAACGCAACAAGACTGCGTCCACTCTCAGGTGTCATCCTGAGGCACGAAGGATCTCGTCGTTTCTCTCGCTGGCTTCGATTTGGTCGAGATGATCCCTGGGACTGGCGGTGGAACGCGAACAGGCTGGGTTCCGGTGTTGTTCCTTGGCCGGATGCGCGCCGAGATCCTTCGCCTGCGGACCCAGGATGACATGGCAAGGTGGATGACATCTCCCACACGCATCCGCCTGCTGCCTACAAGCCGGCCACGCAGTCGCGTGCCCCTCTCCCTGTGCGTAGGGAGAGGGGCTGGGGTGAGGGTCTGTCTACCCCTTCACCGCGCCCAGCGTGAACCCGGCGATGAAGCGGTCCAGGAAGATGTTGTAGATGAGCGCCACCGGGATGGCGACGAGGGCGGCAGCGGCCATCAGCGATTGCCAGAAGAAGACATCGCCCCGGATGAGTTCCGTGGTCACGCCGATGGAGATCGTCTTCTGGTCCGATGAGGTGACGAAGGCCAGCGCGTAGACGAACTCGTGCATGGTCAGCGCGAAGCTGAACACGATCACCGTCAGCAGGCCGGGGATGGAAACGGGCAGCACGGTACGCCAGATGGCGCCGAGCCGGCTGTAGCCATCGATCATCGCCTGCTCTTCGATGTCCTTCGGGATCGATTTGAAGAACCCCATCAGTAGCCACGTGCAGAAGGGGATGGTGAAACTGGGGTAGACCAGCACCATCGCCCACCACGTGTTGCGCAGGCCGAGGTCCGCCACCACGCGCGAGAGCGGGATGAAGAGCAGGGTGGGTGGCACCAGGTAGACGAGGAAGATGAGCATGCCCAATCCCTCGCCCCAGCGCCCGGCCAACCGCGTCAGGCTGTAGGCGGCGGGCACCGCGCCAACCAGCGTGATGATCACCACCAGCACCGAGACAATCAGCGTGTTGCGCACGAAGGTCAGGTACTGGGTCTTCTCGAAGAGGTAGGTGATGTGGTCCAGGGTCGGCGGGTCGTTGTAGAGGAAGGGATTGTTGTTCGGGTCGTAGAGATCCGTGTTCTGCTTGAAGATCGTGAGGATCATCCAGGCGAAGGGCAGCGCCGCGAAGAGCGCGAAGAAGAGCGCCGTCGCGTAGAGCACGCCTCGCCCGGCCACGTGCCGCCAGCGGGTCATCCTGAGGTCTCCGTACGCCGTGCCAGGCGCAGCATCAGCGCCGCCACCCCGACCAGCACCGGGAAGAGGAAGAGCGCAATGGCGGCGCCCTGCGCCAGGTTCCCGCCGTCGACGCCCTTGTAGAAGGCCCAGCTTGCCAGCACCTGTGTCGAGTCGGTCGGGCCTCCCCGGGTCAGGATGTAAACCACGGTCATGTCGGTGAAGGTGAAGACGATGCCGTAGAGCACCGCCACGGCCATGATCGGCAGCAGCAACGGGATGCGGATGTAGAAGAGCTGGCGGAAGAACCCCGCACCATCCACATTCGCCGCGTCTTTCAGGTCCTGCGGGATGGAGGTCAGACCCGCCAGCAGGATCACCGTTGCCAGCGGTAAGGTGCGCCAGATGTGGACCAGCAGGACGGAGAACTGGGCGCGGTCCGGGTAGGCCAGCCAGAGCGCGTTCGTGCCGAACCAATCGGGGCCGAGCGGGCTCCCCACGCCGAGCAGCCCGACCTGGCGCAGGATGAAATCGATCGGGCTGTAGACATTGTCCAGTGTCCAGAGCCAGCCCAGGACGCCGAGCGCGATCGGGGTGGTCCAGGGCAGGAGGACCAGGAAACGCACCAGGCGCTTGCCGTAAAAGTCCGACGTCAGGACGATGGCCAGGATATTGGCCAGCACGAGGACGATGATTTGCGAGACGATGGTGAAGAGGAACGTGTTGCGCAGCGCCGTGCGGAACGTCGCGTTCGCCAGTGCATCCCGGAAGTTCTGCAGCCCGACGAAGTCGATGCTCTGGTCGCCGACAGTGACATCGCTCAGGCTGTAGAGGATGGCCATCACCAGCGGGATACCAACCAGCGCCACGATGTAGATCACGGCTGGCAGCAGCATCACCCGGGCCAGGAACGACTCGTTGTCCAGCCAGTAGCGGCCAGAGGGCTCCGTCTCTGGCGAGATCGGGGCGACGTCCGGCGCCAGCGTCCCGGCGCTGGTGCTCGTGGCCGCGCTCATGCGGGTATCCCAGCGGGAATGCGCAGCCCGGTCGCTGCGTCGAACCGTTTCAGGTCACGCCGCGGCACGGCGAAGTCGGACGTATCGCCCGCCGTCACCGGCAACTCGACCGTGGCCGGGAAGCGGGCGACTGCCCTCGCCTCCCCAACCTCACCGTAGAGCAGCCGCTCCGCCCCGAGGTATTCGACGCGGTGGACATGGAAGGGAAACCGCGCCAGGTCATCGTGCGCGTGACCATCGGCTGGGAAGGGGAAGAAGTGCTCCGGCCGGAAGCCGAGCAGTTCCCGGCCGCCCTCGGCTGGCGCCAGGTTCATCGGCGGCGAACCCAGGAAGGTGGCGACAAAGGTGTCCGCCGGGTCATCGTAGATCTCGGCCGGGGTGCCGAGTTGGCGCAGCTTGCCGTGATCGAGGACGGCGATGCGGTCACCCATCCCCATTGCCTCGACCTGATCGTGTGTGACGTAGATCGTCGTCGTGCCAACCCGGCGCTGGAACCCCTGCAATTCATCGCGGGCAGAGCGCGACGCTGGGCATCCAGGTTGGAGAGCGGTTCATCGAGCAGGAAGACGGCCGGCTCGCGCACGAGGGCTCGCGCCAGCGCCACGCGCTGCCGCTGCCCGCCGGAGAGCTGGCGCGGCTTGCGCTCGAGCAGGGTGTCGATGCCCAGGATGCCCGCGGCCCAGGCGATCCGTTGCTCCTGCTCCGCCTTCGGCAACTTGGCCGCCTGCAGCGGAAACGCGATGTTGTTGCGCACGGTCATGTGCGGGTAGAGCGCGTAGCTCTGGAAGACCATCGCAATCTGGCGCGCGCGGGGTGGCAGTTCCGTCACATCCCGCCCACCAATGAGGATGCGCCCCTCGGTTGGCTTCTCCAGGCCGCCGATCATGCGGAGCAGGGTGGTCTTGCCGCAGCCCGAAGGCCCCAGCAGGACCAGGAACTCCCCATCGGTTGAGGCGAGGCTGATGCCGTCGACCGCCGCCACGCCGTCGAAGCGCTTGGCGAGGTCGCGCACCTCCACTACTGCCATCCGGTTTGGCCTTCTACAAACGACGACGTGTCACTCCGAGCTTGTCGAGGAATCTCGTTCCGCGCGGCCTGCCAGGCCGGACGCGGTCTCTCGACAAGCTCGAGTCGACACGATTTCCGCGCGCGGTAGGTCAGGCGCCGCCGCCCATCAACCCCTCGGCGCGCCAGTGCTCGAAGATCGCGTTGATCTCCCCTTCCGCCTGCGCCACTGATTCCTCCGGCGTCTGCTCGCCGCGCGCGGCGCGCGCCATCATGTTCGGCAGGATCGGCAGGGCGAAAATCTCGCCCATGGCGGCGTTGGCCGGGCCAGGGTGCCCGAGGTTGGTAGTCCAGTCGCTGGCCGTTTTCAGGACGGAGAGCTTGTCGGCAGGGTCAGACCCGTACGGATCCTTGTCCAGCCAGCTTTCCAGGTCGGGCACGGTTTCCGGCCAGGCCGGGAAGTTGTAAAGCTCGCTCTGGTCCGCTGCCTGGGCGTAGTTGTTGACCAGGTGAAGCAGGAACTCCTTGGCCGTATCCGGGTTCTTGGCGTAATTCGGGATCATGGAGATGAAGACCGCGTGGCCGTGGGCCAGCGCTGCTTCCTCGCCCGCCGGTCCCACCAGCGGTGTGCGGAAGAAGATGTCGGCGCCCACTTCCGGCTGGTCCTTCTGCGCCGTGCGGTAGGCGGAGATCGAGTTCAGGATGTAGGAGGCACGGCCGGCAACCAGGAGCTGGTTGTTGCTGGCCGCGTTCCAGCCGAACACCTCCGGCGTCATGGTCTGCTTGAAGAGATCGGCCATGTAGGTGACGGCCGCCACTGTCTCCGGCGAGTTGATGGTGACGTTCTCGTTGGCGTCCTGCACGCTGGCGCCGAAGGCCCACATCATGGCCTGCGCGGCCATACGGGAGTCGATCTCGTTCGACATCCCCAGGCCCATCTGCACGCCCTGCTCGCTCTTGATGCGCGTACCACCTGCCAGCAGGTCATCCCAGGTGCCAGGGCCATCCGCCATCTCGACGCCCTCCCAGAGGGAGTGGCGGTAGTTGCCCGGGTCGGGCGCGTAACCGTGGCAGAAGCCGTAGTAGACGTTCGTGGTCGGGTTGTAGGAGTTGCGCTTCGCCATCGGCAGTTGCTCGCCGTGCCGGGCGGAGGCTTCCTCGACCAGGTCCGTCAGGTCGAGCACGCTCTTCTCGTACTGCGCGAGCGAGGCGATGTGCTCGACGATATCGTGCCCCTGGCCAGCGGCAATCTCGGAGGCGATGGTCGCGGGGATATCGGCCGTGTTGATGTGATCTACCTGGGTAGTGACACCATTCGCCTCACCCCATTCCTTCACGAACTGGTCAAACCACTCGTCGTGCCGGGGCACAAAGTGGCTCCACAGGAGCAGGCTGAGACTGGTGCCGGAGATATCCCGGGTGGTTGGCGTCTGCCGCAGCGTGGCTGCACCGGCGCCGGTGCGGAAGAAGGGCGTCGCAGCGGCCAGGGTGAGGCTAGCGCCCGCGCCCTGCAGCAAGCGGCGGCGGCTCAGGCCACGGGAGTCAGCAGCGCGACGACCAGGAAGGTGCAGCATGGGTTGGCTCCTTTGCAGCGGACACACGTCACCGTATGTTCGGGCCACTCTGCCCGGGAGCCCGGATCGAAACATCTTTCCCGAGTGGTGTCAAGCGCGTGCGCGACGCGGCGGCATCTCGTCAATAGCCAATCGCGCGGTGGCTCTGGATGGCCACGATGCATCGAGGCGAGGATTTCGTTCTCCAGCCGCGAAGTCCGCCTGTTGCGTCCTTGCCATGCATCAAACGTGTCATCTCGAGCGGAGTCGAGAGATCTCGGCCCTCGCAACCACCGACGAACGTGCCCGCACTCAGGGTTTGTCGATCCGTTACACCTTCGCGGCAGGGTAGCCCGAGGTCTCTAACGCTTGGTGCGAAATACCTTCGTCGTTGGTGCCAGCGCCGGAGAACCCTCACCCCAACCCCTCTCCCCCCACCTGCTGCGCGGGAGAGGGGTTGGGGTGAGGGTTTCTCATTGGACGTGCGAGCGCCTCGGTGATTTCGCACCAGGCGTTCTCGACTCCGCTCGAAATGACACGGTGGCGTGGTGGTGGAGTGGGACCGTGCTGGGAGCGAAGCGAGCAGCGAAATCCCCCACCGGTGGGTGCGGCAGGGCACAAGGTCCGTCGGACGCTGGCCCCGTGAAAACAGCCACGGCCCGTGCGGGATGCACAGGCCGTGACCGGGGAAGAGGGAGGGGAGGGAGGAGGAATGGAGGAACGACGCGGCGCGCCGGGGCTGGCTGTTGGGATGGCAACGGCGATCAGCGCGCCTCGTGAGACGTTAGCGACTCCAGACGAACCCGCGCAGGGTGGTGTTGCGATCCGTGCTTGCGAACCCATCGCGGGAATCGACGCCGTAGCGCATGGCGGCAACGGCAAGAAGGGTCAAGAGACCGACGGCAGAGATCAGGATGATGGCTTCCACGATGTGCTCCAGTGACGCAGTGAATGAAACGGACTTTACGTAATTACAACGTCGAATCGGCCCCAAAGGTTCAATTGCAGACGGGCACGCCCTGCCGCGTGAACCACGGGATACTGATCGTGACCTGGGCCTGCGTGCGGGCCCAGCCCTCCAGGGACAAGCGCGGGAACTGGCGCTTCACAGCGGGGCGACGCGTGGCTTCGTCCGCCCGGGCGTTCTTGTCGATGGCCCGCTCCCACTCGAATCGACGAAATGCGGCTTCCGTTTCCACGGCGTGCGCGTTGATCATTGCTGGCTCCTGTGTCCGACGAAACCCCACTCCGCGTGGCGTTCGGTGTGGGCCTTCGCCCGTCATTCGTGCCACGCAAATAGAACGCGATGGGGGAGGGCGTGTGAGGTCAGTTCCGGGGCATTCGGGGTATCAAATCCTGGTGGGCGCGCTGTCAATTTGGGTGCATAATTAGTTTCGACTAAAGCACTTACTTCGGCGCCATCGGGTCGGACCGCGCATCGTGCATTTCCATGTTGCGAGCAGCAAAGAATCCCGGATGCTCACCCCCTGACGCCGTGCGACAGGAACGATGGGACCCGATGCACGATTCACAGACCGCTCCACAGACAACAGAACACCACGCCGTCGCCGTCCTGGAGGGCCGCTCACAACGCGGCTTCTTCGGACGGCTCCTTCCTTTCCTGGGACCGGCCTTCATCGCCTCCATCGCCTACATGGACCCGGGGAACTTCGCCACCAACATCCAGGGTGGCGCACAGTTCGGGTACCTGCTGATCTGGGTCGTGGTGGCCTCCAACCTGATGGCCATGCTGGTGCAGGCGCTGTCAGCCAAGCTGGGTATTGCCGCGGGCCTCAGCCTGCCGGAGGCAATCCGCCAGGAGGCGCCAACTCCGGTGACGTGGGTGCTCTGGGCCCTGGCGGAAGTCGTGGCCATCGCCACGGATCTCGCCGAGTTCCTCGGCGCCGCCGTCGGAATCTACCTGCTGTTCGGCATCCCACTCTTCCCGGCGGCGCTGCTCACGGCCCTCATCACGTTCGGCATCCTGGCGTTGCAGCGCTTCGGGTTCCGCCCGCTGGAGGCGGTCATCACCGGCTTTGTGGGGCTGATCGGGCTCTGCTACCTGGTGGAAACGATCCTCGGCAAGCCGGATTTCGGCCTCGCCGCGCAGTCGATCCTGCAGCCGCGCTTCCAGGGCACCGAGAGCGTGCTGCTCGCGGCCGGCATCCTCGGGGCGACGGTGATGCCGCACGTGATCTACCTACACTCCGCCCTGACCCAGAACCGCATCTCGGTGCAGGCGCCAGACCTGAAGCGCCGCATCTTCCGTTATGAGTTAATCGACATCCTGATCGCCATGGGTATCGCCGGGCTGGTGAACGCCTCGATGTTGATGATGGCCGCTTCCACCTTCTGGGAGCGCGGGATCGCGGTCAACGAAGACTCGGACATCATCCTGCAGGCCTACCAGACCCTGGCGCCGCTGCTGGGCGGCGCGGCCAGCATCATCTTCGCCATCTCCCTGCTGGCATCCGGTCTCTCATCCGCCACGGTTGGCACCATGGCCGGGCAAGTCATCATGCAGGGATTCATCCACCGCTCGATCCCGATCTGGCTGCGGCGGTTGGTCACGATGCTGCCCGCGCTGGCGGTGATCGGCTTTGGCGTGGATACCACCCGCGCCCTGGTCCTGAGCCAGGTGGTGCTCTCCTTCGGTATCCCGTTTGCGCTGGTGCCGCTGGTCATCTTCACCAGCCGGCGTGACCTGATGGGCGATCTGGTGAACCGGAAACTCACCACGGCCGCGGCGACGATCATTACCGCGCTGATCATCGGCCTCAACGTATTCTTGCTTTACCAGACCTTCTTCGGCTGACCAGGAGCCCAGGCCATGTCCTCACCGTCTGACAGCCTCCGTGCGCTTCTCGTTCCGCTCGATGGCTCCGCCGCGGCCGAATCAGTCTTGCCGGCGGCGGTCATCCTGGCGCAACGCCTGCCTGCGCGCATCAGCCTGCTGCACACCCTGGAGCGCAACGCCCCGGCGCACGTGCACGGGCAGTCGCATCTCACGACGGAACCAGAGGCCGAGCGCTACCTGCAGGGCATCGCGAACCAACTCGAGGCGCAGGGGGTGCCCGTTACCCTGCACGTGCACGAGGCGCCAGTCGGGAACGTGCCTCGCAACATCGCCGTGCACGCCGCCGAGGAGGGCGCGGAGCTGATCCTGCTCAGCACCCACGAGGTGACCGATCCCCGCTCCTGGCTGATGGGCGCCGTGGCACAGGGGGTGATCCGTTACGCGGCGCCGCCAGTGCTCCTGCTGCGCAATGGCCGCAACGCGCCAACCACATTCGCTCCGGGTGAAATCATCGTGGCGCTGGACAGCGAAGGGAACAGCGAGGTCGCCATTCCGGGCGCACGGCGGCTGGCGCAAGCCCTGGGGATTCCGCTGCACCTGCTCTCGGTGGTACCCACGGCGGAGACGATGCCCGGCGACCGCGCCGCCGCCACGCGGCTCCTGCCCTCGGGCGCCAACGCCGCGCTGGACGCCGAGGCCCAGGCCGTGGCCAGCGATCTCTCCGTCCTTGCGGCCCGCCTGCGTAGCGAGAACCCCGGCCTGGCCGTTGTGGCGTCGGTCATGCGCGGTGATCCCGCCCAGGCCATCATGAACGCCGCCCGCGCCCGGAACGGGATCATTGCGCTCGCCACCCATGGCCGCACCGGCCTCGACGCGCTCTGGTCGGGCAGTGTCGGCTCCCGCGTCATCGCCCGCGCGCCGGGGCCTTTCCTGCTGGTCCACCCGGACTCAGCGTAAGCAGGCACCACCGGCAGCGTCAGGTATTTCAGCAGACATAAGCTTGCGGAAGTACGTGCCGGCGATCTCAAGGGTGACGCCACCGATTCCCGACCGTGGCCCTTTACCACGGGGCGAAGAGTTGCCCCGACCTTCATGTCGGGGCTGGAATCAACCAGGCGCGTTGGCTACCCCATCCCGCTCACTCGCACAGGCCGGATCACCACCACCACGAACTCGTCGTCTGGCGTGCCCTCGGTGTAGGTTTCCTGCCCCCAGTATTTCTGCGCCATGGCGTTGATGAACGCCCGGTCCACGTCTGGCTCGATGCGTTCGACCACCCCACGCACCTCAACGTACCGGTAGATGTTGGCCGGATCGACGATCGAGATGGCGACCCGTGGGTCACGCTCCAGATTGCGCCGCTTGCGGTCGGAGCCGACCAGTTGGGCGAAGCGCAGGAACTCGCCGTCCCAGCCGAACCAGAGTGGGCTGCTCTGCGGCTCGCCCTTGGGCCCGATGGTCGCGATATGCGCCAGGGCGGCAGATTGCAGCAGGTCGGCGTATTGCTCGAGGGTTACGTCGCTCATCGGTTTCTGTCGAACTCCTCATCCAGAAAAAAAGACCGGCGTTCAAGCACGCAGTATGCGCTGTTGCCAAACGCGTTCCAGCCTGCTGCGAAGCCCCGCCGGGCAGTTGACTCGTGCGCGTTGTTCGCCGGTTACCCAGCCGCAGGGACCCTCGTTCTTAGGCCGGGCGTCCCTGGGGACAGCTAGCCGGGCAAACGGCAGCCCCACCCGGGGATGTGCTGTCCACCCGGGCTGACGCGTTCCTCGCGCCGGACGGCACCGCTACGCTCCGTGTCAGTTCGCATGCTCCACCTGGAGCACCACGTTTCCCGTCTTGCGCCCCGATTCGACGCGCCGGTGCGCCTCGGCGGCCTGGGCCAGGGGAAAGCACTGATCGATGACGGGTTTGAGCGTTCCCGCCTCGACAAGCGCTTTCAATACGAGAAGATCGTTCGCCTTCTCGCGGTCGGGCCGGAAATTCGAGTACGTAATAATGGCCCGCTTGTTGCCGATCCTGGCGGTCCAGAGCATGTGCGGATAGATGGTCGGCGTGAGGACTGTGGTCACGAAGATCCCGCCAGGCTTCAGAACTCCCTTGACACGGGAGAACGGGCAGTTGCCGGCCGTATCGAGAATGAGGTCGTAGCTCTTGCCAGCCTGCGTGAAGTCCTCCTGGGTGTAATCGATGACAGCATCCGCTCCCAGTGACCTGACGAGCGCCACGTTCGTGGCGCCGCAGACACCGGTCACCTCGGCCCCGAAGCTCCTGGCCAGTTGGATGGCAGAACTTCCGACCGCGCCGGATGCACCGTTGATCAGGACGTGGTGTCCTCGCTGAATCTTCCCCTGATCGCGCAGGAACGGGAGAGCGGTCAGTCCCCCTTCGCAGATGGCGGCTGCTTCCGCGTACGTCACATTGGCCGGCTTCGCTGCCAGTGCTCCATCCTCCGGCAGGCAGAGGTACTCGGCATGAGCACCGAACTCCGCACCGGTTGCCGCCCATACCTGGTCGCCGGGTTTGAACCGGGTCACTGCCGCGCCGATAGCTTCAACTTCCCCGGCAAGATTGGTCCCGAGGATCGGCTTCCTGGGCCGGACGAGGCCCGTGGCCAGGCGAATACTGACGGGGGAACCCGCGCGAGCGGCGCAGTCACCTCGCGAGACAACGGCCGCGTCAATGCGGACCAGGACCGCGTTCTCCCTGGGGGTCGGTTTGCCGACCTCCATGAGATGCACAACCTCCGGCGGTCCGTACCGGGTGTAGACCACTGCGTTCATCGCACCCTCCCTGAGCTCCACAGGAACGCAGGCGCTCCAGCAGATACGGTTCTGCCCAGGCCGGGAGCGCAAGGACCGGCATCGCGACGCGAGCGACTCTGAAGGATCGGTGCGCCGGATGCATAACTGTCTGAGGCGCCAGCATCCTATCACGTCGCTCTGCGCCGGCTATCGCCAAGGACGCACGCCCCTGCCGGCTGGAGCGGCACAGGAGCCCGGACGATTCGCGTCCTCGATTGGCACCAGGCTGCCGTGTGCGACAATCGCGCGACGCCTGACTCGAGAACGACCAGCCGGAGGCGGTCAATGCCAGTGCTTCCGGGCGGCACCGTCACCTTCCTCTTCACCGACATCGAAGGCTCCACCCAACTCTGGGAGCGCGATCACCAGGCGATGGAGGGCGCGGTCGAGCGCCACCTCGCGCTGCTGGCCACGGCCATCCAGGCCCACGGCGGTTTCTCGTTCAAGACGGTCGGGGATGCCATGCAGGCTGCCTTCCCCACAGCGCCAGCCGCCGTCGCGGCTGTCCTCGCGGCCCAGCGGGCGCTGCTGGCGGAGGACTGGGGTGAGATTGGCACGCTCCGGGTCCGTATGGCCCTGCACGCGGGGGAGGCAGACCCCGACGAGCGCGGCGACTACCTGGCCGCTCCTCTCAACCGGTTGGCGCGACTACTCGCCACCGGTCACGGTGGCCAAATCCTCCTGACGCAGACTGTCCAGCAACTCTCTCGTGGCAGGCTTCCTGATGGAGCCACCGTGCGGGACCTGGGTGAGCACCGGCTCCGCGACCTGCTCGATGCGGAACACGTCTATCAACTGCTGCACCCCGACCTGCCGGCCACCTTTCCACCTCTCCGCTCACTGGACTCGAGACCACATAACCTTCCTCGTCAGCCGACCCCGTTCCTGGGCCGGGAGCAGCAGGTGACCGAGGTCACGAACCTCCTGCGCCGCGAGCATGTCCCGCTGGTGACGCTCATCGGCCCGGGAGGCACGGGGAAGACGCGCCTGGCGTTGCAGGCTGCCGCCGAGGTACTTGACGATTTCCCCGACGGCGTCTTCTTCGTCCCACTCGCGCCCGTCACCGACCCCGCGCTCGTTCCGGCGGCCATTGCCGCGGCGCTGGGCCTGCGCGAAGAGGGCGGGCAGCCGTTGGCCAATCGCCTGCGGGACGTCGTTGCGGCCAGGACCCTCCTCCTGGTTCTCGATAACGTCGAGCATCTGGCTGACGCCGCTCCCGCCGTCGGGCACCTGCTTGGGGCGGCGCCGCGACTGAAGGTGCTGGCAACGAGCCGGACACCGCTTCGCCTGCGCGCCGAGCGCGAGTACCCGGTGCCCCCGCTCGGCTTACCCCAACGGCAGCCACTTCCTCCACTGGGGCAACTCCCGGAGTACGAAGCGGTGCGGCTCTTCATCGAGCGTGCCCAGGCCGTGAAGCCCGACTTCGCCCTCACCGAGGACAATGCGCCAGCGGTCGTGGAGATCTGCTGGCGCCTCGACGGGCTGCCTCTCGCGATCGAACTGGCCGCCGCGCGGGTACGCATGCTCCCGCCGCGGGCAATCCTCGCTCGCCTGGAGCGGCGTCGGCTGCCCTTCCTCACGGGTGGGGCCCGGGATGCACCCCACCGGCAACAAGCCCTGCGCGACACCATCGCCTGGAGTCATGACCTGCTGCAGCCGGAGGAGCAAATCCTGTTCCGGCGACTCGCTGTCTTCGTTGGTGGCTTCACGCTCGGCGCGGCCGAGGCGGTCACCAACCCTGATGGGGCACTTGACGTGCTCGGCGGGTTGGAGCGACTGACCGAGCACAGCCTGCTGCGCCAGGACGATGGGACCGGCGGCGAGCCGCGCCTGACGATGCTGGAGACGGTGCGGGAGTACGGGCTGGAGCGACTCGCGGCGAGCGGAGAAGAGGACTCGGTGCGGGAGCGCCACGCCGACCACTTCGCCACGCTCGGCGACGACATCGAGCGGGAGTTCTGGTCGCGGCCAGTCCCACTCCTGGCCGCGTTGGAGGCCGAAGCCGACAACCTGCGCGTGGCGCTCGCGTGGGCGGAGGAACATGGGAACGCCGAGACGGGGCTGCGGTTGGTGCTCGCCTTCGGAGTGCCGGCGCTGCAGCGGGGGATGCCAGCCGAAGGTCGCGACTGGCTGCGGCGCATGCAGGGGCTCGGTGCTGGCACGCCGCTGCTTCAGGCCCGTGCGCTCACCGCGCTCGGCTGGTTCGCCCTGTTCCAGGGGGATAGCGCTGCGGCCCTGGACGCGGCGGCACGCGCGGTGGAGACGGCCGCGGGGGAATCGTGGGTCCTCGCGAACGCCTTGAATCTGCTGGGCAGCGTGGAGCGCGATCGCGGAGCAACTGACGTGGCGCGGCGCCGGTTCGAGGAGGCGCTGGCCCTGGTGGAGGATCACGCGGAGGCCGGAGTATGGGCGCCACCAATCCTCATGAACCTCGGCCTGCTGGCGGCTCTCCAGGGTGATTTCGTGGAAGCGCGGCGATGGTACGAGGGCACGCTCGCGGCTCTGCCCTCCGGCGCCGTGACGTTCATTCGCCCCATCGTGCTCGGGAACCTGGCCTCGATCGCGTGGGATGAAGGCGATCGGTCACGAGCGGCATCCTTGCAGCGGGAGGCGCTCCCGCTCCGGCACGAGCTGTGGGATGTGCTGGCGCTGGCGAACAGCCTGACGAACGCGGCCGAGCACGCCGCGGCCGGTGGGTGGCCGGAGGTCGCGGCACGCCTGCTCGGCGCGGCGGAGGCGCTGCGGCTGCGGAGGCGGGTCGCCATCGAGCCGTTCAACCTGGACGACGGCCACGCCCTCGTGGAGCGGGTTAGAGAGCAACTCGGCGACCCCGAATTCGCTGCAGCCTGGGCGCAGGGGGAGAGCCTGCCACTGGATCAGGCGATCTCCGAAGCCGATAGCGTGCTCGCCGCGGCGGCACAGGACACCTGGGTGGTGCAGGCAGCCGCGGCCGGTCCGGCTCAGTGAGCCGGGGCATTACGTCGGATTGCCGGGGAGTGGAGCGCGCGACGGCTCCATCTTCTCAACACCGCAGCCGCGCATTGAGCCGGGCAGCCTGCCGCGTGAGGTGGTCGCGCTCGGGAAGACTGGCTGCTGAGTGGGCAGCCTCGGCGTACAGGCGTGCGGACGTCTCCAGGTCACCGGCGCGTTCGTGCAGGTAGGCCGCGACGGCGGGGTACCGCGGCAGAGCGGAGTCGAGATCGGCCAGGGCGGCCAGGCCCGCTTGCGGCCCGCCAGCCTCGCCGACGGCGACGGCCCGGTTGAGGCGGGCCACCGGGCTCCCGGTCAGGCGCACGAGTTCGTCGTACCACTCCACAATCTGGACCCAGTCGGTTTCCTCCGCCGTTTGGGCATCCGCGTGGAGAGCGGCAATGGCGGCCTGGGCCTGGTACTCACCCAGTTGGTCGCGGGCGAGCGCCGCTTGCAGGATCGTCACACCCTCGGCGATCAGGACCGTGTTCCAGCATGTACGGTCCTGCTCGGCCAGCGGCACCAGGCGTCCATCCGGGCGGGTACGGGAGGCACGCCGTGCGTGATGCAGCAGCATGAGGGCGAGCAACCCAGCCGCTTCTGGGTCGTGCGTCAGGGCGGCGAGCTGTCGCGTCAGCCGGATCGCCTCGGTCGCGAGATCGACGTCGCCGGAGTACCCCTCATTGAAGACGAGGTAGAGCACGCGTAGCACGGTGGCGAGGTCACCCGGCTGGTTGAAACGGAGTCCGGAGACGGTCCGCTTCGCCCGGCTGATACGCTGGGCCATGGTGGCTTCTGGCACCAGGTACGCCTGCGCGATCTGCCGCGTCGTCAGCCCGCCAACCGCGCGCAACGTCAGTGCAACGGCCGACGCGGGAGTCAGGGACGGGTGGGCGCAGAGGAAGTAGAGCTGGAGCGTGTCGTCCACCTCCTCGCCCGTGTCGACGTCAGCGCTGGCCTCGCGCTCAATGCGTTCCTCGCGCTGCCGCCGGGATGTATCGGCGCGCACGGCATCAAGGAACTTGCGCCAGGCTACGGTGACCAGCCAGCCCCGGGCGTCGCGCGGCGGGTCATCTCGCCAGACGCGCATCGCCTCGAGCAGGGCGTCCTGCACGGCATCCTCGGCCGCCGCGAACTCGACGCCGCGACGGACGAGGATGGCGATCACACCCGGAGTGAGGGTCCGCAGCAGGGCCTCATCCACGGCGTGTTACTCCGTGATGGTGGGGGGCACGGTCAGGAAGGGGCGCACCTCAAGCCACTCGTGGATTGGCTGCCCACCCGCGCCGGGCGCCGCCGACAGCTCGCCAGCGAGCTCCACCGCGCGCTCCCAGGAATCGACATCGATGATCATCCAGCCGGCAATGAGGTCCTTGGTTTCGGCAAATGGGCCATCGGTGACCGGAGGCTGCCCCTCGCCGCCCGAGCGCACCCACGCCCCGCCAGGCGCCAGTGCCTCACCGCCAACGTACTCACCCGTCTCTTCCAGGCGGGCAGCGAAGTCGCGCATGTACTGCATGTGCGCGTCGACTTCCTCCGGCGTCCACTGCGCCATCGGCACGTCGTTCACGGCTGCCGGTGCGCCCCGGTAGTGCTTGAGCAAGAGGTACTTCGCCATCATCTTCTCCTGTCCCTGGACGTGCGCTGCGGCTCCGTTGTGGCCACATCTACACGGAAGACGGAGCTACGCTCGTGTTCTCGACATTGCCCCGCGACGACGCCTGGCGAACCCTACAACCCGAGCACGTGCCGGGCCCGCGCAAGGGCTTCGTTACGGAGTGTTCTCCATCAGCCGGCCCAACATCGTTGCGTGCCGTCCCTGACATGGCCGGGGGCCGCTGCGTGCCGATGCTGCCGCATCGAGCCGGAATCCGCCGAACTGGCACGAGTTGGACGAATCAGGCCAGGCCGCGGCGGATACCTTCGGTTGCGGCCGCGGTCCGGGTCTGGACGTCAAGTTTGGCCAGCAGGTGGGTGACATGCCAGCCGACGGTGCGCGGGCTGAGAAAGAGGACCGCGGCGATCTCGCGGTCACTCAACCCCTGGGCCAGGAGCTGCAGGATCTCGAATTCTCGCGGCGTCAGACCACTCAGGTTCTCCGGCCGGGCTGGGGGAGCGACAGCCGCCGCGGCTGGTGCTGACGCCGCGGCGAGCAGCGTGGTTGCCTCAGTGACTGCGTCCGAGAGCGAAAGCAGCGCGCCCTGGGCCCGCGTGTCCGCGAAATCGGCCTCCCCCAGGGTGACGCGCGCTGCCGTGGTGTCACGCTCGAGGGCCGCCCGGCAAGCAGGATCGACCGGCACACCGCTGGCGTCGCGCAGTGCTGCTGCCGCACCGAAGAGACGTGCGGCGAGCGCGGCCTGCTCCCTGGTAACCGCCAGGCCGGCGATGCCATCCAGCGCGAGCGCAATGATGCGACGGTCGCCGAGTTCCGCGAACAGCGCCAGTCCCTCGGCGAAGAGCGTTGCTGCCTGGGTCACGTCGCCCTGGTCACTGGCCACGTAGCCCCAGCGAACGAGTGAAGAGCCCATGCCCCAACGGTCGTCGACCGCGCGTTGCTCGCGAAGCGCAGCCGCGAAGTGCGACGCGGCCAGCGGGAGCGCACGCTGTGCGTAGGCCATCGCACCGAGGTAGCTCAGCGCGAGCCCTGCACAGAAGGAACCGAGCGCCCCATCATCCAGGCTCCTCGCTCCGGCGAGCGCCGACTCGAGATGGGTGGTCGCCTGGGCGAACTGGCCCTGCTGCATCGCCACCAGGCCAAGGCTAAGCCAGCCAAACGCGATCCCTGCAGAGTCGTCATGTGCTTGCGCTATGGCCAGGCTCTCGCTGAAACAGGATTCCGCCCGCCCGGCGGCACCCTGGTTCACCGCGAGCAACCCGAGCCCATGAAGGGCATCTCGCCTCAGTAGCGGCGAGCGTTCATCGTCCCGGGCAAGGGCGTACTCCAGCCACATGCGCCCTTCCTCGTAGGGACCGCGAAAGAGCCAGAAGAGCGACAGGGCCCGAGCCAGCCGCAGGAACGTTTCCGGCTCATCGCGCCGCGCCAGCCAGTTCAGGGCAGCTCGCAGGTTGTCGTGGTCAGACTCCAGCCGATTGAGCCAGGAGGTCTGGCGCACTCCGGTCAGCCGCTGTCTCATCATCCAGACACTGCCGGCGGTTGACGGTGATGTTGGCGATGGTGACGGGTCCTTGCTGGTTGCCTCCGCGAACGAGAGGAGCAGCTCTGCATGACGGTGGTCGATAGCGTCGCCTTCGCCGGCGGCGTCCAGGCGATCCCGGGCGTACTCTCGAATGGTCTCCAGCATCACGTAACGCGGTTGCTGATCGGGTGTAGCGCGCTGTTGCAGCAGGCTGTGGTCAATGAGGGAGGAGACGCCGTCCAGCGTGTCGTACGAGAAATACGTCTCAGGCATGTCGTCGGGCCCCTGACCGGCCAGGTTGATCGCTTCGGCGGCGTCGAGCGTGAAGCCGCCGACGAAGACGGCCAGGCGGCGAAAAAGCGCCTGCTCGGCGTCATTGAGCAGGTCGTAGCTCCAGCCGATGGTGTCTCGCATCGTCTGCTGGCGCAGGGGAAGATCACGCGGACCGCCGCTGAGAATTGGCAGCCGCTTGTCCATGCGTTGCAGCAGGTCGGCCGGAGGCAGGACCTTGACGCGAGCGGCGGCAAGCTCAATGGCAAGGGGAAGCCCGTCAACGCGGCTGACAATGGCGGTGACCGTTGGGAGCATATCGTCGGTGAAGTGAAAATCGGGTTTCACCGCCTGCGTGCGCTCGAGAAAGAGCTGCATCGCACCAGGCATCCCGGTCCCGCTGGCTGAGGTCGAGGTACTCAGTGGCAGTGGAGCAATGGGGAATTCGCGTTCCCCGGTGAGCCGAAGCCGGACACGGCTGGTGATCAGGAACGATATCCCGGGGCAGGCGCCGAGCAGATCGAGCAGTCGTGGCCCAGCCGAGATCACCGATTCGAAGTTGTCCAGGATCAGGAGCATCCGCCGGCCGCGTAACGCGTCGAGCAAGCGGTCTTGCAGGGGCTCGGTTCCCATGTCGCGCAGCCCCAGGGCAGCGGCAATCGTGTCCAGGATGAGCGTTGGGCTGCTAATTGGGGCAAGGTTGACGAAGGCCAGGCCATCGGGAAAGTCGCCACGCACATGCGTGGCGACCTCGATGGCGACGCGGGTCTTGCCAACGCCGCCGGGGCCCGTGAGCGTCAGGAGCCGGACGTCGCTTTTCCGGACCAGGGCACCAACCTGGGCCACTTCCTGCTCACGGGCGACCAGAGACGTGAGTGGAAGGGGGAGTGTGGCAGGAGCGCGCACCGAGGAAAGCGTTGCCAACAGGGATGCCCTACGTGATCCACAACGCCGCTGCTTGGCCACCTGAGCATGATGACTTCAGCGTAGCGTGTCAAGTTTCTGCTTCGGCGCTGCCGTGTGGCCTCCCACGGCACGTTGTCTTCGGACACCAGCAGCGATGATGCTCGCGGCGGGGAACTCCCCGCCACGGTCCGGTGATCACTCCCCAGTTGTCTCTCAGCCCCGCCGGCGCTCCTCGCGTTGCCGGACCAACTCCTCGACCGGGGTCGGTAGCGTCGTCTCGAAGTCGATGAGCTTCGCCCAGGTTGGAGTCACGACGATGCGGACCATGCCGTCGTAGAGCGAGCGGACCTCCGCTTCCCAGTGAACCCGTTGCTCGGGTGTCATCTGGTAACTGCCGTTCATCTGGAGGTACTCCTCCGGGATGCCCTCGACGACATCCAGCTCTGCCCGCCCACGGATGAGCAGGATCTTCGGCGGGTGGACCTCGGTGTCGATCGTCAGCGCCACCATCGGGTTTTCGCGCAGGGACGCCAGTTTCGGCGCGATCTTCGTCGTACACATGACGACTTCCGAGCCATTCCAGGTGAACCCCATGGGGACGTTGCGCGGCGTGCCGTCCGTGGCAACGTACGCCAGGCGGGTGATATCGCGCGCCAGCAATTCCTGGCTGTATGGCCGGTTCAGGACTTCGCTGATTTCGTTCGGTTGCATGGTGGTGTTCTCCCGGGGTGGTTCGCGGCCTACGCAGTGGGTGGGCAGGCTTGCCGGATGGCGCCCGCAGCACACTGCTCCGACACGCTACAGGCACTCGTCACCTGCGCGGTGGAGGGCGACGAGGTTGCTCGACAGACTCGAAACGCGACGGTTGTCGGGCGATGGGCCGCTAGCTGAGTTGCTCGGCCAGCCCGATGATGAATCCCTCAGGGTTACGGATGAAACAGAGCCGGTAGAAATCCTCGTACTGCGCGATGTCATCGAGCAGCTCAGCGCCGTGCGTGCGCAGGCGAGCGACAACGTCGTCGATGTCCTCAACGGCGAACATGATGCGACTGATACCGAGCGTGTTCGCCGGGGCGTTCCGCGGCTCACGACTGATCGCCGCTGGCGTGAGGAACCTCGTTAATTCGACCCGCCCGTGGCCATCCGGGGTGCGCATCATGGCGATATCGGCGCGGACGCCCTCAAGCCCGACGGTGCGATCGACGAAACTCCCCTCGACCTGGGTCTGGCCCTCCAACTCCATGCCGAGTTCCGTGAAGAACGCGATAGCCGCCTCGAGGTCCTCGACCACGATGAGCACATTGTCCATCCGGCGCAGCGTCAAGGTGATTCTCCTTCTGCGTTGCGCGGCCCATCATGGCCCCGCATATCTCAAGGACGGAGCCGGCTCCACATTTTCGACATCGACGAACACATCGACCCGCAGCGCCTACTCCCACCATCGCCCAGGGCTCCGGCCGGCACGCTGGACTGGACGGCAGGACGAGGAGGGGTGTGCCATCTCGGTCCGGATGAGGCGATCCCGTTATCCGGCGACCTCAGGGTGCGTGTCTCGCGGTGACTCCACCCCGATTGCCGCCTCCAGGCCCATTTCAGCCGGTTTTGCGAGCTCCCAGGCGGTCCAGAAGACGCCTTCGGAGAAGGTGGGGTAGGCGTGGAGGGTTTCGCAGATCGCGCCCGCGGTCAGGCCAAGCCGCACGGCCAGGGCAATCTCGCCGAGGAGTTCGCCGCCGCCTGAGGCGAGCACGCTCCCGCCGAGGAGGCGGCCCGTCGCGTCATCCGCCACCAGCGTCACCATGCCAGCCCGCTTGCCGGTGATCGCCGCTCGCGCCAGCGCCCCAATCGGCACCGTGGCGGTCCGCACGCGGAAGCCGGCCTGCCGCGCTTGATCGGCGGTCATACCCACGTGACCCAGCTCCGGATCGGTGAAGATCACGGTCGGCATGAGACGGTCCCGGCCGTGGAGCGCCCGCCGGTGGCCGAGGGCGTTGTCCACGGCCACGCGGGCCATGTCATCCGCCATCGGGGTGAAGCGTGGCGCCCCGGCCACACAGTCGCCGGCGGCCCAGATACCCGGCACGGTGGTTTCCAGGGCAAAGTCGACGACAATGCCGTCGGCACTGGTCATGACCCCAGCTTCCTGCAGGCCCATGTCCTCGATGTTCGGCAACCGGCCGGCAGCGACCAGGATCTCCGCGGCATCCAGGTGCTGCGCGTCCCCTCCCTGGCGAAACGTGACGCGCTTCTGATCCCCCTGGGAGGAGACCTCCTGCAGGTCCACGTTCATCTGGAAGGAGACGCCGTCCCGCTCCAGCGCCGCCCGCAATTCCGCCGCGATCTCCGCCTCATACATGGGCAGCAAGCGGGGCTTCCGGCTGAGCACCGTGACCTCCACGCCGAAGCGGGCGAAGATCTGGGCGAACTCCAGGCCGATGATGCCTGCGCCGAGGATCGCGAGCGAGGCGGGCAGTTCTGGTAGCAGGACCGCTTCGATGTTGGTGATGTACCCCGCCTCTGCCAGCCCTGGCACATCCGGGATCGCCGCCCGGGCGCCCGTGGCGAGGATGATCGACTTGCCGTGCAGGGTCGCGCGACCAGCGCTTACCGCACCGGCTCCCAGCAGGTGAGCTGTCTCCTTGAAAAGATCGATGCCGGCGTTGCGGATATTCTGGTCGCCGTCCCCGCCACGGATGGCATCGATGACTCCTGCGACATGAGCGGTGACGGCCGGCCAGTCCAGAGACACCTGCGGAATGACGACGCCCAGCCCGGCAGCAGACCGTGCTTCGTGATACACCTCGGCGATGTGCACCAGGGTCTTGGTGGGGTCACAGCCGGCATTCAGGCAGGTTCCCCCTACCTTCCAGTGCTCGATCAACGCCACCCGGGCGCCACGGCCCACAGCCTCGAACGCTGCCGTGCTGCCGGCAGCGCCTGCTCCAACCACGATCAGGTCGTACAGTGTCTGGTCAGGCATGCAACACGGCCTTGCGCAGGCTGCTCATAGGGGATGGCTGGCCGTGATCTTCCCTTAAAAAGTGAGTAAAGTGGCCTATACGCAAGAGGGCTTCCTGTTCTGCCGTGACCCTGGAACCGACGCGATGTTTCATGCGTGCTGAGTGTAGGGCCTGCGGAGGTAGACGAGAGTAGAGAAGGTTATGGTGGCCAGTAGCTCCGCTGATGCACGCCACGCTTCGCACGAGGATGGTCGCTGGCCCCACGCTGCCGCCCGCGCAGATGCGACTCCGGGTCCAGACAGCGCTGCATGCTTCCAGCTCATGATTGAACATGACCCGGACGCCATCTGCGTGGTAGACGCCACATTCCGTGTCGTCTACACGAATCCGGCCGGTCGGGAGACGCTGGGCATCACCGAATGCCAGCAGTGGCGCCGGCGAGGCTCCGACACGAACCGCATCCACCCGGAGGACCTGCGGCGTCTCGAGCAGGCCGCTATCGCGTCGAGCAACCAGGGCGGCCGCTCGACGACTGACGTGCGGATCGAGATGCCCGGAGGCGGGTGGCGCTGGTTTGCGCTCACCCTGAGCGACTTGCGTTCCGACCCGGTCATCAACGGCCTGCTCATCAAACTCCGCGATATCGACCGTGAGAAGCGGGACGAACTGGCAATGCAGGAGCAATTGGACACCCTGCGCCGGCAGAACCAGAACAAGAGCGCGTTCCTCTCGACCATCAGCCACGAGTTCCGCACGCCGTTAACATCCATCATCGGGTACAGCGAGTTCCTGAGCGCCAACCCGGCGGATTCCGACATGGTGGCGGAAGACGCGGAGGTGATTCACCGTGAGGCAACCCGGCTGAGCCGCATGGTGGACGACGTCCTCCTGATGGACCGCGTGGACAATGGCCACCTGTCGCTGAATCTCAAGCAGGTGGATGTCAACGCCATGGTCACCTCGGTGACGGAGGCGATGCGCCCGCTCCTGGTGCGGCACCGCCTGGTGCTGCAGCTCGATCCCGCGCTCCCGCGCGTGCTGGGTGACCAGGACCGCCTGGAACAGGCCCTGACCAACCTGATCAGCAACGCCGTGAAGTTCTCCGATCATGGCGGCGCCATCACGGTGGCCACCGCCCGTTCGGGCGCCGAGATTGTGATCTCCGTGCGGGACGAGGGGATGGGCATCGCCCCGGATGACAGGGAGCGCATCTTCCAGCGCTTCGAACGAGTGGAAACGGGAATCGCCGGGCGCACGGTGGGCACCGGCCTCGGACTGGCGATCGTCAGCGAAATCGCCAACCTGCATCACGGCCGCGTCGAGGTCGAGAGCGCCATCGGCGAAGGCTCCACCTTCTCGATCATGCTGCCGGTATCCGCACCCTGATCTCTGGGTATTCACCGCGTCCCGCGCCTGCCCGGAGACCTCCTTCAGTACGTCGGTCGGACGTGGCCGCTGGACAAGCTCGAGACACGATCGGTATCGAGATACCATCAGGGGCGTGACATCACGGGTTGTGCGCGATGAGCTGCGCGGTCTAGATATCGTCCTCGCGCAGGTAGTCGATGAGATCCTCTTCCAGCGCTTCGACATCGATGATCTCGACCAGGCTCTCGCCCAGGTTCTCGCGCAGGTACTCTCCCGTCTCGGCCTCGGCAATCAGGCGCACGCGAGCTGCCACCGCCCCCCGGTCAATGAGGTCGCGTTCCCCAAGCTCGGTGGCCAGCGCGCGCAGCCGAATCTGGTTCACGGTCAACTGGGCTGCCAGGTGGGCGACAGTGCGCGCCAGCGTCTCTGCCCAATCCTCTTCCTCGTGTCCATGCCCGTTCAGATCCGCCGGGTCGCTCCCGGGGGGGAACCGCTCCATGCCCTATTCCTCCTGCCACCTGATTTGGCGGCGAGTATACGGTTCCACCCCGCCTGGGCTTCCCCGGTGCGTTACACTCCCACTCCCCGCACAGTGCCGCACAGTCACACCAGCCGTGGCACGTTCCGCCACCGCGCTGGGACTCGCGATGAGAGAACGTCAACGGGAGCAGGGCCAGAGCATGTCGTGCAGCGGACGCGGGAAGAACCGGTACGTGCGTGAAATCATGAGTGGATCGCTGGTCGCGCTACTCGCGGGCACGGCGCTGCTGGGCAACCCGGTCGCGGCCCAGACCTCGACTATCGCCTGCTCCGTGGCCTCGTCCAGCGCCGCCACTCCGGAGGCGGAGGCGATCGAGATCGAAGCCGCCACCCCCAGCACGTTGCCGCTCGCCTCACCGGTGGCCACACCGGTGGCCGGGATCGACGCCCTCTCGGACGAAATCACACACACGGCGGAGCAACTGGCCGCCTGCCTGAGTGAGAACGACGCCGCGGCCGTGGTGCAACTGGCCAGCGAGCGTTACCTGGGCCAACTGTTTGGCAGCAGCGTCCCGCTGAGCGTGGACGACTTCATTTCCATCTCGCAGAGCATTTCCGCCACGCCGGT
Source organism: Thermomicrobiales bacterium (assembly GCA_046328375.1). Taxonomy (GTDB): domain Bacteria; phylum Chloroflexota; class Chloroflexia; order Thermomicrobiales; family UBA6265; genus JACCXM01. The sequence continues at coordinate 79,480 of JAXLWT010000005.1, forward strand.
CCGCATTGTCTCGGTGGAGGATGTCACGCAGAGCGCGGATGACCGCGTGACCGCCAACGTCACGCAGGTCGTGGGGCACCAACTGATCGATGCGTCCTGGACGTTCAAGCGCGGCAGCGCCAAGGTGCCCTGGATGCTGGATGCAGAACAGCGCCTGCCGACCGCCGCGCCGGCTGGCGCGGAGGCCATCGATGTCGAGATCGGGGACCTCTCCTTTGACGTTGATCCTGCGTCGGTCAAGGGCTCAAACATCGTGCTGCGCGGCGACAACACGGACAAGATCGACCACGAGATGCTGGTGTTGAAGCTCGATTCCGGGTTCACCACCAAGGATCTCCTCCGCGCGGTTGGCCCGGACCTGCCGCCCCAGGTGACCTACATCGGGGAGGTGCCGGTGCGCGCGGGGAAGCAGCAGGATCTGGTGCTGGTTGATCTGGATCCCGGGCAGTACACCATTGTCTGCCTCTTCCCGGACAGCGAAGGGATCCCGCACCTGGCGCAGGGAATGTCCACCACCTTCACGGTGAAGTAGGGGATTCAGGGTCTCGCCGACAATGAACCCTCACCCCACCCCCTCTCCCTGTGTGCAGGGCGAGGGGCCCCTGGTGGCGAGGCGCGCTGGCCGGACATGGAACGTCGTGCCAGCCGGAACGCCCATGCTGCTGGGCCTTATCCTCCTGCTACTGAACGCGGGGACGCTGCTTGCGGCGCCCGCGACGCCCGTTGCGGCGTGCACCGGCGTGCGCGCCCCGCAGCCACTTCCCACGCCCACCCGCCCCGCCTGGGCTGGGGAGGAACCTCAGGTCCCCCTGGAACCCGTGCCTGATTCGGCTCTCGATCCGCTGGTCCCGGGCTACCTCGATCACGCGGTCAGCCGGTTTGCCGCATGCTGGAACGCCGGTGACTGGTCCACGGTGGTGCGCGGGGCCACACCACGCTTTCTCACCACGGCCTTTGGCATATCTCCCAACCCGGCCGCGCTGGCGGATCTGGAACTAGGACCGGTGACCCTGCTCGAGATCAGCCCGCCCCGCCTGTGGAGCGACGGGCGTGCGGCGACTGAGGTGCTCTACCAGCGCGGCCCACAGGTTGTTTCCGAGCGCTGGTTCTTCCTCGTCATGCGCGGGGACGCCCTCCTGGATGAGGCGGTTCCCCTGTCCCTGCCGCCGCTGGGCGACCGCCTGGTGCTTGGCGTCGAGTCCGTGGACTTCACCGCGCCCTGGGCATGGCGTGGGAGGGAGCCAGAGGTGGCGCCAGCGATGCCGCTGCTCGTCATCACCGCGGCCAACCGCACTCCCGAGCCACGCACCATCACCGTCCGCGCGGCGGGCGGCGCGGTGAGCGGCTACCTGCGCGTCCCGGCTGGCAGTGAGATCGAGCTGGGGCTGCGGAATCTGCCGGCGGGAAGGTACGAAATCACCAGTGCCGAAAGCCCCGACGCAGAACCGCTGACACTTCAGATAGGTGAGGGAGGGGAGTGAGCGCCACGCCTGGCCAGGAACCGTGCGTGTTCTGCGAGATCGTGGCGGGGAGATCACCGGCCAGCGTCCCCTACGAGGATGACCTCTGCCTCGCGATCATGACGATCGAGCCAGTCAATCCCGGGCACCTGCTGGTGCTGCCCAGGGCGCACGCGCCTTACCTGGCGGACCTCGATGACGCGACAGGCGGTCACCTGTTCACCGTCGCCATGCGCATGACCGCGGCTATCCGCGCCTCGGGACTGCGCTGCGAGGGGGTGAACCTGTTCCTGGCCGATGGTGAGCCCGCCTTCCAGGAAGTGTTCCACGTCCACCTACACGTCTTCCCTCGCTTTGCCGGCGACCCGTTCGGCATCTCCGCTGATTGGTCCGTGCACCCATCACGAGAGGAACTGGATGCGAACGCCGCGCTGATCCGGCGCGCGGCCTCGTCTGCCTGATTAGCCGAGGCAGAATCTGCGGAACACCTTCCGCAAGTTGAACGTTGCTTCGCCACAATGGTCCTGTGCGCTCTTCTTGGCCTTTCACCGGGGTGAAGCAGGCGATGCAATTCCCACACGTCAACCGCCGGGTCAGCGCAGTCGTGGACGATCTTGAGGTGCCGGCGGTCTTGCTCACTCCACTCCTGGCACTCCTCCTTGCCGTGGCGATGTTCCTCGCGGACTGGCCCGCGCGAAGCTCGCGGTCCCTCAGAAACACGGAGGTCATCGATTCGCCGGCAGGTTTCGTCGGCTTCCTGAGCCTGTCGGGAGTCATCGCCTGTGTCGCGCTGGTGATCGGCGTCCGGCAACAACGACGGGCCAGGTTCGCCACGCTGGTCGCGGCTGGCGGCTACGCGGGAGCCACGGTTGTCTCCATCGGGTACCGGCAGCAGCTCAGGCTGGGACTCGCACGCATCGATGGCACCGTGCGGATGCCGGAGACGTGGTCGGTGCCCTCCCCGCCGACGCTGCCGCTCTTCATCGGGGCGTCCACGCTCGGCCTGTCAAGCGCGTTGGTGCTGGCGCGCGGCTGCTGGCACGCACGGCACCAGAGGGAGGGGAGCCGATCATGCCTCTGATCGAGCGTGTGTTCTGGTGGCCGACGTTGATCTGCGCGATCCTGCTCTTTCCATCCTGGATTCTCCCGAAAACCGAGCGCTTCTACCGGGGCACGACCGAGATCCAGGGGTGGGGCTGGCAGAATGTGGCGAGCTGGACCGGTGGGCTCGTCATCCTGTTGCTCCTGATCGGGTATGCCTCGCGCCCACGGGTCCCCGGCCCTGCGTTGTGCGCACTCCTGGCCGCGGGCCTGTTTGCGGCAACAGCAGCCGAGTCTGCTCGCACATGGTTGGATCTCCGCATCGAGGCGCAGGAACTTGCGCTGGGTGCGACGAGCGGCTACACGCTGAATCCCGCCACCGGCATGGACGGCACGATTCAGAAGGCCCTCGTGGGAGCCGCCTGTGCTCTGGTGCTATTGGGCCTGTGGCTACGCCCTGGCGAGGAATCAGCGGTGGGACCTCTGCCGCCTCCCATCCTGCCTCTGGCAGGTCTGCTCGCGCTGGCGCCGGCAAGCAGCCTGGCGCAGTCATCTCTTCCACCCGGCGCGACCGTGCCTGAAGCTGCTCAGTGCCAGGCAGACATTTTGTCCTTGTCCGCCGAGGACGCGCGGCAGGCGTTGGAGCCATTCCCGCGTGATCCCCTCTACCTGGCCGCCCCACTGGATAACGCCACAATCTTCCTGGACGCGCAGCCAACGGGTACCCCGGCAGACGAGCAAACGGTTGCCGCGATTTCCCGGCTTGAAGTCGAGGTTGCTGCCTGCCTCAACGCCGGGCAGTTGTGGCGTGCCGCGTCGCTGACCTCTGGCCGGTGGCAGCAACATCTGCTGCGAGAGATCATCTTTATCGGCCAGTCGAGCGGTATCGGAGGATCACCGCCGGCGCGCGCAGGAATCCCTTTCGTGCTGGTGAGCGATGTCCAGACCTTTCCAGGCAACCGCGCTGGAGCCGTGGTGGCCTGGGATATCGCCCAGTCGGAAAGCACCGGTTCGCCCGTGCACTATCACGTCTACGAGTGGTTCGGTGGGGCCTGGCGCCTGGCCGATGAGCTTCCCGTGTCCTGACTGAGCCGGTCCAGCCACAACAGAACCTCCGCAACCAGGGTATCCACTGGTCTCGTGGTATCCAGCGAGAGGTGCGGATCGGCCAGGGTGTAGGTCGCCTCTGGCTGGGCCAGGAAACGCTGCACGCCAGCCCAGTCAACCGTGTGATGCGCGGGCAGGCCTTGTTCCTGGCGGGCCGTGACACGCGCTCGCCACTCATCTTCATCGGGACAGGCGCATGACACCACCAGCAGGCGCGCACCAGTGGTCTCCGCAATTTCCCGCAACCCCTGACAGGTCCGGGCCAGGAGTGGGCTATCGCAGACCACGTTTACGCCCTGCTGGAGCTGCCGCCCCACCAGCCGCAGCAGGATCTCGTAGCTGAGCGCCCCGGCCTGCTCCACCTGGCCATCGAGGAGATCCTTGATGTCATCCTTGTCCAGTAATGGCCACCCCAGTCGTGCACTCAAGGCCCGGGCGAGCGTGCTCTTGCCGGCTCCGGGTGGTCCCTGCAACGCCAGAACGGTGGGGGGCTTGACTGCGAGCGTCATCTTGGGGAAAGCCCTTCCTCGAGAAGCTGCAAGATTTCGTCTGCGAGTGGCCGCGCTGCTGAGTCCTGATCAGCGATGCACGTAACGATATGGATCATCCGTGCATCAACATCGTTCCCCGCTCGCTTGACTCCGACCCGCTCTTCGCCGCGAGCAAGAAGCTCGGCTGCCAGATAAGGATGACCCCGCCGTTGGGCCTTCACTGCCGCGACCACGTTCATCAGCGCACTCTCGGTCAACGACCAGTCGTTCCCCCTGGCGGCGAGGTTGTCCCGATCGTAGTCAGGGTCGCGGCCGATCGACGCGGCGAAGATATCCAGATCGACGCGCCAGAAAAGCGGCACGCCAGCGAACCGGACGAACGCCAACTGGCGCTTGGCCGAGAGCTGGAAATCCGGGTCGAAGCGCAGTGATGCAATGGACCGCACGCTCGACAAGGTGAGCGGCAACCCGGTAGCGGCAAGGATGAAGTCCGCGTCAGGCACCTCCCAGAGCAAATCGATATCGCTGTAGCTATCAGCACGATGCTCTGCCAGCGATCCGCGCAGCACTACCTCTGATCCTGGCACTGCAACGATGAGGTGCTCCTGGATCTCCGCAACAAGTCGACTACGAACCGAGGCGTCGTAGCTCGCCGTGCCCTGCCTCGGAACAGCGCTCATGCGTGCCCCTCGTCACTGACGGTGCGGAGGAAGGCCTGCGCCACCGGGTCGCCAGCAAGCTGCTTTGCCATGCTGGTCCAGTGCTCGTAGTCATCCTCCATGGGCGCGGGCTTCCGTCCCAACCGGGGCACCCAGACCGCGAACGCTGCTTCCACCAGGGGCAGCACACGCGGCGCATCTGGTGGCAGAGCGGCACGAATCATCGCCTTGCTCACTCGCGTTGGCTCCTCGACCCACCACGTTCCACAATTCGCGACTCACGCTCGCGGGGCACACACCACCAGGGAGTGGATGCTGCCCAATCCGCTGACCCGGCAACCAGACCAGCGATCCTCCGCAGATCGTCCGGCCGGGGAGATCATCCGCACCGTACCTCACGATTCATGAACAAACTTGCGGTCATCTTGCGTCTTTCATGGGTACAATGCGGGCTTCGCGGCGGCGTAGCGCCAACGCAATACGGAACACGGTCGCCGCACTATGGGGTGCGGAGATGTGAGAGGAGCGTTCCCGCAATGTCGAATGCACCTGAGACCGGACGGTTTGCTGCACTGCACCGCGCACTGCAGGCCGGGGAGATGTCCCGGCGCGAGTTCACCCTGCGCGCGCTGGCCCTGGGCGTGACGATGCCGGTGATCTCGTTCGTGTTGCGCGCCGAGACGGCGAAGGCCATGCCAGGCCGCCACATCGGCTGGAGCATTGCCGCGCAGGGCGTGGCGGGCGCACCGGACACCGGCATGGATGGCCGCACCCGGGGCGAGGGTGGTGAGCTGAAGCTGATCCAGTGGCAGGCGCCGAGCATGCTCAGCCCGCATGTCTCCACCGGCACCAAGGACTACCTGGCCAGCTGCCTCATCACCGAGCCGGTGATGCACTACCTGCCGGATGGCACCCTGATCCCGAACCTCATCACCGAGGTGCCGACGGTCGAGAACGGCATGCTGGCTGAAGATCTCAAGAGCGTCACCTACAAGCTGAAGGAAGGCGTGAAGTGGTCCGACGGCGAGCCGCTGACCGCTGAAGACGTGGTCTTCACCTGGCAGTGGGTCACCGACCCCGAGAACGCCTCCGTCTCGGCGGGCGTCTACTCCATCATCGCGAACATCGAGGCCAAGGACGACCTCACCGCCGTCGTCTCCTTCAACGACCCGAACGCCAACTGGGCGGAGCCGCACGCTGGCACCCTCTGGGGCTACGTCTATCCAAAGCACGTCCTGGACGTGGAGGACAAGAAGGCCGCGCACGACGCCTTCCTGCTCAACCCCGTCGGCACCGGCCCCTACAAGGTGGAGACCTTCACCCCGAACGACCAGTGCATCTACGTGATGAACGAGAACTACCGCGAGGAGAACAAGCCGTTCTTCGAGCGGGTCAACCTCAAGGGTGGTGGTGACGCCGCCTCCGCCGCGCGCGCCGTCCTGCAGACCGGCGACTACGACTACGCCTGGAACCTGCAGGTGGAGCCGGACATCCTGGCCGAGCTGCTCAAGGGCGGCAAGGGCGAGATCAAGACCATCGCGGGCACCTCGGTCGAGCGCATCGAGCTGCAGTTCGCCGACTGGAAGACGGAGACGGATGGCGAGAAGGCCAAGCTGGGCAGCGTCAACCCGGTCATCGGCGACAAGGCGGTACGCCAGGCGCTGAACCTTGCCTGCCAGCGCGATGTCATCTCCGAGCAGCTCTACGGCGAAGGGCAGCCGCCAACCGCCAACATCCTCTCCGGTATCCCGGCCATGGCCTCCCCGAACACCTCCTGGGAGTTCAACCTGGACAAGGCTGGGCAGATCCTGGACGAGGCCGGCTGGACGATGAACGGCAGTGTCCGCTCCAAGGATGGCGTGGACGCCAGCATCACCTACGTCTCCTCGATCAACCCGGTCCGCCAGAAGAGCCAGGCGATCATCAAGCAGGCGCTGGAGAAACTGGGCTTCCAGGTGGAGCTGCGCCAGGTGGATGCAGCCGTCTTCTTCGACGGCTCCCCGGGCAACGAGCAGAACATCAACCACTTCTTCAACGACATGCAGATGTACACCAACAACTCGACCACGCCGATTCCGGTGGCCTACATGATTGGCTGGTACGCCGGACCGGACGGCGAGAATGTGGCGCAGAAGGCGAACGACTGGAATGGGCAGAACTACTCCCGCTTCCAGAACGCCGACTACGACAAGACGTTCGATGCGGTTCGCCTGGAGACCGACATCGCCAAGGCGGCGGAGATGTTCATCAAGCTCAATGACATCATCATCGATGAGGTCGGAGTGATCCCGCTGGTGAACCGCGCAGCCGACAAGTACGCGATCTCGACCACGCTCTACGACGAGAACGTCGGCGTGAGCGACTTCGAGGTCAACTACTGGAACATCGCGAACTGGAACCGCAAGGCCTAGTTCTGCGACGATAGCCGGGGTGGTGGGCATCCCCACCACCCCGGCGTCTTTGTTCAAGCCGATTTCACCTCAACGCTCGGAAACTCATGCCCCTGATCCAGGCTGATCTGCAACCTGCGCTCTCCGCGCTGGCCACCGTGGAAGCGGCGGCGGTCACGCTGATGGGCGTGGCGCTGCAGGCCTCGGCGGACGGCGACCTGGAGACGGGGGAGGATCTCGACACCATCCTGCGCGCGGCCCAGTGCCAGGACGAGCAGCACTACCACCTGCTGTCCAGCACGGGTGGAGAACCCCTGACGACCACGTTCACCACTCCGCCGGACATGATGGCGGACCGCACTTACCTGCTGATCTTCCTGCTCGAACTGAAGGCGATCACCATGGCCGGGTACATGGCCCTGGCCCGCGCCTGGGCGGAACTTGGCGATCTGGACCAGGTGGAAATCTGCTACCAGGTGGGACTGGTCGAGGGGCAGCACGCCGCGCTCTTCCAGGCGCTGGTGGGCCTGCGACCCGCCAACGACCGCGCCTTCGCACGGTGGCTCTTCGCCAACGCGGAGGAAGCCACAGACGCGCTCGAGCGCCTGGGCTTACTCGAAGGGGAAGGCGAAAGTGCGGACTTCCCGGGCCCGGTCGACCGCATCTGCCGCGGCATCTTCGGCCTGACGCCGGAAACCACCAGCGAGGCGACGGCGCCGCGCCAGAGTTGATGCGCCGGTGCGCTACCGCTTGCGAACGCAGAATCCGGACGCGCAGTAGAGCGGGCGGACGTCACTGCAACAGTCGGACGTCTCCAGGCAGCGGGCGCCCTCCGGGCTGCAGGCACAGCGCCGCTTGCCGCTGCTCTTGCTGCGGCAGGTCCCTGAGCAGCATTCATTTTTGCGCTTGCACTTGGCCTTGAGGCCCCGGCACGCCTCAGCCGTGACGGTCGTGGCAAGGGCAGCGCCCGGTAGGAGCAGCGTCAACACTCCGCCCGCAGCGACCTGGCGCCGGTCGCTGACCGCTGTGCCAACCCGGCGCACCAGCGCATCGAACCGCGCGTCATCCATCGGGGTTCCTCCTGACGTGGCGCAAGACATCCTGGGCAAGCGCCGTTGTGCCGGTGTTGTCCTGGGGCCGCGGAGGCATTGTTGCAACGGCCGCGTCCGGTAAAGCATATCGTTCCGGTGAACGCGCTGCGGAGCGCCCCATCCGGAGAGCAGGCGCACCACCGCAACTGGCGTGCCCGCCTGCTGCATCATCCCCTTTTATGCGCTCCGGACAATCTGGCCTGTTCACCTGTGAACGGTGTGCAGCAGCAGGATCAGCACCAGCGGCGCAGCCGTATGTGCCAGGAATGCCAATCCTGCTGCACACCGCCGGAAGCCAGTCGAGCGGCCCGTTCCAGGGGGCGGCAGCGAACGAGTGCCTCCCGGGGAATTCTTATGGTTGATCCCGAACGTTCCTGATCGCGCCGCCTTCGACCTTGAAGTATGTAATCGCGGTGTTGTCAGCCTCCCGCGCTCCACCCCCCTCGTCGAGCAAGCCCCTCGGATCGGCGATGGACTGCACCGCATACTCGCCGTCAGACAGGGGTTGATCGCCCAGGACGATCCATTGGTCGTACAGCGAGGAGCCGTAGGAATCGGCCCATCCGGGTGACAGACCCTGCCGGTCGGTCGAGCAGGTCTTGTACTGGTCGGGATGGTCACCATCAATGCGCCGGGTGTCCATGATGCAGAAGCTGGTCTTGATGCCCTCCGTCTTCATGGGACGGTAAGCCCCGGTGGCGTCCTGTCCCAGCAGGAGATACTCGGCGAAGTCAGCGAAGTGGAAGTGATTGTGTTGAGGGTGAAAGATGAAGTCACTGGCGACGCGTTTGCGCTCGGTGCGATTCCCCCCAGTCGGCGCGTCATACAGGTTCTGGTAGATCGGTTTCGGCATGTCGGTTGAATCGAGGTCACTCTCCAGTTCAAGTCGCCCTTCGCCAGCGTTCCAGACAGTGTTGGCGAAGCGGAGGATGACCGTGGCCTTGTCGGCGGGATGCTGATCGAAGTAGAGGTCACTGACCGGCAGCGTGCGTAGATTCGGGTAGAGCGTCGGCGCGGCGCATGCTCCAGCGCGACAGACCTGAGCGCCGGAGCAATCCGTGTCGGTGCAGCAATTTCCAGCCGGAATACAGGACCCATCACACAGCTTCATGCCGTCAGAGCAGGGACCAGGCGTTGGCGACGGCGTTGGCGGTGAGTGTGGGTTCTGAGACTGCTTGCGGCCACGCTGCCGCTTGTGCTTGTTCTCCCGCTTACGCTTCTGCTTGCGGTCCTTTTGACCAGATCTCCTGCGCCGCTCGGCCTCGCCCGCTTCGTGCTGCGGCACGCCAAGGAGGACCGTCAATCCACCCCCAGCGACACCGGCCAGCACGCGCAGGGCGCCTCGCCGCGTGGATCCACCACTAACAGTCTTCGTCAGGAGGTCGAACTGGTACCCGTCCATACGGTCCTGTAACCTCTTTGCGCTATGCGCGCCGAGTTCTTGCGACAGCATCCTCGACAATTACGGCGGCTATAGTACAGGAAATGAGGGTTATGTATCTTTTCTATTGAATAAGGATCAGATAAATAATGTTCACATAGCTTCTGTTCGGAGCCTGGAGAGAGTCTCCGTGCTCCTGCCCAGCCGTGCAGCGGCTGCTGTGTTGACGATCGTTGCCCGTTCGAGAGGATGCAGACATGCGCTGGAGCACTCAAGCCTTTTGGCGCGCTGTCGTCGCCGGCACGATCGTTGCCTCCCTGCCTCTTGCCGTCGTGGCGCACGAGCGACGGGCCCTTGGCGGGGATGGGGGACCTGGTGACGAGCGCTACATCGTTGACATCGGCTTTCGGGACGAGCCGGTCACGGTCGATCAGCCAAATGCGCTCTGGGTGATGGTCACGGAAGTCGGCGACGTGAGCCGGCCAGTCTCGGGCCTAGAAGCGGACCTGCGCGTCGAAGTTGCGCACGGGGGCCAGACGGTGCCATTGGCTCTTGTACCGCAGAACGACCCCGGTTTCTACGAGGCCCCCTTCCGCCCGCAAGAGACAGGGGACTACCGGGTCCGGCTTTTCGGCACGATCGAGCAACTGCCGGTTGACGAGACATTCACACCTGATGTCATTGAATCATCCTGGCTTGAGCCGCCCGCTGCCACGGATGGATCCCGGGCGTCCGGTGACGCCCAGCGGGCCCGGCGTGGAGCGCAATTGATTGAAGAGGCGACCATGCGCGCCGCGCAGAGCGAGCGCCTGGCGTATGTTGGCATTGTCCTCGGGACGCTCGGGCTGCTCGTTGGCCTTCTCGCGCTCGCCCGGTCGGGACGCTCGCGTCCGTAGGGAGCCACGGTAGCTGGTGGGCGGGCACAGCGATCCCCAGCGTATCTCGCGCTTGTCGAGACGCGCTGGGGAGTTCATGCAGCCAGGCTGCGCGGCGCTACGCCCTAGTTGACGTTGAACGTGAACTCGAACTCGGTGCCGCCGTCGCGCGCGTGGAGCGTCATTTCGCCGGTGGCGCCGTTGTACTTGCCGGTGCCGCCGGTGATGGCGAGGGTGGAGTCACCGTCGTCGTAGAAGGGGCCCTGGACCACGATCGAGCCATCCTCGAGCGTGTTGGTCCACGTGCACTCCCAGGTCTTGCCGGGCTTGGTGCGCCAGCACGTGCCGCTGCTGGAGCCAACGACATTGGCATCCTGGTCGTCGTACAGGTCATTGGCGAAGGTGAGGGTATCCCCGATCGAATCGCCCTTGTCGCCCAGGTCGGCCACGGTGTCCGAGGTGGCGTGCTCGATGACCATGAACGATTCCTGCGCCCGGGCCAACTGCCACTGCGTGAACCCGAACCCGGCGCCCAGCACGAGCGCCAGCACCAGGAACGATACGAGCCCGATTGACTTTCGCATGGCGACCTCCTCGCCAGCACACGCTGGCGCCATCCTGCGCTGAACCCTTGTCCAGCGCGGCGCATTGTATCGACTACTACGGCATCTTGCGCGGGAACATCTGCATGATGAAATGGTGACGCTTCTGTGACGGGCTATTCCGGCAGCGTGTCTCGCGCGGGACCGGGAGACCTCGGCATGCCCCGAAGCCAATCTGGGCCGCTCAAGAAGCTGGAGCCACAAGATCGCAGCCTCACAGGGTTGCGTGCCTTGCACGTCGCTGCCCGGTACGCTAGCCCGAATAGCTCCGCTAGCCCGGGCTTATTCATGAAGGGCGCTCACGGTTAGCCACGAGATGCCACAAGGGTTCACCGGGATGGCTGGAGGCGAGGCGGAGGTGGACGGGTGCGGCACTAGCCACCCACGTCCACCGATCTTGAGCAGGCGCAGGCGCAGCGTCTCCAGGGTGATCCGCTCCGCGCCCGCCGCCACCAGCCGGCGGATGGTGTCCAGCAGCACGTAGGCGACGGCATGGAGCAGCAGCCGGACCTGGTTGGCGAGGAAGCGATGTCAGGAGAGGCGGTCGGCGAAACAGGCCAGCTTCAGGTCCTTGATCCAGTTCCCGGTCTCGCCCTGATGGGTGTACCACGTAGAGAGAGTCTCGGGATCACCGGACCGCACGGTGACCACGAAGCGGGTATTGAGTTCCTTGACCAGGGCGTCGGCCTTGATGATGACGCGACGGGGTCGTTCCCAGCTGCCGGCCTGATAGAGCGATTCCTCCAGTAGCCGGACCTTGGTCCCGTCCTGCTGCGCGGATGTGGCCGGCGCTTGCGGAGCGAGCGGCTCCGCGAGGGCGGTCACGCGGGAATTGGTGACCAGCCGGATGGTGTAGAGGATCCATGCTCCTCGCACCAGGCGTAGATCTCGGGCTTGGCGAGCCCGGCATCGGCGCGGATCTCGCTCGTCACCCATGCCCACCGCTCGCGCCGCCGCTCCACGACGCGGCGCAGGATGGCGGTGATGAGGTGGCCGGTCTCCTCGTCGAAGACCAGCAATGGGTAATACATATGCTGCCGGAAGTAGCCATGGCAGGCGCTGCCTTCCTGCGTGCCACGCGTGGGATCGTCCGTGCCATCGAAGTCCAGCACGATGTGGATGGGTCGCCCCAGCCTCGCGCGCTCCCGCAGGTGGACTTCCCCCAGCGCCTCGGCCAGCCGGTAGCAGTTCCGCGCCGAAAACGCGTTCTCAAACCGGGAAAACGTGATTTCGCTGGCCAGAGCGGCGGCACTCTCACGCCGGCAGCCACAGGCCATCTTCAAGAGCGGATCACCACGTAACGCATCGGTGTCGTTCTGGCCGGCATAGCCGGCCGCATTCTGATAGAGCCGTTGGCGCAGCAGCCCTTGCACGGTATGCCGTCCCCGGCGACGGCGAGGACCCGGGAGCGCGGCGGCCAGGGCGCCGGTGAGACCGACGACGGCATCCGCCTCGGCCACCCCGGTCCACCCGCCATCACTCGTCAGCCGTCCGCCAGGGAAATCGACGGTGAGTGGCAGCGGCGCTGGTGCAACAAAGCACACGAAACCTGTGGCAGGCTGGACCATGTGGGGCACCCCGGGCATGCGGGTGAGTCAACACCCTCCGAACACCAGATCAGTGTCCCGTTGTCACTTCATGATTAATTCGGGCTAGATCGAGGGCATTACGACTGATGCCAGGCTGCAGGTGTGACTCCTGCCGCCTGACAGCTATGCGTTGATCCCGGCGGTTCGCCCTGCCGTCGCGAGAACGATGCGTGTTTCCGCGGCGGTCACGCGGCACCGTACCGTGGCGCCCGGTACCGTAATGCCGGGCGCCACCCACCACAGGACGGGACTAACTCGCTTTGGTGATGGTCGGCATCTTCCAGGATTCGTTGAGCACGGCCTCTTCCGGCCAGTACATGCGGAGGTAGACGCTGAACACATCGTCGCCAGTCGGCAGCCAGTTCGCTTCCTTGTCGGAGCCGGGTGATTCCGCTTGCAGATAGAGGTCAAGAGAGCCACCCGGGTTCCTATGCAGCGGGTCGTTGCCGCGGATGGCATAGCGATTGAGTGAGTTGGCGATCAGGAAGCCAGACTTGTTGTACGCCGTTAGCGACCAGAAACCCTTCACTGGAGGAAGCGAGTCGAAGTGGATGACGTACTTGTTCGCGCCGCTGAGTTGCTCCCCGGCGCTGTCGGTGAACGCGGCCGGGTAGACCGCATCCGCACTGAGGTTCGCCCCTAACCCGATGAGGGTGATGTAGGCACGGAACAGGTAGTTCGTTCCGTAGTCGCCGGTGCCCATGGTGAAGAGCCAGCCGTTGACCTTCTTGCCCGTGCTTGCTCCATCCTTCTGCAGCCGCTCCAGACCCGCCTTTGGCGCCGCCTGCAACGCTTGCTGGGTCGAGCTCTCGAGCTTGCTGGCATCGAACGGTTCGCCGGACTTGACGCCAAGTGCTGCCAATTGCGATAGGAGCGGGGTGTCAGCGGGATAGGGTGGATTCGCACCCATCATCCCCAGCATGTGCCCGAAGAAGTCCTCCCCGGACATGGCGTTGACCTGGTCGAGCGGCGACGATTTCATGTCGATGTCGGCATTGACCGTACCCGCGGGCGCCTGGTAATCGGTGCCCCAGGCACTCAGAGGCACCAGTTTGAGTTGGTCCTGAATCGCGTGGACGGCTTCGTAATCCTCCTGGGTCCCGGAGCAGTAGATGCGGCCCAGAATCCAGGCCAGATTGGTCGGCATGCGCAGACCGATGGTCGAATCCGGAAGATCGATGCCCGCTGGCACCTCGCCGTCCCAGTCCGGCCCGGCGATGACGAGCGTCTTGCCTCCCTGGCCGGTAGTGCGGCTGCCGAAGGAGGTGACATCGGTCCAGGCGTTCAGGATCGGGAAGAGGAAGTAGCGGGACCCCATATCGGGCCACTGGAGAACCATCGGCTCGTGCGAAAGCTCGAGAAATGCAATCGAATAGAGCGTGTCGACATTCGGGGCGACGACGGTGTTGAAGGAGGCATCCGGGAAGGACCGCAAGTTGGCGAACTGGTTGATTGGCGCCTTGTCGGCTCCAGGACTTGCGACGTTGGTGTTGACTTGGGCGGTCAGCCCCATGGTCACCAGCGGATAGCCGTAGACCCAGGCGTCAACGGCGACCGTTGAGGGATCGTCGCCAGCGACCGGCGTCTGCGCCATCGCCTGGGCCAGGGGCGAGAGCTGGGCGCCCGACAACCCTAGCCCCAAGGCGCCGGCAGCACGCAACAGAAGTCGCCGGTTGATCGGCGGGGTGACCACAGGAATCTTCATTTCATCACTCCTCGACACCCGTGCATGAGCACGGTGAGTGAAAACGTAGCAATTGCTACATTGAAATCATAGCGAACTGTCGGCTGTCTGGCAGGCTTGATCCCAGCAACCAGCGGCGTTGGCCGCTGACCGCCATGTGGCATTTCCTGGCTTCCCGTGAAGGCCGCTGATGTGTAATCCGGGCTAATAGGCCCGGGCAAAAATCACGCGCTGGGTGCTTTCCCCGCCGCAGACGATGCAGGCGCCTCGTTCCGGCGGCAGATCGCGCGGGATGCAGCGAATGGTGGCTTTCGTTTCAGCCTTCACCTGGGCCTCGCAGGCGGCGTTGCCGCACCAGTGCGCCAGCGACCAGCCCGCGTTCGCCGCCACTCGCTCCGCCAGCTCCGCATAGGAATCAACGTCTGCCGTGTGCGCATCGCGCATCGCCGTCGCGGCCTGCAGGAGCGCGTCCTGGATCTCATCCAGCAGACCAGTCACCGTCGCCGCGAGTGCGTCGAGGCGGACCGGCTGTTTCGCCCGGGTGTCGCGCCGCACCACCACGACCTGCTCCGCCGCGACGTCACGCGGCCCGATCTCCAGGCGCAGCGGGACGCCCTTCAACTCCCACTCGTTGAACTTGAAGCCGGGGGTGTGCTCTTCCCGCCAATCGGCACGCACGCGGGTACTGCCAGCCAGGGCCTGCTCAACGCGGGACACCAGCCCGGCAACTGCCTCGCGTTCCTCCTCCTTGCGCCAGATCGGGATGATCACGGCCTGCACCGGCGCCACACGCGGCGGCAGCTTCAGCCCAGCCGCATCCCCGTGGACCATGATGCTGGCGCCGACCACGCGGTGGCTGAGCCCCCAGGAGGTGTTGAAGGCGTACTTGCGCTCGCCATCACGATCCAGGAACTGGATATCGAAGACGCGCCCGAAGTGATCGCCGAGATCGTGCGAGGTGCCGGACTGCAGCGCCCAGAACTTGCCGCCCATCATCGCTTCCACCGTGTGGGTGCGCAGGGCGCCGGCGAACTTCTCTGACTCCGTCTTCACCCCCGGCACGACCGGGATCGCCAGGTCCTCCTCCAGGAACGCGCGGTAGACCTCCAGCATCTGCCGGGCGCGCGCGTCCGCCTCCCCCGCGGTGGCGTGGCAGGTGTGCCCCTCCTGCCAGAGGAACTCCAGTGTGCGCAGGAACGCGCGCGGGCGCTCCTCCCAGCGCACCACGTTGCTCCACTGGTTGAGCAGGAGCGGCAGGTCCCGGTAGCTCTGCACCCAGCGGGCAAAGCTCGGGCAGATGATCGCCTCACTGGTCGGGCGCACCGCCCACGGCTCCTCCAGGGGGTGGTTGCCGCCCTGCGTCACCCAGGCCACCTCCGGCGCGAAGCCCTCGATGTGGTCTGCTTCGCGCGCCATCATGCCCTGCGGGATGAAGAGCGGAAAGTAGGCGTTCTCGACGCCGGTGGCCTTGATGCGGGCATCGAGCCGCGCCACCATCTGCTCCCAAAGCCCGTAGCCATACGGGCGGATCACCTTGCAGCCGCGCACCGGCGCATCGTCCGCCAGCCCGGCCTGCTGCACCACATCGACGTACCAACCGTCGAAATCGTCGTCATAGCTGGCGAGGCGCTGCCCCGCCGCACGTTCGGTTGTGCTCACGTTGGTCCCTTTGCCTGCGGCAATGCGCCATTGATGGCCACGTCCCGATAGGACGCGCCACCGGCCGCGTGATTGCCGTTACGCCTGGAGTTCTGAAAGATCAGGAATGGCGAAGCCGGAGACAGCGCGCCGCGCTACCCCCGGCAGGGAGGGACGGGGAAGCCACCCGCGCCCGCGCCGTGCAGCGACCTCGCGGAGGCGATGGTGGAGGGGGTTACTGGATTGGCGGCGAAATGGTGCATACGAGGTGTCCAAGAGTTGAGGTCGACTGGCCGCAGGGGAAGCGTAGCCCATATCTCAACGCGGGTGACGAAAGACGTGAATTGCCCAGTACATCCACGTGTCTTGCGCGTGTTGAGAGACCTCGTTCATGTGGGCAGGCGAACGGCAAGCTCGAGACAGGGAAGCCTGGGTGCGCAACGCCCAATGGATCTGCAATGCGGTTGAGCTCGACGGGGTACGGGCAACGCGTTATCGTGCGAACTTGCGGGGGCACGCGGGCGTAGGCCGTACTCGCGCCTCGCATCGAATGGCTGATGATCGACGCCAGATCTCCGGGCCATCGCGTTCCATCAAGGAGATGTCATGCCTGAGGTTCGTGAGCGGCATCCCTGGGTTGACCAGTTCCAGGATCGGATCGGCATCGCGCTGCAGGCGGTGGCGGCCCACGGTGCAGGCGCCCCCGGGAAACGGCTCCTCCAGGCGGGTCACCTGGCAGACCGCTACGGCTATGACGCGTTCCTGCTTGGCGACCATCCCGCCTGGGCCCCGGAATGCTGGGCCCACCTCGCGGCCCTGGCCGTCACCACCCACCACGTGCGGCTGGGCCAGATGGTGGCCGCCAATCCCTACCGGCCACCCCTGCTGACGGCACGCTTGGCGTCCGACCTCGACCACCTGAGCGATGGACGGTCCATTTTTGGGCTCGGCATCGGCTGGAACGCCGCCGACTACGGCCTGGGCACCAACGAGTTCGAGCGGATGGGGCTACCGTACGCCTCGACGCGCGAGCGGCAGGATGCCCTGGAGGAGGCGCTGGCCATCATCCACGGGGTCTGGGGAGCGGAGCCGTTCACCTTCGCCGGGCGCTACTACCAGGCGACAGACGCCCAGGTTCCGCGCCCGGTGCAGGCGCCGGCGCCCCCGCTCGTTATCGCCGGGGGTGGCGAGCGTACGCTAGCGCAGGTGGCCCGGCTGGCCGATGCGGCAAACTTCGGTCCCGGGCCTGCTGGCCAGGCCAATTCCGCCGATCTGGTCCGCGAGAAACTGGACCTGTTACGCCGCCAGTGCGAGGCCGCGGGGCGTCCCTATGACGACATCCTCCGCTCGCACTTCACCCACTGGCTGGTCCTGGCGCCAGACGACCAGGCGGTACAGGCCAAGGTGGCACGCTACTTCCCCGATGGCCTGGACCCGTTCTGGGGCGCCTACCTGGTCGCCGGAACCCCTGAGCGTGCAGCCCACCATTACCAGGAGTATGCCGACGCCGGCATCCAGTACTTCGTGCTCCAGACCCTGGACCCGACGGATGAGGAGACCATCCGCCTCGCCGCCGAGCAGATGCTGCCGCGGTTGCGGCCAGCACGCTAGCAATATTGCAGGCGGTCGACCCTCCTGAGCATGGGACGCGATGGTGCTTGTGCCTCGCCATCGCGTTACCGACCACCTCATCGGAGCTGGCCGCGAAGGCCGGTGCCCCTGGAAACCGTCAGGCTCTTGTCGCAACGCACCAGATCTTCGATCTCCGAGATGCTCAGCGTCACCCTGCCTCGCGCTGTTCGCCCGCTGGCGCCGGGAGCGGGAGATCCCGGCCCAGCACTTCCTGCGTGAGGCTCAACCAGAGGGCGCGCTCGTCGGCAAGGTTCTCGGGACGCGGCCGGTCGAGCTGATCCAGGATGTCGTAGCGGTAGAGGTCAAAGGCCACCCGCAGCATGTTGCCGACTTCTGCCGCCTGGCTGACGGCCGCGCGGTAGGAGAGGCGCGCGAGAACCAGCGAACCTACGAACCACAGGATCGCCCACAACCACTGCGAGGTGAGCAAGCCGGCGAGCGCTCCGATGGGCGCGAGCGCGCAGAAAACGACGCTCATGTTCAGCATCGCCATCATTGGTGATTGCGACCCAGCCAGCGTGTCCTGGAAGGAACCGGGGAGGAGGGGGGAGAGCCGGGGCCACCACAACGACCCCACCATCGAGTACGCGATCGTGGGGTGCTCGCTGACGCTGGCCAGCAGATTCCCCAACAGGGTGGGTTTCAGGTTCTTGTCATCCTGGGGGAAGCGGGTCTGCAGCCACGCCGCCGCTTCCTGATCGGCAGAAGGCGAGGTCTCCAGGATACGGGCAGCCCGGTCCCTGACGCGGACCTGCCCGCGCCTGAACGCATTGGCGACCGCGCGCGGGAGCGCCACCCCCGCGAACACCTCGGTGATGGGGCGCGTTAGCGCCCGCAGCATGAAGGCCACCATCGAAATGATCAGGACGAGGATCAGAGCGCCCAGCGCCTGCTCGACGGAATCGAGATCTGCAATCCACGCTTCGAATTGCCCGGGACCCGCGGCCAGCCCAACCGCGCATAACCCGCCCAGCACCAGCACGAACGCTGGCAGCCAGTAGGCGGTCAGGAACTTCGAATCCATCCGGTCGCCGAGCGCCCCGATCACCGAACTCAGCATGGCGTCCCCAGTCCTGGCACTGTCCTGTCAGACGTTGTACTCCGATCCAGCGAAGTTGTCAGGGATGCCGCAGAGCCCGGAGGACGAGACGCTGGGCGGAGCCGGCGGCATTCATGTTCCGCTGCCGTCATGGTGGCCGGCAACACGCGATTTCACGCGTTCCCCCGCAGACGCGAGGGCGGTCAGGGGCGAGTTGACCCAGAACGTGTTGAGGGCAATCTTGCCGTCTCGCACGATGAACGTGTCGGTGCCGATCCGGACGTAGGGTTGCGCCTTCCAGATCACGTACGCGATCTCGCCAATGACATCCTGGCGCACGATCGTGAACCGCTTGAGGAAGTTGTCTGGTCTCGCGGCCAGGAACGCCTCGTAGTAGGCCCTGATCTGCGCCAACCCCTGGCAGGGGCCTTCGGGGGCGAAAACCACCGACTCCTCGGTGTAGTGGCGCATGATCTCGTCGATGCCCTGCCCCAGGGCCTGGACATGGGCGGTCATCACCGCCACGGTCTGCTCCTCGGTTGTCGTCACGATTCGCACCCCTTCGCGTGAGGCAGCCCACTGCCGCTCCAATGCTTCTGCCAGTCGCTGGGCAACCGCGGCATCGAGGACCGCCGCCCCGGCGGCGCTTGCATTCGCCTTGGCGACCGAACGGAGGGCTCGCTCTCGCGCGGCGTCGGAGAATGCCGAGTCGCTCGGCGCCCTCAAGACACGGCGGTGGCTGTCCCCTCGGCGACTTGCGCTAGTCCACTGATACGTCGATGTCGACAAAGATGCCGTCGTCACGGACTTCGAGGGGGTAGGTCTGCACGCCGCGGTCCGACCCCGGCTTCAAGCCCGTGACGACGTCGTAGCGCAAGCCGTGACCCGGGCAGGTCACCAGCGTTCCGGAGAGTTGCCCCATCCCCAGCGGCGCCCCCTGGTGGGGACAATCGCCGGCAATCGCAAAGAACTCGCCGTCAACGTTGAACATCGCGATGTCGCCCGCCTCGGTCTCGTACGGCCAACCCCGGCCCACGGGCGGCGCCTGATCGAGATCCGTGAGCTTGACCCACTGTGCCATCACGCTCCCCCGTTCGTGCTCTTGGTTGCGCACCTCATCACGCCACGCCTGAGCCCGTTCCGTGGCCAGGCAAGGATGGTGATTCGCGTTCCACGGCCCGCCGCCTGGTTGCTCCACCCGCCTCGCCGTCCTGGTGGACAGCGAGGCGGATGGACTTCAGCGAGGGCCGAGGAACGTCATCGCCAGGTTCACGGGCAGATGCGCGTCAGGTCCCCATCACCGCTGGTATGACACTCGACCTGCCCATATATGGCTAGTTATTGCGGCACTTCTTGCGGCACTTGTTGCTGCAGTTCGTCTTGTTCTTCTTGTTCTTGTTCTTGTTCTTGTCCCGGCACTTGTCTTTGCATCGATTGCACTTGTTCTTGGCGTCAGCCTCATTCCCGAACGCCGCGAGGCCGAGCGAGCCAAGTCCCAGGGCGGCAACGCCAAGGAGTGCCTTGCGCCGCGAAGCGCCTTCCGCCAGTTGCTGTGCGAAATCGTCGAATCGTTCGTTCATGTCACGTTCCTTTCGTCATGATGTCTCGACCTACCTGAGAGGCAAACCTGTCCGTTGCTCGCGGCGGTCCTCTCTTGTGGTTCGCTCGTGCGCTCGATGCGTTGCGCACCTGTATGAACGGCGCGTCCCTGATCAGCGCCCTCTCCCTTTGGCTTGCGTCCCGGTCATACCGACGTGGCGGTGGGTCTCGCCACTATTGCCCGCCCACCGTCGCCAGCTCCTCGGCCAGAATCGGCACGCTCGCGGCCAGCGCCGTGACGCCAAACGCCACGCACAGTTCCAGCACCGCCATGATCTCGGCGGGCGTGGCCCCCGCGGTGAGCGCGCCATGGATGTGGCGGCCGACGCCGGGTGCGTACATGTGCGTGATGGCGGCATCCAGCGCGATGCTGAGGAGTTCGACCTCCTTCGCCGGCAGGATTCCTTCCTGGTACAGGCAGAGGCCGGTGGCCATGAACTGGTCGGTCCAGACCGGATCGAGGGCCAGGAACGGATCCCAGGCAGTGTTCCACTGGCCGATCGCGCGCATGGCGTCGCATGCGGGCGTGGCGATCCCTTCCGGCACACCACCCTCCGGCGTCTCCGGCAGTTCGGCCAGCAGCAGCGGCGCACCCAGGCTGCATGAGTGGATGGCCAGCAGCGCCGCCATCTTCAGCACGCTCAGCACCTCGTCACGGCTCGCGCCGGCCTGCAGCGCGGCGCGGATGGCGGTGCGCGTTCCGTCCGTGTTGCGTGCGGTGCATGACGCGTTCAGGGCGACCAGGATCAGCGCCGAGACCTTGTGCGGCAACACTTCCGCCTGCCATGGCTGGACAGCGACGCGCTCGTAGAGAGCGGCCCAGGTGGGATCCCACTGCCTGATCAGTTCCAGTCCACCGTCTACCATTCCGTTTGTCCCTTGCGTGTCTTCAGCCAATACTTGGCTCATGGCGTTTCCTGTGTGGTTTCACGGTGCAGCGGCTGGTTTCTGAGTCCTGTGCCCACTGAGCAGGTGTCGATGTCAGGGCTCCGCAATCCCGAGGTGCTGGTACAGCCAGCTCCGGAACTTCCCGCGGGCGATCTGTGACTCTGGTGCGTCAGGGATGCGATCCTGGAAGTTGTGCGGCATGCCTTCGTACAGGTCGAGCTTCACGACCTGCCCGGCCTGGTCAAGGGCCTGGTACATCCGCACGAAGCCGCTGACTAACGTCTCCTTCAGGCCACCCTGGATCAGGGTCGGCGGGAAACCCGCCGTGAAATCCCCGTAGACCGGCGAGGCGTACGGATGCTTTGGGTCCGCGGATCCCGCGTAGGCAGCGGCGGCGTACACCCCCTGCGTCTCGTACAGACCATTGGGATCGGCATCATGCAGGGTGACTTCCGTATCTCCGCTCGGCGTGATATCAAGCCATGGGGAAACAAGCGCCAGCACCGGCGGCATTCCCTGGCCACGGTCGCGCATTTTCAGCACGGACGAAGCCGCCAGGCCGCCTCCGGACGAATCCCCGTAGATGGCGATGTCCGCGAGCGGTTGCCCGCTCGCCACGATTGCCGCGACCGCGCGGGCCACCTCATCGGTGATGGCGTCGTAGTGGGCAAGGGGGGCGAGGGTGTAATCCAGCGAGATCACGCGCAACTGCGTGTCGTGGGCGGCGGTAACAGCGCGGCCCAGGGTGGACGCGGCGCTGTACATCACATGGGCGCCGCCGTGGACATACACGATCACTTTGCCGTTGTCGCGCCAGGGCTCCGGACGGATATCCAGGGCCGGCACACCGCCATAGGTCGTGGACTCGACCGTATGCGGAAAACGCTCCAGCAGCGGGGCGGACTTGGCCAACCCGTCGGCCTCCGCCGCCGCACGCAGGCGCTCCCAGCCAGAGAGATCATCGGCATCTGGAAACCGAGGCTTCGTTGCCGGATCCGGCAGGGAACGCAGAAATGCCTGCGCCTGCGGCGAAATCGTGTCCGGAATGTTGACGTAGGGTTGAGGCGCGTTCGCGCTCGCCTCGGAAGATGCACTGGTCACGGTGTCCCTCCAGCGCCATCCCGGTGAAACAGGTCGGCCGGGTTGAGCGCGGAATCCTCGCCGAGTTCGGCGAGGATTCCGCGCGGGCAGCCGCGCTGCGCCTTACGCCTTATCTTTCTTGGCGGACTTGACCGCGACGGTATCTCCGCCAAGGTGCTTGCGATCCTTCGTGCCGAGAACGAGCGCAGCTTCGGCCGCCGTGCCGGTGTCAACCCCTGTCGGTACGTCAAGGTCGATCGAGGTTGGGGCAACCAGGCAGTAGGCCATCGGATGCGAGTCCGACGCCTCTGAGCCGATGCCGTGCCGCCCGTGGGTGTCCCAGGTCACGAAGCCCTGCTTGCCTTCCGGGCGGTTCGGCGGCAGGCCCAGCTTGAAGAGGGTCTCGTCTGGCGAGTCGTACCAGGTGCCAATCTGCATCATCTCGCGCGCTTCCTTGGCGGTCGCGACCTTGCGCCCGAACGCCTCGGAGAGCTTGACCATCTGTTCGACCTGCGCCACCGTGCCGAAGCGCTCGCCCTTGACGCGCCAGATGTTGTCCTCGTTGCCGACCCGGACGTGGATGCCGAGCATGACCGCCATGGCGTTCATCGGGATCGTGCCGCGCATGGTGTTCTCCCAGGTCAGGATCGAGCCCTGGGGCGAGCGGCGCAAGTACTCCATCCAGTCGAAGGGATTGCGCCCAGCGGCGCCGCCACCGATGGCGACCAGGGTGTGGTTGAGCGGGCCCATATAGGCGCCAGCGCGGATCAGGCGCTCCACAATCTCCAACTGGTGGACGTGGGCGAGCATGAAGTAGGGCTGGATGTTGCTGGCGCGCAGCCGCTTGAGGTGCTCGATGTAGAAGGCGGGGCCGGCGTCGGCCCACAGGCCGGCCCATTCCGCCGCGATCGCGGGGTCCGTGAGGGCCGTGCCCTGGATGTCATCTTCCGTCCACATCTGGACGACATCCATCATGGTGGTACCGATGGCGATGGTGACCTGGTCTGGCGCAGGGTCCAGATCGGCCAGCATGTGGCGAGTGTCGTAGTCCAGCCACTTGGCCTTCTCGCCTTCACCCTTCGGAGCGAAGGAGATGGAACCACCGACCGAAAGGATCATCTCCGGCACGGCGTTCTTGAGCAGACCGATCAGGTAGTTGAACTGGTCGAAATCCTTGGAGCCACGGCCGGTGGCGGGGTTGCGCACGTGAATATGCAGGTGGGTGGCGCCCGCGTTGTAGCAGTCCACCGCCGCCTGTACCTGCTGGTCCCAGGTAACCGGGATGTCCTCCGGAAAGTCACTCGGCAGCCAGGCCGGCCCATACGGCGCGGCGGTAATGATCAATGGCTGCTGGTTCTCCGGGTACAGGGCGTCATCCGTGTAGTACATCGAGCAACGGTCCTTTCTGTTGCAACATTCACCCGCAGGCAAACCTGTTTGGCGTAGGGGTCGTCGATTACTCGGGCAGCGGCGGCGGGTAGGCGGTGGGATCGGCCTGCCAGACGGCGAAGATATTCCCTTCCGGGTCCTCGACCACGGCGTACCAGGCCGTTTGCGGCACCGCCGTCTTTTCCCGCAGCACCTTGCCGCCCAGGCGCTCGATCTCCCCGGTCGTGGCGTCAATATCCGCGACCGAGATGTAGTGGACCCAGCTCCGGGGTTCTTCGATGGGACGGCGCTGCAGCCCGCCGCGCAGACCAGCGGAGCCATTGCTTCCCATCTGGATGGTGTGGTAATCGATGCCCGGCACCTTGTTGATTTGCCAGCCAAAGAGCTCCTGGTAGAAGTCCGCCAGGGCTGGCAGGTCCTCTCCATAGATCTCGAAATGCGTGACTGCGTTTGCCATGCGTCCTCCGTCCGCAACGTCGATCACCAGCTGTCACCGCTGGCCGAAAGCCTCACGCGAAGCGCGTGTTGCCAGGTCCCAGGTAGACCTCCAGGAAGCGTGTCTTGAGGTCGGGTGGGAGCGAAAAGGTGTTGGCGTCCGCGTTGGTGCGGGCGTGTATCAGGGTGGGAGCATCGCCCTGCTTCGCTTCAGTCAGTGCCTGGGCCAGCTCAGCTACGGTTTCGACGTAGATCCCCCGGCAGCCCAGCCCCTCGGCGACAGTGTCCCAGCGGATCGGGCCGATGGCGGTGCCAAAGGTGCGCCCCCAGCGCTCGGTGGCGTTGATACGTTCCATGGACCACTGCCCGTCAGCGAAAACCACGGTGGTGACCTTGATCTTTTCGCGGGCTGCCGTCTGCATCTCCATCACGTGGTAGCCCGCCGCGCCGTCGCCCGTCAGCACCACGGATTCGCGCTCGGGGTTTCCGACCCGGCCACCGAGGCCTGCCGGAATGCCGAAGCCGAGCATGCCGAACTCGAAAATGCTGTGAAAGCCGCGCGGCGCCGTCGTTGGCAGGGTGCCGCACGCCCAGAGGGACGTGTTGCCGCCATCCGCGAAGTAGGCCGCCTCCGGCCCGAACACCGCGTGCGCGGTGGCGACGACCTGGACCGGGTGCATCCCGGGCCCGTTCCACGCTGCTGCCTCCACCAGCTGGGTCGCCCAGTAGGCATTGTCCAGCTCGCGGTAGCGCGCCAGGTCGCCGCCATCTCGCGCAGCAACATGGCGGGTCGCCAGCGCGTCGCCCAGAGCGGCCAGCGCCGGCTTGACATCGGACACGATGCCGAGCGTGAGCGGGCGCGTCAGCCCCATGTTGCGTGAGTCGCTGTCAATCTGGATCAGACGCTGCCCCGCGGGATCGCCCCAGTACTTGTCCCAGGGAACATCGATGAGGCCCATGCGGGAGCCGGCAACAAGCAACACATCCGACTCACGCCGGGCCGTATCCGCGCCCGCACCATAGGTAAAGAAGCGGTTGGGATGATCCGCCGGCACGGAGGACCGCCCGGAGATCGAGGTGACGACCGGGCAGTTGAGCAGCTCAACGATGCGCAGGAGTTCCGCGTTCGCTTCACCGCGATCGACTCCGTTGCCGGAGACGACGATGGGGCGCCGCGCCCTGGCCAGCATGGCGGCCGCCGCGTCGATCTGGGCGCTGCCCGGCTGCGGCTGACCCGCGCGGTACTGCTCCGGGGGCAGCAGCGCGGGCGCATCGTGGACCTGTCCTTCGTAGTAGGAGACCGGCGCCGGCACATCGAGGTGGACCGGGCCAGGACGGCCGTGCCACATCTCGCGGAAGGCCTGCCGGGTCACCTCGGGAATGCGCTCCCAGTGCAAGATCGGCGCACTGTACTTGGTAAATGGCCGGAAGTAGTTGCCCTGGTCGTTGCCCTGGTAGACCTCGGGACCGGAGGGGTAGCTGAGCCCCGGGTAGGACTGGGCAGAGATCAGCACCACCGGCACCCCTTCGCTCAGCGCGGCCAACGCTCCGGTAAAGAGCGAGCCCGCGCCGGGCCCAGGGTTGCCCATGACGACACCGACCTGGCCGGTTTCCCGGTAGAGCCCCTCGGCCATGTGCACACCGGCGATTTCATCGTGGTACGGAATCTGGCGGATGCCGCAGCGCTCCATTCCTGCCAGGATGGGATCGAGCTCCGGCGAGGGCAGGGAGAAGACGAACTTCACCCCTTCGTTCGCCAGCGCTCGCGCCAGCAGATCTCCGCCCGAAATCATCGTCATGTCGTGATTCCTCTTGGGAGCATCGTGCTCGCTATGCCCCGAGTGCCTTCAAATGGCGAGCGTATTCCCCGGCGTCACCCGCGCACGCTTGCCCCAACTTGTGGTTGATGGCTGGGAGCAACGTGGCCAGTACGCCCTGCGCCTGGCCATCCGTGATACCGGCGTACTGGCCAGCAGCACGGTTGACCGAATCGAGCATGCCGCCGTAGGTCGCCCGGTAGTCATCCACGAGGGCCTGACGCAGACGCGGACTCTCCGCAAGCCGGGCGTAGAAGCGCTCGATGGATTCGGGCAACGGGTGACGTGAGCCGGCGTAAAGGCGCGCCAGCAACAGCGGGTTGACCTCCGCGAGGCGCGACATCTCCGGCAGTCCCGTCAGCATGGATACGATCACCGTCTCCCGGGTCAGGTGGAACATCTGCGCTGTCAGCAGCACAGCCATCTTGAGCGAGTCGTCAGCGAGCAACTGCCGAAGCGACACCGGTTGTGGGGCGTGAAGCTGCGGAACTGCCCTTACCGAAACGTGCGCAGTTTCGCGCCGCGCCGGACTGACTGCATCAACGCCCAGGCTGGCAAAACAGGGCTTGCGGAAAGCGCTGCACGACCGGGGTGGAGCGTCTTGATCATCGTGCTCCATGGTCGCCCTTTCCTGGCGTTCGCCATGCTGAACTCGACACGTCATCCGTGCCAGTTCTGATCTCAGGTAAGAGGGTGCCAGGCACCCTCTCGCGCCACATGCGACCGTTAGGACAGGGACCTAGCTGCGGCGATCGTCGCGGCGATCTTCCTTGTCGTCGCGCTTGTCCTCGCGGCGGTCTTCCTTGTTCTCCCGCTGGCTGTCACGCTGATCCTGCTTGCGGTCCTGGATCTGCTGGGCCGGGTGCTGCGGGTTCTGGGTCTTGTTCACCATCAGATCTGCTCCGGTTTCCTGTTTCCGTCCTACTGCCTGTACAAGACAATGGTCCAAGCTCCCGGCAGGTGGCATCGCCGGTTGGGGTCCAGCTCGCCTGGCCTCACATCACCCTTCCGGTGCTGGCACCAGCGCGTGACGGTCAGGAGCCTGGTCATTACCTCTGGCAGCGGGTTTGGCAGCCCCCGGTGCCGTGGTATCAGGGTGGCAGCGTGCAGGCCGGCGCGAAAGCACCAAAATGGAACATTGAGGGTGTAGTCGGGGCTATCACCGTGTTCCCGGGATGTACCGTCGTGAGGATGACCACCGGCAGCCGCATTGCTACCTGTATCGCACATGTGACATGTTCGTATTGATGGCTACAATGCCGATTAGAAGACTCGACATCGCGATTTGCCTTGACCAGAAGCAATATTTGCGGCCACTCTTGTTGGCAGGAGAGCACCATGCAGCAGCAGCCAGACAGCAGTGGTGCCTTCCCGAACCCAGGCGAAGCAGATGTTTCGTCGTCTGGCCTGGTCGGCACCAAGCTGTCAGCGCCGCGTCTGCACCGCAACCATGTCCCCCGCCCGCGATTGATTGCCGAGCTCGATGAGCCGACCGACCAGGCTCTGCTCCTGCTGCGGGCGCCGGCTGGCTCCGGGAAGAGCACGCTCCTGGTGGAGTGGCTGAACCAACTCGCCCTGGCCACGGCCTGGGTTTCGCTTGACGAAGGGGATAACGATCTCGCGCAGTTCCTGAGCTACGTCCTGGAGGCTCTGCGGCGCAGTTGTCCACAGGCCCGGCTTACGACGCGTGACCTGCTACAGGCGCTCACGCCGCCGCCCCTGGAAGCGATGGCCGCCAGCTTTTCAGAAGATCTTGCCCAGTTTCCCTGTGATGTCGTCCTCGTCCTGGATGACTACCACTGCATCACCAATCAGCAGATCCACGAACTGCTGCAACAGGTGCTGCGTCATCCGCCGGAGCGTCTCCACCTGGCCATTGCCACGCGGGCGGAACCACCATGGGCGCTCTCCCGATTGCGGGCACGCGGGCAAGTCACCGAACTGCGGTATCACGATCTCCTGTTTACCTCCGAGGAGTCAGAGGCGTTCCTGCAGCGGGCTCTCGGCGACGCCGTTGATCACGACATGGCGGTGGCCCTGCACAACGAGAGCGAAGGGTGGGCTGCCGGACTGCAACTGATGGCCCTCACGCTCAGGGGGCGCCCGCACGCTCCCGCGAGTGCGCCGTTCGCTGGTGCCGCCGGCGACGGGCTGGAAGGTATCCTGCTGGACGAAGTCCTCGCCCACCAGACCCCTGAAACCCAGGACCGGTTGCTGCGCCTGGCCATCCTTGACCGTTTCAGCGCGTCGCTTTGCGAAGCGATCTGCGCCGGGGATGGCACGGGCTGGGGGAGTGCGTTCCTGACCGGTCTCAACCAGGCCAATCTCTTCCTCATCCCGATCGACGCGCGGCATGAGTACTACCGCTTCCACCACCTGTTCCAACGGTTTCTCGCTGAGCGCCTGCAGCAACGCTACACCCCTGCCGAGATCACTGAGTTACATCTGCGCGCCAGCGCCTGGTTTGAAGAGCATGGCCTGATCGAGGAATCACTCCACCACGCCCTGGCCGCAGGTGACGCGCAGGGCGCAGGCGAGATTGTGGCCAGGCATCGTCACACGCTTTACAACCAGGAGCAGTTCGCACGGCTGACGCACTGGCTGCGCTTGCTGCCGGCCGAAATCAGGGGTGGCCACCCCGGGTTGCTCCTCTCCGAGGCGCGCATCGCCACCATGAACTGGCGCTTTGTCGAGGCGGCCATCTTTCTCGACCACGCGGAACGGGAACTGGTGGCGACGAACCTCGATCCCGCCGCAGCGGAACTCGCGACGGCCGAACTCCTGGCCCTGCAGGGCATCCTCGATTTCTGGGCCGGAGATGCCGAGCGCGTGGCAACCATCTCCCAGCGCCTGTTGACCATGCTCCCACCCGAGCAAAGCCACTTGCTGGGCCTGGCCCACACCGGCATGACGACCAGCGCCTACCTGCTGGGGAATCTCGACGAGGCGCTTGACTACGTGAGCATCCAGTTGGCACGTACCTCGCCGCAGAATCCCGCCTTTGCCTGGCTCCTGCAAACGCAGGCATTCCTGTACTGGTTACATGGCGATCTCACGCACCTGCAGCAATCAGCCACCCGTCTCCGCCTGGTCAGCGAGGCCCTGGAGCTTGCGGATCAGGAAGCGCTCGCGCACTTTCTGCTCGGCGCCGTGCATTACGCCCGGAACAACCTCGATGTGGCAGAGGATCACCTGACCCGCGCCGTTGGGGCACGCTTCATCATGCGGCTGATGTGGTGGGGACAGGCTGCCGGGCTCCTTGCCCTGACGCGCCAGGCACGTGGCGATGAAGCCGGTGGCCGCGAACTTCTCGACGATGCCCAGACCTTTCTGCTGGAACGCCACGCCATGCGCCTGCTCCCGAACATTGGGGCCTTCCAGGCGGAGCTGGATCGCCGCGCGGGGCGCTACGCACAGGCTGTAGCGTGGGCGAAGCAGGTCACTCCAGGTCCACTGACGTGGGCGCTCGCGGTCGTTGAGCCACGCATCGCGCAGGTACGGGCGTTGCTTACCGAGGACAACGCCGCTGCGCTCAACGAGGTTTCGACGTTGCTGGCCGAACTCCGAGCGTTTTGCGTCCGTCTTCCGAACCGCCGTCTCTGCCTGGAGGTTGACGCCCTGGTGGCGCTCCTCGAGGAACACCAGGGAGAACACGAGACGGCGCTGAGCACGCTGCGCCAGGTGGTGGGGGAGACCGAATCCGATGGTTGGGTGCGCCTGTACACCGACCTTGGCGCAGATATGGAGCATCTGCTCAGGCAACTTCAGCGCCGGGACGGCTCTTCGCGCAATCTGGAGCACATCCTGTCAGCGTTTCCGGTCCAGCACCCTCGCCCCGGCGCCCCTGATCAATCCGGGCTGATCGAGCCGCTCTCACCACGCGAACTGGAGATCCTGGCGCTCCTGGCGGACCGTGACAGTAACAAGGAGATCGCTGAGCGGTTGTTCATCTCCCCGGGGACGGTGAAGCGCCACACGGTCAGCATTTACCGGAAACTCGATGTCAATGACCGCCGCGGGGCGGTGGCCCGAGCGATGGCCCTCAGGCTACTGCCCGTTGCACAGCGTATCGCTTAAGGGTCTCCGGGCACGGCAACGGGGTGTGGCAAGCCACACCCCGTTGTCATCGCGTTCAGTGCCGGCGGCTACGCGCATTCCGGCACCACGGACGTCACACGGGTGCGACCGCCACGATCGCACCAGGTGTTAGCGGCACTGGTTGCGGCACTTGTTGCCGCAGTTCTTCCGGTTCTTGCTGCTCCGCCGCCGGTTCCGGTTCCGGCACTGATCCTTGCACCGCTTGCACCGTGACCTGGCGTCAGCCTCCTGCACGGTGGCGTGCGCTCCGAGCGCACCAAGCCCGAGGGCTCCCAGGCCCAGCAGAATGTTGCGGCGGGACGCCCGCTCCGAGACCTGCTTCGCCAGGTCGTCAAACTGCTCGTTCACGATCGTGCTCCTTTCCTGCATACCCATCGACTAACTAACCGCGACGTTTGAAGGGCGATCTGCATTGCCGATGCAGATCCTGCGGGGTAGATCGAGAAGGGCTGCGCGGCGTTCACACCTGGCTCGCCCACGGCCAACTGGACGCCGCCGCCCATTTCTTGTCACCTGGCCTAGGTGACCGCGCCAATGCGCTTGCCAAAGCCACGCACGCTGAACGCGAGCGCAATCGACATGATCCCGGCGGCGATGGCAAAGACACCGAAGATCCAGGCAATGGCGAGGAAGCCGGCGAGCACGTTCTGGAAGACGAGCACACCGAAGATGATCGCGAGGATGCCGGTGAGGATCAGCCACCACTCGCTGGAAATCTCTTTGCGCAGGCCGATGCCGGCGATGATCTCCAGGACACCGACGGCAATCGCCCAGGCAGCAATGATGTAGGTCAGCGTCATGCCCGCGAGCGCCGGGTTCCACAGGACGAGCAACCCGGAGATGAGCCCGAGGGCCCCGATGACGATCAGTGGCCAGCGGCTTTGCCCGGCCGGCTGATCGCCCAGTCCGGCAATGAGCATGGAGAAGCCGTCGATCAGCATCAGCGCGCCAACGAAGATCACCCAGGTACTGGGACTGCCAAAGGCCAGGCACCCCAGGATGATCAGCACGATGCCGCGCAGCAGCAGCACCCACCATTTCTTGGCCAGTTCGAAGGCCAGGCTGCCGGCCACCGTGGCCGCCCGGCCAAAGCCATCTGCTGGCGCTGCCATGTTGCGTCCAGTCATATCAACCCTCCCTCTGGTAACCACCTGCTCCAGGTTGGACTAACTCGTCGGCGTCCCTGCCGGCATTGCCGTGCGGGCGGCATCGCTCAGGACACCGACCGTGAGCGGCGCTTCACTGTCTCCAGGCGTTCCGTAGACCACCACCTGGTAGACCATGCCGGCTTCGGCCGTGAGGCCAGGCAACTCGAGCGCGACCTCACCGGTGTCGTGCAGCCGGGCTTCGAGGTCGTAACTCCCCGCCGGAACCTCGATCGGGTCCGAGAGTTCGCCGTACTTCAGGTTTTCGATGATGACGTCGCCACCCTTCTTCGCGATATCGATGGCCGGGACGTCAACCGTGGCGTGGACGACCCGCACGCGAGCGGTATCGGCCGGCAGCGGCGAGCGATCCACTGGCACCGGGATCACCAGGGGGTCGGAGAGAATGAGTTCATAGTCTTCGTTGGCCACCACCGGGGCAATAGCGTCATAGACGATGTAGTTGATCCCAACCCGGTCGCGACTGATCGTCACGCGCACCACGCCAGGGTCGACCTCGATCCAATCGCTGGTCGTGCCATAGGTGAACTCGTCAAGCTTCTTCTGGCCATTGAAGAGGACTTCGACCTTGCCCAGCGGAGGAGAGGCGTGCAAGACCTGCACGCGCGTGGGGAAGGGCGACTGCGCGCGCACCGCCGTGCCGAGACGCCTGGCAAGCAGCGTCGCGACGGCGCCCGCTCCCACGGCACGCAACACGCTGCGGCGGGACGAGAACCCCGAATGCGGTGACATCACAAAGTGATTCATGGAGGTTCCTTGCTCCTGAGAGATTGCGCGATCAGTTCGCGGCCAGGCTGCCCTGGACGTGTTGCGCCAGTGCGTTCGCGGCCGCGGCAGACAACGGGGTCCAGCGAATCTCCTGGGCGAGCCCATCGAGGGCCGCCTGGATCTCCACCTGCCAGTCGGGATCGATGATCGCAATGAGCATCGACTGCCCAGGTTGCAGAGCGTCGGCCATCGCCTTGACGTAGGAATCATCGAAGTACTCGCCGCGCATCTTCCCGACCATCCCTCCCACAGCACCACCGAGGGCTGTGGTCGCCAGGAGCGATGGTGGGAAGATCAGGCCAGCGATGGCGCCGACCAGGGCGCCGATGCCAGCACCCTTCTTCCCGCTGTCACCAGTCGTCTGGTGAACGTCGATCTTGTCCCAGGCATTCTTGGAGACGGTGATGGAGTTATCGAGATCGAGCAGGTCCTTCTTCTCCATCTCCTTGAGCTTTTTCACCGCCAGGTTCGCTCCGCCGAGCGAATCAAAGGTCGCCGTCAGGACCTCTCTGGCTCCCCACGTTTCAAGATTCATCTCTGGCATCTGCGCTCTCCATTCGGCATTTGATGCTGCCGGCGGCGTGACTCCGTTGTCTCCTGCCGCTGGCAGCCGGCATCAAGCCCTGGTTCAAGACTCACGGCAGTCGACATCTGGCGCGCCAACGCACAACAGCGTTCGTGCGCGCCGCGGGTCGGGCGCGTGATGGTCTGATCGGACCGGGCTGGTCCGCGGCTTCACACCGCGGACCAGGGAAGGGGGTCAGGCCAGCTGCTGCTGGGCAGACAGCAACTCGGCCGCCCGCTTGGTGATTTCTGCCCAGCCGACGCGGTAGGCAGTCTGATCGAGGAAGCGCACGGCGTCGTCGGTCCACTGGTGCCAGAAGACGGCGACAATCGCGGATTGCCCCGGCTCCAGCTCGTTGCCGACCGCGCGCAGGGCGTTGTCCTCAAACCCCGCATCCCGCAGCCGCGCGCTGAGGCCACCCACGGCCGATCCAGCCGCCGCCGAGGCGAGCAACGCGGGTGGGAAGATGAGGCCAACCAGGCCGCCAATGAGGGCTCCAGTACCGAGCCCGCTCATGCCGGTGCGGTCGCCGGTTTCATTGAACGTGACGTTGCCGTCATAGTTCTTTTCCACCACCGCGGCGTTCTCCAGCCCGATGAGCCAGCGGCGGTCGGCCTCCTGCAGCGCGCTGAGGGCATCGGCTGCGCCATACGGCGTGTCGTAGAGCGCCCACACCAACGACTGCGGCCATTCAGTGATCACGCCTTTGTCAAGAGCTGCCATGTCATCGTCCTTGTCCAGGCGTGGTGCAAGGGCACCACGCCACGTCATCCAGGGTGCGGGACTGCTACGCGAACAGGTCCTTGAGCCGCTGACCGAAGCCGGCCTCAGTCTGCTCCGCGTTCTCCTTGCCCAGCGCCTGGGCCAGGGCCGGGTAGGTTGTGGCGAGGGCCTTGCCCGCGATCTCCGGGGTGCTGCCAGCCTGGACCGCTGTCTCGCGGCTGAGCGAATCCATCATCGGACCGACCATGGTCTTGAACTCGTCGACCAGCTTCTGCTGAGCCTGCGGGCTATCCGCCAGCTTGCTGTAGAACTGCTGGATGGGCTCCGGCATCATCTGCAGGGACTGGGCGTACATGGCCTTGAGCAGCGCCGGGTTCTCCTCCGCCATCCGGGCCATCATCGGCAGCCCCACCTGGAGGATCTTCCTGACCGCCTCCTCCTGGATACCAAGCATCTGGGCGGTCATGGCCACCGACTTGTCGACGGCAGCGTCCATCATGACCTGGTTCATGTTCTGTCGGGTCATTGCCATAGCAATCGTTCCTTTCCGTCCGTCGCTCTCGTACCTGGAGCTCTCGCGCCACACGGCGCGGCTCGTTTCACCTCACACGTGCAAATCTCGCAGGCGCTGGCAGAAACCCTGCTCATCGCCAGCGACATTGATGGTTCCCAGCAACTGGGTCACGGCTGGGAGCGTGGCCGCCATGACGTCGCGCGCCTGGCCATCGGTTGTGCCGGCCTTCCTGGCCGCCAGGCGGTTCACGGCATCGAGCATGGCGCCGTAGGTCGCCTTGTAGTCGTCCATGACGGCCTGCCGCACCGGCGGGCTGGCCGTCATCCGTGCGTAGAAGTCCTCGATCCGCTCCGGCAACCTCGCGCGTGATGCCACGTACAGGCGCCGGCGGAGTTCTGGATTTCCCTCTGACATGGCGGCGATCATCGGCAGTTCGACCGCGACGATCTCTGTCACCGTCTCGTCCGGGAGACCGAACATGAGCGCCGTCATCTGCACGGCCATCTGCACCGCCGCGTCAGCCATGACCTGTTGCGCCGATAGTCGCTGTGGAGATCCCATCGGGCTCTCACCTTGACGAACAGGGGGGGTCGCACCCATCAGGGTGAACCTCTGAGCGGAACAATCAGCAATCTGGGCAGGGAGCAAGGGCGTCCGGAACGGGCGAGGCATGGCGGAACCGATTTGATCTCGCTGTCGCGATCCAGGTTCCGCCTCTTGTGCAACTCGCTCCGTGTCCACCTGTGCCCATGCCTTGAACGAAACGTGGGAAGGGGCTGTCCCCCTTCCCACGACCAGCTGTGACCCTGGCTGAAGGGGACCTCGGCTAGCCGTTAGCTGCGGCGATCGTCGCGGCGATCTTCCTTGTCGTCGCGCTTGTCTTCGCGGCGGTCTTCCTTGTTCTCTCGCTGGTTTTCACGCTGCTCCTGCTTGCGGTCCTGGACCTGCTGGGCCGGGTGCTGCGGATTCTGGGTCTTGTTCACCATGTCACCTGACTCCTTCATACAGACCGTCGTACTACCTGCAAGGGCTTCGCGGACTACCCCCGCTGACGCAAGAGTCACGGATCTCGAGCCGTTTCTCCTGGATGTGGTTGCCCTTCCGCTTGCGGACTTGCGACGGGACTCCCCGGCGATTCCGCTTTCCTTGCCGCTATCTCGGCAGGCCCTCTCTAGCGGCGATACAAGGATGGCAAGATTCAGGCGGCCTCAAAAGCACCACTTTGGTCCATTCGGGGTGCACGTGATGGTGCATCGGGGAGGCTCACCCAGAGGGATGCAAGGGCCCGGCTGTTGCAGAACTGGTCAGAACATTTCATCATTCGCCAAGCGAACGTAGCTGGAACTACGAGTCGGCCGTAATTTCTCTGGGCGGCAGACGAACTGGAGGCAACGCGCGTTGCCGCACGTCCAGGTGGGCTTCCCAGGGATCGTCGCGACATGGCAGGGCATGATCATGAGCGACAAGCCAGGCCGGCACGGCCCACCCTCGAGGCCCGAGACACCCCTGTTGCCAGGTGATCTCGGTTTCGTCGGCGCGAAGCTTTCCCCGCCACGGCTGCACCGGCAGCACATTCCGCGTCGCCGCCTCGTCGAGCAACTGGAGGCGGGGAGCGACCGGGCGTTGCTCCTGCTGCAGGCGCCAGCCGGTTCCGGCAAAAGCACGCTCCTGAGCGAGTGGCTGGTTGATTCCCCCTGGGTCAGCGGTTGGGTTTCGCTCGATGCGGGCGATAACGATCTCGGTCACTTCCTGCGCTATGTCCTGACCGCGCTGCAGGGAATGTTCCCTGCCACTTCCCTGGCCACACGCGATCTCCTGCAGGCGCTGACGCTGCCACCACTGGAGGCCCTGGCGTCAGGCCTCAGTGCCGATCTCGCTCGCTTGCCAGATGACTTCGTTCTCGTCCTTGACGATTACCACGTGATCAGCAACCCGCAGATTCATCAACTCCTGGAACAAGTCCTGCGGTATCCACCGCCCAGGATGCATCTCGCCATCGCGACACGCTGCGAACCTCCCTGGCCTCTCGCCCGGTTGCGCGCGCACGATCAGGTAACGGAACTGCGCTATGACGATCTCCTCTTTACCCAGGAGGAGTCTTCAGCCTTCTTGCGGCAGGTCCTTGGCGACGCCGTTGATCATGATCTCGCCGTCGTACTGCACGAGGAGAGCGAAGGCTGGGCGGCCGGCCTGCAGTTGATGACCCTCGCGATCCGGGGACGCAACCCAGCAGAAACACGGCCGGCCCGGGTAGCAGTGGCCAAAGAGGACATCGAGGCGTTCCTGCTGGATGAGGTGTTTGCCGCCCAGCCACCCACCATCCAGGATCGCCTCCTGCAGCTCTCGATCCTGAATCGCTTCTCCGCGGCTCTGGTCGAGAGCGTCTGTGCAGCGGAGCCTGCTGCGGACACACCCGCCGGATGGGGACAGGCGTTCCTGGCCACGCTGGTCCACGCCAATCTCTTCATCATCCCGCTCGACGCCGGGCACGAGTTCTTCCGCTTCCATCACCTGTTCCAGAGCTTCCTCGCCCGTCGCCTCGCCGAACGCGGCGATGTGGACCAGGTTGCTGCCTTGCATCACCGGGCGTTCGCGTGGTTCGAATCCCATGGGCTCATCGAGGAGGCCCTGGACCACGCACTGGCGACCGGCGATGTCCACGCCGCCGCTGATCTCGTGGCCCGGCACCGGCACGAGCTCTACAACACCGAGCAGTTCGCACGGTTGACGCGCTGGCTGCGCCTGCCACCGGACGCGAAAGAGCACCACGCCGGGCTGCTGCTGGCGGAGGCGCGTATTGCCACGATGAACTGGCGGTTCACGGAGGCAACCGTATTCCTGGATCACGCGGAGTGCGAACTTGCCCGGGAGCCGCTCGATCCCGATGCCGGGACGCTGGATGCGGCGGAACTCATTGCCTTACGGAGCATCCTCGATTTCTGGGCGGGCGACACGCAGCGCATTGAGTCGGCCACGCGCCATCTCCTCGCCGTGTTACCACCGGAGGCCAGCCACCTGCGTGGGCTCGCCCACACCGGCATGGCTACCAGCAAGTACATGCAGGGCGACCTCGCGGGAGCGTTGTCTTATCTCGACGCCAGGCTTGCGGAGAAATCGACACGGAGTCCGGCGTACGCCTGGCTTCTCCAGACGCAGGCCTTCCTGTACTGGCTGGATGGTGACTGGATACGCCTCTGGGAAGCCTCCGCTCGCCTGCTGCGGGTAAGTGAAGAACTGGAGCTTGCTGATCAACAGGCACTGGCGCACTTCCTGCTCGGCGCCGTGCACTACGCCCACGACGAACTCACGGAAGCTGAGGGCACCTGGCCAGGGCCGTCGCGGCTCGCTTCGTCATGCGTCTCATGTGGTGGACCCAGGCAGCCGGTCTCCTGGCCCTGACGCATCAGGCGCTGGAGCGGCCAGCGGACGCGCGGCAGGAAGTGGAAGACGCGAAAGCATTCCTGCTGGAGCGGCACGCCATGCGCCTGCTCCCTCACATCGGAGCTTTCCAGGCCGAACTCGATCGCCGCCAGGGCCGGTTAGCCGAGGCCGTCGCCTGGGCCAGGCACGTCGAGCCCGTCCCGCTGACCTGGGCGCTCTCCTGCGTGGAGCCTCGTGTGGCTCAGGTGCGCGCCCTGTTGGCAGACGAGGCCGCATCCGCATGGGATCAGGCGGCCCTGCTCTTGGCCGAGTTGCGTGAGTTCTGCGCGCGGATGCCAAACCGCCGCCTCAGCCTTGAAGTCGAGGTGCTGACAGCCTTGCTCGCTGATCGCCGCGGCGAGGGCGATGCGGCCCTGAGCGCGCTGCTCCACGCCGTGCAAGCTGCAGAACCGGACGGCTGGCTACGCCTGTTTGTTGACCAGGGCGACGCGATGGAGCACCTCCTCCAGCAACTCGGTGCGAAGGGCACTGCTCCGCTCGCTGTGAAGCGCATCCTGGCAACGTTCCCACTCCATCCCGCCGGTAGGCCCGAGTTGGGTCAAGCTCACTTGCCGGATCCGCTCTCAGACCGGGAACTGGAAATCCTGGCCCTGCTCAGCGCGCGCGAGAGCAACAAGGAAATTGCCGCGCGACTCTACATCGCTCCGGCTACGGTCAAGCGTCACACGCTGCATATCTACCGCAAGCTTGACGTAAATGACCGCCGCCAGGCCGTGGCCCGCGCCACCGAACTCGGCCTCCTGCCCGCGCTGCAGATCACCGCCTGAGGATCAGGAAAGCCTGAAGACCTCGTCCCGCTCCTCCCAGGTGCGGTCACTGCGCGATGGGGGAGGCGTGGGCCTGGCGCAGGCCAAGCCACCGCACCAGGGGCGCCAGGGTGAGGCCCTGGACGATGAGGGTGAAGAGCACGACGCCGAAGGCCATGTTGATCAGCAGTGCCCGCGACGGCGTGTCCTGTGGGAGCCCCAGCGCCAGCGCGATCGTCAGCGCCCCCCGCAGGCCAGCCCAGATCAGCACAACGCGCTCCCGGAACGGGGTCGCCAATGGACCGCTCGCCGTGAGCAGGCCGACAATCTCGACCACCAGCACCCGCGCTACGAGCACGGCCACAATCGCCACGGCGACCGCCTTGCCGTTGGCGATGAGCGCACCGAGATTGACATTCAGTCCGACCAGGAGGAAGAGGATGGCGTTGGCGAAAAAGCCGAGGAACTCCCAAAGGTCGTCCAGCAACCGGCTGGTGCGCTCAGACATGCCGAAGGCTCGCCCATAGGTGCCCTGGATAATCCCGGCCGCGACACAGGCCAGCGGCCCGGAGGCGTGCAGCCTGTCGGCGACCAGGTAGCTCCCATAGGCCAGCACGACGGAGAGCATCATCTCGATCAGGTGATCATCGACGGTGCCGGTGAGGCGGGAGCAGAGGAACCCGAGCGCCACCCCGACGGCGAGGCCGAGCAGGACCTCACGCAGAAAGAGCCCACCCAGATTCCCAACGTCGAGGCCGGTCGCACTCTGGACCCCGCCCAGGCCGGTGTAGAGGG
Source organism: Thermomicrobiales bacterium (assembly GCA_046328375.1). GTDB lineage: Bacteria > Chloroflexota > Chloroflexia > Thermomicrobiales > UBA6265 > JACCXM01. Next base: position 118,183 of record JAXLWT010000005.1, read on the forward strand.
TGATGGCCATACCGTCGTTGACCAGGCTTTCGGCTTCCGGAACAACGAGCAGCCGCGCTGGCAGGGCAACCTCCTTCAGGACGGCGATCACCGCCACTGGATCGGTGGCTGACACCAGGCTGCCGAAGAGGAGTGCGACCCCGAGGGGAGACCCAGGGCCAGCGCGACCAGGCCGCCGACCACCAGCGTCGTCACCAGCACGCCGGGTACCGCGAGCAGCAGGACAGGCCGCAACACGAGGCGCAGTTCGCGAGCATCCAGGCGGAACGCGGCGTCGAAGAGAAGCGGGGGCAGAAAGGCAAAGAGGACGACCGGCGGATCGATCTGCGGCACGGCGATGAGGTGGGTCTCTTCGACAATCAACCCGCCGAGGACGAGCGCAATGGCGTAGGGGAACCCGGCGCGCCGGGCCAGGATACCGATGAGCGCTGCTCCGAGCAGGAGCCACGCGAACTGCTGCACGGCCTGGATGACCGCCTCCGCCGCCGGCTCGGCCTCCATCAAGATCACCGCGTTCCCCTCTCTCTGCGCTGACGCTCCGCCGGACTTTGACGCCCATGGTCAACACGCGGTGGCAGCAACGCGAGACCGAACCTTCGCGGTCCCACGAGCTCCGCACCGATGAGCCCGGCACGTGAGGCGGCCAACCAGGCCGGCGTGACTGCGAGCGCGCTGGGTACGCCGCTCGCTGCCTTCAGTGATTCCCCCCATAGCGCAAAATCGCGAGTGCGGTAGTAGCATATGCCACCGCTCAGGCCCGCGCGCCAGCCTTCGCCCAGCGACGCCGAGCATGGGGTCGCCGGAACTGTTTCCGGCCCCGGAGACGCTGCCAGCCCCAGGCGCCCCCGGTTTTGCCAGGGCACATCGCTTCAGTCGTGATGAAAAGGAGCGTGGCCATGCGTCGAAATCGTGTTCCGTCCGCGTTGCTCATTGCGTTGCTCATTGCGTTGCCGGTCTGGTGGGGTGCGCCCAGCTCGGGCTCAGGCGCCCTGGCCCAGAGCGCCACCCCGGAGACCAGCAGCGCGCACTGCCCCTCGCCGCTCGACACCCTCACTGACGCCGCAGCCTCGCCTGCCGCCTCGCCAGCGGCATCCGCCGAGGCCACGCCATCCGCAGAGCCGATCTGCGTGGGGGTGGTGGTGGAAGAGTTCAAGGTCAAACCTGAGTTGACCACCCTCCGGGTGAATCAACCGTACATCTTCGCGGTGGGGAACGCCGGCAAGATTCCCCATGAGTTCGTGATCGAGCCGGCTGGCGCGAATGATGCGCCCCTGGAGGCGGAGATCAACGGTAAGGAGCAGGAGTCGGAGGCAGAGGACATTGCTCCGGGCGAGACGAAGGAACTGGCCTGGACCTTCACGGAGCCGGGACGCTACCAGTTTTCCTGCCATGTGCCCGACCACTTCGAGGCAGGCATGGTGGTCGAGTTCGAGGTGCTGCCGTAGGGCAGTGATCCCCGCGCCCCGAGGGTCGCCCTGAAAAGGGGCAAACACAACGGCCTGCGCTCGGCGCAGGCCGTTGCTCTCACGGCGAAAATGGACCTGTCTTGCGCGGTGGTTCCTAGTACCGCACCACCGCGTCGCCAACTGCCTCGTCGATCCCGACCGCAGCTGCGGCACGCCAGTTGAGCTGGTTGATGTCGTCGCGCAGGCCGCCCAGCATGTACTTCAGCTCGCTGGCGAGGGCCAGGAACTGGAACCCTTCCTCAATGCGCTGGTTGGCGCCCGCCGCACCGGAGGTGTGGATACCCGGCGCCACGCCGTTGCGCTTGCACGCGTCGCGAATCTCGAAGATCGCCTCGACCAGCGCCGGGTGGTCGCTCTCCAGTGGCACGCCGAGGCCGATCCCCATGGAGGCCGCGAGGTCATTCGGGCCGATGAAGCAGGCATCGACGCCCGGCACGCTCAGGATGGCGTCGGCGTTCTCGACACCGGTGATGTGCTCGATCTGCAGCACGACCAGGATCTCATTGTTGGCGTTGCGCAGGTAGTGCTCGCCGGTAGTGCCAAACGACATGGCAGCCCGGCCACCACCAACGCTGCGGTCACCCTCCGGGTAGTAGCGGGCGGAGGAAACGGCCAACTCCGCTTCCTCCCGGGTCTTCACCATCGGCACCACCACGCCCCAGGCGCCGGCATCGAGCACGCGCTTGAAGTTCTCCCCGCTGTTCCAGGGGATACGCACCATCGGCGCGGTGTTCGTGGCAGCCATCGCCGCAAACATCTGGGCCAGCGTGCGGATGTCGATCGGGTTGTGCTCGGCGTCGATGGTGAGCCAGTCGAAGCCAAGCTGGCTGCAGTACTCCGCCGCCTCCGGGGAGGGAAGGGAGAGCCACGTTCCAATCGACGGCTCGCCCGCCTTCAGCCGCCGCCGCACATGATTGCCACGCATGAGTTGGTCCTTTCTCCGTTCGCGTTACTGGGCTTCCTCGACCTCTTCGCGGTCCTGGATGCTGCCCGCCATATTCGTGCCGCCCTCCCAGGAGAGCTCTTCGTCTGTCTCGATCTTGCTCGTATCGTAGTTCGTGCCGAAGCCGGGCTTGTCTGAAACGGTGATGCGCCCATTGACCGGCACGACGGGCTCTTCCCAGAAGAACTGGAGCAACGTGTTCCACTTCACCAGGTACTCAACGAGCGGCGCGAGCAGCTCCGGCAGCGACAGCGTGAGGTGGACGTTGGACGGCACGGAGTGGCCGTGGGCGATAACGGGAATATCGTAGGTGGAGGCGAGGGTGGTGATCTTCACCATTTCGGAGAGACCGCCTGCCCAGTAGGTATCCGCCTGCAGGTACTCGCTGGCGCCCGCGTCCAAGAGTTCCTTCTGGCCCCAACGTGTGTACTCGTGCTCGCCGGTGGCGATCGGCACCACGGAGCGGGCGTTGATCTCGGCGCAGAGCTGGATCTTGTCCGGCATCACCGGCTCCTCGATCCACTTGATACCGAGGTGCGCCACGTTCCGCGCGAACTCGAGCGTGTACGGCTTGTTCCAGCTCATCCAGGCGTCGAGCATGATGTCGACATCCGGGCCAGCCGCCTCGCGCAGCGTCTCGGCCAACGCCACGTTCTTGCGCATCCCCTCGCGGCCATCGGTGGGGCCGTAGAGTGGGAACCACTTGAGGGCGGTGAACCCTTCGGCGACCTTCTCCTGCGTGCGCTGGTAGGCCTTCTCCAGGTCCAGGCTGTAGCCGAGCATGCTGGCGTAGGCGGGGGCATCAGTGCGGACCGGGCCACCAAGCAGGCGGTAGACCGGCTGGTTGAGGTAGCGCCCCTTGAGGTCCCAGAGCGCGCAGTCGATGGCGCTGATCGCCATCATGGTCGCGCCTTTGCGGCCGTGCACGGCCTCCCGGTACATGATGTCCCACAGGCGCTCGATGGCCAGCGGGTCCGCCCCCATCAGCAGGCCGCGAAATTCGCGGTCGATGATGTAGGCGACCTCGTGCGGGATCGGGCCGCCGATGCCGGTGACCCCTTCGTCGGTTTCCAATTCGAGGAAAACGGAGAGGACGCGCGACCGGTAGTCGTCGATCGGCTGCGGCATCCAGAAGCCGGGCCGCGCGCGCTGGGACTTGTACTCGGGGTAGACATCAATGGGGCGCTGCAGGCGCTCTTCCCAGTACGGACCATCGTGCTCCAGGATACCGGTGAGCTGCCGCAAGCGAACTGCGGTGATCTGCACGTCTTCCCCCTGTTCGGTACCGGTGAACAATTCTCGCTGGCACCTGTGCCAGCGCCGCGCCGCGTGATGGTAAGGCTGTGGGGGGATGCTGTCTACAGCGGTGGGGCCAAGGAGGGAGGGAGGGAACAGGCTGGGCTGACGGGACTCTGCAGGTCCGCTGCTGGGCCGAGATCCTTCGCCTGCGAAGTCAGAGGCTCAGGATGACACCTTAGTGCGGACGCGCAAATGAGACCACTGCCTCTCAGAGCGCTCTTCGAGCCGTCGCTGTCTGGACACAGGTGGCACCCCTCCTTGCAGACGCCGCCGATGGAGGACGGGCGATAATGTCCCAACCTGTTGGTTGGCACTGGAGCATCTGGATTGATTGACAGCATCACCTTTCCCGCGTTCCGTTTCGCCGGCACGCACCGCGAGATCGGGCGGCAGTTCGGCGAGGCGACGCGGGATCTCATTGGGCTGCACCGTGACCTCGCTGTGACACGGCTGGGCACGAGCAGCGGGGTAGGCGTGGACCAGGCGCTCGCTGCTGCCATGCGGTACCGGCCTTTCGTGCAGCAGTACGCGCCTTTCCTGGATGAGGAAATCGTGGGCGTGGCGGAGGGGGCAGGCTTGAGCCTGGAGGAGGCGTACCTGCTGCAGTTGCGCGCGGAACTGGCGAACACCGCCGGCCTCTACGATGAGATTGGCGACGAGTGCACCACCTTCGCCATCCTGGCCGAGCAGACCAGCAATGGCTCACCGCTCATCGGGCAGAACGCGGATCTGCCCGCCTTCTACCGCACCATCGGCGTCGTGATCGAGATCGTCAGCGACGACCACCCGCCGGTCCTGATGCTGACCCCGGCCGGGCAGGTCTCGTACATCGGGATCAACGGCAACGGGCTGGGGGTGTTCGCCAATTTCCTGACCTGCGATGGCTGGCGGCTCGGCTTCCCGCGCTACCTGCTCTCCCGCCTGGCGCTGACCCACGACACGGTCGACGCGGCGATTGCCGCCATCGACCGCGTGCCGCGCGCCTCCTCTCGCAACATGCTCCTGCTCGACGGGCAGGGCAACGCCGCCGACCTGGAGACCACGCCGACGCGCTCCGCCCGGCTGCGCCCCGGCCTCGGCTTCATCGCCCACGCCAACCACTACGTTGCGCCGAGCCTGTTGGGGGAGGAGCGCTACGCCGAAGGGCCGCGTGAGAACTCCTGCATCCGCGAGGGGCGGATGATCGAGCTGCTGGCCGTGAACCGCGGCAACCTCGACGCCGCAGTGATGCAGGAGATCCTGCGCGACCGCGCCACCGCGCCTGACACCCTCTCTCGCGCCCCGGAGGATGACCCGACACGGGATGTCATCACCTTCGCCTCGGTCATCGCGGAGCCCGCGCAAGGGCAGATGTGGGTTGCGGTTGGGCCGCCGCACGAGCACCCGTACCACTGCTACGCATTTTCGGCGTAACCGCGATGGCCCTCTCCCCATACTCGGTAGGCCGCACGGCGCTTTTCGCCAGCCAATACGACCAGCGCTTCTCTTACTGCCTCTATGTCCCGCGGAGCTTCCGCGAGGATGGCGAGAACACCTACCCGCTGGCGGTGATCATGCACGGCTCGCTGCGCGATGCGCAGGCCTACCGCGACCGCTTCATCGACTGGGCGGAGGAAGCACAGGTCGTGCTGCTGGCCCCACTCTTCCCGGGCGGCATCATCGTCCCCGGGGACGTCAGCAATTACCGCTTCATGGAGTGGCACGGCATCCGCTTCGACCATGTGCTGCTGGCGATGATCGACGAGGTTGCGCCGATCTATCGTCTCCGCACCGAGCGCTTCCTGCTGCATGGCTTTTCGGCAGGCGGGCACTTCGCCCACCGCTTCTTCTACCTGCACCCGCAACGGCTGGCGGGTGTCTCCATCGGCGCGCCAGGTGTGGTGACGCTGCTGGACGAGGGGCACGATTTCTGGGTTGGCGTGCGGGACCTGGAGGCCCGCTTCGGGATGCCGCTGGACATCCCCGCCATGCGCGAGGTCCCGGTACAGATGGTGGTCGGTGGCGATGACACCGAAACCTGGGAGATCGCCATCCAGCCCGGCCACGAGCGCTGGATGCCCGGCGCGGACCTGGCCGGGGCGACACGCGTGGAGCGCCTGGCTTCCTTGCAGGACAGCTTCGATCGGAACGGGATCGCCGTCCGCTTTGATGTGGTGCCGGGCGTGGCGCACTCGCACGCGGGCGTGGCCGGCGCGGTCGAGGCGTTCTTCCGGGAGGTGTTCTGACCCGCAGGAAACCCTATGCGCAGGCTGACTGGGAGAGGTCTTCGTGAATGGCGCGTGGTGCCCGTCGTTCGCCGCGCTTCACTCCCACCCCGTCCCCCACGCCACCACTCACACGTGTCATCCCGACCGGGAGCGGGCTGTGGGGCGGAGAGCGAATGCCGACGAGACGAGGTCCTTCGACTGCGCTCAGGACGACACCTGGGAGTGGCGGTGGAGCGGGGATCGGCTGGGCTGGAGGGCCTCTGCAGGAGAGAGGCTGGGCCGAGATCCGTCGCCTGCGAGGTCAGAGGCTCAGGATGACACGACCTGACCCGCGCCACGGACCGGAAACCCCTCGCCCTACGCACAGGGCGAGAGGTTTGGGGTGAGGGTACGTCGCTGGCACGCCGATCTCTTGCTGCGGCGCAACCGCCACCTGTCGAATTCCGCACCTGGGCGGCGACTATCTGGTGTGGCCAGATCGAGGCCGCCCCGATTGAAATACCCACCTACGCCACAGCCGAAGGATGGTTGGCACTCTTAGGCCGAAGGAGAAACCACGTTGGCTCACACATCCAATCGTGTTGCCGTTAACGGCGTCGAGCTCTACTACGAAATCCACGGCACAGGGTCGCCACTGGTGATGCTGCACGGCGGTGTCAATCCTTCGGATTTCTTTGGCGCACCCCTCGCAGCGATGGCCGAGACGCACCAGGTCATCGCGATCCACCTGCGCGGGCATGGCTTCAGCTCCGATGCCGATGTTCCCTTCAGTTCCGAGCAGATGGCCGACGATGTGGCAGCGCTGCTCGGCGTACTCGGCATCGAGCGGGCCGACGTCATGGGCTGGTCGTTGGGGGGCGGGGTTGCCCTGCAGACGGCCATCCGGCACCCCGAGGTCGTCCGGAAGCTCATCGCGATCTCGATCAGCGTACGGTCGGCAGGGAACTATCCCGAGGTCCAGGCGCAGTTCAAGACCATGCCAGACATGGCGCCTGAGTTTGCTCCACACATTGCGCAGTCACCGCTTGGCGCGCTGTATCCCGATGTCGATTGGGAAGTGCTGATGCGCAAGACCGGCGAGATGCTCCGCGAGGACTACGACTGGTCCACGGAGGTCGCCGGGATTAGCGCACCGACGCTCCTCATCTTCGCCGACGCCGACCTGATGTACCTCGAGCACATCGTCGAGTTCTACCGCCTCCTGGGTGGCGGCACGCGCGACGCCGGTCTCGATGGTTCACTGCGTCCCACACCCAACCAGTTGGCGATCATCCCCGGCACCACACACTACGACCTGGTGCTGACAGCAACGGAGAGCGTCAAGAACTTCGCCAACGCGTTCCTGGCTCGCTGACCTCGACGTTCCTCTTGTCCGAGTCACGCCTCCTCCACCCGTCACGGACGTTGATGAGTCGTTGCTCCTCCGCCTGGACCCGTTCTGATGCGGATATTTCGCCCGTTGCACGCTATCTTGCCGCCGCACCGGGACGCCGTCTGCCAGTGGCTGCACATCGCCACGTGGCAAGAGCCTGGTTGTGCTGATATCACGCGGAAAGGCACATTGCTCATGACACCATCAACACCCGCAGCCTTACCAGCCGCCACCCGCATCGGGCATGTTCACCTCAAGGTCGCCGATCTCGAGCGGGCAGTTGGCTTCTACCGGGACACGCTCGGCTTCGATGTCACCGCACGGTACGGCGACCAGGCGGCGTTCCTCTCGGCGGGCGGCTACCACCATCACATCGGGCTGAACACCTGGGAGAGCAAGGGCGGTTCGCAACCCGCGCCGGGCAGTACTGGCCTCTACCACTTCGCCATCAACTACCCGGAGCGGCGTGACCTGGCCGCCGCCCTGAAGCGCCTGTATGACCACGGCTGGGGCATCGACGGCGCCAGTGACCACGGCACCCACGAGGCGATCTACCTGCACGATCCGGACGGCAATGGCATCGAGTTGGCCTGGGACCGTGATCCGGCACTCTGGCAACGTGACGGTAAGATCATCATGTCGCGGCAGGCGCTGGACTTTCCCGGCCTACTCGCCGAGCTTGCCGATCCGGACACGGACCGGCTCCTTCCCACACTGGCGAACTACACGTAATCCGGCGGCAGGAAGATGGCGCCCTCAGGCGAACACATGCGTCCGTTGGGGGTTGTGTCGCCGGGCCAGGGCGCTGGTGCACTCGCCGGCCCGCTGTAGAGAACGCCCTAAAGGGTCACGATCCCCTGGCGCACGGCGAGCGTGGCGGCCGCCGTACGCGACTCCACCTGGAGTTTCCCCAGGATGCTCTCGACGTGGCGCATCACGGTGCGGTGGCTGATGTACAGGCGCTCGCCGATTTGGCGATCCGAGTGCCCTTCCACCAGCAGGGTCGGGACGTCCATCTCCCGTGGCGTTAGCCCAGCACTCCCCACGTGGACAGGCAGCGGCCCGGGTACGCGCTCCACTGCCAACGTGGTGAACGACATCTCGTGCCGCGAGGCGGCCTGCCGTACGGTGTGATCAACGTGGGTCGAATCCACCAGGCGCCGCCGCCACGCGCCGGACCAGGGAGAAACTGGAACCTCTCCCTGCGAAGCCACACGTTCGAGTGGAGCGAGAATCAACTCGCCACCACCGCCGTGACCGCCATGGCCGCAGCAGCAATGAGCACCCCGGCCGCGAACAGTTGCAGCGAGTACTTGAAGAAGTCCAGCTTGCGCACGGTGATGCGGGCGTTGGTGACGATCTGTCCGGCCAGGTCCACCGCGTAGCGCGAGGGCTCGGCGTCCTCACCGGTGAGGCCGTAGTAATGAACGGCGATGGCGCGAGCCAGCGCATTCGGTTCATACCGCGCGATATGCCCATAGAAGAGGAGGTTGTCTGAAGCAGCGGGCTCCTCACGCGCGCCGAGCAGGTGCTTTTCCAGGTTCGTGGAGGGGAGGAACGAAGCGACGGCCAGCAACAGGCTGACCATCAGCAACACGGCGCCGATGCTGAGGCCAATACCGGCCGGGTCAGGTACTGGAGGTCCCGCCACCAGGAAGGTAACGATGACACCCAGTGCCGTCGAGGAGAGGCCGACCGCCGCCGTGTTCTTGGCTTCGGCGAACTTCAGCCAGTCGATGACCCGCAGCAGCAGATCGGCCAGCCGCACTTCGACATCGCGGGATGGCAGGGTGGTCATCGGAAAAAGCCCGTGTCTCGAGGACCTCGAGCGGCCTCGGTTTGGGCCGAGCAACCCTCACCCCCAGCCCCTCTTCCGGTGCGCGGGAGAGGGGAGACGGGCTGTGCTTGTAAGGCGTGTTCCCGGCACCAATAGGCCTCACCTGGCGCACCATGTCGCCGCAGTAAGCCCCTCCCCACTGCCCGCGCACCGGGAGAGGGGCTGGGGTGAGGGTTCTCTGCCGGCGTCACCTCGCCGTTACACGCTACACAAGGTCGCTCGACGTCGCTCGAGACGCGATGATGGATGCCACGAGCGAGACCGCTGCTCATCAGTGCCTAGAACCCGACGTTCGCAGGACCCTTGAGCGCCAGCATCTGCCGCGCTTCGTCCGGAGTAGCCGGCTCCAGCGAGAGTTCCCGCAGGATACGCACCATCTTGGCTACCATCTCGCCGTTGTTCTTCGCCAGTTCGCCCTTGCCGAGATAGATGTTGTCCTCCATCCCGGTGCGGACGTTACCGCCCATGATGGCGCCCATGGTGGTCAGGTTGAACTGGTGCCGCCCGGCACCGAGGACGCTCCAGACGTAGTCGTTGCCCAACAGCCGGTCCGCCGTGCGCTTCATGTGCAGCATGTCTTCCGGGTCGGTGCCAATGCCGCCGAGGATGCCGAAGATCGTCTGCACGAAGACGGGCGGCTTGATTAGCCCGCGCTCCAGGAAGTGCGCCAGGTTGTAGAGGTGACCGACGTCATAGCACTCGAACTCGAAGCGGGTGCCATGCTCGCCCATCACGCCCAACAGGCGCTCGATATCCGCGAAGGTGTTGCGGAAGATGTGCCCGCGCGACATCTCCAGGTAATCCGGCTCCCAGTCGTACTTGAACTCCTTGATGCGGTTCGCCATCGGGAAGAGCCCGAAGTTCATCGAGCCCATGTTGAGCGAGCACATCTCTGGCTTCATGCGGGAGGGGCCGGCCAGGCGCTCGTCGATCGTCATCGTCTGTGCGCCGCCGGTGGTGATGTTGATGACCGCGTTCGTGCCGGCCTTGATCTGGGGCAGGAAGCGCAGGAACATCTCCGGGTCAGGCGTTGGCTTCCCCGTCTCTGGGTCGCGCGCGTGCAGGTGCAGGATGGCCGCGCCAGCCTCCGCCGCGCCGAGCGCGTTCTCGGCGATCTGCTCCGGCGTGATCGGCAGGTAGGGGGTCTGCGACGGGATGTGAATCGAGCCGGTGATCGCGCAACTGATGATCACCTTGCGGGCCGCGCTGGCCATCTCATGCTCCTGGGCGACAGCCATGGATGTCCTGACCGGCGCCATTGCCTCGTCGGGTTGGGTCTACTCTGGTGGAAACTCTATCAGAGGGTGCAGGTTGCTGTGCAGTTCCTGTCCCACCGGATGGAGGGTTCAGAGGTCAGCCCGTGCGAGGTGGCAACTCCTCACGCGTGCCGTCCTGACCAGCATCGCATGACCTCGTTTCCAGACTGCCAGGATCGCGGAGTCATCCCCTCCCACGTGTCGTTGTGAGCGAAGACGAGGGGCCTCGTCTCCCAACCACCACGTTTGGAGTCGTCATCCACTCTACTGTGTCATCCTGAGCCCAAAGGCGAAGGATCTCGGCCCAGCCTCGCTCCCATGGAGGCCCTCCAGCCCGGCCTGCCCACGTCCTATCGCCAAGCCCCAGGTGATCACGTCCCATCCCAGCACCGGAGAACGATGCCCGCGCGGCGTCTCCGGCAAACCCGAACTTGCGCGGCAAGTGACGTTGAGATCTCTCGACTGCGCTCGAGAAGACACGCGGGGTGGGCGGTGGGATGGGAATGGGCCGAGGGCGAGGAGAGGGAGAACGAGATCCTTCTCCTGCGAGGTCAAGAAATCAGGATGACAGTGAAAGGTGGGCGCTCGACTTTCTGCGGTTGGCAGCGAGGACGCCTCAGCGTCTACGCGAAGAGCTCGGCGATCGTCACGTGGAACTCCGGCAGCACGTCGCCGCCGTCCATGGTGTCCGTGACCGACAGCACTCGCGGAGGCTGTCCAAGCGCCAGCACCGTCACGGTCTGCGCCTGCGGGTCCACCACCCACACCAGCGGCACGCCCGCCTCCTGGTACATCGCCACCTTCGCCTGCATGTCAGAGGCGCGATCGGAGGGTGAAAGCACCTCCACCACCAGATCCGGCGCAAGGCGCGCAAAATGCCACCGTGCGTCCCCTTGCGGTTCGCGCCCGGCGCGAACAAAGGCTACATCCGGCGCGAGAACCGTCTCCCGATCAGGGAACAGTACGAATCCAGCTTCAGAGCTCAGGACTGTGCCAAGCGTGTGATGGCGCACGTGGTTCCAGAGGATCGCACCAACGTTCATGGTGACCCTGGACGGCTCATTCGATGCTGGCGTCATCGGGACGATCACTCCATCAATGAGTTCGACGCGCTCGTCGCCGCAGATGGCCTCGAACTCATCAACGGTGATCCGGGTGGCGACCATGGGAGATACCTCGTGATGATGCAGGGGAATGGTGCAAGATGCCGCAAGCATACCTGCCGTAGTGCGTGTTCCGGCCCGGTCGTGGCGTCTTTGCAACGGCGGGAAGTGGCAGGAAGGGATAGACAGGCTGGGCCGCAGGGCGTCAGCATGGGCGAACGTGGGCCGAGATCCTTCGCCTGCGGGCTCAGGATGACATACCAGGGTGGACACTTCCTCAAACCGTAGTTGTTCGGAGCGAGACCCTTCGACAAGCGCAGGATGACACCTGAGAGTGGACGCATGCGGCGGGATGACTGGATGGGAGGCTTGCAACGAGCGCCCGCTTGGAAACTCTTTGATATCCGAAGGCAGAATGTGCTTGACGCCGAATGCCCCCTCTCCCGCGGACCGGGAGAGGGGTGAGAGCTATTGAGGGTCTATTTCCTCGGTAGATTCGCGATCTCCACGCGCTCTTCGATGCCCACTGGGGTGAAGCCGAAGACCTGGCCGTAGAAATCCAGTTCCCCTTCCAGGGCGCGCCGGATATTCTCGGCGCGGCGGAAGCCGTGACCCTCGCCCTCGAAGACGGTCATGGCCACAGGCAGGCCGCGCTCGGCCATGGCGTCGTACATCTTCTCCGCCTGGTCGGGCGGCACGACGGTGTCCTCGCTCCCCTGGAAGAGGGCCAGGGGGACGGTGATCTGCTCCAGGTGATGGATGGGCGAGCGCTCCAGGTAGACATCGCGCCGGTCCGGGTAGGGGCCGACGAGGCGGTCGAGGTAGCGCGATTCGAACTTGTGCGTGTCGGTGGTCATCGTCTCCAGGTCGCTGATCCCGAAGTGGCTGACCCCGGCCTGGAACTGATCGGCAAACGTGAGCGCAGCGAGCGTGGTGTAGCCGCTGGCGCTCCAGCCACGAATGGCCGTGCGCGCCGCGTCCACAATGCCCTGGTCGATCAGGTACCTGGCGCCATTGACGTGGTCCGCGACATCGACGATGCCCCAGGCGTCATCGAGCCGGTTGCGGTAGGAGCGGCCGTAGCCGGTGCTGCCGCCGTAGTTGACGTCGAGCACAGCGAACCCGCGCGAGGTCCAGTACTGCAGGGAGAGGTTCATGGCGGTGGAGGTGGCGCCAGTCGGGCCGCCGTGGCTCTGCACCAGGAGGGGGGGCAGGTCCCCCTCGGGTGCGACGAAATCCTTGTTCCGAGGGAGGTAAAGGAAGGCGTGGGCGGTGAGACCATCCCCGGTGGGGAAGGAGACCGGCTGCGGCACGGAGATGTACCCGGGATCGATCTCCACATCCAGCGAGCGCTTCAACTCGGTGAACGCACCCCTGGCGCGGTCGTAGCGGACGATGGTGGTGGGAATGCTGGCGCTGCCGCCGACGAACAGCGCCTCGCCCGCGCGCACAAAGAGATCGCCGATTTCGGTGTAGGGAGACGCGATGCCGGTAACCGTGCCGTCGCCCAGGTCGACGGTGGCCAACTGCCAGAAGCCGTCCCGTGTGTAGGTGGCGAGGATGGTGTTGGCGTCGAGGTAGCCGTAGGTGGAGACGCCGAAGACCCACAGCGGTCCGCCGAACTCTGCCTCCAGGTCGGTCACCTGCTCGTCGGCGCTCATACCAGGGCGCCAGCGGTAGAGGTTCCACCACTCGTTGCGGTCGGAGACAAAGTAGAGCGTGCCGTCAGGCGCCCACGAGGGCTGGAAGATCGACTCCTCCCTGCCGCCCGCCACCTGCTGCTTGCTGGCAATGGCGCCATCGTCCGCCAGTTCGGCGACCCACAGCTCACTGCCGTCCCACGGCATGTTCGGGTGGTTCCACTGGATCCAGCACAGGCGCTGGCCGTCCGGGCTCAGGCGAGGGTAGGCGTAGAAGTCGGCACCCTCCGTGAGCACCACCCCGCCACTCTCGTCACCATCCAGGCCTGTGGCCGCGATGGTGTTCACCGCCTCGCCCTCACTCCGGTGATCCTCCCGCACCGCAATGAGGCGATTACGCGGGGCGTCGAAGATGAAGTCGGCGTAGCGCAGGGCCGTCTCCGGCGTGATCGGGCGCGTTTTGCCGTCCGGCTCGACGCGATAGAGGCGGGTGTCGTGGAAGTGGGCGAAGATCAGGATGCCATCCTGCACGGCGTAGGCGCCGCCCCCGTACTCGTGGACACGGGTGCGCACGTTGGCGGCGTCAGGGACGGCATCGACGGTGCTGCCGTCAGGGCGGCGACGCACCACCACCGAGCGGCCACCTTCCTCGGCGCGTGACTCCAGCCAGTAGACATCCTCGCCGTCAAAGCTGGGATCAGAAACGGGCACCCGGCGTCCGGTAATCAACTCGGTCGAGATGGGTGAGTGCCAGGACCCGTAGGGCGCTACCGTAACCATGTGACCTCCTGTGTGAGCGCGACATCACGACGCATGGGAGCATTGTCCCTGACCCGGGGTATCTCCTGCATGCGCGGCCGTGATTTCGCCGGGTAATCCGCGATAATGCGCCCAGGAATGACATGAGACAGAGGGAAGCGCACGCATGGTAACCACGCTCGTTGGATTGACCGAGGACGAACTGGATACGCCCGCCCTGGTGGTGGATGTCGACACCCTGGACCGCAATATCGCCCACGTCGCGAAGACGCTGAAGGAAGCCGGCGTGCAGTGGCGGCCGCACGCCAAGGGGCACAAGACCCCGGCCATCGCCAACCGCTTCATGCAGGCCGGCGCCATCGGCGCGACGGTGGCGAAGGTCGGGGACGCCGAGATCATGGCCGCGGCCGGGATCAAGGACATCCTGATCGCTAACCAGGTGGTGGGGCCGATCAAGACGCGCCGCCTGATGGGGCTTATCGCCTCCACCGGCGCTGACGTCATCGTCGCGGTCGACAGCGAGGCGAACGCACGCGAGCTGAACGAAGTAGCCGGGCAGTTCGGGGTCAAGCCGCGCGTGGTGATCGAGGTCGATTCCGGGATGCATCGCTCCGGCATCGCCCCGGGCGAGCCAACGGTGGAGCTGGCGAAGCTGATTACCTCACTGCCAAATCTGCGCTTTGCCGGGGTGATGGCCTGGGAAGGGCACGCCGTCTCGATGCTGGATCACGACCAGCGACGGGATACGGTCACCAGGGCGGTGACGACGCTGACCGCGACGGCAGACGCTGTGCGCGCGGCCGGCATCCCGGTCGATATCGTCTCGTGCGGCGGCGGCGGCACCTACCTGACTTCATCCACCATCCCCGGTGTGACGGAGGTGCAGGCGGGCGGCGTGACGATGGGGGATGGCTTCTACCGCGACCTTGGTTCCCCGGTCGAGCCGGCGCTCTTCCTGATCACCACCGTAGTCAGCCGCCCGACGCCCGAACGCATCATCGTCGATGCCGGCCGCCGCTCGATCGACCCGAGCCAGAAAGCGCCGGACGTGCCAGAACTGGATGGTGTGGTGAGCCTCAAGTTCTCTGCCGAGCACGGCACCATCCAACTCGATCACGCTTCAGACACGCCGAAGGTCGGGGACCGCATCAAGATCCGCGTCAACTACACGGACCAGGCGGTGCACCTGCACGAAACCCTTTACGGCGTGCGCGACGGCAAGGTGATCGCCGCCTGGCCGGTGCAGGCACGCGGGAAGATCCAGTAGGGCAGCACGACCTCAACGATTCACAGCACGGTCAAGCGGCCCGGCAGTCTTTCTGCCGGGCCGCTTGACGATATGTCGTATCTGCTACATTTTAAATCATAGTCACGCAGGCTACAAAGCGGCGACTCTTGGTCATCGAGCCTGACCAGGTGTCGATTGATCGTGCCGTGTGCGTTGCAGACGACAGAAGGGTGCTATGGATTCCTCACGCTTTGATTTGCTGGCACGGGCGCTGGGTGACGCCGGAACAGATCGGCGAACGCTCACCGGTCTCCTGGGCGGCGCGTTCCTTTCAGCCCTCCCAATTGCTACTGAGGCAAGAAAGGAGCGACGGCGCCGCAAGCACAGGGATGATGCCAGGCAGCACGATCATGACGCAGACGTCGACAGCGAAAAGAAGAAGAAAAAGAAAAAGAAGAAGTGCAAGCCAGATTCCACAGCCGTCACGTGCGCGGGCAAGTGCGGGTCGGTCACCAACAACTGCAAGCAGGCGGTGAACTGTGGCTCCTGCGCGTGCAGTCCGGCCTGTGAGGCGTGCTTCACCTGCCAGGCAAGCGCGAACACCCCCGGGACGTGCGTGGTTGATCCGCAGAAGGTTGGTCAGACATGTGGCGGCTCCGGCCAGGTCTGCCAGGCAAATGGTGATTGCCTCTGCAGTGATAGCGCCTGCAGCAATCCCACGCCGGTTTGCGGCCAGGAGGTTTGCGAGGTCTGCACCAACGCTGCCCAGTGCCAGGCAGCCGGGAAGGGCGACATCTGCTGTAACGGCTCCTGCTTCAGCGGGGATTGCTGTGACAACAGTGAATGTACCGACCCCACCAAGCCTATCTGCACGGAACACGTTTGCTCACCCTGCACCAGTACGAGTCAGTGCGGAAACAAGGAAATCTGTGACAACGGCGGGTGCCAGTCGTGCGACGTCTGCGCGCAAGGGTGCACCTACACGACGCCGCAGGCGGCGATCGATGATGCCACGGTAACCACCACAATCCGCATCTGCCCGGGTACGTATGGGCGCATCTACAAGCACACCATCGATCCTGATGTCACGCTGATCGGCGCAGGCGACGGGACTGACGCAGCCAGCAACACCATTCTCACTGACCCAGGGGACGATGGTCACGTCGCCCGCTTTGAGGGAGGCACCTCGACGCTGCGACGGACGCGCGTGACCGGGGGCAATGGCGGCGGCGTGTTGAACAACTTTGCGACGCTGACGATGATCGATTGCACTGTCAGCAACAACACGGCCCGCCCGGGTGGATTCGTGGGCGGCGGCATCGAAAACAATGGGGCGCTCAGCCTGACCAATGTCAACGTGGAAAACAACACTGCCGTCACGCAGGGTGGAGGCATCTACAACTTCAGCGGAAACACCATCACCTTCACCGGCTCCAACCTGGTTGCGAATAACAAGCTGACAGATAACGTTGGAACCCCACCAGGCAGTGGCATCTTCAATGATGGGACCATCATCGGCCTCGACACCGTCACGATCCGGGACAACGATCCCGCGACAGACCAGTGCCACAACTGTCTAGCCTAGAGCCTGTTGCAGCAGCGCGGCCTCACGGGTCAGGTCGTCGGAAACGCGAGAGGCTGACCCAACGAACGTTATCCGGGACCGTTACGCCAGCAGGCACTGTTTGCTGGCGTAACGAGTTGCTGGTCTGGCCAGCCCCTGCCTTCTCTCGTGAGCGCACGTTCAGCCGGGCGCCGCAGTGTCACCCTTGCTACACTGTGTACGTACACCAGGCTGCACGTCAGGGTTACGGTGACCGTGCGGGATGTGCTGGGAACGGGGGAGGGGCCTGTCTTGGATGACTCACGATTTGACCGCCTGAGCAAACGGGTTGCCGATGGAGGATCCCGGCGGAGCCTGCTTCGCGCCATCACTGGTGTCTCACTGGTGGGCGCCAGCGCGCTCCTTGTTGCTGAGGACGGCGAAGCGAAGACCCGGCGCGGCAAGGGCATACAGAGTGAGACGCACCACCACCGCAAGTCCACCTTCTGCCTGAATGGGCAGACCATTCGTGCTTTGCGCCGCAAGAAGGCGTCCCTGCTGGCACAGGGCGCCACGCTCGGCAAGTGCACGGCACCGGTTTGCACACCTGACTGCACCGGCAAGGAGTGCGGCCCCGATGGCTGCGGCGGAACTTGCGGTGCGGGCTGCACCGGGGAAACCTGCTGTAGCAGCGAAGGAACGTGTGTGGATGGCACCACCAATGAGGCGTGCGGAACGGCGGGAAACACTTGCCAGGTGTGCGTAAAGCCTCAGCAGTGCATCGCCTTTGCCTGCATAAACCTGGAATAGCCGAACCGAGCAGGAGCCTGCCGTTCGTGCTTGCCAGGAGGCCATGAACGCGGGGCCATGCGCATGTGCGCATGGCCCCGACCACGGAACGGACGAGGCGTTTCACGCTGACTGAAGATGATCTCAGGCTGTGGTTGACGCGAGCAGCCTCTCCACCGCCTGCATATACGCTGCGAAGCGGTCCCGCCGGATGCTGTGGGTCGCACCCGGGATGTAGGCGATCTGCGCCTGCGGCACATGCTGCTGGAACACCGCGGCGGCCTCAGCACTGAGGATGCCGCCGCTCTGCGGATCCGTGTGAATGAGCAGCACTGGACAGGTGACCTGTGCCAACAGGGCTGTCCAATCAAGGTCCGCCCAGAACTCGGGGGCATAGACCACAAAGGCATCCGGATGAACGCGGCGCTTGGCCGTGGCGACCGTGGAGACTTCCATCACTGGCCAACCGGGATACCGCGCCCGGATGTCGCGCTCGGCTTCGTCCTGCGTCTGGCTCAAGCGGGCCAGGTTCCGGACGCGCGCCTGCTCCGCGTAGGTACGAAGCGAGCCAACATCGGCAACCGGCATCCACCAGGGGCCGGGGTCTTCCAGGACCAACGCCCGCACCAGGCCGGGGTGCTGTGCCGCCAGGTGCAGCGCCGCGCCGCAGCCCATGGAGTGCCCAATTACCGCTGGCTGCTCCAGCCCCAACGCCGTGATCACCGCCGCCAGGTCATCACCCTGCAGGGCGTAGCTCCAGCCTTTCGGAGGGGGTGACGATGCGCCGTGACCGCGGGCATCCGGCATGACCACGATGTGCTCCGCACCGAGGGCTGCCGCGACGCGGGGGAAGCACTGGCCGTCCTCCGTGGCGCCATGCACCAGGAGCACCGGTGGCGCACCCTGGCCACCCCGGGTGTAGTGGAGACGGCCACCCGGCACCTCGACGAAGCCCTGCTGCCAACTGTCCATGTCGTCCTCCCGCCCCAGGTGGAAACGCAGATGGCGCAGTCTACGGCGCTCGCGGCCGCCAGCGGGATTCGGCCCTTGCCACGCAGCAGAAACGCCGTGGCCCGGGGGACAGCCCCCGGGCCACTGGCATCTATCTCCGTATGTTCCGGTTGCCTACGAGCTCAGCTTCGCCGCGCCTGCACCCTGGTGCTTTTCGCCGGCCAGGACGGTGCCCCAGACGATCAGGTCGCGAATCTCCATGGGATCCACGTCCATCGGGCTCTGGTCGAGGACGGTGAAGTCAGCCCACTTGCCTGGCTGGATGCTGCCGAGTTCCGCATCGAGCCCGAGCAGGTAGGCCGAACCGAGCGTGACCGCGCGCAGTGCCTGCTCCGCCGTGAGCTTCTCCGCCTCGCCAAGCACGCGCCCCTTCGGGGTCACGCGGTTGACCGCGCACCACATGGAGTGGAGGCAACCCAGCGGCGTGACACCGGCATCGGTGTGCAGGGAGAAGGGAACCCCGTGCGCCAGCGCCGTCGCACTGGCCTCCATGCCAACAGCGCGGCTGGGGCCGACCGTGATCTCGTAGTGCTGATCGCCGTAGTACCAGAGGTGATTGGCAAAGATGTTCGCACAGGTCCCCAGATTCGCCATGCGCTGGTATTGCGCCGGCGAGGTCAACTGCGAGTGCTGCACCACGTGGCGGATGTTTGGTGCAGGCGCCTGACGCGACACGCTCTCGACCGCATTCAGGAACACGTCGACAGTGCCATCGCCATTGCAGTGCGCGGCGACCTGGATGCCGGCCTCCTGCAGCGGCGTCAGCCACTCCACGACCTCATCTTCGGTCATGAGCAGCGACGGCAGGTCGTTCGGCGCCTGGTAGTAGCCCGGCCAGTTCATGTAGGACGTGAAGTCCTGGATGGAGCCGTCCAGCACCAGCTTGATCCCCGGGAAGTGCAGCTTGTCGCTCGCTGACTCCAGCAGCTTCTGGTAGGCCGGAACGATGGTCTCGGGTGTCAGCTTGCTGCCGGGGATGGTGGGCTCCGGGTACGCCATCACCCGGGCCGGGAAGTCTGGCGCGTTGACTGTCTCCGTCCACACGGCCAGCGTTTCCGGAAGCGCCAGTGTGGTGTTGGCCATGTCAGCCACCGTGGTGCATCCGCAGTTGGTGGCGAACGTGCCCAGCTTCTTGATGGTGTCCGCAGAAGACGCCGCCTTGACGATGAGATCGAAGATGGAGGGCGCGAGGCCCATGGCGGAGGGGCTGTTCAGTTCGCCGGTCGGCTCGCCGTCCGGGCCTTTCAGCGCACCGGGATCGGTCACGGCCGAGGTGATGTTGTTTGCCTTCAGCGCGGCGCTGTTCAGCATCAGCGTGTGCTCGCTGGCGTACCAGACCGCGACCTGCCGTGTGGTGGAAACCTGGTCCAGCGTCTCTTTCGAGAACGTGTAGTCCTGCCCACGGAAGTAAATGGGATCGAACTCCATCCCCAGCAACGGCTGGTTGGGATCGGTGAGCTTGGCGTCCTCCTCCTTGAGGAAGCTGATGAGGGCGTCGTAGCTGGTGATCCCCTTCAGGGTGCCGCCATCGATCGCGGGGCGATCGAAGTAGCCGACGTACGGGAACAAGGCATCGAAGGCAGCGAAGATGTGGTTATGGGCCTCGATCAGGCCAGGGATGATCACGAGGTCTTCAAAGGTCGTATCGAGGGTGTATTCACCCCAGCCGGTGAGATCGCCCAGGTTCCCGGCGCCCAGGATCCGGCCATTACGCACCGCGACGTGGGTCGCCTCCGGCGTCACCGGGTCAAGCGTGATGATCTTCTTCGCCTGGAAAATAGTGATGGGTCCAGAGCTGCCAGCGCTGGTCGTGCTGGACGCGCTGGCGGACGTATCCGGCGTCGCAGCCGCTGGCGGCGTAGCATCCTGCGCCCGAGCTGAACTGCCGAGTGCCGCAGTCAGGGTTCCGGCAGCCATACCCTGCATCAACCACCGCCGGGAGAGGGAACTCGTCATTTGCCTGCACCTCCTGGATCAGAACATGCGCACTCGACAGGCCCACTGCGGGAGCGGCCTCGTAGCTCAGGTTACAGCACAGCGCTCAACTCACGTTATGCAATCTCCAACCATTCATCCTGATTTCACGCGATTGTTCAGCGGTGTTATACCTTGAATCATGACACGGGTACGGCTAGTGCACGGGACTGAATGAGCGCGCTCTATGCAACACGGTCCGTCCTCACGCTGCGGTCGACTTGCAGAAGTGGCCGCAGGGCCGAGACCAATCGGAACGAGGAACCCCTCACCCGGCGCCGGGTGAGGGGTGGAATTGACGAGAGAATCGGCGCGGCGTCTCAGCCAACTGGCCCCACGCCAAGGGACATGCCGTCCAGGACGTTCCAGGCCCACATGAAGTCGGCCCAGGAGTAAGACTTGTAGGCGCCATTAGCGGGATCGGACACATAGACGCCGGCGTCATCGAAGCCGCGCGCCACCACCACGTGCATACCGGGGACCAGCAGGTAGCGAGAGCTGCCCATGTACTCATCGAAGCCCACGTCGCCAAAAAGGCCCAGCCAGACCAGGACCGGCATACCGTCTGTAAGGAGCGCCTTG
Organism: Thermomicrobiales bacterium; assembly: GCA_046328375.1. GTDB lineage: Bacteria > Chloroflexota > Chloroflexia > Thermomicrobiales > UBA6265 > JACCXM01. The sequence goes on from JAXLWT010000005.1 coordinate 139,192, forward strand.
AGTTGCTTCGTATCGCCGGCGCCGTAGAAGGGCTGGCTCCAGAATCCAAACGAGGCCAGCGGTCCAATCAGGGGCGAGGCGTAGACCCCGTAATCGTCAGTGCCACCCCAGGTCCCGTTGATGTTGCCCCGGTAGCCCCAGTGCGGGTTGGGTGAGAGGGGCACGACTTCGTCAAATGCCCACTCCGAGTGCCACTTGCCGAAGTGCGCCATGGCAATCACGGCCGAGGCGTACTCGCAACTGAGTGGACGCTGCTGGACGTACGTCGGGACCGGCAGGTAGGCGTAGCCCGGCCCCACCTCGTGGGCGGCCTGCACCGGGGTCAGCTTGCTCACAGCCAGAGGCGCCGCCAACGCGGCCGCACCCAGGCGGAGCACCTGGCGGCGCGGAAGGCTGGGCGCGAGCGGTCGCGGCGTCATGGGTTGGATCATCATGCTGTCTCCTTGCGCCATGGGGCGTCAGTCAGGCAGGAGTGCCGGGTGTCGCCACAGGCTGGCGTCAGGCCAGGATCTGGACCGCCATCCCCATGGGCGCCCACTCGTACATCCACGCCGCCACATCCAGCGGCAGGTTGACGCAGCCGTGGCTCATGGGCACGCCGAAATTGCTGTGCCAGTACGCGCCATGCAGGGCATCGCCCTGTTCATTGAAGTACATGACGTTCGGGACATCTTTCACGATGTAGTACTCGCCCGCGATGGTGCCTTCCATGGTTTCGACCGGGAACTTGTTGTTGACCCAGAAGAGCCCGACCGGCGTCGGGGTGCGCTCCGTGCCGGTGCTGACGTAGGTGCTGCGCACCACCTGGCCGTTTTCATAGGCCCACAGGGCCTGCATGCTCAGGGAGACGACAACCGCCCGGCCATCCGTCGGGGCCGGTGGGGCCAGTTCCCACGACGGGACCGGCCACGGGTTCGGCGCGCTGACATCTTCCGGAACATCCAGCGGAGCCCGGGTGCGCCCATACCCCGGCATGGGCGCTGCGCTGCCGAGCGCGGGGCGGAGACCCAGCCCGGCCACCCCTAGACCTGTGATCGACAGGAACGTGCGGCGCGTAACGCCATGGACATCTCGCATCATCTTCCCCATTTCCCCCAGGGCGTGTTGCGCCCATCCGTCTGCACACCGGCTCCCAACTCGCGCGGTGGCATGACCCATGGCGCAGCGGCCACAGGTACGCAGCAGGGAAATGGGGCTAAATGCGAAAGACCTGGAGAAAGGCCCGGTGGTTATCCGGGATGGGGAGGGGGTCCACCCGCAGGCCCCGCGCAGCCGCGGGGACGTGCGCGGTGAACGCCGATGGCTCCGCTGGGAGATCGAGCACGGTCGTCGAGCCACGACGATCCGAGAGTGCAGCGAGGCGCTTGCTTGCCGCGCAATCGCGGAAGGGTGGCTGTTCGTCTTCCGCCAGGGCGACGGCAACCGTGCCCTCACTGACCGCGGCGGCTTCCACCGGCGTGACGACACCATGACAGAGTGACATCAGCAGAAAGAGGACACCCAGGAGCAGACCCTTGTGCCAGGCACACGGGAGCCACCGGTTGCGTCGTGGTGCTGAAAGCGCTCGCGGCGTCACGTAGTCAGGCATGAATACCGTGAGGTTGCAGGCGAATTGCCTCAGGTCGCCAAGGTACGCGCTTCCCGCGCGCCAGCAGTGATGCACGCTGCCTTACCATCATTCTACTGGTTCACGCCTGGGCGTCCAGTTTTTGTGCCGGTGGGGCACGAATGAGCCGGCGGACTCAGCCGGGTCCAGCCACTCCTTGTTGATATTGACGCCCGGCACTCAACCCGTACCCAGGATCTCTGTCAGTGGCGCCGGGCGCTCTGGCGCCGTCTGGATGGTGACGTGTGTTCCCGACTCCGAGGCAGTGCCGACCGCGTGCATGATCTCCAGGACGTGCAGCGCCAGCTCACCGCTGGCGCGGTGCGGCGCGCCGCTGCGCAGGCCGGCGCAGAGATCGGCGAGGCCGAGACCGCGGCTGTTGGTGCTCCAGGGCAGGGTGATTGGCAGTTCCTCCCAGGCCTCATCTCCCGCGCGGCGGAGACGCACCGGGCCACCAAAGGTGTTCGGGTCCGGCACGCTCAGGGTGCCCTCGGAGCCGTAGACCTCGATGCGCGGCACCTCGGAGGCCCAGACGTCGAAACTCGTCACCAGCGTGGCGATCGGGCCCGCGGCGAAATCGAGCACGCCCGCGAAGTGTGTCGATGTCTCGACCGGAATGCGCTCTCCCTCACGGCCGGGACTGCCCAGGATGCGCTCGCTGAACGAGGCGCGCGCCGAGCCGGTCACGCGGTGCACCGGCCCCAGGAGCGAGATCAGCGCGGTGAGGTAATAGGGGGCCATGTCCAGCATCGGCCCGCCACCGTGCAGGTAGAAGAACTCCGGGTTGGGGTGCCACTTCTCCGGCCCATGGCTCTGGAAGAACGCGGTCGCAGCGACCGGCTCACCGATGAGGCCGTCATCGATGGCGCGGCGACACGTCTGTAGCCCCGCGCCGAGGAACGTATCCGGCGCGCAGCCCAGCCGGACGCCCTGCGCCGCCGCCATCTCCACCAGGCGCCGGCCATCGGCCAACTCCACCGCCAGCGGCTTTTCGCTGTAGACGCTCTTGCCGGTCGCCATCGCCTGCTCATCGACGCCGGCGTGGGCCATGGGGACGGTCAGGTTGAGGACCACGTCGATGTCCGGGTCGGCCAGCAGGTCATCGACGGACATCGCGACCAACCCAAAGGCATCTGCCCGCTGCCGGGCCCGTTCTGGCATCAGATCGGCGCAGGCCACGATCTGGTAGGGATCGAAGCGGGCGTCGTTCTTCAGGTAGATCTCGCTGATGTTGCCGCAGCCGATCAGGCCGACCTTCACCGGGGCGTCGCGCATGCAGGGCCTCGCTCTCTGGCGTCAGATAGCAGTTTGTGAGAGACATTGTCCCACCTTGAGCGTCAGGGGCTCAGGGGTATGCGAAGATGCCGAAATCACGGCCGGGGTGAGCGGAACGTATCCCCCCAGCCCCCGCCCTGTGCGCAGGGCGAGGCAAGCACGGCGCGAGGAAGCGGCAGCGGTGGCCCCCTGCACCCGCAAGGAGTGCCCGTGCACGAGCGTCCGGCGCAACCAGAAGCCCCGCTCCCTGCGCACGGGGGAGGGGTTGGGATGAGGGTCAAACACTCGCATGTCCACAACCGATCTGCCGATCAATCTCCACGAGTACGAGCAGGCCGCGCGCGAACTCCTCTCGCCGATGGTGCATGGCTACATCACCGGTGGATCTGAGGATGAGGTCACGTTGCGTGCCAACCGCGAGGCGTTCGACCAGTGGCGCTTTCTGCCGCGCATGCTGAGCGGGCTGCCAGCGGCTTCAACGGCCACCACCGTGCTCGGGCAGGACGTCTCGATGCCGATCCTCATCTCACCCTCCGGCCTGCACCGGGTGGCGCACGACGAGGGCGAACTGGCGACGGCGCGCGCGGCGAAGGCGGCGGGAACCATCTACACGATGAGCACCGCCGCCACGGTGGTCATGGAGGAGGTCTCGCAGCAGGCAGGACCCTGGTGGTTCCAGCTCTACATCCTGACCGACCGCGGCCTGACGCGCAGCCTGGTCGAGCGCGCCAAGGCGAACGGCGCCTCGGCGCTGGTGGTGACGGTCGACGTGCCGGTGCTGGGACGCCGTGAGGCCGATGAGCGCAACCGCTTCGAGCTGCCGCCGGGCCTGACCGTGGCCAACCTGCGCTCTCCGGATCACGATCTCATGCCCGCAGGCGAGTCCGGCTCTGGCCTGAGCACGTACGTTGGCGCCGCCTGGGACCCGAAGATCACCTGGGACGACCTTGAGTGGCTCGCCGAGATCTCTGGCCTGCCTGTCATCCCGAAGGGAATTCTGCACCCGCAGGACGCCGTGCTCGCCTTCGAGCATGGCGCAGCCGCCGTCCTCGTCTCCAATCACGGTGGCCGCCAGCTCGACGGCGCGATCGCCTCACTCGACGCGCTGCCCGCCATTGTGGACGCGGTTGGGGACCGCGGCGAAGTGCTCATTGACGGCGGCTTCCGGCGCGGCACCGACGTCCTCAAGGCGCTGGCCCTCGGTGCGCGCGCCGCGCTCATCGCTCGCCCGGTCTACTGGGGCCTCTCCGTCGCCGGCTCCGCCGGGGTCCAGCACGTCCTGGAGCTGCTCAAGGCCGAACTGGCCCTGGACCTGCTGCTCTGCGGCCTCGCCAGCCCGGCGGAGGTCACACGTGACCTGCTGGTGCCGGTGGGACCACTGAGGGGGTAACCCACGCTTTTCATCCAGAGGTCACCATCGCACGCACGGCAGGCGAAGATAACCAGCGGCTGCAACTCCGGATGACGCCAGCGCACAAGGCACGCAGAGCCCGGGCCGCAGCGATTCAGCGTATGGACTTGACCCAGTGCGTCAGTGGGGCGGCCCTGCGCTGACTGTGGGTAGCCGAGGAAGCAGGCGCATTCTCGTGATCATCGATGCCAGGCGTGACCGGGCGGCGAACTGGTCCGCGAGTTACGGCGCTGAACCCCTCAGGAGGGATCGACAGACTGGCGCATGCCCCTGGAGGCGTTCGCCGCTGATCTCAGGGCACGAGGCCTCCGTTAAGCAAGAAGTTGAGCAAGGCATGCCTTGCTCAACTTCCGGGTGACCGATGCCACTACTGCTCAAGGGCAACGGTAGTACGGCGCTTTGATTAGGCCGGGCAGCCCAAGCGAGGCGCCTGGCCGGGAACAAAGTGCTCGCAGCAGGTACCGCCGTTGTCGTTGCTGGTTGTCTTGTCTGGACACGTCGTGGCGTCCCAGGTGACATCAGCCAGGTCCGCACCACGCAGCCACGCGTTCGTCAGGTTCGCCTCGGCAAGGTTCGCTTCGTTGAGATAGGTGTCACGCAAGTCAGCACCGACCAGGGTTGTCTCAGCCAGCTCGGCCTGCCGGAGGTCGGTTCCATAGCCGAAAATCGCGTTCGTCAGGTCGCACCCCACGAGCTGAGCCTGGAAGAGGTCTGTGCGTTCCCGGCAATCCCACTTCTGGCCGAGCAGATAGGTGCAACCGGCGGCGTTCATGACCGTGACGCAGGAATCACCGCCAAGATCTTGCCCCAGATCAGCGCCCTCCGTGGAGCAACATTTGCTGCTCTTCGAGCAATGGGCATTATTGATTGTTCCATCTGGCATCACGGTGTTGCAGTAGATAGCGCCCTTCAACACCGTTGCGTTGTCCAGGAGCGCGTTGCGCAAGGTCGCACCGGCCAGACAGGCGTTCTTGAGTGAAACGCCCCGGAGGTCTGCGCCGGAGGCGTCAGCAAGGGAGAGATTCGCCCCTGACAGATTTGAGCCGCTGATATCCAGTCCACGGAACACCATGCTCTGGCTGAAGTCACAGCCCGCGTTTGCCGCGCCCTTGCCAGGAGTACACGCCTGACCGCCGTAGCAGACTCGGGCGCGAGCCCGCTTCCGCCGGCGTTTATTCTTGCGGCGGGCGTCCGCAGCCGACCCTTCCAGCGCCAGAAGTCCTCCTCCAACGAGGACACCCAGGGCAACCCGCCGGGAGGTCGTTTCCGCCAACACCCGGGCGGCGTCATCAAACGTGCTTCGGTTCACAGCGCACTTCTCCCCAAATGGACCGAAACTTCCTGCCGTGCCGGAATGACGCGTGGCTTCGTTACCAGGATGCGCGTGACGACGAATCCTGATTACCGCCGGTTTCCGGGCCGTTTCTCTTGCCTTCACCGCAGGATTACAAGTTGACGATAACGCAACCCAGTGTAGCATGGATGACATTTTGCCAGGGGATATTGTGCCGCAGGAGATGCAGCGGGGCCTGAAGGCGATCGTCCTGAAGTCCAGACGTTGCCGGGGTACGCAATCACCCTGGAGCGGGTTCTCGTACGACCCACCCCAGTTGCACGTCACACCCCCGGGATCGACGCGTGCCGTTACCCCGCCCGCGTGATCAGCACCGGGCCTGGCGCCTTGCGCGCGACCTCTTCCGCCACGCTGCCCAGGAGGAAGCGCTCCAGGCCATGGCGGCCGTGGGAGGAGACCACGATCAGGTCGTTGGGTGTGGAGAGCTTGAGTAGCTCGCGGGCAGCGGTGCCGGAGCGGACTTCAGTGGTGACGTTCAGCCCTTCGTCACGCAGCGGCGCGGCCATCACTTCCAGATAGGAGGTCGCCGCACTCTTCTCATGCTCCATCTCCTGGGAAAGGGCGGCGTAGGAATCAGACGCATCGGTGGCGCCCCAGTGCACCGTGGCCAGGTCGGCGATCCGCACCAGGTGCAGTGGAATCTTCAAGGCCCTCGCCAGCTCCGCTCCGCTCCGCAACGCACTCTCGGAGAGATCTGAACCATCCAGCCCAACCACGATTCGCGTGTACATGCTGTGCTCCCGCTCGATCTGCCAATGCTCATACACAAGACGATAGCGCAGGATCGGCTGCACAGCCGGAAACGCGCCCTCCGCTATCATGGGGAGTTGTGTGCCCGGCGTCCAACGGAGCCGCCGGGTGGATGAACAGCCAGCGCAGGAACCCTGCGCTCGATGTAAAGGGAGCGACAACATCCATGGGCGAACGGTTGACCGGCGGGCAGGCAGTGGTGCGCGCGCTGGCGGAGCACGGGGTGGATGTCGCATTCGGCATTCCGGGTGTCCACACCCTTGCGATCTACGACGCACTGATCGATAGCCCGATTCGGCACATCATGGGCCGGCACGAGCAGGGCGTCGGCTTTATGGCCGATGGCTACGCCCGCGCTTCCGGCAAGCCGGGCGTGGCGCTGGTGATCACCGGCCCTGGCGTGACGAACGTGGCGACCTCCATTGGCGAGGCGTTTGCTGATTCCTCGCCGGTCCTCGTGGTGGCCTCCGCCGAGGAGCAACGCTGGGGCGGCAAGATGATGGGGCACTACCACGATATTCGGGACCAGACGGAAGTGATGCGCCCCATCACCGTCTCGCAGTCGCAGGCGACCGCCGTCTCCGAGGTGGCCCCGGCCCTCAGCGCTGCCTTCGCGCGCATGGCCAGTGCTCGCCCACGCCCGGCCTACGTGGAGATCCCACGTGATGTGCTGGAGGCGGAGGCGGAGATCACCTTCCCGGCGCCAGGTCACGGCGACTCCCCGGCCCCGGCCGAGGACCAGATTGCCGGCGCCGTGGCGGACCTCGACAAGGCACGCCGGGTGGTCATCATCGCGGGGGGCGGCGCGGCTAATGCCGATGCTGGCGCTGGCATTTTGGCGATTGCCGAGCGTCTCGGGACCCCGGTGCTGACGTCGCAAACGGGCAAGGGAGTCTTCCCGGAGGATCACCCGCTCTCGCTGGGCAATCTGTGGAGCTTCGGCAACCCGGTCGACGCCCTGCTGAAGAAGGCGGACACGGTTCTGGTCATTGGCACCAAGCTGGGCGGCTCCGAGACGGAAGACGCCGCCATGCAGTTGCCAGCCACCTTCATCCGCATCGATATCGATCCGGAGGAGATCGAGCGCAACTACCGCCCCAGCCGCGCGATTGTGGCCGACGCGAAGAAGGGCGCCGTGGCGCTGGCCGCCGCCCTGGAGAGCGCGGGGGTCAGCAAGACGGGGTTCAGCGAGGAAGAAGTGGCAGCCGCGCGCAAGGCGGCACTGGAGAGCGCCTTCGGTGCGGAGAACGCCCAGTACCTGGCCGCGCTGCGCCGGGCGATGCCACGCGACGCCATCCTGGTCAACGACACGACGATGATGACCTACGCGGCGGCCAGGCACTTTCCCTGCTACGAGCCGCGCACGTTCCTGGTGCCCTCCGGCTACCTGACGCTCGGCTTCTCGATGCCGGCCGCCATCGGCGCCAAGATCGCACAGCCGGACAAGATGGTGGTAGCGATCGTCGGCGACGGCGGCTTCCAGTTCACGATGCATGAGCTGGCGACGGCCAAGCAGTTCGAGGTCAGCCTGCCGATCGTGATCTTCAATGACTCCACCTACACCGCGGTCAAGCTGGACCAGGCGATGCGCTACGACCGCCGCTACATCGCGGTCGACCTGGTCAACCCGGACTTCCTGAAACTGGCCGAGGCGTACGACATCCCCGGCGTGCGCGCCAACTCGCCGGAGGAACTTGAGGCCGCCGTCACCGCCGCAGCCCAGCACCCTGGCCCGACGATCATCGACGTGCCGATCGGGTGGACGTACTAGGCGAGGGGGAGGCGCGAAGCGGCGCTCAGGGGGTGCCGGGCGCCCGGACGAACAATGCCGGTGGCCGGTCCTGAGCTTCCATCCGCCAGCGGATGTGCAACTCGTGGTCAGGGATGACGTCGTCGCTGGGCAGGAAACACCGCACGTCGGGTAGAGCGGTAGCCCGGGCTTCCGCTCGGCGTTAGTGGGGTGCCCCACCAGCGACGTGGCAGGAAGACCCCGGGCCGTCGCGATCGGCAGGGAGGTTCCAGGGTGCCAGACGAAGCCGTGTTGACGAGCGGGGTGGCGCCGGTCGGGCGTGCCCAACTGGCATCGAATCTGCGCGCACTCGGGGTGAGACCAGGCACCGTGCTGATGGTTCACGCCCGGGTGAGCGCGCTCGGCTGGGTCGTCGGCGGCACCGGCGCCGTCGTCCAGGCCCTGCTCGATGCGGTTGGCCCAGACGGCACCGTGATGGCCTACGCCGGGTGGGAGGACGACCCGTACGGCATGGACCGCTGGCCCGAGGCGTGGCAACGGGCCTACGAAGCGCAGCTGCCGCCGTTCGACCCGCTCACCGCCGAGGCCGTGCACGCCAACGGCCGGCTGCCGGAGCGCATCCGAACCTGGCCGGGGGCGCAGCGCAGCCGCCAACCGGAGGCGGGCATCGTTGCACTCGGTCGCCAGGCCGCCTGGATCGTCGCCGACCATCCCCTGGACGATGCCTACGGAGCCGGTTCGCCCCTTGCCAAGCTGGTCGAGGCTGATGGCCAGGTACTGGCGCTGGGCGCCCCCCTCTCGACGCTGACGCTGCTGCACCATGCCGAGGCGACCGCGCAGGTAGACGGTAAGCACCGGGTTCGATACCGCATGCCGCTGCTGGTTGACGGCCGGACGATCTGGCACGAGTTCCAGGACATCGACACCGCCGAGGGCGCCTTCCCCTACGAGTTGGTGGCCGCCGAGATTGCCGCGACCCCGGGGATTGGACCCGACCAGGACCCCTTCGAGGCGATTGCCAGGCACGCGCTCGCGGCTGGGATTGGCACCGAAGGTCGGGTTGGTGGCGCCGCCAGCGCCCTGTTCCCGGCGAGAGACCTGCACCGGTTCGCCGAGACCTGGCTGGAGGAGCGGTTCGGCGACAGCCACACGGCTGGTGAGAACTGAGCGCTGCTCTCAGGTGGGCGAGCGTACCGTGGCATCTGGCGCGGCCCGAAAGACCATGACGCCGATGCATACGCTCTACCTCAAAACCAGACACCCACAATACCCGAACACCCGGGAGTCGCCCCGTGTGAAGGACTGGGCCGGTCTGTTAACAGGGTATTGACAACCGGGCACGCAGGGTGTACGTTCATAGCACGCCAAACGAGGACGGGAGCAATCCCGGAGACGATTGGCCGAGCATACGCCGATGGATCTTGCACGCAAGTGCGCGATTTGTCGGCGTTTTGCTATGTCCCGAGAAGACGCACGGGAGGGGGAGTCGCGCTCACGCGCTTGGGGGGAGACGGCCTGCGGACCTTGGGGAATAAGGGAATAAGGAGCACGACGAGATTGTGTCCTTATTCCCTTATTCCCTAAGCGAAGCGTCTCCCCCTAAGCTCCCTCAGGAGCGTCTTCCCTTCGTCAAGGAGTCACGATGAACACCTCAACCACCCTGCGGATCTCGCGTGATCTGGCCGTCGGTGGCCAGCAGATGGTCGCCGCCAAGCACGAACTGGCCGTCCAGGCCGGTAATGACATCCTGGACCAGGGTGGGAATGCGGTCGATGCTGCGGTCGCTGTGGGGTTCGCTATCGGCGTGGTCGAGCCGTGGATGAGCGGCATCGGCGGCGTCGGGTTCATGACGATCCAGAAGGCGACCGGCGAGCGCGCGGTCATCGACTACTTCGGCACCGCGCCAGGTGCCGCTAAACCGGACATGTACGAGCTGACTCCTGATTTCGGCCACTCGGTAGTCGGGTTCGGGGGCGTCAAGGACCAGGAGAACACCTACGGGCCGAAGTCGGTCGCGGTGCCGGGGATGGTGCGCGGCATGGAGCTGGCGCTGAAGACGTTCGGGACCAGGAGCATGGCCGACGTCACCGCCAGCGCCGTGCGCTTCGCCGAGGAGGGGTTCGAGGTCGGCTGGTACCAGGGCATGCTGCTCTCCTCCCAGCAGGACACCCTCCAACGCGACGCCGAGACGGCCAGCATCTTCCTCAAGGATGGCAAGCCACCCGCGCCCCTCTTCGGCGAGCCGGCGCCCCGCATCGTGCAACGCGACCTGGCGCAGACGCTGCGCACCATCGGCGAGAAGGGTGCGGACGGCTTCTACAAGGGGGAAGTCGCCCACAAGATCGCCGACCACATGCGCGCGACCGGCGGCCTGATCACCGAGGAGGACCTGGCCAGCTACCAGGCGAAGCTCGTCGAGCCGCTGGTGATCCCCTACCGGGACGCCGAGCTGGTGCTGATCCCGAACCAGGGTGGGGGCGTGACCATCGGGGCGGCGCTTCGTATCCTGAACGGCTTCGATCTCGGCGCGACCGGTTTCAACACGGCCGCCACGTTGCACCTGATCGCCGAGGCGAGCCGGCGCGGCTACGCCGACCGCTTCGCCTACGTCGGCGACCCGGACTTCGTGGAGATCGACTGGGCGCGCCTCACCTCCGCCGCCTACGCGGAGGAGCGCCGGGGCGAGATCGACCGCACTCGCGCCTCCAAGCCCGGTCCGGGCGCGCACATCGGCCACACCACAGCCAACCTGGCCGCCGTCGGTGCGAACGAGGGGTGCACGACGCACTTCTCGGTGGTGGACCGCGAGGGGACCATCGTCTCCGTCACGCAGACGCTGACGCTGATCTTCGGCTCGGCGGTGACGGTGCCGGGCACCGGCATCGTGCTGAACGACGCCATGAACCTGTTCGACCCGCAGCCGGGCTCAGCCAACGACATCCGGCCAGGGAAGCGCCCTGCCTCCAGCATGGCCCACGTCGTCGCCGTGCGCGACGGAGTACCGGTGCTCGGGGTAGGTGCGCCCGGTGGCCGCCGCATCATGGACACCTGCCTGCAGATGACGCTCGACGTGATCGACTTCGGGCTCGATATCGCGGCCGCCTGCGGTGCGCCCCTCATTGATTGCGCCGGTCCCGAGCTGCTGGTGGACGACCGCATCCCGGCCGCCACGCGCGACCGCCTGCGCGCCATGGGCCACGATGTTGTCGACGTTCCCGTTTCCTTCTCTCCCCGCGGCTTCGCCAGCCCGACCGGCGTAACGGTGGATCCAGTTACGGGCTTGCGGTATGGCGGCGCGGACCCGTTTGGAATGGGGATTGCGGCGGGGCGCTAGGCGGACCGCACACTGCGTGCCGGGGAACCGTTGTCAGATGAAACTCTAGCTGTCTCCAGCACGATTTCTGCCTTCCTTCTGCCTATTGCCCTTGAGTTAGGCTCGCGGCCGTCGAGATCCGAGAAGCTCTATCTGCTTTTTCGCGATAATGGAGCCAACAGCAGGGAACTTGCTTCCGTGCCTGTTGAAGGCCCAACAGCATTGGACTTCCAGCGCATCCCGAGAGGACATGAGCAAGTTGCAAGGCATTACGAAGGCAGAAAGTTGGACCGCGGATCATCATGGCTTGTTGCCGGGTGGCGATCCGCCATATCATTTTTGTGATAAATAGTGGGCATCAATTGGACCTTCAAGGATTACCTGGCAGCCAGCGGCCATAACGAGATTCACGCTTGGCTAAATGCGCAGAGTCCGGCTGTGAAGGCGGAGATCAACTCGTTCATTCTGTTCTTGGAGGCGTCAGTGCCGTTGCTAAGACACCCACATGCTCATGACATAAAGGGGCATTCGGATTTACTTGAGCTCCGGAGAAAGGCTGGCGGCGTTCAATACAGGCCGCTTTGCTGTTATGGCCCTCGGAGACAGGAAGTAACGATCCTGCTAGGCGCCTCGAAGAAGGGGAGCGTATGGGCTCCCAAGAACGCCCTGTCTGACGCGCAATCGCGTGTGACTCCTTCGAAGATTGCTGGAAGAACGACAGATCATGACTTCAGCTAGATGGAAGCAAATTGCAGCAAGCCTTCAGGATAAGGAGTATCGGCAGGCATTCGTTTCCGCCCAGATCAGCAACGGGCTGCCGTTCCAGATTCGTACCACTCGCGAGGACAGGGGGTGGACCCAAGGAGAACTCGCCGAGCGAGCAGGAATGAGTCAGGAGGCAGTTAGCCGCCTTGAGAGCTTCACCTATGGGAAGTTCACCTTGTCAACACTGAAGCGACTGGCGGCAGCATTTGATGTGGCACTCATTGTGAGGTTCGTTCCCTTTAGTGAACTTGTTGATTGGTCTGCCAATCTTGCACCCGCTGACCTTTCGGTGCCGGATTTTGATCATGACCCAGGTTTCTCCGCGCGGCTTTCCAGCGCAACTTCAGGCGCGCTTGACCTTCAGATATTCGAGACAGCGACAAGCTCCGAGCGTGGTTGGAGCTTTAGGTCAGCCGTGACTTCGGACATCCCGTCCTCGACGATGAGCATGCAACGCGTGCCGGAAGATGGTATCCGTGCTGCCTAGCGGCATTCGCGTCGATAGCTTCTTTTTGGCTGACAGTGCGCAGGTTGTTGGCGAAAAACTCTATGTTCTCGGAGGCGGATGGAACTACCTGAACCTTCGGGACCCGGCTCACCAGGTGGAGCTATTCGCTCTCGTGGGCAGAGTACTTGTCCCAATGCAGGACGGCGAGTTCGAAGTGCCTCTCGAAATTCACCTCGAGCATCCCCAGCATCCCGAAATCATGCTCGGGGGACCGAGGTTTCGCCTTGTCCTACGCTCGAAAGTACTGCCGACGCAGCGCGGCTCCGTTGAAACTGCAACTCCGTTTGTTATCGAGGTTTTTGGACTCAGCTTTCCAGCACCTGGGGAATACGCATTCGTCATTACCCACCAGGAGGAGGAGGTAGCTCGAACGCGCTTTGAGGTGCGGTTCATCCGTGCGGATTGATCGAGTTGACGAGCCCCGGATTGGTCAGGATTCTCATGGTTGAACATGCGGCCCACCACGCCCAGGAGACTGACGGAGAGCGCGCAATCGCCAGGCAGTATCAGGTGGAGATCACCTGGTCACCGGAGGATGCGGCGTTTACTGCGCGGGTGCCCGAGACCCCGGGCGTCATCACGCATGGCGCAACAAGGGAGGAGGCCGCGGCGCAGGCGGAGGATGCCATCATCACGTGGCTGACCGCGCATCATGATGCCGGCATTCCCGTCTCCCTGCCGACACACACTCGCCGCAACACCCCCGGGGGCGCCTGGCGTCCCTTAGAGCGTCCGGCAATAGGGCAAACTGATCGGTGACGTGCTGACGGGTGGATCGGCAAATGGGGCCCGTCTCCGCCGTTTTTGGCTCTTATCGACGTCACCCCAGGCTGAGGGCGCCTCCCTATTGCCGGGCGCTCTTAGTACAGTGCGGAGGAGATCCGGCGAGTGCGCCACGGACTGGATGTCTCGCAGCAGGTCTTTGCCGCCGCCCTCAACGTGAGCCGAGGCTCGGTGCGATCCTGGGAGCAAGTCGTCCGGAAGCCGGACGGGTCTGCGATGCGCCTGATCCACATTGCGGAAATGCACCCGGACCTTCTGCTGGAGTGGGTACGCAAGGAACCAGCTCCAGACTGAACGGCTGCGCTGGCACGGCAGAAGGGATGCCTCGCATGGGTATCGCCTGTCTCCCTGCCACCCCGTGTCATTCGCCGAGGCGCAACCTCCGCGAGGGGAGTCACCGCTTCTGTCTTGTGGCAGCCCCACGTTCGCTGGGTATGAGGCTGGCTCCTGACCATCTACAGCCTGTTCGCGAAGCGGGTGTCCCATTCCTCATCTCACTGACCGCTTGCTCCCGGAGACCCACAGGGCAAGACATGGACACCGTCACCGGCGGCTGCGGGCGCAGTGGCCGTACCTGCCACTTCACATCTTCACAGGCTATTGACAATCCGTCACCCAGGGTGTACGTTCACTCCATACCAAACGCGGAACGGCGGCAACGCCGGGAGGCGTGAGGTCCAGCAAACGCCGATGGATCGAGCGCGCAAGCGTGGGATTCGTCGGCGTTTTGCTGTATGCCAACGTCTGGGTGGCCATTGGGAGAGGGGCAGCCGGGCAGCGGCCCGTTTCTCCCTATCAGGACTCGATTTCCGAGGAGCGCCTGAGCTCAGGGATGCTGCGGAACGGCAGCGCTTCGCGGGGTGGCGTGAATGGGTTCCGCTCCAGCGATGGGTGTCAGGACGATGACCGGAAATTCGCGTGTGGTCCGCTTCTGGTACTCCGTGAAGGGCGGGTAGACAGCGACCAGGCGGGGCCAGTACCGCTCGCGCTCATCTGGCGTGGCCAACGCGGCCCGCACCCGCACGGTTTTGCTCCCGGCGTCGACAACCGCCTCCCCGCGGTCGCGGAGATTGAGCCACCAGACCGGGTCTGTCTCACTTCCCGAGTAGGCTGCGGCAACAACGAACCGCTCTCCGTCGGCGACGTAGACCAGTGGGGCCGTCCGTGGCTTGCCAGTCTTGCGGCCGCTGACCGTGAGCAGCAACGTCGGGTAGCCCGGAACCTGCGCCCGGCCACCAGTGAGCCGGTACAGCCAGGCGTGCAGACCCGAGAACGTCCGCACCACCGGCCGCATCGATCGGTGGCGCAGGAGAGCCGACGCCCCCAGGAAGATCCGCGAGGTCTCCCGGTTTCCTGACATCTGCTCTTCCTCTCGTCTGGCCCGCGGATCGTCCACGCGTCGCACGCCCAGTTATCGTAGGCGAGGAAGGGAATGAGTTGGCCATGCCTCAGCCGCCCCACGTCTGCTGGCGGATGCCGTTCCCATTCGCTCAATCACCCTGTTCCCAGTCCACGCCCTCTCATGTGACATCGAGATGCATGGAGAGTGATGGGAAGGCGCCAGGTTGGGCGGGTAGACGAGATCCTTCGCCTGCGGGCTCAGGATGACACGGTAAGATGGGCGAGTTGTTCGACGTGGGTTGATTGGGAACGAGGTTCGTCGACTCCGCTCAGGAGGACACACGTGGGCGGGTGACACTTCGCATGCGTGCGGCGGCGAACATCGGAGCTTGCGCGATACGCTGCCCGGCGCGTGGTGATGCCTACGCATAGCAGAGCCCCGCGTGCGGGCGACTCGCGATCAGCGCCGCACCAGGCGCTCCCGTGCGCCGAGACCCAGTGACCGCAGGCGGGCTGCAACGTCGCTGACGATGCGCTCGGCCTGGAAGACGGCGTCCAGTTGCGCGGCGGCTTCGGGCGGTACGGCGGGGCCAAGGCCGACATGCGCGGCCTTGACGCAGGCCAGCACAACGTGACGGATCTCCTCATCGCGGAACTCCGGGCTGCAGGGAAGTTGCACGCCGGCATTGCCTGCACCGTCGAGCAGGAGCCGCGCCTCGACATTCTCGCTGCGGATCGCCTGTACCCACTCGGCGGCGGCCGTCACGCCCTCCGGTTCCGGGAACGCGATGATCGCCTGCTCGTCATCGGCGGTGACGGGCAGGTGCGCCAGTTCACGCAAGCCGGTGGCGATGCGCTGCGCCACCAGGGCCCAGGCGTGCCGCGCTGCGGCATCCAGGGGAGCTTCCGGCTCCCAGATCGGGAGCATCTCGCCACGGACGGGTGGACCACCCGCCAGGGCCGGTTCTCAGTATTCGTCCCACTTGTCCTGCCACTCAGCGGCGAGAGCGTCGTTCGGGTCCATACAGCCCCTTCTCAGGTACCCGCGCTCGTTCGGTGCACGGCAGTTCTTCGTCAACGATACGGGATGAAGGGCACCGTGGATCAATGCGGGCTGCGGAATGGACCTGGTGAGCCACGCTGCGTTGCTGTGAGCCTGGTTGGCGACTCGCACTCGGTCCGTGCGCATAGCAGCACGCCCAGTCCCGTGTTGTCGTAAGCACAGTGGTGGGAGGGGAAAGGGCTGGGCCGAAGCGTCTTTGCAGGTTTCGAGGCTGAGCCGAGATCCTCCGCCTGCGAGGTCAGAGGCTCAGGATGACACGCGAGAGGGGATGACACCTCGATCCGCTGCAGTAGGGAAACGAGGTCCTGCGACTCGCTCGGGAGGACACGTTGGGGTCAGCGCTCAGATGGCAAGAAGGCTGCGCAGCCTGCGACGAGATGCTTTGTCTGCTGTCCGGTGTGACCCTAGATCATCGGCACGCATATGATGCTGCCGCGCGCTCCTCTCCCTGCGCACAGGGAGAGGGGCGTGGGGTGAGGGTCCTACAACCCCCGGCAGACATCCTCCGCGACCGTGAGGGTTTCGGCGAAGTCGGCGTCGGTGTGGGCGAGGGAGAAGCCAGCGTGACCCGGAGGGCCCTGGCGGGTGTAGCCGTGGAAGTAGACCCCACGCGCGAAGCAACCCTCGGTGAAACGGCGGTTCAGGTCGTGGTCGTGGCCCAGGGCGTCCGACCAGGTGCGGACCGGCTCGGTGATCCCGAAGTAGATGCCGAAGCGGGCGCCCATACCCTGCACGCGCGCGGGCACACCGGCGCGGTCAAAGACGCCCTGCAGGTCACTGTAAAAACGCTCACCCGTCGCGTTGACCCGGTCGTAGACGCCCGGCTCGCTCAGGATCTCGAGCGTGGCCAGGGCCGCCAGTACGCTCAGCAGGTGCCCCGAGTAGGTGCCGCTGTGCACGACCGGGCCGGTGGGGGCCAGTTGCAGCATCAGATCCTCCCTGCCGGAGACGGAGGAGAGCGGCATGCCATTCGCCAGGGCCTTGGCGTGGGTGGTGAGATCCGGCGTGACACCGAACTGCGCCTGGACGCCGCCCAGCGCCGTGCGGAAGCCGGAGAGCACTTCATCCATGATGAAGACCGCGCCGTGCTCGTCACAGCGGGTGCGGATCAACTCCAGGAAGCCGGGCTCGGGCGGGATGCAACCAGCGTTGAAGTGGATTCCCTCGCAGATGACGGCCGCTAGTTCGTCCCCGTGCTGCGCCATCGCCGCCTCGAAGGCCGGCACGTCGTTCCAGGGGACCATCACGATATCGGCGGCGCCGGAGGCAGGGACGCCACCGGAGGAGGGGACGATCTGACGCTCCGCGGCCAGCGGATCGTCCGGGCGGTAGAGCCATGGTTCCGTCAGGCCGTGGAAGTGGCCGTCGAACTTCAGGTATTTCACACGGCCGGTGGCGTTGCGGGCAATGCGCAGCGCCACCAGGGTGACTTCGCTGCCGACGCTGGAGAAGCGCACGCGTTCGGCGGCGGGGATGATCTCGACGAGGCGCGTGGCTAACTCCTCGTGGAAGGGTGTTTCCGCCGCGCAGATGATGCCCAGTTTCACGCCGTGCAGGACGGCCTCTTTGACCGCCGGGTGGTCGTGTCCCAGCAGGGCGGCGCCATTTGACATATTGAAGTCAATGTACCGCGTGCCATCGAGGCCGAAGAGGTAGGCGCCGGAGCCGCGCTGGGTGTAGAGCGGGCGGCCCAGGTAGGGGTTGATGCGCATCGAGGCGGAAACGCCACCTGCCAGTACCTCCTGGGCATGCGCAAACGGATCCGTAACGGCTGCCGGGATATCGATGGTGCTCATCTGCTCTTCTCGCCCGTAACGTCGCCAACGCCGAGAGGTCGCGGCATCTGCCGCGCCCTCTCAGCGTATCCCGTTTCGATGTTCTCTGCTGGCGTGGGCAGCGGGCGAAATGCTCAGGCGGTGAGTTTCTCGGGCGCTGACTCCAGACGGCGAGAGACCTCACGGCTGGCCCGCCAGAGGCGCGCCGCCATGCGGTCCGCTCGGCCGAGGTCTATCCGCTCGACCGGGCCGGCCAGGGCCAGCGCCGCCACCGGGAGACCGCGAGCATCGAGGACCGGCACGGCAACACCGCGAGCCCCTGGTGTGTTCTCTTCGTCTTCGAGGGAATACCCGCGCTCCCGGGTCCGGGCCAGGTCCTGCTCGAGCGCGTGCAGGTCCACGATAGTGGTCGGCGTCACCGGGGGGAGTGGCAGGAGGGCCGCCAGACGGCTCTCGCGCTGTGGCTCAGGCAGGAAGGCCAGGATCGCCTTGCCGACCGAGGTCGAGTGAGCGGCGTCACGCAGCGACATGGGCGCCGCGAGGTCCGGGCTCTCGGCTCCTGGCAGCATGCCCAGGTAGATGACCTGGTTCCCGGCCAGCACGCCCAGCGCCACCGTCTCCTGCAGCTCCGAGCGCACGGCATCGAGGCAGGGGCGGGCGATCTCGGCCAGGTTCATGCGCTGCGCTGTCGCGGCGCCAAGACCGAGCAACCGGGCGCCGAGCGCGAACTGGTGGCGGACCGGGTCATGCTCGACATAGCCGAGCTCGCCCAGCACGCGCAGCAGGCGGTACGCCATGGTCCGGTTCAGGCCGGATTCACGCTCTACCTGCGCCAGGCTCATGGAGCCATGGTCCGCCAGCAGTTCCAGCAGGGCCAGGCCCTTGCGCAGGGCAGGGACATATTGTGGAGAAGCGGCCTCAGCCACTCACGCCTCCTTGCTCGCCCAGAAATCGGCTCCCGGGATGTTGCGGCTGCGCAACGCCCAGGCCAATGCGACGGATATGACACTCGCTCACGGGCACAAAGGAGTCTTGGGAACGGCGCACGTTACCCGACTACATGAAGCCCATATTACAGGCAGTGAAATGCTGCGTCAACGCAGAACATGGTTCCGGAGTGGGAGCGCACTATTGACGGCTGGCCGATACTTCCCGCACGGAAGCGCCGCAGTGATGCGGCCGGGATTGGGAAAGGCACATCGGTGGTCGCCGTCACTCCGGAGAACACGGGCCAACCGCAGCAGCAAGGGGAGCTGACTGCCGCACAACTGGCCCGGGGCTTCACGCTGCTGGGAATTACGACATTCCTGGCCACGATCATGATCAATATCCCGCAGACGATTTCGCCGAACTTCTTTCGCGACGAAATCGGAATGGACGGGGCGCTGAATGGCTACCTGATCGCCATCCGCGAGTTACCGGGGTTTCTGCTGATCTTCGTCAGCGCCATCCTGCTGCGGCGAGGCCTGGCCAATGCCACCTCGATCGCCCTGGCGGTGGCGGGCGTGGGCTACCTCATGTTCGCCGGGGTGAACTCGTTCACCGGCCTGATCATCCCGACGCTGGTTGCCAGCGTTGGCTACCACTCCTGGCTGCAACTACAGGATGCCCTCGGGCTCTCGCTGGCGAAACGGGGGGAAGAGGGCTCAGTGCTGGGCCACTTCCGCTCGGTCGGGTTCGCCGGCACCATCGTCGCCCTGATTTTCACGCTGGCCGTTCTGCTTGGCGTGGAGTGGTATTTCGGGAACCTGGAGGCACACCAGGGGCCGTTCTTGCGTGGCCTCTACGTGCTCACTGGTATCTGCGCCTTTATTGGCGCGGCGGTGGTCTACCGCTTCCCCGTCTCCGCGAATGCGAAGGCGGCCGCGCGGGTCGCACCACGCATTACCTGGCGCAAGGAGTACGGCCTCTACTACTGGCTGACCTTCTTCGATGGCTCGCGCCAGCAGATCTACTTCGCCTTCGCCCCGTTCGTGCTGGTGGAAGAGTTCGGCGTCAACGCGCTGCAGATCACGATCCTGCTCATCGTCTCCGCCCTCATCAACTGGCGGGCCGGGGGCTGGGTCGGCAAGATGGTGGACCGCTACGGTGAGAAGCGCGTCCTCACCGCCGGGTACTGCATGCACCTGGCGGTTTTCCTCGGCTTCGCGCTCTCGCAGAACATCTGGCTGCTCTACCTGACCTACCTTGGCTACAACTTCCTCTTCCTCTTCTCGATCGGCACCACGACGTACCTGCGCAAGATCTGCCGCCCGGAGGACCTGGCGCCCAGCCTGGCGATGGGTGTCTCCCTGGCGCACGTCACGGCGATCGTGGTGCCAGTCGTCGGGGCGGCGCTCTGGGCGCAACTGGGCTACAAGTTCCCCTTCCTGTTCGGCACGGTCTTCATCTTCATTTCACTCTTCCTGACCCAGAAGATCGATATCCCGAAGCAGCGGGTGGCCGGGGCGCCGATGCCCATTACGCTCACGCATGAGGCCGAGCGGGAGATGGCGGCCGACGGCCCGGTGCTGGATATCGACTCCGCGTTCCCGGTGACTCCGGCGGCAGTAGACGCTGAGGATGAACTGGCGGCGGAGCAGACGGTGAAGGACCGCGAGACGGAGGGGTAAGCCTCGACCGGCGAGCCCGGGGTTGTCCGGGTCACCCGGCGAGGGCGGCGCCAGCTTCCAGCGCCTGGCTGGCATCGGCCCGCGGGAGGGTGAGCTGAAAGCGGGAGCCGTCCCCGGGCACGCTTTCCACGGTGAGCTGGCCGCCCAGTGCGTCCGTCAACCCCCTGGTAATCGCCAGGCCCAGACCGGAGCCTTCAAAGCGGCGCGTCATGCCACTTTCCGCCTGCCAGAACTCCTCAAATATGTGGTCGACAACCTCTGGCTCCATCCCGATTCCGGTGTCGGCCACCGCAATGGTCACCTCGTCCGCAGTGGCCCGCGCGGAGATGGCAATACCGCCAGCGTGTGTGAACTTGATGGCGTTGCTGACCAGGTTCAACAAGATCTGGTGGATTGCCATGGCATCGCCGAGCACACGTGGCAACCGGTCGGGGATATCGATATCGACCCGCAGGTGCTTCGCGGCCGCTTGCGGCGCTGATTCCTGGACGACCTCCTCCACGATTGTGGCCAGCGTGACTGGTTCCAACTGGATTTCCTGCTGGCCCGCCTCCAGGCGCGAAAAATCCAGCATCTGGGCGATCAAGCGCACCAGCCGCCTTGCCGCAGCGTGGATGGTGCGGATGTCTTCCAGCGTCTCTGCCTGGAGGTCGCGGGGCGCGGTCGCCAGCACCAGCTCGGCATAACCCAGGATGGCCTGCAGGGGCGTGCGCAACTCGTGGCTCATCATCGTCAGGAAGCGACGGGTCACCTGATTGGCGGCCTGGGTATGATCGAGCGCCTGCACCAGCGCTTCGTGTTGCCGCTTGCGCTCGGTAATGTCACGGAAAAAGACGGCCAGCCCGGCCGGCGATGGATACAGTTGCACTTCAAAGTGCGACTGTGTGGCTGGCCGCTCGAATTCGGTCTGCAGCGACTGGCCACTGGCCATCACTTGAGCATAGAGCGCAGGGAGGGGGCCCTGGAGCAAATCGGGATAGAGATCCCATAGGGAGTTCCCAAGCACATCCTGGCGATCGTGGCCGCTCATCCGCTCCGCCGCGACATTCATCGCGGTGATGCGCCAGGCGGTGTCAAAGACGAAGAAGCCGTCGGTCATGCGTTCGAGGACTTGCTCCAACTGCTGCTGGATGTCAGCGTGGGCAGCTTCCGCCACCCGTTCCGCGGTGATATCCCGCAGAAAGGTGACGAACCGCAAGCGGTCGCCGTCTTCAACCCGGATCGACCAGGTGTCAGCGACAACGATTGCCCCATCTTTCCGTCGCAGGTGAGCTTCTCCACGCCAGGCGTGCGCAAGCTGGATCTGGTCGTAGACCGCCTGTATCCAATCTATTGGTTCGGCGATCAACTCCCGCACTGGCAGGACGAGCAATTCGGCGCGGGTGTACCCCAGCAGACGCGTGGCGGCCGGGTTTGCGTCGCGGCAGGTTCCTTCGGCGTCGAGGACGAGAATGGCGTCGGGACAGGCTGCAATCAGGAGTGCCGCATCGATCGGCATGCCACCACTCCCCCGGCGTCCTGCAGGTGCGATCCAGGAAGTGTGCTTCATGCTACCGACTGGATAGGGGCAGCGCAACGTGTTGCTGGATCGCACGTGCAGGGAGTGAGGTTGGGGGAGGGTCACATACCGATTGCACTACCCCTCCCCGTACACGCCGTACTGTGGGCGGCCGGTGACCTGGTAGCTCTGGAGTGCGAGGCCGCTCGGGGTGACCTGGCTGCTGGTGAGCGCCAGGCCGGTCGGTGTGGCGCCGTCGCGGAAGAAACGCCGGCCGGCGCCGAGGACAACCGGCGCGACGACCAGGCGCAACTCGTCGATGAGCCCGGCGTCGAGCATGCTCTGGCCCAGGCGGGTGCTGCCGTGAATCTGGATTTCGCGCCCTGGCTGTTGCTTGAGCGCGGCCACCTGCGCGGCGACGTCACCCGAGAGGACCGTGGCCGGTCCCCAGGTCGCGTCAGCCTGGGAGAGCGTGTGCGAGGCCACGTATTTCGGGCGCCCGTTCAGGCTGCGAGCCACGGCGTCATCCGGGTCATCCATCTGCGGCCACGCTTCGGAAAACGCCTGGTAGGTGCGGCGGCCGAAAAGGTAGGCATCCGCGCCCTCCGCCCAAACCTGGATCTGCCCCAGGAACGCGTCGTCAAGGAATGGCACCAGCCAGCCGCCCAGGGCGAAGCCCTCGCTACGGTCTTCATCTGGGGAGCCCGGTCCCTGCGAGATGCCATCCAGCGTCACAAACTCCATCATCACCAGTTTCATGGCAAGACCTCTCCTTCCGGCGGGCTTCCCCGGCCGGCTCATGCCGCCAGCGGCGGCCGTTATCGCTGTCTCTTCTGGAGCTGAGCGTGCGGCGCTACGCTTCCCGCTGCTCGACCAGGGCCGCCAGTTGATCCGCGACAGTGCCCCAGCCGTCGAAGAAACCCATCGCCTCGTGGTTGTCGCGGTCGGCCTGGCTCTTGTGCATCACGTGGGCGGCGTACTCGGTACCCTCCGGGTGATCTCGCAGGGTAATGACTGCCGTCATGAACGGCCCTTCCGCCGGACGCCAGCCACCGAGCAGGGTGTCGGTGAAAACCAGCCGCTCTCCCGGCACGACTTCGAGGAAACACCCGTTGACGTGCGGGCCAAAATGCTCGCCGTCCTCGCTGTACACGGTCTCGAAGGCGCCACCGGGGCGGGGATCCAGCGCCTGAACCCGGCACCTGGCGGGCGCGGGAACCCACCACTGCTCCAACCTGGCGGGATCGGTCCAGGCCTCCCAGACTGCCTGGCGCGGGGCGCGAATGACGCGGGTGAGCGTGAGATCCAGGTGCGGGTTGACGTGCGTCATTCAGGCTTCTCCTCAGGCATGGTGGCAGTCACAAATGCCTCCAACCGGTCCGTGCGCGCTTCCCAGACCTCGCGCTGCTCCGCCAACCACGCTTCGATGGCCGCGATGGGCTCCTGCTCGATGGTGCAGACCCGGACTCGTCCTTCCTTGCGGGTGCGGATCCAGCCGCTGCTCTCCAGCACGCGGATGTGCTGCATGAAGGAGGGGAGCGCCATCTCGAACGGCTGCGCCAACTCACCGACACTGGCGGGTCCGGCGCGCAGCCGCCCCAGCACCGCGCGCCGGGTGGGATCGGCCAGGGCCTGGAAGATGTCGTTCAGGTGCGCTGCCTGCTGCTCCATGCTGGCATCCTAGCGGAGTTCATCACTTAGGTCAATACCTAACTTTATCCGCTGGGTGACACCACGGGTGGGCCTGGGGTCGCTCGCTTTGCGCGAACGATCAGATGGTCGGCCGGCGGGCTCAGCGTGAACACGAGCGCACAGCGTCCTGTGTCGCGGAACACAGGGTGCCTGTGCGGTGCGAACAGGTGCGCAACGGTAGCGGGCGATACCGTGGTGGCACGACGGACGATACGGATCGTCCAGGGCCGGGAGCGATCGCCTCCCAGGAGAGCAACGATGCTGAACCACCCGGTAACGAGCGTGACGAACGGCGCCCGCTGGCGCCAGGAAAGCCTGCTGGCGGATGCCGCAAGCTACCAGGCAACCGATCACACCCGGACACGCGTGCGCTGGGGCCTGATCGCTACGGCCCTCGTGCTGGCCTTCTTCGGCGGCCGCGGCCATTGAGGACGAACCCGGGACATCTGGCTGCTGGACGACCGTGGCGAGCCGGTCTCGCCACTGCACCCTGGCCCACGGCCTCACTCCCCGGTCGATTCGCCCGGACGGAACTGTCCCAGGGGCAATCAGAGCGCGGCAACGAGCCGGCAGCACGGTGCCGGTCAGTTGCGCGTCATCGTCGGCCGGAGACCACCCCTGTCGCGACGGCCTGTGGCTGCACGGCATAGGGCCAGGACCACGGCCAGCCGCTGCCACCGCCATACAAGCAGGTAGCCCATACTCCACCTATGGCGGAGACACGTGAACCAGCCGGCGCCGAGGTGTCCCTGCTGGCGACCAAGCGCTATGTGCCACGGCGCCGGGCCAGCCTGGTGTCGCGTCCGCGCTTGCTCGCGCGGCTGGACCAGGGGGCAGGGAACCCGCTCACGCTAATCGCCGCGCCAGCGGGGTCCGGGAAGACCACCCTGCTCGCGGACTGGTTGGCAGCGCCGCAGGCAGACCAGCGGGCCACGGCCTGGGTTTCGCTCGATCCGGGCGACAACGATCCTGTGCGCTTCTGGACGTACGTGATGACGTCGCTCCAGGAGGCCCTGCCCGGCACTGGCGATCACGCGCTGGCGCTGCTCCTGGCACACCAGCCGCCGCCGATCGAGTCTGTCCTGACGGCCGCGATCAACGACCTCGCCGGGGTCCAGCGTGACGTTGTGCTTGTGCTCGATGATTACCATGTCATCCAGAGCCAGCCCATCCACGAGGCCCTGGCGTACCTGCTCGATCACCTGCCACCGCATCTTCACCTGATCATCGCCACGCGCGAAGACCCTCCACTCCCCTTACCCCGGCTGCGCGCGCGAGGGCAGTTGACCGAGATCCGGGGTGCGGACCTGCGGTTCGCGCCGGGCGAGGCCGCAGCCTTCCTCACCTCCGCCATGGGGCTCGACCTGGGAGCACAGGACGTGGCGGTGCTGGAGTCACGCACCGAAGGGTGGATCGCCGGGCTGCAGTTGGCGGCGCTCTCGCTACAGGGGCGCTCGAACCCATCCCGGTTTATCGAGGCATTTGCCGGGAACGACCGCTATGTCGTGGACTACCTGGTGACTGAGGTCCTGCAGCGCCAGCCCGAGGCAATCCGGCGCTTCCTCCTGGAGACAGCGATCCTGGATCGCTTGAGTGGCCCACTCTGTGACGCCGTGACCGGCCGGGATGATGGCTCGGCGATGCTGGAGACCCTGGAGCGAGGCAATCTGTTCGTCGTACCGCTCGATGACACGCGGACCTGGTACCGCTATCACCACCTCTTCGCGGACGTGCTGCGAGCGCGGCTGCTGGCGGAGTACCCCGGCCGGGCGCACGCGCTGCACCTTAACGCAAGTGCGTGGTACGAGCGCGCCGGGGCGACGGCGGACGCGATTGGCCACGCCCTCGCCGGGGAAGATGCTGGGCGGGCGGCGGACCTGGTTGAGCTCGCAGCGCCCGCGCTGCGCCGGAACCGGCAGGAAGCCACGCTGCTCCGGTGGTGCCGGGCGATTCCCGATGACGTCGTGCGCGGCCGTCCCGTCCTGAGCGTCAACTTCGCGTCTGCCTTGCTCAGCACCGGTGAACTTGCCGGTGTCGTGGAGCGACTGGAGGATGCAGAGCGGTGGTTGGCCCAGGCGCCGGCGGAGAGTGGCCAGACGAACAACTGGCCGGCCGGGATGGTCGTGCGGGATGAGGAGGAGTACCGCCGCCTGCCTGGTGAGATTGCCGTCTATCGTGCCGGCCTCGCCCTGGCGCAGGGCAACCTCGACCGTGCCGAGACGCACGCCCGGCAGGCGCTGGACCTGCTCGACGCGCACGACCTGTCCTGGCACGGGGCGGCAGCGGCAATCCTGGGCCTCGCCGCGTGGACGCGTGGGGATCTGGCCGGGGCGTACCAGTCCTACGCCGATGGCATGGCACGCCTGCAGCAGGCAGGCTACATCCCGGATGCCATTGTGGGCGCCGTCACGATGGCGGACCTGCGGATCGCCCAGGGGAGGCTGCCAGAGGCGAAGCACCTGTATGAGCGCGCGCTGCATGTAGCCGCCAGCCAGGACCCACCCATCCTGCGAGGCACGGCGGATATGCACGTGGGGTTGAGTGCGCTCGCCTGCGAAGCTGACGACCTGGACGCGGCGACCCGGCACCTCGAGATCAGCCGGGAACTCGGCGAACACGCCGGGTTCGCGCAGTATCCGTACCGCTGGCACGTGGCCATGGCGCGTATCCTCGAGGCGCACGGTGACCTGGATGGCGCACTCGGTCATCTGCAGGAGGCCGAGCGCCGGTACGCCGGCGATTTCTCCCCGAACGTGCGCCCAGTCTCCGCAATGGCGGCGCGGATGTGGGCGGCGCAGGGGCGCCTGGATGAGGCCCTCGCCTGGGCACGGGCGCACGGCGTCAGCGCCGATGATGAGCCTGTCTACCTGCACGAGTTCGCTCACCTCACCCTGGCCAGGATCCTGCTGGCCCAGGCAACCCAGGCTGGAAATGCGCCTGCTCTTGACCAGGCACTCAAGCTCCTGGAGCGGCTGCTGGCTGCAGCCGAGGCCGGCGAGCGCTGGGGGAGCGTGATCGGCATCCTCGTCGTCCAGGCGCTCGCCAGCCAGCAGCGAGGTGATCTGCCAGCGGCACGCGCGTCGCTGGTGCGGGCGCTGGCCCTGGCGGAGCCGGCTGGTTACGTGCGCATCTTCGTCGACGAAGGCGAGCCTTTGCGGCGCCTCCTGCATGACATTGCCGGGACAACGCCGGGACGCACCTCTACCCTCCGCCTGCTGCGCGCGTTCGACCAGGGTCAGCCGGCCGTGCCGGCAACGCAACAGGTGCCGGGGCTGGCGGAACCGCTCACTGCCCGCGAGGCCGAGGTGCTGCGCCTGATCGCGGCGGGCCTGAGAAACCAGGAGATCGCCGACCAGCTCTTCATCAGCCTGCCGACGGTCAAGCGGCACGTCGCCAATGCCTACGGCAAGCTGGGGGTCAGCCACCGCACGGAAGCGGTGGCCAGGGCCAAGGAACTCCACCTGCTGTAGTGGCTCAGCGAGCGCCACTCGCCGCCGGCTCCTGATCTCGTGCGGAGGGGAGACAACCGGCCCCTGCGGGCGTCACCCCCCTCCACGAAGTACATCCCTCCAGAAACTGCATCCCCGTATGCACCTTTCGGCCGATGCCGTGGGCAGGCCGCGCCCGTAGGGTAGCGGTATGACGACGGCCGATCTGGCGACCGGGAGAAGGGCAATGGCGGAGATGTATCGCATTCACGTGGGCGGGCACCTGGATGCGTGCTGGGCCGACTGGCTCGGGGGGATGACCATTCAGCACCAGGATGACGGCACCACGCTCCTGGTTGGCCCGCTCACAGACCAGCCGGCGTTGCACGGCGTCCTCGCGCGCATTCGTGACCTGGCCCTGCCGTTGCTCCTGGTCCAACGCGTGGACGACGAGCACGCGACGGGGCGCTGACCAGGGATGATCGGCTGAGCGTGCAGCGAGCTGGGCCAGAACACCCGGGATGCGCCCGTTCTCCAGCGCGTCATCAGTGCGCCAACACTGCCAGGTTTGATGGGTACGGAGAGTTGGCAGAGTTGCGCGGAATCTGGGTGCGTGAGGTGTCTGGAGTTGCCATGCCGCCCGGCGACTTCCCGAGATGCAAGGGAACCACTGCCAGGCAGGGCAGCCCTGGTGACAGCGACCTCAACCTGCAGGTGAGCGTTCGGGACGCGTTGCTCGCCACCTGCGTGTTCCCTGAACGCATGCCCTTTCCCCTGTCATCTCAAGCGGATTTGAAAGGTGCCGGCCTGGCCGGGCACCGAGGCGAGGTTTGCTCCTGAGGCTGCGGCTTACGCAGGTCAATGCGGTCGCTGACGCCGAGATCTCTCGACAAGCTCGAGACAACACGGTGGAAGGAGCGGTGGCGAGGGAACCGGCCGGTCGCCAGGTCCGGGCAGGTTCGAGGCCGGGCCGAGATCCTTCGCCTGCGAGGTCAGAGGCTCAGGATGCCACATCAGGGCGGATGTCGCCTCGATCCAGGTGTAGGTGAGGCGCGGGTCTGCGACACGCTCAGGCCAGGATCCGAGTGTGGGGCGGGATGCCGGACGTGGATGGGAGTGGGAGCGCAGGCGATTGTGGAGCGGGGTGACGGAAGGCGAATGGCTCGGGGGTGACAGGCTGCGATCTACACCTGCAATTGCACCCCCACCTGCACCTTTCGGCTGATTCGCAGGGCAACCATGCGGCATAGCCTGGGTTCCAGCAAGAGAGTCACGCCGGGATGACTCAGCGCAACCAGAAGGGAGTCCATGTGACCTCACCACGAACCATCGCCACCGTGACAGGATGGCTTTTCCTGATCACCTTCATCACCTCGATTCCCGCGCAACTCGTGCTCTACGCCCCGATGCTGAAGGACCCGCTCTACATTCTTGGCGGTGGCCCCGATGCGGGCGTATCGCTCGGGGCGCTGCTGGAGATCATCCTGGTCGTGGCCAACATCGGGACGGCCGTCGTGCTCTATCCACTCGTCAAGCGGCAGAACGGGACGGTTGCCCTCGGCTACGTCACGGCGCGGGTCCTGGAATCAGCGGCCATCATGGTCGGGATCTTCAGTGTGCTCTCCATGCTGACGCTGCGGCAAGGGTTGGTGGGCGGCGCGGATGGGGAGGTCCTGGTCCCGATCGGGCAGGCCCTGGTGGCGCTGCATGACGCCAGCTTCCTGTTCGGCCCCGGTTTCCTGGCCCCCCTGGGGAACGGCATCCTGCTGGGGTACCTGATGTTCCGCTCCGGCCTGGTGCCGCGCGGCCTGGCGCTGCTCGGTCTGGTGGGTGGCCCGCTCCTCATCGTGGCCATGGTCGGCGTCCTGTTCGGGGTCTTCGCGGCGGGCTCGCAGTGGCAGGTTATCGCCACCATCCCGGAGTTCTTCTGGGAGCTGCTGCTGGGGATCTACCTCGTCGTCAAGGGGTTCAAGCCGTCGCCAATCACGGCGGGGTTCGTGAGCAACGACGATAAAGATGCCGCAATGCCCCAGGGTGTACTGCAGGCCGCTGGCGCGTAATTGCGCCCGGGGAAGAGGAGGGGCGGCGTGTCTGCACCTCCTGCAGTACATGTCATCACACGTACCAGAGAGTCTCCATCCATGAAGAAGATCCAACACCCGTTATCCGTGCCGCCAGCGGGTCTTGCCCTGGTCAGCCTGTCGCTGTCCATGGTGCTGGCCTCACTCGGCTCCAGTGTCGCCAGCGTGGCCTTGCCAACCCTGATGCAGGCATTTGGTGCGCCCTTCGGAGCCGCACAATGGGTCGTCCTGGCGTACCTGCTGGCCACCACAACCCTGATCGTCAGCGTGGGGCGGCTCGGCGACATCATCAGCCGGCGGCAAGTGCTCCTGGCGGGGCTGGCGCTGTTCGCGGTCGCCTCGCTGCTGTGCGGCGCCGCGCCGACCCTCCCGTTGCTGATTGCCGCCCGCGCGCTGCAGGGTCTCAGCGCTGCAATCCTGATGACCCTGTCATTGGCCCTGGCCAGCGACATTGCGCCACGGGACAGCGTTGGCCAGGCGGTCGGCCTCCTGGGAACGGCCTCCGCGGTTGGCACCGCGCTTGGACCATCGCTTGGCGGCGCGCTGATCGCTGGATCCGGCTGGCGCGCGATCTTTCTGG
This sequence comes from Thermomicrobiales bacterium, assembly GCA_046328375.1. Classification (GTDB taxonomy): domain Bacteria; phylum Chloroflexota; class Chloroflexia; order Thermomicrobiales; family UBA6265; genus JACCXM01. Next base: position 168,777 of record JAXLWT010000005.1, read on the forward strand.
TCAATGTGCCGCTGGCACTGGTTGCGCTGATCCTTGCCTACCGTTGGCTACCCGCTGACTGCCGCTCTGCAGGCACGAAGACGCCGGGGCTCGACCGGCTGGGCACGCTCATGCTGGCCCTGGCCCTGGGGACCTACGCGCTGGCCACGACGATCGGCCGCGGGCATTTTGGTGCTCTCAACCTGGCCCTGCTCGCAACCGCGATCACCGGGCTGGCACTCTTCCTGGTGACCGAGGCACGGGCGGCAGCCCCCATCATGCCGTTGCACCTGTTTCGTGATCCGGCGCTGCGAGGCGGCCTCGCACTGAGCGCCATCGTCTCGACGGTCATGATGGCGACGCTGGTGGTGGGGCCGTTCTACCTCTCGCGTGCGCTTGGGCTCGACCCGGCGTCCACCGGCCTCGTCCTGTCCGTGGGTCCTGCTGTCGTTGCCCTGAGCGGGCTGCCAGCCGGCCGCCTGGTCGATCGCCTCGGCGCGCAACGCATGACCATGCCCGGGCTGGCCACCATGCTGGGTGGCGCAGCGCTGCTCGCCGCGCTGCCAGCCAGGGCAGGCATCCCGGGGTACGTAGCAGGCATCGTGCTCACGACCCTCGGGTACGCCCTGTTCCAGACGGCCAACACTACCGCGGTCATGCAGGGCGTGCAGCAAGATCAGCGCGGCGTGATCGCTGGCCTGCTCAGCCTGTCGCGCAACCTCGGCCTGATCACCGGGACATCCGTGCTGGGCGCGGTTTTCGCGCTCGCCGCCGGTGCAAGCGAACTGGCGTCCGCACCACCGGAGGCGATTGCCAACGGCATGCGAACCACGTTCACCGCGGCCGCCGCCCTGCTCCTCGTCGCGCTGGGCATCGCCGCCCTCCACCGCGGCACTGTCACACACACGGCGGCACGTGTGGCAATAGTGAAACCGTAGTTTTCCCGGTGCGGTGTCAACAGCAGGGCCTGGCGATTCCAACGGCCGGGCCCCGCTTACTCTGCGCTGTCGTCCTCGGTGAGGGGCAGGCAGACGGTAAAGGTGCTCCCTTTGCCCTCGACGCTGTCAACGGTGATGGTGCCGCCGTGCAGTTCGACGATGCGACGCACGCCGGAGAGGCCGATGCCAGTGCCGGCAATACTGCGCACATTGGTGGCACGCTGGAACCGTTCGAAGATGCGCTCCAGGTCGTCCGCGGGAATCCCGACGCCAGGGTCGGTCACGCTGAGGATGGCCATGCAGCCAGCCTCGTCGCAGGTGCGCGCCACCCGTACCTCGATCACACCGCCGGCGGGGCTGTACTTGATCGCGTTCCCCAGCAGGTTGACCACAACACGTTCGATACGCGGAGCATCCCATTCGCCAAAGATCCTTGGCTGGTCTGCCAGCAGCCGGATCTCATGCCGATCTGTCGTCCGCGCGAGTTCGGAGATGGAGCGTCGCGCAAGGTCCACCAGGTCGGTGTGATGGCGCTGGAGTTCAATTTCGTGTCCGGCGCGCAGGCGCATGACGTCCGCCAACTCATCCAGGAGGTGCGTCATGCGCAGCGCGGCCGCCTCGACGCCTTGCAGGCTGTGTTCCAGGCGCTCACCATCCGGGACTTCGCCCCGGCTGAGGCGGCGCAGCCAGAGTTGCGTCTGCCCTCGCACCGTGGTCATCGGGTTCTTCAGGTCATGCGCCAGGCTGGAGAGGAACTCCTCCTGCATGTCCTCGAATTGCCGCCGTTCCGTCACGTCGCGCAGGACGCCAGCGAAGGCGGGGCCGGCCGGCAGCGCGACCTGGGTAATCAGGGCCTCCACGACGATCGGCTCGCCGTCACGCCGGTGCAGGTTGAACTCACCCAGCCATTGCCCCTCACGCCGCAACTGGGCCAACCGGCCATCGTCCCATGGTCCCCCGCTGGCGATCAGCGACATGGGATGCCCCACGATCTCCTGGCGGGAAAAGCGCGTCATCTGGGTCAGCGAGGGGTTCACATCCACACAGATCCCGTCCTGGTCGAAGACCAGGATGCCGTCTTTCGTGCCCTCGAAGAGCCCACGGTAGCGCGCTTCCGCGGCATGGGCGTCGCGGTAGAGCCGGGCGTTCAGGATCGCGACGGCCGCGCGGCGGGCCAGTTGTTCCGCCAGGGCCTGATCCTGCGGGCGCAGGCGGCGGCCTGAGTAGTCCGTCGTCATCAGGGTCATGGACCCGTGCACCGTGCCGCCGGCGCTCAAGGGCACCACGACCACTGACCGGGGCGCCAACGTCTGCAACAACCCTGATTGCGCCCGCTCCTGGACCACATCCAGTTGGGCGACGTCTTCCGCGCGCTCAATGAGGAGCGACGCACCACCACTGGTGGTTTCCGCGCCAACCGGGGCGCCGGCGGCGGCCTGCATGACCTGGGTCGCCAGCGAGCGTTGGGCGGGATCAGCGTGGGCCACGGCCACCCGGCGCAGGACGCCCTGGATATCGATGAGGTCCACGAAGCACCAGTCGGCCAGGCGCGGCACGGCGATCCACGCCACGCGCTGCAGGGTCGCCTCGTAGTCGAGGGAGGAAGCCAGCGCCCGGCCTGCGTCATCGAGCAGGCGAAGTGCGTCCTCGGCCTCGGTGCGGGCCGTGATATCGATCACGCTGCCGATGACACGGACCGGCTCCCCCGTCTCATCCCGCACGATATGGCCCTGATCCCAGACGGAGATCCAGTGGCCGTCGCGGTGCCGCACCTGGTACTCGTTCTCAAAGCGGTCACCTGCCAGCGCTTTCGCCCGGGCAAACGCTGGCTCTGCAGCCTGTGCATCATGGACGTGCGCGATCCACCACGCCGGTGTGGGCTCCGCTTCGTCCGCTCGGTAGCCCAGCAGCGGTTGCAGACCACCACTCCATGTGACCTCACCCGAACGGAGATCCCAGTCGTAGATGAGTGACTGCACCGCATCCGCGGCCAGCGCAAAGCGCTCGTTGGCCTGGTTCAGGGCGGTCTCAGAGCGCCGGCGCTCCGTCATATCCGTGAACAGGCCCAGGACGCCCACCACACGCCCACGTTCGTTGCGCACCGGGCTGGTGCTGACCCGCACCCAGATGGGATCCCCATCCTGCTGCCGCAAACGGAACTCGAACTCGCTGGACTCGCCGTTGAGGATGGATGACATGTAGGACCTGGCCAACGCCACATCCTCGGGAAACGCGAACTCAAAGACATCGCGCCCGGCAATTTCCGCTGGCGTCGCCCCCAGGATGTCGGCCATGCGGTCATTCAGGAACTCGGAGCGCCCATCGCGATCGACGAGCCAGACACCTTCGTTGGCGGTCGCGAGCATGGTCCGCATGCGGCGTTCACTGGCGCTGAGTTCCGCCTCGACGCGGTCCCGGCCCATGCTGATCGCCGTGACCAGGATGGAGAGCAGGACAAACGTGGTGATGCGCGGGATATCGTCGGCCGTAAGCCCCCAGACGCCGGGGGTCGCCTCGACCAGGCCGCCGAAGGCGACGATGGAGAGCAGGGTCGCGGTGACTGCGCCCAGGACACCGCCGTACCAGAGGCTGAGCGCAACTGCGCCGTAGTAGGGCATGATCGGCGTGGGGCTCATCACGCCTGAGAGCGCCTTGCTGACCAGGCAGGCAACCGCTACCCAGAAGACAGCCATCACAACGCCGCGCCAGGTGTTTCGCCAGGCGGGGCGACGCTGGAACAGGTTCATAACACCCCCACCCAGAGACGAGGAGAACCTGGGCAGATTGGGTTATTCGACGGTCGGCTCACCTGGATAGTATCCCGGAGCGGAACGGCTCCCGGCCAAGGGTACCAAACGCGTTGGTTGGTGCCTGATGCCCGGCCACACCGCCTGAAGCTTGGCGCGTTTATCTCATGCCAGCATGGCACACGCCTGAACGATACCCAGGCGGGCCACGGACTGGAGCACCGGTGTGCCCAGCCCATGGCCCGAACGCCGGCCGCTCGAATTCTTCGCGCTACGGGCGCGGCACGAGGTTCAGGACCTGGACGCGGTCGTTGCCCTGGTCTGCAATCGCGAATGTGCTGTCAGAGATTTCCACCGCCGCAGTCGGGGCTGTGAACTCGCCCAGGTCCGTGCCGCCACGGCCCACCTTGCCCGCAAACGTCCCGTCTGGATTGAAGAACTGCACCCGGTTGTTGCCGGTATCCGCAACCACGATGGTGCCACTGCTCATGAGGCTCACCCCGGTTGGCGCGTTCAGTTCACCGTTCCCGTTTCCGGTGCTTCCAAGAACCCGGAGAACGTTCCCGTTCCGATCCAGGATCTGGACGCGGTTATTGCCCGTGTCCGCCACGACCACATTGCGGCCGGCATCGATCGCGATTCCGCGCGGCTGCTGAAACTGGCCTTCGGCACTTCCTGCCCGGCCAAACTGACCCAGGAAGAAGCCGTTGCTGTTGAAACGCTGGACGCGCCCATTGCCGGTATCCAGGACGAAGATCTGCCCCGTCTCCGGGTCAATGGCCACACCTTGCGGGAACTCGAACTGCCCCTGGCCGGAGCCAAAGCCGCCGAACTCCCGGGCAAAACGCCCCTCGCCATCGAGACGGATCACCCGGCTGTTCGCAGTGTCGAGCACCACATAGCTGCCTTCGCCGGCGTCAAACGCAATGCCCGTGGGCAGGGCCTCGCCACCCTGAACCGGCCCGGGCACATCGAACGCGTCGACCCGGGTCGTATTCTCGATCAGGCGTATGTTCCCAATCTCTGTCGACGTCACCGCGAAGGCGTTGTTGCCGGTGACCGCCAGGCCGAACGCGCCGGTGATCGCATTGACCTCCGAAACGCAGAAGTCCAGGCGGCAGACCTCGCCGGCGGCGCACCGGTGGCCGCAGGAGCCACAGTTGTTCGGGTCGGTCGCGATATCGACGCACTTGCCGTTGCAGATCTCGAACTGGCACTGGCCACCACCGCCTCCGTTGCCACCGCCGGCACCGCGACCCTTCTTCTTTTTCTTCTTCCTGCGCTTCTTCTTCCCTGCGACGTATTCGAGCCCGATGCCGGTCATGGCCATCGAGAGCGCTGCGCCCAGGATGGCGCGGCGGTTGCCGCCCTCGCCACGGGCGCGCTGGAGTGATGCGGTGAGAATCGTTTCCATGATTGCTGCTTCCTGTGCATGACGTGAACACGCCACGGGCCGGGCACACGCTGGCGCCTCGGCCCGTAGCCTGAGAAAAGAGGGTGGGAGGTCTGGCCGCTAGCGGACCAGGCGGTAGAAGTGGAAGAAGGGATGGTCCAGCGGCAGGATCTCGATGCCGGCGAACCCGGCCTGCTGGGCGTAGCCGCGCAGGATGGACGGCCGCATGACGGTGCCGGTCCCCACGGTTGGGGTGTCGGCCATCCCTACCGGCAGGCAGTGCAGGACGCTGAAGCCGTACATCATGCGTTCCACATCTCCGGCGGCCGGATCGAAGGATTCGGCGACGCGCTCATCCATGACGATCACGGTCCCGGTTTCACCGGCCAGGTCGCGCATCGTGCGCAGCGCCCCCACCGGGTTGCTCATGTCGTGCACGCACTCGAACGCGGTGACCAGATCGTAGTGCCCGCTCAGGTGCATCTCCGCTGCGTCACGCTGGTAGACCTGCACCCGGTCTGCCAGGCCACTGGCCTGGATAAGGCGGCGCGCCTCCCGTACCGATTCTTCGTCCAGGTCATAGCCATCCACGCGCACGTTGGGGTAGGCCCGCGCCATCCCGATCGAGGACCAGCCGACCCCACAGCCGATATCGGCAATGCGCGCGGGCACCGGGGAGGAGAGGCGAGCGTGGAGATCGGGGATCTGCGCCAGGTACTCGGTACCCAACTCCTGCAGGAACAGGTTGCGGTTCATGCCGGCCTGGCCCACGCACATGTCATGACCGTAGTTGGCGTACGGCACGCCTTCGCCGGTGCGGAACGCCCCAGCCACCGCCGGGAGCTGGGAGACCACGCCGATGGTGAGCTGGGGGAGCGGCGCCAGGTAGAGCGGGTGATCGATATCCAGCAACACCGCCGCGTGGCCGAGCGGCATCGTGTACCGGCGCTCCGTCGCGCTGGCCTGCGGGTTCTCGCAGTCGAGGAAGCCGCTGACCGTTTGTTGCTCCAGCCACTCCCGGACGTAGCGCTCATGCAGACCGGCCGCCTGCGCGACCTCACCTGACGTCGCCGGCTCGATATCGGCAAGTGCCTGGTACAGCCCCAGGCGGTTGCCGAGGTGGACGAGCGCGGTGTCCATGGTTGCCAGTGTTGCCTGGAAGAGACGGTCGGCCAGGGCTTCGCTACGTGTTGACGCGCGCGCCGCCAGATCCTCGACCTCGATCATTGCCACCATTGCGGAATCTCCTCTGTGCTGATCCACATGCCCGCGAGTGGAAGCGGTGAACAACAACCGGGCATGAAGGCATCATGCCGGGCGCGAGGCCGTGCCACATCAGCCGGGACGCAGAATTGGCGGCGGGCGAATGCCTCTGCCAGATGACAGAGAGGTCCAGCGTGAGGCGCAACCGCCCACTGAGCGCGGAACTCGCATTGACCTACCTGAACGTCACGGAACATCCCACCCTGCGGCATGGGGTCTGCCGCCGCGCCCGTGGATAGACTTGATCTAGTGGTGGCCGAGCTGCAGGCGTCCCCCCCGGCGAGCTACACACGCGCACGTAGGCGGCTCCCAGCGTCGATTCGGCGACTTCGCAACCGCTGGGGATCGAGGAAAGGAACCACGCGATGAGCGGCTACAGCGTCAACATCGAGCAACGGAGCCTGGAGAACGAGAACTTCCGCGAGGTGCTCTACACCGCGCCGCACAGCCAACTGGTTGTGATGACGTTACAGGTAGGCGAGGACATTGGGCAGGAGACCCACCCCCATCTCGACCAGTTCATCCGTGTCGAGGCCGGGCAGGCAGAGGCCATCCTCGACGGTGAGCGCCATACGCTCAGCGCCGGGTACGCCGTGGTGATCCCGGCCGGGACCGAGCACAACGTCATCAACACCTCGCCGAGCGAACCCCTGCGCCTCTACACGGTTTACTCGCCGCCAGGTCACCCGGACGGCACCATCAACCGCACAAAGCAGGATGCAGAGGAATACGAGCGCCAGCGTCACGGCTCGTAGCTCACCAGAGTGCGGGGTCAGGCCAGGGGGTAGCCGAAGGCGACCAGCATGTCGCGGAACTCGGCGTTCACGAGGTCTTGCAGATCGGCCGGCAGATCGACCTGCCAACGGCCAATGGAGGCGTCCGGGCTGGCGGTGGTGCCGTGCCCCTGCAGGTCCGGCGCGTCTGGCGCGGCGGCCGCCACCATGCGGGCGATGACGGCGGGGGAGGACTCGAGGCCCAGCTCCTCCAGGACGGGAGGCAGCGCCACCTCCGGCCGTTGCACCAGGTCCTCGTAGCGCACCAGGCCCGCGGGCGTGCCCCGCTCACGCCAGGCCTCCAGCAGCGCCTGCAGGCCCTGGCGCAGCGTGACGATCCAGGCGTGGTCATCGGCGGCGGCGGCCCGGCCAAAATCGCCGTATCCCTTGCGCGCGTTGTAGGCGCGCATAGAGGTGAACATGTCGCGGAAGTCACGCACCAGAAAGAGCTCCGCCGGCTGCGCGTACAACTCCCGCAGGCGGCGGGGGTAGGCGTCGGGGAAGTGCTTCTCGGCGAAGAAGCGCAGCGGCGCCGCCTCCTTGTCTTGCGCGGAGGCCGTGGCCAGGTACCAGCCATCGATGCTGCGCTGGCAGAAGGTGGCCAATGAGGCGAGGTAATCGCCGCCCTCCCAGATTTCCACTTCCGGCCAGGCCGCGAACTCGCTGCTGAAGAACGGGTTGGCGCCGACCGCTTTCGGCTCGGAGTGGAACTCCATCGGCGCACCGACGCGCTTGCTGGCGTCCGCGGGCGCACTCATCACCTGCAGCACATGGGTCCAGTACTTGCCACCGCGCGCCTCGAAAGGCGGACGCTCGTAGGTGACGATGGCCGGGTGCGCCGCCAGCAGCTTCATGAGCAGCGTGGTGCCCATCCGCCCGAGCGAGGTGACCAGCAGCGGCTGCAAGGCCGGGTCCGCCGCACCTCGTTGGGGCACACGCCGCCCGCGCACCGTTGCGAACTTGGGACGGCTACCGTCCGGAAGGATTGCACGCAGGCGGAACTCGAACTCGAGCGGCAGATCGAGCGTGCTGACGAGGATGGAGAAGGGCTGGCCGCCATCCTCGTTCGCGGGACCTGGCGCGACACTGGCCAGGATCTGTCCCGGGGTCACCGCCTCGATGCGTTGCACGGGGGTGCTGCCAGCGTGCACGGCGCCCGCGACGCGTAGCGCCCAACTGGCGCTCTGTTCCCCTGAGCGTGGCGCGGCAATCTCGGCACGTAGCCCGCTGTTCTGGCGACCACCCTGGACCTGGACGTGGGCAACGGTGACGCGCGGCGGGGAGGTGGGGTCAGTCATTGGTGCGCAAGACTCTTTGAGACCCCTCACCACAACGAACAGCCCTCACCCTGACCCCGACGGCCCAGCCCGCTCCGTCACGAGAAGCCCCTGAGACGAGATCCTTCGCCTGCTGGCTCCGGATGACACCTGAAAAGGGGCGCGATCCTCGAACCGTGTTGGCTGGCGAACGAGGTCCTTCGACAGGCTCAGGACGACACTTGAAAAAGTGCGGCAGAGAGAAACTCCTGTACCTGATCACAGAGAACGTTCCATTCATCACTGTATGGCACACTACCCAAACCCGACCAGGATCGCCCTTGCCAACTGTCCCGCGCGGCTCGTTGTTGATCTCGCGAAGGAGAGTCCGTCATGACCGAGGCCTCTGAACTGAGTGGCTGCGGGGAGTCTATCACCCGGCGGCCGGACGTTAACCCGGAGGAAGGGATCCGCGAATACGGGGATGTGCTCTTCGCCGATCCGGTCAACAACAAATACCCGGTCGACACGCGGGAGCACGTCGAGGCAGCCTGGCGCTACATCCACCAGGAGCGAGATCAGGCCTTCTATTCGCCCCGGGATGTGGCGTGCATCGAAAGCCGCATCCAGGCGGCCGGCGCGGCGATGGGGCTGGTGCTGAAAGGGTAAGGCAGCGGATGCTGCAGCCCGGTAGTACGCGCTCTTTCACAGGCGCCGCTCAGTCCTTCACCCCGGACCGAGTGGCAACTGCCACGGGCGCTGGCGCTTCCTGAGGACCCGGCGGGCGGACGCCGTGTCTACCTCCGGCATGTGGGCTTCGACCAACTGGATGGTCTCTTCCACCAGGCGCTCCAAGGCCATTGAGGCGGCGACCGGATCGAGCGTGAAGAGCTCGTCGAGACGATCGGCGAAGTCATCCGGCGCCAGGGGCAACGCCGCGGCGAAGTGGTGCAGCCGCTTGAACTGGAAGCTGGAGAAATAGCGGCGGTTCAACCCGGCCAGCACCCCCAGCAGGTTGAGACTCACCTCGACCAGCATCTGGTGATAGAAGATGGTGGCGTCACGCGTGCGCCACTGCTCCGCGACCAGCCAGAGCGGGAAGAAGCGCAGGTAGTGCTCGACCGTCGCTCGCGCAAGCTCATCCGGGTAGGCCGCGGCGCGCTCCTGCCACCGGGTGATGACGTCGTCTCCATGCAAGGGGATGCCGGACATGAGCCCGGTCAGCGCCTTCTCGACGAGGGTTGCTGGCTCAAAGTCCTCGAGGACCGTCCCCATATCGCGCTCCCAGGTGGCGATCGGGAGATGCGCGACCTGGCACTCGACGCCCTGGAGCACGTACATCTCGAGCGCCGAGTCTGTCTCGGAGTCCGAGCTCACGCGGATATCGCGCGCCTGGAGCGTTTCCCGGACTGCCGTGAGTTGCTCAGCGGCGGGTGATTGCTCGTAATAGAGGATGAGGTCGAGGTCGGAGAACGGGTCGCTCATCCCCGTCGCAGCGGACCCGGTCAGCAGGATCGCACGCGGCCGGGTATGGGCGACGTAGGCCGCCGCCATCTCCCTGGCCAGGGCGATGAGGAAACGACTTGCGTCCGTCACGGTCACCGTCCCGTGTGACATCTGGGCTGCCGCCTGACCGGCCCGCCATGGATCCCGCACCCGATATGCTGCCCGGCTACAGGCTGACCAGCAGCACCCCGGCGACGGCGAGTACGGCGCCGGTGCTTTGCAGGCGGGTCAGACGCTCGCCGAGCAGCAGGACGCCGATCAGCATCACCATCAAGGGGTAGAGGCCACAGAGGGCGGTGACCAGCGCGTAGGAGGCGGTCATGGCGCCGAAGCTGATCAGGAGCAGCGAGGAGAAATCGAGCAGGCCGGAGACGACCACGAAGGGGGCGACGGCGCCCAGCGCCACGCCGGACTTGCGGTTGGCCAGCAGGAGAAGCGTTTGCACGGTCACCCCGCCCATGCGCACGCCAATGGCGGTCCAGAGGGTGCTCATGCCAGGCGCATCCGGCGCGAAATCGATGAGGATGAAGAACCCGCCGTAGGCCAGGGCGGCGCCGATGGCCAGTGCCAGCGCGCGGCGATCACCGGCCGGGGTGGTATCAGTGGGGTCTTCCGGGATCGGCGTCTTCTGCATGGAGGCGATGACCACGCCGGCGATGATGGCGACGATGCCGGCGGCGGCCAGGGGCGCCAGGCTCTCGCCCGTGGCCACGGAGAAGATCACCGGCACCACGACGGAGCAGGCCGTGATGGGGGCCACCAGGGAGAGGGCGCCGGCCGCCATGGCCTGGTAGTTGAGTGCCATGCCGACGCCACCGATGACCCCGGCGGCGACCCCCGCCAGGGTCTGGCCATCCAGCCGCCCTGGCCGCAGCACGAGGATCAGGAGGAGGCAGACGAGCAACTGGACGATCTGCGACCAGAACGCCACCACGTACGGCGTGCGTCGCCGCGAGGCCAACCCGGCAACACTGCTGGACACCGCGATGCTTGCGGCCGCACCGAGACCAAGCCCAATGGGCAGCATGCGTCCTGATTCCTCCGCGTTCCCGCGGGTTGTGAGGGGCGGCTATTCCCCCTCGGGCATCTGGGCCAGCGCGTCCCGTATCTGCTGGATCGTTTCGTCGTACCTGTTCTCGGAGAGCGCGCGAACGTCCCAGGCCATCAGGTCCATGTAGGGCCGCAGCAGGGAGGTCAACTCCCGTAGATCATCGGTTTCCACCAGCAGAAAACCGGCGCCGCCTCCCGCCAGGTCGTACCAGCCCTTGATCAGGTCCGGCGCGTTTGCGCCCTCCTCGTGCTGGTGAATGACCCGCCGCCAGACGGCCTCCGGCTGCGTATTCGGGAACCACGTGTACGCGCAGTAGAAGAGCATCGTCGCCATCCTCCTGCTGGAGTCTGCACCGCAATCCGATGGCACGATGGTACGGGAGGGCGGGAAGGCGCGCCAGACCGTTTTCGCTACCCGAGCGCCACTCGCACCGTGGCGTTCTCGCTGATGTCCAATCCCTCCAGGCCGATGATGACCAGGTAGCCCGGGCCGAAGGTGGCCGCGCCATCAGGAGCGGTCACGGGCGTGCCAAGCCAGTCCGAGGCGGCGGCATCAGCCAGCAACTCACCCTGGTACGTGACCGCATCAGCATCGCTGCCGGGCGAGCCGGACACGAGCTTCACCCCCCACGCCTGCTGCTGCCCCGTGCCGTCCGCCGGCGCGGGCAGCACCACCGCGGCCTGCGGCTGTGCTCCAGCCTCCAGCGCGGCCAGGAGCGCGCCGCCATTCAGCACCGCGGCCCACTCCCCGGTCAACGCGAGCAGGCCGCGGCCATCGGCGCCCCACAGGATGAGCGTGTAGGGCGGCCCCGCGGCGTCGCCCTGGGTGGGGAAGAGGGTGCCGCTGGCAAACGCCTGGACGACCACCATGCCGGTGTTGCGCTGCGCGCCGGCTGGCAGGGTGGCCAGGGCGCCGGCCAGCGCGGCCAGGCCGCCTGCCTGGAGGACGGCACGACGAGAGGGTGTGGAATCGGCAGAGGCCACGAGCGGTGCTCCTTCGCGAGGTCGATCCGGTTCAGGCTGCTCAGCGTATGAGGCGCTACAACAACGCGCGGCGAGGTGTTCCGTTCTCTGTGCCGGCTGTGGGGCTGCGTGCCGCTGTGTGTCTCCATCCACCCTCAGCGCACCGTCCCGAGCTTGTCGTAGGGCCTTGTTGCCAGCCCACGCCGCCGATTGGCGTTGCCCACTCGACAGGGTCATCCTGACGCAGGCAGAATCTCGTTCTCTCCGCCCTGGCCTGCGGCCTGTTCCTCTGAACGCACACCCACTCACGTGTCGTCTCGACCGGAGTGGAGCGATCCTGGCGTCACCTTGCACCTGGCGTGCAGGTATCGGTCCCCGGTGGTAAGACAGCCCGAGATCTCTCGACAAGCTTGCGCTGACACCTATAGGTGGTCGGCGGTGAGATAACAGGTCGGGCTGGAGGACTCGTCAGGAGCGAGGCTGGACCGGGATCCTGCGCCTGCGGGGTCAGCGGCTCAGGATGACGCAGGAGTGGAGAACGCCTGCTGAGGGCAGCTTTTCGCGCCCCCCAGCAGGCGGGTTCTCGAAGCGGAAGACCTGGCTCTAGCCCGTCACCTTCTCCGCCTTCTCCAGGGCCTCGGCGAGGTGGGTCAGCGCAGCGGTGAGGCCCTGGTAGCTCTGGATGAAGTCCTGGTTCCAGGGAGTGACCTGGCCCGCCTTGACTGCCGGCAGGGCGCCATAGGTGGGATGCGCGGCCAGCTCTTCCAACGTAAGGGTGCCGGTGCGCGAGGACTGGAAGATGAGATCCGAGACGTACTTGACCGCCTGCTCGGTGCTCAATGACTCCCAGTAGTCACCATCCGGCACGCTGTCCGGCACGATGATGTCCATGCCCAGCGCCTGGTACATGGCCAGGTCCGCCCAGATCGGCGGGTAGGCGATGTAGAGTTCGGTGGGATCGGCGTACATGAAAAGCGAGGTGATCCCCGCCGCTGCCTTCTCCTGGGCCACCTTACTGAAGTCAGCGACGGCAGTTTCGTAGGCGGCCTTCGCCTCCTGGATCTCCGGGGATCCCAGGTCTGCGCCAAGTGATGCGGCCAGTTCGGCAAAACGCTCGGCGTTGTGATCCGCGCGGCCCGAGCCGGAGATGGCGATCACGGGTACCACGGCGTTCGTGCGCTCGTAGTCGGACTGCTCGGGGAAACTCCACTCGTAGGGATTGTTCTCGTTGCCCCAGGTGATGGTGACGAAGAGGTCGATGCCCTCGGCCAGCAGGGTCTCCAGATTCGGTACGGGTGAGCCGGCGGCGACGTTGATGACCGGGGTGCCGCGATCCACATTCCCCCAGGACGCATCGGTGTCCACGGTGTACCCGGCAATGGCATCCGGGCGGATGCCGAAGTCCCAGAGCGCGGAAGCAGCGTTCAGGTCAGCCGCGATCTTGAGCGGCCGCTCCGGCAACTCCACGGTCTTGCCGGCGTCATCCGTGAAGCTCCAGCCGCCAGAGACGCCTGGCGGCGTCGCCTCGGGTGTGGCCTGCCGTGCCTGGCTGCCCTGCGGTCCAAGCAGGAGCGCCAGCGCCCCCAACGATCCCAGCGATCCCACCACCCGGCGGCGCGTCATCACACCTGACCGTCGTCCGCGTTCCACCTGCATGGACGTTTCACTCCCTTTCATGCAATCCACCATGGCGGCTGCGCCGTTAACTCAAGAGCACGCTTCATTTCCGACTATACCAGTCGGATATTGAGCGGCCAAGCTCACCGCCCCCCGTGCCCAGCTGGCACGAGAGTTGCTCTCACGGAGTCAGGGTCCCGCACCTGTTCAGAAAAGGAACGCGAAGTGGTGTTTCATCGCGCACGACCATGGCGCGCACGCCGGCCAGCTTTCGGCACACGGGCTGGTACCCGGCTGCGTGGAACGCCAGCGGTATCGCTGGAAATTGCTGACCTGACCGCACCGCCTCTCGAAGCGCCGGCAACGCCGGATCGACCTCCCATCAGCGTGCTCGGCATCCGCCGCCGCTACTGGGAGATGACCCACGGCTGGACCATTCCGGCCCAGCCACAGGGGACCCCTGATATGGACGCACCAGGCCGGGTGGCCTGAGTACGAGGACGAGAATCCCGCGAGCGACGTGACCTCTCATGACGACGACAACCCAGACCCCAGACGATGTGGCGCACGACTCTGAAGCCGCGGCCAAAGCAGCCGGGCTGCGCTTCACCCACCTCGATCGCCCAGGCATTACCCGAGAGCCCCTGAAAGACGGCTGGCGCTACCGCGGCCTCGACGGCAAGATCCTGCGCGACGAGAAGCAGATCGAACGGATCAACGCCCTGGTCATCCCCCCGGCCTGGACCGAGGTCTGGATCAACACCGATCCGCGCGGGCACATCCAGGCGACGGGACGTGATGCGCGGGGGCGGAAGCAGTACCGCTATCACGACAGGTGGCGAGCGACGCGGGATGAAGCCAAGTTTGCCCGGCTGGCGGCATTTGGACGCGCGCTCCCCACGATTCGCGAGCGCGTGGAGGGTGACCTGCGGAAGAATGGCTTCCCCAGGGAAAAGGTGGAAGCCACCGTGGTGCGCTTGCTGGATGAATCCCTGATCCGCATCGGGAACGAGGAGTACGCCCGTGACAACGCCTCGTTCGGCCTGACCACGCTGCAGAATGAGCACGTTGACGTTGAGGGCGCGAAGCTGCGCTTTCACTTCCGGGGCAAGAGTGGCAAGGAACACGAGGTCGATGTCAAGGACCGGCGCGTCGCCACCATTGTGCGCAAGCTGCAGGACATGCCTGGGCAGCAGCTCTTCCAGTACAAGGATGAGGATGGAGAATTTCGCCCGGTCACCTCGGACAGTGTCAATGAGTACCTGCAGCAGGTAAGCGGGGAGTCGTTCACCGCCAAGGATTTCCGGACCTGGGCCGGGACGGTGCTGGCGTGCCGCCTGCTGCGTGACACAGGGACGGCCGAGACGGAGCGCGAACGCAACGCGAACATCGTCAGCGCGGTGGACGCTGCAGCCGCCCGGCTCGGCAACACCCGCGCGGTCTGCCGCTCTTCCTACATCTACCCGACCATCCTGCAGCGCTACGCAGAAGGCACGTGGCCAGATCCAGATGTCACGCAAACGACGCCAGCGGAGGTGCCGATGCTGGACGAGTGTGAATGCCTGCTCCTGTCATACCTGGAGGCTGAAACAACAGAGTAGGCGTCATCTTCGACCGGGAAGCATGCCGCTATCAGCCGACTCTTTCATCAAGATGTCACTAAAGTCGCGTGTTATGGTACGATGTTTGTAGCACGCGTTCCGGAGAAGACCTTCGAGCGCACCTCTGCGGTCGGTGCGTGCCACGATGCCCCGCTGGCGTCGCCACCGTCGCTTGACTCTGCGGTCGCGCATGATCGGGAGTAGGCGGAGACGTTGTGGGTTCCCGCGCAGTTGGTTCACCTTTCCCGGCCGCGCCACCCTCTCTGTGGCTCCTCGCTGCAGCTGGGCAATCTTGCGGAGTACGGAAGGAGCGGACCAGTTGATGGATGATTCACGCATCGAGGCGATCGAAATGCGTGGCTCTGCGGGGCTTGGTGTTTACCTCCGCGTCGGAGATGACCAGCGCGTCTTCCGGGTAGCTCCTGTCCGTGATCCCAGGCAACCCCGTTTCTGGTGCCTGGCTGCCTTCGAGTGCAGCGCCTGCGGCATTCCCCTGACTGGTGATGCGATCTGGGCGGGCTGGTGGGGCTCTGCGTCTGGTGAGCTTCCGGCTCTCCTGGATGCCTTGCGCCGCACTGACGTGGCCTGGCCGCGGGACGCTGACGGCGAAGCCTTGCGCAAGGTCCTGCTGCAGCCGCGGCCACCCCTGGGAGACCTTGCGGGGCACTTAGTGGAAGAAGCCGCCGAGGTCGTGTAGGGCTTGTTGGCCCGCTCGTGTCTACAACCAGGTTTCCTGCTGGCCGTCATGCTCGGCGTCGCCAGCGCGAGAAGCTTACGGTCATTTCGTAAACAAAGCAGTGGCCCGTGGGACGAGGCACGTTCGGCATGCCCTCGTGCCGGCTCTCTGCGTCCTCCTGGCGGGATGCGCGTTTCCGGCGTTGCCCATCCCCAAGGTGTCGTCCAGAGCAACATCACAGGGTGTCGTGCCCTCGTTGCGCCCCTTCGAGGCCACACCCCTCTCCCGTATTGCCATTCCAGGTACCGCGGCTACGCGCGGGTGCGTCCTGAGCGAAGTTGAAGCAGCTCACTCTTCTGGCCTGCGCGTGCGGCCTGTTCCCTCTCCGCACGCCCTCCCAGGTGTCATCTCGAGCGCAGTCGAGAGATCTCGGGCTGCCTCACCATCGGGGAACGTGGCCTGTACGCGGTGTCGCTGACCGCCTCACAGCAACGTGGCCGGTAACGCTGAGATCTCTTGATTGCGCTCGAGATGACACGGCGAATGAGTTGTCGAAGGGGAACAGGCTGGGCTGGAGGGTCCCTGCAGGGGCGAGGTTGGGCCGAGATCCTTCGCCTGCGGGCTCAGGATGACACGTGAGGGGAGACACCACAGGGGAGGATTGCGCCTTGATAGCGGGAGGTGCGGGACGGGTCTCTGCGGTCAGGGCAGGATGATACGTGGGGGAGCGTGGCACATGACAGCGGTCTGCAAAACCATCGGCCCTGGTGACGCGGACCGCGTCTTCGTCGTGTCTCGAGCTTGTCGAGAACGCTTGGTGCGAAATACCTTCATCGGTGATGCCAGCGCCGAAGAACCCTCACCCCAACCCCTTGTAAGTTATGCGAGGAGCCGTGACGCCAGGTTTCGCCCACCGCTCCCGCCACCGTCTCCCCTCTCCCGCGCACCGGGAGAGGGGCTGGGGGTGAGGGTTTCTCGTTGGAAGTACGAGCGCCTCGCTCATTTCGCACCAGGCGTGAGAGACCTCGTTCCAGGACGTGGCAGACGAGGTCTCGCGACACGCTCGCGACACGAGGGGCTTCCTAGCGGATCAACGTCTCTGCACGCCGCTGTAAACAGGTTGGCCCGCGCACGCACAGGACGGGCTCAACCATGCTGCGCTGCGGGCGGGAAGGGAGCCCGCAGGCCAGGTGGTTCCGGGTTGGGGTCCTGACCTGGAGGCAGCGGGGGCAGCGCGCCCGCGAGACGCCACTACGACACGGCAACGGCGCGTTCGGCGAAGCGGCGGGCGCTGAGGAAGGCGATGTCGTGCCCGGTTTCGCCGTCGGTGGCCAGGTCCGCCAGGATCTCGCCGATGACTGGCGCGAACTTGAAGCCGCGCCCGGAGAAGCCGCAACCGAGGATGACGCCGGGTTGATGGGGGTGGTGATCGACGATGAAATCGCTGTCCACGGTGTAGGTGCACATACAGGTTGATTGCCCGACCACCTCGCCGCTGGCGCCCGGCAGGTAGCGGTCCAGTACGTCGCGAAAGAAGGTCATCTCCTCCGGGGCAATGGTGCGGTTGATCGTGCGGGGGGTGGTTACCGAACCGGCACTCACCCCGATCTTGACGCCGAGGTCACCCGTGGCGGGCATGCCGTAGAAATCGCCCTCCGGCACGTCGAGCAGGAAGTTTGGCGCGCCCGCCTCCTCGCTCCACCAGTCTGGCCGGGTGGGACGGAAGTAGGCGTTGACGCGGCGCTCCACCTGCATCGGGAAGCCGAGATCCCCCAGGAACTCCGCTGCCCAGGGGCCGGTCGTGACGATTACGCGGCCGGCACGGTAGCTGCCCTTGACCGTGTTGACCTGCC
>JAXLWT010000050.1:0-28222 GCA_046328375.1 Thermomicrobiales bacterium
GAGATTCCCTCGGTCAGCGCGGGTGACATCGCGGCGGTTATCGGCCTCAAGAGCACTTTCACCGGCGACACCCTGTGCGACCCTGCCAACCCGGTGGTTCTCGAGTCCATCGTGTTCCCGGAGCCGGTCATCTCGGTCTCGATCGAGCCGAAGACCCGAGTCGACCAGGACAAGATGGGTGCTGCTCTCGGCCGGCTGGCTGAGGAAGATCCCACCTTCCGCCTGCGCACGAACGAAGAGACTGCCCAGACCGTCATCGAGGGGATGGGCGAGCTGCACCTGGAAGTCATCGTCGACCGCCTGATGCGTGAATTCCGCGTCGACGCCAACGTTGGCCGCCCCCAGGTGGCCTACAAGGAGACGATCACGCAGCCGGTGCGTGTTGAGGGTCGCCACGTTCGCCAGTCCGGTGGTAAGGGCCAGTACGGTCACGTCATCGTTGAGTTCGAGCCGCAGGAGCAGGGTAAGGGCTACGAGTTCGAAGACAAGATTGTCGGCGGCTCTATCCCGCGTGAGTACATCGCGCCGGTGAACGCGGGCATCCAGGAGGCGATGCTGACGGGTGGCCAGGCGGGCTTCCCGCTTGTCGACGTCAAGGCTCGCCTCGTCGACGGCTCGTTCCACGACGTGGACTCCTCCGAGATGGCCTTCAAGATCGCCGGTTCGCTGGCGCTGAAGGAAGCGGTGCGCAAGGGCCGCCCGAACATCCTGGAGCCGATCATGGAGGTCGAGGTCACGACGCCGGACGAATTCATGGGTGACGTGATTGGCGACCTGAACTCGCGGCGCGGGCAGATCCAGGGTATGGAGATGCGCGCTGGCGCCCAGGTCGTGAAGGCCTACGTGCCGCTGGCAGCGATGTTCGGGTACGCCACGGACCTGCGCTCAGCGACCCAGGGCCGCGCAACCTATTCAATGCAGTTCGACCACTACGCGCCGGTTCCAGCCAACCTGGCGGCGGAGATGGTGGCCAAGGCGCAGCGCGCCTAGTTCAACGACGAGAGGAAATGGCGCCGGCTGCGTAGCCCGGCGCCGCAGCTAGAGGAGACGGGACCAGCATGGCGAAGCAGAAGTTTGAGCGGAACAAGCCGCACCTGAACGTGGGGACGATCGGGCACGTGGACCACGGGAAGACCTCCCTCACGGCGGCGATCACGAAGACGTTGGCGTTGCAGGGCAAGGCGGCGCTGCGCAGCTTTGACAGCATTGACAACGCGCCGGAGGAGCGGGAGCGCGGCATCACGATCGCGATCGCGCACGTCGAGTACGAGACGGACAAGCGGCACTACGCGCACGTCGACTGCCCGGGGCACGCCGACTACATCAAGAACATGATCACCGGGGCGGCGCAGATGGACGGGGCGATCCTGGTCGTGAGCGCCCCCGACGGCCCGATGCCGCAGACGCGGGAGCACATCCTGCTGGCCCGGCAGGTGGAAGTCCCCTCGATGGTCGTGTTCCTGAACAAGGTCGACATGCTCGACGACGAAGAGCTGCTGGAGCTGGTTGAGCTGGAGGTGCGCGAACTCCTCTCGGCCTACGAGTTCCCGGGCGACGAGATCCCGGTCGTGCGCGGCTCGGCGCTGGCGGCGCTGGAGGAGGAGAGCAAGGACCCCACCTCCCCGGCCTACGCGCCGATTCTCGAGCTGATGCAGGCGGTGGACGACTACATCCCGACGCCGGAGCGGGCCATTGACCGGCCCTTCCTGATGCCGATCGAGGACGTCTTCGGCATCAAGGGGCGTGGCACCGTGGTCACGGGGCGCGTCGAGCGCGGCGTGGTCAAGACGGGCGACGAGATCGAGATCGTCGGCATGGGCGAGCGGCGCAAGGTGATTGTGACCGGCGTCGAGATGTTCCAGAAGACGCTGGATGAGGGGCAGGCCGGGGACAACGTCGGCTGCCTGCTGCGCGGCGTGGAGCGGACCGATGTCGAGCGGGGGCAGGTGCTGAGCAAGCCCGGCTCGATCAACCCGCACACCAAGTTCCAGGCTGAGGTGTACGTGCTGGGCAAGGAAGAGGGGGGGCGGCACACGCCGTTCTTCCCCGGGTACCGGCCGCAGTTCTACATCCGCACGACGGATGTGACCGGCTCCATCACGTTGCCGGAAGGCGTGGAGATGGTGATGCCGGGGGACAACATCCAGATGGGGGTGGAGCTGATCACCCCGGTGGCGATCGAAGAGGGGCTGCGCTTCGCCATCCGTGAGGGGGGCCGCACCGTCGGCGCCGGCGTCGTGACCTCGATTACCGAGTAGTAGCAGGTCTTAGGCAGAGGCAGGAGCGAACAAGAAATGGTTGCACGTAAGCCCAGTCAGCGGATTCGCATCCGCCTGAAGGCCTATGACCACAAGGTGCTCGACCAGTCGGCGAGCAAGATCGTGGAAACCGCGGAGTCCACGGGCGCCAAGGTTGCGGGACCGATCCCGTTGCCAACACGCATCGAGAAGTTCTGCGTGATCCGCTCGCCGTTCATCGACAAGGATTCACAGGAACAGTTCGAGGTGCGGACGCACAAGCGGCTGATCGATGTGCTGGAGCCAAGCGGCAACACCATCCGGTCGCTGATGCGCCTGAACCTGCCAGCTGGTGTGGATATCGAGATCAAGTTGTAAGTGTGGTTTCGGCGCGCGGCTAGTTTGCTGGCCGCGCGCTGGTCACGCTCTGCGGCAGGGGCGGCCTGAGCGCTGCACTGCTTCCTGGAGGACAGGAGAGAGCCAATGATTAACGGGCTCATTGGAAAGAAGCTGGGCATGTCCCAGATCTTCGACGAGGCGGGACTGGCACATCCAGTCACGGTGGTGGAAGTCGGACCCTGCGTTGTGACACAGGTGAAGACCGACGACAAGGATGGCTACAGCGCAGTTCAGCTAGGTTTTGGACTGGATAAGCGACTGAACCGGCCCGAGCGGGGTCATCGCCAGGCCAGCGGATACATGTCCCGCACGCTGCGTGAGGTCAAGGCCGACGACGTCGCCGAGTTCGAGGTGGGTCAAGTCATCAAGGCAGACGCCTTTTCCGAAGGCGACCTGGTGGACGTGATTGGCACCTCCAAGGGCAAGGGCTTCGCCGGCGGCATGAAGCGTCATGGGTTCAGCGGCGGTCCCAAGACCCACGGTCAGTCTGACCGCTCGCGCGCGCCGGGATCGATTGGCTCCAGCGCCACGCCGGGCCGCGTGTTCAAGGGCTTGCGCATGGCGGGCCGGATGGGCAATGACCGGGTCACCGTGCAGAACCTGCGGGTGCTGCGTGTGGATGCGGATCGCAACATCTTGTTGATTGAAGGTTCAGTGCCGGGGCCGAACGAGGGCGTGGTCATCGTCCAGCGGGCCGTGAAGGCGCGGAAGAAGTAGCGCTGCACGGCGCGCATGGCCCTGAGGTTTGCTCCTCTCGGCCCCGGAGTTAAGACGATGAATATTGATGTTCTTGATACCCAGGGAAAGGTGGTCGGCTCAGCGGAGCTCGACGAGACCGTCTGGGGCATCGAGCCGAACATCCCGGTGATGCACCAGGCGCTGCTGCGCCAGTTGGCGAACGCACGGCTCGGCACCCGCGACACGAAGACGCGCGGTGAAGTTCGAGGCGGTGGCGCGAAGCCCTGGCGCCAGAAGGGGACCGGGCGTGCTCGCCAGGGATCGATTCGCTCCCCACAGTGGATCGGCGGTGGAACGGTCTTCGGCCCGCACCAGCGGTCCTTCAAGCAGGACATGCCGCGCAAGGCGCGTCGCCTGGCAGTGCGCTCTGCTCTCTCCTCCAAGGTGAAGGACGAGCGGCTGACGGTGATCAACGGCCTCGGCGACGTCGAGCCGCGCACCAAGGCCATGAAGGCGATCCTGGAGACGCTGCCACAGGGCCGCTCGTACCTGATCGTGACTGACGGCAAGGTGGAGCCGATTCGCCGCTCATCCGGCAACCTGGAGAATGTCTGGGTCGTGGATGCGCGTTACCTGAATGTCCGCGACATTCTGAAGTTTGACCGCCTGTTGGTGACCAGCGAGGCTATTCCCGTGGTGGAATCGTGGCTGGCATTGCCTGAGGACAAGCGCGAGCCAAGCTCGTGGCGGCAGGCTGAGGCGCAGGAGTCCTAGGATGCCAGCTCTCTCGATCGACCAGGTGATCATCCGGCCGCTGATCACGGAAAAGAACACGGATCTCATGGACCAGAACCAGTACACCTTCGAGGTGGCTGTGGACGCCAACAAGATCCAGGTTCGCGAGGCCATTGAAAAGCTGTTCAACGTGCGCGTGAAGGCCGTGAACACCATGAACGTGAAGGGTTCGCGCCGCTCGCGCGCGATCCGCCGCGGAAGTGGACGCATTCATGGAACCGAGCGCTCGTGGAAGAAGGCGGTGATCACCCTCTTCCCCGGCCAGCGTATTGACGTATTCGACCAGGTCTAGCAGGCCGGAAGACTGAGGAAGGACGCGGCGATGCCAATTCGCATCTACAAGCCAACCTCGCCGGGGCGACGCTCGATGAGCGTCAGCACCTTCGAGGAGATCACCAAGAAGAAGCCTGAGAAGAGCCTGATCGAGCCCCTCAAGAAGCACGCTGGCCGCAACAACCGGGGTCGCATCACGACGCGGCACCGCGGTGGTGGCAACAAGCGCTTCTACCGGATCATCGACTTCAAGCGCAACAAGGTGGGTGTGCCGGCCAAGATCGCGGCGATTGAATACGATCCCAACCGGTCCGCACGTATCGCGCTCCTCCACTATGTGGACGGCGAAAAGCGCTACATGCTGGCGCCAGTTGGCGTGAGTGTTGGCGACACAGTCGTGGCGGGCCCTGAGGCTCCGATCCGCGTCGGGAACGCGTTGCCGCTGCGCAACATTCCGACCGGTACGCAGATTCACAACATTGAGCTCTATCCGGGCAAGGGTGGCCAGCTCTGCCGCTCGGCCGGGACTTCCGCGCAACTCATGGCGAAGTCGGACACCTACGCCCAGGTGCGCATGCCTTCTGGCGAAGTCCGCCTGGTTCATCTCGATTGCATGGCCACGCTGGGCCAGGTCGGCAATGTGGATCACGAGAACATCGTGATCGGCAAGGCTGGCCGAAACCGGCACCGTGGCCGCCGGCCAACGGTGCGCGGCTCCGTGATGAACCCGCGCGACCATCCGCACGGCGGTGGTGAAGGTAAGGCGCCGATCGGTGGCCAGCCCAAGACGAAGTGGGGCAAGCCGGTCCAGGCGCGTACCCGCAACAACAAGCGCACCGACGACATGATCGTGCGCTCCCGGAACAAGAAGCGGAAGTAATCGAGGAGGCTCATAGTGTCGAGGTCGTCCAAGAAGGGCCCTTACATCGACGCCAAGCTGCGCGAGAAGATCGAGGCGTTGAACCGGGGCAACGAGCGCCGCGTGATTCGCACCTGGGCGCGCGCATCGACCATTTTCCCAGGCATGGTTGGCCACACGGTTGCCGTACACAACGGCAAGGTTCACGTGCCGATCTTCGTGTCCGAGCAGATGGTGGGGCACAAGCTGGGCGAATTTGCCCCGACTCGCACGTACCGCGGACACGGCAAGGATGCCGATCGCCGCGGGCGCCGCTAGCGGCACGGGGAGACGGAGAGAGTTATGGAAGTACGAGCAAGCGTCACAGGCGTCCGCGTCTCCCCGCGGAAGGCGCGACTTGTGGTGGATGCGGTGCGTGGCAAGCGCGTGATGGATGCCATTGCGCTGACAGGCTTTCTGCCGCAGAAGACGGCGAAGGATGTCAACAAGCTGCTGGTGTCCGTGGCCGCCAACGCCGAGAACAACTTTGATATGGATCCGGAGCTCCTCTGGATCAAGGAAATCTATGCCAATGAGGGCCCGAGCTTCCGCCGCTTCAAGGCAAAGGCTCGTGGGCGCGTCGGCCGGATCGTGCGCCGCAACACGCACATGACCGTGGTGGCAGAGGAGCGGAAGAGCTAATGGGACGTAAAGTCAACCCCATCGGTTTCCGTCTGGGAATCGTGACGGACTGGGAATCGAAGTGGTTCGCGGAGCGCAACTACACGGATCAGTTGCATGAGGATTTGCGGATCCGGCGGCTGATCATGCGCGAGTTGACCCGCGCGGGCATCTCCAGGATCGAGCTGGAGCGCTCGGCCAACAAGGTCGATGTCACGCTGCACACGTCCAAGCCGGGCATCGTGATCGGCAAGCAGGGCGCCAATGTTGAGCGTCTCCGGCAAATGCTGGAGAAGGAGATCGGCAAGAAGGCACACCTGAAGATCGAAGAGATCAAGGTGCCTGAGACCGATGCCCGCCTCATCGCGGAGAGCATTGCTGAGCAGATTGGCCGGCGCGTGGCGTACCGCCGGGCGATGAAGCACGCTGTCCAGCAGGCGATGCGCCGCGGCGCCAAGGGCGTCAAGATCACGCTGTCTGGCCGCCTGGGCGGCGCTGAAATGAGCCGATCCGTCACCGAGATGGATGGCCGCGTGCCGCGCTCAACGCTGCGGGCGGATATCGATTTCGGCGTGGTGCACGCCCACACGACCTACGGTCGCATCGGCGTCAAGGTCTGGGTTTACAAGGGCGAAGTGCTGCCGCAGCGCGCCCAGCCGACCGCGGCTTCCCTGACCGCGGACCTGGCGGCCATTTCCGGCGACTAAGTGGCGGCGCGCTGGAGAGCCAGCGAACGCCGATGGGTTCAGGAGCAGTCATCATGTTGATGCCAAAGCGGACGAAGTACCGCAAGATGATGCGGGGCCGCAAGACAGGAGCCGCTTACCGCGGTTCCGACATCAACTTCGGGGAGTACGGACTGCAGGCGACGCAACCTGCATGGGTGAGCAGCCGGCAGATCGAAGCTGCCCGCCGCGCCATTACGAACTACCTGAAGCGCGGTGGTAAGGTCTGGATTCGCATCTTCCCGGATAAGCCGGTCACCCAGAAGCCAGCGGAAACACGCATGGGTTCAGGTAAGGGCAACCCGGAGTTCTGGGTCGCTGTCGTGCGCCCGGGCCGCATCCTCTTCGAGGTTGCAGGTGTACCGCGAGAGCGGGCCGAAGAGGCCCTCCGCCGCGCCGGTATGAAGATGCCGATGGACGTCAAGTTCATTGAGCGCGATCACGCGGGCGTTGCCGCGGCGTTTGTAGATGACGCCGCTGAAGAGGGAGCCGCATGAAGCCGGCAGAGATCCGCGCCCTGGACAACGACAAACTGGTGGAGCAACTGGCTGACCTGGAAAGCGAATGGCGCACGCTTCGATTCCAGCAGGCAGTTGGCCAATTGACGAATACCGCACGCATCGGGCAAATCCGGAAGGACATCGCTCGTATCAAGACGGTACAGACTGAACGGGAGATCGAGGCAGAGCTGGCGTCGCTGGTGGGCGCCGGAGCCGAGTAGCTTCTGGCAACCGAAGCGAGGAACAGCACCATGAGTGACAACGTTACAGCGGAGGCGACGGCGGCGCGACCACAGAAAGTGGAAAAAGTAGGCCGCGTCGTCAGCGACAAGATGGACAAGACTGTCGTGGTCTCGGTGGACTCGGTCCGCCGCCATCCGCTCTATCACAAGCGGATCACGCGCAGCAAGAAATTCCTGGCGCACGATGAGTCGAACGCCTGCAAGCCAGGGGATCTCGTGCGTATCGAGGAAACGCGCCCGATGTCCAAGCGCAAGCGGTGGATCGTGCGCGAAATTGTCGAGCAGGGCATCCAGATCTAACAGCCGCGGCAAGCGGCCAGGAGCAACCTGGTGATTCAACAGGAGTCGCGGCTGAAGGTCGCGGACAATAGCGGAGCCCGGGAGCTGCTGTGCATCCGCGTGCTCGGCGGATCCGGACGGAAGTACGGCGGCGTCGGTGACGTGATCATCGCGTCGGTGAAGCAGGCCCAGCCGAACGCGGCGGTCAAGAAGGGCGACGTTGTGCGCGCGGTAATCGTGCGTACGGCTCAGGAGTATGGCCGGCCGGATGGCAGCCATATCAAATTCGATGACAACGCGGCGGTGCTGATCAACCAGGCTGGCGCGCCCCGCGGAACGCGCATCTTCGGCCCCGTGGGGCGTGAGTTGCGTGAGAAGCAGTTCATGCGCATTGTTTCGCTCGCGCCTGAAGTGCTCTAGCAGCCGCCGACGCAAAGAAATCAGGAGCACGAGGGAATGCGCAAAATTCGATCCGGCGACACGGTGCTGGTCACCTCCGGCCGGAACAAGGGACAGCAGGGCACGGTCCGCATCAACCTGATCGAGAAGGATCGGGTGGTGATCGAGGGCGTGAATATTGTCAAGAAGCATATCAAGCGTGGCCGGGCTCGCCAGGCTGGCATCGTTGAAGTAGAGGCGCCGCTGCACGTGTCCAACGTGATGCTGGTCTGCCCGAGCTGCAAGCAGCCAACGCGCGTCGGTGTCCACACTGGTGCTGACGGGAAGAACGTGCGCTTTTGCAAGAAGTGCAATACGGACATCCCACGACCAGACGCGGGGTAGATCAGCGGATTTTTGTCGCATCGAGTGGCGGCCTGAGCGCTGGTAAACAGCGGACCAGGCGGGAACGCCAGACATGAGAAAGAAGCAATAGCTGATGGCTCGGCTGCGTGAGAAGTATCGGGAAGAGGTCGTTCCGGAACTGATGAAGGAGTTCAACTACTCCAACATCATGCAGGTCCCGGAGCTCGAGAAGATCGTCATTAACATCGGCCTCGGCGAGGCGGTCAGCAACGCCAAGTCGCTGGAGGCTGCGGTTGGGGACTTGACCGCTATCACTGGCCAGAAGCCAGTGGTGACGCGGGCCAAGAAGTCCATCGCCGCGTTCAAGCTGCGCGCTGGCATGCCAATTGGCGCGATGGTCACGTTGCGAGGCCCTCGCATGTATGAATTCCTGGACCGCTTTGTCAGCATTACGCTGCCGCGTATCCGGGACTTCCGGGGCGTTTCGCCCAACTCGTTCGATGGACGGGGCAACTACACCATGGGTCTGCCGGAGCAGATCGCGTTCCCCGAGATCGATTTTGATCGTATCGACAAGACGCGCGGCCTGGAAATGAGCTTCGTGACCAGCGCCAAAAATGATGAAGAGGGGCGGCGGCTCCTGGCCCTGCTGGGCATGCCGTTCGCCCAAACGGAACGAGCAAGCTAGCGCGCGGCGTCCGCGCGGAGGAACTGTGAATGGCAAAGAAGAGCAAGATTGTCAAGGCAGAGAAGCCGGCGAAGTTTCAGACCCGCCAGGTGAATCGCTGCAAGACGTGTGGGCGAAGCCGGGCATACATGCGCAAGTTTGGGGTGTGCCGCATCTGCTTCCGTGAACTCGCCTCCATTGGTCGCCTCCCGGGCGTTACGAAGTCCAGTTGGTAACCGCGCACCAGAGAGGGACGGAGAGGCGCGAGGACTGAGAAGGTAGGAACGCATGAGTGTCAATGATCCCATCAGCGATATGCTGACCCGCATTCGCAACGCAGGCATGGCCCGGCAGCTGGAGACCACCATGCCGTCAACCAAGATCCTGGTCGCGATTGCGAAGATTCTCGAGCAAGAGGGCTACATCGCCGGCTACGACGTGGTGGAGCAGCGGCCGCAGGACAAGCTGGTGGTCAAGCTTCGCTACGGCGCCGACAAGAAGTCGGCGATCCGGGAGATCAAGCGGGTCAGCAAGCCAGGCCTGCGCGTTTACGCCGGCAAGGACGATATTCCTCGCGTGCGCAGTGGCCTGGGTATCGCGGTCGTCAGCACGCCCCAGGGAGTGATGACGGGCTTCGAGGCCCGGCGGCGCGGGATCGGCGGCGAGGTGCTCTGCACCGTCTTCTAGATGACGGCTGGCGAGACGCATCCATGCAGATCGCGGGAGAATGAGCGATGTCTCGAATTGGTAATCGGCCCATAGCGGTGCCGAATGGTGTGGAAATTGAAATTGCGGACGGGAATACGGTCACGGTCACGGGCCCGAAGGGCACGCTGACCCAGAACCTGAGCCCGAGTATGTCTCTGACCCGAGACAATGGAACCGTGCTGGTCGAGCGGCCGGACAATGAGCGCGAAAACCGCTCCCTGCATGGTCTCACCCGCACGCTGCTCAACAACATGGTTGTGGGCGTCACTGACGGCTACAAGCGAGATCTGGAAATCCAGGGCGTGGGTTACCGCGCTGCGCTGGACGGGACGACCCTGGTGCTCTCGGTTGGGTTCTCCCACCCGGTACGCATGAGCCCGCCGGAAGGCGTGTCCTACACGCTCGACGGCAACACCCGCCTGTCCGTTGTGGGGATCGACAAGCAGCTCGTCGGCGAGGAAGCGGCTCGCATTCGCCGCGTACGTCCACCTGAACCGTACAAGGGCAAGGGCATCCGTTATGCGGGTGAGCAGGTGCGGCGGAAGGCTGGTAAGGCCGGCAAGGCGAAGTAGCGAGTACCGGGCGGTTCGCCGCCCGCCTCTGCTGAGGAGCATTCAGGTATGCGACGCAAATTTCGCAAGGCGCTGACCAAACGCCAGCGCCGGCACGTGCGAGTTCGGGCCAAGGTTGCCGGGACGCAGGCGCGTCCCCGGCTGAACGTTTTCCGTTCGTCAGCTCACATTTACGCCCAGGTCATCGACGATGACCGCGGTCACACCATCCTGGCGGCAAGTGACCTGGAGCCGGAAGTGCGTGAGCGCGCAGGCGCTGAAGCCACCAAGAGCGCACGGGCCCGGGCGGTCGGTGAAATCATCGGCGAGCGCGCGAAAGCTGCCGGAATTGATGCGATTGTCTTCGACCGCGGGGGATACCTCTACCACGGCCGTGTAAAGGCAGTGGCCGAGGGCGCGCGCGCCTCAGGGCTTACGTTCTAGCAAGCAAGCAGGCTGGCATCGCGCGCCACAGGTAGCGCCAAAGGGAGTAACGGATGGATCGGAATCAAGGAGAGCGCGGACCACGTCGCCGCTCAGACGAAGATGGGGGCAGCGAGTTCGAAGAGCGCGTTGTCCAGATCAATCGCGTCGCCAAAGTCGTGCGCGGCGGCCGCCGCTTCAGCTTCGGCTCGATCGTCGTTGTGGGTGACGGTCGCGGGCGCGTAGGCGCTGGCCTGGGCAAGGCGAACGAAGTGCCAGACTCGATTCGTAAGGGAGTCGAGGCTGCCAAGAAGTCGCTGATCAACGTGCCTCTGGAGGGCACCACGATCCCGCACCAGGTGGAGACATCGTTCGGTGCCTCCCGCGTGATGCTGAAGCCTGCGGCACCCGGAACCGGCGTCATTGCCGGTGGCGGCGTGCGCGCCGTGGTCGAGGCGGCTGGCATCAAGGATGTCCTGACCAAGTCGTTGGGCAGCAACAACCCGGTCAACGTCGTCCGCGCAACGTTGAAAGCGCTGGAGCAGTTGGAGTCGCCAGACTCGATTGCTGAGCGACGTCGCAGGCAGTTGACCGTTCGTCGCCGTGAGCCGGTTGTCCATGCGGCGCCGGTGGTCGTAGCTGAGCCCGAGTCCGGACCTGGTGGCGGAGCCCCGCGCGGCCGTCGCCGGTCACCGCGCGGAGGTAACAACAACGGATGAGCGAGCAGGCTACCGGACAACTCCGGATTACCCTGGTACGTAGCACCATCGGGCGGCCGTCGGTGCAGGGACGCACGGTGCAGGCCCTGGGTTTGCGCAAGCTGAATTCGTCCGTTGTGCGCCCGGACAACCCGTCGATACGCGGCATGGTCAACAGCATTAGCCACCTGGTGAAGGTGGAAGAGCTGAGTGGCGACGCCGCAGCGGCCACGAGTTAGCAACTCCCGTCCGGGTGATTGCCGGACGAAAGGGAATCAATCATGCCACTGACACTCGACGATCTGCGCTCGCCTGGGTCAAACCCTGACCGCAAGCGCGTCGGGCGCGGCCACGGCTCCGGCAAAGGCAAGACTGCCGGCCGGGGCACCAAGGGCCAGAAGGCCCGCGCCGGCAAGGGTATCCGGCGCGGCTTCGAGGGCGGCCAGCTGCCGATCCAGAAGCGACTGCCCTACAAGCGCGGCTTCACCAACATCCATCGCACGCCCTGGGAGGTCGTGAATCTCGATCGCCTCGCCGACCTGGAAGTCGACGGTCCGATCACCCCGGAAGTGCTCTACGCGGCGGGTGTCACCCATGGCCTGGAGTTCCCGGTCAAGGTTCTCGGCGGTGGGGAACTCTCCACACCGCTGGTGGTGCACGCACACGCGTTCTCCGAGTCGGCCAGGGGCGCTATTGAGGCCCAGGGCGGCTCCGTCTCTGAGTTGGCTCGAACCGATGACTGGGTAACTGCCAAACCACGAACGCGCCGGCTGCCATTGAACAGCGAGATGAAGAAGGCGCGCGTTGGCAAGGTCGGTGGCGTTTCCCGGCGCGAGGCGCTGGCTGGCACCGCGAGCCAGGAGGCCTAGTTCGTGGTAGAGGCGCTCTTCACTGCCTTCAGAATTCCCGACCTGCGCCGGCGCATTCTCTTTGTGCTCGGCATGCTGGTCATCTTCCGGTTCATGGCGTCGATTCCGCTGCCAGGGGTGAACCGCGAAGGTCTACAGGAGTTCATCAACAACAACGCCCTGTTGGGAATCCTGAATATCTTCTCCGGGAGCAGCCTCCAGCATTTCTCGATCGTGGCCCTGGGTGTGTACCCGTACATCACGGCCACGATCATCATGCAGCTCATGACGCCGATCATTCCGTCGCTGAACGAGTTGTCCAATGAAGGGCAGGGCGGGCGAAACAAGATCAACCAGTACACCCACTGGCTGACCATTCCGCTCGCACTGCTCCAGGGCTACGGCCAGGGCACACTGTTCGCTCGGCAGATTGGCCCAGACGGACGGCCGCTCATCGAGAATTTCGGGTTTCACACCTCGCAGTCGACGCTCTCCACCATCGCCACGTTGATCACGATGACGGCCGGAACGATGCTGCTTGTCTGGATCGGTGAGTTGATCACCGAGTTCGGGATCGGCAACGGCGTCTCGATCATCATCTTCGGCGGCATCGTGGCCTCTTTGCCGGGTGCGGTTGCCTCTCTGGTTACCGGTGGTTCGCTCGGAAGCAACGTGGTGGGCACCATCCTGTTCGTGCTGATCGGGTTGATCACGATCGTCGGTATTGTCCTCATCAACGAGGGGCAACGACGCATCCCGGTGCACCATGCCAAACGCGTGCGGTCTGGCCGGATGTACGGCGGCAACACGACGTTCATTCCGCTGAAGGTGAATTCGGCGGGGATGATTCCGTTGATCTTTGCGGTCAGTATCCTGGTCTTCCCCGGATTGATTGCGCAGTTCCTGTCTTCGTCCAGCAATCCGACCATGCGCGCAATTGCTACCGAACTGGCGGTCCTGCTGGCTCCGGACACTATTCAGTACAACATCCTGTATTTCCTGTTGGTCGTGGCCTTCACGTACTTCTACACGATGGTCATCTTCCAGCAGCAGAAGATCTCGGAGAACCTGCAGCGGCAAGGTGCATTCATTCCGGGCGTGCGGCCAGGCAAGAACACGGAGAAGTACCTGATGAAGGTGCTGAACCGGATTACCCTGATTGGCGCGCTGTTCCTCGGAACGGTGGCGATCATGCCCTACATTGCGTCAGAAATCACCGGGGTGAACTCGCTGCTTCTTGGCGCAACCTCTCTCCTCATCGTGGTTGGCGTAGCAATTGACACCATGCGCCAACTGGAAGCGCAACTCGTGATGCGCAACTACGAAGGTTTCATCAAGTAGCTGAGCCTGGCCACCCTGGCGCCGAGTGCCCAGGATCTGCGCTCTGAGGATGTTTCTACGGTGACGGCACACATCATTCTGCTCGGCCCACAGGGATCTGGGAAGGGCACGCAAAGCGAGCGCGTGCGCGCCCGGATGAACCTGGCCTCCATCGCCACGGGCGAACTCTTCCGGTCGGCGATCAAGGGCGAGACCGAACTGGGCAAGCGCATCAAGGCGATCTACGACCGCGGCGAGTTGGTGCCGGATGACATCACCGTAGCGCTCGTTGAGGAGCGGCTGGATAGCCAGTCCCAGCAGGGGCCGCAGACAGAGCTGGCAGGCGCCCTCTACGATGGCTTTCCGCGCACGGCGGCGCAAGCCCAGGCGCTCGATGAGATGCTGGCGCGTCGTGGCGAGGAGATCACCGTTGCCATCGCCATCGACGTGCCGCGCGAGACGTTGATCGAGCGTCTCTCCGGCCGCCGTGTTTGCTCCGTCTGTGGACGGGTGTACAACGTGGTGTCAGACCCGCCCAGGCAGGCGGGTATCTGTGATGTCGACGGCGGCCAGCTCATCCAGCGCGCAGATGACACGCCCGAAGCCGTGGCCAAGCGCCTCGATCTCTATGAGCTGGAGACGGCGCCGCTCGTGGGCCGCTACGCGGAACGCGGGTTGGTGGTGCACATTGATGGCGACCGTCCGATCGATGAGGTGACGGACGCGATCATTGCCGCCATCATGAAGCGATCTGCAGCTCCGGCCAGGGATGCCTCGGCATGATGACCATCAAGAACGACGCTGAAATCCAGAAAATGGAAGCGGCGGGTCAGCTTGTCGCCTACATTCATTCGCGGATCGAGCCACTCATCCAGCCAGGAGTCACCACCAGCGAACTGGACGATATCGCGCGCGACATCATCAAGGAGCGCGGGGCAAAGTCATCGTTCCTTGGCTATCACGGTTACCCTGCGCACATCTGCACCTCCGTCAACGACGAGATCGTGCACGGCATCCCGGGCAAGCGACGCCTGAACGACGGTGACATCATCTCCGTCGATGTAGGTGTGATCCTCGACGGCTTCAATGGCGATTCCGCCTGGACCTACGCCGTCGGCGCCATCTCGCCGGAAGCCGCGTTGCTGATGGAACAGACCGAAGAGGCGCTCAACCGGGCGGTTGCGGCAGCGGCGACCGGCAACCGTTTAGGCGCCATTGGCTACGCGGTCGAGTCCTACGCGCGTCCACTTGGCCGCGGCATCGTCAGGGATTACGGCGGTCACGGGATCGGACGCGCCATGCACGAGGATCCGCATGTCCCGAACATCGGTTCACCGGACCGGGGCGTCATCCTGCGGACCGGACTGACACTGGCCATCGAGCCGATGCTGACGAACGGCAGCGAGGAAACGAAGGTGATGCGGGACGGCTGGACCGTCAAGACCAAGGACGGCTCATTGTCGACGCACTTCGAGCACACGGTTGCGGTAACCCCGGAAGGCGGCCGCGTGTTGACGCGACGGCTCGCGCCCGTGCTAGAATAACGCGTTCAGCGCACGCGTGAGCGTGCGTTATTCGTGTGTTTGCCAATGGTATTGACCGCTATTCTGGGGAACTGGGACGGCGGAACTGAGATAGGGACAGATCATGAAGGTAGCTGCATCGGTGACACGCCGCTGCGACAAGTGCAAGATCATCCGTCGCCACGGTGTGATACGCGTCATTTGCGTCAATCCGCGGCATAAGCAGCGGCAGGGCTAATCGCCTGCGAGCGAGTACAGGAGAGGTCTCAACGTGGCAAGAATTGCGGGCGTCGATCTTCCTCGCGACAAGCGGGTCGAAGCAGCACTGCCTTACATCTACGGGATCGGGCTGCACACCAGCCAGGTGCTGCTGCAGCGGACCGGCATCAATCCCGACACCCGTGTGCGTGAACTTACTGACGATGAAGTGAACCGCTTGCGTGAAATCGTCGACAAGGAAATGCGGGTCGAGGGTGACCTCCGCCGCGAAGTCGCGATGAATATCAAGCGCCTTATGGATATCGGATGCTATCGCGGCCTGCGCCATCGACGTGGCCTGCCGGTTCGCGGCCAGCGCACGCGAACCAACGCCCGAACGCGCCGCGGTCCTCGCCGCGCAGCTGTGGGACGCAAGAAGAAGTAGTCAGTCGCGCGGAGCGCACGGTCGGCGCTTCGTGCGCCTCATTGGAGGACATACAGGACAATGGCGGACAAGCGACGAGCCGGGAAGGGCAAGACACGCGTACGGCGCCGAGACCGGAAGAACATTCCTCGCGGCAAGGCCTACGTGCAGGCGACATTCAACAACACCATCATCACGATGACCGATCCAGCCGGCAACGTCATCTCCTGGTCCAGTGCCGGAGCAAATGGCTTCAAGGGCAGCCGCAAGAGCACCCCATACGCCGCGCAGGTGACGGCCGAAGCGGCCGCTCGCAAGGCGATGGAGCACGGGCTGCGGCAGGTGGATGTCTTCGTCAAGGGCCCAGGCTCTGGGCGTGAGATGGCGATTCGATCCCTGCAGTCTTCCGGCGTGCAGGTGATTTCGATCACCGACACGACGCCAATTCCGTTCAATGGTTGCCGACCGCCGAAGCGCCGCCGCGTCTAGTCGCGCTGGCGTGTGCGCCAGCAGAAGTTCCCGCCGGGCCTGGCCCGGCACACGTTCCCATCGCCCCCGTCCGTCAGAGATTCTTTCATGGTCGTTACGAGGACAGGGTGCGACTTAGCAGGCATGGAGGCAAGGCATCTTGTTGGAGCGACCACAGTTTCATATTGAGACGGTCGAGACGGGTCTGAACTATGGCCGTTACAAGGCGGAGCCGATGGAGCCGGGATACGGCACCACGCTTGGCAACGCGCTGCGCCGGATCCTCCTCCGTTCACTGGAGGGTGCGGCGATTTCCCGCATCCGGCTCGACAACGTCTGGCACGAGTTTTCTACGGTTCCTGGTGTGCGCGAAGATGTCACCGAGATCGTCCTGAACCTGAAGCGAATCCGGCTTAAGCGCAACATGGATCTCTCTGGAGACGCCCGGGCGCACCTCTACGTGCGTGGAGATGCTTCGGGTGAACGCGTGGTCACCGCTGGCGATGTGGTGTGGCCGGCTGAGGTTGATGTCATCAACCCGGACCAGATCATCGCGACCATTGACGCCGCGGACGGCGTGATCGACATGGACATCTGGATCACGCAGGATCGCGGGTACAAGGCGGCGGAACTGCAGGAATCGTATGCCATTGGCGAGATTCCGATTGACGCTATCTACACCCCGATAGAGCGCGTGAACTTCGTCGTGGAGCACACGCGGGTCGGGCCGACCACGGACTATGACCGGCTGATCATCGAGGTGCTGACCGATGGCACCATCGAGCCAGATGACGCTCTGGCCGAGTCCGCGCGCATCCTGGCCCGGC
Source organism: Thermomicrobiales bacterium (assembly GCA_046328375.1). Taxonomy (GTDB): domain Bacteria; phylum Chloroflexota; class Chloroflexia; order Thermomicrobiales; family UBA6265; genus JACCXM01. The sequence goes on from JAXLWT010000050.1 coordinate 17,047, forward strand.
AGGCCGAGGTCTTTGCGGGTCTTGACCAGCGCCAGGAAAGCGACGAGAGCAGCACGGGGCTGGCCATTCCGGACGAGATCCTGAACAAGCCGTTGGTCGATCTCGGACTTTCGCCGCGCGTGCTGAATGCGCTGCGCAGCCGTCAGATCGAGCGCGTCGGTCAGGTGCTGACGATCGAGCCGGACCAACTCCTCTCGATCCGCAACTTCGGTCCGCGCTCGCTGACCGAGTTGCGCGAGAAGTTGGCCGAATTCGGGTACCTGCCTGAGGGCGACGTCGGAATCGCCAGCACCGGTTACCTGGATGGGCTGGACCTCGAGGACGAGGGCGGCGACGATTTCGACGCGGATTTGCTCTCCGCAACCGATGAGGATATGGCCGAAGCCGTCGCCTTACTGCGCGGCGCGGGCAGCAATGAGGAGAACCTGTCATGAGGCACCGCAAGGCTGGCCGCAAGTTTGGCCGGAACCCAGCCCAGCGGCAGGCGCTGCTGCGGCAGTTGACCATTTCGATGATCAACGACGAGCGCATCACTACCACCGAGGCCAAGGCCAAGACCCTGCGCCCGATTGTTGAAAAGCTGGTCACCATCGCTCGTGAGGATTCGCTTCACCACCGGAAGCTGGTGATGTCGAAGATCGACAACGAGAAGGCGACCACCAAGCTGTTCGAGGTGATTGCGCCGCGCTTCGAAGAGCAGCCCGGGGGGTATATCCGGATCTCGAAGCTGGGTCAGCGTCATGGCGACGCCGCCCCGCAGGCACTGATCGAGTTCATCGAAGCCTAGGACGGTGCGGAGGGGATGCCGAGGTTCCGGCTGACGCTCTCCTACGATGGAACAGCGTTTGCCGGGTCGCAGATCCAGCCGGGCCAGCGCACCGTCCAGGGTGAGCTGGAGTCCGCGCTCCGGCGGCTGGGTGGCGACGGGGCGAGCACAACGTTCGCCGGACGCACAGACCGGGGGGTCCATGCCTTCGGCCAGGTTGCGGCGGTGAACTTCCCGGAGTGGAGAGCTCCGGCAAGTGATCTGGAGCGAGCGCTGGCAGCTCGCCTGCCGGGAGATGTGGGCGCGCGGCAGGTCGTTGAGTGCGACCTCGCTTTCAATCCGCGGTTCGACGCGGTCTGGCGGGAATACCGCTACTGGGTTGTTCCAGGTGTAGTGAGCCCCTTCCTGGGGCGGTATGCCTGGCTCTTGCGAGACGGCAGCGATGTCGCAAGCATGAACCAGGCGGCGAGGATCCTCCTGGGGACGCACGATTTCGCGTCGTTCGCTGGAGGGGGCGAAGGGGTTCCATGGTCCGAGCGCTCGACTCGGCGGCGTGGGACGACCCGGACAATGCTCAGGTGCGCTGTGCGCACGGTAGAGCTTTCACCCGGACCGGGCCGGGATGCTGGCGCTGCGGCGCTCGAGTTTCGTCTGGCGGCGGACGGTTTCCTGCCCCGCATGGTACGGAACATCACCGGCGCGCTAGTCGAAGTGGGGCAGGGCCGGCAGGAGCCGGCCTGGATCGGTGAGATCCTGGCCGCCAAAGATCGGCGGCGAGGTTCGGAGGTGGCGCCGGCCCACGGATTGACGCTTTGGCGCGTCGGGTTTCCCGGCGACGCACTGGTAGATGAGTAGTGGCGTCCCGGGCGGGACCGCCCGGCAGTTTGATTGAGGAGCCTGGATATGGAACGGCGCACGTGGTCGCCAAAACTGGCAGATACCCAGAATGGGAAGCGTTGGTATATCGTTGACGCAGAGGGGCAGACGCTGGGCCGCCTGGCGTCGGTCATCGCTGCCACACTCCGTGGCAAGACGAAGCCGACGTTTTCGCCTCATATGGACATGGGTGACTACGTCATTGTCATTAATGCCGAGAAGGTTGCCGTGACAGGCAAGAAGGAAGTGCAGAAGGAATACTTCCGTCACTCGGGTTACCCGGGTGGATTGCGCCGCCAGAACCTCAAGGAAGTACGTGCTGCCCATCCGGAGCGGATCATCGAAGGCGCAGTACGCGGCATGCTGCCCAAGAACGTGCTAGGGGAGCAGCAATTGCGCAAGTTGAAGGTCTACGTGGGACCTGAGCACCCGCACGCGCAGCAGAAGCCAGAATCGCTGCCGCTGTAACGGCTTTCGGACGCACTGATCGCAGGAGATAGACAACGATGACGGACGCGGGTTACATCTGGAGCGTGGGACGGCGCAAGACTGCCGTTGCCCGCGTCCGGCTCTACCCGGGGTCGGGCAAGATTACGGTCAATGGCAAGCCGGCGACGGATTACTTTGGTGGGCGCCTCATCCACCAGCAGTCGCTGCGAGATCCTCTGGCGCTGACCGGGACGCAAGAGCGCTTCGATATCACGGTCCGCGTCGTGGGCGGTGGCGTGTCGGGTCAGGCGGGCGCAATCCGTCATGGCATTGCGCGGGCACTCATCAAGTTCGACGGCGATTTGCGCCCGTCCCTGAAGCGCGCCAAAATGTTGACGCGTGACGCCCGGGTCAAGGAGCGCAAGAAGGTCGGTCTCAAGCGGGCCCGCAAGGCGCCTCAGTACACGAAGCGCTAATCCCGTTTCGGAACTGGAACTCACACCCCCTCGGTTGCACGCAGCCGAGGGGGTGTCTGCATTGATCGGCATCGCCTCGATGGTGCTTCAGTTGAACGGGGAGGACGAGTTGGCGCGCACTGTCGATGTCGTAGTAGTCGGGGGCGGCTTCGCTGGCCTCGTCGCGGCTCGTGATCTTCGCGAGCGTGGGTTCCAGGTGGTGGTGCTGGAGGCACGTGACCGCGTTGGCGGGCGCGCCTACGCCCGTCCCTTTGCCGGGACCGACCAGATGGTCGAACTTGGAGGCGCCTGGTTCGATGCCGACTTCCACACGCCCATGCGCGAGGAAGCCGAACGGTATGGCATCGGCATCAGTGCCGGAATGCCCTGTCAGGAGGTCCGCTGGTTCACTGGTGGCCAGCTTCGAGATGGACTGCCGGTCGATCGCGCTGACGCCGCGGTCCTCGAGCGGATCATTGTTGACGCCATTATCGAGGGCCGGTCGCTCAGCAGCGCGTCACCAGAGCGTCTGCGTCAGTACGACGCGGTTTCTCTCGCCTCATGGCTCGATGACCAGCAGGCCCCGCCCGCGGTGCGTGACATCATTTATGGATTTACTGCTCTCATGACCGGGGCTGATCCATCGGTCGTACCGGTCCTGGGCTCACTCCTGACGGTTGCCGATCTCGGCGCGTTCTATCGGTATTTCGATGAGCTCCGTCACATCGTCTCCACCGGCACCAGCTCGGTTGCTGAAGCCATCGCCCGTGAGATTGGCGATGATTTGCACATGAACACCCGGGTGCATGCGGTCCGCCAGACGGCGAACGGTGTGGTCGTCACCTCGGACGGAGGCGAGTTCGCCGCGGAGTACTGTGTGATGGCCGTACCCGTGAATGCGCTCGGCGGGATTGCGTTCGATCCGCCATTAAGCCATGAGCGCACTCGCTTCATCGAGGAGGGTCACGTTTGCCGGATGACCAAGATCTGGATGTTGGCGACCGGCGTGCCGGAAAAGGTGCTTGGCGTCGGGTGGCAGACGCCGATGTATTGGCTCAGCGCGCAAAAACAGGTTGGTGATGCCCAACTCGTCGTCGCATTCGCCCTTGAGGGAGCACTCGACCCGACAGATTGTAGCGCGGCGGAACGCGCACTCCGCGTTTACGCACCAGAGGCGCGCGTCCACGCTGTTGACTCCCATGATTGGGTAGGCGACCCCTATGCCCGCGGAGGCTGGTTTGTTCCGCCGGTCGGATGGTTCGACGCCCGCAGGGTGCTGGCCATGCCCCACGGGAGGGTGCTCATGGCAGGGTCAGACGTCGCACCAGAGCATGCGGGTTGGATCGCCGGGGCCATCGCCTCCGGTCGCGCGGCAGCCGCTGAGCTGGCCGGCCGCTTTGATAGCCGCTCACGCACCCCGTGACGAGCGGCTTTGCTCGAACCGATCCATGTCTTCCCGCAGGGCGCTGATATGCAGCAGATTGCGCTCGATGATGTAGTCCGCCGCGCGGCGCGCGTTGACCGAGGCTGCCCGCGGGGTCACGGGCAGCGGGCTCAGGCGGGAGGATGCCACAGCCACCATGAGCGGGCTCTGCCGGTCCAGAGCCGCGTGCAGCGCGCGGCATGCGACGCGATCCAGTCCGACGGCGTTGCGGGAGGGCGCGCTGTCTCGCACCCGGAGGAGCTGCAGGCGCTGACCGAGTCGAGTGACCGCGGCTTCCGCTTCCCAGGTTGGGTCGAGCCGCCCGGTGAGGTCCAGGGCTACTCCGAGGTCCCACTCCTCGGCGAAATGGCGCAGGGCGCCAAGCTGCACCAGGTGGGGCCTGCCGCCGCGGAGCTGCGAGGTACCCAGCCCAAGCAAGAGCCGGGATGAGGTCGCTGCCTGCAATTCCACGACCAGCCTGCTGAGATCCCGATACTGGAGCGTTGAGGCAAGAAGCACCACGCTCGGTGCGTTGTCGCCCTGGTGCTCGCTGATCTGCCGCACCAGCCGCCGGCTACGCTCGGATGATGCCGTGGTGATCGGCAGCCACACGCTGGCCGTTGGCACATAGGCTTCACGATTGCCCGTACGGCTGGCGAACCAGGCAGTAACCGCTGAACTGGCGTCCTGGTCGAGAACGCTCAGTCCAGCGTCGGCTGCAAGATGTTGGCTCATCCAGGCAGGCATGAGTGCGCCGCGAGTGGAGAAGGCAACGGTGATCAGCGCGTTGAGAGGTCGGCGGGACATAACGGCAGTTTCCCGGGGCGACCATCCGGCGGCAAATATCGTCAAACTGGCCGGATGTGCGCCCGAGTCTAGCACCGCGTTGCGGAGCCGCTCAATACCGGCGGGGGACGGTTAAACGCGTCCCGCGCGTGGCGAGAACCACCGGCCCTCCAAACGCGGATTCAGCTTCGTGGAGCGCCTCAAAGGGGTCATTTTCCGCCCAGAGATGCGTCAGGATGAGGATCTGCGCCCCGGCGTCACGGGCAAGCATTCCGGCTTCCTCAGGCGTAAGGTGCCCGCGGGCAGCGAATGGTTCTTCATCGCTCGCTATGGCAGTGCCTTCCGAGATGACAAGCGAGGCGCCGGAGGCCAGAGGCAGGAGGTCGGCCGTGGGACCGGTGTCCGCCGTATAGAACAGATCACCGTCCCGGACTGTCGACACCCGGATGGCCCAGCAGGGGACGTAGTGGACCGTCGGCCGAAACCGGAGTGTCAGGGGCCCGAGGTGCAGTTCGTCGCTTGGGTCGTACTCCCTGATGTCGAACACGTCGTAGAACGCAACTGCACCCGTCTCGCCAGCAAACACGCGCGCGGCGCTGGTCAGGAAGTTCACGCCGCCTGGTGGTACCCAGAGCGGGACCGGACCAGGCGCGGCGACCGGGTTATATGCCAGCGCATAGCGGAGCGCGAACACGTCGAGCATATGGTCCAGGTGCAGATGGGAGAGCACCACCGCATCCAGTTTGCGGTAATCCAGGTGGAGCCGGAGTTCCGGGAAGGTGCCAGGTCCAAGATCCAGCACGATCTGGGTACCGGCGTGTTCGATCAGGTAGCCACTGCACCCCTGACCGGGACTGGCGCCGGCCGCACTTCCGCCAAGAACGGTGACATCCATAACCTCGCACTGCTCCTCGCTATGAGACGATGCAGTGCCCATTGTGGCAGAAGCCCACGCATTGACGAGATGGCCACGGGACGATAAACTTGTCCGGATAGCCTAGACGAGGGACCTAGTGGCGCAGACTATCAAACCAGATTCGGCGGTAATGCCGTCTCCCGGACCGCAAGGGGCCGCGAGGCGGTTTTTTTCTGTGTCGGCTGCGGCGTCATGACAGGCGCAACACTGCTTCGGGGCGGCCACGTCGTCGATCCGTCGCTCGGTATTGACGGCCGCTCTGACATCCGGCTCCGGGACGGACGCGTTGTCGCACTCGGCAAGCTCCAGCCGGAGTGCGGGGAGGCGGTCCTCGACGTTACTGGCCTGGTGGTGACGCCAGGTTGGATCGACGTTCACGTACACCTGCGCGAGCCTGGCCAGGAATGGAAGGAAACGATCGGGACGGGAACGCAGGCAGCGGCGGCGGGTGGCTTCAGCACCGTCTTCTGCATGCCGAACACCCAACCTGCGCTCGATTCCGTGGCTGTCCTGGAAGAACTGCGCCGCAGGGTCGCACGTGACGCGACAATCCGTGTCCATCCCATCGCCACCATCAGTGAGGGGAGGCGGGGAGAACGGGCAGCGGATTACGACGCTCTCGCGCGTGCTGGGGCCGTGGGCTTCTCCGATGATGGGGAGTCGACGGCCGATTCCGGGATCATGGCGGAGGCCCTGCACGCGTCGGCACGACTTGGCGTGCCGGTGATGGTGCACTGCGAAGATCCGCATCTCATCGGCGGCGCCATGCACGAAGGTGATGTTTCGGCACGCCTTGGCGTCAAGGGCATCCCCGCTGCGGCTGAAGAAATCTTCATCGGGCGGGACCTGGCGCTCGCGGCCATCACCGGCGGCTGGCTGCATGCCTGTCACGTGTCCACCGGGCATGGCATGGCCGAGATTGCCCGGGCTCGCCGGGCTGGCGTCAAGGTGACGGCCGAGGTGATGCCGCACCACCTCGTCATGAGCGACGAGTGGGTGGGAGGCCGCCGCACGCTGGAACTGGTCAATGCTGGGGAACAGCGTCGCGCCACGCCGGCTGACCCTGACACCAAAGTGAACCCGCCGCTGCGTCCTGCGTCCGACGCAGCAGCTCTCCTGCTGGCCCTGCAGACGGGAGAAGTTGAAGTCATTTCGACAGACCACGCTCCGCACGCAGCAACCGAGAAGCAGGGCAAGTCACTCCAGGCGGCCGCCTTTGGCCTCAGTGGCAGTGAGTTTGCGCTGCCGAGCATGATGGCGCTCCATAACGCCGGGCTGCTCAGCATGAGCGAGATCGTGGCGGCGATCAGCACGCGGCCGGCCAGGCTGTGGGGCTTGCCGGGCGGAAGCCTGCGCCCAGGCGCAGTGGCTGACGTGACGGTCTTCGATCCCGGTGAACGATGGACCCCGCAGCGAGACGCCCTGCTGTCCCGGAGCACCAATAGCCCGCTAGTCGGCCTGGAATTGCAAGGCAAGACGAAGTTGACCTTCGTGCAAGGAGATATACGGCACCGTGACTGGTGATGCTTCCAGTGCAGCGACTGCGCCGCGCAAGCGCTATGCACCACCGGCAGATGCTGCCCTGGCGCTGGCGGATGGCCGCGTGTTCAGGGGAACGGGCTTCGGAGCCCCAGCTGATGCGGCGGGAGAGGTGGTCTTCACCACAACGATGGTGGGATACCAGGAGGTCTGCACCGACCCGTCATTCCAGGGACAGATCGTGTGCATGACGTATCCGTTGATCGGCAACTACGGCATCCTGCCTGATCAAAGCGAATCGCGTCAGCCCTGGATTTCGGGACTCGTTGTGCGCGAGTTCTGCGAACTGCCCAGCCACGATGGGTCAACTGGCACGATTCACGAGTTCCTGAGCGCGCAGGGGATCCCGGGGATCGCCGGAGTCGATACCCGCGCCCTGACGCTGCACATCCGGGAAGCCGGTGACATGCGGGCTGTCCTGGTGCACGATGCGGCTGACCTCAGTGACGACGAGCTTGTGGCGCGTGCCCAGGATGCTCCGCTCCCGGGCGACTACGACGCAGTCGCCGTGGTCACGAACCCGGAACGCGAGGAGCTCCCGGCTGCCGGTCCGCACGTGGTCGTCGTGGACTGCGGGGTCAAACGCAACATCGTGCGCTCCCTGACGAAGCGAGGGGCACGGGTTACGATCGTGCCGTTCGGAACCTCGCTGGAGGAGATCGAGGCACTCGAGCCGGATGGCGTGGTCGTGTCGCCGGGCCCCGGCGATCCGGCGTTTCTTGATGCCGGGCAAGCCGTCGTTTCGGGGATCGTGGAGCGGGGTATTCCCTATTTCGGGATCTGCCTGGGACATCAACTGCTCGCCCGTTCGATTGGGGCGGACACCCGTAAGTTGAAGTTCGGACACCGGGGTGGGAATCACTCCGTCCAGGACCTGAAGACCGGCCTGGTGACGATCACGTCGCAAAACCACGGGTTCGAAGTCGATGCCCGCACCGTTCCGCAGGACAGGGGATGGGAAGTCCGGCTGATCAACCTGAACGATGGCTCCGTCGAGGGCTTGTCCCACCGCGAACTCCCGGTCTTCACGGTGCAGTTCCACCCTGAGTCGTCGCCCGGACCGCTGGACAACGACCATCTGTTCGATGAGTTCCTGGACGCGATCGCGGAGAACGGAGCCACCAGGTGACAGACGTACGGCGCCCCGAGAGCGTGCTGGTTCTGGGTTCCGGTCCGATCGTGATCGGCCAGGCGGCGGAGTTTGATTACGCCGGCACACAGGCGTGTCGTGCTCTGCGGGAAGAGGGGATTCGCACCATCCTGGTGAATTCCAACCCCGCCACCATCATGACCGATGAAGACGTTGCCGATGCGGTCTACATCGAGCCGCTGACCCCGGAGGTCGTGCGGCGGGTCATCCAGCGTGAGCGTCCAGAAGGGCTGCTGCCAACCCTCGGTGGCCAGACGGGCCTGAACCTGGCCGTCGCGGTGGCAGAGCGAGGCATCCTCGACCGTTACAGCGTCCGCCTGCTGGGCACGCCGCTAGCCGCCATTCAGCAGGCTGAGGATCGCGCCCTCTTTCGCGACCTGCTGATCGAGCTTGGTGAGCCGGTCGTGGACAGCGAGATCATCACGTCGCTCGACCAGGCGCTGGAGTTCGTCAAGCGCGTGCCTCTGCCGCTGGTGATTCGACCCGCGTACACCCTGGGTGGGACTGGCGGCGGCGTCGCGACCACCCCGGCTGAACTGGAAAGCATCGTCTCCAGCGGTCTCAACGCGAGTCCTATCCACCAGGTGCTGCTGGAACGCTCCCTGGCCGGTTGGAAGGAGATCGAGTACGAGGTGATGCGTGACGCAGGCGGCACGTGCATCACCATCTGCAACATGGAGAATTTCGACCCGATGGGGGTGCACACGGGCGACAGTATCGTCGTCGCGCCGTCGCAGACCCTCTCGGATGACGAATACCAGATGCTCCGGTCATCTGCCCTTCGCATCATCGACGCGCTGGGTATCGAAGGTGGATGTAACGTCCAGTTTGCGCTCGACCCGCACTCGATGAATTACGCGGTGATCGAAGTCAACCCGCGCGTTAGCCGATCTTCAGCGCTGGCCTCCAAAGCGACGGGCTATCCCATCGCCCGGATGGCCGCCAAGATTGCCATCGGCCGGCGCCTGCACGAACTCGTCAACCCTGTGACGCAGAAAACGACGGCAGCGTTTGAACCGGCGCTCGACTACGCGGTGGTGAAGATTCCTCGCTGGCCGTTTGACAAGTTCAGCCGGGCAGAGCGCACCATCGGGACCCAGATGAAGGCAACGGGCGAGGTGATGGCCATCGACCGCTCCTTCGAAGGAGCGCTGCAGAAGGCCGTGCGTTCGTTGGAATCCGGGGCGAAAGACCTTCTCTGGGAAGACCCGACCTGGACGCTCGACTCTATCCTTGAGTTCGTGCAACGGCCGAACGATCTCCGCCTGTGGGCAGTGGCCGCGGCGCTCCGGCGGGGAGTCGAGGTCGAAAAGCTGCACGACCTGAGCAAGATTGACAACTGGTTTCTTTACAAACTCCGTGGCCTGGTCGAGTTGGAGAAGCGACTGCAAGCGGAGGAGACCACGCCGGAACTCCTCTGGCAAGCGAAACGCGCCGGCTTCAGCGACGAGACGATCGGCCGGCTCTCCGGGAGCAACGCGGCCACCGTGCGCGCGCTGCGCGAAGAGGCTGGCATGTTCCCCGTCTACAAGATGGTGGATACCTGCGCCGGTGAATTTGCCGCAGCCACGCCATATTTCTATTCGACGTACGAAACAGAAGACGAGGCGCTGCCCATTGGCCGCAACCGCGCAGTCGTCATCGGATCGGGCCCGATCCGCATCGGGCAGGGGATCGAGTTCGATTACTCCGCGGTGCAGGCGGCCAGTGCCCTTCAGGATGGCGGCGTCGCCTCGATCATGATCAACTCGAACCCGGAGACCGTTTCCACCGACTTCGATGCCTCTGACCGGCTCTATTTCGAGCCGCTGGACACAGAAAGCGTCTCCGAAGTTCTGCGCCATGAGTCAGGGTGCGACGTGATCGGCAACGAGGTGCCGGTCATTGTGCAGTTTGGCGGGCAAACCGCGATCAACCTGGCCGAACCGCTTTCCGAGTTCGGCGTCCCGATCCTGGGCAGTCAGCTCGACGCAATTGACCTGGCAGAGGACCGCCATCGCTTCGAGGGTTTCCTGCGCGGCCTGGGGATTCCGCAGCCGCCAGGGGCCGCGGTGACGTCGCTGAACGACGCGCGGGCCATCGCCAGCCGCGTCGGCTACCCGGTACTGGTGCGACCTTCGTACGTCCTCGGTGGGCGGGCGATGGAGGTCGTGTACGGGCAGGATCAATTGGCCCGCTACATCCGGAACGCCGTAGACATGCGGCCAGAGCACCCGGTGTTGATCGATAAGTACCTGGTGGGCCGCGAGGTCGAAGTAGATGCCATCGCGGATGGGGAGCAGGTCCTGATCCCCGGCATCATGGAGCACATCGAGCGGGCCGGGGTGCACTCCGGTGACTCATTCGCGGTCTATCCGGCCATCAACCTCTTTCCGGCCGAGGTGGACACCATTGTCGACTACACGACACGCATCGCCCTCGGCCTGAATGCGCGCGGCCTGATCAACATCCAGTTCGTCATCCACGCCGGGCGGATCTACGTCCTCGAGGTCAATCCGCGCGCGTCGCGTACCGTCCCGTTCCTCAGTAAAGCGACCGGTGTGCCGATGGTGGAGCTGTCGACCGGAATCATGCTCGGACGCACTCTGGAAGAGCAGGGGTACTCAGGGGGACTCTGGCCCCGGCAGCCACTCGTCGCGGTCAAGGCTCCTGTCTTCTCGATGGCCAAGTTGCGCGGCGTTGATGTTCACCTCGGTCCAGAGATGAAATCCACTGGCGAGGTGATGGGTATCGACCGCAACTTCGAGGCGGCCTTCTACAAGGCGCTCGTCGCCGCGGGCCTGGCTATCCCCCCACATGGCTCCATTCTTATCACGCTCGCTGACGAGGACAAGGC
>JAXLWT010000051.1:0-26232 GCA_046328375.1 Thermomicrobiales bacterium
TGCGCTGTGCTTGCGTGCGTTGGTGATCGCCTCCTGCGCAATCCGGTAGAGCGCCAGCTCGACATCGTCCGCAAGCCGCATGGACTGTCCCATGATCGCGACGGTGACATTGGGACCCCAGAGCGGCGCCATTCCTGCCAGCGCCTCGAGTGCGGGGCCAAGCCCCTTCTCCTCCAGCAACCGTGGCCGCAAGCCGAACATCATGGCCCGAAGTTCGTTCAGCGCGTCTCGCAGCAACTCCCGCGCGTGGAGCATTTCCTCGCGCGCGGAGTCCGGCGCCCGCTCCAGCGTGGCCAGGGCCAGATCGACCCCGAAGAGCGCGGCCGACAGCGACTGGGCCGGGCCATCGTGGAGATCCCGCGCCAACCGCCGCCGTTCATCCTCACGCTCCCGCGCCAGGCGTTCGCGCTGTGGGGAGCGCACATGCACTCGTGCCGCTGTCATGCTGGTCCTTCCCACCTGCGCTCGCACCAAAAAGAAACGCCGCTCCACGGGGTGGAGCGGCGGGTCCATGCTGAGCAGTATACGCACCGCGCTGGGTGTACGTACAGTCTTTGCGGACACTCAGGCCCGGGGTTTCCATCCTCGGGGCAGCAGGAAGGAGAACCGGCCGAAGTCGTAGCTGTCGACGTCGTACCCGAGAAGTGACCGCTCCGTCGCAGCGACCTCTCCGGCACTCACCTGGGCGAACGCCGCCTGGATGTCGCGTACATCCTGCGGCGTCATCGGCGCGTCACCATGCGCGGGGAAGACGAGATCGACGTCATCGAGCACCTCGACCAGGCGATCCAGGGAGACGCGAAACGCCTCCGTATCGCTGTCCACGAAGAAGAGGTACATCGAGGAGAGGTACACGACATCCGCAACGAAGAGTGCCCGCCCGGTGCGGTCCAGGAACGTGACACCGCCGGCCGAGTGCCCCGGGGTGTGGATCACCTCCAGGACCCGGTTCCCGAGATCGATCAGGTCACCGTGCTCGATCGTCCCGGTGGCGTCCGTCCCGCGCATACCGTTGCTGGGATCGAACCCCGCCGGGATGAACTCCACATCCGCGTGCTCCGGGCTGAACGCGGTGATATAGCGTTGCGCCGGGAAGCCGCCGCGCAACCATTCCAACTCGGTCGGGTGGATGAGCACCTCATCGAAGGCATAGCTGTGGCCGGCGTGGTCCCAATGCCCGTGCGACTGCAGGACGCGTGGCCGCTTGCTCGAGAGCGAGGCAACCAGTCCGGGGAAATCACCCGCGCCAGTCCCGGTGTCGATAATCGCGACATCGCGCTCTCCCTCAACCAGGTAGGACTTGACGTCCTCGCTCTGGTGCGGCTCACGGATCATCGTGATGCCATGGGGAAATCGCTGCACCTCGTACCACGGGTCTGTCACCAGCCAACTCCTACGTATAGACATTTCGAGAATACGGCCACACGTCACCGGGAATTGCCTGGTGCGGCCAGGTGTGGGTTAGCGTCAGGCAGTTTTCTCCCGGTTCGCACGATAGCGACGGATCAACGCGTTCGTTGAGCTATCGTGCTGCAGGTCTGGGTCGTCTGCGCTCTCCAGTTCGGGGATGATCTTGCCCGCCAGGGCCTTGCCCAGCTCAACGCCCCACTGATCGAATGAGTCGATGTCCCAGATGACGCCCTGGGTAAACACGCTGTGCTCATAGAGCGCGATCAGGGAACCAAGTGACGCTGGCGTGAGGCGGTCAGCCAGGATGGTGTTGGTCGGACGATTCCCTTCAAACGTGCGGTGCGGCACAAGCCACTCCGGGACACCTTCGGCCCGTACCTCCTCCGGCGTTTTCCCGAAGGCCAGCGCCTCCCCCTGCGCGAACAGGTTGGCCATCAGCAGATCGTGGTGATTGCCCAGCGGGTGGAGCGCCTGGCAGAACCCGATGAAGTCGCACGGGATGAGCCGCGTGCCCTGGTGGATAAGCTGGTAGAAGGAGTGCTGGCCGTTCGTCCCCGGCTCGCCCCAGTAGATCGGCGAGGTGTCATAGTTGACGGTCACCCCGGACAGGGTGACATGCTTGCCGTTGCTCTCCATCGTGAGCTGCTGCAGGTAGGCGGGGAACCGCTTGAGGTACTGATCGTAAGGGAGCACCGCGATCGTCTGGGCGCCGAAGAAGTTGCTGTACCAGACGGCCAGCAGTCCCATCAGTGCTGGCAGGTTGCGCGCAAAGGGCGCCGTCAGGAAGTGCTCATCCATCTCGTGGAGGCCGCCCAGCATCTCGGAGAAGTGGTCCGGACCGATGGCGATCATGGTCGAAAGCCCGATCGCAGAGTCCATGGAGTAGCGGCCGCCGACCCAGTCCCAGAACTCGAACATATTCGCCGTGTCGATCCCGAACTTCGCGACCTCCGCCGCGTTCGTCGAGACGGCCACGAAGTGCTTCGCGACGGCCTCGTCGTCACCCAACGCCGCCAGGCTCCAGGCGCGAGCGGTGCGGGCGTTCGTCATCGTCTCCAGCGTCGTGAAGGTCTTGGAGGAGACGATGAACAACGTCTCGGCCGGGTCGAGGTCACGCGTCGCCTCGACGAAATCGGTGCCGTCGATGTTGGAGACGAAGCGGAACGTCAGGTTGCGATCGCTGTAGTCGCGCAGGGCTTCGTACGCCATGACCGGGCCGAGATCGGAGCCACCGATACCAATGTTGACGATGTTGCGAATAGGGCGCCCGGTGTGCCCGGTCCAGCTCCCATCCCGGATGCGCGTCGCAAAGTTCGCCATGCGGTCGAGCACCGCGTGCACGCCAGGCACAACGTTCTCGCCGTCGACCATGATTTCGGCGCCGCGCGGCGCGCGCAGCGCCACGTGGAGCACGGCGCGACCTTCGGTGACGTTGATCTTCTCGCCCCGGAACATCGCCTCGGTGCGCCCGCGGAGGTCGCACTCATCAGCCAGTTGCAGCAGCAGCCGCAGCGACTCGTCCGTAATCAGGTTCTTCGAGTAGTCCAGGAAGAGCCCTGCACCGTCAGCGGAATAGCGCTCGGCGCGCCCGGGGTCGTCGGCAAAGAGCTGGCGCAAGCTGAGGCGGCGGACCTTGTCGGCGTTCACTGCCAACGCCTGCCAGGTTGCCCGCTGCGTGAGTTCCGGGGTATTCGCGATCACGACAACTTTCTCCTGACGCGATCAGCCAGCGACGGCCGGCAGCTCTTGCAGCGCGGCGAAATCGGACATCGTCACGGTTCAGGATTGCACAAAGCTGCCGTGCGCTCCACTTCCCGGCGCCGGGCCAGGAGCCACAGCGCATCCTCGCGTCGAGCGCGCCGGTGGCGGGTGACCGTCTACTGGCCCTGGAGCAGAGCGAAGGTCCAGCGAATGTCCTCAACGCGCGATGCTAAACCGCAGCCCTGCGCGCTCCCCCTGGCGCTCGATGTCGCGCAGTGACAGCGCCGGTTGCCCGGCCTCATAGCTGTCAAAGAAGCGCAATCCTTCACCCAGCAGGATCGGCGTGACATCGAGATGCAGTTCAGCCACGAGTCCCGCCCGCAGCGCCTGCTGGATCACGGTGGGGCCACCGACGATCTGCACGTCCTGCGCCCCGGCGGCAGCTTGCGCCTTCGCGATCGCCTGGCCGACGCCATCAGAGACAAAGGTCAAGGTCAGGTACTCATCCTGCTTCGGTTGCCGTACCGGTGATCGGTTCGTGACCACGAGGATCGGCACCTGGAACTCGTACTGGCCCACGTAGGCATCGGGATCGCCCATGTCAAACGTTCACCGGCCCATGACAACAGCGCCGGTCGCGGCAATCGTGGCGGCCATGCTGGACGACGCCGCCATCTCCGCGACATCGGGGTAGAGGCGGCGAACATCGCCCGCCGCGCCCGCCGCAAACCCGTCCAGCGATATGGTCATCCCGGCGGTCACGCATCCCACGCCCTGCTCTCCCGGTTTCAGCGAATACCTGTGCCGATGGTCGATTGGCACGATCCGCCATCGACCCATGAAACTGGCCAGCGCTTCGCTTGAGCAGGGTCTATCCGGGGCCCTCTGCCTGCTGCCTGATCTTGCCTGACCAGCCATGAGGAACGGCGATGGATGACACGGTTCGTGCCTTTTACGACCAGTTTGCGGCGAGCTATCACCTGATTTTCGCCGATTGGCACGCGTCGATCGAGCGGCAGGCTGCCGTGCTCGATCACCTAGTGCGGGACGCGCTCGGCTCGGGGCCGCAGCACATGCTCGACTGCGCCTGTGGCATCGGCACCCAGGCGGTTGGCCTCGCCCGCCTCGGCCACCGCGTTCACGCCACGGATCTCAGCCCCGCCGCGGTCGCCCGCGCCGAGCAGGAAGCCTGTCTCGCCGGTGTCTCCCTCTCGGTTGCCGTTGCTGACATGCGGGAGTTGGAACAGCAGGTGCCCGGCACGTTCGACGTCGTGCTCGCCTGCGACAACGCCCTCCCGCACCTGCTGACCGACGACGATCTGCATCGCGCGGCCGCCAACATCGCGAGCAAGCTTCGTCCCGGCGGTCTCCTCCTGGCGTCAATCCGCGACTACGACCGCCTGGTTCAGTCTCGACCGAGGACCGAGATGCCGCGCGTCTTCGACAGCCCGGACGGTCTGCGCGTCGCCTTCCAGGTCTGGGACTGGGCGCCGGATGGCTGCGAATACCAGGTCCATCAGTTCCTGCTGCGCAACCATGACGATCAGTGGCGAACCGAGCACGTCGAGACCCGCTACCGGGCGCTTCTCCGGGCAGACCTTGACGCCGCCCTGCGACTGGCTGGGCTCGGCCAGATCTCCTGGCTCGAGCCGGAAGAAAGCGGGTATTACCAGCCAGTCGTAACCGCTCGCGCGTAGGAGAACAGCGCCCAGGGCAGGCCGAGCAGCGCCGCGGTTTCCCCTACACCGGTTCTCCAGTCACCACGGTGACGTTATCCAGGCGATTGACCAGGCCGCCGAGCTCCTCATCGTCGAGCTTGCGGAAGAGTGGCGTGGGTGCGGGCAGGACACGTCCAGCCGGCAGCGCACGCGGAGCCCAGGGCAGCGTGTGGACGGATCCTTCATCGCCGAGATAGCGGTGGAGCTGCTCAGCCGAGAACGGCAGGAACGGCGCCGAGAGAATCCGCAACGAACTCACAACCTGGAGCGCCGTCCAGAGAGATGTCGCCGCGCGCTCAGGATCGGTCTTCAGCGTCTTCCAGGGAGCCGCGTCATCGAGGTAGCGGTTCAGTGCACCAGCAAGGGCCATTACGTCGCGCAGGCCGTCACGGAGGTGGACCGCCTCGATGTCCCGCGCCACGACCCTGAAGGTCTCGGCGGTCAGGTCCAGCATCGCCTCGTCCGCAGCCGTCAACGCGCCCGGCGTGGGCACCGTGCCCCCGAATCGCGACTGGGTGAACGAGAGCAGACGGTGCACGGCGTTGCCGTAGGTTGCCACCAGTTCGTCGTTGTTGCGACGCTGGAACTCATCCCAGGAGAAGTCGGTGTCCCGGCTCTCCGGCGCGTTGATCGTCAGGAAGAAGCGAATCGCGTCCGCGTCGAAGAGATCGAGCGCCTCCGGCAGGAACGGCAGGCGCGAGGTGTAGGTGCGCGACGAGGAAAGCTTCTGGCCATCGATGGTCAGGAACTCGTTCGCCGGCACGTCATACGGCAGCGCCAGTCCACCGTAGCCCATCAGCATCGCCGGCCAGATGATGGCGTGGAAGGGGATATTGTCCTTGCCCACGAAGTAGTAGGAGCGACCCGGCGCGGAACCATCCTCGCCCAGTTCCCACCACGCCTTCCAGGCATCGGGCGTACCCTGTCGTTCGGCCCACTCAATGGAAGCCGAGAGATACCCGATGACCGCGTCGAACCAGACGTAGATCCGTTTGTCGTCGAAGCCTTCGAGTGGGATCGGCACGCCCCAGTCCAGGTCGCGGGTGATGGCGCGCGCCCGCAGCCCTTCCTTCAACCACCCCTGGGTGAAGCCGAGGACGGCTGGCCGCCAGTGTTCCCCGGCAACAGCCACCCAGGCCTCCAGCCGCTCCTGGAACTTCGGCAGATCCAGGAAGAAGTGCGTGGTCTCGCGCGTCTCCGGCGTGGCGCCGGTCAGCTTGGAGCGCGGGTTGATCAGGTCAGTGGGGTCCAGTGTGCGCCCGCAGTTGTCACACTGGTCGCCGCGCGCATCCTCGAAGCCACAGTGCGGGCACGTGCCCTCCACATAGCGGTCCGGCAGGAAGCGCTGCGCCTGCGGGTCGAACATGGCGACCTGCGTGTCCTGGAACAGGTAGCCCTGCTCCAGCAGGCGCAGGAAGAAATCCTGCGTCACCCGGTAGTGGATCGGCGTCAGGGTCGAGGTGTACAGATCGTAACTCAGGCCAAGACGCTCAAAGCTCTCCGTGATCCCGGCGTGGTTCTTCTCCGCCAGCTCGCGCGCCGTCATGCCGAGCTTGTCAGCCGCCACCGTGATTGGGGTGCCGTGCATGTCCGAGCCGGAGACCATCAGGACATTGTTCCCGGCCATGCGGTGATAGCGGGCAAAGATGTCCGGCGGCACATAGGCGCCAGCAACATGACCCAGGTGGCGCGGGCCGCTGGCATACGGCCAGGCGACAGCGACCAGAATCTGCTCTGGTTGGGGCGCGGAGGTCACGGGTTCGTCAGTCACTGATATCGGCCTCGTTTCGCATCGATCCAGACGTGTAGGACATCTCGCAAATTATGCCAAGTGTCATGCGCTGGGCGCACCTTGCTGCCCGCCCCGTAGGTCCAGAGTACAGGCACCGCCGCAACTCGGTAGCCGCGTGCCCGCGCGATCACCA
The DNA here is from genome assembly GCA_046328375.1 of Thermomicrobiales bacterium. Lineage (GTDB taxonomy): Bacteria > Chloroflexota > Chloroflexia > Thermomicrobiales > UBA6265 > JACCXM01. Next base: position 6,755 of record JAXLWT010000051.1, read on the forward strand.
GCAATTCGACATCGAACGCGGTCACGCGCGGACCGCTGACACCGCGCGGCTCGCCGGCGTAGAGGCGTGATCGACGGAGAATGTCCCGGGCGACAGGCGCCCGGAAGAGCTTGAAGCCACACTGCGTATCGTGGATCCCTGGAACCAGCAGGACCCGCACCAGGCCGTTGAAAACGCGTCCCATCAGGTGCCGGTAGGGCGGCTCCCCGATGCGGCCCGCCCCTTCCCCTTCACGAGAGCCAATGGCAACATCCGCGCCGGTGTCCACCGCTGATCGCAGGTCACCCAGGAAGTCGAGTGGGGTCGCCAGGTCGGCGTCACAGAAGGCAATCTGTTCCATTGTCGAGGAAAGCATCCCGGCGCGCACCGCCGCCGCCTTCCCACCGTGCGGAACTCGCACCAGGTAGCCGTTGGGATACTCTGCCAGAGCCGCTTCTGCCAGCGCCGCGGTCGCGTCGCTGCTGCCGTCATCAACCACAATCAACTCGGTTGGGTACGGCTGCTGGCTGAGCCAGGCAGCAGCCGTGGCAACGGTTTGGCGGATACGTGCGGCTTCGTTGTAGGCGGGGATCACCAGCGACAGTGAGGGGACATCCTGCCCGGTGGTGGGGAGCGAGTGCGGACCAGCAGCGTTCATCGTCGCTAAGTACTACCACCGTTGCCAGTGAGGCATATGGTATGGTCGCGGTCACCCCGCCCAGCCAGAAAGAAGGACGACACCATGCATCTGCTCGGCGCGCATATGTCAATTGAAAAGAGCCACGCCCTGGCTATTGACCGCGCGGCCGCATTCGAGATGACGGCGCTGCAGATCTTCACCAAAAATGCGAGCCGCTGGGCGGCCAAGCCAATCGAACCGGCAGCCGCCGAGGCGTTCCGGGAGCGCCTGGCTGGCAGCGACCTCGGCTTCACGGTCGCGCACGACTCCTACCTCATCAACATGGGCTCCCCGGATGACGCGCTCTGGGAGAAGTCGCTCGCCGCCTTCCAGGACGAGATGGCGCGCTGCGCTCAGCTTGGCGTGCCCTACCTGGTCACCCACCCGGGAGCACACATGGGCACAGGCGTCGACGCCGGCGTCACCCGTGTCGCGGAGGGGTTGAATCGCCTCTTCGACGAAGATCCGGCCAACCCGACGGTGGTCCTGCTCGAGACAACCGCCGGCCAGGGCACGACCCTTGGCAGCACGTTCGAGGAGCTGGCCGGCATCATCGACCAGGTCGAAAACAAGGACCGCGTCGCCGTCTGCTTTGACACCTGCCACGTTTTCGCCGCAGGCTACGACCTGCGGACGCCGGACACGTACGAAGCCACCATGCGCGCCTTCGATGACATCATCGGGCTGGACCGGCTCATCACCTTTCACCTGAATGACTCCAAGAAGGGCCTCGGCCTCCGCACCGACCGCCATGCACATATCGGCGAGGGGGAACTCGGCCTGGATGCCTTCCGCCTGTTGCTGACTGACCCCCGCTTCGCGGAAACGCCAGGCGTGCTGGAAACCCCGAAGGACGACGACGAACTGGGCGACCAGCGCAACATGCAGACCCTGCGAGAACTGGCGCAAAGCGCCGCGGCAGTCCCTGCGTAGTGAGCAGCACTCCCCGTCGCAACTGGACGGAGCCGCCCCCGCGACAGCCCCGTCCACCAGCCCGCCGCCGAGCACCCGCGCTGCCAGCGCACCACGTCCAGCCGCCTCCCTTCATTGCCGCCGCCGCGCGCTGGGCGTCCGGGATTGCCGGGCAACCTGACCGCCTCCGCGGCATCATCGCTTTCTCCCTGGCGCTCTGTGGCTTCCTGCTGGCGTCGCTCTCGGTCTGGGCCGATGTCACCGTGCACCGCGGAGTTGGCGACGGCGTATCGCCCCTCGTCGTGCGGCAGTACACCGGGCGCGACCTGGCCACCAATGTCGACCTCACGCGCTTTACGCCCGAACAACTGTCCGCCGTCGCGGCCGGGTTACAGGCCAACGGCTTCCGCTACGTGCGCCAGAGCTTCTCCTGGGCCGAGATCGAGCCGGCCCCCGGCAACTACGTCTGGGACCAGTACGACGCCATTGTTGGCGCCCTGAGCGAGCGCGGCATTGGCGTGATCGCAGTGCTGCATCGCTCGCCGGCCTGGATTCGCTCGCCGGAGGGCGCCTCCGCCTTCGATTCCCCGCCGGCAGACCTCGCCGCCTTCGAGCGGTTCGTCGGCGCGCTGGCGTCCCGCTACGGAGACCAGGTCAGCTTCCTGCAGATCTGGGATCTCCCCAACGACCCGCAGCACTGGGGAAACGCCAACGCCGATCCCGGCGCCTACGTCTCGATGTTGGCCCTCGCCTCCAACGCGGCGCGTGGCGCCAATCCCAATGCAGTCATCCTGCTGGCGGAGCTGGAGCCCTTCCCACCGCAGGGCTCCCGGGATGACGTGGCGTTCCTGCGTGGTGTGTACGACGCCGGCGGCTCCGCCTTCTTCGATATCGTCGCCGCGCGGGTAAGCGGCGGCACGAGCACGCCGTACGACCGCACAACACGCGCAAATCACGAGAATATGTCTCGCGTCATCCTGCTGCGCGAGGTGATCGCCGCCAGCAACGACCCTGCCAAGCCAATCTGGGCCACCCACTTTGGCTGGAGTGCCGGCAGCGACGGCGTAGGAGGCTTTGGCGAGCAGGCGCAGGCGGAGTACGCGATAGCCGGGCTGCAGCGGGCACGCGCCGAATGGCCCTGGATGGGGCCGCTCTTCCAGTGGGGCCTCACCCCTGGCCCGGACCTGGGCGGGAGCACGCCGGCCGGGCTGGCGCTGCTGCGGGATGACGGTTCGCCCACCTCCCTCTTCACGGAGCTAGGGGCGTTCTTCGTGCGAGGCGGGACGAACGCCGCGCCAACCGGGCTGGCGCCGGTGAACGCCCAACAGTTCGTCTGGGAAGGCAACTGGGAACTGCAGCACCTGGGGCGAGACACCTACCGCACGACCTCCGAGGTTGACGCTCGCTTCCGCATCCCCGTCGAGGGGAACGGCGTGGTGGCACGGGCCCGCCTGGCGCGCGACGCCGGGAATGTCGATCTCACCATCGACGGCGCACCGCGCGCCGTCTCGCTCGACTCCTTCCAGGCCGCGGACGTGGACATCACGCTCGCCCGCAACCTCGCCAGCGGCACGCACGAAGTGGCCATGCGCCTCACCGAGCCAGGCGAACTGACCATCGGCGGACTCGTCGTGCAGCGCACCGTGCCGATGCAGTGGCCGATCCAGCTACTCTTGCTGAGCGGGGTCGCCATGCTCTTTTTCGGGCTCTTCGACGGGCTGATCCTGGTGGCCGAACGGAGCGGCGCCCTGCAACGGCGGCGGTCAGGCGAACTCTGGCCGGAGCTGCCACAGCTACCGGACTGGCGGCCGGCGCGCCGCGCCTGACCCTCGGGGAAGCGCGGCTCTCTATACTCGACCTGCCGTCCGCTGCCTGTGCGGCGCAGTACGCTGGCTGAATGAGCGCGGATCGCCTGGTGAATCAATCTCCTGCCCCTGTCGCAGGCTCTCGCCCACCGGAGCCTGCCCCCAATCCAGAGGAGACACCGGAAGGCGCGGTCTCCAGCGAGAACCTGTGGCGGCGCTTGCTGCGGCCCCAGACCTTTGTCTCCTTTGCCTTCGCCGCCGCGGTCCTCTGGTTCGTCGTGCGCCAGTTGAACGTCGACCCGGGAGCGATCTGGGCGCAGATGCAACGCGCGAATCCGCTCTACCTTGGGGTCGCGTTCATCCTCTGGTACGGCGCCTTCATCGTGCGCGGCTGGCGGTGGGGCTTCATGATCTCCTCCTCCGGCATCGCCGATGAGCCTGGCCGGCGCGTGCCGCCGCTCAGCGACCTGGCACAGATCGTCCTGCTCGCCTACTTCGCCAATTCCCTCGCGCCCGCCAAGCTGGGCGACGCGTACCGCGCTTACCTGTTGCGGCAGGACGGTGGCGTTCCCTTCAGCGCCGGGGTCGGGACCATCGTGGCCGAGCGCATCGTGGACGCCATGATGCTGGTGGTCGTGCTGGCCGGAGCCGTGGCGGTAGTCTTCGGCGGCGCTATGCCGGAGCAGGCCTCGCCAACCCTCGCGCTCGGGGCGTTTGTCTTCTGCGCCGGGGCGGCCGGCCTGGTGCTCCTCTGGGTCGCGCGCGACGTCATTCTGCGCCTGCTCCCGTCCGCCTTCCGGCAGACCTACCTGCGCCTGCAGCAGGCGCTGTTCGGTTCGCTGAAACGGCCGCTTCCCGTCTTCGGGCTGAGCCTCCTGCTCTGGCTGAACGACGGCATGCGCGTCTGGTTCGTGGCCCGTTCCATCGACGCCGGCATCTCCCCGGCGGTCGCCATCCTGGTGGCGGTGATGGGCGCCTTACTGACGGTCATTCCCTTTACGCCGGCCGGACTCGGCGTGGTGGAACTCGGCGTCGGCTCGATACTGGTCAATGTGCTGGGGGTGGACCCGGTCGTCGCTGGGAGCATCATCGTGCTTGACCGGGTAGTGGCCTTCTGGAGCCTGCTGCTGGTGGGTGCGGTGCTCTCCATCTGGCGGGCGCGGCGCGACTTCAGCAAGCCGGCTGACGCCGTTCCAGTGACCCAGTCATGACGCCGGAGCCGCCCCCGTTCTGGAACCCGATTGCGCGCTACCGCGCGTGGTCGCGGGAGAATCCGGCGCAGGCGCAGATCGCCATCATCACCGCCCTCTTCATCACCAGCTTCGTCGTCCTGATGGCCGTGACCATCGTCGTTGTGATAATTGGCCTGCGGCGCTAGTTCATCCGCGCCGGTCCACGAGGGAACCCCATGACCGACCACGCCACCGCCTCCACTGCCAGCATCCCTGCCGCACCGCCCATGCCGGTCTCGGAGTTTCGCAGCGTCGTGACCCAGATCGAGGAGGCTGTCGCTACCGTGATGGTGGGACAGGGCGCCATCGTGCGCGATGTGCTGATCAGCCTCATCGGTGGCGGGCACGTGCTGCTGGAGGGCGTACCGGGCCTCGGCAAGACGATGCTGGTGCGCACCCTGGCGGACGCCCTGGACCTGCACTTCAGCCGCATCCAATTCACGCCGGACCTGATGCCCGCCGACATTACCGGAACGAACCTGCTCCTGGAAGACAGCGCCGGGCGCAAGCAGTTTGCATTCCAGCCCGGGCCCATTTTTGCCAATCTCGTCCTGGCCGACGAGATCAATCGCGCCACGCCGAAGACGCAGTCAGCCCTGCTCGAGGCAATGGCGGAACGCCAGGCGACCGTGGCGAACGTGATTCACCCGCTCGCCTCCCCCTTCTTCGTGCTGGCCACGCAGAACCCGTTGGAAATGGAAGGGACCTATCCCCTCCCTGAGGCGCAACTGGACCGATTCTTCTTCAAGCTCATCGTGCCTTTCCCCAACGCCTCAGATCTGACCGAGATCGTGCGCCGCACCACCCTGCCGGCCCCGCCGGAGACAACCTCGGTTGCCAGCGGCGAGACGATCAAGCAGATGGGGATCATGGCGCGGCAGGTGCCGATTGCCTCCGCCGTGACCGATTACGTGGTACGCCTGACGCTGGCCACTCACCCGACGGAGCCACAGCCGCCGGACGTGGTGCGCCGCTACGTGCGCTATGGCGTCAGCCCACGCGGCGCACAGTCGATTGTGCTCGGCGCGAAGATCCGGGCCCTGATCGAGGGGCGCTTGAATGTGTCGTTCGAGGACGTGCGCACCGTTGCTCTCCCGGCCCTGCGTCACCGCCTGATCCTCAATTTCGATGCAGAATCGGCGGGTGTCACGGCGGACGCCGTGTTGACCGAACTCATCGCGACGCTCCCGGAGTAGAGCAGCGTTCTCGCGTGAAGTGTCACATCGTCAGCCCTGGTTTACACTCCCACAATCCAGCAGGTGCGGCTGACAGGAACCGCACGGACCACAAATGCATGTCCGCCCACGGCCCAGAGGCGACAGTGTTGTTGGCACCCGCGAAAGGAGATCCAGCGTGGTAGATCCGAATCCGCGACCAGACCGCTACGGTGACAAGGGACCCGATCTCGACAGCGTCAACGGCCTGATCCAGGCCCGTATCGACGGTGTCATCAGCCGCCGCCAGCTCATGCGCCGCGCGGCTGCACTGGCCATCGCCGCGCCGGTGGTCAACGTGATGCTGCACGCCACCTCAGACATGGCGTACGGCGCACCCTCCCCCGGCCGTGAGAAGGCACTGGCGAGGATGCGGCAGAGCACCGCCACCGTGCCAGCGGATGCACCAACCGCTCCTGAGGGTGACGCCCAGGCGGGGGGCACCTTCACCATCGGCACGAACGAAGAGCCGGACACCCTCAACCCGTATCTGACCCAGCTCGTGACCGGCAACGACATCATCACCGGCGTCATGGACCCGCTGCTGCGCTATGACAGCACCCAGGCGATGATCCCGGCGCTGGCCACCGAGTACGGCATCTCGGACGATGGCCTGACCTACACCTTCACCCTGCGCGACGGCGTGAAGTTCCACAACGGCGACGCGTTCGGACCCCAGGATGTCATCGACACCTGGAAGATGATCATGAACGAAGACTTCGCCGCCTTCTCCACGCTCGGCTGGGACAAGGTCACCGACATCACCTCCCCAGACGACAAGACCGTGGTCATGGTGACGAACGAGGTCTTCGCCCCGTTCCTCAGCTACGTCGGTGCGGACACCGCCAGCTCCATTTCCCCGGCCTCTGAACTGGCGGCCGGTCCAGAGAAGTTCAAGGCCGATTTCGGCCGCTCGAAGCTCATCGGCACTGGCCCCGTGAAGTTCAAGGAGTGGACGCCGAAGCAGCAGATCACGCTCGACAAGAACGCCGAGTACTGGGGTGAGGCTCCGAAGCTGGACCAGGTCATCGTGCGCTTCCTGCCGGACGACAACACACAGCTCGTGCAGTTGCAGACCGGTGAGATTCAGGCGGCCATCGGCTCTGGCTCCCTCGGCTCATTGCGCGTCGACGAGGCGCTGGCCATCCCGGGCATCGTCGTGCTGGAGCACCCGTCGCCGGGCTGGAATCACCTCGACCTCAAGCATGTCTTCTTCCTGCGCAACCCGACCATTCGCCAGGCGCTCGACTTCGCCACGCCGTCGCAGGACATCGTGGACAAGCTTCTCAAGGGGCGCGCTGTCCGTTCGGTCGCCGACCAGCAGCCGGGTACCTGGGCCTTCAACCCGAACATCGAGGGGCGCCCCTACGACATCGAGCAGGCCAAGAAGCTGTTCGCCGAGGCCGGGCTGACCCAGAACGCCGACGGCATCTGGGAAGGCAAAGTGCCGACCGACGACCCGATGGTGTTCGACGGTGAGGTCAAGCCGCTGGAGATCGAGCTCTGGGGCGTGGCCGGCGGCGCCGAGGGTCAGCAAATCATCCAGATCGTCGCTCAGTCCTGGGGGCAGGCTGGCGTGAAGACCACGTCCAACTTCCAGGATGTCTCCACGCTCTGGGGTCCCGAGGGCTACCAGTGGAAGCCAGACACGATGACGGCGTGTCTCTACAGCTGGTTCAATGGCAACGACCCGGACGACATGTTCTACTGGCACTCCAGCCAGATTCCTGACAGCCCGACCGGCTCTGGCGGCAACGCTATCGCCTTCTTCCACGAGTTCAACTTCCAGGCGGAAATCGACGAACTCACGGAAGCCGGCGCCGCCGAGACGGATCAGGAGAAGCGCAAGGAGATCTACTTCAAGATCCAGGAGCTCCTGCACGAGCAGGTGCCGGTGATCTTCATCTCCTGGGGCAAGAGCTTCCCGGCGGTCACCGACAAGCTGGGCGGGTTCTGGCCGAGCGCCTTCAACCGCATGCTCTGGAACGTCCAGGACTGGTACCTGGTCTAGCCGCTGGCCGGGCCGCCCTCAGGGTTGGGGGCGGCCCGTCACTTTATGAGAGCGCCATGATCCGTTTCGTCGCGCGCCGCGTCCTGGAAGCGATTCCGCTGTTGTTCGGCATCGCGCTCCTCTCCTTCATTTTCATGCAACTGGCGCCCGGCGGACCGGACGCGCTCTTTGCGCGCAATGGCCGCATGTCCCAGGAACAACTCGATAACATCCGGCGCAGCATGGGGCTGGATCGCCCGCCGCACGAGCAGTTCCTCGTCTGGTTCACGAATATCCTGCGCGGCAACCTGGGCGTCAGCTATTCGCACTTTCGCCCGGTCTCTGAAGTCATCGGCGAAGTCTTCCCGAACACCGTCATCCTGATGACTGCCGGGCTGATCATCTCCCTCATCTGTGCCCTGCTCTTCGGCATTGCCGCCGCGCGCCGCCCCTACGGCGTCTTTGATGTCATTACCTCGTTTGTCAGCTATTTCGGCCTGGCCATGCCCGTCTTCTGGTTCGCGCTGATGCTGCAACTGCTCTTCGCCGTGCGCCTCGGCTGGCTCCCGTCGGCTGGGATGTACAGCGCGCAGGGCGGAGGTGATCTTCCCGATCTCCTGAGGCACCTGGTCCTGCCGGCCTTCACGATTGCCATCGGCTCCATCGCCGGCTGGAGCCGCTATGTGCGCTCCTCCACCCTCGAGCAGTTCTCGCAGGACTACGTCCGCTCCGCCCGCTCCAAGGGTCTCTCCGAAAGACGCGTCACGACCGGGCACGTCCTGCGCAACGCCCTCATCCCACTCGTGACCGTGATCGGTATCGACGTTCCGCTTTACCTGACCGGCGCGGTCCTGACCGAAACCGTCTTCTCCTGGCCGGGCATGGGGCGCCTCTTCTTCGATTCCCTCACCGTGCGGGACTACCCGGTGCTGATGGGCATCCTCGTCCTTGGCGCGATCCTCATCGTCGTGGGCAACCTGGTGGCCGACCTGATCTACGGCCTGCTCGATCCGCGTATCAGCCTCTCATGATGAGGCACGAAGCGCCCTTCGGAGACCGGCCATGAGTGTGCAATCAACGGCGGAAACACTTGCCAGCGACCCCGGCGGGCTTGCCGAGGCAGCGCCAGCCGCCACACCCCGGCTGGGCGGCGATCTACTGACCAAGCCTTCACGCGGACCCTGGCGCATCGCCTTCGACCACTTCAAGGAATCGAAACTGGCCGTCCTTGGGGTGATTATTCTCGCGGTGCTGGTCCTCGTCTCGCTCTTCGCCTCATCCATCGCTCCCTACGCCGAAAACGAAATCGACCTCTTCAACATCACGGCCCAGCCCTCGCCCGAGCACCGCCTGGGCACCGACGAACTGGGACGTGACGAGCTGAGCCGCCTCATGTACGGAGGCCGGATCTCGCTTTCCGTCGGTGTTGGCGCGGCAATCATCTCGGCCGTCCTCGGGATCGTCATCGGCGCAATCTCTGGCTTCTACGGCGGCTGGGTCGATACCATCCTGATGCGTTTCGTGGACCTGATGCTCGCCTTCCCGGCCATCTTCCTGCTGCTGATCCTGTTCGCGATGTACGGTAGTTCCGTGCTGAGCGTGGTGATCTTCCTGGGAGTCTTCTCCTGGATGTGGCTGGCGCGGGTCATACGCGGCGAGTTCATGTCGCTCAAGCAGCGCGACTTCGTCGAGGCTGCGCGGTCCATCGGCGTTCCAAACGGCACGATCATTCGCCGCCACCTGCTCCCGAATGTGGCGGCAGCCATCATCGTGGCCACGACCCTGAACGTTGCCTACTCCATGCTCTCCGAAGCCACCCTCTCCTTCCTCGGGTTCGGCGTCCCTCCTGAGACTCCAACCTGGGGGAATATGCTCAACGCCGCTCGCCCCTACTTCGTCACCGTCCCCATCCTTGCCATCGCCCCTGGCTTGACGCTGACCATCGCCGTCCTCGCCATCAACTTCGTCGGCGACGGCCTGCGCGACGCCTTCGACCCACGCGGTCGCCGGCGCTAGTCGCCGTGCCTTCCCGCTCCCCATCGTCATCCCGCCACTCGTTGTCGCTTCGCCAACCGTTGTCATTCCGACGCAGGAGGAATCTCGTCGTGCCCCTGGCGCTGATCGAAACGAGTCCCAGCCCATGATCCCGCTCATCGACACCGGCGGCTCCTGGGAGGAGATCGGGCACGACATCGGCGCGGGTGCCCGCGACCAGATCCGGGAGGCAGCCGCTTCTGCCCGCGCTGAACTGGGCGGGGTCGAACTTGCCGACGTCGTCCACACCATCGGCCCGTACCTGCGGGCCACCGAGGAGACCGCACCCGATATCGTGGCCGAGTTGCGCGGTATGGCCGGCGGCAGCGGCGTCCCCTTCGAGACGCTCTTTGTCCTCAACGCGGCCGCCGAATTGACCCAGGCCCTGGGCCGCATGCAGTGCAGCGTTGTCGCCGTCGCCGGCAGCGGCACCACCGACGGCCACGTGCTGCTCGCCCACAATGAGGACGCCACGGCCGGCTGGGGCGACCTCACCTACGTCGTAAAGGTCGCGCCGCACGACGCACCAGCCTATGTCGCCTTCACCTACGCCGGGCTCCTCCTGCACCAGGGTGTGAACAGCGCCGGGCTTGGCTCTGTTGGGAATGCGCTCTACGCGCGGGATGCCCGACCCGGCGTGCCCAAGCTTCTGCTCTACCGCCGCGCCATCACTCAGCCCACCATCGAGGGGGCGATCCGCGTCGTTACCGACCGGCGTCGCGCCTTCGGCAACAACCACCTCTTCGCCACCAGCGACGGCGACATCTACGACGTCGAGGTCTCCGGATCCCGCTGGGCGATGCAGCCGGGCCGCAATGGCTTCCTGGCGCACGCCAATCACTTCACCCTGCCGGAAATGGCTGGCCTGGACGACCAGGACGATCTGCTCAACTCCCGCCTGCGCCAGACCCGGCTGGAAACGCGACTCGAACGCGCCTGGGGCGAACTCTCCGCCTCCTGCTTGCGCGAGATCATGAGCGACCACGCCAACTACCCGCGCTCCGTCTGCAAGCACCACGTACCTGAGAGCGACCTCGACTACGGCACCATCGGCAGCGTCGTCATCGATGTCACTGCCCGAACCCTCTGGGCCTGCAGCGGCAACCCCTGCCGCGGCGAGTGGCGCGAAGTCGCCCTCTGACCGTCAAACATTTCCTTGACGGTCCGGCACCTCACGGGTATTCTTGCCGCTGCTGGAGGCGTGGTGTAGTGGCCTAACATGCAGCCCTGTCAAGGCTGAGACCGCGGGTTCGAATCCCGTCGCTTCCGCCCGTTCATAACCTCACTTGACGGCATCACCTCGGTGGTGCCGTCAGTGTTTGACCCCAATAGCCCCTCACCGACGGCGCGCTGCACGAAGAATGGCGCGAAATCGGGCTGCGAGATCACGGCGACTACCCGATCATCAACGACTTCGATGGCCTCGAATATCAGCTGTGCCAGGGCGTTGCGTTGTCTCGCATCGGCCGCTTGCCACGCGGCCGGCACATCTCGAAGCAATTCTGCGGCCTGCACGAGGACGTCTGCCTGGCCGGTGGAGATTCCCAACGAGCCCAGCTCGGCCTCCAGCGCAGCGCGTTCCGCGCGATAGGCCTCACAGGTCAAGTCACCCCATTTGTACATCTCAGCGATGCGCTCGATCCGGCCCCTGATCTCCTTCCGGCGCCGCTCGGCGTCATCCTTCTGATCGTGCGCCCGCTCGTACAGGCGCACAACCTCCGCCACGAGGTCGTCTGGGAGCTGGAACGTTGCGAGGTACGCCCCGAGTTGCTGTTCGATGAGCTCAAGGTGGACCGACCGCTGCGGGCACTTCTGCCCCTGACGGGAGGCATAGCAGTAGAGGCGCGCTCGGCCATGCCGATCGGTCGTCACATGTAGCTTGCCGCCGCACTGACCGCAGACCCCGAGACCGGATAGTGAATGGACGCGTTTCGTGGCCGGCACGCTCTTGGGGCCTGGAGTGCGGCGGTTGACCGTGCGCGCCTGTTGCGCCTGTTCGAACAGCTCCGGATCGAGCACCGGTTGGTGCACCCCCGGTATCCATCCGTCGTTGCCATCAGGCAGTTCACCCAGGAAGAAGCGGTTTTGCAGTATCCGGCAGACGGTGTCCTTGGAGAAGAGGTTGCGACCACGATTACCCGTGGTACGGTAGCCCGCAGCATTCAGCACTTCGGCCACCTGCCGGTCCGTCTTGCCATCCGCGGCAAGTTGGAACGCTAGGAGCAGCCCGGGGTACGTCTCCGGATCGGGCACGGGCGTGCCATCCTCGCTCTTCTTGACGCCGAACGGGAGCAATCCGTTGTAGAGCCCCTGCGCCTTGCGTTCAGCTTTACCCTTCTTCGTTTCGGTACTGAGGTTGTCGGAGTAGTACTGGGCGAAGGCGGCGAGCGTGGCGAGGATGACCTTGCCGATTGGCGTGGTGAAGTCCATCTGCTCGGAGATTGAGACGAAGCCGACTTGGGCACGCTCCAGCCGCTCCAGAGTCTCCAGCGTCACGCGCAGGTTGCGCGCAAAGCGGTCGAGCTTGTGGACGATGATAATGTCGAGGAGGCCAGCCTCGGCATCAGCCAGCAACTGCTGAAAAGCGGGACGCTTGGCGAGGTCGTCGGTGCGCGCGCTGCGGCCTTCGTCCCGGTAGACTCGGGCCACCTCCCAGCCATGGGCTTCGCAATAGTGGCGGCCGGCCCGGTCCTGAGCATCGAGGGAGTAGCCCTCGACTTGTTCTTCGCTTGAAACCCGCTCGTACAACGCTGCGCGAATCATCTTGGTGGTCGTAATCATTGCGATTGCCTCTCAAGCGGCTCGTCGGCTGCAGGCTCGATGCCAAAGACCAGCCATTCGACCCTGACGCCGAGTGCGGCGGCGAGTCGTCGAGCGGTTGTCAGTCGTGGCTCAAAGTCGGTCTGCTCAATGCGCCGGATGGTGCGCAGGCCCACGCCCGTCGCCTTGGCGAGTTGCATCTGGGTCATCTGGTGCTGGCGGCGGGCGTGCTTGAGACGCTGATTGATGCCCATCCTCGAGACTCCATTGAGCCCTCGTAGTATACCTTGAAGGGTATACAATCGGACGGGAGAGTAGGTGGCTCATGCCCTATCGCTGCCTCCGATTCTCGGAATGATTTCGGGGGTCTCGGACGCCACCACCGTACGGCCGCACACCCTCACAGACCTCCAGCAACACGGCTTGCGTAGCTTGTGCGCAAGGCCCACAACGGATTCGCCAGCCCGTCGCGAGCAGATCGCCACAGGAAATGCAGCGTCCTGGTGCCGGGATGTCGGCGCGGGCGACCAAGACCGGAATCGGTCCCCGCGCCGGCACGTGGGGTCGCATCGCCGCCACCCGCCAGGCGACCGCCTGATCCTCTTCGACCAGCGCGGCCAGCACCGCCGGCTTTGCCGCAAGCAGTTGGAGCGCCAGGCGTTCCTAGGTTCGAGGTCCGCGCACCACCAGGAGGTCGGTCTCGGCGCGCACCTTAAGACCTGAGGCTCGAGCCTGGGCCAGCAGGTCCGCTACCCGTTCCATTCGCCAATCTCGGTCGCAGGATCTACCGCGGCGAGGACGGGCCCATGCGCGACGGCAGGCCAGCTCTCCACTCCATCGTCAGGAAGCCAGCCAATCCGGCCATCCCGGCCACCGCCGCCTCGGTCGGCGTCGTCTGGCCGGATTTGCTGGCCGGGTTCCCACGCCTCGTCCTTGCTTTCCGGCCGCGAAACCCGGCCAGGGTTCGGCGAGATCCGGCTGCTGCGTGCGCCACCGTCGGGGGTTAGGCCGGATTGGCCGGATTGGCCGGCTTCCTCCAGGGTAATCGCCCCGGCGGCGAGGTGCAGCACGTGCCGCCGGCGTCCCTCCAGGGTGCGCCGCACCTTCAGTTCCCCCTGTTCCCGCGCCGTCGTGCGGAGAAAACCCCGCTGGTCCAGCCGCTTGGCCAGTGTCGTCGGCCCAACCCCGATCGCGCTTCCGGAGGCTTGCGCCACCTTCTGGACCGCGGTGAGGGCCGAGCCGAGGTCGAGGTACAGATCCTCGCCGTCGATCCAGCCAACACGGGTACCTTGCGGTTTCCGTTCGGGGCGCTCATATGGATCACCGCCGACCGTGGCATTGCGCCACCCCCACGATTGCCAACGCAGTGGTGCGTCCCCGTCCGGCGAAGCGACGTGCGCAAAGCCACCGGCTAGGGCCGACCCCAACAGCTCAAGGAAGTGCTGGGCCGGCTCCTCGCTTGCGTGATGGTGCGCTTGCCTCGTGGCCATCTCTCCCAGGGCAGACCACGTCCGCGTGACCAGTGCTTCGGCCTCGTCGGTCGATACCGCATCAACCGCGACAGCAAACTGGAGGAAGATCGACCAGCCCAATGCGAGGTGTGCAACCGCGTCCGGTGTGCGGGCATGCACCCCATCCCGGTGGGCCCGTGCTCGGAAGGCGGCTAGGCGTTCCGGCAGCGATCCTCGGAGGTCTTCAAGGTGACGGGCGAGCCACTGCAGATACCCAGCCGTGGCGGCCGCCAAGACGCCTTCCCGACCCGCCTGCTGGGCGGCCGAGAGCCGGACCGTGTCGACATCCCCGGGCTCAACATAGATGATCGGTACTCTGTCCCGGAGCGAGTGGCCCTTCGGTACGTCTTCTCCCGTGCCGATGACCAGCCCACGCGGAGGGAGATCTGGACGCGGTAATACGTCCCGGTTCAGCCGTCCTCGTCCGCCGCGATTCCCGACCCCGCGCAGGACACGGTCTGCGACACCATGCAGCCGCGCCACATCTGTCGCGGAGCCGGTCGGGGCAAAGTCGTCCATGACGAGCGGGACGTCCTTGAAATCGAAGGCTATGCGCTCCAGGAAGTTGGGCGTAGCTGACCACTGTGCCGGCAGGTGTAACCGATCAAAACCTGGCCCAACGTGCTGCATGGCAACCGCGGAGAGCTCCGACTTGTACACCCCAGTTGGACCGACGAGGAAGGGCGTGAAATCAGCCGGGGCGAACTCGCAGAGGACGGACCGATAAACCGCAGCCAGCAGCGGCACCATGACGCGGTCCGGGGCGAGTTCCAGGAGCCCGAGCGAGGTGTGTACCGCGTCGCAGAGTGCCGTACCATCGGGGGGATCGGGTAGGAGAATGCGGGACGCAGCCCCGTGCAGCGCGACATCGACGAACGGGACTGGGCCGTCCGGGCCAATCGCCCCACCGGCATGCAGAAAGACCCATCCAACCTCAGGAAGCTTGCGCCATCCCGAGTGCTCGTAGACGCGGCGCCGCGAGACATCGGGTGACAGCTGCTGGATCGCCTCCCGCAGTCGGTCCTTGGTTCCCATGCCGGCCGCGACGATGGCCCGGACCCCCCACTGCTGCAGCGGCCAGGCCATGGCGTCGAAGCGGGCGACGGGAACCGTGATTGCGGGCAGTGGTTGTCCTCCGGCCAGTTCGCCGGCCAACACCAGTTCCCCCCGCTCATTGACCCCGTCGTCAACGATGATCTCCTCGACGATCTGGGCCGTGAAGTTCGATAGGTGTTGGTCGATGGATCCGTCCTTTGTCAGCCGGTGGTAGACGATGCCTTGGGGTGTAGCGACGTAGGGGCTTCCCCCTTCCGCGGGGTCAGCCGGCGGGCTGCGCAGCTCCGTCGCGACTAGGCTCAGGAGATCGGCGACGGTGTGCCCTGCGGCCAGGTAGTCGTCGAGGCCTACTTTGGTTCCGTTGGGTCCGGGCGGCAAGTACACGAAATGGAGGTGGGCCCCACGTTGCTCCAGGAATGCGGCCAGCCGCTGCAACGCGGCATAGACCTCGCGCTTGGTCATCACGTCGGAGTCGAAGGCGAGGTAGACCTCGCGCCCGTTACAGGCAATAACCTCCCAGTCGGGCAGGGCGGTCTTCCCGCCCTGCCCGTTCTGGCCACGCCAGTTCCAGACGCCGAGCAGGGCGACGCAACACAGCCCGACCGAGATGGCCGCATCGGCCTTAAAGATGCCTTCGGTAATCCAGAGAGGGACGGCGGGATTGCCGAGCTGTTCTTGGATCAGGGGGTGGGCGTCGAGGAGCATGGCGCTGCCGGCCGGCAGCTCGTACTTGACCGGTTTGCCGCGGTCGTTGATGCGCGGCGTGTCTGGTCGAATTTGGTAGTTAGCTTGCTGGCCGTATACGTCGTAGACAGGCAGGAGCAGGCACGGCACGCTGCGCTGCTTCTCACTGAATCCCAATCGCTTGAGGTCGGCCTTCGTGGTCACCGTGCGATAGCCGCGCGCGGCGGCGACGTGGTCGGCGACCGCCGAGGCCCGGATTCGCTCCAGATGGGTGTCGCTGAGCAGTGGCGCGTCCGTGCCACGTGACGGGCTCATGACGTCCCTCCGGTCTGCTGCACCGATTGGGTGCGTGCGATGTCGACCAGGACGGCCAGCAGGCGCAGGAGGCCCCCTGATGCGGCCAGGTTCGACGTGCTTGTGCCTGGTTGGGCCGTCGGCGATTCCGCACCGCCGCCAAAGACGCGACCGTTTGAACTCGCGGTGCAAGGTGCCTGAGTCATGCGCCGTCCTTACCCGGAACCCCGGGAGAAGAAGACCAAGCGCTCGGCGGCGCGGTCGCCAGCTCACGGCTGGTTGGCGCCCCGACGGGCGAGAAACCGGCTCACGGCTGTCAGGGGTCTCAGGGGACTAGGAAGCGGCTCACGGGCCGGAGAGGCGCTCAGGGGCGCAGGGGGTGCTCAGGGGCAATTAGGGGGCGCGCGGACCGTAACGGTGCCCCGACCACGCGGGATCCCGTTAGCGATGGACGCGGGAGGCAGCGAGGACGGCCACTGCCGCCGTCACGCGGATCGCGTGGCGGCAACGGCAGCTTGTGCGAATGCGGCCACGGATCTCGTCAACATGCCCGAGGCGTTGGCCGCATTCGCAGCTCCACGTATCAACCAGGACGCCGGGGCCGAAGATGCGCTGCCCGTCAACGGCGGTGACGCGTCCCCGGCACAGCAGGCCACACCGCGGGCACTTGCGTTCGATGACGATGGCGCGCTCGTGCAACCTGGCCCCTTGATCGACGGTCAAGTCGAACTGCCGACGGTCGCATACTTCACAACGGATGGCTGCGGTCAAGGCACCGCCACCAAGCTCATGATCCGCCGGGTTGGCCAGGACCTCAGCCACGACGGTCGAGCCCGGAACCGGCACGCGGCAAGGCGAGGCGAGGGCCACCCGCCGGTCGCCGATTGGCGTGACGCTCATCCTTGCCCCTCCCGCCCCCGTCGACCGCGCTGCCCCGCTCGACTCTCCGTTGTCGCGGAGCGCGGCGGCGCGCTGTCGTCCAGCTCAACGATCAACACGCCGTCGTCCATCACCGCCGCGTGGCGCCGGGCACGGTCGGTGAGGATCGCGTAGTGCCGGGTGAACGCTCGCCCCGAGACGACGACGCCAGACCCATGGCTTTGCTGCCGCACGCGATAGGCGTGGGCGCTACTGTGCGGGGCGGCCCGCAGTCCCATCACGCGGGCTTCGCGATCAAACAGCAACTCCACTCCTCGGGCTCGCCCAGCACTGCATACGCTGCGCGGTTGAGCGCGACCACCACGACGTTGCACGGTCACCGCCGGCTCTTGCGTATCTAGCGACGCCTGTCGCCGAAACACCTCGAACTGCCCCATGACCATCCTCCACTACACTGCATAGTCGATTTCTCTCCCGCACAGGATGCCATACCTTCACACAGATAGCAAAGCTTTTATCATGTCAATTACCATTTTACCCTTATACATATAGCACCAGTGGTGCTAGTTGGTGCCATAACGAGGCCGGACTTCTCGCACCGAGCTTCAGCTTCTCGGGCACAGTCTTCGGTGCGTCAGGGCCCTCAACCACGGCCCTCTGCACCAGTCGACTACCTGCCAGCGGCTCGTGGCTGGTAAAAGCAGCACCAGATTGACCGTCCGAGAATAGGACCTTGCTTATCACGATCCTGGTCCATCGCGGAGCGAACCGGGAGACGCCGTGTAGGCGCGTAGCACCCGCTTTGATCACCGTGAGCGAACCACCGTCCGCCCGCCATGGGGGCTGTTGCAGTTTCGCCATCGCACCCATGGCCTGGCGACGATCGCCTCGTGGACAGGGCAGGGCGTGTTGCCAGGAACTGGCAAGTTGACAACACTCACCCGCCTCGGCTGATAGCAGTGCCGCGGCGGAAATCGTCGCTGCGGAGCAGAGTTTCGCGGCTGCAGCTACGTCAGGGGCGCGTGCTCGTATTGCCCGGCGTCACCAATTTCTTGCTCGCGCGCACGGAACGCCTCCGATGCCGGATGCACCTCTCATGGCACCGACGCTCTTGCACGGGGAGGGTGTCCCGCCCTGGCACCGGGGTGACCGGGGCGGATTAGCGATGGGCGGGCGAGTGAGCGACCGCCGGGGTATCCCCATTTGGGACTCCGGTCTTGCTTGGGGCATCTGACGCTTACTTCCGTCGCGAGACGCAGCGATCAATTGGTCATCAATCTATTCTTGGCAGAGTCCTGACGGCTCCACCCTGGAAAGAGATTCCAAACACCATCACGTCATCTGTTGGCGGACGGATCGGGAGGGATGAGCGTCTGGATTGTGGGTCACAGGAGAGTACTACCGCGAGTACGTCCGACAATCGAGTCATACCTGCTAGGCACCTGCACACGCTGATCAGATGTTCTCCTTCTGATCTGACAAGGCAAGCAGCGGTGCTCGTCCCGTCGTGTTTCGTCGTGCCTCAAGCCCCTCGGAAGGGATCCGTGGTGAGACGCTGAATGTGAGATGGGTTTTCCGACACCCATTCCTGCGTAAATCTTGGCAGATGGAAGCAACTTCTCGGCTGTCTCAAAAACCGTCGTTTCTGAGACCGCTGACTCACGCCTTGCCGGAGTGCAACGTCCGTTCACGAGACACCACGGACACCGCCTGTCAACCACTCTTGAGCGTGACTCACCTCAGCGCAGGTCCCCTACCGGCTCCACAACACTGTTGTACAGCTTGCTCACTTGCTCGCGCATACAGCATGTCGCCAACCTGCAATTGCTCCCAAATGGTCCATGTCGGCCCATGCCGCTAAAGAATCCTGAGCCCACACTGAGGGCGTATGTATCATGAAGGCATGCGTCAGTAGGCCAACCAGGAAACGGGATCACGACCCACGCACGAGCCGCCAGCGCTGCGGAGTGCTCGGCAGCGACACAAGCTGTGGAGTGTGACTTGGGTCCGCCGGGGTTGCGAGTGGCGCATTATCAGGAGGCGGAGCAATGATGAGCGACGAACGCAGCGGTCATCTCCCACCAGACCGCGAAGTGCTGCCCATTCCGAATGAGCCGTACACCGGTCCGGTCCTGTTCGACGCCAACGACCCGGCGGCGGTCTTCCCACCGATTCAGGAAACCCGACCGCCGAAAGGCGCCCCGAACGTGCTCGTCGTGCTCATCGACGACGCCGGGTTCGGGGCCTCCAGTGCCTTCGGCGGACCATGCAACACCCCCACCGCGGAGCGCCTGGCGGCCAACGGCCTCAAGTACACCCGCTTCCACACCACCGCGCTCTGCTCGCCCACCCGGGCGGCGCTGCTGACCGGACGCAACCACCACTCGGTCGGGATGGGATCGATTACCGAGCTGGCCACGGCCGCGCCCGGGCAGACCTCGATGATCCC
>JAXLWT010000052.1:0-26161 GCA_046328375.1 Thermomicrobiales bacterium
GATGCACCCGCCATGGCGAAGGCCATCTCCATAGCGGACATCTCGCCGTCCATGTCATCTGGCAGCTCAATCTGCGGACGCGACTGTTCACGCCGTGGCTTCGGAGCTGCAGCCGGACGCGGCGTTGCCGGCTCGTTGAACTTGTCGAGATTTGGCGTCGGCGCCGGCATCGCGGCCGCTGCCGCTTCGGCTTCCGCCGCGGCTGCGGCTGCCGCCGCTTCCGCGGCCGCCTGCTGTGCCTCGTAGGCGCCTGGCTCGAACGCATCGCCCAGCTCGATCCCTTCGGCCTCGAGGCGAACGCGGATGCGCTCGATCAGTTCATCACGCTCCTGCAGCACGCCCTCACCGAAGACGCCCTCCAGTTCCGCATCCGGCGTATCCAGGGCACGTCGCAGGGACAGGCCCATGCGGCGGCGCTGCGGATCGATCCGGATGATGCGCAGCAGGAGATCGTCACCCTCAGTGACCACCTGCTTCGGATGCGTGACGCGGTCATCGACCAACTCGGAAACGTGGATCAGGCCCTCAATGCCATCCTCGATACGCGCGAACGCGCCGAAGTTGGCAAGCTGGGTCACCGTGCCTCGCACCAGCTGGCCCACTTCGTAGGCAGCGGCCACGCGGCTCCACGGCTCAGCCTGGGTGCGCTTGATGGAGAGGGCGATCTTCTTCTCCTGAGCATTGATGCCCAGGACGTAGACATCCACCTCCTGCCCCACGCGCAGGACTTCGCTTGGGTGGCGGACACGGCTCCAGGAGAGCTCGGAGAGGTGGACGAGCCCGTCTGCCCCTCCAATGTCCACGAACGCGCCGAAGTCGCAAATCGAGGAAACCCGGCCCTTGCGAACCTCGCCCTCGCTCAGCTCTTCGATCAGGCGCTCCTTCATCACGTCGCGCCGTTCCTGGACGGCCTGGCGCTCGGAGAGGATGAGCCGGTTGCGATGGCGGTTGATCTCGATCACCTTCAGCGGCAGCGAGGTGCCGATCAAGCGCGCCATATCGGCCTGCTTGCTCGCCTCGTCGCCACCCCGGATCTCGGTCACCTGCGACGCCGGGACGAAGCCGCGGACGCCGTCGAGATTCACGAGGAGACCGCCCTTGTTGTAGTTGGTGACCTCGGCCTCGATGACCTCGTTCGCCTCGTGCAGCTCCTGCAGGCGGCGCCAGCTCTTCTCCTGGCGGGCGCGGTCGATGCTGACGACCGCGTGCCCTTCCTGGTTCTCAGGCTGCACGACGAACACGAGAATCGTGTCCCCGACGTTGAGTGCCTGCTTCTCCTCAGAGGTCAAGCTGGAGTACTCACGGGACGGCACGATGCCCTCGGACTTGGACCCGATGTCGACGAGGATCTCCTCGCGGTCGAGGTGCATGATCACCCCGTCCATGACATCGCCGTACTTCAGGCTCTTGTAATCGTGGCTGGGATCGTTGAGGAACTGCTCCATGAGCGAGGCCGCGTCCAACTCGGCATCGTCGATAGCCGTCGCAGCCTCCGCGATCGTCTCCACGGACACAGCAGAATTCGCTGCCTCTTCAGCGGCGCCATTCGCCGAGGACGCAGCTCCCGCCGTAGCCTCGTTCGTTCGCTCGCTCACGTCAATTCCGTCCATATGGCCTTCCGAAAAAACGAACATGCCGCAGGCTTCCCGTTCGATGTCCGCCACATTTGGCGACATGTCGCGGAAAGCCGAAGTCGAAAGTATACGGATTACGGCCCATTTGGCGCAAGAACCATTTTTCAGCGGTCGCAAACTTATACCGCAGCGGTCTCGATTCTCCTTGCTCGCAGTTGCGAGGCGGTAGCGGCAACGGCGGCCATTGCCTCCTCCATGTCGGGCATGTGGGCCCATCCCATGTGCCCCACACGTACTATCTGCTCAACCATGTGAGCCTGGCCGGACTGTGCCTCGACCCCGTACGCGTCCCGCATGATCTCCAGCATCTCACTGGCGGGTACGCCGTCCGGGGGCCGGAACGCGGTGACAGAGTTGCTCTCGTAGCCTGGCGCGGCGAAAAGCTCCAGTCCGGCGTCACGTACTGCCTGCCGGGTGAACTCACCGAGCTCCCGGTGGCGCTGCCAGACGTTCTCGATGCCCTCTTCATGAATAAGTTGCAAGGCGGCGTGGTACCCGTAGAGCATGGTCATCGGCGAGGTGGTCGGCGTCATCCCCTTCTTCGCCCACTCTCGGGATTCCTTCATGTCCCAGAAGAAGCGCGGGTAGGTCGAGGACTCAGTCGCTGCCCAGGCTCGCGGACCGGCCGCCACAATCGCAAGCCCCGGGGGGCACATCCACGCCTTCTGCGAACCGGACATCACCAGGTCGATGCCCCAGTCATCCATCTCCAGCGGGAGTGCGCCGATGCCGCTGACCGAATCAACGAGGACCAACGCCCCGTGATCGCGCACAACCCCGGCCAGTTCCTGCATCGGGTTTGTCACGCCGGTCGAGGTCTCGTTGTGGACCAGGAGGACGCCCTTGACGTCCGGATTCGCTTCCAGGGCATCCCGCAACTGATCCGGCAGGATCGGCTGCCCCCACTCAACGTCGAACCGCCGCACGTCCAGACCCAGCCGCCCGGCAACACCCGCAAAGCGCTCACCGAAATTGCCGTTGACGGCCGCCAGGACCTGATCTCCTGGTGAAAAGAGATTTACGACCGCAATTTCCCACCCAGCGGAGCCAGATCCCGCCCACACCAGCACGTCATGCTCGGTACGGTGGGCCGCGCGCGCCATCTCCAGGAGTTCCGTAAACAGCGCCCGAAACGCCGGACCCCGGTGCGGTTCCATCTCATGACCAAGCGCTTCTCGCACACGAGGTGGCAGAGGCGTGGGCCCGGGAAAGCGAAAGTTGACTGGCATGGAATACGGCTCCTGAACCACGATGCTGGCCCGCTGGCGGGCCGGAAGATGCACCATGCTAAAATCCGCCCGCCAAACAGGGCAAATTGTGTGTTGTCATTCCGGCAGTGTGTCCTGCATCCTTGGCGGCGCAAAACTGTGACGACGATGAGTCACTAACCCCTGGACCGCTGCATGGAAGTCACACTCTCATCCCGCGCCCGCGCAACGGTCATCTGGATCGGCGTTGCCCTGTCGTTGGTGGTGCTGTACCTGGCCCGGCACGCGCTGGCTCCCTTTATCTGGGCGGTCATCACGGCCTACCTCTTCCACCCGATCGTCGCGTTCATCCAGCGCAAGACGCGGTTACCCAAACAGGTCGTTGCCCTCGCCTTCTACATCTTCGTGGGCTTCGTCATCTACACAGCGGTCGTCAACATCGTGCCGCTGGTGGTCACCCAGAGCGAGCAGGTGCAGCGCCAGCTCATCCCGGCGGTGCTGCGTGATGTCGACTACTGGCTGCAGCAACGGAAGGCCGTCGACCCGCGCTTCGAACAAGTCGATATCGCCGTCGTCAACGAGCGGATTCGCAACTTTGGACGGCAGGCAGCCGAGTTGGCCGGGACCGAGGCCGTTCCGCTGCTCTTTTCGACCCTGACGTTTGCCCTCGAGGTTTTCATCTATCTCTTTTCGTCCTTCTACCTTGTGGTCTTTGGGCCCCGCTTCATGCAAACACTACGGGAAGCGATCAACCGCAAATACCATCGGGAATATGACCGCCTCATGACCGACGTCAACACGACGCTCGGTGCCTATCTCCGCGGCCAGGCCCTGCTGGTCGTGATCATGTCCACAGCGTCCTACGTTGCCCTGCGCATCCTCGATGTCGACTATGCCCTCTCGGTGGCAATAGCCACTGGTTTCCTGGAGCTGATCCCGCTCGTCGGGCCGTGGACGGCCGGTGGCATTGCTGTCACGATCGCGCTCTTCCAGCCAACCGCTCCTTTCGGGTGGTCGAACACATCGCTCGCGCTGGTGGTGGGCCTGATCTACTTTTCACTGCGGCAGATGGAGGATGCTTTCGTTATCCCGCTCGTGATCGGGCGCTTCGTCCATCTCAACCCCTTTACGGTCATCTTTGTGCTCGTCACTGGCACGGCTCTGGCCGGGCCGCTCGGCCTGATCCTGTCCGTACCGATTGCCGCAGTGGCGAAGATTGTGATCCAGTTCTTCCACGCCAAGATCGTGGCGCGCTCCGTGCGGCAGATTGAACCGATTCGCTCAGCAGATGACTTGCGGCGTGTCGCCCGCTCCTTTGCGGAACGCAACAACGCCACCATTGTCCTCATGATCGAAACGCATGCCCTTACGTGGGCTGATCTCCCGTTGGTCCAGGAGACCTCCGCCCTCGCCGAAGAGAGTTACATCGATCTCTCGGCCGTTACGCCCGACGGCGTAGCCGGATCCCTCACGACGGCAGTTGGTATTCCGACCGCGACCCTGCCACCGGCACCCACTGCCGCGCCCGAGTCCATGCTGGCCCTCGGCTAGCGCGACCTACACGGTGACGTTGGCCAGGTGGGCCATCTCCGCAAAGAGGATCAGGTCCGGCGCGATCCGCGCATCGCTTACGGTGATCAGTCCGACGCCGAAGTGGGGATTCCAGCGCCGTTCCGTTGGTGAGCCGGGATTGAACAGGATCGTGTTACCCTCGCGGTCGATGAGCGGTTGATGGGAGTGTCCAAACACGATCAGGTCGATCTCATCGCTGGCCGCCCGGCGTGCCGTGGTGATGGCTGTCTTTCCCTGATGCCCGTGCAGCAGCAGGATCGTCCGCTTCCCGGCACGGATCAGCACGCGGTCCGGCAAGGCATCCAGCGTCTCGACAGGATCCGCATTGCCGCGAACCGCAACGACCGGCGCGATCTCCTCCAGCGTGCGCAGCAGAGGCAGCGCCCCGGTGTCGCCGGCGTGCAGGATCAGGTCAACCTTTGCCCGACGAAACAGATCGAGCACCGGGGCCAGGCGCGTCCTCGCGTCGCCGCGCAGCATGTGTGTGTCACTCAGCACACCGATCACGGCTGGCGAGGATACGCTCATCTCCTGTTGATCCTCGCGCCGCACCCGCCGAAATCCCCTGGTTGATGTCACTTCACGTCATCCGCATCTCAACGGCGGCCTCAGGCATCGTGCTATCGTACCCCTCAGGCCCGATCTACTCGCGCTCTCCCCAGGTATTGATCCTGCGCAAGGCTCCAAACGATGATGACTGCCGTTGAGCGATGCGAAGAAGTTGCTTGCCCCATAGCCAGAACTGCCATTCTTATCGGCGACCGCTGGACTCCTCTCATCGTGCGCGATCTTCAAACAGGTAGCCGGCGCTTTGGTGAGCTGCAGCGCTCGCTTGGCGGCATCAGCCCGAAGACGCTGGCCGATCGCCTGCGCCGCCTCGAGGAGGCTGGCATTGTTGACCGCACGTGCTTCGCCGAGATGCCCCCTCGCGTCGAGTACCAGTTGACCGACAAGGGGCACGCCCTGGTGCCAGTGCTCGAGAGCATGCGCCTGTACGGCGAACGCTGGCTGGAGACCTGCTCCGCTTAGCCGGATGGTCGCGCCCGGTATACTTTCCGGCCTGAGTTCAGGTGTCCTGTTCAGGGAGGAATCGTGGCCGGGGACGTCGCAACTGCACCGCAATCCGTCAAAGCTTCCGGCGCCACGTTGGCGCGCAAGAAGGTCTTTTCCGGTATTCAGCCATCCGGAGACTTTCACCTCGGCAACTACCTCGGGGCCATTCGCAACTGGGCTTCCCAGCAGGACCAGTACGACAACGTCTTCTGCATCGTGGATCTGCACGCGCTCTCCCTGCCGACGACGCGGGATGGCCTGCGTGGCAACATCGTCAATCTCGCCAACATGCTGCTGGCCTCCGGTCTCTCCCCGGAGAAGTCGATCATTTTCGTGCAGTCCGATGTGCGTGAGCACACCGAGCTTTGCTGGCTGTTGAGTTCTGTGACCCAGTTCGGCGAACTGCGCCGCATGACGCAGTTCAAGGACAAGACCGGTGGCAAGGAAGAGCAGGTCAGTTCGGCACTCTTCTTCTACCCGGTTCTCCAGGCAGCTGACATCCTCCTCTACGACACGGACCTGGTCCCGGTTGGAGCGGACCAGCGGCAGCACGTCGAGCTGACGCGTGACGCGGCCGCCCGCTTTAACCAGCGCTACGGCGAAACCTTTGTGCTGCCCGCCGCCGACATCAAGGAGGCTGGCGCGCGCATCATGTCACTCGAAGACCCGCTGAAGAAGATGAGCAAGAGTGACGCCAGCCCGAACGC
Source organism: Thermomicrobiales bacterium (assembly GCA_046328375.1). GTDB lineage: Bacteria > Chloroflexota > Chloroflexia > Thermomicrobiales > UBA6265 > JACCXM01. Next base: position 6,175 of record JAXLWT010000052.1, read on the forward strand.
CACCATCGCGCTCACCGATACCCCAGATGTCATCCGGCGAAAAATCAAGCGTGCCGTGACGGACTCGGGCAGTGAGGTTGTCGCGGTGCCGGACAAGCCGGCACTAACGAATCTCATCACCATCTACAGCCTGCTCAGCGGCGACTCCATTGCCGATGTCGAGTCGCGCTACGCGGGCAAGGGCTACGGAGCGTTCAAGAGCGACCTGGCCGAGGTCGTGGTCACTGCCCTTTCCCCGATCCAGACCCGGCTGGCCGAACTGAACGCCGACCCCGAGGTTGCCCGCGCCATCCTCACCGAGGGCGCGGAGCGCGCTCGTGTCCGCGCCGCGGCCAAGATGGAGCAGGTGCGCGACGCCATGGGCATCGGTCTGGGCTAGCGTTTACTCGCCGTTGCTCCAGCGGCGGTCCTGTCTCACTCGTACCCTCCGGTGTCGCCTAATGATCGGAGAGTGAGACGTGTCACACTGAGGCGTCGCTTCCTCCCAAGGCCTCATCCGTGGTACTTCGGCCACGCGACGGGGCCAGGGAGTCGCGCGCCTCTGGCGGGTCATTCTGCGTGCTGTGGCTACGCGATGGTGTCAGCTGGACGCGCCGCTCGCGCGTGTCATTCCGAGTCCGCAGGCGAAGAATCTCTTCCGTCTCTCCTGGAAGACCGCCTGACACTCGCCCGCTGCCGCGGAACTCCATGGTTTGCAGGAACCCGTTTCACGGCTCTCCGGCTCGCGGGAACCTGCGCTTTCGCGTGTCGGCATGCCCGGGGCAGAAACCCCTGTTCTCCCAACGCCTGACCTTGAGCACCCATGGCGTACAAGGGCATCCTGTGACGTCCTGCGAGACACAACGCCGTGACCGGAGACGCGACCTCACGCCAAATGTGTCGCCGCCATAACCATGCCAACAAGGCGTTCTTATAAACCGGCATTCCTGGCCCGCTGATCTGGCCCGGACACAGGAGCAGGTCCAGGCGGCACGCTGCTCCCTAGATCGCTACCGGGATCCGGCACCCCACATCTGTGTACTCGATCTCATCGAGAGTGACCGGCGCACCCGGTCCGCACATTGGACAGTTTGGATCCTTTGCCAGCCGTAACTCGCGGAACTCCATGGCCAGCGCGTCGTAGGTCAGCAAGCGGCCAATCAGTGGCTCGCCGATCCCGAGCACGAGTTTGGCGGCTTCGGTCGCCTGGATCATCCCGATCATGCCAGGCAACAGGCCAAGCACCCCCGCCTCGGCACAACTCGGCGCCAGTTCTGGTGGTGGTGGTGAAGGGAACAGGCAGCGGTAACAGGGGCCCTCCCCCGCAACGAACGTGGTGGCCTGGCCTTCGAAGCGGAAGATGCTGCCGTGGACATTGGGTAAGCGCAGCAGCACGCAAGCATCATTGATCAGGTAGCGGGTGGCGAAGTTATCCGTTCCGTCCACGATTACGTCGTAGCCACTGAGGATGTCGAGCACGTTCTCCTTGCTGAGACGCGTCTCATGGGTAATGACCTCAACGTCAGGATTGAGAGCGGTAATTGCCTCCCGCGCGGAAGCCGCCTTCCCCATTCCCAACCGCGCAGTCGAGTGAATGACCTGCCGCTGCAGGTTTGAGTCATCAACCACGTCATCATCAACGATGCCAAGGGTACCGACACCAGCCGCCGCCAGGTAAAGCGCAGCCGGAGAGCCCAACCCACCCGCGCCCACGATCAGGATCCGCGCGTCGAGGAGTTTCCGCTGGCCAGCCTCACCTACTTCAGGCAGGATCAGGTGGCGGCTGTAACGCCTTCGCTGATCCGCCGTCAGCGTTTGCGGGATGCCCCACGGCAGGCCCGCCGTCTTCCAGGCGTTGAACCCCCCGGCCAGCGACTGCACGTTCGAGTACCCAAGTTGCTGCAACGTCTCGGCGCCAAAGAGCGAGCGGGTGCCCCCGGCGCAGTAGACGACCACAGGCGCGTCACGATCAGGAATCGCATTCTCCACACGCATCTCGAGGTATCCACGCGGAATGTGAAGGGCTCCGGGGATAGCGCCCTGGTCAACTTCGTCTTGCTCGCGAATGTCGATGAGCGTGGCGCCGCTTCGCTGCAACTGCTGGGTGGTTTCGGGATCGGACTCGCGAACTCCCTTCCGTGCCCGGTCGAGAAGTTCCTGGTAGGTCGGCATGGTGACTCCTGGAAGGCAGAAGCAATACTGTCGGATAGCCTAGGTCGTGCGGTGATCTTGCGCCAACGTGCTCGAAGCGAGAATTGGATAGATGAGCGAATTCAACTCGGATGTCACTCCGCTGCAGGTCCGCGCGGACCACGGCTGTTTTGGGTGTGGAGCCGCGAATCCCCACGGCCTGCACCTGAGCTTCGCCACCGGCGTTGACGGAGTCCGTGCCACGTTCACGCCCCTGGAGGTACACCAGGGCTATGAACAAGTCGTTCACGGTGGGATCATTTCGACGCTGCTTGACGAGGCCATGGCGTGGGCTGTGGCGGCAGCCGGCATCTGGGCGGTCACGGGCGAGATGCACGTCCGCTTCCGTCGACCGCTGCACGTCGGAGAGCCGGTCAAGCTGCTTGGCTCGGTCACGGACATACGAACGCGAGCGATTTCAACTTCCGGTGAGATCGTGCGGGAGGAAGACGATCAGGTCATCGCAACGGCCAGTGCGCTTTTCGTACGGGTGCCGGCAGCGACCGAAGCCGCCTGGAAAGAACGGTACCTTTCCGGACAGTGACAGGCTATCGCGCGACACGCGATGAATCGGGCGCCGTGGGGCGCGACGACTGGAGGATGTGATGGACAGCCAGGCCCGGCGCACGCTTCTCGACCACGCCCGGCGTGCCGCAGAGCACGCCTATGCGCCGTACTCCAATTTCCCGGTTGGGGCGGCACTGCTGCTCCGCGACGGCTCCATCGTGACCGGCGCCAACATCGAGAACGCCAGCTACCCACTCACGAGTTGTGCGGAACGTTCCGCCGTGGCAACCGCCGCCAGCGCTGGGCACCGCGAGATTCGCGCGGTGGCAGTCTCTGCGCCGCGCTCCCTGGGCACCTCACCCTGCGGCGCCTGCCGGCAGGTGCTGAATGAATTCCGTCCAGTCGGTGGTGACATGGTGGTCATCCTCGACGATGGCGAGGACGGCATCGTCACCAGCCTCGAGGAACTCCTTCCCCGTGCGTTCGGCCCACGCAATTTCGTTGGGTAGTCAGGAGCGCTGCCGGTGCCAGGCAAGTACTACAGCTATTACCAGCAGGTCGCCGAGCGCGTGGCGCCGTACCTGGCTGGACGACGCGTGTCCATCGAGAGCCGCTATCCTGGCTCCCCTCGCATCGTGTTTCGCCGCCATCCCAACAGCACGGACCCCACGCTCTGGATCTTTATCGACGAGCCGGATGAGATCGTGGACTGGGTCAGACAATTCGCCGAGGGATTCCACGGGCATATTCGCGCCGAGGATGGCTCAGCCTGGTTCGTCATCGATATTGACGCCCGCGGTCTGCCCCTGGAGATGGCCCGGTTGGCGACCCGGTACGCCGCGGAGGTCCTGGCAGAACAGGGACTTGACGCCCTCGTGAAATTTTCTGGCTCAAATGGCTTTCACCTGATGTGGAATGTGCCAGATTGCACCGACCTCTCCGATGCCGAACTCTGGGAGATCGAGCAACGGATGGTGACAGCCGTTGCCTGCGAAGTCGAGCGCCGTCTGGAAGCTGATGACGCTGCCACGCCCATCCGGTCCGCAGTCGGTCCTGGTAAGGCGCTCATTGCGACCTCGTCGGCGGACCGTGAGCAGCGGGACGGTCTCTTGTTCGATCAGCTCATCCTGAGGGACAACGCGCCCTTCCGCGTGCCCTTCTCCGTCCATCCAAAGTCGGGTCTCGTCGCGGTTCCAATTCGCGCAGAGGATCTTGCGACGTTCGATCCCGCAACGGCGACTCCGGAGGCAGTGCCTCGGGGCTGGCCGGCCCTGCCGGTTCCAGACCATACTCTGCAGAAGGTGCGTGACGCCATCGCAGCGTGGGAGTCTGACGGCTGTTAGCCGCTCCCCGCGTTACGCGCTCACGTCCTCGTCCCGCACCACCGTCACGTCCTGCAGCCTCAGCGAGACGTCACGCTGCTCCTTGTCGAGCAACGTCAGCCGGCTCATACCACTGGACGTCACCTTGATCGGCGTACCGGCCACATCTACGGTCAGGCGCACGGTCGGTCCCTCGAAGACGATCTGGTCAACTTTGCCCCGCACCACGTTTGGCGTTCCTTCGGCGGGTTGCTCGGCGAGCACCTCGATGTTCTCCGGCCGCACAAACACCAGGACCCGGTCACCGTGGGCTACTCCTCCTGGATCCAACCCACGCAGGGACATGCCGCTGGCCCTTACGTCAACCAGGCGCGGTTCGCCCGGCTCCGTCTGGAGTGACGACACAACCGTTCCCGGGATCGCGTTGTTATCTCCCACGAAATTGGCCACAAACTCGGTGTGCGGCCGCAGGTAGATATCAAGTTGGGTCCCAGCTTGCTCGATCCTTCCGCCATTCATGACGAAGATGCGGTCGGAGATCGCGAACGCCTCAGACTGGTCATGCGTCACGTAGATCGCTGTTTTCTTCGTCCGCCGTTGCAGGTCGAGGATCGAGTACTTGAGCGTGTCACGCAGATTGCGGTCGAGGGCCGAGAGTGGCTCATCAAAGAGCAGCACGCGTGGGTCCGTGGCAAGCATGCGAGCCAGCGCCACACGCTGCTGCTGACCGCCTGAAAGCTGCGCTGGCATGCGGTCGGCATACTCCGAGAGTGAGACCATCTCCAGCATGGAACGCACGCGCTCCTGCGTCTGCGCCTTTGGCTCGCCCTTGACCTCCAGACCGAACGCCACGTTCCTGGCGACAGAGAGATGGGGAAAGAGCGCGTGGCTCTGGAAGGCCAGCCCAATGTTGCGCTTGTGGGAGGGCACATTGTTCATCAACTGGCCGTCGAAGCGAATTTGCCCGGCCGTGGGATCAACGAGGCCCGCTACCATGCGCAGGGTCGTGGTCTTGCCGCAACCCGACGGCCCCAGCAACGTGATGAATTCACCGTCCGCAATGTCCGCGTTGAAGTCGTCAACTGCGGTCGTGGCGCCGTACTGCTTGCTCACGTGATCGAGTTGCACTCGCGTCATGCCCGCTCCCTGGAAGCTTGCGACAGGATCTTCAGCCTAGATCAGATAGGTGCCCTTCAGATAGCGTGAGCCGAAGAAGTGGAAGAAGGTCAGCACCACAAGGAACGAGACGAGTTGCATGGTGGTCGCCAGGGCAGCCGTTGACGGCTGGAATCCCGCTGTTCGCGTCAGGTTGTACACGCGGAGAGCGGCGGTCGTGGTACCAGGCCCTGCCACGAAGAGCGTCACCAGGAACTCGTTGAAGATAATCACAAATGTGAGCAGGATCCCGGCACTGATACCGGGTCCGAGCAACGGCAGTTCGACGCGCCAGAAGGTCTGCATGCGAGTTGCGCCAAGGGTGCGCGCCGCCTCCTCGAAAACCATCGGCAGATCACGCAACGCGACGATGATCGGGACCAGCATCAACGGAAACGTGCCCACCACGTAGGCGGCAATCAGGCCGGTCAGCGTCTGCGGGATGCGAAACAGGAACGCGTAGGCAATGACCAGGCTGATGCCCATCACGGCCGCGGGGGTATAGAGCGAGAGATTCAGCGCCGAAAGCAGAAAGCTCTTGCCAGGCACCGGGTGCCGCACGATGGCGTAGGCAGCCGGCACCGAAATGAGCAGGTTGATGATGATCGTCAGGACCGTGGTCTCGAACGAGAGCAACAGGTTCTCACGGAAACTGCCGAACACATACTGGTACGCGCTCAGCGTCCACTCTCCCTGGGGTGTGCGCAGGGAATAGGTGAGCGTCGCCAGGAAAGGCAGCGCAAAGACCGCCATCCACGCCCAGACGTAGCCATGAGCCAGGCCGTTCCCCAACCACCGTGCCCCGGAGCGCACCGGAGAGCCACTCAGCGCCGGAGCAGCCTCCGCAGCCATCGTCGCCATTGATTCCCTCTCCTATGCGCCCAGCGCGCCGCGTGAGAAGCGCAGGGAAATCCACGTCACCGCGAACGCCATGATCATCAGGACCACGCCGAGCGCGGCGGCGAGGCCATAGTTGAACTGCACCAGGCCCTTGTAAAACATCTGCAGTGAAATGACCGACTGCTCCCTGGGGGAGCCAAGCAATTGCGGCTGCGCAAAGACGCCCAGGTTCCAACCGAAGCACATCAGGAACCCGGCGATGATGCCACTCCAACTGAGTGGAAAGAGCACCCGGGTGAAGATCTGCCAGGGCTTGGCGCCGAGCGTGCGCGCCGCTTCCTCCAGCATCGGATCGACATTGGAGAGCGCGGCTCCGATGTTCATGACCATAAAGGGGAACGTGAAGACTGCCATGGAAAAGAGCACGGCCGCTTGCGAAAAGAGAAACCGCGACAGGTCGATACCGAACGAAGCAAAAAATGACCCGATCGGTCCATTGGGAAGCAGGACGTAGAAAAGGCCAAACGCCAGGTAGAGCGGACCAAACAGGGGGAAGGTCATCATGGTCCGTACGAACTCGCGATACCGAATCTTACGGATGAGGATGTAGGCAAACGGATAACCGAAGAGCAGGCAGATTATGGTGGCGAAGGCGGCCAGGTAGACCGTCTCACCAATGGCCGGCATATAGCGGCCGAACACCTCGCGGTAGTTATCGAGTGTGTACTGCGCTTCGAAGAAGAACGATGACTCATTCGTCAGGCTGATCTGGAACAGGTAGATCAGTGGGACCAACGAGAAGAGGACGGCTACGATGACGGCCGGTAGCAGCAGCAGGATGCCACGCGCCCGTGGGGAAGACCAGAATCGCCTGGGGCGTTCTTCGGCGATCTGGTATTCGAGCGCGACTTCGGCAGGTGCGTGTGCCATGGTGGTGCGAGCCTCGGGGTCAAACACGCGCCGTAGCGGAGCATCCCCCGCCACGGCGCGTCGTCAACAACGGTGCTGGTCTTACTGGCCAATTCCCTTGGCGTAGTAGTCCATCCACTCGCCGACATTGGCCGCGTAGTAGTCCCAATCCACGAGCCGGTAGTTATCGGTCAGTTGCTGAATCGTCGGGTAAAAGTCGAAGTAGTTCTCGGCGAACCACTCCGGAATCAGCGACTCATATGACTCGCCAATGATTCCCTCGTTCAGTTCTGCCCACGGCCCGTGCTCCAGGCCCCAGCTGTCCGGCGGGAACTGCGCCTCGTCACCAATACGCCAGTTGATGAAGATCTGCGCCAGCACCGGGTGCGGGGTGCCCTTCGGGATCCACATGTAGCCGTTCGCCAGGTACTGCCCCGACTTGGCGATCAGGAACGCCGAGTTGGTCTGGCCGTTCAGGAATTCCATGCGCGGCAGGGAGTCCCAGAATCCCACGGCGTCCACCACACCTGCCCGCAGCAACTGCTGCATGGTGGCGCTGTCGGTGGTGTACTGCAGGACGTTCGGATGCACCTTCTGGATCAGGAAGTCGATCGCCTGCGTCATCTGCTCAGGGACCTTGTAGTCAAGCCCCAGTGCGGCCGCCACGCCGAGCATCATGCCGCCACACGTGATGTCGCCAGGAATGGGCATCGTCAGGCGACCCTTCAGACGCTCATCACCCAGGTCCGTCCAGTCAGTGATCCAGGGCGCGCGCTCCTTGTCGTAGCAGATTCCGGGCGTCGCTGAGGCCTGGAAACCGACCGTGGTCGGCTCGTGCTTCAGCATATCCAGGACACGGTCCGCGTTTGGCACCAACGCCGAGGGCAGGAACTCCGCGACGACGGACTCGGGCTGAGACATGGCCTCGGCCCAGTAGTTCTCCTCGATGGCCATCACGTCGTAAGAAGGTGCGTTGCCGCTTTGCAGAGCGGTGTACAGGTTCGTGATGTAGGTGCTGGGCGCCTGGCTGGCCTCGTAGTTCAGCTTGACGTCCACGCCGTAGGTGGTCTTGACGTACTCGGTGAACTTGGCGATCAGCGTGTCGTTGGCGGTGTAGGTCCAGTTGCCGACGTTGACCTGCCCCTCCGCCTGGATGGCTGCCACGATCTCTTCCTGGGTCATCTCCTTGTTCAGGATACCGACCACCTTTGTGCCGCCAGCCGCAGGCGTTGCGTCCTGCGCTGCTGCCTGCGGCGCCATGCTCCCCAGGGCGGAGCCGATGGCGCCCACGCTCAAGCCGAGGGCAATCCCTCGCTGCACGACTTGCCGCCGGGTGAGTGCTCCCGAGCGGGCTTCCGAGATCAGCGCGGACAGACGAGTGCTTTCCCCGTTCAACGCTCAACTCCTCTCCGCGCGAGGCGCGGAATGCGTGCGAGACGGCTCACTGCCATGAGCCAGTGCCGGGAAATTTGTGGACTGTGAATCAACGGTAGTGACGTCCGGAGCGAGTGTCAACCGTGCCCGGGGATCTGTCACCATCTCGCCGGCACAACATCCAGGTCTTGCCGGTTGAACTTACTGCCCCTGGGCGGCGACCACGGCGTTGCTGAGCCGCGCCCACCGGGCCAGGATGAATGACCACATGTTGGTGACGGCCCGGTTGGTGAAGACCGCCAGCGCCAGATTGCGTTCTGGATCCGCCCAGAGCAGGGTGCCGGCATGCCCGAAGTGACAGAATGTGCGCGGCGATGTGAGGTCCCCGGTCCAGTGGTTGCGCTTGGGCCCTTTCACCTCCCAGCCAAGTCCCCACGCACCCGGATCCCACCAGACCCGGGCGCTCTCCACTCCTCCGGCCACACCCCGCGTTTGATCCTGCGTGGCAAGGGTCACGACAGCCTGAGAAAACACGTCTGCGCCACCCTGAAGGAACGCTCCCGCGAAGCGTGCGGCGTCGCGCGGGGTTCCGAACAGTCCGCCCCAGGGCAGCGCCAGGCTTCGCCAGTACGGGCTGTTGTATGTCTCGATCTCTGTTCCCGGGTGAAGAGAATCCGCCAGGTGAGCGGTCCGGGACAGGTCGGCACGCTGCGGGTCCGGAACGATGCCAGTCAGGTCCAGCGGATCGAGGACACGCTCCTGGGCCACGTCCCAGAACGGCCTCCCCAGCAGTCGCTCCACGGCGCGCGTCAGCACGCCGAAGCCGGCGTTGGAATAGCGCAGCTCCGCACCAGGCAGTGATTGCAGCGGCAACCGCACCATCTGGTCGATGACCTCATCAATGCCCACCTGCTGGGTGTAACGAGATTCACGCCCGCTGAGATCTTCTGGCAAACCCGAAACGTGACTGAGCAACTGGCGCGCGGAGATACGCGGGCGCAGCCGCTCCCACTCGGGGTTCGTCTCACCGCTGGCCCGAAACTCGGGCACGATGCGGCCGATCGGCTCGTCCAGCGAGAGCAGGCCGTCGTCAACCAGCGTCAGCACGGTGGCGCCCGTAATGGGCTTGGTAACGGAGGCCATGGCGAACAGCGTCTCGGGCCCAACCGGTCGGCCTGGCGCGGCCTCGCCCATGTAGCGTTCGGCCACAATCTGGCCATCACGCCAGACGACCGCGCCGACCCCTGGAACTCCTCGTTCTCCAACCCACTCATCAATCAGTTGCAGTGCCGTCTCTGTGCGCTGCACCATGCCGCCCTCCATCATTGCTCGCCCGCTCCTCGTCATGTTGCACAGGATGGCATGACCACAGCAATTTGCGGAGGTCGACACTGCGTTGAGCGACCAGCGGAGCGGGAAGCAAAAAAACCAACGGCCCCGTCGCGGTGACGGGGCCGTTGGTTCGTTCTAGCGCCGGTTGCGACGTCGCTGAGGTGGTGGTGGCGGCACTGGCTGTGGCTGCGGTGGTGCACTTGAGGCCACCCGGCCGGCCGGAGCTGCCGGGGCGGCGGGTTGGAGGAAGAGGAACGTGTACAGGAATGCGGCGACCAGCCCACCCACGATTGGCCCGATCCAGTAGATCCAGAAGTTGGTGAAGTCCTGCTGCACAACTTCTGGTCCGAAGGCGCGCGCTGGATTCATGGCTGCGCCCGTAATCCGGCCACCGAAGATGATATCCATGGAAATGGTGAGGCCAATCAGCAGCGGCGCAATTGCCTTGGGACCTCGAGGATCCACCGCTGTCCCAAAGATCACCAGGACCAGGAAGAAGGTCATGATCGCTTCCAGCAGGACTCCACCAAATGGGGTCACATCTGGCCCGAGTCCCGGGACGCCGAGGTTCACGCCAACGTTGTTCCGTCCCAACTCACCGAGAGCAGGAAAGATCAGGGTCAGGACCCCGGCTCCCGCAATAGCGCCCAACAACTGCGCCACGATGTAGACGGCCGCGCGCGTCAGCTTGACGTTCCCGGTCGCAAGCATCGAGACGGTCACCGCCGGGTTGAAATGCCCGCCGGAAATGGCACCCAGCGCGCCAGCCATAAGCGCGATGGCAAGGCCATGGGCCAGGCCGACTGCGACCAGGTTTCCGCCATCACCAAGGTTTTGTGTGGCAATGACGGCGCCGACACCGGCCGTCACCAGCGTGAATGGGCCCAGGAACTCGGCAACTGCCGCCTTGCCCAAATCGCGATCATCCATCCCGTGTCCCCCGCACCTGCGACGAAGTCAACAGGACGCTCCCCATAGCGTCAGGCCGCGATTGTATCAAACGCTATCTCAGCGTCCGGACACGCTGTCTGGAGCAGCCATGGCAGTGCGGACACTGCTACTGCTGATCAGCTTGACCCTGCTGGTCTTGCCACTGTTGATCCGTCTGACCCTGCTGTCCCTGCTGATTCGGAACAACGGTGCCAGTTGCCACGGCGGCCGGCGCAGCGCCGGGCGGCGGCAGGGTGGCCCGTACCTGAACGTTGGTTGGCGCCTCCGGGAGCAACTGCGCCGAGCTTCCCGCCCCGGTGATCCCAAACGCCAGCGAGCCTACGACCTGATCATCGATCTCCACGAAGACGCCGTATTCGCCCGGGGCCACATTGCCGCCGATGCTTATGGGCAGCGCCAGCCAGCGGTCTGCCGCACCGGGATCAATCGTCAGGCTCGGCCGGGCCAGGTCATTGCCCCAGGCGTCCGTGACGACGGCATTCACGGTTTGGCCGACGCTCACCCCGGACACGCGCGCGGCTGCGTACACCGTCCCGACGCCGGCCGGCACACTTTCGTAGCTGCCATCCGGTGTGCCGTCTCCCCGGAACCCGAAGGTAATCACCAGTTCTTCGAGGGCGGCCGGGTCGGGCACCTCCGTGCCCGGCGTGGACGTTGGCGGAAAATAGCGCTGGGCCGTCCGCGTCGCCTGATCTGATTCGAGTTTGTCCGGCAGGCTGGCGTCACGTGCTTCATCGCGCCGGGCATCCGTTGCCATACCAGACGAGCAACCGCTCAGCACCACCAGCGCCAGCAGGGCCACCCCCGCGAGCGCCCGCACGCGATCAGTCAGCACTGGTCGTGCTGGGAGGCCGGTATGCGCCAAACGCGTCCTGGTACTCATCAGCCACTTCGACGGCCGATTTGTGGACGTAGATTCGCGTCGTTGCGGGAGAAGCATGTCCAAGGATTGTCTGCACCGTCGATTCACGCACACGCCGGCGCACCAGTTCGGTCGCCAACCCGTGCCGGAAGGAATGCGGGGTAACGTCACTCTCCACACCCGCCGCCACCGCGAGCCCTGCCACGATGTGTTCCACCGTGCGGGGGCTGATGGCGTTGCCCGGGTTGCCAATTCTATCCCGGCCGCTAAAGGCAGGAAGTGCACCTGCCCCCCGCACCGGATCACCTCGCAGCGCCCAGTAGGCCGTCAGGGCGTCCGCGGTGTCATGATCGAAGTGCACGGTCCGGCTCTTGCCCCCCTTTGCGCGGTAAATGCTGGCCGAACCTTCGGCCAGGTCAATATCACGCCGCCGCAGGGCACACAGTTCCGAAACGCGTACGCCCGAGCGGAACATGAACCGGATCATGGCCCGCACTTTCAGACGCCGCAACTCCGCCGGTGGTTTCTTCTCACGCGGCAGCGTGTCGAGATGCGCCACGATGCGATCGAGATCACTGAGCTTGACGTCCGGCGGCGGCGGGGTGAAGCGAGGCATCATCGCCGCGATCCTCGTCTTCAGGCGGTCGCCTGCCAACTCCGTGTTCAGGTCGTAACTCGCAAGATAGGAACACAGCTTACGAACCGCCGAGAGGTTGTTCTGGGCCGTTCGCATCTGGGAAACCTCTTCCGGCGTGCGGATGTCAGCCGGGACCAGGATCGCCGCGAACGAGGTGACATGCTCTGGACGCAAGGCCGTGACCGGCGCGACATCCGGGTCAATCCCCTCGTGCCTGGCCACATGCTTCAGGAACTTGTCGATGCCGTGGAAGTAGGTCTTCTTGGTGCGCGGTGAGAGTCGCAGATCCCCGAAGAACAGGTCAACTGCGGCGGCAATCGTCAACGGCCCGTCACTGGAGGCATCATCCGGTACCGCTGTATCACTCTGGGTCCTGGTCATGACACACCCTCGCCGGTCTTGATGGTGGCGCGGGGTTTCAACACGATGGGGCAGGCACACCGTACCACGCCCCATCCGCTAACTGCGTCGATATCTCTGGACGAAGCCCACCATATCAGCGTGAAACTGACCATTCGAGACGATGCGATCCACGCCCGCGGCTTTCGCTGCGCGACGCGTCTCGACATCGGTGTGGGAGCCAAAGCCGAGGACCGGGGGCAGGGAATCATCCGCCCGCAGGGCGTCCTCAATCGCGTCCCAGTCAACCTTGCCATTCATATCGATAATGGCGATCACCGCCTGCCCGCCGAGCGAGCGAGCGGTGTCCAGGAAGGCCGCCGTGTCGCCCTTCACCACGGTCTGCAAGCCGATCGTGGCCATCGCGCTACGGATGCGCGAGCCAAACATCAGGTCGCGGTTGAGCACCACCACCACGGGCGTATCACTGGCTCCCGGTATTGCTTCAGTCACCCCGAAATCCCCTGTCCCGTGCGGGACCGACGTGCGCTAAGGTATGGCGAACCGTTGGTCCGTTGTCTCGCAAGGAGGTTCGCTCTCATGGCCATTCGACGCCGCCTCGCCCAGGCGGGCCGCAGCCTCCCGGTGGATTACATGACTCGCACCGAGCGTGTCGCTGCCGCGGTCAACGGCGACGAGGTGGACCGCATCCCCGTCTGCTTCTGGCACCACTTTAGCCCGGAGGGGTCAGGGCGCGCGATGGCTGACGCCACCCTCCGCTTTTTCGACCAGGAGTTCGATCTCGATATCGCCAAGGTGATGCCCGATATCCCCTATCCCTTTCCGCAGCGCTCAATCCAGAAGCCGAACGACTGGCGCCTGTTTGAACCCATCGACCCCGGACAATCGCGCTTCTTCCGGGAGCGCGCGGAATCTGTGGCGGCGATCAGGGACGTGCTCGGGCTGGACACTCCCGTCATCATGACCGTCTTCAGCCCGCTGGCAGAGGCGATGTACGCGGCGCGCGACCGCGGCATGTTCCTGGCGCACCTCGAAGAACAGCCAGCCCTCATCCATGAGGTGCTGACCACCATCGCCCTCAACCTCAACAATCACATCCGGGACATCATCGCGGCCGGCGCCGACGGCGTCTTCTTTTCCGTCCAGGGCATCACCCGGGATCTTCTGAGCGAGGCACAGTACCGCGAGTTTGGGCGTCCGTATGACCTCATGGCCCTGCGCGGCAGCGGCGACGGCTGGCTTAACGTCCTGCATGTGCACGGTGAGAAGAACCTGATGTTCGACCTCATCCTGGACTACCCGGTCCAGGTCCTGAGTTGGTCAGACAGGCTTGCAGGGCCAAGCCTGCGCGAGGTTCGCGTGAAGACCAGCAAGGCCCTGATGGGCGGATGGAACGAATTCGGTCCCTTGTCACAGGGGCCGATCGAACAGATCCAGTCGGAAGCCGAAGACGCGATTGCGCAGACAGGAGGCCGCAGGTTCATCCTGGCGAATGGCTGTTCGGTCCCGGACGACACCGATCACAGCCTGCTGGAGGCCGCCCGCGACATCGCCCAGAACCTGCGTCCGTCTGGCTGAGCCCCTGCGTGGCGCTACTCGGCGCTCGACTCTGCTTTTTCGCGCTTCTCCATGATGTTCGTGGAGTGCCCTGCGTCCAGGCGCGCCTTGGGATCGTAGTGCGTCACGGCGTGGTTAACAGCGGTCACCGCCTCGGCCGCGCCGGTGACGATCAACTTGAACTTCGCCGGGTAGGTCGCGACGTCGCCTGCTGCGTAGACACCTGGGATATTTGTGGCCATGGAGGTCTTGTCGACCAGGATCTGATTGCGCTGCAACTCGAAACCCCACGTCTTGAGGGGGCCCAGGTCAGCCACGAACCCGATCGCGATGATCAGATCATCGCAAGGCACCGACGTTTCCTCGCCGTCGGGTCCCTTGAAGGTCACGCCATCCAGGTGTCCCTCGTCGTTCGTGTGCACCGCGACCAATTCGTAGCCGGGGTAGTGCACATCGACCGTCGACGCTTCCAGTTGCCGCACAGTCGCCTCGTGCGCCCGGAACTTGGAGCGGTGAATGATGGTGACATGCGCCGCGACGGGCTCCAGCGTCACCGCCCAGTCCACAGCGGAGTCGCCGCCTCCGACAATCACCACGTGCTTGTCCCGAAAGTCTTCGACGCGCTTCGCGAAGTAGTGAACGCCCTTGCCTTCGAGCTCGCGCAGGCCAGGCGTGTCGAGTCGCTTTGGCTCAAAGGCGCCCACACCGGCGCAGACGATCACGGAGCGGCTCCAACGATCACCCTTCGAGGTCCCAATGCGGATCAGCCCGTCCTGACGGGCCTCCAGCTCCAGGACCTGCTCCTTGAGCCGGATGGTTGGCTCCGCTAATCGCGCCTGGATATCGCAGTGCGCCACGAAATCCTTGGCCAGCACCCGCGGGAAGCCGATCACGTCGTAGATGTATTTCTCCGGGTAGATCGCGGTCAGCGCTCCCCCGGGCTCCTCCAGGGCGTCGATGACTTGCGTACGCGCTCCGCGCAGGCCGGCGTAGAAAGCCGCGAACTGCCCGGTCGGTCCAGCGCCGATGATGGTGATGTCGTAGATGTCGTCCCCGGGGACTGTGCGCGAAGTGGCTGCATCAGTTGGCAGCGTATCGGTCATGATGTGGAAACTCCTGGCCAGCGGGTGCCACCTGGCGTACCGCTCATTGGTAGACCGATTCTATCATCGGACCCTCCGCCAACCGCGCGAAAAACCCTGTGCGCGACGTCCAAACCCATCGAGCCTCAACAGGGTCGCGCTCGCTTTCAGCCAGACCGCTAGAATGGCGCAAACACACTATCGGTCTGGAGTACAAGACATGGTCGCGTCCCCGGCAAAGTCGCCGAACCTTGATCGCCTCTTTTCACAACGTGCAATGACGGTAAATCCATCCCCGCTCCTCCAGGGGATGGATGACGTAGGCGAGAAGATCTCGTTCACGTTCGGTTTCCCCGACCCGGCATCGCTGCCTGCCAGCGAGATCGCCGAGGTCACCACGAGAGTCCTGGCCGAGCGCGGTAGCGCAGCTCTCCAGTACGGCGACAACAACGGCTACAGCGGCCTCATTGAGGCCCTCCTCGCGAAGCTCAAGCGCGATCAGGGGATCGTGGCCGGGCCCGAGAACATCCTCATCACCGCCGGGGGCTCCCAGGCAATTGGGCTCCTGCTTGATGCATTCGTCAACTGGGGCGACACGATCTGCAGCGAAATGCCGACCTGGCTGGGCGCAGTCGACGCCTTCCGCAACGTCGGGGCGAACGTGGTTCCCATCCCGGTCGATGAAGCAGGCACCGACGTCAAGGTGCTGGGGCGTGAACTGGCGCGGTTGCGCGCCGAGGGCATTACGCCCAAGTTCGTCTACGTCATTTCCAATTTCCAGAATCCGACCGGCGTGACCATGACCCTGGAACGGCGGAATGAACTCCTCGAGCTGGTGCAGGAAGCTGGCACCATGCTGATCGAGGACGACGCCTACTTCGACCTGCGGTACGGCGGTGAGAATCTCCCTTCCATCTATTCATTGGACACAACCAGCAGCGTGATCTACATGGGCACGCTCTCCAAGACCATGGGACCTGGCATGCGCCTGGGTTGGCTGGTTGCCCCGGCGGAGGTCATTCGCCGCATCGCCGCGCTCAAGGTCGACGGCGGCACCAATGTGTTCGGCGCCCATGTCGCGGCGGACTGGCTTCCAGAAGGCCTCTTGCCGCATGTCGGCCGCCTGCGCGAGGTCTACCATCGCCGGCGCGACATCATGCTGTCCGCCCTGGAGCGGCACATGCCTGCCGGTGCCACCTGGACGATTCCGGACGGAGGGTTCTTCATCTGGGTCACGCTGCCGGAGGAGATCAACACGACGCGGATGCACCCACAGGTCCGCGAGTTGGGCGTGGAGTACCTGCCCGGCGCGACCTGCTTCACCGATGGCTCCGGAGCGAACCAACTGCGGCTCTCATTCTCCTTTGTCGAGGATGACCGCATCGAGCAGGGGGTCCGCACCATCGCAGAGGTGATCCGCGGCGAGTTGCAGGAGGCACGCGGCTAATACACCTCACCGCGATTATTTCGCCATTTACTGCGCCCTGTGCACTGCTACAGGGCGCTTTCTTGTGCATGTTGTCCTTGCGTCACGTTCTTCGATCACATAGCATTCGGGCCATCTTGACAAAGTCCCATGAGTCGTCGTCCCGCCTGGCGACTGCCGTTTCCCTTGCCGCATCCTGGCAAGACGTTCGCGGTTATGGTTCAGAGGGGACGATCCCCGCTACAGGAGGACCCATGAGCGACAAGCGTATCTCATCACTCCTCGCCCAGGTCAACGCTGGCAAGCTCTCGCGGCGCGGCGTCCTGGAAGCAGGGCTGAAGCTCGGTGTGGCAACCCCTGCCCTGTTGGCCCTGATGGACGCTGCGCCTGCGGGCGCAAGCAGCGCCCTGGCCTCCGGTCCCCACCTTCTCCTGGCGCAGGAAGGCTCGCCGGGCACGCTCATGGTGCTCATTGCCGGTGGAGACGAGGACATCGATCCTCACTACTCCTACTCGACCCTCTCCTCAACGGTGGCCCTGGCCGTCTACGAGCCACTCATTCGTCTCAAGGGCGAGACCACTGACGAGTTCGAGGGCATGATGGCGGAGTCGTGGGAAGTTAGTGATGACCAGTCCACCTTCACCTTCAAGCTCAACCCCGACATGATGTTCCAGGATGGAACGCCCGCCAATGCCCAGGCCGTCAAGGATTCCTACACACGGTGGATTGAACTCGGCGGCTCACCGGTCAACGTGATCACTCGCTTCGTCGAGTCGCCCGACATGATGGAAGTCGTTGACGACCTGACCCTGCGCTTCAACCTGGGCAGCCCCCAGCCACTCTTCCTCGCAGCCATGGCGTCGTCCTATGGTCCCATGGTGATCAGCCCGACCGCACTGGCCGAGAACGCGACGGAGGACGATCCCTACGCGCACGAGTGGGCCAAGGAATTTGCCATCGGCACTGGTGCGTACATCCTGGAATCGAACAGCATCAACGAAGGCCTGGTCTTCAAGAAGTTCGATGGCTACCACCGCGGCTGGGAAGGAAACCACTTCGACCAGATCATCATGCGCGTGGTACCGGAGGACGGCGCGCGACGGCAGCTCCTGGAACGGGGCGAGGCCGACGCAGCCGCCTACAACCTCACCTTTGATGCCGTCGATGCGTTGCGCAGCAACCCCGATGTCCAGGTCATCGAGTACCCCTCAACGGCCGTCTCGTGGACGGTCATGAATGCGCCACGGCTGCTGACGCCGGAGGTTCGCCAGGGATTCAGCTACGCCTTCCCCTACGACGACGTGGTGAACGCGGTCTACAAGGGGTTGATGAAGCGCTCTGGCCCAATCACCGATAACGTCAAGGGGTACGACCCGGACGTCTTCATCTACCCGACGGACCTCGACAAGGCCAAGGAGTTGATCATCGCCGGCGGCTTTGCCGAGGGCGACACCTTTGAGTACATGTTCGACTCCACCAGTGCCTCCGAGCAAACGATTGCCGAGCTCTTCCAGGCGAACGTCGCGCAGATGGGCTTCAACCTGGAGTTGACGGCGGTCGATATTGCCACGCTGAACTCGGTGGCGTTCGGCGACTCTGCCCCCGAAGAGCGGCCGCACTTCATCGGCAGTTGGGGCTGGTGGCCCGATTACAACGACCCCTGGAACCAGTTGGCGCCAAACTTCCTGCAGGCGCAGATTGGTGACGGTGGCTCGAATGTGGGTGGTTACGCCAATGACCGTTTTGAAGAGATCATGGCGGAGGCGGAGCACTTCACATCAGAGGACCAACTCAACGAACTCATGAAGGAAGCTCAGAACATCCTGACCGAGCTCGATCCCCCGGCAATCTACTCGGGCCAGGTGGTGCGGTACACCATCCTCGGCAAGGACATCGAGGGCTTTGTCCCGAACCCGCTCTACCTCGACAGCTACAACTTCTATGACATGTCGCGAGCGGCCTCCTAGACGCACGTACACTGAACGGGGGGCGCGGCCGGCCGTGCCCCCCGTAAGGGGTCGCAAATGCTGGTTCGGTTGATCGTCCGCAGGCTCTTCTTCCTCGTTTTCGTTCTCCTGGGTCTGTCCCTGATCACATTCGGGTTGTCGCACGTTGTGCCCGGGGACCCGGCACGTCTCATGGCTGGCCCGCGCGCCAGCAAGAGCGCGGTGGCCAAGATTCGGGAAAAGTACGGCCTCGACGATCCGCTTCCCGTTCAGTACGTGCATTACGTGCAAGGGATCTTCCGTGGCGACCTCGGGACATCCTTCACCACACGCCGACCTGTCCTCGACGACCTGAAGCGCTATCTCCCCGCAACCCTCGAGCTCGGCCTTGTCGCCTTTATCCTCTCCACGCTCATCGGCATTCCATTAGGCGTGATTTCCTCGGTCAAGCGCGACAAATTACCAGACCACGTAGCGCGCTTCGTCTCCATTTCCGGCCTGGCGCTCCCGGTGTTCTGGCTGGCCATCATGGCGCAGTTCATCTTCTTCGGAAGGCTCGGGTGGCTCCCGGATGGCGCGCGCATCCCCATTGGCACCGATCCTCCACCCAACGTGACCGGCCTGTACACGATCGATTCGCTTCTGGCAGGTGATTGGGGTCTCTTCAAGCTGTCACTGATCCACCTGATTCTCCCCGCAACGGTGCTGGCGTACGGGTCGCTCGCCGTCATCACGCGGATGGTCCGCGGCGGCATGCTGGAGGTCCTGAACCAGGATTACATCCGGACCGCCCGCGCCAAAGGCATATCCGCAAACGGCGTGATCTATGGTCACGCCCTGAAGAATGCGATGCTGCCAACAGTGACTTCGCTTGGGCTGCAGATTGGGCTCCTCCTCTCCGGAGCCTTCCTGGTCGAGATCGTCTTCTCCTGGCCTGGCATCGGGCGCTACGCGGTCGAAGCGATCCAGCGTCTCGACTACAACGCCACGATGGCCACAACACTGATCATCGCGCTCATCTTCGTCCTCATGAACCTCGTGGTCGACATCCTCTACCTCTTCCTCGACCCAAGGATTTCCTACTGATGAGTGCCGAGAGCTCGACTGCCAACTCCGTCCTCGCGAGTGCAAGCACCGCCCTGTCACCTGAGGCGAGCCTGGCCACGACATCGCGCGGCAACAGTCAACTGCGCCGCAACCTGAAGCGCTTCCTGGTCGGCAACCGCCTCAACTTCATCGGCCTCTGCCTGGTCGTGCTCTTCTTTTTCCTGGCCATTTTTGGCCAGGCCATTGCCCCGCATGACCCTTACGCACAGGACATCACCGGTTCCAAACTCCTCTCACCTTCACTCACCCACCCCATGGGCACGGATGAGCTGGGGCGGGATATCCTGAGCCGGGTAATGGCCGGGACGCGTATCAGCCTGCAGGTTGCCGTCGTCGTCCTGACGTTCGCGGTCCTCTTCGGCACGCTTGTTGGCTCAATCGCCGGGTACTTCGGTGGCATCGTCGATGAACTGCTGATGCGCTTCACCGACATGTTTCTGGCCTTCCCGGC
>JAXLWT010000053.1:0-25887 GCA_046328375.1 Thermomicrobiales bacterium
GCCAGACACCTGGGGAAAGACCATGCGCTGCACCACGACGGCCATGGACACCTGCCGCTGGTCGACGCCGTGCTGCAACCGGTAGGTCACCGCCCGCTCCGTGAAGAGCGAGGCCCAGCAGCGGCTGATGTGCTGCAGGATGGCAGGCAGGCCAATGATGTTCAGGTAGGTGTCCTGCTGCCCCGCGAAGGAGGCTGACGGCAAATCTTCCGCGGTCGCGCTGGAGCGCACCGCGTAGGGGGCGTGATCGCCGAGCCGGGAAAGTTGGCCGGTGATCGCTGCCGCCAGGTCGTCCGGGATCGCGATCCCTGCGATCGTCCGGCGGATTTCGGTGCTGAGCGTGCCGATCGCCTCCCGGTCGTCCGGCGCCAGGCCCGGCAGCCGTGCGAGTTGCTCGGCGAGCGTCGGTGCGCTCGCCATGACGCGCTGGAACGCCTCCGTCGTCACGCAGATGCCGGCCGGTACCCGGATGCCCTCGATCCGGGACAGTTCTCCCAGGTGCGCGCCCTTACCGCCAACCAGTGCGATCTGTGCCTGATCGATCTCCTGGAAATCCAGAACGTAACAGACCAATGTTCATCTCCTCTGGCGAACGCGCAAGGCTACCGGGCGGCGTGCATACACCATGCCGCGGAGCTAACTCTGTTCAACGGCGTGACGAGGCAGACGTGAGGATGGAGGTGCGCTCGCGGTCCTCCCCGTAGCGCACACCAACGATAAGCGGAGATATTTCCTCCACATGATGGCGCATTGTACCATCCAAGCGGAGGAAGTCAATCCGCTTGGATGTGGTTCGGCCGGTAATTTGGGGGAAGCCGTGGAAGCGATGAAGGTGCGAGGGATGCGTGCTGACGCGCAGCGCAATCGCGAGCGAATCCTGGAAGCGGCGCGCAACGTATTCGTCGAACAGGGGCCTGATGCACCGCTCGATGCCATTGCTGAGGCGGCGGATGTGGGCATCGCCACGCTCTACCGGCGCTTCCCCGACCGCCAGGCGTTGATCCGGGCCATCGTGATCGATGTGCTCGTTCGCTCCGGGGAGGAAGCGCGAAAGGCCCTGGACGAAGAGCCGCATAGCTTCCAGGCACTCGCCCGCTACCTGCACCGCGCACTCGATCTGCGGGTCAGCGCGGTGATGCCCGCCCTGCTCGAGCACGTGCCCCCGGACGACGACGAGATCGTGGCGATGCGGACCCACTCCTGGGGGCTCTTTCAACAGTTGGTCGATCAGGCCCACGCCGCAGGGACGCTGCGCCGCGACGTGACGTTCCTTGATGTCGGGCAACTGCTGGTGCGCCTGGCGCGGCCGTTGCCTGGCCCGACCTCCCGCGACGTGGACAACCAGGCGGCACACCGCCACCTGGAGTTTGTCCTCGACGGACTGCGGGCGAACGCGTCCGGCACGATCACACGCGTGCCTGAGCCGTCCAGGTCGCAGGAAGACCTGCTGTCCGGTAGTGCCCTGTAACGACGCCTGTCTCCGGACCGGAGACACCGGGGAATCACCTCGCGCAATGTCCAAGCATGGTGCAACCAAATGGTTGCTAGACATCCCTATTCGTGCTACCTTTTGGTTGCACAATTGCTGCACCCCGAGTTTGGCACGAATGTCAGGAGCGATTCATGGTTCCAACGCAGATTACGCACGAAATCTTCGTAGCTGCCTCTCGCGAACAGGTCTGGTCGTTACTGACCGAGCCCGAGCAGATCGCCAAATGGTTCGCCTTTGATGGCGCGGAGATTGATCTGCGACCAGGCGGTATCCTGACGATGACCTGGAAGGAGCACGGCGTCTACACCGCGATCATTGAGGTCGTCGAGCCGCTGCACACCTTTGCTTACCGTTGGGCGCGGTTGCCCGGTGAACAGCCTGGGCCGGGGAATTCAACCCTTGTGACCTTTACGATCCACCCTGAAGCTGACGGGGTGCGGCTGCAGGTCACCGAAAGCGGCTTTCAGGATCTGGATCTCCCGGAAGCGGAACAGGCGGCCTGGGCTGCGGACAACCAGCAGGGCTGGCAGGGCGGGTTCGCCACATTGCTGACGGTTGTCGACGTTGGAGAGCCCGCCGCGCACCACAACGTTGGAAGCGATGCTACGGAGAACCACACGATCGTGCGCGACATCATGGTTGCCGCACCGGTCGAGCGCGTCTGGGATGTCCTCACCGATCCGGAGCATGTGGCGAGTTGGTTTGGTGAGCGCGCGGAAATCGATCCACGTCCGGGTGGCGCCGCACACTTCGAGTGGGAAGACCACGGGGTGTTCAGGGCCATTGTGGTGCGCTTTGATCCGCCCAGCCACTTCGCCTACCGCTGGGGCAACCGGGTCGGCGACGAGCCGGTTGCCGGCACATCGACATTGGTAGAGTTCACGCTTGAGCCTGCGGGGGAGGGGACGAGGTTGCGCGTGGTGGAATCGGGGTTCGAGACGCTCAACATGCCGGATGACGCGCAGCGGCAGGCCGTCGAGGAGAACATTCAGGGCTGGCGCAGCGAACTCGATGAACTCCGAGCCTATACCGAGCAACTCAGCGCCTGACATGCTGGATGATCCCGCGCGCGGTGATGACATCGAGCCTGTGCTCGCGGCACTGGCGGATGCCACGCGCCGCCGCGTCCTCCATGCGGTGGCCAATCATGGCGAGGCTACGGCAACCATGATCGCCGCGGAACTGCCGGTTTCTCGCCAGGCCGTGGTCAAGCACCTGGGCGTGCTTGACCAGGCCGGCCTGGTGACTGGCCGCAAGTCCGGGCGCGAAATGCTCTACACCGCCCGCCTGGAACCGCTCACCGACGCGGCCCGCTGGATGGACGGCGTCGCTGCCGAGTGGGACGCCCGCCTGGCCCGTATCAAGCGCCTGGCTGAGTTGCCAGTGACACCCGAAGTGGACTCCAGCACATGATCCTGGCGTGTGCAGCATCCTGGATCATCTGCCAGTCAAACCGGGCCGGGATGGATTGCGTGTTTATGAGAGGATGACCTTCCGGATGCCGCGGGATCGGCAACGGGGCGGTGACGTTTGCCTGAATCGATGCCGGCAGCCGTCAAACCTGATCTCAACGCTGAGTCTCTGCACCGGGGGGCAACATGGGCTTTGCTGCAGCAGAGTATCGACAACGATATGAGCGCTTGCAGGCAGCGCTGGGCACGCTCGATGCCGACGCCCTGCTGGTGACCAGCGAGGCCAACTTCAACTACTTCACCGGCTATATCGCCGCGCACCCCTGGGTCAGCTTCAGCCGCAACCTGATCGCCATCCTGCCGCGCGAGGCGCCGCCGCTCTTGATCGTCCCGGCCTCGTTGGAAGGGCAGGCGCGGGAGCAGTCCTGGATCGAGGAGATCCGTACCTACGACACCATCGGCGCCGCGCCCGTTGCCACGATGGCGGCAGCGTTCCACGAGCTGGGACTGGCGGCCGGGCGCATCGGTACGGAACTGGGCTACGAGCAGCGGCTCGGTATCAGCCCTCTCGATTACCAGCGCCTCCAGGACGCGCTGCCGGCGGCCACGTTCGTTGACGCTGCGCCGGCGATCTGGTCACTGCGGATGCGCAAGTCCCCGGCGGAGATCGCCGCTCTGCGCGAAGCGTGCCGCGTTACGGACGTGGCGCTGGCGCAACTCTTCGCTGACTTGAAACCAGGCATGACCGAGCGCGACATGGCCCGCCGTCTTGGCGTCCTCCTGCTGGAAGCAGGAGCTGATCGCATCGGTTGGATCATGATGTCGTCCGGCGCCGGCCACTATCACCGTACGTTTGGCATCCCGCGAGATCGCGTGGTGGAAGCCGGCGAGATGGTCTGGTTCGATGTCTCGGCCATAGTTGATGGCTACGGCGCGGACTTCGACCGCGCCGCCGTGCGCGGTGGCCCCACACCTGAGCAACAGCGCCTACAGGCGATCGCACACGAGGCGACGCAGGCGGGCATCGCCGCGATTCAACCGGGCGCACCGGTAGCTGGCGTCGTCGAGGCCGTGAACGCCTCGCTGCGTGCCGCTGGCCTGGAGCCGCCTACCGGGCGCATCGGCCACGGCCTCGGTCTGCTGAGTACTGAGCCGCCAGATATCTCCCTGGCCGATCCCACCATCCTGGCCCCTGGCATGGTCATCACCGTCGAGCCCGCGCTCATTTTTGAGCACGGCATTTACCAGGTGGAGCAGAACGTCGCCGTGACCGAAACAGGCCACGAAGTGCTCTCCCACGCGCCGTGGCAGATTCAGTCCTTCTGAAGGCACCCGCTACGGGCTGACCGTAAAGATCAGGCTGTTGGGATTCGGGTTGTTGTCGATAAAGAACGGCCAGGGGCATTTCCCGGCAGTTTGGCCGTTGAGAATGATGTCCTTGTTCGCGATATCGATGATCACCAGCGCGTAGGTCTCCCCCTTCACGACCGCGACCTTCGGGGCAAAGACCGCGGTCAGCGTCACCGCACTCGCGCTCGCCGGCAGCCCGAAGACGATGGCGGTCCCCAGGACGGTGTTCCCGGGAGCGCCGTTCTGTGTCGTGCGAATCTCCACACCGATCGCCGTGTTGGCCGCGAGGCTCGCCAGCTCGAAGCTGGCAGTGGCGATCAAGCCCGTGCCGTTCGCCTCAAAGGTCTGGGCATAGCGCGTGAGACTGGTGACGGAGAAGCTTTTCGGGCCGGTGCAGCCGATGGCGGTGAGAGGCGCGGGCGTGGTGACCGGCGCTTCACACCGTCCACTGACGCAGGTTTCAGCCGGCTGGCAGCACCGCTTCTTGCCACACCTGATCTTCGGGGCCTTGCACTTCTTCTTTTTCTTCTTGCCGATTGCCCCGGTCACGCCAACCGCCGTGCCGGTGGCCGCCGCCGCGGTCCCCAGCAGGGTACGCCGGGACCGAAAGAGCGAGGTCGCAAGGGCATCAAACCGGGCATCATCCATCAGGTGCTCCAGGGGTTATGGGGCTCGCAAGTAGCTGGTGCCCACATCGTATGCGCAACTTTCGCCTGATGAAAGCGTGTGTTTTTCAGATAGTGAGGAAGGTCATCCGGGCGAAGCCAGAGATTTAGTTGCCGTCAAGCCTGCGCGGAAATCTGTTGGCTATCTTTCCCAACATGACGACGGAGCGCGCCCATCTCACTCGTTTTGCCTGGCTCTCCATTGCGGCCGCTATCCTGACGATCGGCCTCAAGGCGGCTGCCTACCTGCTGACCGGTTCGGTCGGCCTGCTTTCCGATGCCCTGGAATCAATCGTCAATCTCGTCGCAGCCATCGCCGCGTTGATCGCCCTCACCCTGGTCGCCAAGGGTCCTGACGAAGAGCACGCCTACGGGCACGACAAGGTCGAGTACTTCAGCAGCACTCTCGAGGGCGCCCTGGTGTTGGTGGCGGCCGGGGCGATTGCCTGGAGCGCCATTCCACGCCTGGTCACGCCGCAGCCAATCGAGCAGGTGGGATACGGTGTTGCCGTCTCCATTGTGGCGTCGCTGATCAACCTGGCCGTCGCCAGACAGCTGTTGCGTGCTGGAAAGGACCATCGCTCCATCACGCTGGAGGCGGATGCCAGGCACCTGATCACCGATGTCTGGACCTCAGCCGGAGTCGTCCTGGCAGTCATCGGCGTCACCATCACTGGCTGGCAGCGGCTCGACCCGCTCATTGCCCTTGTCGTGGCGGGCAATATCGTCTGGACTGGCGTCGCGATCCTGCGCCAGTCATTCCTGGGATTGCTCGACACGGCGTTGCCCGCCGCAGATCTGGCCACCATCAACGCCATCCTGCACCGCTATCAGGAGCGGGACGATATCCACACCCACGCCCTGCGCTCGCGCGAGGCGGGTGCGCGCCGCTTCGTTTCCTTCCACATCCTGGTGCCTGGCTGGTGGTCTGTCCACGAGGGGCACCGCCTGCTGGAGGAGATCGAGGACGAGATCGTTGCGGCGCTGCCGGGCATCACGGTTTTCACTCACCTCGAGGCGCTGGACGACCCTGCCTCCTACGACGACACCACCCTGGATCGCGACCGGATGCGGCAGCGAGAGCCGGCGCATTCAGGTTAAGCTGCCGCAGGTTGATCGGGTCAATCAGGGGAGGGGTCGGTGACGCGGCGGATCGAGATTCTGCTGGAGCCACGGGGTATCCGCGCGGTGGCGGAGCTGCTGGACGAAGAAGCGCCGAAGACGTGCGAGGCGGTCTGGCAGGGGCTGCCCCAGTCGGGACCCATCTGGCACGCCAAGTTCGCCAACAACGAGATCTTCATTCTCACGCCGCCCTTCGCAGCCGAGGAGCCGGGGCGTGAGAATGGCACCGTCTTCCCCATCCCGGGGGACCTGCTCTACTTCTTCATTCCGCCGGGAACTCCGGTGCCGGCCGAGGTGCGCGAGCAGTGCAACGCGACCGGCCTGGTGGACCTGGCGCTCTTCTATGGCCGCAACAACTACCTGCACGGGCCGGAAGGGCACATGCCCGGCAACCTCTTTGCCACCATCACCGAGGGGCTGAAGCCGCTGGCCGCCGCGTGCCAGGAGATCTGGCGCCACGGCGGTTCCAGCGAGACGATGACGATCCGGCGGCTGGAGGAGTAGGGCGACCTAGCCTCCTGCAGCCAGGTCGCACATGTCGGCCATTCGCTCCCAGGCCGGGATGATCTCTGCCGCCTGGCAGACGGTGCGTGGCCAGCGAGACAGGCTATCGGTCCGGTAGTCCGGCCCGGCAGTGGTGGTGATCCACGCTTCATAGGCGATGATCCAGCGCAGGGCGCGGCCCATGCTGGCAAGCGACGTTCGCCACGCGGCAGGAGATTCCGGCACCTGCAGGGGCGCAAGTTGCTCTGGGAGCCACACGTCCCGCGGCGTTACCCCTGCTCGCGGCAAGCGCGGTTCGCAGCAGAACCGGTTCACGTAGATCGGCTGCTGGCCGGCAAAGTGCGCCAGCAACCCGAAGCCCCAGAGGACGATCTCGCCATCGCCCAGGATGTAGACCGGGCTGCCGGCGCTGTCTGGAGGAGGGCGATGGTGCGCGAACCCGTGCAGGGCGAGCAGGTTCGGCGCGCAACGCACATCCTGCCCCCAGAGCCAGAACTGCTGGTTCAGGAGCTTCTGCCCACGTTGCCGTATGCCCTGCGAGAGTGGGCAGTCCAGCGCAGGCCTGACGGTGCCGGGGCGGGGGCGCTGTTCCCACCGCCCCGGCCGATGCGCGGGTGCAGCTTGCACCGGTCAGAAGCTGCGCGAGATGACGCGTACGTCGAGGGCGCGCGGCCCCTTCTGGCCCTGGCCGAGTCGAAACTCGACCGTGTCCCCCTGGCGCACGTCACCACCCGCCACCACGGAACTGTGAAAGAAGACGTCCTCGGCCGCGCCGGTGGAACTGATGAACCCGAAGCCACGCTCGGTGTCGAATCGACGCACCGTCCCTTCCAACTGGGGGAGGGTGGTTGGGTTCGGTAGCGGGGCGCGCCCGTACGTCTCACGGGATCCACCGTAGCCGCGCGATGCACCGTAGCTGTTGCTGTTACTGAACTCGCGCGGGGCGCGCACCCGGGCAGGATTGCCGCTACGCTCGACAACGCGGATATCTTCGGCGCGCTCGCCCTTCAGGCCATGCCCGATCGAGAAGGTGATGCGATCCCCTTCGGCCAGGCTCTCCATCCCAACGACTGTGTGATGCAGGAAGAGGTCGCCCCCGCCATCCTCACGCGCAACGAATCCGAACCCCTTGTCGGGGTCATACCACTTGACTGTTCCCGTCGGCATTGAAAACTCCCGGCGCGTTTGCGCGCCGCATGAAAGGTGATAACTGGGAGAGAAACCGGTGATGCCAGGCGGCGCTGCCGCGATTGCTTCGGGGCGGAGGTGGGAACTCCTGTCAGTGGGAGCGATCAAGCCGGGAGTCGCGTTCAGGCGCTCAGCGCCTGGACGATGGTTTCAACGTTGCTGCGCATCATGCCGTCGTAGGTGTCACCAGGGGTACCGGGCGCGCCCAGCGCGTCGCTGTACAACGACGGCGCCAGGACGACGCCGGCCTCGGCGGCGATGGAGTCCATCAGTTCCGGGTTGGAAACGTTCTCGGCAAAAATGGCGGGAACACCCGTTTCCTGGATCTGGGCGATCAGTTGCGCAATCTGCCGTGCTGAGGGATCACCCACCTCGGTTGAGAGGGACCCCAGGGCAGTGCCAATGATCTCGAAGCCATAGGTGTCTGCGAAGTAGCCGAAGGTGTCGTGCGAGGTGACCAGCTTGCGACGCTCCTCCGGCAGCGTGCCCACTTGCTCCCTGACCCACGCGTCGAGTGCCTGCAGGTCCGCGATTTTCGCCTGGGCGTTGGCATCGTACGTCGCCGCGCGGTCAGGATCAGCCGCCTGCAAGCCGTCGCGGATGTTCTCGACCATCGCGATGGCGTTCGGCACGCTGTGCCAGATGTGAGGATCTTCCCCACCGTGCTCGTCGTGCGCTGCCTCGCCATCATGCCCGGTCTCATCAGCGTGCCGGGGCGTGATGCCGTCACTGGCGATGATCCGCTCCCCCTGGAAATTGGTCGACTCGAGGAAGTTGTCGAGCCACGGCTCGAATCCCAGACCGTTCTCCACAATGACGTCCGCCTGTTCCAGCATGGCCAGGTCAGCGGGGGAGGGATCGTAGGTGTGCGCGTCCACCCCGGGGCCAATCAGTGTGGTGAGGTGAATGTTCTCCCCACCGACCGCCTGGGTGAGATCCCCCAGCACGCTGAAGGTGGCGACGACGCTCAGCGGCGCGGCGGCCGGCGTCTGAGCGCGAGTGGTGAGCGGCAGGGTGAGCAGGCCCAGCAGCGACGCGAGCGTTGCGCGACGTGTCAACGTGCTGGCTGACCGAGCGAGTAGGGGCATGTCCGGGTTCCTCCGCAGCGCCCTGTCCGAGCAGACCCGGCGCGCCTGTGATGCTATCTTATTGAGACAATATCTCATCTATTTGACACTGTACGGGGTGGCCGGGAGTGATGTCAAGAGGATTCATGTCGAATGAACGCAGAACCTGGCGAGGTGTGATGCTGGGCGCCAGGGCCGCGAGTTGGGCAAACCTCGGAGCGTCGTTACCCGAGCGTGACGCGCGCATCCAGGGCCACCACGCCAGCAGGCAAGACCAGCAGCGGGTTGATTTCGAGGGCGGCGATCTCCGGGTGGCTTGCCGCGAGCAAGGAGAGTTTTGACGCAACAGCAGCCGCGGCCGAGATATCCAGGACTGGCCGTCCGCGTGCGCCCAGGAGCAGCGGCGACCCGCGCAGACCACGGATGAGGGTTTCGGCATCTCCCTCGCTGATGGGGCCGAGGGCGACGGCCGTATCACGCAGGATCTCGGCGTAGATGCCGCCGAATCCGACCATCACCAGCGGGCCAAACGCAGGATCCTGCCGGCAGCCGATGATCAACTCGATCCCCTGGCTGACCGGGGCCTGTTCCTCGATGACGATGGCCGGTGGCGCCAGGCGTGCGCGGAGATCTGCGACGGCCTGGAGCAACTGCGCCTCGTTTGCGATGTTCAGCAGCACGCCGCCCGCGTCCGACTTGTGGTTCAGGCCGAGCGCCTTGGCGACCAGTGGGTAGCGCAAGCCCGCGCTCTCGGCTGGCTCACCGGCGGGAATGAGCCGTGCCGCGGCGACGGGGA
The DNA here is from genome assembly GCA_046328375.1 of Thermomicrobiales bacterium. Lineage (GTDB taxonomy): Bacteria > Chloroflexota > Chloroflexia > Thermomicrobiales > UBA6265 > JACCXM01. The sequence goes on from JAXLWT010000053.1 coordinate 9,597, forward strand.
TGCCCGCGCCGGCCAGCAGCGCGCGGGCGCTCCAGTAGTCATCGGCGGTCACGACCGGGGAACGCGCAGGCAAGGCGAGGGGCGGCGCCGGTGGCGACTGCCAGCGTGCGGCCCGCGCGATCGCCTCGACGGCGTCTTCCGCCGCGGCGTAGACCGGCACCTCGCGCTGGCGCAGGTACTGGTTGGGCATGGCCGCAAAGTGCATGGAGTGCATCAGCAGCGCGCGTCCCGTGGTGTCCCGCGCGCCGGCCATCACCTGGGCGGAGGCGAGTTCCTGTTCGCCCAGCGCCTGCGACTCGGTGCTGTAGCCGCCGAAATAGCCGGTGAAGAGGACCGCGTCGAGTTCTCCTGACTCCAGCAGTGCCTGCGCCACCCGGCCGTAGGAACCAAAATCCTGCTCGCCGCCGCCCGCCATATCGACCGGATTGACGACGCTGGCGGTGGCTGGAAGGTGCGCGCGTACCGCCTGTTGCGTTGCCTCGCTCAGCGCTGGCACAGTCAGTCCGGCGGCAGTCGCCAGGTCCGCGGCCAGCACACCGTGGCCGCCTCCGTCCGCGACGATCCCGAGGCGAGGTCCCTGCGGCCGCGCGGGAGGCAACATCACTTGCAGCACGGCGATGGCCTGGCGCGGGGTGGCGACCTGGATGATGCTGCCGGCACGGCAGGCCGCCGCTATCGCGTCCGCTGCTGTCGCCAGGGCGCCGGTGTGGGAACGGGCGGCGCGCGCCGCGACCTGGCTCACTCCGGCGGCAATCAGCACCACCGGCTTGCCCGCGTGCCACGCCCGCTGGGCACTGGCCACGAGGCGGCGGCCGTCGCGAATCCCTTCCAGGTAGAGCAGGATGGCCCGTGTTTCGGGGTGCTCGATGAGCGAGTCGAGCACTTCCTCCGCGCCGATATCGGCCTGGTTGCCCAGCGAGACGACGCGCGAGAAGCCAAGGCCTTCCCGTTGCAGCATCATCCCGATCTCGATGCCGAGGTTGCCACTCTGCGAAACGAGTGCAATCGGCCCGGTCGCATCATCCCCACTGGCGATATACAGCTCGGCGCTCGCGTCAGACACGCCCATGCAGTTCGGGCCGAGCAGGCGGGCGCCGGCGTCGCGCACCTTCTGCACGATACGTGCTTCCTGCGCCTGCCCGGCCGCGCCCTGCTCGCCGAACCCCGCGGTGATCGCCACGAAGACGCGGGTGCCTGCCGCCAGCGCGTCCTCGATGGTGGCTTCCACCGCACCAGCCGGGATGGCCAGCACTACCATCTCGGCCGGCGCTGGCAGATCGCGCAGGGAGGGATAGATGGAATACCCGGCCAGTTCCCCGCCGCGGCGGTTGACCAGGTAGACCTCACGCCGGTGCGCGCCCTTCAGGACGTTGCGCGAGATCCAGTTGCCCCACTTGGCGGGGTCGTCCGAGGCGCCGACGACGGCGATCGAGCGTGGGTTGAAGAGCGCGTCAAGCGCGTGATCCAGCGTGGGCGTTGCGTTCTCCGCCATCGCGTCAGACGCTGGCGCGCACAGCGCTATCGAGGTACGCCGCGGCGCCCCGCTTGAGCAGACCACGCGCAATGATGGAGCGCTGGATTTCGCTGGTCCCTTCCCAGATGCGGTCCACGCGCAACTCCCGGTAGTAGCGCTCAGCCGGGTTCTCGGTCATGTAGCCGCGCCCGCCAAAGATCTGGACGCTGCGGTCCGCGACCCGGTTCGCCATTTCGGAGGCAAAGAGTTTGGCCATGGCCACCTTGCCGTGCACGATCTTTGGATCGTCGCCCCGGTCCCAGGAGGTCGCGGCGTGCCAGGTGAGCAGCCGCGCGGCTGCCAGCTCGGTCAGGGAGTCCGCCAGCATGAACTGGATCCCCTGGTAGTTGGCGATCGGGTGCCCGAACGCCTCACGCTCGATTGCCCAGTCGCGACCGAGGTCCAGGAGGCGCTCCGCTGCGCCACAGCAGCGGGCCGCAATCATGATCCGTTCCAGCGAGAACCAGCGCTTTGCGTCGTCACCGCCGGCTCCGGGGACACGGTTGGCGTCCGGCACGCGGCACTCTGTCAGGCGTACTTCCTGGTGCTTGACGATGTATGGGTCGTGCATGAAGTGCGGCTCGCGCAGCACCTCCAGCCCCGGTGTGCCCTTCTCCACGATGAACAGGGTCTGCTCGCCGTCGGCCCAGGCCAGCACGATGTAGTAGTTGGCGCGATCCCCGCCGGTGACGAACCATTTCTCACCGTTGAGCACCCATGCGTCACCGTCGCGCTCGGCGCTAGCCTGGATGCCCATCACGTCGCTGCCGGCGCCCGGTTCGGTGATCGCCCAGGCTTCGCTCATCTCGCCGCGCACGACCGGCAGTACCCACCGCTCCGCCTGCTCCAGCGTCACCGCGTCCAGCAATTCGCGCGGGCCCCGGTCCGCCACGAAGAAGCCGAGGCCGTTGGTGGCCTTGCCGGATTCTTCTTCAATGGCGACCAGGTCCAGCATCGGCAGGTCGAGCCCACCGTACTGCTCGGGCATGTTCAGGTTGGCGAACCCTGCGGCACGCGCCTTCGCCCGGGCAGCGTCGACTTTCGCGCGGTCCACCACGCCGCTGGCCGCGATCTCAGCCTCCAGCGGCCAGAGTTCCTCGGCAATGAACTGGACGGCGCGCGCCTTGATTGCCTGGGCGCGTTCGGAAACCTGTCCTACTTCCACGCGTCAGTCCTTTCCAGTCCGTTGGCGCTCAGGCACGGGGCGTGGCCCCGGCGCGCATGAAGGCGGAGCGTTCGGCCTCGTTCCAGGGTGTGGATGCTCGCGTCTCACGGTCGAACTTGGCGATGACCGCAACCGCCTCGATCGCCAGGGTGCCATTGGCGCCGTGGATGCTCTCCCGGGTGCGGATGCTCGCTCGGCCGAGCGTCGTAAAGATCGTGGCAACCGTCACGGGGCCATCGTCGCGCGTCAGTTCGTGCCGGTAATCCACCTCCACACGCACGATGACGTACCCGGTCTCTCCCGGCACGCTGGCCAGGATCTGCGACAGTGCCCGGTCACGCGCTTCCTCCAGGTAGGTCAGGTAGACGGCGTTGTTGATGTGGCCGTAAGCGTCCATGTCGCTCCAGCGCGTCGCCACCCGCATCGTGAACGTCTGGGGTTGTGCAGCCACATCACTGGTCAACCGGACCTCCTGTTCGTCATGCATGGTGGTCAACGAAATCGCTGACCGGGTGCGCGCTCTCCCCTCGAAGGAGGTTGCTCGCGAATGCGCGGCACAGCGCTCATGCACACCACCGTGCTTGCCGCAAGGTCCAGAGATCGGCACATCTTCCCATGTTTCGCGCCCGTTGGCAGGGAATGTGAGGGCTCCGCACAGCAACCAGCGTGCCGTGCGAGTCAGCAGGTACACCCCAGGCTGGCTCAGCCTTGATTGCGAGCGAGCAGGTGCTGTGCGTTCCAGTGGCCATTGGCGAACAGGCTGCCCGGCTGCAGAGTCACGGATGTGTCGCGCTGCCCCGGGCTGAGAGCGTAGCCACGGAACTGGGTGGTGCGGGAACGGCGACACCGCTGCTCTCTTGACGGGGAGCACCCTTGCCCCTATTCTTGAGTTATTGATCAAGTTTACGGGTATGTCGATGTGTTCTGTCGCCTTTGATCAGCCCGCATCCTTCCTGCTGGCAGGCACCCCCTGGTATCCAGCTTTTCCCTGGAGCGCGGCCAGGCGAAGTCGACGACGAAGCGACTGTGAGCCAGGGAATCAGCAGCGTAGCAATCGTGACCGTGCGGCCGGGTTCCATGAGCAGCGGCGGATGCGCGACATGAGCGAAGAGGAGGGAGCGTCATGGGCGAGAGGATCGCTTCAGGTGGGACAGAGCGGCCGGCTGAGCAGTGGCGGTGCACGGCGTGCAATGAACTCTGGACCAGCATCAACCCGGATGAGGATGCTCATCCACGGTGCCCGGAATGCCGTGGTCCACTGCGACTCGTGTCCAGGCCGCTTGTGTACCGCGACAAGGTGGTCGAGCGGGCGCTTGTAGCGGTCAGCAGCGACCAGCAGTGGTTGGTCGTGCATTGGCCCGACTATCGCACGCCATGGACCGTGCTGAAACGGCTCGATGATATGGATGGTTACCGCGCAACTGGCGACACGTATCCCGACACCGGCCAGAATGCGGCGGATATCCTGACCGCGTTTCTGACCGCGCGGCGAGAACACCGGCTGGCCCTCCTGGAACACACTGCCGCTGACTGACCACCGCCCACTGGTCCGATGCCATCATCTCGCTCATGGCCGCTCCTATCGCGATGCGCAGCACGAGATGCGGTCTTCCAGTATCCGGAGAACCGGGGAGCCAAAGTTCAGGCCGGAAGGTCCAGGGTAAAGAGGCGGCCGTAGTTCGTGACGGTCACACGCGCTCCCGCCAGGCGGAGGAGGTTCCAGAAGAGCACCTGGTTCGCGGTCAGGACCGGGCGCTGCAGCTCCTCCTCCAGGGCCTGGATGATGCCGACTGCACGCAGGCCATTGCCACCCACGTACACTGCCTCGGCAGTGTCAGGCGTGTTGCGCCGGATCCACTCGAAGAGTTGCCCCGGGTTGATCGCTAACTGCTCCGAGGGGAGCGCCGCCGCCGCGGCCGAGACCACCGCGAAACCGTGGTCCTGGAAGTAGGACGTGCCCAGCGTGGTCAGCTCGGGCGGAAACCAGGGCGGGTCCACCAGCGCCACGCGTTCCACCCCGACCGCACGCAGTGCCAGCGCAGCGGCGGCACTGGTGATGGCGACCGGGATGCCGCGCGTACGCCCTTCCAGCCGTCTCCGCAGTTCCTCATCGTGGGCCTTGCCGCGCATGTAACTGGAGGCATTGAAGGCCATACCGATCGCGTGCAGCGGTGCCGCGGCCAGCAATTCGGCAGCCTCGTCGATCGCTGGTGGATCGACGAATGCCCCAACCGGGTCGGTCGCAATGGTGGGGTCCATCAGGCCACCTGCCCGCATCACCCCGAGCGGCACGCGCGTCGCATGAATCGACACACCCACGGGCGCCATTGCCCCCAATTCGGATTCAGAGCCGATCGCTGCGTGTGGAGTCAGCAGGCCAAGCCGGGCGCGGAAGGACCAGCCGTCTGGCTGGAACATGGCTCTCTCCTCTCTGGACATCTCTGCCACCTGCAATCTCGGCAACACGTTGCCGGTGCGGGCTGATACGGCCGCATGACGGCGTTCACGACAGGACCGGGGCCGCGTACACCACGGGCGTCCCTCCTATGTCACCCACGAGATGCATTGGCTCGAGGCGGAGTGGATTCCCCGGGCTGAACTCGTAGCCCGGCAATGACGAGGTCGACCATCCGCCGCGGGTCATACCGGTCATTGTGCTCCGCGCCGATGCAGAGATTCCCGATGCCATACATCAGCTCGAAGGGATCCACGCCGGGCGTGATTTCGCCTGCTGTCGTCGCTGCATCGAGCAGTTCGGCGCAAACGGGAAGCAGCCGATCGATAAACCAGGCGTGCAGCGCCTGGAAGGCGGCATCGTCCGATTGCAGGGCCGCGGCGAGACCGTGCTTGGTCACCAGGAAGTCGACGAAGAGATGAATCCAGCTTGCCAGCGCCGCGTGCGGCGAGTCGCTCTCTGCCAGCAACGCCGGACCCGCGGCAGCGCACGCTTCCACCTGGTGGCGGTAGACCGCGACGATGAGGTCTGCCCGGGTCGGAAAGTGGCGGTAGATCGTTCCAATGCCGACGCCCGCTCGCTTCGCAATCTCGCGCACAGGCACATCAACGCCTGAAGCCACGAAGGCGGCGGCCGCCGCGTCGAGCAGCGTCTCCTGGTTCCTGCGCGCGTCGGCGCGCTTTCTCTGGGGCTGCGGCGCGCTTCCGGCCGCGGGCTCACTCACCGCACCACCTCCTTTCCCGGGTGCTTGACAAGCGGAACAACGTTCCATATATTCGTTAGCGGATCATCGTTCCGTTTTGGACATCATAGCAGGAGAGGTGAGCCGTGACTGCTCCGCATCACGGGCTCGCTTCACCCAGAGAGGACGCGATATGCAATACCGCACGCTCGGCCGCACGGGAGTACAGGTCAGCACCCTGGTGCTCGGCGCCATGAACTTCGGCGCAATCGGACGCACTACCCAGGAGGACGTGAACGCCATCGTCAAGGCTGCCCTGGAAGCCGGCGTCAATCTCATCGACACCGCCGATATGTACAGCGGAGGCGAGTCCGAGACGCTGGTCGGCCGGGCTATTGCTGGCCGCCGTGATGACATCGTGCTGGCCACAAAGGCCGGCCTGCCCATGGGGGACGAGCGCAACCACCAGGGCAGCTCACGCCGCTGGCTTTTACGGGCAGTGGACGAGAGCCTGCGCCGCCTGGGTGTCGATCACATCGACCTGTTGCAGATTCACCGGTGGGACCCACGCACGAGTGATGACGAGACGCTCTCGGCGTTGACCGACGTGCAGCGCGCAGGCAAGATTCGCTACTTCGGCTCCTCTTCCTTCCCCGCCTATCGCATTGTGCAGGCCGCGTGGGCCGCTCGTGAGAACCGGCTGGGCCGGTACGTCACCGAGCAGCCCAGCTATTCGATCCTGCAGCGCGGGGCGGAGACCCACGTCCTGCCGGTGGCGGAGCAATACGGGCTCGGCGTGCTGGCGTGGAGTCCCCTGGCGTCGGGCTGGCTCTCCGGGGCGATCCGCGCGGGCCAGGAGATCAAGACCAACAGGGCGGCGTTCATGCCCCAGCGCTTTGATCTCACGCTGCCGGCTAACCGGGCGCGGCTCGAGGCCGTTGAGCAACTGGCCACGGTTGCTGACGAGGCTGGCCTGACCATGATCCAGCTCGCGCTCGGCTTCGTGACGGCACACCCCGCCGTGACCAGCGCCATCATCGGTCCGCGTACGCTGGATCACCTGCGTGCGCAACTTGCTGCTGCCGATACGGTGCTGCCTCCTGATCTGCTTGACGCGATCGACGCCATCGTTCCGCCCGGTGTCGATCTCGCCGCCCATGAGAAGTTGGACGCGCCGCCTGCCCTGCTCGACGCCGCGTTACGACGGCGACCGGGTGGTGCACAACGCCACCACGTTGCTGCCTGACGCCGGGCGCGTCAGCGGGTCACCAGAGATTCTTCAGCTACTGCGTGTGAACAGGATCAAGGAACACATGTCACAGACATCCCAGCCAAGTTTCGGCATCATGACGGCTCCGGCGCAGGTCGACTACCCCGATCTTCAGCGCGTCTGGCGCGAGGCGGATGCGCTCCCGCAGATCGAGCACGCCTGGCTCTACGATCACCTGATGCCGATCTTCGGCGATCCGCTGGGGCCGGCCTACGAAGGGTGGACGCTCCTCTCAGCCCTCGCGGCCCAGACCGGCCGCCTGCGTCTTGGTCTGCTCGTGACCAGTAATCGGTTCCGGCCGCCCGCGATGCTGGCGAAGATTGCCGCCACCGTCGATGTCGTGGCGGGAGGCCGGCTCGATTTCGGGATCGGAGCCGGTTCACGCCCCAGTCACCCGCTGGCCCGGCGTGAGTACGAGGCGCATGGGCTCCCGTTCCACGACTTCGAGCATTCCGTGGAGAGCCTTGCCGAAGCGCTCACGGTTATCCGGCGGCTCTGGACAGCAGAGGAACCGTTTGACTTCCACGGCGAGTACATCGACCTGGCTGGCGCCTTCTGCAGTCCCAAACCGGTGCAGCGCCCGGCCCCGCCGATCATGATTGGCGGACGCTCATCCCGGCTGCTGCGTGTGGCCGCGGCGCACGCCGACCTGTGGAACATTCCTGGCGGCGGCGACATCGAGGATCTTGTTGCCCGCAGCGTTCTGCTGGACCGCTACTGCACCGAGATTGGGCGAGATCCTGCCTCGATCACCCGCTCGATTCACCTGCCAGTCTCGTATGACGAGCCTGACGTGACCCGTGAGAAGATCCGTGAGGCCATAGATGCGGGCTTCACCCACATCATCCTTGGCCTGGCGTCGCCCTATCCCGAGGGTGTCGCGCGGTGGGTGATTGATGAACTCATCACGCGCTCAGGACGGAGCATTATCCCCGCCTGATCCACTCGGGAAGAGACACCAGCCACTGATGTGGCGCTGGTGCATCTTCCAGGGCCCTGGGCCTGGGCCTGAGGCAAAAGGCAACTTCTTGCGCCTCACCGGGAATACCGCAAATCTCAGTTTCCTCTGGTGACGGAGGGCCGGGCGCGCTACTCCAGGCATGGTGTGGCCGGAAGCGGATAGTGCGGGAGAACGGTTGGTAGGTACAGCCAGTACTCATGAGTGGACAGCGCCCCCTGTTCGCATACTCGCTGAGTTAGGCTCTAGCCTGCGGATAACAGTCCCTATCCGCATACGCGTTCAGACTGCAGTCCGTCAGCGGACAATCGGCATTAAGCACATAAGTCCCTGTGCGCATACCTTCACGATCTGAATGGTTGCTCTAAGGTGAGACGGGAGGTGACACGAGCGTGCGGCGGTTCTCCAAAGCCGCGTCGCATGAACCGTGTCTTCGTCCAGGCTGGGGTTACGCGGTCAATCGATAGAAGCGGTAAAAGTCGTTCTCAAGAGGCAACTCATCCACGTGGCAGAAGCCGGCTGCCTCAGCGTACCGGCGAAACGTAGCGCGGCGCATGACCGTGCCGGTCTCGGCAGACGGCGTCTCGACCATCCCCACTGGCAGACAGTGCAGCACGCTGAAGCCGTACATCATGCGCTCGACCGACTCGCCGTTGGGGGCGAATGCGTCCGGGACCCGCTCATCCACGATCAACACGGTGCCGCCGTCACCGACCAGCCGGCGCATGGAACGTAGGACCGAGACGGGGTCAGACATGTCGTGAATGCACTCCACAGCGAGCGCCAGGTCATACTCGCCGGCAAGCGCAGGATCCCCGGCATCGCGGACCTGGAATGTGACACGGTCAGCGACTCCGGCTTCTCGCGCATTGGCCTGCGCCGCGGAGACCGAGGCCGCGTCCAGGTCGAAGCCATCGACCTGGATGATGGGGAAGCCATGGGCCAGGGCGATGCTGGACCAGCCCACACCCATCCCGATATCCGCCACCCGCGCTGGCGGATCAGCCTGCAGCCGGGCAGCGATATCCGGCATGGCCGGGATCCACTCCTGGGTCAGCAGGTTGACCAGCATGGGACGGGTCATCCCGGCTTGCCCTTCGTGCAGATCGTGCCCGTAATCGGCATACGGCACGCCGGCACCGGTACGGAAGGCAGCCAGTAGGACGTGCACCGGGGCGACTGCGCCAGCCACAATCTGGGCCATGGGGGCGACGAAGTGGAGATCCTCGCGCTCGACGAACAACGGGGCGTAGGCTGGTGGCAGGGCGTACCGCCGGTTGGAGGCAGTCTCATCAGGGTTGTCGCAGGTGAGGAACCCAGCGGTGGCCTGCTGCTCGAGCCACTCGCGGGTGTAGCGTTCGGTCGTGTTTGCCCTGGTTGCCAGGTCTGGAGCCGTTGCCGGGCCGCCCTCATGAAGTAGCCGGTAGAACCCGAGCTGATCGCCAACGTAGAGACAGAAGAGTTCGAGCGCGCCAATGGCAGATGCGAAAACCCGGTCCAGCATTGCGTCCGGGGTGATCTGGGTGGAGGTTGTTATCGTCACGTGCCCAACCTTTCGTGCTGAAGTGACCGGAGCCTTGTCTGACAGACATTGATGCGCTCCGGCCAATTGTGCGAGGAGTCTGCGGCTTACGCAGTCGGCGTTGCCGTGTGTGCCCTGGTCGGCGTCGTCACCGTCATGGCGTCGTTGCCTGCCTCACTCAGATTTATGTGGGTAGATGCGCGACACCTGATCCAGGCGAAAAACCCAGTTACCGCCGGGCGCATTTGGCTCCGCACGCCGAGCAATCGCCGGCTCATGTTTATCAGGACGCCGCCCGGGTCGGACACCATCGGTATAGGGCAGGATGTGCTCGTGGCCGATTGCCGGAGGAATCGCTCGTATGAGGCTGCAACGAGCAGGTCCTCACGATGGAGTTCACGAAGTTGGACGGCATTCGGCATTGGGTTCGTCGTCATCTCGACTCTCATCTAAATCGCGAGCTCGGCGCACTCGTGTGTGCAGCCCGGGGCCCGGTAATTGGGCACGCATCGAGAATGCGCCTGGATGCGCTCAAGGGCATGCCGAAGAGTTCGGTAGAAAGTTCGGTATCTTTGCCACAGGGGTCAGAGTTGGCGGGCTAAATCAGCCTGTCACGGAGAGCGATCGCCGCGGCCTCGCGGCGATTCGTCGCCCTGAGTTTGCCGAGCACATTGCTGACATGCTTGCTGACGGTTTGGTGGCTGATGAAGAGTTGGGCAGCAATTTCCGGATCGGTATATCGCTGGCAGAGAAGTCCCAATATCTCTCGTTCACGACGCGTGAGGTCGTACGCGTTCCGCGGTGAGCTTGTGGGTGCTGAGGATTTCGGGATCGTGGCCTCTAGGCTTAGCGCTCCAACATTTGGTGATGCCTGCGCCAGCTTGAGCGCAAGTGCGACAACTTCCTCCAGTGGTGCGGCTCGACCCTGACGCACGGCATTGTCGAACACTGCAGGTCCAACGGCCTGGCGGAGTTGCTGGATGACTTGGTGATCGTCGGCAATGTCCTGCACGGTGCGGTTCTCCGCACCACTTTGCTCCTGCAGCCGCTCTGCCGCGGCAAAGAGCACGATCGCGGTTTCCGACTGGCCTCGCCTGTGGGCGATGAGGGCAAGGCCGAGTAGTGGACCAAACATCCACCAGGACTGGCCAGCAATCCGCACGGTTTCCAACGCCTCGGCAAAGTGCATCCCGGCCTGGGTCAGGTCACCACGCTGCAGCGCTCGCCGCCCAGCGTTCGTTAACTCGGTTCCCACCGCGACGTGGTCACCGATCTGGCGCAGGAGCGCCAGGCCTTCGCTGGCGTGGGCCTCCGCTTGCTCCAGGTCTCCAAGCTGAGATGAGATCTCCCCCAGCAAGCAAAGAGTCCAGGCCAGGTAACCCTCGCCATCGGTCTCACGAAGCAACGCCTCAGCGGCTGTACCGAATGCAGCGGCAGCTACCAGGTCGCCACGGCGCAGCGCCGCACCACATGTCACATAGAGGCATCGGCTCTCTGTTTGGCGATCACCTAATGCACGGGCGATCGCCAAGCCTTCGTCGATCCACTGTCGTACGCCAGCATCGTCACCTTGCAGATATGCCACCAACCCTGCCTGGAACAGGGTCCTGGCCCGCAGGCAAGGTGTTCCGCCCCGTTCCAGGGCTCGAGCAAGCCACGAGCGAGCCTCATCCAGAGGACCGCGCATGATCCAGTACTCCGCCATGGCGGTGGCGAAGCGCAACAAGCCGTCGGTCTTGCCAGTGGAGTCCAGCCAGGCAAGCGCGGCACGCCAGTTCGCCTGGTCTCGCTCCAGGCGATCGCACCATTCACCCTGTTCTGGGCTCCAGATGCCACGCGCTGCCTCGTGCGCGAACTCCAGGAAAAAGGCAGCATGCCCATCGCGCACGCGCGGCGCGTCTGCACTCTTGGCTAGGCGGCTCGACGCAAAGGTGCGGACCGTCTCCAGCATGGCAAAGCGGAGGGAGCCATCCGGGAGCACCTCTCGCGTCAAGAGATGTTGATCGACCAGCGACAGCACCCCTGGCATTACGTGGGTGACTTTGCCGGCGTCACCGAGACTTCCCACGGCCTCGGCGGCCTCAGGCGTGAAGCCACCAACGAAGACGCCACACTGCTTAAAGAGCACGCGCACTTCTGGCGAGAGTAGATCGTACGACCAGGCGATGGTGTCGGAGATGGTGCGTTGACGCGGGGGAAGGTCACGTGGTCCAGCGCCCGGAAACCGGTTCTGGGCTAGTTGCTCGCGCTGCATGCGCGGAGAAAGCAGCCGGCTTTGCGCCGCTACGAGTTCGATGGCCAGCGGTAGACCATCCAGGCGGCGACAAATCTCCAGGACATCGGCCTCACTATCTGCCGTAATCGTGAACGCCGGATCGACAGACTGCGCGCAGGTGACAAAGAGTGCCACGGCGTCCTGGTGATCGCTCAGTGCTGGAGACCAGTTCAGCTCATTCGGAACTGGGAGCGGAGCGACAGGTAGCAGTTGTTCACCACGCACGTGTAACGGCTCACGGCTGGTAGCCAGGATCTGTACCGAGGGACACCCAGCGAGAATGCGCGCTACGAGCGTGCCAACGGCGTCAAGCACATGCTCACAGTTGTCGATGAGTAGCAGCATCTGTCGGCGATGGAGAGCCGCTAGTAACTGCTCGTCTGGCTTGCGGTCCATGACCTCGAGAAGATTCACCGCTTCAACGAAGGCGTGCGCGAGCAACGCTGAGTCACGCAGGGGAGCCAGATCAGCGAAGACCACGCCGTCGGCATAGTCGTGATGCAAGTCCCGGGCAAGCTCCAGGGCCAGTCGTGTCTTGCCGACCCCTCCCGGGCCGGTCAGTGTCAGCAAGGGGACACTGTGATGCAGGAGGAAGTCTCTCGCGGAGGCAAGCTCTTCGGCTCTACCTATGAGGCGGGTGCGAGGGATCGGCGGTGATCCCGGGAAGGATGGAGTCATCGCGCTAGCCGTGAAGAGTGACGGTTGCCGAGGTGAATGTCATTCTAGAGACATTACGGATGAGAATAGCCGTGCGGGAAAGTGTCAGTGCTGTCTCACAAACGACGGTATCTGCGACGCTCCGCATCGACCTCATTTCTGCCTAGCTTTGAAATAGGTATCCGTGTTTCAAAACCCGTTGCATAATCTACGTTCACTTTCTTGCATGCGTCTTCAAGTTTTGCGGCGGTCCTTTCTTGTGCACTGAGGCTTGTCGCACTCGGCGCGCCGGGTGACGTCCACGGTGAGACGTGCCGGATGTTTCTTTCCTTGCACCGTTCGCATCGCGGCGATCAAGCCTGCGTTTTCAATGAGGCGGCTCGCGCATGCGGCGTCGGAGGGAGGGAGGAGTTGGCCGCGATGGCCGCACCTGTCGCGCCTACTGGCGCAGATTGGGCTGCCATGGCGGCAGCAGAGATGAGGCTGATCGGGCGAATCTTGCTTGCCTCCAGGCACTTTGCAAGCCGTGCAATGTGCTGTACCGCTTTGCAACGCTGGCTGAAGTGCATTCAGTTGCGCAGCGCTACCGTTCTCCCCCCACAGCCACAGCGTCCTTCGGGGCAAACCCGAACGTCACCGCCTGCCCGATAGCCAGGTCGCGGGTCTGGTCAGGGTCGGCGCGCACCAGGATTTCGCCGACGTCGGGGTTGTGGCCGATGATGCGCACCGCATCCCCAAGGTAGAGCAGGTCGACGATGGTAGCGGGGAGGGGGATATCGCCGGTGTCGGAGCGGAGGCGGACGCGGCCTGGCCTGATCGCCAGGGAGATGTCGTGCTCAGGCAGCATTCCGCCTCGCCTGACGACCGCGTCCTGCCCCAGGGTGCGTACGCGCACCTCGTCGCTACTGGCCGGGCCGGCCTGTTCCGCTGGCACCAGCGTGCACTCCCCAAAGAAGGTAGCAACGAAGCGGTCCGCCGGGCGCTCGTAGAGTTCGCGTGGTGGGCCGACCTGCCGGATCTGCCCGTCCCGCATGATCGCCACGCGGTCAGACATGGTCAGTGCCTCTTCCTGGTCGTGAGTGACATAAAGAATCGTCGCGCCAGAATCGCGGTGAATGCGCCGGATCTCCTCCTGCATGCCGACGCGCAGCGCCCGGTCCAGCGCACCCAGTGGCTCATCCATCAGGAGCAACTCCGGCTGGAACGCGAGCGCGCGCGCGACCGCCACACGCTGTTGCTGCCCGCCGGAAAGTTCGCGCGGGTAACGTCGACCGTACCCCTCCAGTTCGACCAACCGCAGCATCTCGTCCACACGTTGCGTACGGCCGGCCGCGGGCCATTTCCGTAGCTTGAGCGGGTAGGCGATGTTCTCGCCAACGGTCATGTGCGGGAAAAGGGCGTATTGCTGGAAAACGACGCCGATTCCACGTTCGGCCGGGGAGAGCCGGGAAACATCACGCCCGGCCAGTTCGATACTGCCGCCCGTAGGCGATTCAAACCCCGCGATCATCTTCAGGATCGTGGTCTTTCCGGAGCCGCTCGGCCCCAGCAGCGTGAGAAATTCTCCCTGCCGCAGGCTGAGATCGACACCGGCCACGGCCTCGACCGCCCCGAAGTGCTTGCGCAGATCCTGCAGAACCAGCGCCGGGGGGAACGCGTCGGGCTTCACGTCCGCCTCCGCATGAGGCCGTAGATCACCATGAGCAGGGCGGTCGCCAGCGTCAGGAGGGTGGCGATGGCGGTAATCACCGGATCGACCCCGAAGCGGACGGAGCTGAAAATTTCCACCGGAAGTGTCACAAACCCGATGCTGGCAAGGAAGCTGGTCACGATCGCCTCATCGAAAGAGCCGATGAAGGCGAAGATGAAGGACGCAACGAGGGCGGGCAGCAGCAGGCGCAGGGTGATATCCCGCCAGGCGCGGGTGCGGCTGGCGCCCAGGCTGAGCGCCGCCAGCTCCAGGTCGCGCGGGACGCGCGAGATGGCCGCGCCGATGATGAGCAGCACGAAGGGGAGCGCCATGGTGATATGCACCATGAGGAGCCCGAAGAAGCTGCCCAGCAGGCGCAGGTCGGCGAAGAGCCCGTAGAGCGCCACGGCGTAGGCCACGCTCGGCGCCAGTAGTGGACCCAGCCCCAGGAACTGCAGCAGATCCTTGCCAGGCGCCGCCGTGCGGTAGAGCGCCATCACCGCGGAAAACCCGATGATCACGGCGAGCAACGCGGATGAGATCCCCAGGCCGAGTGACCGCCAGAGGGGAGTCAGCCACTCGTCGCTCCCGAACAGGGTGTCGTACTGGCGCGAACCCCAGCTCTGCGGTGGGAAGCGGATGAACTTGTCCCCGGAGAAGGAGAGCAGCACCACGATGACCGTGGGCGTCACCATGAAGAGGACAACCAGGACCAGGAACCCCTCGTAGAGGATCTTCCCACCCAGGCGCAGCACCTGGTTCATGAGAGAGCCTTGCGAATCTGCTCGAAGCCGACAGTGCGCCAGGCGAATCCCACCACGATGGCAGCGGTCAGGAAGAGGATGCTCGCCGTGGCGGCGGCGGCCGGGAAGTTGTAGAGGCTGAACAGTTGCTGGTCGATGAAGGTAGCCAGGAACGGCGAGTCCGGGCCGCCCAGCAGGATGGGGGTGATGTAGAACCCGACGGAGACGACGAAGGTGATCGCCGCGGCGGCGAAGACGCTCGGGGCGATCAGGGGGAGCACGACGTCGCGCACCGCACGGGGGCGGTTAGCGCCCAGGCTCTCCGCCGCGCTCACGATCGAGGTGTCCAGGTTCACGAGGCTGGCGTAGATCGGCAAAATGGCGTACGGCAACATGGTGTAGAGCATCCCGAGCACCACCGCCACATCCGTGTACAAGACGCTCAGCGGCTCATCAATGACCCCGGTCGAGATCAGGGCCGTGTTGAGAATCCCCTTCCGCTGGAGCAGGATGGTGAAGGCGTAATTGCGTACCACCACACTCGTCCAGAGGGGAAACAGGGTCGCCAGCCAGAGGGCTGCCCGTTTCCACGTCGATGTCGTCGTGCGCAGTTCCCAGGCGACTACCAGCCCGATCAGCGTGGCCAGCACGGTCACGATCGCGCTCACCCGCAGGGTGGTCAGCAGCGACCGCCGTGCCGCGGGACTGGCGAAGAACTCGGCGAAGCGATCGAAACTGACGTTGGGGTCGGTGACCGCCACCCAGAAGATGCGCAGGATCGGGACAACGAAGAACAGGAAGAGCAGCACCAGCGCCGGCGCGAGCAGGAGCAGGCCAATGGTCGCCGACGGATCGTTCCGCCAGGCGCGCCCGGGACTGTCGTGCGCTGGTACTGCCGACGCCATGTCGCGCCAAATACCTCCCTGGGAGTAGTTCCCTGAGTGTGATCCAGCGAGTTTCGCTTCGTTGAGGCGGGAAATCAGGAGTACGAGATCCTTCGCCTGCGAGGTCAGAGGCTCAGGATGACAATTGAAGAGGTGTGTGAAAGTCGAAACCCCTCTCGCTTGTCATCCTGACGAAGGAAGGATCTCGTGTTCTTTCGCTACGAGGCGAGCCACTCGGTCCAGCGAGGCAGGACAGTCTCACGGTTTTCGCGCGCCCATTCCACGTCAGAGATGACGCCCTTGGCCATGTTGTCTGGCGATCCGCCCATATCTGCCGTGATTTCGGGGGCAACTTCCGCGTAGGCGTCGGGGTTGGCCACCCCGTAGCCAATCTCCTCGATCCAGAGCTTGCCACCCTCCGGGTGCGTGGCGTACCAGCGCAGGAACTCCCAGGCCGCGTCCGCGTTCGGGGCAGCG
>JAXLWT010000054.1:0-24574 GCA_046328375.1 Thermomicrobiales bacterium
GTCGGAAATTTCCCAGCTCTTGGCCAGCGCTGGTTCCAGGGTGATGCCGTCTGGCGCCACCCGGACAAGCTGGTCATAGATGCTCATGAAGTACCAGATGTTGACGTTGCCATCGTTCGTCACCGGGTCGAGGTTGTCTGAGTCCGTTGACCGCCCGAAGCGCAACGTGCCACCCGGCGTGGCGTTAGTCAGGTCTGGCTCCATCGCGGCGATCGGGGTGCCACCGACCGTCACCGTGATGGGGCTGCTTGCGTCATCCTGGAACGCACGCACCGAGTAGGTGCGAAAGATGGCATCTCCGGTCGAGAGAGAAAGGCCGAGCGCGGCTGCCCGGAGCAGGAACGAGCGGCGGCCAATGCCACCCGCGTGCGCCTGCCGTGCGAGAGCGCCAATTTCCTGTGACCGTGTGGAACGTTGTGCCACCGAAGCCTCCTGAAATGAACGTACCGGCCGCCCACAGCGTCCCCCAGGACCGTACTGCCTGACAGACGCCTCAGAGTTCCACGCAGATGTGGATTGTTTCACGTAAAGAAGCGTGCGCTTGTGACGGCAAAATGTCAATGTTCCCGGCAACCGGGGCGACTGTTTCCGGGTTGGTTCAGGAGAGTTGCTTGTACCAGAAGATGGTGGCGGTGAGCTCACCGGCGGCGTCCCGCGCCCAGTCAGGAATGCGCCCGCCCTGAGCATAGCCGACCGATGCGTAGAGGAGATTGCTGGGGTCGCCTTCCCGTGTGTCGAGCACGATCAGGAGTTTGCCCTGGCGCCTGGCGATCTCCTCCGCCGCCGTCATGAGCGCGCTCGCGACACCTCGCCTGCGCCACTCGGGATGCACCAGCAGCTTGGCGACCTCTACCCGGTGAGCACCGTTGGCGCTTTCCGCCGCGTGGAGTTGCACGGTCCCGCCAATCCGGCCATTTGCTTCAGCGACCAACAGGGTGACCCCTGGGCGTGGCAGGCGTTCCCACCAGCCCTGCGCGACATCTCGTGGCAATGGGGCGTGAAACCCCAGCGAGGCGCCGTCGTTCACGCAGGCGATCAGCACCTCGCAAAGATCGCCAGTTTCCGCCGGTGTCAGGCAGGTGATCTCGCGGACCGTGACGGGTGAGGTGGGGGCGGGAAACTCACTCGGCATCTTCAACTCCATTGCTGGATCGTGTCTCAGGCTGGCACTCCGCGCAGAGCCCGAAGAGCGCCAGATGATCGACCTGGGGAGCGAATCCGTATCGGGCACGAATGGCTTCCCGCATCGGCGCCACGAGCGCGTCTTCCATCTCGATCTCCCCGCCGCAGCGATGACAGATGAGGTGATGATGCGCTTGATCCAGTAGTTCGTATTGACGCGCGCCACCACCAAGATCAGTCACGCTCACAAGCCCAAGTTCGCTGAAGAGTTCCAGGGTGCGGTAGACCGTCGAGCGGTTGACCCCGGGAAGTTGTCCCTCTACCTGCGCAAACACGTCATCCGCCGCCAGGTGCGTACCCGGCAGGAGCGCACCCAGGATGACTAACCGCTGAGGGGTCACTCGCTGGCCTGCACGCCGTAGTCGTTCCGCCAGCACCTGCTTGCTGGGACCTGCTCCGTGGTGATGATTGCGGTTCTGCGCCATTCAGTGATCCAGAGTCGAATTCGCTGCGTATTGGACAAAGGATATTGCGAATCCCGGCCGGGCGGATTACGATCGTACACATTCCAGATGCAACATGTCGCATCTGCGTGCAAATGCATATCGTCTCACGTTGCACGAGGGCGAGCGTTCAATTCATGAGGAGTTGATATCGGGTGGTGAATTCAGTACGCAGCGTTTCTCGCCGCCACCTCCTGGGGGCGTTTGGTGCTCTCGGGGTCTTTGGCGTGCCGGCGCTTCAGTCCGTGTCTGCGCAGGAGGCAACGCCGGATGCGGCTCGGACGCTGGGTTGGTCAGACGAGTTGACCGACGACGACGGCCGGTTGAACGTGGCAACCACTGTCGCCCCGATTTCATCGATCGCGCGCAACGTCGGCGGGGATCGCATCAACCTGCGGGGCATTGTGCCAGACGGGACGAACTCCCATACGTTTGAGCCGGCACCGTCGGACGCGCGCACACTGGCGGCAGCGGACATCGTCTTTGTCAACGGTCTCGATCTCGAGTTGCCGACGATGGAACTTGCCGAGGCGAATCTGCGTGATGGCGCCGAGATTGTGTCGCTCGGCGAGCAGACAATTACGGCGGACGAGTACGTCTTCGACTTTTCCTTTCCCAAGGAAGACGGACACCCCAACCCTCACCTGTGGACCAACCCGGTCTATGCAAAGCGCTACGCCGAGATCATTGCCGGGACGCTTGCGGATCGTGACCCCGAGAACGCGGACTACTACACCGAGAACCTGGCGAGATACAGCGCTGCGCTTGACGCACTCGACGCCGCGATCCGCGAAGCAGCGGCAACTGTGCCGGAGCAGAATCGCAAATTGCTCACCTACCATGACTCCTGGGCCTACTTCGCACCACGCTATGGCTTCACGGTCATTGGCGCTGCGCAGCCGTCCGACTTTTCAGAACCATCGCCCCAGGAGGTCGCGGCGCTGATCGACCAGATCAAGGCGGAAGGTGTGCCGGCGGTTTTTGGCTCTGAGGTCTTCTCTTCCAGTGTCCTGGAGCAGATCGCCCAGGAAGCCGGAGCAACCTACATCGACCAGTTGCGCGATGATGAGCCGCCAGGAGAGCCTAATGCCCCCGAGCACACCTACCTCGGCATGATGATCCGCAACATGGACCTCATGATTCCCGCGTTGGGCGGCGACGCCAGCGCCGTGACCGCGCTCTCTCCGGCGGATACGTACGTCCAGGATTAACTTCATGCCTGTCACCGCTTATTCACGCAACGGCCACGCTCGCCACGCATCGACCAACGGCCCCTGTTGTGCTCGTGCAGGATCTCAGCGGAGGCTACGGCGCCGCGCACGTCTTGCGGGGCGTCTCCCTGGAGATTCCCCGGGGCCAGTTCGTCGGCCTGGTTGGGCCAAGCGGTGCCGGCAAAACATCATTGTTGAAGGCGTTGCTTGGCGGCCTACCCCAGGCCCATGGAAAGGTGCTGGTTGACGGCCAGAAGGTCGGGCCCGGAATTCCCCCGCGTGGGGTGGGCTACGTGCCCCAGATCCAGACGGTGGACTGGACCTTCCCGGTTACCGTGGAAGATGTCGTGCTTATGGGAAGGACGCGGCGGATGGGGCCTCTGCCCTGGCCCTCCCGCGCCGACCGCGCAGCGGTCGATGCCACCCTGCAGAGACTTGGGCTCGGTGGACTGCGCCGGCGGCACATCCGAGAACTGTCCGGCGGGCAACAGCAACGCGTCTTCCTGGCGCGGGCACTGATCGGTGAGCCGGACGTGCTGATCCTGGATGAACCAACGGCAAGCGTCGATGTCAAGACGCGGGACGACATCCTGCACCTGCTGGCCGAGCTCAACCGGCACGGCATTACGATCATTCTCACGACGCACGAACTGAACGCAGTGGCTGCCCACCTGCCCTATGTGGTCTGCGTCAATGGTGGCATTGTGGCCCAGGGATCTCCGCTGGATGTCTTCACCGAAGCGATCCTGTCCCGCACGTTCGGGGCCGACATGCGGGTGATCACCGACGAGGAAACGGGCGGCATGTTAATCGCGGAAGCGGGACGCCACGGACCATTTGCCGAGCCACTCTTTCATCACGCGCACCTGCACGAGGCGGATATTCCCCACGACCGGGCCGCACTTGGCCCGGTCACCGGTCCGCCAGACCATCCCCACCATGGTTTTCTTCATCCGCGAGAGGATCCCTTCGCTGAGCTGGCCGGGGTGTCGAGCGACCGAGGACGAATGGGGTGATCGACGTCCTGCGCGAGCCCCTCAACTACGAGTTCTTCCGGCATGGCCTCATTGCGGCCACCCTGGCCGGGGCGCTGTGCGGATTGATGGGTGTCTACATCGTGCTGCGCCGCATGAGTTACATTGGGCACGGTCTCTCGCACGCGGTGTTCGGCGGCGCCGTGGTCAGTGCCTTGATGGGCTGGAACTTCTTCCTCGGCGCAGGCGCGTGGGGGTTTCTCTCCGCCCTGCTCATCCAGGGCACCGCACGCCGCCGCAACATCGGCGCCGACGCGGCAATCGGGGTCATTACCACCGCCTCATTTGCGCTGGGCGTGGCCCTGATTTCGAAATCGCGCTCCTTTGAGAAGAACTTCGAGAGTGCCCTCTTCGGCAACATCCTCGGCGTCACGCCGGAGGATCTCATCGCGATTGCGGTGGTCAGCGCGGTGGTTGCGGTTGCCGTATTCCTTGGCTACAAGCAATTGCTCTTCGCGACCTTCGATCCCGAGATTGCGCCGATCTATGGGGTCCCCACGCGCTGGGTCGATGCGGCATTTGCGCTGGCGCTGGCCGCCACCATCGTGGTCTGCATGAACGTCGTCGGGGTTACGCTGATCGCGGCGGCCATCGTCATCCCGCCTGTTTCCGCGCGCCTGCTGACCAACTCGTTCGGCCCGCTCGTGCTCCTCTCAACGCTCCTGGGTGCCGCGTGCGGCTTTTTCGGCATGTTTGTGTCGTACTACTGGGACGTCGCTTCAGGTCCGGCCATCATCCTCCTCGCGGCCGCCGCGTTCGGAGCGGTGTATGCACTCACGGGGCTGCGCGGGCGCTCCGGAGTGGACACGCACGCGGGCGTGAATCAGGACTACCTCGCTCCGGAGATGCACTAGCGAACGCCGGCCCGTGACCGCGATCGTGCTTGTGGCGCCCTTGGGACCACCCGGCGTTCTCTTGAACACAGTGGTTCCCAGAACCCTGCGCAGACTGTTGTCGGCCGTTCCTTGAAGTTGGGCTGTCACTGAAAGCGCCTCGCATCTCAGCCCTGGCGCACGGGCAACCACCCGCCAGGGATGGCACAGTGGGGGATCACGGTGCCTATCCTGCGGGGTACGTGACAAGCGGGACAGGCAGCGGGGATTCAGTCCGGCGTATGGAGGCTGTCAGTGCCACGCTCGCGAAGGCAGATTCTGCGAGGATGTGCGGCCGGGTGCGTGGCAGGCATCGCCTGCTTCCCGCTGTCTGCAGCCGGCGTTGCGTGCGGCGAAGGAGGTTCCATGGACGAGAGACTGCACCAGGCGGCAGAGACCGGCGACGTCGCCGAGATTCAGCGGCTGCTCGAAAGCGGTGCCAAGATCGATGGCATCAACAGCGATGGCGAGACGGCGCTCCTCGTCGCAACTCACGGCAACCAGGTCGAGGCTGCCCGGGTGTTGATCGAAGCCGGTGCTGACGTCAACAAGAAGGACTTTATCAACGACAGCCCGTATCTCTACGCTGGCGCGCGCGGCTTCCACGAAATCCTGGTCATGACCCTCGAGAACGGGGCTGACCTGAAGAGCACGAATCGCTACGGTGGGACGGCTCTCATCCCTGCCTGCGAACGCGGTCACGTCGACAATGTGCGCACGCTGATTCAAGCTGGTGTTGACGTGGATCATGTCAACAAGCTGGGCTGGACCGGGCTGCTCGAGGCGATCATTCTCAGCGACGGTGGTCCCAGGCACGTCGCAATCGTCCAGCTCCTGGTCGATGCCGGAGCGGACGTGAACCTGGCGGATGGCGACGGCGTCACGCCGCTGGCGCACGCACGCCAGCGTGGCTACGCCGAGATGGCAGCGATCCTGGAGGCCGCCGGCGCCCACGAGTAAGCAAACCGCGTCAGCCCAGGTTGCAGGCAGGCTTGCAACGGGTCCCCGCTGCCCGCGTGGTCATCGATACTACCCGCAGGTATTCGGAAAACAGCAGACGGGGAGAGAGTCGTGCCGCAAACGCATCACCTCGACAAGAACGCGGTCATTTATCGCTGGAACCGGGACGCCACGCCGGCACTGACCGTCCAGCCAGGCGACACGGTCGTGTTCGAGACGCCCGAAATCACCCGCGGGCAGATCACACCGGAGTCGACGGCGGACGCCCTGCTGAATCTCGACTTCGGGCTGATTCACCAGATCAGCGGACCGGTGGCAATTGCGGGTGCCGAGCCTGGCGACACCCTCGTCGTCGAGATCATCGAAGTCAAGCCCAAGGCCTGGGGGTACTCATTCGTACTGCCCGGGTTCAACCTGCTGAAGGACGACGAGGCGTTCCAGACGCCGTATCTCAACCACTGGGATTTGACCGGTAACGGCGAGGCCGAGTTCAAGCCCGGTATCGTCGTGCCTTTCGAGCCATTCTGCGGGGTCATGGGGCTGGCGCCGGCAGAAGCCGGTGAACTCAGCACCGTCCCGCCGCGCCGCGTGGGCGGCAATCTCGACATCCGGCAACTGGTTGCGGGAACCACACTCTATCTTCCGGTCGAAGTCGAGGGTGGGCTCTTCGCCTGCGGCGACTGCCACGCAACGCAGGGCGACGGCGAAGTCTGCGGCACCGGGATCGAGATGGAGGCGCTCGTTACGCTGCGCTTCGATCTCCGCAAGGGTGAGAACCTGCCGGAATTGCAGTACACGATGTCTGGCGCGATGACTGGATCCTGGAACACGAAGGGCTGGCATTGCACCACGGCCCATGGACCCGACCTGTGGGAGAACACCCAGAACGCCGTGCGCTACATGATTGCCTGGCTGAAGGCGAACAAGGGCCTTACCGACCACGAGGCGTTGGTGCTCTGCTCAACGGCTATGGACCTGAAGATCAGCGAAGTCGTGGACGCCCCCAACTGGATCGTCTCGGCCTGCCTGCCGCTCGGCATCTTCCGGGACTCGTCATCGAGCTAGGTCCAGATCCCGCTCCAATGGGCGGGAATACACAATCAGGAGAGATCATGCAGAATCCAGAGACTGCTGGTCCCGGTCCGGTGGCCATGCTGGAAGAGGCCTGTGCCGTCGCGGAAGGGATCATCGCGAAGATCACACCCGACCAGATGGAGCTACCCACCGTCAACGACGAGTGGAACGTGCGTGAATTGATCAATCACCTCGTGCGCGGCAACATCTGGGCGGTGCAGAACCTGGAAACTGGCGGCGCCCCGCGGCCGACCGAAGACCTGATCGGGGAGCGGTCGCCAGCGCAGGCATTCAGTGAGTCCGCGGATGCCATGGTCAAGGCGTTTCACGCGCCAGGGGCCCTGGGCAGGATGGTCGCGATGCCTTTCGGCGAGGTGCCGGGCGCCGGTCTAGCCATGTTCCGCACCGGGGATCTCGTCGGTCACGCCTGGGACCTGGCAGTCGCGACCGGGCAGGACCGAAACATCGCGCCGCAGATGTGCGAGGCCGTACTCGAAATGTCCCGCCAGCGCCTGGAAGGCATGGACCGAGCCCGATCGCCGTTCAAGGAGATGGTCGAAGTCTCGGCGGATGCCTGCCCGGCGGATCGCCTGGCTGGCTTCCTGGGCAAGCCCGTTCCTGCCTAGGGGCGTGCGCGGTCTCCTGGCGCCGTGCAGTGTGCCAAGCGCCCAGGACGTCAGGAGACCCAGTACCAGAGCGCGAACTGCGTCGTCAGCAGGATGAGAAGCGTTACCGAGAGGATCATGGCGGGGATCTGGATGATCCTGGGCCGCGTGACCATGCCGAGCACGATGAAGAGTGGAAAGAGTACGAGCACGAAGCGCGGCATGCTCATGAGGGCGTGAACTTCTGAAGGCTGCAGGAGAGGGATGACGAGGCCGGGCCACACCCACGCGCTCATGTAGTGCGGCAGCTTGAACAGCCCGATGATGGCCAGCGCGAGCGCCAGCACCGTGATCACCAGCTCCAGGAGATCACTGTTGGCGATGGACACTCGCCATTCGGTGCTGGTGACGGTTGCCCAACTTGGGTTGGCCTGCAGCATGTGCCACCACCCCCAGGAGACACCATCGGGCTCACCGCCGAGAAAGTGGCAACTGTTCACCGCGCACTGCAGCGTCTCCCAGGGCATGGCGCTGTACCGGTTCCACTGTTCCTGGACATCGATGAAGGCGTTCCAGTTGCCCTGGTCTCGCTGCAGGATGGCGCCGAAGATGGCCGGACCCGCGGCCGGAAAGGCGGCCGGGACAATGTCTGGCCAGTAATCGCGCCAGTTGCGGCGGTGACGATCCCAGAGAATGACGAGGAAGGGGAGTGCCAGGAAGACGCCTCCTGAGCGGCAGAGCGCGGCCCCGATCGCAACGAGCCCGCCGAACCAGGGGTGGTCTCTCTTCCACAAGTAGAGTGCCGCCACCACCAGGAAGAGGAAGAGTGACTCCGTGTAGACCGCAGAGAAGAACAGCGAGGTCGGGAAGATCGCCAGGGCCCACAGGGCGCGGCGCGCCACTGTGGGGTCCGCGAAATCCAGCGCGATGAGCCGGTACAGGATCAACAGGGCGCCAAGAAATGCGAAGTTGCTGACCAGGTATCCAATACTATCGACGGTCCAGCCTGTCGGGAGCGCCCCGACGTGCATGGTCCCGGGCAGGAGCGGCCAGAACGCGGCACGTGCGCTCTGCGTCCCGCCGGCGTAACCCTCCAGGGCGATCAGGCGATACCAGAGGCCGTCCCAGTTCCGCAGCGGCTCCACGAACCAGTGGGCCAGGCCGGTGAGTGGCGGCGGCATTTGTCCATACGGCGGCGACGGTGCGTTCGGGATCCCGAAGCGCAACGCATACGTCGCGGGAATTTGCACCAGCAACCAGTGGATGATCCAGACTCGGAGCGGGAAAAGCCAGAGTTCGCTGGTGTCGGCGGACCGCCTGCGGTGTCGCTCGCTCATGCGTGACCAGTCCTTCCAGGAATCGGGATTTCCCGGAGCGCAGCCCAAGGCTCTCCACCCTCTTGCCACGCGCTCGAATTGCTCGGTCTCGGCGGGCACAAAGCATCACTTTTGGCTACGTAAAAGCCCCTCTCCCTGTGTTTAGAGAGAGGGGTTCTGGTGCAGGTCGATTTGGATTCCATCGTCATGGGCGGAGAGGATAGGTGCCGCGCACTCCTGCCGCCAATATCCCGGTTACGCTGCGCGCCGCTGGGTTTGCCTGAAGCGGGGCAGGATTTCCGATTCACAGAATCGGATGAAACCGTCCTGGTCCGGCCCGATCTGGTGGAGATACACATGGTCGAACCCGGCGTCGATGTACTCGCCGATCTTCTCGATGTACTTCTGCGCATTCGGTCCGTGGGTAACCTGCCTGGCGATATCTTCCGGTTTCACCATCTGCGAGGCCTGCTCGAAATGCGCTGGCGTCGGCAGTTCCTGGCCAAGTTCACCGGGGATGGCGGAGTTCGGCCAGATCTCATGCGCGGTGCGCACGGCCTGTTCGTCGCTTTCGGCCCAGCAGACCGTGAGCTGGCCGTAGATCGGGCCGTTGCCGCCGGCGTCTTTAAACGCGTGCACGATCTCCTTGTCTGGACTGGTTGAGATCAGTCCGTCGCCGAGCCGGCCGGCCAATTCGGCCGCCTTTGGGCCGCTCGCGCCAATCATCACCTGGACTGGCTGTTCAGGAAGGGTGTAGAGACGGGCGTTCTCGACGGTGTAGTACGTCCCGTGGTGGCTCTGGTTCCCGCCTTGCCAGAGCAGTCGCATGACCGTGACCGCTTCTTCCAGCATCTCCAGCCGGATCTCCGTCTCTGGCCAGCGCTCCCCGGTAATGTGCTCGTTCAGCGCTTCGCCGCTGCCAACGCCCAGGAAGAAACGGCCCGACATCATGGCTGCGGAGGTGGCGGCCGCCTGGGCGATGATCGCCGGATGGATACGCACGGTGGGGCAGGTCACGCCGGTGCCCAGGCTCAGGTTGGAGGTAGAGGTCGCAATGCTGCCGATGACGGACCACACGAACGGGCTGTGGCCCTGGGCATCGACCCATGGGTGATAGTGATCCGAGATCAGCGAGAACGTGAAGCCTGCAGCTTCCGCGCGCTGCGCGTTGCGGACGAGATCGAGCGGCGTGTGCTCCTCGCTGGAGAGAGCGTAGCCAATTTGCACCATTGAGGGGACTCCGTGGTTGAACGTTTACGCACCCGGCGGATTGACCGGCCTGCTTCCCCTGTGCGCGTTTCATGCCACGAGACAATCCCAATGTGCTTCGTGATACGTAGTGCGGTCAACGAATTCCTGCTTGCTCCGCCATCAGCTTGACCATCCCGATCTCGCCGCGGTGAGCAGCCTCGTCCTGGAGAAGATGATGGAGCACCCATTCGGGTGTCACGTCGTACTCGTCCAGGGAGCGGGCGCGCCGGAAGTCTTCGGGAGTCATGGTGACGTAGGTTGCCAGCAGCCGTTGTCTGACCTCGGCCAGGCGGTGCTCCAGGGCGGGGAGGCCTTCGCCGCGCCAGCGGGCAAGGTGACCATCGTCTTCGCGCATGTCTGACGGGAAGAGCGCAGTGACTTCTTCCGGCGGCTCCTGCTCCAGAACTTCGGTGTAGAGCCAGTCCATTTCCACGCCGGCGATGTGGTAGAGCAGTGACCCGATGCTGTTGCCGCCAATTGCGGGTTCCCAGTCCAGCGTCGCCAGATCGAGCCCGGCAACGGTTTCCAGCAGCAGTCGCCGCGAATCCTCCATCATCCAGAGCAGGCTGGCGATCGTGGGATCTGAACTGAGACCATGTTCAACAACGAGTGTGCGGCGCTGATCCCCTGGCACGGTGCCGTTCCTCCACTACTCCGGTCGCGTCGTCAGATCGTGGGTGACTCCAGCCCGACGTTGCGCTCGGTGTTCCACCAGTTCCAGGCGCTGAGCGCCGGAGTCTCGATGCCCCGCTGCAGGAGTGCTTCCTGAACCTGTTGGCGGTGCTCCTTGCCGTGCAGCATCGTCTGGCCAGCAAACACCGACGCCGGTGCGGTGTACGGATTGTCTCGCCAGATGCCGTTGAGCATCGGGTCCCCGCTCGTCGCTTCGGCCCATGCCACCAGTTGCTCACCGGTCTCAAGGGCAAGGACTCGCAGGGTGGCCAGTTCACCAGCTGGTCCCCCTGGCAGCGTGAGGAACCAGGCGTTCGCGTCACCGTTCAGGGCCGCCAGGTACCGGTGCTCCAGTTCCACAAGGTGCCAGAGTGTCTGGCGAATGGTGCCCAGGGTTCCTGAAGCATCCGCATCCAGCACCTCGTCACCCAGTTGCGCGCACGCGTCGATCAGTTCGACGTTAGCCCACTGGTTGAGCCGGAAGAGGTTTGCCAGGATCGGGTTGCCACTCGCCGCGTTGTCCATCGTCGTCCTCTCCCTGTTGCCCTGGCCTCGGGTCAGGCCATCCGCCCGGCCACGGTCCGCAGATCGGCATCGTGGTCGTCGTAGTGTCCGTAGGTCAGTTCCGGCAGCCTGCTCAGCAGGGAGCCGTGGTCCAACATCGGGTGAAGTCCCTCACGGTTAAAGTCTTCCTCCGGCGAGTTGCTGATCGCCTCGACCAACCGCGCGTAGGCGTCGCCGGCGAAGGCGTGAATCTCCGGCCAGGACTTGCCGTGAAAGTGCGCGTGGATACTGGCGTTCAGGGTGTCGAGATCGAACGGATCACCGCTGTCCAGTTCCTCGCCCGCATCGTACAGCTCGTCGTTCGTCGGGGCGCGTCCTTCGCTGACCGCCTGGATGTGGCCAGCCATCCAGCGCTCGTAGGCGGCGATGTGGGCCAGCAGGTCCTTGACCGACCAGTCGTTGGGCAGGTTCGGCTCCTCCGCCATGAGCGTAGGCACGGTGGCAATCAGGTTATCGAAATCGACGCGCTTCTCCTGCAAGCGTTGCAACAGCTCAGCCTTGTTTGTTGGTGCGGGAGAATCCATGGTCTGCTCCTTTGCTCAACCGTCTCGTCACGCGCTCTCGCGCACGAAGTGCGCCACTGCGCGTTAGCTTGTCGTTCCCGCCAGCGTGTGGGCGATGGCGGTGAGTACCTCGAGATCCTTCCGAAACCCTTCGGCTGTGGTGCGAGGGTCTCGTCCCGTCTCGACACACTCCGCGAATTCAATCAATTCTCGCTTGAAGGCCTCTTCGTAGGAGACGGTCATGCGGGTCTCCTCCAATGCGTCACCTGCCATGCGTGAGACATCGACCAGGGTCGGTGTGCTCTTCAGGTAGGGCGACGGGAACGTGATTTTCACGTACTCATCCGAGCCGTAGAAGTGGAAGTTCTGCGAGTAGCTGCGAATGTGGGGCAGGAGAGTCCAGGTGTAGTTGGCGCGGACGTCATCGGGGTAGGCGAGGGTCGCCGTGAAGCTGGTTCCTCCCGCCCAGGCGCTTGCGGTGAGCACGCGTTCAGGTTGTCCCAGCGCGCCCCTCAGCACATTGATATCGTGAATGGAGCTGACGATCAGGAAGAAGTAGGCAACGAGTACGGTGGGATCATCGCTGCCGGTCGCTTCCTGTAGGAGATCGATGGGCTGACTGGCGAGGATGCCCTGCTGCGCGGCGTCGAACATTTCTGCGCCAAAGGTCTTTTCTCGCTGCGGGCGGCCGCCCTGACCACGCACGATGGCGTGGTGCTCCTGGTAATCGGTTCCTGCCGCCTCCAGCGTGGTGGCGCTGACGTACCGCAGGTCGCGCATCTCCCGCACGAGTTCCGCACCGCGCTGATAGCCGGGGTCGTACTGTTTCATCATGCCGACCATCAGCGTGCGGTCCGGTCGTTTGGCAGCAATCACCGCGTCTGTCTCACGCAGGGTATAGGAGAGGGGCTTCTCAACCAGCACGTGCAGCCCGCGCTCGATCGCGGCAAGCGTGTCAGGCGCGTGATCGCCGCTGCTCAGGATCAGGACGGCATCCAGCGGCTCGTTCAGCAACTCGGCCGACGAACTGAAGAGGCGATCTACACCGTACTGCCGGCCAACCTCCGCCAGCGTGGTGGGATCCCGGTCGCAGAGCGCGCTGATCTCGTAGAGATCCTCCAGTTCACGCATGTAGGGCAGATGCATCATCTGCGCGATGGCGCCGCAGCCAATCACGCCGGTCCGTAGTCGCTTCATTGCTCCCACACCCTTGCTGCTCCCGTCACGAAACGTGCTGAGCGCAGGATGCCATGGAATGCGGAGACTCGGGACCAGCCTGCGGCGCGCCTCGCGCTCCCGGGCTCTGAACTTATCGTTTCGAGCCTCAGGTTTAACACCTCACCCGGTTCTGCCCGTGATTGCCTCGAAATGTGGCGGGAATCACCGATGACCGGCGTCGCCGGGGACTGGAGACTGTGGGGCAGGACAGCAGTAGAAGGGAGTTGATCGTGTACGAGAAGCTGCAGGCCCAACTGGAAGCAACCGCGCAGCAGCTGGTATCCCGACGCGAGACGTGGCAGATGGCAGCGCTTGCACTTGGTGCAAGTGGTGTCGGATGGCAGGCAAATGCCACGGCAGCAAAGCGGAAGAAGAAGGGCAAAAACAAGAAGAAGAAGACAGGCGCTTGTACTTCACCCTACTTCACTTGTGGCGGAGCCTGCAAACTTGCCGGAGCGTGCTGTGACGCCATCCCCGCATTGAGTTGCGCCGCGACGCACGGCAATCAGCCCGGCACGAAGTGGATCTGTTGCGATATCGGCAACTTCTGTGTTGATTCCTGGAATGACGACGTCAACTGTGGAGCGTGTGGCAACGTCTGCGGGCTTGGGCATCATTGCCTGCATGGTACCTGCGTTTAGGGAGCGACCAGGCCGCCTAGCTGGCGAGGACCGGGCTGCCCAGTTGGAAAACAGCCCGGATTTCCCCCACCAGGCGGCCATTGTGGTTGCGCAGCTCGGGACTGTGGTGGGAGAGGATCTCCTGTCGCGCGGCGTCGTCCAGGATGCCAAGCTGCTCGAGCGTCGACACGACCGCAACAGCGTGCGTGCGAAAGGTGCCATCGGCAATGCGAATCGCAACCCCGAGTTCACGCTCCGGTACCGCCAGGCACAGCAGCCCCTCTGCGCCAGTCTTGGCCGCAATGCGGCCCTCGCTGGCCTCCATGATGGTGGCAACCAGGTTGCCTTCGCCTGAGACGTTCGTGGGGTAAGCCGTCATCGCATCCCGCAGGCGGTTGAGCGCGTCGGCGTGCTCACGGCCAGCGCCCGCAGGAACCAGCTCCGGTGCAGCGAGAGCAGCGTACGCAGCGGCGAACGCGCGCGTGGGAGCTGCGAAGGTGGGGAGACTGCAGCCATCCGTCCCCAGGACGATCTCGTCGACCGGGACCCGCATGACCTCAGCCATGATGCCGAGAATGCGCTGCTGGAGCGGATGCGCTGGGTCGAGGTAGTCCGCCTGCGAGAGCCCTTCGTGAACGATGGTGGCCAGCATCCCTGCATGCTTGCCGGAGCAATCGCACTGGAGCGGGGTGTGCTCCACCAGGCCGAGCACTATGCGCGCGGCTTCGTCTTCATCCCCGGTCAACGGGCAGCCGCATTGCAGAGCATCCGGTGAGAGCCCGATTTTGGCGAGCATGGCGCTCACCTGCGCCTGATGTGCGGGCGAACCCTCATGGGAGGCGCAGCAGAGGGCCAGCTCAGCCGGGGTGAAGCCGAAGGCATCCGCGGCGCCACTCTCAATCACCGGGATCGCCTGGAATGGCTTGGCTGATGAGCGGAAAAACACCACCTGCTCGGGATCGCCAGCGGCGGCAACAATCTCGCCATTGGCATCAACGGCGACGACAACACCGTGGTGAACACTCTCGGTGATGCCACCCCGGGTGGTTTCCGCGATCACGGACAGCATGAACTGTGCTCCTCATCAAGCCAGATCCGGGATCGGTCCCGAATGCGACGGGCATCATACTGCCGAATCTTTAGCAGGATTGATGTCACCCAGTTGATAGCCAAACTGTCAGGCGAGGTATAGGCTGGCCAGGGCCTGCTGGCGCCTGGGCGCCGCCAGCGGCCAGGATAGCCACGTGCGCCTATCGGAGGACCGTATGGTTTCCACAGGTTTCGATACCTGGACCCGTCGCCGCTTCGGCATCGGTGGAACCGCAGCCGCCGTGGTCGCTGGCCTGGCTGGCCTGCACGCCGCTGACGCCAAGAAGCACAAGAAGAAGAAAAAGAAGAAGAAGCCGACTCCGCCGCCAACACCTGACGCGACCGGGCAACTCGTGAGGTCGACCGCAGCCCAAGGCGCGAATTGCATCGCGAATGCAGCCGGCACGATCGAATTGTTCAAGCTCGACGGCGCAGAAAAGATGGTTGTCAGCGTGAGCGGGTTGCCAGCGAACAAGGAGTTCGATGTCTTTGTGATCCAGACGCCGGACGCCGACTTCGGGCTCAGTTGGTACCAGGGTGACCTGCAGACAGACGGAAGCGGAAAAGGCACTCAGGAGTTCATCGGACGGTTCAACATCGAGACATTCATCGTTGCTCCTGGAGTCGAGACAGCGCCCGTCATCCACAACGATCCACCGTTCCCGGATGCTAACGCCAATCCTGCGACGGGACCGGTTCATACCTTCCACGTTGGGTTATGGTTCAACTCCCCAGCCGATGCAGCGGCTGCCGGTTGTCCAAATACCGAGACGCCATTCAATGGTGATCACACGGCTGGCATCCAGGCATTGAAGACAGTCGATGTTGCTGGAAAGGGTCCGCTGACACAGTTGGGCTCGTAAGCAGAGCGGTTTCGTCAGCGCGAAGTGAACGGCCCGACGTCAGTCGGGCCGTTTTCCTGTTCGGCGTCGATCAAGCCTGAGCGGCCGGGACACACGCCGTCCCGGTACTCACGCCCACACTCTTGCAATCGTCGAGACACTTGACGCAGGCCGCGCCTGGACCGTGCGTGGCCTCACAATCAGTGTCCTTCGAGCACGCCTTGCAGAAGCAGGTGAACTGCTTTCCACAGAATGGGGCATTCCCGGTCGTGCCAAAGCAGTGGCCGTTCGCTCCGCACGTGACGCTCTCACTGCACGTGTCTGGTGAGACCGAGCATCCGAGTGCATCGTGTGCAACACATTTGCTGGTCTTGCCGGTACCGTCGCAGACGCCGGAACAACAGACCTCGCTCTTGCCGAAGCACTTTTGCCCAACGTTTACGCAGCCAAAGCTGTTGCGCTGGATCTTCTTGCGCTTCCTGCGCCGCGCGTCGACACGGGAACTGGAGGTAAGCCCAAACAGCGGTGCAGCCAGCGACACCGCGAAGAAGGTACCGAGCACCCGGCGGCGTTCTACGCCGGCCTCGATGGCCCGCACGGCCTGATCAAACTGGTTCGCGTCCAAGGGGATGCTCCTCCACGATGATGGTTTCAGCGAATTCGTGGGTGGAGAACACGAAGAGTACATGCATCTGTCCGGACGTGCAGGCAAAGCCGTGCACCACACCCGGTGGGATGAAGAGCGTCACTCCCGGTCCAATGGTGACGACCTCGTCATCAAGCGTCGCCAGACCCTCGCCCGAGAGGAAGGTCAGGCTTTCCTCAACCGGGTGCGTGTGCAACAACACGCGTTCGCCACGCTCCAGCCATTGCTGAGCGACGAACATGCCCAGTGAGCCGATGCCCGACGAGACGAGGTGCTGCGTCGGTAGCCCGCTCGGGCTCTTCACTATTGGGAGTTCCGCGTGCACAATGCGTCGTGCTGGTGGGGTGGGCTTCATGCCGGCAGTCTAGCGCCGTCAATCAGGTGCCGCTGCTGGCTTTGGTCGATCGCTGCGCGTGACACGTGGCACGGCCACACGGAAGGTTGTCACAACCCCCGGGCCGGGACCCACAACAGCGGGATACGTGCTGTACACTAGGGCCGACTTTTCGCCGGGAGATTCTGCCCCGGCACGCTGGGGTGGAGGAGCCGCGGTATGCGCTTGGCGACCGTTCGCGCTGCAACGCTGACGGTAATGCGCTGATGGCCATGAGTCAGTATCTATTTCTCATACCGCTACTGCCCCTGCTGGCCTTCATCATCAACCTGATCTTCGGGCGTTACCTGGGAACTTCGGCGGCCTGGATTGCCATCACGGCAGTCTTTGCGTCGTTCCTGCTCTCGTTGGCGGTTTTCGCCGATATCAACGGCAGCGGCGAGCCGATGCGGCAGGCCGTCTACACCTGGATTGACGCCGGCAGTTTCCACATCGGTATCGATCTGTACGTCGACCAGTTGACGGCAGTGATGCTGATTGTGGTGACGAGTGTTGGCTTCCTGGTCAATGTGTATTCCAGGGGATACATGGCAGGGGATTCCAGTTACGCGCGCTTCTTCGCGTATCTGCCCTTCTTTGTGTTCTCCATGCTCATGCTGGTCCTGGCCGATAACTTTCTCCTGCTCTTCTTCTTCTGGGAGGGCGTGGGGCTGGCCTCGTACCTGTTGATCGGGTTCTGGTTTACACGGCGGTCGGCAGCCGCAGCGGCGCAGAAGGCCTTCATCGTCAATCGCGTGGGTGACCTGGCCTTCGGCCTTGGCCTGATGTGGATCTTCTACCAATTCGGCTCGCTGCAGATGCGCGAGGTCTTCGCGCAGGTGCCAGCCGCCCCCGCGGCGGTGGTGACGGGTATCGCGCTCCTCCTCTTCGGCGGCGCCTGCGGCAAGAGTGCCCAGTTCCCGCTCCACGTCTGGCTCCCGGACGCCATGGAAGGCCCGACCCCGGTCTCGGCCCTGATTCACGCCGCGACCATGGTCACGGCCGGCATCTACCTCGTCGTGCGATCCAACATCTTCTTCCAGAACTCTTCCGACGCCATGCTGGTCGTGGCGCTCATCGGCGGCTTCACGGCCTTCATGGCAGGCACGATTGCCCTAGCCCAGAATGACATCAAGCGTGTTGTCGCGTACTCCACGCTCTCGCAGCTCGGATACATGGCGCTTGGTGCCGGTGTCGGTGCGTTCATCCCGGCCATCTTCCACCTGGTCACGCATGCCTTCTTCAAGGCCTGCCTCTTCCTCGGCTGCGGTAGCGTGATCCACGGCATGCACGAAGAGCAGAACATCCAGAACATGGGTGGTCTGCGCAAGTACATGCCGATCACCTTCATCACGTTCCTGATGGCCTCGTTCGCCAATGCCGGCCTCATCCCGTTCGCCGGGTTCTGGTCCAAGGACGAGATCATTGTCGGCGCCTGGGTGACGAACTCCATTCCGAACGGCGTGGGCAAGGTCCTGGCGGTGTTGGCGTTGATCACCGCCTTCTTCTCCGCCTACTACATGTTCCGGCTCGTCTTCCTGGTCTTCACCGGTGAGCCGCGTTTTGACACGCACCACGTGCATCCGCACGAGTCTGGACCCTCGATGGCCTGGCCGCTCGTCATCCTGGCGGTGCCGTCGGTGATCCTCGGCTTCCTGATCGGGTGGCCGCCTGAGGCAGGGAAGATTCACTCGTTCCTGGAGCCGGTCTTCGCTGCAGACGCAGGAGATCACGCTGAAGGTGACGCGGTTGCGACGCTCTACACCACTGATCAGTTGACCGGTGGTGCGGTGGCGCAGTCCGAGGATGGGGGACACGCCGAGGGCACCGCCACTGCTGAGGGAGGCCATTCCGACGGCGTAGCTGCGACAGAGGGTGAGCATGCCGCCGCCGGAGAACACCACGTTTCCAATGAAACGATTCTGCTCTTCGGCATTCTTTCGACGATCATGGCAGCTTCGGGGATTGCCCTGGCCTGGCTGGTCTACGTGAAGAAGGCGATCGTGTCGCCGGAGGAGCGGGCATCCGCATTGTTCCTCTTCCTGCGCGACAAGTGGCGCTTTGACGAGATCTACCAGGATGTGTTCGTCAAGCCGCTGCGTGGTCTTGCTCACTTCCTGTGGCAGATTGTGGATGTGCGCATCATTGACGGCGCGGTGAATGGCGTTGGGCTCGGGATAGGCGCAGCCAGTCAACGCCTGCGCCGTGTCCAGACAGGCCTGGTGACCAACTACGCATTGGCGATTGCACTCGGCATGGTGGTGCTGCTCGGGATCTTCCTGGGCTTGTCCAGCACCCTGTTCCGCTAGCGTTACGAGCGACGGCTGCCGGATCGCCGGGGCGTCGAGGGGGCTCGCGTGGAGACCTTCCCGTATTTGAGTGTGTTGACCTTCCTCCCCATGCTGGGGGCATTGGTCATCTTGTTCATCCCCCACATCAGCCAGTCGACTGCCCGGACGATTGCGCTCGTCAGTGCCCTCGGTTCTCTCCTCGTCTCGATCCTGGCCTATTTGCGCTTCGATCCGAACGCGCCGTTTGACGCCAGTGGGCCGGTGCCCTTGCAGGAGCGGATCAACTGGGGCCGAGAAGTGGGAGCTTCCTACTTCCTTGGTGTCGACGGCATCGCCATGCTGCTGATCCTGCTCACGACACTCATCTCGGCCATCGCCATCGTCTGGTCATGGGACACCGTCAACACCCGCACTCGTGAGTACTACATCGCACTCCTGCTGCTTGAAACCGGCATGCTCGGTGTCTTCGTTTCCCTCGATCTCTTCCTCTTCTATATCTTCTGGGAGTTGATGCTGATCCCGATGGCGCTGCTGATCGGTATCTGGGGCAGCTCCAACCGCGTTTACGCCGCGGTCAAGTTCTTCCTCTACACGTTGTTCGGCTCGCTGCTGATGCTGGTTGGCATCGTCGCCACGTACTGGTCCTACTACCAGCAGACGGGCCAGCTCACGCTGAGCGTGCTGGATCTGCAGCAAGGAACCTACGGCACGACATTCCAGATCTGGGTCTTCCTGGCGTTCTTCATCGCCTTCGCCGTCAAGGTGCCGCTGTTCCCCTTCCACACCTGGCTCCCGGACGCCCACGTGGAGGCCCCCACGGCGGCTTCGGTCATCCTGGCCGCTGTCATGCTGAAGATGGGCGGCTACGGCTTTCTACGGTTCAACCTGCCCCTGTTCGAGGACGGCACGCACTTCTGGCAGCCCTGGATCATCGCGCTCTCGGTGATCGCCGTGATCTACGGCGCGCTGGTGGCGCTCGTCCAGCCGGACATGAAGAAGCTGGTGGCCTATTCCTCCGTAAGTCACATGGCGTTTGTCACGCTCGGCATCTTCGTCATGAACATCCAGGGCATGGACGGCGCGATGCTGGTCATGCTGGCTCACGGCTTCAACACCGGTGCCCTCTTCCTCCTCATTGGCGTCATCTACGAACGCGCCCACACCCGGCTCATCGCCAAGTTCAGCGGTCTCGCCGCGGTCATCCCGACGTGGGCTGGGATGTTCGTCCTCTTCATGTTCGCCTCAATTGGTTTGCCGGGACTCTCGGGTTTCGCCGGTGAATTCCTGGTGGCGCTCGGTACCTGGCATTACAACCCGGTCCTGGCCGCCATCACCTTCTCGGTCGTCATCTTCGCCGCCTGGTACATGATGTACATGACGCAGCGCGTGGTCTGGGGCCGGCCCAAGGGTGTGCTGCCAGATCCGCACGACGGGGCACTTACCCCGACAGAAGCTGCTCTGCTCGCCGCGCACGATCATGGAGGCGATCATGGCCACGGGCACGCCGTGCCGAGCATCTCCGGTGCCTCACAGGATCATCATGACGACCACGGCCATGGGGCAGAAAGCGAAGTTCCGGGTGAGGAGCGGCAGATCTGGCCTGATCTCACTCGTAAGGAATTGCTGACGTTGCTGCCGCTCGTGGTCCTCACCATCTACGTTGGTGTCTATCCGCAGTCAGTTCTGAACATCTGCGAGCCGGCGCTGCAGCGCATTCTCGACATGGTTGTGCGCTAGAGCCGGAAAGCGCGGCGCAAGGGCGGCGGGAGCCCGGGGGACGGAGAACCTTCGATGCTGGTCGATTTATCGCGCGGGTTGTTCTCGCCGGAGTGGAGCCTGCTCTATCCGCAGCTCATCGTCTTTGGCCTGGCGCTGGTGCTTCTGGCGTTTGATGCCTTTGTACCGAAAGAGCAGCATTTCCGGTTACTGACTGCCGTCTCGCTGATCGGCTACGCCCTCGCGGCGGTCGCGCTGTGGACCCAGGACGGCAAGAACCAGGCGACATTCTGGTGGACATTCCGGGCGGACGGCCTGACGGTCTTCCTGACGCTGGTCATCCTTGTTTCCGCGGTCCTGAGTGTATGCACCGCCGCGTCCTACGTGGATCAACTTGAAGGTCATCTGCCGATCGGCGAGTTCTACGTCCTGCTCGCGTTTGCCATTTTCGGCGCCATGATGGTGGCCGCCTCCGGCGACCTGGTCATGATCTTTGTCGCCATTGAACTCTCGTCGCTGGCAACCTACATCCTGACGGCCTTCGCCAAGCGTCGCCAGACCGCTCTCGAAGGCGGTATGAAGTATTTCCTGCTCGGGATCTTTGCTTCGGCCATCCTCGTCTACGGCATGGCCTGGGTTTATGGCCTGACAGGTTCCACCGACCTCACGGCGATCTCGCAAGCGCTGCAGAACAGCGTCACCGGCGAGGAGCGCCTCGATCCTTCGCTCATTCTGGCGCTGCTGCTCGTGATCGTGGGCCTCGGCTTCAAGATGGCCGCCGTGCCCTTCCACTTCTGGACGCCGGACGCGTACGACGGTGCGGCGACCCCGGTCACGGCGTTCATGTCCGTAGTGCCGAAAGTCGCCGCGTTCGCAGCGACCATCCGCATCCTGGTCCAGGCGCTGGGACCTATTGCTGACAACTGGGTGAATATCATGGCGGTCCTCGCCCTGATCACCATGGTGTTCGGCAACGTGGTCGCGATCTCCCAGCGCAACGTCAAGCGCATGCTGGCCTACTCATCCATCGCGCACACCGGGTACATGATGGTTGGCCTTGCGGCGTTCCGTTCCAGCAGCGGGTTTCTGGCTCCGGGCGCGACACCGACCACCGGCGAGAGCGGCATCTCCGCGTTGCTGACGTACCTGTTGGCCTACGCCGTAATGAACATCGGCGCGTTTGCCGTGGTGACCTGGGTGCAGCACCGGGGCCGGGGCATGGATCTCGAGGATTACAACGGCCTCGCCACCAAGGAACCGCTGGCGGCTGCAGCCCTGACGGTCTTCCTCGTGTCCCTGATGGGTATTCCTCCGACCATCGGCTTCTTCGCGAAGTACCGCCTCATCGTGGCGGCGATCGAGATTGGTTCGGTGGGCCTCGCGCTTTCAATCGCCATCGTCGTGATGTCGGCGGTCTCCGCGTTCTACTACCTGCGGGTGGTCGCGGCCATGTACTTCAGTCCGGCGGAGGGTGAACTGCGGCCAGCGCAGACGGGTCTCCTCAACGTTGGTATCGGCGTGATGGCTGTGGCCACACTGGTCGGCGCCATCGTCTCCTCGGGCCAGGTCTTCGAGTTGGCGGACCGTTGGTACCGGGCGCTGACGGTGGTGCCGGTGCTTGGTCTCGGGGGGTAGCAGCGTTCCTGGCGACATGCGGGACGCTGCTCAGTGAACTCCATCCATGCGGCCACCACCTGCGCCACACCCCACCGGTGAGCGGCTGACGATACGCCAGCAGATGGCGAGCTGGCGGCAAGCACTCCTGCAGTCACTGCGCGAAACACCTCCGCGATACATCGCGGAGGTGCTTTTTTCCATCGCCCTGGTTACCGTGCTCATGCTCCCATTTCGGGAGCAACTGGGTGTTCTCAACGTCCTGCTGATCTTCCTGTTGCTGACCTTCGCCCTGGCCCTGACGCGTGGACTCTGGCCCGCCGCGCTCTGTGCGGTGCTCGGGTTTATCCTCTTCGACATCCTCTTCATCCCGCCGTACCTGACATTCTCGGTGGCAGATGAGGATCACGTGCTGGCGCTCTTCGTGTATCTCGGCGTAGCCATCATCACCGCCCGGTTGATCTCACGGGTTCGTGAGCAAACGACCCAGGCGACGCTGGAAAGCCACCGGGCCACAATGCTCGCGGAACTGAACGCCGCGCTGATCGGCGATGCGACGTTGAGCGAGATCCTGGATCGGATCGCGGAGCGGGTAGTCACCGTCTACGGAGCGGCAGGCTGCCGGGTGCTGACACCGGATACCGCCGGTACGTTGCGCGTCGAGGCCTGGTATCCCGAGCGCATCGGCCCTGAGATCGATCGCACCAGCGAGTCGCTCATCGACTGGGCGGTGGAGCACCGGCAGCCGATTGGACGCAGCCAGCGCAACCGTCGTGTGATCAACCTGGCGCGCGTGCCGGGAACACCGGTGCACCCTCCGCCGACCCCCGGCCCAGCCAGCGATGTGCTGTACCTGCCGATACTCACGCCAGACCGGGTCGCAGGGATTCTGGAGGTCATCGGGCGCCCAGGAGCCGGTGCGTTCCATGCCGACGACGAACACCTGTTGACGACATTCGTCGATCAGACCGCTCTGGCGCTGGAGCGGGCACGCCTCAGCCAGGAAGCAGCTCAGGCGGCGGTGCTGGCGCGATCAGACGAATTGAAGACCGCGCTGCTGGCGGCGGTCTCACACGATCTGCGAACGCCATTGGCCTCGATCAAGGCAGCTTCGACCTCGCTCCTGGATGACACGGTCACCTGGGAGCCGGAGGCGCAGCGGGAACTCCTTTCCGCGATTGATGAGGAGACGGATCGGCTGACGCTGATGGTCAGCAACCTGCTTGACCTGTCCCGTATCGAAGGCGGGGCCCTGAGGCCTCGTAAGGATTGGTACGATCCTGAGGAACTGGTGACCGACGTCATGCAACGGCTGGCGTCGCGCCATCCAGGCCATCCGATTACGGTCCACGTTGCGCCCGACGTGCCGCTCGTGGAGTTTGACTATGTGGAGATTGCCCAGGTGTTAATCAATCTCCTCGAGAACGCAATCAGGCACACTCCGCCCGGAACGCCAATCTCGGTCTCCGTGCGGCGCAAACCCGGAGCGGTCGCTTTCTCAGTTCATGACGATGGACCTGGTATCCCACTCGCGTATCAACCGCACCTCTTTGAGAAGTTTTACCGGGCTCCCGGGAAGGCGCGCGAGCCCGGCTCTGGAATCGGGCTGGCCATCTGCAAGGGACTGGTCGAGGCACACGGAGGGGAGATTCAGGTCATCAGCATGACTGGTGCTGGCACGACCTTCACCTTCACCTTGCCGGTACAGCCCGACCGGGCCGTAGCTGCCGCTCCAGAGAGAACGGAGCCTTCCGGATGAGTGCTGGTGGTGCGCGCATCCTTGTCATTGACGATGAACCCCAGATCCGGCGGGCCTTGCAAACCGCTTTGACCGCCCATGGCTACACGGTCGAAACGGCGGAGAATGGCAGCCTCGGCCTGGCCGCGGTGGCAACCTGGACGCCCGACGTGGTCGTTCTCGACCTCGTTATGCCCGTTATGGATGGGTTCGAAGTGTTGCGGCAGATGCGGCCCTGGTCTGACGTGCCGGTCATCGTCCTTTCCGCGAGGGGACAAGAGCCGGACAAGGTGAACGCACTGGACCAGGGTGCCGATGACTACCTGACGAAACCGTTCGGTATGGGAGAACTGCTGGCCAGGCTGCGCGTCGTGCTGCGCCGCAAGCGTGGGGTACAGGTGGCCACCATCCAGGCTGGTGATGTCGTGATTGACCTGGAGCATCGCCAGGTCACCCGGAGCGGGGAGGAAATCCACCTCACGCCGACCGAGATGAGCCTCCTGCTGGCGCTGGCCCGTGACGCGGGGAAGGTGCTGACGCACAGGCAGGTACTCCAGCGCGTGTGGGGCGACTACGCGTCGGAAAACTCCGCTCAACTTCGCGTGTATATCAACTACCTTCGCCGGAAACTCGAAGATGATCCAGCCCACCCCACGCTGATCGTCACGGAACCTGGCGTCGGATACCGGCTCAAGATCGACGCTGGCGATTCCAGCAAGAGTTAGCGATATTCCGGTGCT
>JAXLWT010000055.1:0-24036 GCA_046328375.1 Thermomicrobiales bacterium
ATCGGAGCATCAATGGCTGAAACTCCTCAACGCTCGACCGAACTCGGCCCGTTGTTGATTCAGTTCCGGAGTGAGCGAGGCCTGGCCCAGAAAGAGGTGGCCCGGCAGGCGGACATTGACGGCAGCACCCTCAGCCGGCTGGAGAATGGTGGGCGAGGAGTCAGTCGCGAAGTCCTCGACCGGATCGCGGCGGCCCTGAAACTCCACACGATGGATCGCCTCAGCCTGCACGTGGCGGCCGGATTCCTCGATGCCGACACCGCCCGCCTGCTGGCAGACCCGGAACTGACTGAGCTCGCGGCCATCCTGACTGGGCCCGAGACGACGCCACACGACGCGGCCCGGCTGCGGCTCTTCGTGACGTTGGCCCTGGAGTACGCGGCCGCGCTCGGCTACCGCGCACGCTCGGCTCAGGAGGGGGGCTGAACGGCCTCGGGACCCTGCCGGTGGCGCGTCCGCACGCGCTCGTGCCGCATGCGTTGACGCCGCATGTTCATGAACAGCATCGATACGCCCACGACGATCAGGAGCAGTGCGACTGCCGCGAGAACGGTCGCGACGCCGAAGAGGTCCGCGGCGGCGGCGGCAAAGAAGATCGGCACAAACGACACCACACTGGTGATCGTGAAGAACGTGGCGAACACGCGTGCCCGTATTGCTTCGTGGGAGCGTTCCTGGAGAATCGTCTGCGAGGGGACCAGCACCAGCGCGTTGAAGATACCGAGGGTCGCCGCCAGGAAGCCTGCGACCCCAACCATGAGCGCCTCCGGCACCGGGTTTGGCGCCAGGATCGTGCTGAGAATGACGCGGCTTGAAGCGAGCAGCAGGAGCGAAACCCCACCCAGCGCCACCGCCGTGTCGATCATCTGCTCGCGCGGGAACATCCGCGACAGCCGTGGCACCAGCACGACTCCCGCGATCACCCCTAGACCAGCCGGCGCGACGATGTAGCCAATTTGCCCTGGCGCAAGACCGATGACGCTGGAGACGAAATTCGGGGCCAACGCCGCCACGAGCATGAACACCGTGGTGGCGAAGGTCAGGTTGCCGATCACCTTGACCAGGATCCGGTCCTGGGCGATGAAGGCCAACCCCTCCTTGATGTCCAGCCACATCTGCCGTGCCGCCCCTACCTTCTTGGCGCTGGTCACCCTTGCCGGCAACGGCATCTTCGGCAGCCAGAGCGTCAGGAGTGCGGCGACGGCAAAGCACACCAGCGTGACCATGAACAAGGTGTCAACGCCCAACGCCTGTGAAAGCAGCGGCCCGAGGATGGCAAAGCCCAGCAGTTGCGTGGCGGTAAACGTCAGGTTGAAGAGGGCGTTGGCCGCCGTCAATTGCTCACGTGGCACGAGCGCCGGGATCGACGCGCCCTGCGCTGGCATGAAGAACTGGCCCGCCGCGCCGAAGAGGAACGCCAGGGCGTAGTACCCTCCGAGCGCCAAACCCACCTGCCACGAAGGATTGATGAGCAGGAAGAACACGACCAGGACGGCCCGCACCGCGTTGACCGCGACCATGATGGTGCGCCGGCTGATGCGGTCGGCAACCACTCCTGCGATCGGCCCGAAAATGACCGATGGCAGCGAGAAGGCCAGGATCACAAAACTCACGGCGGTGTTCGCTTGCGCAATCTTGTGGAACTCGACAACCTCGCCCACGCTGAGCAGGAGCGAAAAATCGACCATGCTGTTCGCGGTTTGGGATACCGCCTGCGCGATCCAGAGCCGCAGAAAGGCATAGTTGGTGAGGACCGCGCGGAATGACCCCTGCGACTGCGGGCGAAGGACGCGCCGCGGTGGCGGTGCACCCGCTTCTGGAGCTGGCGCTACCGCCGGCTCGCGTTCGTGCGTATCTGGACTGGTGAAGACCTGACCGCTCAAGGTGCCGGCGCCTGGGCTGCGGCAGGAACAGACCCAGCTTCGGTGGTCGCTTTGCTCACCCAACCGCGGAATCGACGCTCCGCCTCCCGGCGCGTCAAGAGGACGCGCCGCTCGCAACCCCGGCACTTCAGGCCGATGTCAGCGCCGAGCCGGGTCACCGTCCACTCATAGCTGCCGCACGGGTGGGGCTTTTTCAGCTTCACCACGTCGCCGATAGCGAAAGGCAACGGCTCATAGGGTTTTGATGCAGCCATGAGCGGCTGGTCGCTTGCCAGGGCGTCAGCTACATCAGGCCGGGGATCTTCATGCCCCCGGTCAAGGCGCCCATCTTCTCTTCCGCCATGGCAGTCGCCCTGGCCATGGCATCCTGGATAGCCACGGTGATGAGGTCTTCCAGCACCTCGACATCGTCTGGATCGACCGCGCTGGGATCGATGGA
The DNA here is from genome assembly GCA_046328375.1 of Thermomicrobiales bacterium. Taxonomy (GTDB): domain Bacteria; phylum Chloroflexota; class Chloroflexia; order Thermomicrobiales; family UBA6265; genus JACCXM01. The sequence continues at coordinate 2,323 of JAXLWT010000055.1, forward strand.
GATACCGCGGAATTCACGAGCGCCTGTGACTTGTGCCCGGACGACGCCACCGCCCGCTGAGCCCTCGACGATCGTTTCGGCCAGTTCGGTCTGGATTGATTCCAGCCGCCGCTGCATCTGCTGGATCATCTTCATGTTCACGCCGCCCATGCTGGGGCTCCTTTGATGCTCTCGGGAAGGCAGACAGAACGGCCTGCTCGCTTGCTCGTCAGGTGCGGAGTATACCCGTGGAGCGTACGAGGTCAGTTCGCGCTACCCGCGCGTTCCAGCATGGTGCGTGCGGTTTCCAGCGCACCGGGCGTGAGCGGTAGACCGTCGAGCATGGCGGCCAATTCTTCCTCTCGTTCTCGTTGAAGCAAGAGGTCAATGGTGGAAACAACGCGCCCGTCCTGCTCGGCCTTCGCAATTCGGAAATGGCGCTCGGCGTAAGCCGCAATCTGCGCGAGGTGGGTAATCACAATCACCTGGTGATTCTGAACCAGCCCTGACAGCTTTTCTCCCACGACCTGGCCGGAGCGGCCTCCTACGCCGACGTCAATTTCATCGAAGACCAGAGTCGGTGTCTCATCAACATCCGACAGAATTGATTTGAGAGCAAGCATCAGCCGGGCAGTCTCACCGCCGGAGGCGATCCGTGCGAGCGGTTTCAGGCCCTCGCCCGCGTTCGGCGCGATCAGGAACGTGACGTGGTCGATCCCTGAGGCGTCTGCCGCCAAAGTCGTCGCGTCGGTGCCGTCCAGGTGCACCGGAATCCCGGCCGGGTCTGGGCGTCGCTCGATCTGGACCGCGAAAGAGGCTCGCCCCATCCGGAGATCAGCAATGGAGCGCTCTACGCTCGAAGCCAGCGCGTTACCTGCCTCACGTCGCTTCGTTGAGAGCTCGGCTGCCAGCACTCCGGCTTCTGCCGCTAGCGCCGCTTCGCGCTCCGCCAGGGCTTCCGCGCTCATCCCGGAGCCAGTCAACATCTCCAACTCGGCAGCCGCGTCGTCGGCGAAGGCCAGCACGTCAGCAAGCGTGCCCCCGTATTTGCGCTGCAGATTGCGCAGCAAGTCCAGGCGCTCCTCGACCTCGGCCAGCCTCCCGGGATCAGATTCGATCTCGTCTCGGTAATCTCGAATCCCGGCCGCGACGTCCTCAAGCGCGAAGAGGGCATCGTTCAAGCGCTCACTCAACTCTCGGACCGAAGCGTCGAGATCGCTGATTTCCTGCAGTGCGTGTGAAGCCGTGCGCAGCAGCGCCGTGGCTGCTGGCGCTTCATCACCCGTGTCTCCGCCCGCGATCTGCGCGTAGACCAGTGCCGCATCGAGCGCCAATCGTTCGGCGTTCGCCAGGCGGCTCCGTTCCGCCGTGAGCAGAACATCCTCGTCAATCTGCGGCGCGGCCTCGCGAATCTCCTCTACCTGGTACTGCAGGAGATCCATGCGCTGCATACGCTCTCGCGCGCCCCGATCGAACGAGGCCTGGCGCTCGCGCACATCGCGCAGTTCAGAGAAGACTCGCCGAAAGCGCTCCCGCAGGTTCATCGTGCGGGCGTAGCGGTCAAGGAGATCGAGTTGAGCCGCTGGCCGCAGGAGGGAGAGGTGATCGCTCTGGCCGTGCACATCCACCAGCAAGGCACCAAGCTGCGAGAGCACGGAGGCCGTCGTCGGACGGCCGTTCAGGCGGGCGCTGCTGCGCCCCGTTGCCTGGATCTCACGGCTCAGGATCAACTCGCCCTCGTCGACCTCAACCTCCAGGTCGGCGAGCATGGCGGCAACCGCTTCGGCATTCTGGCTTGAGGAGACGTCAAACACGGCGTCGACCGTGGCGCTGCGCGCCCCGGCCCGCACCATCTCCGGACTGGTGCGCTCGCCCAGCACGCAGCCCAGGGCGTCGATCAGGATCGACTTCCCCGCTCCGGTCTCCCCTGTCAGCACGTTGAACCCCGGGCTGAAGGGGATCTCGGCCGTATCGATGATGGCGAAATTGCGGATGGTCAGGGTCAGCAGCATGGCGAAGAGAACGGACCGGGCCCGCTCAACGAACGACACCCGGTCCGTGTGATCATGTCAGCAATCCCAGTGCGTCGCTAGTCAGCGGCCGACGCTACCGGCTCGTCCCACAGCGCCCGCGCCACGACTTCAGGCCTGATCGGGATCTGGTTCACGCGAACCCCGACCGCGTCGCGAATGGCGTTGGCAACGGCGGCTGGCCCCGGAATTGCCGGGGGTTCACCAATACCCTTCGCACCATACGCGCCATGCTCGGAGGCAACCTCCACCAGCACGACCTCGATCGGCGGCGCCATCTCGGCTCGAGGCAACGTGTAGTCCATCAGCGTCGCGGTCAGCAACTGGCCGTCCGCATCGAAGACCATGCCCTCGTACAGCGCCCAGCCCAGTCCCTGCACCACGCCACCGTGGATCTGGGCTTCAACTGCCGCCGGATTGATGGCGAACCCGACATCCTGCACGGCGACGTAGCGAACTGGCTGCACTTCCCCGGTCACCTCATCGACCTCGACCTCGACAAGATGCACGGCAAAGCCCGGCGAACTCTCCTGGATAGCAGTCGATCCGGTCCCGTAGATCGGCGCATTCTTCGCGGTCACGCCCATCGTCTGCGAGGCGATGTCCTTCAAGGACACCTGTGTTCCCGGCACGCCCTTGACGCGCACCGCGCCGTCCACCATTTCCAGGTCTTCCGGCGCGGCCTCCAGTGCGTCGGACGCCACCGCCAGAATCTGGCGCAGGGCATCCTCAGCCGCTCGCTGCACTGCCTTGCCCACTGTGTAGGTGATCTTGGAGCCGCCGGTGCCGCCGGCAAACGGCGCAGCGTCCGTCGACGCCGTCGTTACGGAAACGCCGTCAGCGTCGAGGTTGAAGGTCTCGGCAGCGATCTGGGCGAACGACGTGTTCGTCCCCGAGAGATCGACGGAGCCGAGCACGACAGTCAATTTGCCGTTTGCATCGAGGCGGCACACTGCTGTCGCCGGCTCGATGCCGCCGGGCCAGCCTCCAACCGCGATTCCCACGCCCCGGCCCTCCGCGCGCGCCTGCTCGCGGTTCTGCCACGCCGGATGATCGCGCAGCGCTTCCAGGGACTCCTTCAGGCCAAGTTTTGGCCAGGCTCCACCGTTGGGGCGCAGATCTCCCTCCACTGCGCAGTTGCGCAGGCGGACCTCCAGCGGATCGAGTTCGAGCTTGCGCGCAACCTCGTCCAGCGCAGACTCGATGGCGAACGTAGCCTGCTGCGCGCCTGGCGCGCGGTACGCACCGGCTCCCGCCTTGTTCGTCAGCACCTCGTGCCCGCGGATCTCCATGTTCGGGAAGCGGTAGTATCCCCCGTGGAGGATCGCCGCAATCTGCAGCGGTGAAGCTCCACCGGAACCGGTGTCAAAGAGCAGGTAGGACTGCAGCGCGGTGATGTCGCCGTCCTTTGTCGCGCCGAGCTTGACCGAGATGCGGCAATCCGGGGCAGGGTTACCAGCCATGAAGTCGTCCATGCGCGAGTAACGCAGCAGCACCGGCCGCTGCGCCGCCAGTGCGGCGGCCGCCACCATGGGCTCGATCAGCACGAACTTGCCGCCAAAACCCCCACCGACAGGCATGGGCACGACATTGACCCGCTGGACGTCGATCCCGCACGTCTCGGCAACACGTGTCCGGCAGTAGAACGCCGCCTGGGTGCTGGTGTAGACGGTCAAGTCACCGAGCGGATCGATATCGACCAGGCAGACCTGCGGCTCCAGGTACCCCTGGTGCACCGTCTGCGATTCGAACGTCATCTCGACGATCGCATCGGCCGCGGCAAACCCGGCTTCCACATCGCCTCGGATGTAGTTCACCCGGTTTGAGATATTCGGCGCCTGCAGGTCGTCATTTGCCTCCGCCTGCACGGCGGCGTCGGCGTTGTGCATCGCCGCTTCGGAATCATCGACCTCGAACTGCTTCTCCCGGATGTGAGGCGAATTGGGGTCAAGAGCCTCGTCCAGCGTGCTCACAACCGGTAGCGGGTCGAAATCGACCTCGACCGCGGCGACGCCGTCCTGGGCCGCTGCATCTGTTTCAGCCAGCACCAGTGCCACAAATTGACCGGCAAAGACCGCTTCGTCTGCGGCAATCGGCGACTTGGCGCCGTCCTTACCGATGCCACCGACGAGATCATGGGCGGTCAGTACCTTCACAACACCGGGAATCTCCAGTGCTGCGGCGGCGTCGACGCTTCTGATGCGCGCGTGGGCATACGGGCTGGTCACCGGGCGCGCGATGAGCATCCCCGGCACTCGCAGATCTCCGGTAAATCGCTCTTGCCCGGTGAGGCGCTGAGGGGCATCCAACCGCCGCACGCGTTGGCCAACAGTGCGCAGTTCCGTCATGGACAATCATCCTTCTTGAGACAGAGCATGGACGCCGTTGAGCGGCGTTTCCTCGTGGCTTGATGGTAGCACTGGTCCTGGCGACGGCTAACGAGACAGACGCTACTCACCCCCAGCCAGCACGTCCTCCGGGCCCCATTCGCGCACCTGGAACGGCTTGGCTGTGTAGTCGTCGAGGAAGCCGAACGTCTCCAGTGCCGCAGTAATCTCCTCCGCCGATCTCGCCTCCCACATGGTGAAGATGCGGTCATCATGCAGATCAGGCGACCAGGCCTTGACCCAGCGCGGCGAGGCATGGGCGTCACGCGCCGCCTCCGCCAATTCGCGCAGGCGAGTCGGTGGCCGGACGCGGTCGTCCTCACTCGGGTTGGGATCGTGGACTACCAGGTAGAGCGCCATCCAGATTCCTCGCTGCTTACTGATTGCCACCAGAGCCGCGCTTCGAGCCACGCCGGCGGCGCCGCCGCTTGGCTGGAGTCGGCTCGCCGGCCGCTGCCGGAACGACTGCCTCCAGCACCTCTACTTCAGGCATAGGCGCCGGTTGTTCGGCGACCATCGCCGGTTCTGGACGCGGGGCAGGCGCCGCCATCGGCGGTGCCTGCAGGCCCAACTCATCACTGCGGAACGTCGCCTCGCCCGCTTCATCGTCTAGCCGGACGGTCACGAGTTCCTTCAACAAATGCAGCGAGATGACTACACCGGAACCGCCAGGGGTCTCGATCGCCTGTCCGAGGCGCGGCATCATCGCCTTCATTTGCCGGTATTGCTCGTTCTCATAGGAAAGGCAGCAGAGCAGGCGCCCGCACACCCCCGAAACCTTGGAGGGGTTGAGCGGCAAATCCTGGGTCTTGGCCATGTTCATCGAGATTTCCGGAAATACCGGGAGCCATGAGGAACAACACAGCGTCCGCCCACATCGCCCCAGGCCTCCCAGCAGCCGGGCTTCGTCACGCGGCCCAACCTGGCGCATCTCCACCCGGCATTGCAACTCATCGGCCAGGTCATTGGCGAGGTCCATCAGGACCTCCGTAGCCGGGGCGTGGTCGCGATCCGGGATCGAGTAGGACAGGAATGCGGTCCCGCCGTCGAAGGAGAACTCGGCGCTGATCGGCTTGATGCCAATGCGACGAGCGCGGATCCGGGCGCCAAAGGTGCGCACCGCCTCGGCGCCTCCACGACGGTACGCTTCCATCCGCGCAACGTCGTCCGGGGTCATCACGCGGTCGACGCTGCCCAGGTCGCCCTGCAGCATGCTGGCGCGAACCTGATGCGGGCTGATGACGACGCGGCCTGCTTCCTCACCGCGTCCGGTGGGCACGACGACCCAGTCCCCGACAGAGATCTCGTCGCTTTCAGGCGCGCGGAAGTAATACACGCGGCCTGAGTCGCGAAACCGCACCCCGACAACGCAGACCGCGGGCGAAGCCTCATCGCCCCCACGCACTTCGTCATCTTCGTGGCAACCGCAGCCCCCAACCGGCTCGCCTGCCTGTAACCGCGTTTTGAAACGCTCGCGCGCCAGCGCCCGTGCCTCATCCAGTGACGCAGGCGGAGCCCACACTGCGCTTAGCCCGTCTCCCATCCCGAGCTCGGCCATGCCAACACCATCGCTTCCATTGCCAGCCGGGGACGCACATTGGCGTCGAAGTCACTCAGGCACTGCAGCGTACTGCTCAGGGCCCGCGCGAGCGCCGCCAGGGTCCCCTCACTGGCTATTCGATCATCATCCTGCCGCAGGGCCGATGCACCCGCGACTTGCAGCAGCTCTTCCCGCAGCAACTGCACCACCATCTGGACGGTGGCAACAACATCTTCTCGTCGTTTCGTGAACTGATCGCCCATGCGGTAAGCGGTAGCCAGTCGCTCGTAGGTGGACCCCGCAAGCCACGTTGCTGCTGTCGCCCTGGCCTCACGTCGTGACGCCAGGAGCGCGTCATTGGTTACCGCCGCAACCGCCCACGCCGCACTGCCGCGACTCAAGGAGGCGATTTCGTGCGCGTGCTCTTCCGCGACGCCTCTCGCCACCAGAGCCTCGGTGATTGCTGACATTGCTTGCGGGCGGACCGTGATCTCCTGGCAGCGGGAGCGGACTGTGGCCAGCAGCGATTCCGGCTCATCGCAAAGCAGCAGAATCGTAACGGTGAGCGGCGGTTCTTCCAGGGTCTTCAACAGTGCCTGTTGCGCTGGCTCCAGCAGCGTTTCCGCGTCGTCCACGATCACCAATCGCCGGTTCGCCTCAACGGGGAGTAACGCCGCCGCGGCGCGCATCTGGCGCACCATCTCGATCGTAAGAGTGGTCCCCTTCCCGGCCTTGCCTTCCAGCAAGGTCGCCTGGGCTTGCAGGTCAAACACTTCGATATCCGGGTGGGCGTTTCTCAGGACGTTCCGGCACGACCGGCAGACCCCGCAGGGCGTCGTCGGGTCGTCTGCGGCGGGCTGCTCGCACATCAAGGATTGGGCGAACGCGCGCGCGAGCGCGCTCTTGCCGACCCCCTTTGGTCCCGAGAGCAAGTAGCACTGCCCGATCTGGCCGCCAGACACAACCTCGCGGAGGCGATCCGCCGCAATGGGGTCGCACCAGGCGGGCCACCCGGATTCATGCTCCGGCGCCCGTGGCACCGAGTTACTCCGCGAACTGGCGCGGGCCACGTCAGGCAACTCGCCGCTTGACCGGGCGGGGCCGCGCGACAGCCTGTGGGACCTCGAACGCGCCACCCGCAGTCAGCGCTGCGACCACCTTGTCTCGCTCGGGTGTGCGGAAATCCTCACTTGCTGGTAGCGCCGAGATGAACGGACGCAGGCCGTCCCCGTTGGTGACAGGAAAGTCTGGCTCCGCTACCTGGAGTTTCACGGTGGGATTGATGAACGCGATTACGGCGTCCGCATCTTGGGGCAGCGCCAACTGCTCCAGCATCGAGTTCAGCGCAGCGGCGTCCGCCGCGGCGTCGCCATTCGGATTCCCGAGCTGGGCTCCGCCCATGCCAAACAGCCTGCTGATGCCTTGCGAGACCTTGCGCCACTTCCCGTTCTCGTACTTGACCTCACCCGGAATCTCCCGGGCCACGATGCCAAGGACCCCACCCGGGTACACCAGCGCGTGTTCAATCGTTCGTTTCCCTATGCGACCGTAGTGAACCAGCGCGTAGCGGTCGCCAAGATCTTTGAGGAGTTGATCCAGCACGACATCGTTCCGCTGCGGGCGGTTCCACTTCCCGACCTGCTGCATCCCGAGGTGAAACAGGACCGTGCCAATCAACAGTGGCACATAGGCAATGAGGATGGCGTTCTCGCCGAGCCCGGTGGCCATCCAGAATGCAGAGCCAAGGAGCGCCACGCCCACAAGCGACGTGGCAATTGCCATGCGTTTGCGCTTCTGGACGTAGGTAACGTCGCGATAAACCTTCATCGGGATTGCACCAGGCGACAGGCGGCAGGGTAACCGCATAAAAAGGCTTGAGACAGAAGTGGCCGCTGCCGCCGGGGAGTGTATCATACGCCCCTTCGGATGGATATTATGACAACTTGAGTGGTCCGACTACCTGCTCGAGAACAGTCCGCGCGGCGGCAAATACTGCCAGAAGAGCGCACGCCACCACAAACGCCATGGCCAGCGTCTCATCCTTCTGCCGCGCACTGGCGAAGCCCCAGGCGCGTTGCAGCGAGAGGGCCACCAGGACGCTGGCAATCGCCCAGAGCACCACCAGAGCGGACGCCAGAATCAGCCAGGTGTACGGCAGTGCCAGCGTGGGGAGGCCGCTCGCTGCAAGCCCACACATCATGGCGGCGAGAATCGCCGGTGGCGCCAGGGTACGAAGACCAACCGGGGCCCAGCCGCCGCGCGGGCGCCGCGTCAAGGAAATGGTTGCGAGGTGACTGAGCAGCGCGCCGATCGCAATCCCTGAGAGTAACCCCGTCACCAGCCGGGTCACGTTCGTCGAGGCGTAGAACGTGGCAACGCCAACATCTGTCGCCAGCGAGTTCAGCCCGTCAAGGGCCATCACCCCAAGGAAGAGAGCCAGGATCACCCAGGCGGGGCGGGTAAATCGCCCAGACACCCTCGCCTGGCAGATCAGCAGATACCAGAGCAGTGTCGACGCGGCGGCGAGATAAATCCCCGTCATGCGGGCATCCACTGGTAGTGGCTGGCCGGAGAACTGGAAGCTGTGCGAAGGGCGCTGGGCGCAGACGCCCTGCAAGACGAGGTGAGCCTTGTGACGGAGATCCCCGGGCAGGAGCGAGAAAAGCGCGGCTGCTATCGTGACGACACCCAGGACGCGCCACGGGACCATTTCGGAGATCGAGTTGCCGGATCGTGGCGCGACGAGCGTGGACAGGGTCTATGCTCCACAATGGTCAATGAGGGCAGATAGGCTGCCCGGCATTTTCTGAGGTGAGCATGCCACAGGTCTCGTCAGGATGGTGAAGCTGGGTCGCTCCGCGCGCGGGACGCCGCGGCGCCACATCGTCACGTCCACCGGCCGTCTCACCGTCCACGAGGTCTTCCCACCTCGCGTCGCCATGGCCCGCGGCAAGTCCGCGATCGTCGTCGTGGCCGCTGCCCTCTCAATCTTCGCCGTGATCTTCGCGCTCGTGAAGCGGAACCAGAGCGCATCCTTCGATCTCCGAGTCACGCGGCGGTTACAAAGGCAGAATCAGCGCTGGTTCAGTCGGCTGATGGAGATCGTTTCGTGGCCAGGCTTCCCGCCGCAGTCCCGAATCATCCCGCCCGCGCTGGCCGCCGGCATGCTCGTTCTTGGGTTCCCGCTGGAGGCACTTTTCCAACTCGCGGCCTGGGGAGCCGGCGGCATTTCCACCATCATCAAGCGAGTGATGCGTCGCAGCCGGCCCTCGAGCGCAGAAGTCCGTGTGCTTCCCGCACGCATTGGCGGCTCGTCCTTCCCGAGTGGGCACGTCCTGATCTACACGGGCGTATACGGGTTTCTGGCGTTCCTGATCGAAACTCTCGTTCGTTCGAACCGGCTGCGTCGTACAGCCATCGGCGCGCTAGTCTCGCTGATTGCACTGGTTGGACCGAGCCGCATCTACCTGGGCCACCATTGGTTCACCGATGTCATGGCGTCGTACCTGCTTGGTGCGTCGTACCTGCTTGGACTCTCTGCGCTGTACCGGCGCGTCAAGACGGGCTGGCTCAATCGCCGCTACGAGAGGCTCAGGGCGGAACGCGGTATTTAGCCGCGCCAGCGCGGCTAGGTGTTACGAATACGCACCGTGGTGTCCAGGAAGACACCCACGGTGTTCGCGTCCTTCTTGCACTCGTTCGGCGTCACCGCGTCAAGGAGCTTGACGCTGCCACCCTTTCCCTCGAGACAGTGCAGCCAGATCGCGTCCAGTTCACAGCCTCCTGCCACCTCGTTCCGGGCGACAATGCGGATGCGATCGCCGACCTGCGCCGTAAACGGATCCACCGTCGGGTGAGAGCCTCCCGGACCATTTGGCGAGTCGTTATCGTCCTTGAAGAGCACCTTCGGGTTGCCGCCGGCCGGCAACAACTCAATCATCAGGTCGTCGTCGATGTGCTTGAAACGGTCTGTCTTGCTGGGACCCGCACTGATCAGGAATCGCTCGCAACTGGCCGAGAAGCCAGTCTCTTTCGCCTTCTTCTTGTCTTTGCCCTTGCCCCTGGACTTTCCGCTGCTTCGCTTCCCCGACCGCTTTTCTGCGCGCTTGCGCCGCCGGTCCAACGGGGACTGATCCTTCGCTCCTGCAGGCATGATGAGCGCCGCGGGGAGTGCCGCAGCCAGGAGCGCGAGACTTCGCCTGCCTCGAAGGCTGTTCAGCATCTCAGCGAGTTGATCCATTGCAGATGGGGCCATCAGGAGCGATTCCTCATGCACAGGTGACGCATCTCAATATGTACGTACGCCTTGAGCAAGCCTGCGGTTTCCGTGGATTTGTAGCGCTTGCAGGCCGAAGGTACCATTCACCATACAGACGATGACGGGGACCGTGCCTGAATTGACGTCTGCCGCACAGCGAATCCGGGTTGCTGAGAGCCGGATGCGGCGCCTGATCAGGACATCGCCCCCGAGTTGGCGTGCGAACAGGGTAACCTGGGAGACACGTCCGGGTACGCCCGTTAGCGCGTGAGCACGAGGGTGTAGCGCACCCTCCAGAGCGGGCGCCAGTGCACGGCGTCAATTGAGGTGGTACCGCGGGTTCGCCCGTCCTCTCCGGATGAGGGCGGGTTTTTTTGTTGCCCAGCCCATAGATGATCGAGTTTGAATCTGGAGCACGCACACGCGATGACTGTCACGACATCGGGAATCCAGCGCGTCAACACCCGGCCCGATTTTCCCTCCCTGGAGCGGGAGACCCTCTCCTGGTGGGAAACGAACGGCATTCTTGAGAAATATCTCCACCGCAACGATGGTTCCTCCGAGCGCTACTCCTTCCTGGACGGCCCGATTACCGCGAACAACCCGATGGGTGTCCATCACGCCTGGGGACGCACGTACAAGGATCTGTTCCAGCGCTACCAGACCATGCTCGGCAAGAAGCAGCGCTATCAGAATGGCTTCGATTGCCAGGGTCTCTGGGTAGAAGTCGAGGTCGAGAAGGAACTGGGTCTCAAGAGCAAGCGTGATATCGAGACGTTTGGGGTAGCCGAGTTCGTGGAGCGCTGCAAGCAGCGCGTGCTTCGCTTCGCCGACCGCATCACGGACCAATCAGTTCGCCTCGCCTACTGGATGGACTGGGACGATTCCTACTTCACCATGTCGGACGAGAACAACTACACGATCTGGCACTTTCTCAAGACCGTTCACGATCGCGGTTGGCTCTACAAGGGGCATGACTCGATGCCGTGGTGCCCCCGCTGCGGCACCGGCATCTCCGAGCACGAGATCGTGACCGAGGGGTACCAGGAGCGGACGCACTACTCCATCTTTGTCGCCTTTCCCTTGCTGGATGAGCCGGACGCTAACCTGCTGATCTGGACCACCACCCCCTGGACCATGGTGGCCAACGTGGCCGCTGCCGTGCACCCGGAGATCGACTACATCCATGTCCGCCAGGGCAACAGGACGTACTATCTGGCCAGGGACGCCGCGAAGAACGCGCTTCGCGGCGAGTACGAGGTGCTGGGCGAGGTCAAAGGTGCGGACCTTGTTGGCCGCCGCTACCGCGGTCCGTTCGATGAACTCCCCGCCGCCGCTGGCGTAGAGCACCGCGTCATCCCGTGGGAAGACGTGGGCGCGGAAGAAGGCACCGGCATCGTTCACATCGCACCGGGGGCTGGTAAGGAGGACTTCCAACTCTCCAAGGTCAATGACCTGGCAGTGATCGCACCGATCGACGAATTCGGTGTGTACATCGATGGCTTCGGCGACCTCAGCGGTCTCTACGTGCACGAAGTCGCGATGCCCATCGCCAACAACCTGAAAGAGAAGGGACTCCTCTACCGCGGCGAGCAGTACAAGCACCGCTACCCGGTCTGCTGGCGCTGCAACACCGACCTGGTTTTCCGACTGGTGGACGAATGGTTTATTTCCATGGATCCCCTGCGTGAACCAATGAAGGATGTGACGCGGCAGGTCACGTGGTACCCATCGTTCGGTGAGGACCGTGAGCTCGACTGGCTCGAGCACATGGACGACTGGATGATCTCCAAGAAGCGCTACTGGGGACTCGCACTACCTATCTTCGAGTGCCAGGCCTGCGGCACGATCGATGTGATCGGCGGCAGGGAGGAACTGCAGGAACGCGCCATCACGGGTTGGCAGGAGTTCGAGGGGCATTCTCCGCACCGCCCATGGATCGATGCGGTGCAGATTGCCTGCAGCAACTGCGGCGAGCCGGTCTCACGGATCAGGGATGTGGGCAACCCGTGGCTGGACGCCGGCATCGTCGCGTTCTCTACCCTGAAATACCGGCATGATCGAGACTACTGGAACGAGTGGTATCCAGCGGACCTGATCTCCGAAAGCTTCCCGGGCCAGTTTCGCAACTGGTTCTACTCGGTGATTGCCCAGAGCACAGCCCTGACGGGCAAGCCTGCCTTCCGCAACGTCTTCTCCTACGCCCTGATGCGGGACGAAAAGGGCGAGGAGATGCACAAGAGCAAGGGGAACGCCATCTGGTTTGACGACGCCGCCGAAGAGTACGGCGTCGATGTCATGCGCTGGCTCTTTGCCCGCGCCAACCCGGATTCCAACCTGAACTTCGGCCCACACATCACGGATGACGTGCGCCGCCAGTTCATCCTGCCGCTCTGGAACTCGTACGCCTTTTTTGCCACCTATGCGGAGATCGACCGCTTCGATCCGCTGGACCCAGCGGCGCAGGTACCCCTGGCTGAGCGTTCGCTCCTGGATCGCTGGATCATCTCGCAGCTGCACCTCCTGATTGCGGAGGTGCGGGCTGCGCTTGATGGGTACGATCCGGACCGCGCCGCCCGCGAGATCGAGCGCTTCACGATTGAAGAACTCTCCAACTGGTACATCCGGCGCAACCGGCGCCGCTTCTGGAAGAGCGAGAGCGACTCCGACAAGGCTGCCGCTTACGCGACCCTGCACGAAGTGCTGACGACGCTGGCCCAGGTCCTGGCGCCGTTCACCCCGTTCCTGTCCGAGGTCATGTACCAGAATCTGGTGCGATCCGTGAACCCGGACGCGCCGGAATCCGTGCACTTGACCGACTTCCCCGTCTCCGATCCATCCCGGATCGATCTCATGCTCTCGCAGGACATGGATGCGGTGCTGGAGATCGTCGGCGCGGGCCACGCTGCTCGCCAGGAAGCGGCGGTGAAGGTGCGCCAGCCGCTGCCAGCCCTCCTCGTCTACGCGCGGGATCCGGCAGTGATCGCCTCAGTCCTGAAGCTGCAGGACCAGGTGCTGGACGAACTCAACGTCAAGGCCATCACGCAACTCGCAGACCCCGGCCAATACGTGAGCTACGACATTCGGCCCAACCTGCGCGCGCTCGGGCCACGACTCGGGAAGCAGGTGAACGCGGTGCGCGAGGCGCTGGCCGCAGCCGACGCGGCCCAGATCGCAGCTCAGGTGGAGGCTGGACGAAGCGTCACCTTGATGGCGGGAGAAAGCGACGTGACGCTCGAGCCGTCGGACGTCCTCGTCGACCTGGTCAGGCTGCCCGGGTTCGCGGTTGCCCAGGGTGCCCGCTCGACGGTGATCCTCGACACCACGCTCACGCCTGAGCTGATCGCCGAAGGCATCGTGCGTGACGTCGTGCGCGGCATCCAGGATGCCCGCAAGCAGGCGGAGTACCGCATCGAAGACACGATCGAGATCACGTACGTGGCTGACCCGGAGATCGCTGCCGCGGTCGAGGCGTACCGCGACTACGTCATGAACGAAACCCTGGCCATTGCGCTGACTGGCCGCGCAGAATCCGGCGCCTCGGATGCGGTCGAGTCTGACCAGCAAGCTGCCCTGGAGGGACATACGCAGGCGAACGGCGCGTTCCTGGCGCACATCGAAGTTGGAGGACGTGCCCTGCACGTGACCCTGCGACCCGCGACGTAATCGGTTACCAGCACGCCCGGGGTACATGATTCACCGTCTGTGACCTTGGGCGTGCTGCACATCCCGGCGTGCCGATTGATATCGACCCTCATGGTATCCTCCGCGGTCGATGGCGCGAGAGGAAGATGATGTGGCGAATGCTGGCTCCTGTTCAGGGGTACATCGCATCCGGCTATCTCCAATCTCGGGTGCCACCGCCGAGGGCAGCGTGCGTTCGCTGTCACTGCGCTGAGCGAGGGTGATCGATGTCGAACGACCACACCGTGAATCTCCTCCGTGCTCTCCACGCGAAGAAACTGAATCGCCGTTCGATGATGGCGGCCGCTGCCATGATGCCGGCGGCAGGTCTCCTGGCAGGCTCCACTGTGCTGGTGTCCCCCGTGCGGAGCGCCCGTGCCCAGATGGATCCCCGCACGCTGGTCATGCTCGATAACATCCAGGGCGGAAACTGGTTGTACTTCGATCCCGGCAAGATGTATGAGATCAACCCCGCCGCCGGCTTCCAGCTCAACTACGAGTGCCTCTACCACATCCCGGACGGATACCAGATTGGCGTCATCGAGCCGCTGCTGGCAGAGGGTGACCCGGAGTTCAGTGACGATGGCCTGACAGCCACCATCAAGCTCAAGACCGGCGTGAAGTTCCATAACAGCGGCAACGAGATGACCGCCGCCGACTGGGTCTGGAGTTGGGACCGCCTCAAGAACCTCAAGAGCAATCCGAGCTTCCTGGTCACGGACTTCATGGAGTCGTACAAGGCAGTTGATGACTCCACGCTGGAGATCAAGCTGCTGGCGCCGAATGCCGCGCTCAAGGCAGTTCTTACGTCGCTCCCGCTCTCGGTCATGGATAGCAAGGTGGCCCAGGAGCATGGCGGCGTCGCGGAAGAGGGCGCAGATCAGTCCGACAAGTTGACTGACTGGCTGAATGAAGGCAATTCCGCCGGCACTGGTCCCTATCTCCTGACGGGGTGGGACATCACCAGCGAAATCACGATTGAAGCGAACCCCGACTACTGGGGTGACCCTGCCGGCTTTGATCGCATCATCTTCCGCAACGTGGCGGACACCAGCACGCAGTTGCAGTTGCTCGAGACGGGCGAGGCCGACATGGCCTTTGCCGCCGACCCGGACAAGATGCAGCAGATTCTGGACAACCCGGGCCTGCAATTGATCGAAGGCCCGTCACTGGCCTATGAATACCTTGCCCTGAACACCAGTGAAGAGGTCGGTGGACCGCTGGCCAAGAAGGAGGCCCGTCAGGCAATCGCCCACGCCATCGACTACCAGGGGATCATCGATGGCCTCATGGGTGGCCGCGCGGTGCGCCCCGCCACGGTTGTTCCGCTCGGGCTGCTTGGCGCAGATGCGGTGGCGGAAAATGCGTTCACGACTGATCTGGCCAAGGCGAAAGAACTCTGGGATGCGTCTGGCAATGGGCCAACCGAACTGACGCTCACCTACGGCGCAGGGCAGACGGCGCCGGGTGGCCTGAACCGCGATGTGCTGTCGGCCAAACTGCAGGCGGATATCCAGGGCATAGAAGGCGTTACCGTCAAACTGCTCCCGATGGATCCCACGCAGCGCCTGGCGGACTACCGGGCCGCCAAACTCCAGTTCACCATGTCGGACTGGTCTCCGGACTACGCCGATGTCCACACGTACGCCCAACCATTCGGCGCCACCGGCGGCGCCGCAGCCAAGCGCGTGGCGTACTCGAACCCGGAGGTCGACAAGCTCCTGGACGAGGGCATCGCGCAGACTGACGAAGCACAGCGCGAGGCCACCTACGTCAAGATTCAGGAGATCCTTCAGGACGACTCCGCCTTCATTGTGGAATTCCAGCCAAACTACGTCGTACCTGCGGTGGCGAGCATCAAGGGAGCAGCACCACACGGCATCTACATCGTCCAGCTGCGCTACGCGACGCGTGAAGAAGGCGCCTAGCTCCGGCCAGGAGCGGCTGCAGTGGGCTGCAGCCGCTCCCCCACACTTTCACCCCTCGGCGAGGTGAGCACCCATGGGAATCTGGGCTTACGCCGGTCGCCGGTTGATCCAGTCGATCCTGGTCCTTTTCCTGGTCAGCATTGCGACCTTTGCCCTGGCGCACGCAGTACCGGGCGACCCCATTGAGGCGATCCTGAGCGAGCGCGCCGCCGGCAATCCGGAAATCCGCGCTGCGGCCGAGAAGAAATACGGGCTCGATCAGCCCGTGCCCATGCAGTACGTCTACTACATGCGCAATCTGTTCCAGGGTGACCTCGGCGAATCTCTCTCCACGCGGCGCCCGGTGATGCAGGATCTCCAGCAATTCGTACCGGGCACGATGGAGCTGGCCCTGGCGGCCATGCTTTTCGCGCTCGTGGTCGGCATCCCGCTTGGCATTCTTGGCGCCATTTTCCAGGGACGCTGGCCGGATCATCTGGCACGGTTCATCGCCCTTATCGGCACCTCGGTGCCGGTCTTCTGGCTGGGCTTGCTGGCGCTCTACGTGTTCTTCTACCGCCTGCACTGGTTACCCGGCCCTGGTCGGCTGGACACCGGCATGCAACCCGCCGAGCGGATTACCGGCATGGTGACCGTGGACGCCATCCTGAGAGGCGACTGGGAGGTCGCCAGATCGTCAATCCAGCACATCATCCTGCCCGCCGTCGTTCTGGGCTCATTTGCCCTTGGAATCGTGGCGCGCATGCTGCGCTCGTCCCTGCTGGCCGCGCTCGGAGAGGACTACGTACGCACTGCCCGCGCGAAGGGCCTGAGTGAACGGAACGTTGTCAATGGCCACGCGATTCGCAACGCCATGATTCCCACGGTGACCGTTCTCGGCCTGACCTTTGCCGGCCTGCTGGCGGGCGCGGTGCTGACCGAAACGATCTTTTCCTGGCCGGGGATTGGTCGCTACAGCGTTCAGGCCGCGTTGAAGCTGGATTACCCGGCGCTCCTGGGCGTGACGCTCTTCGTCGCAGCGGCCTACATCTTCGTCAACTTCTGTGTCGATCTTGTCTACGGCATTCTCGACCCGCGGATCAGGCTTTCCTGACATGGCAACGACCATGAGCACGACCGTCTCGCCGCCCGAGCTCGGATCGGCCCTGACGGTTACGCGCGAACATCGCACCCAGCTTTCATCGATCTGGCGTGCACTCCGCCAACGGCCGATCGCCCTTGTCGGTATCAGTATCGTCCTGGCCTGGCTGATCGTCGGGCTGCTCGCGCCCGTCCTGCCGTTGGCCAATCCGGACGCCCAGGATCTTGCGAGCCGTTTGCAGCCACCGGGTCCTGGGCACTGGCTGGGGACTGATGAGCTCGGCCGAGACATCTTCAGTCGCCTTATCTGGGGCGCTCGCGTCTCGGTTCCCGCCGGAATCGCGGTCATCCTGGTCACGGGGACGGTTGGGTGCATGCTTGGCGCGCTAGCTGGCTACATGGGCGGCGCGGTGGATGCCGTCATCATGCGAACCGCCGACGCCATACTCAGCTTCCCCTCGATCATCCTCGCCATGACCATCACTGCTGTCCGCGGTGGACCTGGTCTCGGCAACGCGCTGATCGCCGTCGGGTTCGTGCTCTGGCCGGAGTACGCCCGGCTGATGCGAAGCCAGGTGCTTACCCTGCGCGAGAGCGAGTTCGTCACCGCCGCGAAGTCCGTGGGCGCGGGCCAGGAGCGGGTGCTCTTTCGGCACATCCTGCCATCCACCGATGCACCCATCATCGTGAAGGCCACGCTCGACGTCGGTGCCGCAATTGTGCTGACCGCCGGCCTCAGCTTCATCGGGCTCGGCGCCGTACCTCCTACGGCCGAGTGGGGCGCCATGATCAAGCAGGGTGCCGACAAGGGCCTTCAGTACTGGTGGTACGCACTGGTGCCTGGCGTTGCCATCATGAGCGTGGTCATGGGCCTCAACTTCTTTGGCGATGGCCTGCGCGACGCACTCGACCCACGCCGCCGCGGCCGATGAGCGGTGCATACGCGCCGCCGCACTTGCTGGCGTTCCTGGCAGAGCACGGGGTTGATCACGAGATCGTGGCGCCTGGCGTTCCGATGCCGACGGTCCCTGCCGCTGCCGCGGCCATCGGAGTCGGCGTTGAGCAGATCCTGAAAACGCTGCTGTTCCAGGATCGGTACGGGGACTTTGTGGTGGCCATCGCCCGCGGGACCGGCCGTGTCGATCGCGCTCGCCTGGCGGCGGTCACAAATCGCGAGAAGTTGCGCGTCGCCGACGCACCTGATGTCGTCCGGGTTACCGGCTACCCGGCCGGCGGAGTTGCTCCGCTCGCCCTACCGCCCCAGCTACCAGTCGTTGTCGACGCCGCCGCGATGGCGCTCCCGTTCGTTTGGGGTGGCGCTGGGCGCGAAGAACTGCTCTTGCGCGTCGCGCCGGCGGATATCGTGCGCCTCAACGACGCAACAGTCGCGGAGATCGTTGCACCAGCCTGAACTAGGCAGACTGGCCCGCGAGGGAGGCCCTCCCTGATAATGGCAGACTGTGCGTAACCGCTGCCCGCCGTGGGCACGATCCAAGGAATGCGATCTCCGTGTCCACCACTCTCGTCATTATCGGGCTGCCCGCAAGCGGGAAGACGACCGTTTTTAATGCCCTGACCGGCTCCGAGGCTGAAACCGGCACCTACTCGGGCGATACCGCTGAACCCAATCTGGCAAACGTCAAGGTGCCCGATACGCGTCTCGATACGCTCACCGAGATGTTCAAGCCGCAGCGCCGCGTCCCGGCCGATGTCCAGTACCTGGACGTCGCCGGGGTGGCGAAAGGGATTGCCGAGAAAGGCATGAGCGGCTCGCTGCTGGGGCACCTTAGCCAGGCGGATGCGCTGGTGCTCGTCGTCCGCGCCTTTGAAGACCCTGACGTGCCACACGTAGAAGAATCGGTCGATCCACTGCGGGATGTCGAGACGCTCACCCTTGAGCTCCTGTTTAGCGACCTCGCTGGCGTGGAGAAGCGCCTGGATCGCATCAAGTCTCAATTGCCAAAACTGACCGGCCGTGAGAAGGAGGCCACTGAGCGCGAGCGCGTTGTCATGCTACGCCTGCATGAAGCGCTTGAAGCTGAAACGCCAATTCGTGAGGTGCTGGGCGAGCTGGAACCGGACGACATCAAGATGTTGCGCGGCTTCGGGTTTCTCACGCAAAAACCGCTGTTGATCCTGCTCAACCTGGGTGAGGACCAGATTGGTGAGCCAGGAGACGCGCTGGTTGCCCAGGTGCGGGAACGCTTCAGCCGACCGGGAGTCGCAGTCGATGCGCTGGCCGGGCAGATCGAGATGGAAATTGGCCGTCTCGACCCCGCCGACGCTGCAGAATTCATGAGCGACCTCGGGATTACGGAGTCTGGGCTTGGCCGCGTCATCCGCCTTTCCTTTGAGCTGCTGGGGCTGATGCCCTTCTTCACCGTTGGCCCCGACGAGTGCCGGGCCTGGACAATTCGGCGTGGCGCGACTGCCGTCGAGGCCGCGGGCGAAATCCACTCCGATATCCAACGCGGCTTCATCCGCGCCGAAATTGTTGGCTACGACGACATGATCGCTGCAGGCAATATGAACGAGGTCAAGAAAGCCGGAAAATTCCGCCGTGAGGGTAAGGAATACGTGGTCCAGGACGGTGACATCATCAACTTCCTGTTCAACGTCTAGCATGACTGCCGAAGGCTGAGAGCGTGGCCCAGGATTCCGATTTCCCGGTACTGCCCGAAGATGAACTGGAGATCAACCTCCGGCCAGCGCCTGATATTGCGCGACGCGTGCTGATTCTGGCCGCTCTTGCCGAGCACCTGGCTTCGACGGATGCGGATTTCTCAGATCCGGGCGAGCAAGCGTCAAGCGCGTTCGATCTTCGCGAGTGGCTGCGGGCAGAAGAGATCTGGCCTGACCTGACGCAAGACGAAATCCTCCTCCTCTCGAGGGGAACCCCGGCTGGGGAGGAGCCAGACCAGTTCAGCGTACAGGAAACGCTGGAATCATTTGCTGCTCTCGCCTGGGCGTTGCGCCTGCTACCGGACCTGCAAGCTGGCCTGCCGGCCAACGTGGACGCGGTGATTCCCACACTTCCGCACCCATGGGACTCCACGGGGGTGTGGATGCGAGACCTCGAACCGCGCTCGCTGGAAGAAATCGCTGCGATGCGCGAAGCAGCTGAACTGTGGACCTGGCGGCTTCTCACCGAGGACGATCTGCGAGACGCGACGGTCGCCGAGCAGGAGGAGATCCGAGAGGTCATCCGCGAGGCCGAGCGCGAGGGGCGCGCTGCTGGCGTTCTCCCCCGTGGCGGCTTCCGCGTCCAGGGCCGTGACATTTCCACCCTGAATCTCACCGAACGCAACACACTTCTCGCTTCCTCCCTCGCCCGGCTGCAGGCGCTCAACTGGGCCTGCGGCTACGGCGACCGCTGGGACAGTGTGCCGCTCGATATCTGATTTCCGGGCACGCAACACCGTTGGCGCTCTCCGTGACCTCAGTCACGCGGCATGGCCCACCACTAACACACCAGCATTTGCAACGGCTTACCCTGTGCCTCTATGACTCGTCCACTCTTCAGTGCGCTTCGGTGACGAGGTCGCGTTCTCCGTTTCAGATCCGCGCTCAAAGCCTGACACGACGGTGCAGCGGAACACTGACCTGCTTGCACGTCACTTATTCGATGATTATCATATTAGACAATTATCGAATTACTGAGAAGGCAGTGGGATCATGGAACCAGACAAACTCGACCGCGTTGCCACGCTCTTCAAGGCGCTCGCTGACCCGGCCCGTTTGCGGATTCTCGGCTGCCTGGCCGAGCGCCCGTACGCCGGACACGAACTTGCCGCTCAGCTCTCGCTGACGCCGCCGACAATTTCGCACCACATGCGAAAGCTCACTGAGGCAGGCCTGGTGATCGCGACCGCCGAGGCGCAGTCCCGCATCTACACCTTGCGCGCAGACGAGTTGCGGTCGCTGGCCAGCACCTCCACGCCAGCCAGGGAATCCGAGGACGGAGATGAGGCCCGCACGCTGCGCGCGTTCTTCGATGGTGATCGCTTGAAGCAGATTCCGGCCCAGCGCAAGAAGCGAGTGGTCATCCTGCGCCACCTCTTGACGCGATTCACCCCGGGCCGGGAATACGGTGAACGAGAGGTCAACAACATCCTGCAGGTCGCCAATGAGGACTACGCGACGTTGCGGCGAGAGCTGGTTGATTACGGCTTCATGACCAGGGACAAAGGCATCTACCGCGTCGCCACGGAGCTTCCCGCCCGTGGCGCAACGGTCTCTCAGGAGGTTGGCAACGAGACCGCATGGTTTGAGAACCTGCTCAGGCAGGCGACGCAGCGCGCCATCAACGGATCGTAGGCGCTGACTCCGCGGCGAACGCCGCTCTCGCCGCTCGAACAAACGCGTGGATGAGCTCTGCAGACTTGCGGCCATCCACTTCCATCCCACTGCTGGCGTCCACCCCCAGCGGATGAACCAGCGCAATGGCGTCGGCAACGTTGCCGGGATCGAGCCCGCCAGCTAGGACGATCCGCGTTACGCCATTCACCTCAGACGCCAGATCCCAGTCCAGTTTCTCCCCGGTGCCCCCGGCCGCCGCGGCGCTGAAGGTGTCGAGCATGTACGCGACCGGCGGCACTGCTGCCCGCTCGTAAACCTTGATGGTTTCCAGGACCGCAGGAGCTCCTACGCCCGGCTCTGGCCGGAGCACTCTTACGGCAGGGGTCGGCAGCGACGCGGCAAATAGCGCACCCTCGTCACCATGCATCTGCACGAGGTCCAGCCCCGCCGCTCGTGAGGTATCGGCGATCTCCTCGGCCACGGCGTTCACGAAGACTCCGCACGCCAGAATATCTGGCTTGACGTCCCG
>JAXLWT010000056.1:0-23302 GCA_046328375.1 Thermomicrobiales bacterium
CGGGCATCATGTCTCCAGGCATTCCGCCGTGCATCATGCCGCCATGCATCATGCCCATTCCCGGGCCCATGCCCATACCCATGCCCATGAAGGCCGGCATGATCGGTACGTCAGTCGTGGCCACAATGACCTTGAGGGCCTCGGCCTGCCCCTTGGTGAGTTCTTCATCAGAGACGTGGGCGTCGATGAGGGACATGATGGCTTTGCGGATGGCCGCGTCCACATCGTCAGCGGTGGTGTTACCGAGTTCCGTCGCGAGCGCCGCGGTGAAGTCACCGTACATCTGGGTACGCATGTCCTCCCAGTCGCCACGCCCCATCATGTCATTTGGATCGTCCCGGCTGTCATCGTCGGTGTCCTGCGCGGCGGCAGGCGGCGCGAAACGCAGGAGGCCAGCGCCAAGGCCGGCAGCCCCAAGCGAGGTGAGGAATGACTTGCGCGAGACGGTGGTATTCATGCCCAACTCCTGATGTCTGTCCCAGCGCGACCCGCACTGGCCACGTGGCAATACTATGCATCCACAGGCTTACGATTTGCTGGGAGCAGGCTGGGGATCACCGGGGATTCCTGTGAAGACCAGTCACGAAAACCGGCGACTGGGCCTCTCTGGATGCGTCCAGTAGCTGGGCATGTGCTCAAGACTGATCGTAGCGGCTGCCCTGGCATTTTGATCGCCGCCGCACCCATCCGCTTGTGAGATCGTGAGACCAGGGGTTCACGGGCGAAGCATCTCGTGCTCCCGGTCCTTGCACGAAACCAGGAGGCGGATTGCTCCCCGCTCGCGTGTCATCTCGACTTCAGTCGAGGGGTCTCGGGATGCCTCACTTTGAGGAACGAGGCGCGCACGCAATACCGGTGACACCTCACACCGGCGCGGCCTGTGGCGCTGGGATTTCTCGAGAAGCTTGGAATGCCCCCCTCTGTTGAGCGGCGGAGCGGGAACAGGCTGGGCTGGAGGATGAAGGCAATGGCGAGGTTGGGCCGAGATCCTTCGCCTGAGGGCCCAGGATGACATGGGAGTGGAGATGGCACGCGGACCGCGGTGAAAGGTTGCGACTCCGCGGCCCGAACTCGCCTTTGCCCTGCGCATCTATGGGCACGGAAAGGTAGCTGGACAGCTCCCCGATCTGAACGATGTGCCGTCGCACACGACAACGAAAAGCGCCCCGCCCGGTGTGCAGGGCGAGGCGCCTGGAGCGACGATCCGTTGAGCAGGCAACCCTACCGGCTTGCGGCCTCCCACTCCTGGTACCGCTCTTCGATTTCCGCCATCGGCGGGATCGCATCCGGGCCAACCCCGCGCAGGCTGAGCGCGGCGACCAGGTTCGCAAATCGCCCAGCCGCGACAGGTGAGACGCGACGGTCAGCCGCTCGCAGGAAGAAGGCGGCGGCAAAGACATCACCCGCGCCGGTGAGATCCACCGTCTTGACCGGGTAACCCGGTAAATCCGCCTTGTGCCCGCCGTAGGTAATCTGGCAGCCGTTCGGACCCAGGGTGACGATGCCGATCCGCTGCCGGCCGACTGACTGCACCACCGAGCGCGCTTGCGCAATCTCTTCGTCTGAAACCACGACCGCATCTGTGCGGGCCAGGAGCTCGGGCGGCAGGCGGAGCTGGACGTGATGCACGCGGCCACCACGCTCCATCGGCCACTCGCGCATCCACCCCTGGGGCGTCATGCCGAGAAAGCCGGGCGACAGCGAGAGCACCTGGTGGGTATCGATCTCGCGCGCCACCGGGCCGAGGTGAATGATCTTGGCGTTCGCCCAGTGCGGCGGCAAGCCGCGGAGATCGATCTGGCCCGCCCAACGGCGAACGTGCTGCGTACGGCGCGTGCCCTGGTATTCGTTCACGAAGAAGGTGGGTGAATCCGCCTCCTGCGTGATGATCGTCACCTGGTCAGAGTACGCCTCCAGCGAGGGTACGGCGATGCCATCGATCGTCTCGCCGTAGCGGCCACGCGTCAGGATGCCGACGCGCGCACCCAGGCGCGCCGCCGTCAGCCCCGAGTAGAGCGCGGTGCCGCCAAGGACGCCCGTACCGTCCGGCTGGATATCGCAGACGATCTGGCCGATGACCAGGTAATCGGGCGCGCGCATCGTCTGCATGCCGGTGAGCGACCGGCTCTCACTGAGGGGCTGCCGCTTGCGACCCCGCTTGTCCCCACCGCGCGTGATGCGTGGCGGAAGCGATGGGTCACGTGGTTTGGCCGGTTTGGCCGGCTTGCGTGGGGTTGGGCTCTCGCCTGTCGTTTCCTCGGGATCAGGCACGTGGGTGCACGGTCACGCGGCGCATGTTTCCCTCGCCAGAGCTCTCGGTGGCAACATCCGGATTGCTACGAAGCGTGAGGTGCACGATACGCCGCTCGTTCGGCGGCATCGGCTCCAGCACAATCGGCCGCCGCGAGCGAGCCACCTGGCGCCCCACCCGTTCGGCCAGCCCGACCAGCGATTCCTCGCGCCGCGTGCGGTATCCCTCAACGTCGATCACCACGCGCGTCCAGCTATCCAGCCGGCGGTTCGCGATCAGGTTGACCAGGTACTGCAGCTGCGAGAGGTGGTCTCCGCGCCGCCCAATGAGCATGCCCAGGTCATGGCCCAGGACGTCGATGAAGATGGTGGGAGGATCCTCCTCATCCAGCGGCATGGTGGAGGGGTTGTCCACAGCCACCACGTCAGCCTCCACGCCCATTTGCTCCAGGAGCTCGCGCACGATCTCCTTGGCGATCACCTCTTCCGCCTCGTCCGCGCGGTCCGCATCTCGCGTCCGCGGAGCGGCTGCCCTGGCACGCTGCGCCGGAGCCCCACGTGAGGAGGGCCGATCGCCCGGCACGCGTCGCGCTCCCGGCTGGCGCCGCTCGCGGCCGCCCCCCTGGGCCTGGCCCTGGCTGGGTCGCCCGCTGGAGCCGCGTCCGCCACGGGGCGTCGGCTGTGAGGCCATGCCCTTGGCAGTGACGCGCACCAGCGCCTCGTCACCCTCATCCGGCCCAGCGTCAGAGAGAATCTCGATATCGACCTGGGATTCGTCGAGGTTCAGTTGTTCCAGCGCCAGCCGCACCGCTTCATCGACGGAATACGCCTGAATCTCGACGCTGGTCATCCTTCGCTGATCCATTGCTGCAACCCCACGCGGAGAACAGCCACCACTCATCCTCGCCGGCCGCCCGGTGCGCCCTGGCAGAGGAGGGGCGTTGCCTCGTTGTTACCCGCTATTGCCGTCTGCTGGCTTCGCTTTCCGCTGCACAATCACTGCGCCGGAGGGTACACCGCCGGAGCCGTTCTCGCTGTGGCTGGCGCCATTGGTGCGAGCACTGCTCGCCTTGCCACCGCTGCCCTGTTTACCCTTGCCCTTGCTCTTGGCGCCGCCCGCGTTTGCGGCGGGCACCACTTCGGCTTCAACCACATTCGCGGCCTCCGCACTTGCCGCGGGAGGTGGCGCGCCAGTGCGCTCCATGGCCTGCTTCTGGGCCTCGGCCATCTTGCGCTGCATCCAGCCCATCGGGCCGGGAGCGTAGACGGGCTCGACGTTGCTCATAACCACGACGTCGTCAAGATTGCGCGGCGGACGGTATCCGAGGCGCTTGTGCTCCGGGAGCTCAGGCAGGAACGGCGCCCACTTGTGGAAGCTGCCCCAGCCGGTGATGAACCACTGCTGCACCACGCTGTAGACGCTCTGCGTTGCCCAGTACAGCACCGGGCCGGCCGCGAAACTCCAACCGAAGAAGACGACCGTGAGCGGCATGATGTTCATCACGGAGTTCATCATCGCCTGCTGCGGGTCCGTGGACTTCTGCTGGTCCTTCGGGCGCATCATCTGCGTCTGGACAAACTGGAAGATACCGGCGGCAATCGGCAGGATTTTCCAGGGATCCGGGTGATCCAGGCTGGGGAGCCAGAGAAAACCCTGGTCCCAGTAGCCGGTACCGGTGTTGGAAAGGGTGGTGATTGACTGATACAGACCCAGGAAGATGGGAATCTGGATGATCATCGGCAGACACCCGGCCATGGGGTTGACCTGGTACTGCTGATAGAGCGCCATCGTCTCCTGGGAGATGCGTTGGCGGTCGTTGCCGTGCTTCTTCTGCAGTTCCTTGATCTTTGGCTGCAGGTCCTGCATCGCCTTGGATGAGCGGATCGACTTCACCGTCAGGGGAAGCATGACCGTCTTGACAATAATGGTGAAGGCGATGATCGCCAGGCCAGCGCTGTGGAAGACAGTGGCGAGTCCATCCAGGGCCAGGACCAGCAGGTGGACGTATTGACTCCAGATCGGAATATTCGGGCCCGTGAATGCGAGAAGGGCCATATGGTGCGCCAGATCCATCGTGTGGTTCGTTTCTCCTCGTCCTGCCACCTGTGACAGAACCATGCGGCAGCGCGAGGTCAGGCAGGGCGCGACACTCCGCGCACATGCGGGCTACGGAACAGGGTCATAACCGCTGCCGCCAAAGGGATTGCAGCGCAAAACACGCCAGACTGCGAGGCGGCCACCCGCAAGGATACCGTACCGCGCGATTGCCTCATACCCATATTCCGAGCAGGTGGGCGAAAATCTGCACGCCGGGGGCAAGACAGGCGAGATCAGGCGCCGGTACAGGCCAATCAGCCAGAGGGCAAGCCACGCCAGCGGGCTGGGGGCGTTGGTGGGCCGCCAGGGCGGCAAGCCGTGCTCGTCAACGTACGAGTGGTGAGTACTGTCGTGCGGCGGCAAGTCTCCGTCCGCACCCGGTTCATGACCGCGCACAAACGCCATCACGCGCCTGACGCCTCGGCTGCAGGCTCTTCCGCGGGCAGGAGCCCGGCCCGCCTGAACAGCACCGTGAGTAGATCGAGCGCGGCCGCGCTGGAGGGAAGCTCCTCAACCGTCCCGCGCAGGATAATGACGCAGTCGAATCCGGTCGCAAGGCGTGGGTGGAGCGCCCGGAGTGCCTCGCGCGTGACCCGTTTCAGCCGGTTGCGCTGGACCGCACCTCCGCACTTCTTGCCCGCCACGACGGTGTAGCGGTTGGCATCTGGCGTGGCGGGGTTACGCAGGTAGCGCATCACGTAGGGGCCGAGCGTCACGGAACGGCCGCGAGAACGAGCAACGCGGACATCACGTTCGCGGCGCAGCCGGAGATCACGTTCCAAAGTGGGGACTCCGCTGACAGCAAACAGCCAATCCCGCCAGGGGCAGGGATTGGCTGCGGTGCGCGAAACGGTGAGAGCTACTTGTTCTGCGTGAACTTGCCCTCTTCGGCCACGGTCAACGCGTGCCGGCCCTTGCGGCGGCGGCGCTGCAGCACCTCGCGGCCATTGCGGTCCGCCATGCGGGCCCGAAAGCCGAACTTGCGGATACGCTTGATCCGCTTGGGTTGATACGTTCGCTTGGTGGACATGACTGATCACCCTTTCCAGGCAAGTACTTCTCAGGAGGCGCAAGACGGGCCTGGCTCCGGGTGGAGTGACGTGCCCAGTCATGGTGCGCGGATCGCTCATGCACGCGTAACGCGTGCATACACAAAAGCGTTCCGGCGCAACGGCCAACCTGCAGACCGCCCGGCGGAACCGAGCAAGTATACGGGGAACAGGAGGAAAGGGTCAATTTGGGCATTTGCATCGTGGTGCCTGATGATTTCTCATGCACCAACGAACCAGTTGGTTGAGCTATGAATTTCGTGATGCCTTCGATCCGCGGCAACGTGGCTGAGCCTCTTCTTCTCGCCATCGCCCGGCCGAGCACTGTGTGCGGCCGTTCGCTCTCGTCCGGCAGGCTACCGGTGGATCATGGAGATGCTTCGGGTGCGCATTCATATCGTCGGCGCTGGCGCAATTGCCGGCATGGCTGGCGCGTACATGGCAATGAACGGCGAAGACGTCACGTTCGTCGATGAGTGGACCGAGCACGTTGAGTCAATCAATCGCCATGGCCTGGTCATCGACGGTATTCGCGGGCAGCATCACGTCTCAGTTCACGCGTTGAGGCCAACTCAACTGGCGGAACCCCTTGAGCTTGTGTTCATCGGCGTCAAGTCACAACACACCGAGGCGGCAATGGCCGGCATCATGCCGTACCTCACGCCAACGGCGACCGTCGTCTCTCTGCAGAATGGCTTCAATGCCGAGCTCATCGCCAGCCTGATTGGCCGTGAGCGTGTCATCGGCACTGTTCCCGACTACACGGCGGCATTGGTCGCGCCGGGGCAGCTTGAATTCACCGTCGAAGGGCCGCTGTATATCGGCGAGCTATCTGGTCAGGAGACAGCCCGAATCAAGGAGATCTCTCGTGTCCTGGCGATGGTCAGCCCGGTCACGATTACGCCGAACATCATCGGGCGCATCTGGACAAAGCAATGCTACATGTCACAAATCGTGATGACTGCGATGGTCGACGAGTCGATTTCCGCGGTTATGACCAGTGACCGGAACAAGCTCCTTGGCGTCGCCATCGTGCGGGAGGACATAGCCGTTGCCGATGCCGCAGGCATCGCGCTCGAGTCCGATGACTATTTCCAACCAGATTTAATTCGCCAACGCACGCCGAGCGCGAGGAGACAGCAGGTCGATGTCCTCGCGGCTCTCGGTGAGAAGTTCGAACAGAAAAAGGCCGAGGAACTGGCCACTCCGGGCTACCAGATCGTGAAGAAGGGGAGCGGCATGTGGTGGGACATCGTCTACCGCCGGCGCCCCAGTGAGGTCCCTGGCCTCACCGGCGCAGTGCTTGAGCGCGCCCGTCAACTCGGTGTGCCGACCCCGCTCAATGACGCCATGGTCGAGATGATCTATGCCATCGAACGGGGCGAACGTCCCCTCGGCTGGAACAACCTCGACGAGCTGGCGGCGATCGCGGTGGCCCATGGCGAACCGCTGAGCGTCAACGACGAGTGACGACCATGGAATCACGCCCGACGCAAGCCCAGGAGACCACGATGCTTGTCCTCGACCGCATCACGCTGATCGACGGCACCGGGGCAAAGCCAGTGACCGACGCCGCAATCTTGATCGACGGCGAGCGGATTGTCGCCGCTGGTCCTCGTGCGGCGGTGACTGCCAGCCTGCCACCGGACGTGGAACGTCTCGACGGCGGCGGTCGGGTGGTGCTGCCAGGGCTGATCGATTGCCACGATCACCTGGCCCACACCGAACGCGACCTGATGGCGTTGGCCGCGTCCCCACTCAGCCTGCGCATCTTGCAGGTAGCGGAGAATCTCAAGACCACGCTTGCCGCGGGGATTACGACGATGCGTGATGCGGGCGGTCTCGACGTGGGGTTCAAGCAGGCGGTGGAACAAGGATTAATCCCGGGGCCGCGCCTGATGCTGGGCCTGACCATCATCTCGCGCACCGGTGGCATCGATGATCCCCAACTGCGCTCCGGCATCAGCCTCGACTGGCGCTTCTTGCCTGGTCTTCCCTCGCCAGTTGCCAACGGCGTCGAAGAGGTTCGCAAGAAGGTACGTGAAGTACTGCACGCCGGAGCCGACGTCGTGAAGTGTGCCAGCACAGGCGGGGTGAGCTCGCGGACCCTGACGGCGCTGGACGAGACGATGACCCTGGCTGAGCTCCAGGTGATCGTTGACGAGGCGCGGATGCTGAACAAGAAGACCTTCGTTCATGCCTATGGTGGACCGGGACTGGAAAACGCGGTCATTGCCGGGATTGACTCGATCGAGCATGGCGCGTATCTCTGTCGCCTGCCTGAGACAATCCGGCGCATGGCGAATCAGGGGACCTTCCTGGTGCCCACCCTGATGGTCATCGCCCTCCACCGGCAGCAGGGCAGCCCGTGGGCCAGGGTCAAGGCGACCGAAATGCGCGAGGAACACCGCCGCTCGATTCACATGGCGATGGAGGCAGGCATTCCTGTGGCCATGGGCACCGACGCCGGGTTTTACGGCCATGGCCGCAACGCGATGGAGCTGACGCTCCTTGTCGAAGAAGGTCTGACGCCGATGCAGGCAATCGTCGCCTCTACCGCGACGGCAGCCGCTTGCCTGGGGCTGGAGCGTGAGATCGGCACCCTCGAGCCGGGCAAGCTGGCCGACCTGCTCATCGTCGAAGGCGATCCGCTGCAAGACATCAGTCTGCTCGAACGCCAGGAGTCCTTGACGATGGTGATGAAAGGTGGCCAACCCTTTGTAGACAGACTGCCGCGTGGAGTTTCCGTCGCCCAGGTATCCGGTGCCCTATCCCGATTGAGGTGAGTCCATGAACCAACCATTCGCCGACAAAGTCGTGCTCGTTTCCGGCGCAGCCTCCGGTATTAGTCGGGTCATCCTGACCCGCTTTCTCGAAGCCGGCGCGGCGGGAGTCATCGTCGATATCGACGACGATTGGGGACCAGGCACGGCCGCCGATCTCACCGCGGCCGGACATCGCGTTATCTATCAACGCACCGATGTCCGGGACGGTGCCCAGGTGCAGCAGGCAGTCGATGCAGCGGTTGCTGCATTCGGCCGGGTCGACATCCTGGTCCATGGCGCGGGTGTTGGCGTGCACAAGGAGATCATCGACTGCTCTGAAGAAGAGTGGGATTTGCAAATCGACGTTCAACTGCGCGGGGCATTCTTGCTCGGCCGGGACGTCGCCCGCCAACTGGTCAAGCAAGGTGAAGGCGGCCGCATCATTTTCATCGGCTCGACCTCTGGCAACAACGCGCGACCGAAGTCAGGACCTCATGCAGCATCCAAGGCGGCTGAGATTCAGTTGAGCAGGGTCATGGCCCAGGAACTCGGCAAGTACGGGATCACGGTCAATGTCGTCTCCCCGGGGCTGACGGATATCGGGGGCATCTCAAAGTCCTTTCAACCGTCCGAGTACCAGAAAATCTTCGTCAACCAGGTGCCGTTGGGCCGTCTCGGCCAGCCGGACGAGATCGCTGACGCGGTGCTCTTCATCGCGTCGGATCAGGCACGATTCATCACCGGGCAAGCGCTAGTCGTCGATGGCGGCTACTCGGCAGGCAAGCTCTCCGTCTCCGGCCCACATGAAGCTCAGGACTTCGGCCAGCTCTAACCCGCCTCTCGCGCGCAAGCCTGCTCGCGATGGCGCGACCCGCGCCAGCCAGCTCTGGAGCTGGTCGGTCAGGCTCATGACCTGGAACGTATGTCTCCGAACGGGTGTTGCGCGTGTCTCAGGTCTGCACACGACGTCGAGACAACAATTGAAGTCAGGCGAGCGGCTGTGACCACCTGGGTGCTCCTGGCCTCCGCGTGGTTGCGGCCGGGCGGAGAGCGTGCCGTGTACTTCTCCACCTTCAGCCAATCCTTGGCATCCCCTCACCAGATCTTCAGCCTCATCCGGCATGATCATCTTGCCGAATCGTTTTCGTGCGGAACGACGCCCCGTCAGAGCGACGTGCCATAATCGAGGCCACGCCCGCCCATGGCGTTGCCACGTGACCCGAGGAGGACTGACCATGCAGACTCGATGCACGACATGCCCTCGTCCCACACGGCGTGGGCTCCTGGCTGGAACCCTGGCCGCTGGCGCTGGCCTCCTGCTGCCACGCAGCATCTTCGCCCAGGACGCCACCCCGATGCCGGCCGGCGACGGGTTCAAGACCCAGACCCGCGACGAGTTCGTCAAGGAAATCGTGGAGGAAATGGGCTACACGGAGGCGGCGACCCCGGGTGGCACCTTCATTGATTCAAACGTCAACGACATCCAGACGCTGCACCCCCTGATCGCCGATGATGGCGACTCGCTGGCTGCGGTCGGCATGATCTACGAGCAACTGGTGGGCGGCGACATCCGCACCGGCGGCCCCGGGCCGACCGGACTCGCGGATTACTGGGAAGTCGCCGAAGACCAGCGCACCTACACCTTCCACCTGAACCAGAACGCGAAGTGGCACGACGGCACGCCAGTGACCGCGGACGACGTGCAGTTCTCGTTCGATGCCCTGGCCAACCCGGACCTCGGCTCTTCCTATATGCAGAGCTTCGTGGACGCGACCGAATCGTGGCGGGTTATCGACGAGCACACCTTCGAGGTCGTCGCCAAGGAACCACTCTTCACCTTCCTCTATGACCTGGTGACCTGGATCTTGCCGAAGCACATCTGGGAGAGCGTGCCGGTCAAGGACTGGCGCACGGATGCCGGCGCCACCGGCCAGGACCCAACCCGCGTCATAGGCTCCGGCTCCTGGAAGTTTGGCGAGTGGCGCCAGGGCGAAAGCATCTCGTTCAACCGCAACGATGAGTACTACGGCAAGGTCCCCTACCTGGACAGCTATGTCATCCGCATCTGGCCAGACCAGACGGCGGTGGTCAATGGCCTCCTGAACAACGAGATGGATGCCGCTGCCCTGGAACCGGCGGACGTGGAAACGGTCAAGAACACAGCGGGCCTGGTTGTCGCCAACTACCCCACTCGCAGCTTCAGCTTCTACATGACCAACATGGACCCGGCGAAGACCCCGCTCTTCCAGGATGTCGAGGTGCGCCAGGCGCTCCTGCACGCGCTGGACCGGGATTCCATCGTCCACGACATCCTGCTTGACAACGCGCTCGTGGCGAACGGCACGCAGCCGGTCATCTCCTACGCCTACGCGCCCGAGCGCATGGACGTGAAATACACGTACGACGTCGACCGCGCGAAGGAGCTGCTGGCGCAGGCTGGCTGGGCGGACAGCAACGGCGATGGCATCGTCGAGAAAGATGGCACGCCACTCTCCTTCGAAATCATCTACCAGTCTGGCTCCCCGACCGTGGATCAGATCATCGCCTACTACCAGGACGCATGGAAGGCGATTGGCGTAGAAGCCCGGCCGCGAGCCATGGAGTTCTCCGCACTGGTCGAGGTCATCACCGGAGACCACAACTTCGAGGTGGCTCTGCTTGGCTTCTCCTGGGACGCCACCTTCATCCAGGACGCCATGTTTGGCTGTGCCAGCTACGAGGGCGGCTTCAACATGGTCAAGTACTGCAACGAGGAAGTGGACAAGCTGAACGCCCAGGCCAAGCGCACCTTCCCGCTCGAGGAGCGCAAGGAACTGGTGATCCAGGCCACGAACCTGGTCAACAACGACCTGCCAGTGGCGGTCACCCACTTCAGCCGCGCCAACGTCGGCTACAGCGATCGCCTGCAGAACTTCAAGCCGAGCGCCTGGGGCGTTTCCATGGATTACGTCTGGATCCAGCAGTAACAGATTCGCCTGAGCCGTGCTTCAATAGCCCCGACGCTGAGTGTCCACCTTTGGCGCTCAACGCCGGGGCTATTTTCGCTGGGACACCCACAGCATGCGTGACAGCGGAGGCTGAGCATGGATCTGCTCAAGGAGTTCTTTGGCGTTGGCGCGGAGAGCGACGACGCAGCACCCGCGCAGGCGCAACCTGCCGGAAACACCGCCGCGCTGACCGACGAAGAGCGGCAGCAGGCGCGCGACGCAAAGCGTGAGGCCAAGCGGGCCAACCGCCAGGCGCGCAAGGTTGATTCCGCGACCGAGGCGAAGCGCACCGAGTTCGCCGATCGCTACAAGACAGGGCATCCTTCCGAGGGGTTCACGGCGGAAGAGGCGCTCGAGCACCTGGAGCAACTCCAGGGGCAACTCACGCCGGCCGAATTCCGCAAGGCGATGGAAGAGACCCTCAACAGCCTGCCGGAAGACCAGCGTGATGAATTTGTTGCGCTGATGCGCAAGCACCAGGCAGAGGATGCCGCGGCCGCGGCGCAGGATCCCTTCGGCGGCCTGCTCGGCGGTCTCATGGGCGCCCCAGGCGCCACGAGCGCACCGAGCCTGGGCGATGTGCTGAACGACCTGCGGCAAGGCGGGCTGAACGCGCCGACGCCGGCGTCTGGCAAGCAACTTACCGACCAGGATTTCCAGAACCTCATCAACAGTCCCCTGGGCCGGGCTGTTCTGGGCGGCCTGGCCACCTATGGCATGCAGCAGCTGCAGCAGGAGCAGGTGGAACGCAAGGCCCAGCGGGCCGAGAAGGCTGCAAAGGCCGAGACATCCGCGTAATCGAATGGTCAGCAGTGACCGCGCCCTCGGCGCGGTCACTGCCCCGCGTGCAGACAGGGCATCATGCGTGAATTGAACCGCCGCGACGAACGCATCCTGCTCGTAGAGGACGAGGAACCGATCCGGGACCTCATCCAGACTGCATTGCGTTTCACGGGGTTTACCGTCGAGTCCGCCGCGAGTGGCGCCGACGGGCTGGCCCTGGCGCGGAACAGCGCCTGGGATCTGCTGATCCTCGATGTGAACCTGCCGGAAATCGACGGCTTTACGCTCTGTCGCAAACTGCGGGAGGCCGGCGACAACGTGCCGGTCATTTTCCTGACCGCGCGCGACGACCCGGCAGACCTGCGTGCCGGCTTCACCGGCGGCGCGGATGACTATCTGACCAAGCCCTTCAGCCTGGAAGAACTGGTGCTACGCGCCGACGCCGTTCTGCGACGCGGCGGCGGACGGGCTGCCGACCGCACGCGGGTCACCGCCGGCGACATCGTGATCGACGACGATGCGCACCGCGTCTGGCGCGGAGACCGTGAGATCGAGCTTTCCCCAACAGAATACCGGCTCCTACGCTATCTTATGGTCAATGCGGGCCGTGTCCTGACGCGGCCGCAGATCATCGAACACGTCTGGGACTATGGCTACGCCATCGAACCGAGTGGCGTCGAAACCTACATCAGCTACCTCCGCCGGAAGCTCGATGACCGAGACGCGCGGTTGATCCATACGGTGCGGGGCGTCGGGTACTCCCTGCGAGAACCAAGTACTGATCCGGCGGCTAACGGAGCCGAGTAATGCGCCTCAGCACCAGAATCGCCTTCGGTGCGGCAGTCATCATCGCTCTCACCATCGTCATTCTCGGCGTCACTATGGTTCGTGCCACCCGCACGACCCTCGTTGCCGAGATCGATGACCGCCTACGAGATTCGCTGCACCGCGCTGAGGTGCTCCCTGGTCCCTGGGGCGATGACGGCCCCGACCATCGCAGTGGACGTGGTGACCGGCGGGACGATGATCTCACGCCAATCAGCGGGAGTGGAAATTCAGCCCAGCCGCTTCCGCCGACGCCGATAGACGAAGATGATGCCTGGCCCGCCAAACTCCGGAACATTGGCGGCAGCAACGTCGCCGTCTTCGTCTTTGGCCCAAACGGATATCAGATCGTCGCCCGGCCATCCGGCTACTCGGACGCGCCAGACTCGCCACCATCGCTGCCGAAGATTCCCGGTCCACAAGCCAGCGCCATGCAAGGCAAGATCGTGACGCTCCCCTCCGTGGATGGCAGAGTGCAGTATCGCGTGCTCCTGCAATCTGGGCCGCGCAACGCCACGTTCGTCATTGCTGCCTCGCTGCGGCCCGTTGAAAGCGCCGTGAACATGCTGGTGCGCACGCTCGCGTTGGCTGGAGCGGCGGCCCTCGCCGGTGCGTCGCTCCTCACCTGGGCGGTGATCCGCCATGACCTGAAGCCAGTGGATCGCATGGTGGAAACCGCGGCCGCCATTGCCGAAGGTGATCTCAGCCGCCGTGTGCCAGATGCGGACCCGGACACCGAGCTCGGCCGCCTGGGCGCAGCCCTCAACAACATGCTGACCCAGATCGAGGATGGCATCCGCCAGCGCGATGCTGCCGAAGCGCGCTTGCGCCGCTTTGTGGCAGATGCCGCGCACGAACTGCGCACGCCGCTGACCTCCCTGCGCGGCTACGCCGAGCTTTACCGGCAAGGCGCTCTACCCACCACCGACGCCGTGACCACGGCCATGGGCCGGATCGAGTCCGAGGGTGCGCGCATGGCACGCCTCGTCGACGACCTCCTGCTCCTGGCCCGGACTGATCAGGGGCGGGCGCTGGAGAAGGAGCCCGTCGACCTGGTCCGCCTGGCGCGTGAGGCCGCCGGGGACTTTGCCGCCGCCGACCCGGAGCGCCAGCTCGACCGCGACCTCGAAGGCTCGGCCGTGGTGGTCGGCGACCCGATTCGCCTGCGCCAGGTCATCGACAACCTGCTGACCAATGTGCGCATCCACACGCCAGCCGGAACACCAGCGCGCGTCAGCGTGCGGCGCAACGGTGAGTGGGCTGAAGTCACGGTTGCGGACTCCGGACCTGGCATCCCGGTGGAAGACCAGGCGCGTATCTTCGAGCGCTTCTGGCGAGGAGACCCGTCGCGCGGGCGTAGCGCAGGGGGAGGCTCTGGTCTCGGCCTGAGCATCGTCGATTCGCTCGTGCACGCGCACGGCGGCGAAATCGCCGTCGAGAGCAGCCCCGGCCAGGGGGCGGCCTTCACCCTGCGCCTCCCCCTGGCGCCCGTGACAGCCGAGGCAATCGCCGCCTGACACCGCACCACATGTGAGAGTGGCTATCCATGACCGATCCCCGGGCCGTCTCTCGCCCGTGCGGAGCCCTTCCCGCCTGTCGCTTCTGATGCGTGTCGAAGGGCCACGTTTGACATCGACCGGTTCCATGGTGGCATCCCCGTCCACCAGTCATCCTCAGCCCCCGGACGAAGGATTTCGACCCGGTCTCGCGCCTGCGGGTACCCCGCAGCCCAACCTGTGCTCCCTCCGCTGCACACAGGTACATCCTCGGCGCACCGCGTGAGCGTACCCATGACGACTTGCAGCGCCTTGTCCGGTTCTCAGCCCGCCCTGCAATCTGACCGGCAGTTCCTACGCAGGAATTGGCATCTGCGACCGGGTCCGGGAACCCAAACACGTGATACCGTGCCCGTCTCTGGCCGGGGTCTGCGAAGGAGGAACGTGTGAACGGCCAAAGATGGCTGATAGCGGGCGCACTGGTAGCTGGTTCCGCACTGGGTGTCTGCACCCAATCGACCGGCATCTCTGCGCAAGAAGAAGCGACGCCAGCAAGCGTGCTCGAAGGCGTCACCATCGATAGTTCCGAAGTCTTCTCGCCGGTGGTGGCCTCGCTCCTTGCGCCAGACACAGCCGCGGTGCTGGGGACTGATGGACAGTACTGGGTGGTCTACGAACTCCTGCTGACCAACACCATCTCCGGTGCTGCAGAAATCACCGGCATCACGGTCACGGACGCGCTAAGCGGGCGCGAGGTGTTCACGCTCTCCGCCGACGAGATGATTGCCGGGGAGAACTTGCGCCTCATGGACCGCGAACCAGCGGCGGATACGAGTCTCGGCCGCAATGAATCGCGCGTGCTCCTGCTCTCGATCCCCTTCCCCTCTCGCGACCAGGTGCCACTGTCCCTGGTCCATGACCTCCAGATCACGGCGCCGGGTGTCTTCGGCGTCGAGCCGGAACCACGGCGTTACCTGGCAGCGACGCTCGACCTGGCCGCGCGCCAGGCCCCAACACTGTCACCACCACTGGCCGGTACCGGCTGGATCGCGGCCGAGGGTGCTGCTCCACCGCAAGTCATCACCGCAACGGTGTGTACCCCATCAATGGCGAGCTCCACGCCGGGCAGCGTTTCGGCATCGACTTCATCCGGATCGACGACGCAGGGCGCCTGTTCACCGGAGATCAAACGGACCCCGCCAACTGGCCCGCCCATGATGCGCCCGTCTTTGCTGCCGCTGACGGCGTGGTGATTTCCACCCTTGACGGCCTTCCTGACCAGATCCCGGCCGTGATGCCGGATCAGGCGGCGATGTCCCTGGCGGAGATCGAGGGGAACCACATCGTGATCGATCACGGCGATGGCTTTTTCACCTTTTACGGGCACCTTGCGCCCGGCAGCGTGCAGGTCGCGGTCGGAGACACCGTCAAGGCTGGCGACCAGATTGCGCGCGTGGGCGATAGCGGCGGCTCGCAGGTGCCCCACCTGCACTTCCACCTGGTCGACTCCGCGAACCCCTCGGCAGGCAACGGGTTCCCCTTTACCTTCGACCGCTTTGACCTCGCAGGGCAGGCGGATTTCACCCGGTTACTGGACGTGATCGAAGGCAACGCGACCTACGCCACCCGGGACGAACGTCACCCCGAGCCGCGCGAGAACGAGATGCCGATGTCCTACACCATCGTCGACTTCCCGGAGCGCTAGAAACCGGGACCACCGCTTCCACCCGACACCATGAAATGGCCGCTCCCGGTTGGGAGTGGCATGCTGGAATCGAGCCATGGGCTCACCATGTGACCGCGCCGGATCGCCAGATCAGGCGTCCCGGCGCTGCGCATCAAGCAGCCGCTCGAGGTACGCCCGCAACTGGTTCACATCCTGCTCCGGCCAGCCCGCGGTGAGGTCCGTGAAGACCGCTTCCTGCCACGCGTGCGCGGCGTCCAGCAATTCCTCGCCAGCGGGCGTCACATACAGCCTACGTTGCCGGGCATCTCCCTGGGCAGCGGCCTTCCGCAGATAACCGCGGCCCACCGCCTGCGCGATGAACCGGCTGGCCCCAGACTGGTCGATCCCAAGCTCATGAGCGACGGCGTTCACAGTCGCTCCCTGGTGCTGGCTGAGCCAGGCCACCGCCTCCGTGACCATCACGTCTCGGGCCTGCTCCAGTTCCACGGTGTGACCGGCGCCGGTCCAGCGCCGGGACCAGTAGCGCACCAGCCGGAAGAGCGCCTGCCCAGGGCCAGTGGAGGCGTCCGTCGCGTCCGCCATCAGGCCGTCTCAGCCAGGACCGCATAGAGCGTGGCAAAGGCAAGCGCCTGCTCCACGTCCGGGAAACGCAGGGCGGCGGAAACGCGCTCCTGGCTGACGCGGAACATGGTGGCCACGCGCACCGGCACAGGCGCTTCGGGCCACGTTGCATCCTGCTCCACGACCGCAATCTCCCCGCTGACCGGATGCCAGTTCACCGGGTGCAAACGAACCCCGGAGTGGATAACCCAGTCCGTGCACTCGTCCGCAGTGATTGCGGCACTCCCTTTTGGCCCGGTGACAACGAGCGGATCACTCACAGTCTCCCGGGCGCGCTCCAGATCTCGTGTGTTAATCGCATCGTGCCAGTTCAGGATGATCGTCTCATGCATTGGCTATCCTCCATGACACCATTGTATGCGATACGCATGCATATGCACATCTGGCGGAACTGGCTGTCACTACCTTGAGTGATTTCGCATCGCGGACAGGCGGGACATCACCAACAGGACGACGTGAGAAAAACCCCGCAGTTTCTACAGGGGACAGGCCGACTCCCATGCCATACCGTATCTCTGCGAGCACACCGCGGGCCGCCTGACGCATTGCCGGGTCAGGGCGGCGCGGGCACACCTACGTCACGATGAGCCGCCGCGTCGCACAGGGCACGCGAGAGATGACCTACTCCCAGCGGAGCGTATCGCCATGAACCACCAAGACGAGCATCCGATCAGCGACGACACCTTCACTACGATGACACCGCTCGCTACGCGCCGGAAAGCGTTGCTCGCTGGCGGCCTTGGACTCGTGTCGCTGTTTGCCCAATCAGGGAGTGTTACCGCCAGCGTCACCAGCGAGACCCGCAACGGGCGCCGCCGCAAGCGTCAGCGTCGCCGGCTACGCCGTCCCGGCGGGGTGTTCCGCACATCGCAGGTGAAGGTCGCCAACCTCACATCCCAGGTACTGCACGTCAGCTACTTCTATCAGCCAGAAGAAGGTTCGGACTATGGGCTACCGGTGACCGACGGCCAGATCTACTCGGTGTTCCCGCAGTTTCCAGAGCCATACGCGCCAGGCGAATTCCGGATCGGCGTGCTGATTCACGACTTCGAGCCTGGCTTTGACCTCTACGTCGATATGCGAAATGTGTCGCTCTGGTATCCGCGCGCCGGCGTCTACCAGGGTCGGGAAGTCGATCCGACCACGGGCTGGCTGGGCGACACGTACATCCCGGAACAGAACTACTCTGAAGGTGAATCTCACTCACGCAATCGCGTGAGGCTGAAACGGGCGAACGACAGCACCTACTACATCGAATGGGTGCTCGAGATTTCCCCCGGCGATCATTGAACGCGCGCCAGCCGTCCCGAGTCTCGAACCACGTGAAACCGAGGGAAAGCATGGATCACACACGTTTCGATGAACTCACCCGCACGCTCGGCGAGAGCCGCTCCCGGCGCGGTGCTCTTCGCGCACTGGCCGCTGCCGCGGCTGCCGCCGGGCTGATGCGCCACCAACCAGCACGGGCCCAGACAGGTTGGCTCGATCTCGGCGACGGTTGCCAGAGTGACCTGCAATGCGCAGAGGGTGTCTGCGACTACGTCGTGCAAACCGCCGACTCCCGCTGCTGTGCCTACGAAGGGGGACGCTGCGGCGGCGACCACATGTGTTGCGGCTCGCTGGTCTGCGGCGCGGGCGACTTCAACGGCGCGTTCTGCGAGCGGCCTCAGGCGAGTTGTGACTGGTACGGCTGCCATTGCCAGCCAGGCCTGCTTGGTGCCTGCGGTAACGGGCTCACCTGCTGCGCTGTGCAAAGCGGGTACATCTGCGTTGGGGCGGACGAGTGCCCCCCGGCGCCCTGCACCGGCCTCGGTTGCCCCTGCGTCGATATGCCCGGTGCCTGCGACGACGGCCTGATGTGCTGCCAGTCAGGCGCACCCGGGGCTGATGGCCTGTGTGTCAGCGTCGATGTCTGCTACCCCGAGGCAACGTCCTGCACCGGCTGGGGCTGCGACTGCGACTTCCACCTCGCCAACCCGTGTGATCCTGGCCTCATGTGCTGCGCCGTTGCCGGCCGCTTTATCTGCGCCGCTGGCGATGCCTGCGCCGGGTAGCCAGCAACCCGCCTGCCATTGTGAGACAGGGAATGCACCTCCGACTTGGCCGCAGGGGTCAGGGCGGAGGTGCTCCTGCTCGACCGGCGCTGAAGAACCCGCTACTTCGGGGGGCCGGCAACGACCCGCGTGCGCAGTGAGTCTGCCGTCTCCCCCTGCCAGCGTGACTCGATCCACCAGGTCGCACCAGCCTCCGAGAACGGCGTCACCTGGGCGCGGGCTGCCGCGGCATCATCGGCGGGAGAGACGCCTTCAGTGATGATGTCGAAGGGGCCGGCATCCGCCGGGCGCTGCTCACGGGCGGCTTCGGCGATGGCGCGCACGCGCTCAGGCGTCGCGTGTGAAATGATGCCCTGGTCTTCCGCGTACTGCGGGATGATGCCGTCGTAGCGGAACGCGCGGGCCATGCTCTTCGGCCGGGGCCAGACACCAACCACCCAAATCGGAATGCGCGGCTGTTGATAACTGCCTGGCTGTTGCTGCATCTCGCTGATCTGGTAGTGCTTGCCCGCGAAGGAGAACGGCTCGCCACTCCAGGCGCGGGTCAGGATTTCCAGGCTTTCATCCAGCATCTCCGCCCGAGCGCGGAGGTCCGTCTCCTCCCCGACGTTTCGGTAGCCCTGATCGTCCAGCACCCCGAGCCCGACCGGCAGGATCAGCCGCCCGTGCGAGAGGTGATCGAGCGTGGCGGTTTCCTTCGCCAGCTTCCAGGGCCGTCGCCGAGAGGGTGGCGTGATGATC
This sequence comes from Thermomicrobiales bacterium, assembly GCA_046328375.1. GTDB lineage: Bacteria > Chloroflexota > Chloroflexia > Thermomicrobiales > UBA6265 > JACCXM01. The sequence continues at coordinate 19,357 of JAXLWT010000056.1, forward strand.
GCGCCCAGCCGCACCCGCCTGGTCGCGGAGGCGAAGGCCGCCATCGTCACCCACGGGTCGTAGATCGGCGAGTCGCCGATGGCGATGGCGTCCCAGTAGAAGACGCCATCCCAGCCACTCGCCTCCGCCTCGGCGGCCAGTGAGATCATCTCGTCGAGCGTGCCAGCAGTGAGAATTATGCCGTACTTCATCTCAACATTGTCTCGTACTCTACCCGTCCGGCCAATCGCCCATTTGGATGATTTCCGTCACGTAAGCCTTATGCCCGGCGTCACCCTTGCTGACAAGCCTACGCGGCCAGCAACGCCTGGACGGGCGCGACAACGGACGGCAACTCATACCGCCTGGCAACGCGGCAAGGTTCCGCGTCACCGGCTATCACTTCGTTGAGTGGCCTGTTGGCGAGACAGCCGGTACGCGCTCCAGCAGTTCGTCCCATATGGGATGCACGACAGATGGACTTGACCATAGCGAGCGATTACGACATGAATTTCACTCCGCTGCCTCGCGCAAAGCCCCGTTTCAAGACCGCATTCGGGCGCCTTGAATCCAGGACCAACGCGCGTGTTTCGTCAGCAGTCATGCAGCGATGGTCAAGTGAGTTGCGACCGTTCTACCCTCCCGGTGCCTACGCCACTATTTCGCCAGCCTCGCCTTCGAGCCATCAACCAGAGCCTGTCGACAGGATCGAGACCTGGACTGAACGTGTCTGGGTGAGCGTGCCAGATCGCTCACGTATCGAGGGATTCGATCCACAGGGCCGGGCGTTCTCGATCATCGTCGGCACGCAGTCGTGGATGGAATACACGGCGTTCGGGCAACGCATTGGAGGAGAGCGGTCTCTCGATCCGGCAGACCGATTTCTGAATACGCCGCACCGTGAGACAGCACTTGCCCTCCTGGAACCATGGCGGCTGGTCCACGGTTATGCGCTCCGTCCCACGGGAGAGGTTGAGGTCTCTGGTCGCCCAGGTCTGTGCTTTCAGGGGACGCCAACGTACGACGCGCAATCCGTCTATGAGTCAGGCGGAGACGACGAGCCATTCGTCTTCGTCGGAGCGGAGGCAACTGAGTTCGTCGTCGACGTCGAGTGGGGCGTGCTACTGAGCTGGTCAGGGTTCGTTGATGGCTCCGTGTACTGTCGAACGATTGTCACCGCACTGGCTTTCAACGACGTGCTCGACGACCAGTTGTTTGACCCGTCACGCGAGATCGGCTGGCGGGGAGGCCGGGGCGACCCACCGTAACGACGACTCGCCACTACCGCAACTCGCCGACAGAGTTGCGCATTTCGCCTGGCTGGGAGTTCACTGATCATGCCCCACGCCTCTGTCAACTAACGTGGCGCATGACGGGTCAAACCCTGCCGCAGGACTCGCATCATTTCTCCACCCGTGTCGGGCGTTGCCTTCTCTTCGTGCCATCCCTGACACTCGGGCAGCAGAATCAGGATTGGGCCACCATGCGCACGCAGTCACTCACCGGCGAGTCGAGGGTCTCTTCAGCGGACGGCACGCCACTGTGGACCGTCGCTGAAAGCGAGGTCCCGTTAACGGTGTTGCTCTCGAACGGAGGACCGGGATGCCCGGATTATCTCGCGCCGCTCGCTGGTAGGGATCGGCGCATCGTCCGCTGGGAGCAACGTGGCGTTGGACGCTCGGGCGGTGAGCCCGACGGCCCCTTCACCATCGCGCAGTGCCTCACCGATATGGAGGCGGGCCGTCGGCACTACGGTTGTGACCGGTGGGTGGTGGCTGGCCACTCATGGGGCGCGGACCTGTCATTGATGTACGCGCTTACCCGTCCGGAGCGCTGCGTTGGCATCCTTTGCGTCGCAGGCGGCAGGTTGAACAATGACCGTGAGTGGTATGCCGAATACGTACGCGGCGTGGCAGAAGACCGCGAAGTGCCCCTGCAGACAGATCCACCAACGAACATGTCCGTAAACCGCCAGCTCAGTGCGGAGTTCAAGCGTTACGTCCAGCGGCCAACGCTGCTGCGCGAGGTCGCCGATCTCCAGGTACCGGCGCTCTTTGTGTACGGAACGGAGGATATTCAGCCCTCATGGGCAGTGGCGCAAGTTGCGGCTCTGTTGCCAGACGCCCAACTCCACCTGGTGCCGCACGCGGATCACTACCTGTACCTGACCCACCCTGAGGCGGTGCGTGCCCTGGCTGACGTCTTCCTCACTTCACGCCAACGCGCGATGTGAAGGGCAGCGCCTTCAATCGGACCGTCGGTGATCGTTCGAGACGGGCGAACGGAGATCTACGGCACCGCGTGTTCATCCTGGGTGCGGGAACGCCGAGGGAAAGAGACGTCAGGGGTGCGCCTATGCACACCCCTGACCAGAACGTCACTACCAGCGAATGAAATCCTGCACGGGGTTCGTGTGGAAGTCACGCCGATCGGCCAATGGCCAGGCACGCCACTCATCGACCAGCTCCAGCAGGCGGGTGACCGCCGTCTCGAAGATGATCTCGCCCTTCTCGGCCGTGGCGGGACGTGCGTCACCGTGCACGCCGTTATCGGTCCAGCGCGACCAGTAGTCGTTGAAGCGCACGTAGGGCGTGGTGCTGTCTGACGAGAGGTAGGCGCCCATCACGTCGTCGCTCTGCTTCGCCTTGTCCATCTGCACCCGCTCCGGCGCGATGTGCAGGTAGAGGGATGTCTCGAACTCATCGGCGTGGGCGATCACCGGCGATTCCATGATTTCGCGGAACCGTTCCACGGCCACGTTGATGTAGTGGCAGGAGGCGCAAAGCGAACCCGTCTCCAGGGTGGTGCGACGAGCAATGATGTCGATCAGCGGCTGGTTCGACCCGTGACCATTGATGATGAGAATCTTCTCGAAGCCGTGGTAGGCCACGCTCTTGGTCACGTTCAGGCAGAAGGCGATGAACACCTCCGGCTCGATGTGGATCGTACCGGGGAAATCGATGTGGTGCCGGTTCAACCCGTACGGCACCGGCGGCAGGACCAGCGCCGCGCCGTTCGAGCGCTTGGCCACTTCCTGGCTGATCGTGTCGCAGAGCAACAGGTCGACATCGATCGGCAGGTGATGCCCGTGCTGCTCCGTGGAGGCGGTCGGCAGGATCACTACCGGCTGCCGGGCAATCGCGTCGTTCATCTCCGGCCAGGTCAGCCGGTTATAGCGGTACTCGAACTCCTCAGCCATCGTTCAGTCCTTCCCTGCTTCCCCGCGTGCAAAACAGAACGCGCGCATCTTCACCGCGCGCGGCGTACTCGGCAAGAGGGACAATCTGAAGCAGCAACACCCGGGTGCTGCACGGAGGGCTCTTCATCGTTCATAGTGCGATAAACCGCACCGCGCCCGGATGCGCGATGACTATCACATGAACGGCGGGAACGGAGTCATGGTGACCGCTTCTGACGCCCTGGCCCACACGACTGACAGCTCGCAGCCTCGCATCCTGGCGCTGAATGCCGGGTCATCGAGCCTCAAGGCCTGCCTCTACCGCGTGGGTCGGGAGGCGCTAACCTGTGAACTACGCGCTGCCGTCGAGCGCATTGGCGGCGATGGCCACCTGAGCATCCAGGATGCTGGCGACCGCACCGTGGCCAGGCGTGCCGTTCCCGTGCCAGATCATGCGGCGGCCGTGCACGCCCTGCTCACGGAACTGGGGCAGCCGGTCCTGGCAACCATCGTCGGGAGCGGGCACCGGGTGGTGCATGGCGGACTCCTTCACGTGCAGCCAGAACTCGTCGACGCTGCACTGCTTGAGTCACTTGCAACCCTGACGCCGTTGGCTCCAAACCACAACCCGGCTGCGCTGATGGTCATTGCCGCCGTGGGGGAGGCGCTGCCCGGTGTGCCACGCGTTGCCTGCTTCGACACCGCCTTCCACGCCACAATGCCCTTCCAGGCACGTCACTTCGCCCTGCCTCGCGCATTAACCGAAGCGGGCGTGGTGCGCTTCGGGTT